>JAEUIW010000001.1 GCA_016794925.1 Phycisphaerae bacterium
TGGCCTGGAAGCGCCTGTCCATGCGGCTTCTAAAGCATCGAAAATTCCGTGGCCGGGCGACCTGCCGGCGCAGGTGGCGGCGGTGGCCGCCGTGCTCGCGCAATCGGCCACCGCGCACTCGCTCGACGACATCGAGCGACGAACTGGCGCGCGGTGGTTCCTGCTCGGTATCGGGGTCACTGGCTCATCCGTGGTTCGACGCGCACTGACGACCGGGAAGGGCCCCCGAGAGCAACCCTCCTGTTTACCTCGCGGGGGGCGTCAACCAGAGAGCGCGAGAGTCCGAGAGGGTTGCCGCCGGTGGGGCGAGAGCAACCGTGGGGGTTGCCGTCGGACCCCGAGATTCGGTTTCAAGACCGAGAGCGCGGCGGGCGGGCCGGGAAGCGCCGAAACCCCCGCCACGGCGGGACTTTCCGCGAACTCGGCATGATGGCTCAAATGGGGCCGATCCGTAAACCAAAACGCCGCCGCGTTTCCGCGACGGCGCCGGTCTAAAACTCCCCGACTAGGACTCGAACCTAGAACCTGCCGGTTAACAGCCGGCCGCTCTACCATTGAGCTATCGGGGAAACACTCGGATTATCGCCGCGCCGGGCCGCGCGTCTGGCACGCGCACCGCTCCCGCCGGGGGCCAGACCATAGCCCTCCGACCACATCGGTCAAGCACCCCCCCGAGTTGACGATTCCGCCCCCGACTTCGCCCCCATCTTTCCCGGTTCGGTCAGTTTCGCGGCGAATCGCAACGTCCGGCGTTCCCCCCGGCAGCCCTTGTCACGGCGCTCCGAATGGAATCGATCGGCCGGTGCGGGCTACACTTCTCCCCACCTTCGCTTGCCGGCGACCGCTGCCGATGTTCCCAGGTCGAATCCCGCGCGTTTGGAGCCCCGTCATGAAGGCCAAGACTCACCCCAAGTACTACCACAACTGCAAGGTCTTTCACAACGGAGTTCACGTCTTCACGACCGGCGCCACCGTTCCAGAGTTGCACGTGGAAGTGTGGTCCGGCTCGCACCCGTTCTTCACCGGCAAGCAGGCCTTCGTCGATGCCGCCGGCCGCGTCGAGAAGTTTCAGAAGAAGTTCGCGGGCAACTACTTCCAGAAGAAGAAGTGATTCTCGACTCTCACCCGCAATCAATGGTCCAATAACCGATTGACGGTTCATTCGGCTGCGCGCTGGCAGCTCGCTGCCGTTTCGTCGCTGTTTGGCACAAGGCCCCGCATGTGTGCTGGGATTGGGTCCGAGTTCCGGTCATTGAGTATCAGGCCGACTGCCGACCGGTCCGATGAAATAGGCACCCTTCAGCCGCGTGCCCGGGGCGGGGTATACTCCATCCGTATATTCGCATAAACGGATGAATGTGCGCCACGCCGAACCGCCCAACCGGAGCCCGACGCCATGACCAGCCCGCTCCTCCAGGCCCTCGCCCGCCGAGTTCTGGTCCTGGACGGCGCCATGGGCACGACGGTTCATACCTACCCCCTCACGGTCGAGAAGGACTATTGCGGCTGCGAGAACTGCACGGACGTTCTGGTGCGTTCCCGACCGGACATCGTGCAGGAAATCCACGAGGGGTTTCTCGCCGCGGGCGCGGACGCCGTCGAGACAAACACGTTCGGCGCGAATCGATTGGTGCTGTGCGAATTCGGTCTCCAGGAAGAGTCCTACGCGCTCAACAAGCGGGGCGCCGAGATCGCGCGTGCGGCGTGCGTGAAGCACCATTCGGCCGACAAGCCTCGTTTCGTGCTCGGTTCGATGGGGCCCGGCACGCGGCTGATCACGCTCGGCAACACCAACTGGGCCGAGATGCTCGGGTCCTACAAGGAGCAGGCGCTGGGGCTGATCGATGGCTCGGCCGACGCGTTCCTTGTTGAGACATGCCAGGACCTGCTCCAGATCAAGTGCGCGGTGAACGCCTGCCTTGCCGCGCTCGCCGAGCGCGGCAAAAGCCCGGACGACATTCCCATCATGGTGTCGGTCACCATCGAGACCACGGGCTCGATGCTGCTGGGCACGGAGATCGCGGCGGTGGCCTCGGCGCTGGCGGGCTACCCCATCGCCTCGCTGGGGCTGAATTGCGCCACGGGTCCGACGGAGATGACGCCGCACGTGCAGTGGCTGGGCCGCCACTGGGGTGCGATGGGCGTTCGGCCCGGCCGTTGCGTCTCCGTGGTACCCAACGCCGGCCTGCCGGTGCTGCACGAAGGTCGGACCGAGTATCCGCTCAAGCCCGAGCCGTTCGTCGAGGCGCTGGTCCGGATGGTCGAGGAGGACGGGGTCGGGATCGTCGGCGGGTGCTGCGGCACCACGGCCGCGCACATCGGCCTGCTCGCCCGCACCCTTGAATCGACCGGGCTGGCCCGACGCGGCACGCGCGGCCCGGCCCACGCGTCCGTCGGCCCGGCCCCGAGCGTGACCAGCCTGTACGCGCCGCAGGAGTACCGCCAGGACAATTCGATATTCATCATCGGCGAGCGGATGAACGCGTCGGGCTCGCGGGCGTTCAAGCGGCTGCTGGAGGCCGAGGACTTCGACGGCATCGTCTCGCTCGCCCGCGAGCAGGTGCGTCACGACGGCGCGCACGCGCTCGACCTGAACGTGGACTACGCCGGCCGGGACAACGCCCGCGACATGTCCGAGGTCGTGAAGCGGGTGGTGCGGCAGGTCAACGCGCCGCTCATGCTCGACTCGACGCAGCTGGCCACCCTGGAGGCGGGGCTTCGTCACGCGGGCGGCAAGTGCATCATCAACTCGGCCAACTTCGAGGACGGCGACGACAAGTTCGATCAGGTGTGCGGCCTGGCCGCGACGTACGGCGCGGCGCTGGTCATCGGGTCCATCGACGAGGACAAGGAAGCCTCGATGGCCCGCACCGCCGAGCGCAAGCTCGCCATCGCCGAGCGCGGCTTCCGGCGCGCCGTCGAACGGCACGGGCTCGCCCCGTGCGACCTTCTCTTCGACCCGCTGGTGCTTCCCATCTCCACCGGGATGGAGTCCGACCGTCGCAGCGCGCTGGAGACGATCGAGGGCGTGCGGCGCATCATGCGCCGGTTCCCCGAGTGCCAGACGACCGTCGGGCTGTCCAACGTTTCGTTCGGCCTCAAGCCCGCGGCGCGGGTCGTGCTCAACAGCGCCTTTCTCCACGAGCTTCGGGAGGCCGGTCTCACCAGCGCCATCCTGCATTTCAGCAAGATCCTGCCACGGAACAAGATCCCTGCCTCGCAATGGGACGCGGCCCTGGATCTGATCTACGACCGCCGCGGCAAGGACGGCCGCGGGGGGTTCGACCCGTTGCAGGCTTTCATCGAGATGTTCAAGGATGCCGAGGTCACCGGCACGGCCGCGAAGCGGGCCGCCGCCGAGCTGACGCTGGAGGAACGCCTCCGCGCGCACATCATCGATGGCGAGAAGGAAGGCCTCGCCGCCACCCTGGACGAAGCGCTGACGAGGTACGCGCCGCTCGACATCATCAACGATCACCTGCTCGACGGCATGAAGACGGTCGGCGAGTTGTTCGGCTCGGGCCAGATGCAGCTGCCCTTCGTGCTGCAGTCCGCCGAGGTGATGAAGATGGCGGTGGCGCGTCTCGAACCGTTGATGGAGCGTGTCGCGGGCCAGACCAAGGGCACCATCGTGCTCGCCACCGTCAAGGGCGACGTGCACGACATCGGCAAGAACCTGGTCGACATCATCCTGAGCAACAACGGATTCACGGTGGTGAACCTGGGCATCAAGCAGCCCATCGCCGACATCCTGAAGGCCTGGCGCGAGCACAAGGCCGACGCCATCGGGATGTCCGGCCTGCTGGTCAAGAGCGTGAACGTGATGGAGGAGAACCTCAACGAGCTCAACGCCCAGGGCGTGCGTGCGCCGGTGCTGCTGGGCGGCGCAGCGCTCACCCGGCACTACTGCGAGCATCACCTGCGGGGTGTCTACCGGGGGAAGGTCTACTACGGACGGGACGCCTTCGAGGGGTTGGCCACCATGGAACGGCTGGTCACCGGGCGCGCGCACGAGATCGACTCCGAGATCGCCGAACGACTCGACAAGCGCGCACGGGCCGAAGCGACGGTCGAGCGGTCGGATCGCGCGACTCGCGCCGCGGCGCTCGAGGCCGAAGCGCGTTCGGGGACCGCCACCGTCGCGCCGCCGCGCCGCTCGGCCGTGTCCCGCGATGTCGCGATTCCCACGCCCCCGTTCTGGGGTGAGCGTCTCGTTCCCGAGGTCGAGCTCGAGCGCATCTATCCGTTCATCAACACCGTGGCGCTGTTCCGTGGACAGTGGCAATTCAAGAAGGGCGCGCAGCCCGACGAGGAGTACGAGGCGCTGGTGGCCGATGAGGTGACACCGATCTTCGAGCGGCTCAAGGCCCGCTGCCGGGACCAGCGGCTGCTGAAGCCGGCGGTGGTGTACGGCTATTTTCCCTGCCATTCCCAGGGGGACGACCTGGTCATCTACGATCCCGGCTCGCCCGCCGATCGGATCGAGATCGAGCGATTCTCGTTCCCGCGCCAGTCACGATCGACGGCGCTGTGCATTTCGGATTTTTTCCGGCCGGTCGGCTCGGGTGCGCCCGACGTGATCGGCCTTCATTGCGTGACCATGGGGCACGAGGCTTCCCGTGCGGCGCAGGAGCTGTTCGCCCGCAACGACTATGCCGAATACCTGTACCTCCACGGCATGGGGGTCGAGTGCGCCGAGGCGCTGGCCGAGATGTGGCACAAGCGCATGCGGCAGGAACTCGGCATCGCGGGGGAGGACTCGCCGCGCATCCGCGAGTTGTTCACGCAGAAATACCGGGGCTCGCGGTACTCCTTCGGCTACCCCGCGTGTCCCGAGATGGCCGATCAGGAGAAGCTCTTCCGCTTGCTCAAGCCCGAGCGGATCGGCTGCACGCTGACGGACAACTGGCAGATCGTGCCGGAGCAGTCGACGACGGCGATCATCGTCCATCACCCCGAAGCGAAGTACTTCAGCGTCTGACGAACCGGTGGACGGCGTTCGGCCGCCGCCGGCACGATCAGTATCGCCGGAGCACGTTGCGCACCACGCCCTGGATGCGGCAGTCCTTGACGATGATGGGCTGGAAATCGGGGTTCGCGGGCTGCAGCCGGACATGATCGCCTTCGCGGAAGAACGTCTTGAGGGTGGCCTCGCCGTTGGGAAGCAGGGCCACGACCCGGTCGCCGTTGGTGGCGGTGTCGGCGCGCTCGACGAGCACAAAGTCCCCGTCGAGGATGCCCTCATCACGCATCGAGTCTCCCTTGACCCGGAGCGCGAAGGCGCTGGACGCCTTGCCCCGCGGGCCGATCATCTCGGCGAGGTCGATCTCGTTGCGGTCCTCAACGGCCTCGATGGGCCTCCCGGCGGCGATGGAGCCGATCAGCGGGAAGTGCATCGGCCGGGCCTCGTCAGGGACGGCGATGTCCTTCGCGATCGACAAAGAGCGAGCTTTGTTCGGCTCGCGCACGAGCGCGCCCTTTTTGATGAGCGCTTCGACGTGCTCGAACACCGTGACCTTGCTCACGCCGATTTCGTCCGCCAGCTCCTGCATCGTCGGCGAATAGCCATGACGCACGCGGCAGTTGCGGATGAGCTGCAGGATCTTGAGTTGCTTGGGAGTCAGATTCATCGTGCGACCTCTCCAAAGATGTGAACCGGAACAGCGGACCATCGGCGTTCGGCACGCCGCCCCCTCTTGACCCCTCCACGCCCAAGGCCGGCCCGATCAGGGAGCGGCTCAGGCGGGACCACGCCTCACCGAATGCCCGGGCGTGCTCGTGAAGCACGCGCTGCGCGGCCCCCAGGAGGGCCAGCTCGATCACCGGCGTACGCCGCGGGGCGACTCCGTCGGTGCTCCGGAACCGATCCCGGGTTTCGGCCACGGGCAGCCAGCGTGCCGGGGGGTCGTGAAGCGGATAGTCCAGAACGAAATCTCCTCCCGGACCCGTCCGGATGAGCGGCAGCGCGTGGCCCGATGTCAATGTCAAATATCCCATGTCACGCTCCCGAGTCTGTCCCGGTCGGAGCGGCAAGCGGCTCCGATCGGGGATTCGTGTTCTCGTCGGCATGGTCGTGCTCCGTGCCCGGAGGCCAGCACCGAATTGCTCCGAGCACGATGCTCGCCGTGTTCGACGAGATCTCGGGTTCCACCGAAGTACCATCTCACGCGGCCCATCACTCCTGATGGGCTAAGCCGATCGAGGTTTCGTTTCCCGAACGGCTCCCCAAACGGCCAGACTGTTCCGGCTCGTTTGGTCTACGATACCCTATCATCGTCCGCACGGCAAGTGCTCAAGGTACTTTTTTTGTCAGGATTATGATTGGAAAATCGTGCGAAATAATCCCCAATTTGGGGTATTATCGCTGATGGTCAAGCGGCCATGATCATTCGTAACATGCTGTCAATAAAATACTTATGGTGCTTTGTTTGCACGGTTGGCGCTGACTCCACGATATTTTTCGCCGTCTCTCTTGATCAGCTTTCGAATTTCCAAGAGCGTGAGCTCGGCTCGGATTGCAGCAATCGGAAGGCTGGTGAGCTGGGCGAGTTCGTCCACTGCCAGGGGCTGCCGGAGCGCTTCGAGGATGGTGGCCTGGGTCGCGGAACGGGACGAAACTGGTTCGGGCTGCGCGTCTGACGCGACGAACGACGCGGAGTCGGTCTGGCGAGCGAGCGCGGGCTCGTGGGCCTCTGCCGGGCGGGAATAGCGAGCTTCGTGCGTGCCGCCGTGCGCATGACGGGCGGGGCTCTCGAGCGATTCAACCAGATCGGCGGGATGCGTGACCAGCAGTGCTCCGCCCTGCTTGAGCAGCGCCAACGAGCCCTCGCAGTGTGGTGAGTCCACCCGGCCCGGCAGAGCGAACACGTCGCGGGAGTGCTCTTCCGCGGCGAGCCGGGCGGTGATCAGTGCGCCCGATCCGGCGGCGGCCTCGATGACGAGGACCCCGAGGCTCAAGCCCGAGATGATGCGGTTCCGAGCCGGGAAGTTCTCGGCGCGGGGTTCCGCATGGAGCGGCAGTTCGGAAAGCACGGCGCCTCGTCCCGAGGCCACCTGGTCGAAGAGGGGCGCGTTCTCCTCCGGATAGACGTGGGCCAACCCGCAGCCCATGACGACCAACGTGCGGCCGCCGGCACGCATGGCGGCACGGTGCGCGGCGGTGTCGATTCCGCGAGCTCCGCCGGACACCACCGTCAGACCAGCCTGGGCCAGGGCCAGCGCGAAGCGATCGGATTGCTCGAGCCCGTACTGCGAGGCGCGGCGGGAACCGACGACCGCGACGGCGTAGCGGTCATGTTCCTGAGGCCGGATTTCGCCGCGGACATAGAGAACGGGCGGGGGATCGGGAATCTCGGCAAGCAGTGGGGGATATTCCGGGTCAAGCATCGAGACGATCCGGGCCCCGAGCGCGCGGGCGGCCTCACGCTCCTTGCGGGCCCGAGCGCGCGCCTCGTTCCGAGCCGCGGCGAGTGCGGCGGCTCGGCTCGGGCCCAGTCCCTTGACGGAGGCGAGACGCGACGCATCCGCGGCGAGCACCGCCGCGGGTGAGCCGAGCGTGCGGATGGCGCGGCCGATGAGGATCGGGCCGAAGCCCGGGATCAGGGTGAGGGCGAGCAGATCGAGATCGTCGTCGGAGCCGCGGTCAACGCTCATGCGGGGAGTGTACGGTGTGCGTGCGTGAATCGGCGCGCGCTGCGCCGACGGGAAAACGCCTGCGCGAAGGCTGTAGAAAGGGGCGCCGCTCGGGCCGATGATGCTGGGGTCATGGGGCACTGGTGGGCACAACTCGATCGGAGCACGCGGGAACGCGTATCGACGCTCGGAGCGTTCGTGGCGGTGGTCGCGGTCTCCTTGCTGCTGGGGGTGGTGCTCCCGTCCTGCCAGTCGCTGGGGCTGGGTGGGATGAGCGGGGCGACGAGGGCCGCCGGGGCCGAGCGGCGCGCCGAGCGGTTCGTGCCACGGATGGCGGTGGAGGGGATCGGCGGCGAACCGGACATCCGCGTGCGCGTGCTGACTGCGCACGAAGGGGTCGTGAACCTCGCCGCGCCCGGCTCGGCTGGCGCGGGGAGCGGCGGGGGAGGGTTGATCTCGGTGCGGGGACCGGCGGGCACGCCGGAGGTCTCGGGGTCGTCGGTCGATGTCTCGCTAGAGGAGAAGGGCTGGCTGGTCACTCCCGCGGGCGGGCCGGCGGCGTCGTTCCCACGCGGGGCCGAGCTGATCGTGCGGTCGGGCGGAGCGGGGAAGGAACCGACCGCCGCGGACGGGAGCGTGGGGCGCCTGCGGGTGTCGACCGCGGCGAATCCAAAGGGAACGGAGTATCCGGGTGAGCTTCGGCTGAGCGCGCGATCGGACGTGTCGATGCGGGCCCTGGACGCGATCGAGTTCATCGGTCTGGAGCGGTACCTGGAGGGCGTGGTCTCGGGCGAGCTATTCCGGAATTGGCCGCTGGAGACGTTCCAGGTGCAGGCGATCTGCGCGCGCACCTACGCGATCCAGGAGAAGCTCCGCAAGTCCGGCGCCCGGTACGACGTCGAGAGCACGACGCGCGACCAGGTGTACACGGGCGTGTCGGAGCTGGCGGTGGCCGCGGAGGCGGTGCGCTCCACGCGCGGGATCGTCATCACGCACGCGGGGCGCGTGATCCGGGCGTACTACAGCAGCACGTGCGGCGGCCGCGCGGCATCGGCGATGGACACGTTCCCGACCGGCCCGGGGTACGAGTACAACCTGACGCCGCCGATCCAGGCGCGGGCCCGCGAGCACTCCTGCGAGAGCTCCAGGCTCTATCGATGGACGCGGACGCGCGATCGCAAGGAGCTCGAGAAGCGGCTGGCGGCGTGGGGGAAGGACAACGGGCACCCCGTGAAGGCGCTCGGGGCGCTGGAATCGGTCCGTGCCGCGCAGTTCAACGCGTTGAGCCGTCCGACACGTTTCGTGGTGTCAGACGCGGCGGGCAAGACGTACACCCTGAGCGCGGAGGACTTCCGCGTCGCGTGCAACACCTCCGCGCCCGGCCTGCCCGCGATCACCGGCGAGACGCGCGTGGCCAGCGGCGACGTCGAGGTTGTGTCGCAGGGGAACGTGTTCACGATCAGCGGGCGCGGCTTCGGCCACGGCGTGGGCATGTGCCAGTACTGCGCCAAAGGGTTCGCGGACAAGGGCGAGGCGTGGTGGACAATGGTCGAGCGGTTCTACCCCGGGGCGATGGTCGTGCGAGCGTACTGATCGCGACGAAGAGGCGGACCGACGACGGGTTTGCCCGGGCGGATTCCACGTCTAGCCGCCGTGGATCTCCTTCTGCCGGTCCAGGATCCGCTTGGCGAGCGGATGATCCGGCGCGACGACGCGGAGGATCATGTCGGCGGCGGCGTCGATCAGCGTCGTGGCCTCGTCCCGCCGGCCCTGTGCCAGGCGGAGCACGGCCAGATTGTTCATGCTCTGCGCGAGTTGCGGATGATCGCCCGGGTACAGGCGGCGGTTCATCGCGAGAGCCTCCTCATAGAGAGGCTCGGCCTCGGCCAGCCGGCCGAGGGAGCGCCGCAAGGAGGCGAGGTTGCCCAGGACGCCGGCGATGCTCGGGTGGTCGCCGGGGTACAGCCGGCGCGTCATGGCGAGCGATTCCACGAAGAGCGGCTCGGCCTCCTCGGGGCGGCCGAGCGCGCGACGGACCGAACCGACGTTGTTGAGGGTCCGGGCCACTTCGGGGTGATCGCCCGGGTACAGCCGGCGCACCATGTCCAGCGACTGCGTGTACAGCGGCTCGGCTTCCGCGGGGCGGCCGAGCATCTCGCGCACGTTCGCGAGGTTGTTGAGGCTCTGCGCCACGGTCGGGTGGTCCCCGGCGAAGACGCGGCGGCGCATGCCGAGGCTCTCGACCAGGAGCGGCTCGGCCTCCGCAATCCTGCCGTCGGCCTTCCGCAGCATGGCGAGGTTGTTGAGCGCGTCCGCCACGTAGGGGTGATCGCCCGTGTGGATCCGGCGGGCCGCGTCGAGCGCCTCGATCATCAACGGCTCGGCCTCCGTCAGCCTGCCGAGTTGCTCGTACACCGTGGCCAGCCCGTTGATGCTCTGGAACAGGTCCGCGTGATCCGGGTCGAGGATCCGACGGCGGATGGCGAGCGCTTCGATGTGGAGAGGCTCGGCATCGGCCGCCCGCCCGAGTGTCCAGCGCACGAACGCGAGGTCGGCGAGTCTTCCGGCGAGTCGTCGCTCGTCGGGCGGCGTCTGGCGCCGCGTCAGGTCGAGCGCCTCGACGAAGTGCGGCTCGGCCTGCGCGGCCCGACCCGCCGCGGTCATCGACATGCCGAGCACGCCGAGGGCCTCGGGGAGTTCAACCCGGGACGCGGAGGGGAGATCGCGCAGCAGCGCGACGGCGCGTTCGGCGTGCCGGACGGCGTCCTCGCTCCGACCGTTTCCGGAGAGGATCACGGCGATCGCCGCGCGCAGCGAAGCCTCGATCGCCGGTTCGCCCTGGAACTGTCCGCGGTCGAGCTGCGCCGCCGCGGCCTGCATCGCCTCCGTCACGAGCACGCCCTGGCGGCCTCCCTGGTTGGGATCGGATCGGTTCAACGCCTCGATGACGAACGCGCTCGTGGTCTCGGCCTTGCGGCGCGCGAACTCGGCGTCCCGGCGTGCGTCCGATTCGGCCACGGTCAGGAGGCGCTGCCGGGCCTCGGCCTCGACGGCCCGGTCGCGCTGCTCCCGCGCCACGCGGGCCTGCCAGAGGCTGGCCGCGACGCCCGCGAGCATGGTGATCGCGACAACCGCCAGCGCCGTCACGAGCCCCTTGCGTCGCCTGACGAACTTGCCGATCCGGTAGGTGGCGCTGGGGGGCCGCGCCAGCACGGGCTCGTTGCCGAGGTAGCGGATGAGCTCGGCCGCGAGCGCGTTGGGGGTCGGGTAGCGGCGGGCGCGGTCCTTCTCCAGGCACTTCATCACGACCCAGTCCAGCTCGCCGCGCAGCGCGGTGGCCATCGCGCGCGTACGGGCGCGACCGGCGGCGGACTCGCCCGAGCGCGCGAGCCGGGTGCTGGGCTTGGGGGGCTCGACCTCGCGGATCATGCGCTGGATCTCGCCCAGGGCCGCGGACCGGAGCGAGCGGGGATCGAACGGGAGCTGGCCGGTGAGCAACTCGTACAGCACCATGCCGAGCGAATAGACGTCCGTGCGCGTGTCAACGTCGAGCCCGGACATCTCGGCCTGCTCGGGGCTCATGTACTCGGGCGTGCCGATCATCTGGCCGGTCGAGGTGAAGATCGTGTTCGCGCTCAGACGCTGGTTGAGCGCCTTGGCCACGCCGAAGTCGATGACCTTCACCGTCGCGCGGCCCTCGCCGTCGTACGCGACGAGGATGTTGCTCGGCTTGAGATCGCGGTGGATGATCCCCTTGGTGTGCGCGTGCTGGACCGCCTCGCACACCTGCACCATCAGCGCGATGCGCCCGGGCAAGTCCAGCGCCTGCCGGTCGGCGAACGCCGTGATCGGTTCGCCCCGGATCAGCTCCATCGAGAAGTACGGCCGCCCGCTCGGCGTGATGCCCGCGTCGAACACCCTGGCCACGTTGGGGTGGTCCATCACGGCGAGGGCCTGACGTTCCGCTTCGAATCGCGCGATCACGGCCGCGGAGTCCATCCCGGGCTTGATGATCTTCAGCGCCACCTCACGTCGGATGGGCTCGGACTGGGCGGCCCGATAGACGATCCCGAACCCGCCTTCGCCCAGCACCTGCAGGAGCCTGTACGGCCCGACCGACTCGTCCACCGGCGCGGCGTCGGTGCGCGCGGGCGGTGTTCCGGACGTGTCGCGGGTCAGTCCCTGATCAGTCGGGGCATGATCGGGATCGGGCCGACTCATGGACGCATGATAGTCGAGCGTTCCCGGCCGGCCGACGCGCCGCGGCGGATGGCGATCCGGTCCCGCGGTCGGAGCGTCATTTCCGCGATGCGCGTCGGGCGCGAAGCGGTCAGTGACGCTCGGCGTCGGACCGCGGCGCGAGCGGCCAGACCTCCGCCCGCGCGCCGTTGATGCTCGTCCCGCCCTGCGCGATGGACCGGACGCGGGTCAGGAACTCGTGCGGGAATGGCATCTCCGGCCGCGTCAGCTCGTCGAGCGTGTGCAGGTGCTCGGGCAGCAGGTGGACGTCGAGCGCGGCGAGGTTGTCCGTGAGTTGATCCAGCGTGCGGGCGCCGATGATGCTGGACGCGACGCCGGGACGCGACTGCACCCACGCCAGCGCCACGCGGGCGGGCGTGCCGTGCGTCTGGCCGGCGATGGACTGCAGGGCGTCCACCAGCTTGTACACACGCTCGTTCAGCTGTCCGGTGATCCACTCGCTGGTGCCCCGCCCTTCCGTGGGCCGCTTGGTGCGCGAGTACTTCCCGGTCAGGATCCCCCCCTTCAGCGGCGACCACGGCGTAACGCCAAGGCCCAGCGCGCGGGCCATGGGGATGAGGTCGGCCTCCACCGTCCGTTCCAGCAGCGAGTACTCGATCTGCAGCGCGATCAGGGGTGTCCAGTGCCGGAAGATCGCCTCGTACTGCGCCTGCGTGCAGACCCACGCCGGCGTGTCCGAGAACCCGATGTGCCGCACCTTGCCCGCGCGCACGAGGTCGTCCAGCGCTCGCATGGTCTCGTCCATCGGCGTGTGCGGATCGTGAAAGTGCATCCAGTACAGGTCGATGTACGCCGTCCGGAGGCGGCGGAGCGACTCCTCGCACGCGGCGAGAATTGCTTTCCGTCCCGCGCCGCCGCCGTTGGGGTCCCCGGGATACAGGTTGCCCATGAACTTGGTGGCGATGACGGTGCGGTCGCGCCGCGCCGGACTGCGGCCCAGGTGATCGCCGATGATCGCCTCGGAGTGCCCCTTGGTGTAGATGTTGGCGGTGTCGATGAAGTTGCCGCCGGCGTCGAGGTACGCGTCGATGATCCGCTTGGAATCCTCGACCGCGGAGCCCCAGCCCCAGTCCGGGCCGAACGTCATCGCGCCCAGGCACAGAGGAGAGACGCGCAGGCCGGAACGGCCGAGTGTGACATAGTCGCGCAGTGACATGCGCAACGGTAGGATCGCGTCCCCCCGCGACGCTCTGCCTCCATCGCTCCGATCGATCCGGGAGCGGAGTGGCGCCGCGGCTACCATCCGCCGATGAGCACGGGCGAGCCCGCGCGTGTACGCGCCGCCAATCGCTTCGGATGGGACTACCGCGACAAAGCGGCGGAGCTTGGCGCGCCGTGCGTCCCCGTGATTGACATCCATGCTCACGTGCACGGGGTCGGTGCCTGCCGCATCTACGATCAGGCACGCACCTGTTTTGGAATCGAGCGAACGTACACCATGTCGCGCGTGACCGACGCGGCGGCGGTGCGCGACACGCTCGGTCCGAGCGTCCGGTTCATCGCCATGCCGAACTTCGGCGACCCGGATCGCGCCCGCGCCCACCGTGACGGGTACCTGCCGGTCATCGAGACATTCCGCCGCGACTTCGACGCGCGGATGCTCAAGATCTGGAATTCGCCGCGCTTGCGGGACATCTTGCCCGACGGCGCCACGGACCTGTCGGAGATCGACTCACCCTGGCGTGTGAAGGCCTGCGAGTTGGGCCAGTCGCTCGGCATGATGTTCATGGTCCATGTTGCCGACCCCGACACCTGGTTCTCCACCAAGTACGCCGACGCGTCCCGGTACGGCACCAAGCGCGCCCAGTACGAGGGGCTGGAGCGCATGCTCGACAGGTTCGCGGCCCCCTGGATCGCCGCGCACATGGGGGGCTGGCCCGAGGACATCGGCTTCCTCGACGGCCTGCTGACCCGACACCCCAATCTCCATCTCGATACCTCGGCCACCAAGTGGATGGTGCGTGAACTCAGCCGGCACCCGGCCCCGGAGATGCTCGCTTTCCTGTGGAAATGGGACGGCCGGATCCTCTTCGGATCCGACATCGTGACCACCGACGATCACCTTCAGCCGGTCAAGTCGATGGGCAGTCCCATGTCCGACCTCGCCCAGTCTCCCGAAGAGGCGTTCGACCTCTACGCGAGCAGGTACTGGGCGCTCCGCTGGATGTTCGAGGGCTCCGGTGATGCCCCCTCCCCGATCGCCGACCCCGACCTGATGATGGTTGATCCCGGTCGCTATGACGCGAACAGCGCCCCGAACCTGCGCGGGTTCGCGCTCCCCGAGAACCTGCGCCGAACCTTGTACCGGGGCGCGGCGGAGCGAGTCGTCTTCGCGTGGGAACGCGAGCACCCCTGATCGCGTGCGGGGCTCGGGCGATTCGGTCTGGTGTTGGTCACTATGGCGTCGCGGCGCGCCGATCGGGGAGTGCGCCGATGAGCGCTTCCATCCGCGCCGCCAGGTTCCTCGCCAGACCTTCTGATCGAGGTGCACCGAAGGTGCCCGCCAACGTGACCGGTCCGAGCCGATCGGCGAAACCGGGCGATGAGCGAGCCAGCCTCAGCGACGCACCCCGCATCGAGCCGGCGAGTTCGGGGTCCCCTGGATCCCCCGAGGGATTGAAGAAGCCCCCGCCCGCGTACAGCCCGAGCACGCCCTGCGCGAACACCAACTGCCTCACGGTCGCGTTGCAGGCCGTCGCGTCGATCGGCGTGCTCCCCGCCTTCGGGACCAGGAACAGATGAACATGCACCAGGCTCCCGGACACGTCGGCGAGTGAGTCGTTCGGATTCTGAAGCCGGTTCAGCGGAAGATCGGTCAGGTAGAGATCCGCGGTGCTCGCGTCCGGTGTCGAATAGGCCGCGCCGGGTAATGAAGTCGAGAAAACCGCCCCGGTCGTTCCTGACGTGAGCTCGAACACACCCCCGTGACGCGCGCAGCCGGCACATGCGATCGTCACCACAATGAGTGGAATTCTTAGACTCGATATTCGACGCAAGACACCATTTATGGGGATGATTTGCATAGAATCCCGTTTCGGTCAATGGGAGCTTTCGGAATCGTCGCCGACGATGCTGGAACTTTTCCTACGCTGACCGGTAGATAAGGGTGCGGCCGACAAGATTCTGGGGACAGGGAGTATGGCCATGCGGAATTGCTGGACACGGGTGATAGTCGCCGGGTTCGCATCGGCGGGAGCGTTCCAGTCGATTTCCGTAGCCCAAGTCAACGGACTGCGTCTGGCGATATTCGGTGACCTCCGGACCCGCGGGGCGGTGCCGGCTTCGGACCGGGTTGAATTCGGCGGGCTGACCCGTATCGATTGGTCTTCCGTGGTTTCGGATGGCGGCAATCGTGCGGCCGGTGCGCCGGACGGGAACACAAAAGTCGATGCGAAGCCGGAGGTGGCCTCCCCGGGTACTGGCATCTCGGCCGGCGATCCTCTTATGGAATCTCGGCCCGGCCCGACGAGCGAGATCAGCCTCCCCAACGCCTGGCGGGTACCGGGCGCGCTGCCCCAGTTTTTCTCGGGAGTTCAATCAAAAGGGGCCCGGTTGTTGGCACCGACCGCCGTGCAAGGGGTGTCCGCAGGGGGGGGTCGGTTTATTGGTGATCCAGGGGTCGAACCGACGCGCGTGCACCGCAACGATGCCGGGCAATTCAAACCCGGGGGAGTCGATGCCGGGGCCGGGCTGATCAAGGACGGGAAGATCGATCGGGACGCGGTGCGCGACCTCGCTCGCCGGAGTCAAATGCCGACGTACATCGTGCCGGGAGGAGGCGTGACCGGACGTGTGCGTCCAGACTCGTACATTGATGTCTTGCGCCGATCGGGCGCGCCGGGGGCCGCAACCGGTTCAGGGGTAACCCAGAGCGGCTACCCAGTCATTATTTCGGGAAACCAGGTGCGATCCGCCACACCGGCGGGCACCTACGACCCGTTCGTGGTGTACGGCACCAAGTGGAAAGAAGTGACCGAGCCGAAAGACGCGAAGCCCATTCCGGCGCGCGAGGAGGCGATGATCGCGCTCAAGGCCGGAGATTGGGAGCACGCCGCGGACCGATTCCGGTATCACTTAAAGACCAGCCCGGATGACGCGGCGGCGCAACGGCTGCTGGCGGTGTCCTTGGTGGAGTCGCGCCGGATTTGGGAAGCGGCGTCGGCCGCGCTTCGCGCGTACGAAGTCGATCCCGCGCTCGCGGCGATCCCTTTGGATCCGACGGAATTCGACCGCGATCGCACGTGGGTGTCGGGCCGCGCGCGCGACGCGCAGACATTTGCCGCCCGATCGAAGTCGGCGGGCGGGTATGTGCTGGCGCTGATGCTGGTGCAGGCGGAGGGAAACTCGAAAGTGGCGGCTTCGTTGCTCGCGCGGGCCCGCGCGGCGGGTTTGAGCGCGCGCGCGGTCGAAGAATGGGAACTCGCCATCAAGCCGTGACGTACGGGCCTTACCCATAAACAGGTGGCGTCGCGATACGACAGGACGGGCATCGGGCTTGCCGCGAGCGGTGCTGGCGCTATACTCGTCCCCTACATCCAAAGACGGCTGCGGCCCCCGTTGGGCCTGAACCGAATGCACCACCGCGATTGATGCCGGCCTGCCGGGGTCGTTCAAGGTGGGAGGTGGAGAGCAGCGATGGCGGCAAAGGCCAAGAAAGAAATCAAGAGCACGTTCAAGCTGATGGCGCCCGGTGGTCAGGCGACGCCGGCGCCCCCGCTCGGCCCGGTGCTGGGCGCCAACGGCGTCAATCCCGGCCAGTTCATCCAGCAGTTCAACGCCGCGACGGCTCCGCTGAAGGGCCGCGTGGTCGGGTGCGTGGTGACGGTCTTCACCGATCGTTCGTTCACGTTCGAGATCAAGAGCTCGCCCGCGAGCGTCCTCATCAAGGAGGCCGCGAAGGTGGAGAAGGGCTCGGGGGTTCCGAACAAGGACAAGGTGGGGAAGATCACCAAGTCGCAGGTCAAGAAGATTGCGCAGGACAAGATGGCCGATCTGAATTCGGCCTCCATCGAGTCGGCGATGCGGGTCATCGAGGGCACGGCCCGTTCCATGGGCGTGACCGTGGTGGAGGGCTGAGCCATGGCAAAGGTGAAAGTGCTCGCGAACTCGAAGCGGATGCGTGCCAACGTCGAGCTGGCGCCGAAGGACCCGCTCGCGGCGCCGGAGGCGGTGGCGGCGCTGAAGAAGTTCAAGGGTCCGAAGTTCGACCAGACGGTCAACGTCGCGATCCACCTGAACATGGACTCGAGCAACACGGAGCAGGGTCTGCGCGGCAGCGTGTCGCTCCCCAACGGGATCGGCGTGACCAAGCGCGTGATCGCGTTCTGCCGCGAGGACCTGGCGGGTGATGCGCTGAAGGCGGGCGCGGTGAAGGCGGGGGCCGAGAGCCTGGTGGACGAGATCGAGAAGGGCTGGATGGATTTCGACGTGGCGATCGCCGCGCCCGACATGATGCGCGTGGTGAGCAAGCTGGGCAAGGTGCTCGGGCCCAAGGGCCTGATGCCCTCGCCGAAGACCGGCCAGGTGACCCCCAAGGTCGTGGAGGCCGTGCGGGAATTCAGCGCGGGCAAGGTCGAGTACCGGAACGACAAGGGCGGGAACGTTCACGCGGTGCTGGGCAAGTTGAGCTTCGCGGACGCCGCGCTGGTGACGAACCTGGAGCACTTCATCGCGCACATCGAGCGGCTGCGTCCGCCGACCACGAAGGGGGCGTTCATCCGGAAGGTGGTCATCAGCGGCGCCATGACGCCGGGGGTCCAGATCAAGTACGTGTCGCAGGGAGCGGAGGCGCACTGAGCGCCCGAGGTGAGCCATGTCCAAGCAAGTCAAGAACCTGATCGTGAAGGACTACCGGGCCCGCTTCGACGGCCTGAGCGACGCGATGCTCATCTCCATCCGCGGGATGAAGGCGATCGACACCACCAAGGTGCGGCGGACCCTCAACGGCAAGAAGATCCGCATCACGGTCGTGCGGAACAGCCTGGCCCGCAAGTCGTTCGCGGGCACCGGACTCGAGCCGCTGGCCAAGATGCTCACGGGCGCGAGCGCCCTGGCGTACGGGGGCGAGAGCGTCGTGGAAGTCGCGCGCGAGATCGTGGCTTTGGTCAAGGACTTCCCGGGCATCGAGCTCAAGGGCGCGATCCTCGACGGCACGCTGTTCGAGGGCGACAAGGGCGTCAAGGAGCTCAGCAAGTTCCCGACCAAGGACGAGGCCATCGGGCAGGTCATCACGCTGGTCGTCAGCCCCGGCCGCGCCCTGGCGGGCCAGATCCTCGGCCCCGGCCGTACGCTCGGCGGGCTGGTGAAGGCCATCGAGGCGAAGCTGGAAAAGGGCGAGACGATCGCCAAGAAGGCGTCGTAAGCCGTCGCCTCAGCGCACGCCCCGGCTGTTGCAGAACGAACAGTCTCGGTAACGCATGGTTTTGACGTCCCCGTAGTTGCCGTGGTCATCCAGGCGTGTGTACTCGTACGTCCACCACGGCTCGGTCCCGCGACCGTTGCAGCGGGAGCGGGTCTCGCCGTATTGCGTGGCAGCGGCGTCGTTGTCGGTGGAGAGTGCGATGTCCGCGTACGCGCCGAGCAACACAGCGCCGATTGATTTCCTTGGTGAGAATCTCGTTGCGGGCGGGCCGCCATGGCGGGGGTGGGGGGGCATGGAACTGGACCGGGTGAGGGTGAATAATGGAGGCTCTCCGACAGGCCCCGGCAGGGGGTTAATGGCTGGAAACGGTCCGGCCCCTCTCAGGGACAGATGCTTGATTTTTCGAAGGAAATGACCATGTCGACGATCAGCGAACTGGGTGACAAGCTTGCCGGACTCAGCCTGAAGGACGCGGTTGAACTGAGCAAGTATCTCAAGGACACGTACGGCATCGAGGCCGCGGCGGGCGGCGGCGTGGTGATGGCGGCTCCGGCCGCGGCGGCGGCCCCGGCGGAAGAGAAGACGTCGTTCGATGTCATTCTCAAGGCCGTGGACGCGGCAAAGAAGATCGGCATCATCAAGGTCGTGCGCGAGGCGACCGGCCTGGGTCTGGCGGAGTCCAAGGCGTTCGTCGACGCTCCGGGCAAGCCGGTCAAGTCCGGCGTGAACAAGGACGAGGCGGAGAAGCTGAAGAAGCTGCTCACCGAGGCCGGGGCGACGGTCGAGCTCGCCTGAAGCGAGAGCGGGACGGGCGACTAGCCTGTTTTAGGGACTAGCGTTCGGCGTAACTGAAACATGCGCGGGCCCCGTCCGAGTGGACGGGGCCCGATTCTTCTCACCGATTTGTGGGATATTCGAAATTCAAGAAGAATATCGGGTAACTTGCTCCGGACGAAGAGTTGGTGTACGCTTGGTGATTCGGCGCGGCACGGGTGACCTTCGCAGCGAATGACGGCATCAGAACCACAACGCAGAACTGCGGCGGCGCGGGCCGCTTAACCATCACGAGGTGATCGAGCGATGGCGACGATGAAGGTGCGCGATTACTCGAAGCGTGGCGACGGGATCTCGATCCCGGATCTGACGAAGATCGTCGCGGACGCGTACGAGCGATTCCTCCAGAATGCCAAGGCGCCGCAGGAGCGGGACCCGTCGATGGGTCTGGAGGCGTTGCTGCGCGAGGTGTTCCCGATCGAGAGTTACGACGGGACGATGAAGCTGGAGTACCAGTACTACGTGCTGGAGTCTCCGCGGTACACGTCGGACGAGTGCCGCGAGCTGCGGTTGACGTTCGGCGCGCCGTTCAAGGTGGCGGTGAGCCTGAAGCGCGAGGGGCACCAGGAGGTCGCCGAGGAAGAGATCTACCTGGGCGAGTTCCCGATCATGATGGGCGGGGGCGAGTTCATCGTGAACGGCGCCGAGCGCGTGATCGTCAGCCAGCTGCACCGCTCGCCGGGCGTGGATTTTTCGATCGTCTCGGCGGAGGCGGACCGGCCGCTGCATTCGGCGCGGATCATCCCGGAGCGTGGGAGCTGGATCGAGCTGGAGGTGACGAAGAAGGACGTGCTGGTCATGCGGATCGACCAGTCGACGAAGCTCGCGGCGACGACGTTCCTGCGGTGCCTGGACGAGAGCGTGTCGGAGACGGCGGCGGTGCTCTCGCTGTTCTACGAGATCAACGAGATCCCGGCGGAGAAGGTGGACCCGGAGCATTTCGCGGCGGCGACGATCGTCGACACCGAGACCGGCGAGGAGCTGGTCCACGTGGGGCGGAAGATCGGCGACGCGGCCGGAGCCATCGTCAAGAGCAGCCTGAAGACGGTGCGGGTGATCCAGAACCCGTCGGACACGTTGATCCTGAACACGGTCGCGGAAGAGCGGCTGGATCAGTTCGAGGGTGAGAACGACTACGAGCGGGCGCTGCTGAAGATCTACAGCAAGCTCCGGCCGGGGAACCCGCCGCAGGTGGAGAAGGCCAAGGCGCTGTTCATCGAGAAGTTCTTCGACGACAACCGCTACCGCCTGGGGAAGGTGGGCCGTTTCCGCATCAACCGCAAGTTCGACCTGAACACGCCCGAGGACATGATGTTCCTCCGGGCCGAGGATTTCCTGCGGGTGGTGCAGTACATGCTCGACCTGAGGTCGAAGCGGCCGGACCCGAAGACGGGCCGCCCGGTGGCGCAGGTGGACGACATCGATCACCTGGGGAACCGACGCCTGCGGACGCTCGACGAGCTCGCGGTCGAGGAGCTGCGCAAGGGGTTCCTGAAGCTCCGCCGGACCGTGCAGGAGCGGATGAGCGTCAAGGACCCGTCGGAGCTGGCGAAGATCAGCGACCTGGTGAACTCGAAGAGCATCTCGAGCGCGATCGATTTTTTCTTCGGCCGCAGCGAGCTGAGTCAGGTGGTGGACCAGACGAATCCGCTGAGCACGCTGGTGCACGAGCGGCGTTTGTCGGCGCTGGGCCCGGGCGGTCTGAACCGGAAGCGAGCGGGGTTCGAGGTCCGCGATGTGCACATCTCGCATTACGGGCGGATCTGCCCGATCGAGACGCCCGAGGGCACGAACATCGGCCTGATCGCGAGCCTGGGCATCTTCGCGAGCATCGACGACTACGGGTTCCTGCGCACGCCCTACCGGGTCGCGGACGCGGGCAAGACCTCGGGCAAGGTTGTCCACCTGCGGGCGGACGAGGAGATGCGTGCGGTGCTCGCCCCGGCCGACGCGCTGGTGGCGCAGGACGGCCGGCTCAAGAGCGGCGCGATCCTGGCGCGGGTCAGCGGCGAGCTCAAGGAGATCAACTCCAGCGAGGCGAACTACGTCGACATCGCGCCCAAGCAGATCGTGGGCGTCTCGGCGGCGCTGATCCCGTTCCTGGAGCACGACGACGCCAACCGGGCGCTGATGGGATCGAACATGCAGCGGCAGGGCGTGCCGCTGATCAAGGTCGATCCGCCGGTGATCGCGACGGGGATGGAGAAGGAGGTCGGCCGCAACTCGGGCATGGTGATCAAGGCCAAGGTCGGCGGGACCATCACCTCGGCCGACTCGGAACGGATCATCATCGACAACTCCGATGAGTACGTGCTGCGGAAGTTCGTGGGTCTGAACGAGCGCACGTGCCTGAACCAGCGTCCGGTCGTCAAGCCCGGGCAGAAGGTCAAGAAGGGCGAGATCATCGCGGACGGCGCGGCGACGCGCATGGGCGAACTCGCCATCGGCAAGAACGTCCTGGTCGCGTTCAACACCTTCGACGGGTACAACTTCGAGGACGCGATCGTGATCAACGAGCGTCTGGTGAAGGACGACGTCTTCACGTCGATCCATATCGACAGTTTCGAGGTCGAGATCCGCGAGACCAAGCTCGGCCGCGAGGAGTTCACCCGCGACATCCCGAACGTGTCGGAGAAGATGCTGCGCAATCTGGACGAGCGGGGCGTGATCCGTATCGGGGCCCGGGTGGGGCCGGGCGACATCCTGGTCGGCAAGGTGAGCCCCAAGAGCAAGAGCGAGCTGACGCCCGAGGAGAAGCTGCTGCACGCGATCTTCGGCCGGGCCGGCGAGGACGTGAAGAACGACTCGCTCGAGGTGCCCGCGGGCGTCGAAGGGATCGTGATCGGGGCGAAGCGGTTCAGCCGCCGCCTGCACATGAACGAGGAGCAGAAGAAGCAACTCAAGGCCGACATCGAGACCTACTCGGCGGACATGGACCAGCGGGCCATCGCGCTGTTCAAGCAGATGGTGGCGCAGGTCAACGAGATCCTGGGGACGCCGATGGTCGACCCCAGCACGCGGCAGAAAGTGGGCGCCAGCGACATCGCCGAGGTTATCCTGGAACAGGTCGAGAACTTCGACCTCAAGTGGTTGAAGGGTTCGAAGGAGGCGAAGGAGAAGGGCGAGGTCGTGTACCGCCAGTTCTGGCCGCGCATCCAGGGCAATCGTGCCGAGAAGAAGCGCAAGACGGACCACATGAAGCGTGGCGACGAGTTGCCCGCGGGCGTGCTGGAGATGGTGAAGGTGTACCTGGCGACGAAGCGTCCGTTGTCGGTCGGCGACAAGATGGCCGGCCGCCACGGCAACAAGGGCGTCATCGCCCGGATCGTACCGGAAGAGGAGATGCCGTTCATGGAGGACGGCACGCCGGTGGACGTGCTGCTCAATCCGCTGGGCGTTCCCAGCCGCATGAACGTGGGGCAGATTCTGGAGACGCACCTGGGCTGGGCGGCGAAGGTCCTGGGCTTCCAGGCGGTCACGCCCGTGTTCGATGGCGCGACCGAGGCGGAGATCCACCAGGCGATCGACGAGGCGAATGCGCACGTCCGCCAGAAGACCGAGGAATACGAGAAGGCGCGCAAGTGGCCGCACTGGCGCGAGCTGATGGTGGAGATGCCGCGGGGCGCCAAGATCCAGCTCTTCGACGGCCGCACCGGCGAGCCGTTCAAGCAGCGGACGACGGTCGGTTACATGTACCTGCTGAAGCTGCACCACCTCGTGGACGACAAGATCCATGCGCGGTCGACCGGCCCGTACTCGCTCATCACCCAGCAGCCGCTGGGGGGTAAGGCCCGCACGGGTGGTCAGCGGTTCGGCGAGATGGAAGTGTGGGCGCTGGAAGCGTACGGCGCGGCGTACATCCTGCAGGAGCTCCTCACCGTCAAGTCGGACGACGTCGAGGGCCGCACCAAAATCTATGAGAGCATGGTCAAGGGCACCAACGTCCTCGAAGCGGGCATGCCCGTGGCGTTCGACGTGCTCTGCAACGAGCTCAAGGGCCTGGGCATGAACATCACGCTGGAAAAGAAGAAATCCGAGGGCGGCAGCCTGCTCTAGCGGGCCGCACGGGCGGGTCCTGGGCGGCGGGGGCCGCTGTTCGCTGGGTGGGTATCGCACGGTCGGGCATCTGAATTTCGGAGCACGCTCACATGGCCACCGAGAACGTGTACGACAGGATCAATGATTACGGCGCGGTCAAGGTGACCCTCGCGTCGCCCAACGACATCCGCGCCTGGTCCTACGGCGAGGTGAAGAAGCCCGAGACGATCAACTACCGCACGTACCGTCCCGAGAAGGACGGCCTGTTCTGCGAGCGGATCTTCGGCCCGGAGCGCGACTACGAGTGCGCGTGCGGCAAGTACCGCGGCACGAAGTACAAGGGGATCATCTGCGAGCGGTGCGGGGTGAAGATCACGCATTCCCGTGTGCGGCGCAAGCGGATGGGGCACATCAACCTCGCCGCGCCAATCGTGCATATCTGGTTCTTCAAGGCCGTTCCGAGCCGGCTCGGGAACCTGCTGGCGATGAAGACGAGCGACCTCGAGAAGGTCATCTACTTTCAGGACTACGTCGTCATCGATCCGGGCGACACCGAGTTGAAGTTCAAGCAGATGCTGACGGAGGACGAGTTCCGTCAGGCGCAGGACAAGCACGGGAGCGCGTTCCGTGCGATGATGGGCGCGGAGGCGGCGCGCGAGTTGCTGGAACGGACGGACCTCGACAAGCTCGCGGAGGAGTTGCGCCAGGACCTGAAGGAGACGAAGAGCAAGCAGAAGATCAAGGACCTTGCCAAGCGATTGAAGATCGTGGAGCAGATCCGCAAGAGCGAGAACAAGCCCGCGTGGCTGGTGATGGACGTGATCCCCGTGATCCCGCCTGACCTGCGGCCGCTGGTGCTGCTGGAGAGCGGCAACTTCGCGACCAGCGACCTGAACGACCTGTACCGCCGGATCATCAACCGGAACAACCGGCTGAAGAAGTTGATGGACCTCAACGCGCCAGAGGTCATCATCCGCAACGAGAAGCGGATGCTGCAGCAGGCGGTCGACGCGCTGTTCGACAACAACCGGTGCCGCCGGCCGGTGCTCGGTTCCTCCAACCGCCCGCTCAAGTCGCTGACCGACATGATCAAGGGCAAGCAGGGGCGCTTTCGCGAGAACCTCCTCGGCAAGCGGGTGGACTACTCGGCGCGGTCGGTCATCGTGGTCGGTCCCGAGTTGAAGCTCAACCAGTGCGGCCTCCCGAAGAAGATTGCGCTCGAGCTTTTCCAGCCGTTCATCATCCGCAAGCTCAAGGAGCACGGCCTGGCGGACACGATCAAGTCGGCCAAGCGGATGCTGGAGCGCCGCGACCCCGAGGTGTGGGACATCCTTGAAGAGGTGATCTACCAGCACCCGGTGCTGCTCAACCGGGCTCCCACGCTCCACCGGATGGGCATCCAGGCGTTCGAGCCCGTGCTGGTCGAGGGCAACGCCATCCGGATTCATCCGCTGGTGTGCGGAGGGTTTAACGCCGACTTCGACGGCGACCAGATGGCCGTGCACCTGCCGTTGTCGGTCGAGGCGCAGGCCGAGGCCCACGTGCTGATGATGAGCACGCACAACATTTTCTCGCCGGCCAATGGCAAGCCGATCATCTCTCCCTCGCAGGACATCGTGATGGGCGTGTACTTCATCACGCTCATGACGCCCGACGAGCGGCCGGTGGAGAAGCTGCGCCGATTCAAGGACCGCCGTGAGGCGATGCTGGCGTACGAGCACGGCAAGATCGACGTGCACGAGCGGATCATGGTCCGGCTCGACGGGTTCGACCGCATCGTGGAGGAGCAGAACGGCCAGCCCAAGCCCGTGGCGGAGAACCGGCGCATCGTCACCAGCGTCGGCCGGATTCTGTTCTCCGACATCCTCCATCCGGGCATGCCGTTCTACAACTGCTCGCTGGGCAAGAAGGGCGCGGCACGGGTCATCGACGACACGTACGCCACGTGCGGCCGCGCCAGCACCATCGAGTTGCTCGACCGCATGAAGGAGATCGGCTTCAAGCAGTCCACGCTGGCCGGGCTCTCGTTCGGCATCACCGACCTGCGCATCCCGAAGGAAAAAGCGGACCTTCTCGCGGCCTCGCAGAAGCGAGCCGACGACGTGGAGCGCAAGTACCAGCGCGGGATCATCACCGAGCGCGAGCGGTACAACCAGCTCCTCGATATCTGGGCTCACTGCCGCGAGCAGGTGACCAAGAGCCTGCAGGCCACGCTGAAGACCGACCGGCGTGACGAGCGGGGCGGGGAGCTCCCCGTCGAGGACAAGAAAGGCAAGCTCTATCTCAACCCCGTGTACCTCATGTCCGACTCGGGCGCCCGCGGCAACATCAGTCAGTTGCAGCAGCTGGCCGGCATGCGCGGCCTGATGGCCAAGCCGAGCGGCGAGATCATCGAGACTCCGATCCGTTCGAATTTCCGCGAGGGCCTGACGATCCTCGAGTATTTCTCGTCCACCCACGGGGCACGCAAGGGCCTGGCCGACACGGCGCTCAAGACCGCCGACTCGGGGTACCTCACGCGCAAGCTGTGCGACGTTGCGCAGAGCGTCATTGTCTCGGAGCACGACTGCGGCTCCAAGCGCGGCATCGTCAAGCGCGCCCTGTACAAGGGCGAGCAGATCGACGTGCCTCTGCGCGACCAGATCATCGGTCGCACCAGCGTCAACAACATCTCCAACCCGATCACCGATGAGCTCATCGTCGGCGAGAATCAGATCATCTCCGCCGAGGCGGCCCGCAAGATCGAGGACCTCGGGATCGAGTCCGTGATGGTGCGTTCGGCGCTCACCAGCGAGGCCCGCAGCGGCTGTTCGGTGCTTGACTACGGCATGGACATGTCAACCGGCAAGCTCGTGGAGCCGGGCATGGCCGTGGGCATCATCGCGGCCCAGTCGATCGGTGAGCCCGGCACCCAGCTCACCATGCGCACGTTCCACACGGGCGGCATCGGCAGCCTCTCGCTGCTCGAGACCGAGATCCGGGCCGGTCAGGCAGGGTCGGTGCAGATCCGCGATTGCAAGGAGGTCCCGACCGTCGACGAGGAAGGGCACCATGTCCACGTCGTGCTCCGCCGCCAGGGCGAGGTTGCGATCATGGACTCCAAGGGGCGCGAACTGGAGAAGCACAAGATCCCCTACGGCGCGTACCTGCTCGTTCAGAACGGGGCCGAACTGAAGCGTGGTGACCGCGTGGTGCGCTGGGACCCGCACCGCACCCCGATCCTCGCCGAGAAGGACGGCACCGTGAAGTACGTCGACATCGAGGTCGGCGAAACCGTGCGTGAGGAGGACACCGGCGGCGGCGACAAGGGCCTGGTCGTGATCGAGCACAAGGGCGAGAAACACCCGCAGATCGTCATTGACGACGAACACGGGAACATCCAGGACTTCCATTTCCTCCCCGCCAAGGCCCGCATCGAGGTGAAGGACGGGCAGACCATCAAGGCCGGCCAGATGCTTGCGCGTCAGCCCCGCCAGTCGCAGGGGTCGCAGGACATCGTCGGCGGCCTCCCCCGCGTCACGGAGATCTTCGAGGCGAGGAAGCCCAAGGACCCTGCGATCATGGCCGAGATTTCCGGTCGGGTCGAGATTCACTCGGACAAGCGCAAGGGCAAGATGACCATCCGCGTCATCTCCGAATCCGGGATGGAGAAGGACCATCATGTCCCGCAGGACAAGCACCTGCTCGTGCACACCGGCGACTTCGTGCAGGCCGGCGACCCGCTCATCGAGGGGCCGCTCGTGCCACACGACATTCTCCGCATCAAGGGTGAGGAAGCGCTCTGGACGTACATGCTCGATGAGGTTCAGAATGTCTATCGCGCGCAGGGCGTGACCATCAACGACAAGCACATCGAGGTCATACTGTCGCAGATGCTGCGCAAAGTGCGCGTCGAGAACCCGGGCGACACCGACCTGCTGCCTTACGACGTGGTCGACAAGTTCGAGTTCCGGCGCAAGAACGCGGAAATCGCCGAGATGGCGCGCGTCGTGGACGCCGGGGGCACCGACCTGCCCAAGGACGCGTTGGTCACGAAAACCGAACTTCGGGAGGCCAATGCGCACGCGGAGGCGTCCGGCAAGGAGACGGCCAAGGTCAAGCGGGCCCGTCCCGCGACCGGGCGCACGCTGCTGCTTGGCATCACGAAGGCCTCGCTGCAGAGCGACTCGTTCCTCTCGGGCGCTTCGTTCCAGGAGACCACGAAGGTGCTCACCGAGGCGGCCCTCAAGGGCGCAACCGACACGCTCATCGGCCTCAAGGAGAACGTTCTGCTCGGGCACCTGATCCCCGCCGGCACGGGGTTCAAACCCTACCAGGGCATGAAGGCACGCACCGTGGGCGAGCCGGTGGGAGCCGCGATGCAGGACGAGCGGCGCATGATTCAGGAGGCGTCGGCAGCCGCCGAGGCTCTCGGCGCGGACCGCAACGCGCCGCTCGGTGTGCCGCAGGTTGAGATCCCGGCTGCCGCGGACCAGGCGTCGACGACCGCAGGCTGATCGCTCGTGCGTCAGGTGAGCCGCCGCCCATACGTCGCGCCGCCACGCACGGCGTCGGACGTGGCGTTGGTGCCTGCCGATCCGACCTCACCCGCGAGGATCGCGGCACGCCCCGTCCGCAAGGCGAGCGCGATGTATGGCGAGCACATCCCGCAGTTCGTGCCGCAGCCGGTCGTTCGCCGGAGTTCTTCGATGCTCGCTCCCGTCTGGCGCTGCAGATCGATGAGGCGCCGGAACGTGACATTGTGGCAGACGCACCGCGTGACGTACATCGCGCCCCTCCTCGTTCGGTCCTCGAACCGGTGCCCCGGACGAGCCGCGCCGGAACAGCAGATGTTCTACTTGTAGTCCATGAGTGAATCGTCGTCGGAGTCACCAAACCATCCGACACTCGCGGCGGACGGGTCCACGCCGTAGGCGTTATTTCGTGTCGAGGTGGTCATGCCTTCGAGCGTGGCGTGGCCATCGAGCCAAGCCACCGCCGCGGTTCCGCCTCGGGAGAATCGCGCCCCGCGCCAGCCGCCGCTCGCGTGCCGGAAGTGAACCGAGGGGTCCGCCGGCTGGTACGGGTTTTCGGGCCAGCGCCTGGGTTCGAGAAAAGAGTACTCGATCACGCCGCCGACGCCGGGCTCGCAGGCCATCGCCGCGTCGGAGAACGCGGCGGTGCGCGCCGGGGACTCGAATCGCGTGCGGGGCGACCCGGATCGGTCGGTGACGATCACCCAGGACAAGCCGTCGGGGGCACGAGCCCGGACCGAGCCGGCAAACGCGTTGTTGTAGCCGTACCCGCCCGCGCTGCGCTCGAAGCCGAGGCGAAGGCGGGCCAGTTCCTCGCGGGAGCGTGAGAAACTCGGGCACTCACGTACGCCTGAAGTCGAGTTCGATCCGGAGGAATCGAGATAGGGTGTCAGGGCCCCGCCCGCCGGGGCGAACGCGGCCGATGGGCTGACGCGGCTGCCGTGCCAGCGCGACAGATTGGCGTTGAAATCCGCTGCGCCCGGCGCGTAAGCATCTCGTTGGTCGTTGGCGTAAAGATCATTCGCGAGCGCGAGTTGGCGTGCATTGGAGGAGCAGACGCCTGAGCGGGCCGACTCCCGCGCGGCGCCCAGCCCGGGGAGCAGGAGCCCGATGAGCGTGGCCGTGATCGCGATGCAGACGATCAGTTCGATGAGCGTGAATGCGCGGGAACCGGTCATCGCGAGGGCCTCATTCTGACAACCCGCCCGTGCGTACGTGACCATCGCCGCCGGTGCCGCCTCGCGCCTCGCAGGAAAGGTGATCCGTCGTTTGTCGTGGCGCGCGGCCGAACTTCCGCGACTCCCGAGATTTCCGCGGAGATTTCCCCGAGGACGGGATCCGCGGCGTTCACCGCGGTCGTGATCCGGATGAAGTCGAATCCCGGCAGGTTGGCGGGCAGCCCGGTGAGCGGGTTGATCGTCCAGCCGATGTCGAACGCGTCCCCGCCGCATGAGCCGGGGGTGATCCCGACGGCTCGCGGATCGTCCGGGCGCGTAAAGAAGTCCTCAGGCTCCATGTCCGGATCATCGGGAATCCCGTCGCCGTCCAAGTCACCAAGCGGCAGCGTGGGGCTCAGATCGGCGTATCCCCACACGCCTTCCACCGTTGCTCCCAGTCCGTTGGGGTTGGTCAGCACTGCCGAGGCGCCGAACGGGGGATTCGGCAACTTGTACCCGGAGGTTGACCATGTCCCCGACCGTCCGAACGGAACCCAGCCAGCGACGTACGGGGGATACGCCGGATCAGCGAGATTGTCATCCCAGATCTGTGTGTACCACGCCGTCGATGGTGAAGGCACGTGCGAGCCGGGGACGAGAAACCAGGGATCGTCGGCGAGCCCGTTACCGTTCGCATCCAGGCTGATTTCGATGATCGCTCCTTCGGCGTAACGACGATTGGGATTCCCTCCCGCCCAGAATGCGTTGCCAAAGACGATGAAATCGAGGCCGCCCGCGGCATGGCGACGGTCGAGGATGCGGTGGTCGAAGCCGAGAGTGATCGAACCGCCGAATCCGCCGAGCGTGACTACTTTGGTGTTATTGGGTGAGTACGGACCACCCCCGACCGGGGCTCCGAGAGCACGGGTCGGGTCGTTGAATGACGGGTCGTTGACGCGCTGCCCCGGCGCCGGCGAGTAATCGAGCACGCGTGTTGCGAATGGTGATGGTGGCGCTGCCGCGGCGGGGCTGGCGGCGGCCATCAGCGCGACGAGCCCGTGCGCGCCACGGATGATTGTGCTGAGCGTTGAGCGATTATTCACGGCGCCTCCTGTTTGACAGGACAATTGCCGCCAAGAGCGACGCCCACACGCTCGGCTCGGGCACCGTGGCGTACCAGGTGTTCGTGCCGGACACGAAATCCGCGACCGTAACATACATGTCGCCCGTGGCCCGATTGAACGCGGCACCGTGGAATGCAAAGGGGTCCGCCGTTGGTTTGAGCCGCTTCATGCTCACGGCGTCCGAGATATCGATTGGTCCGCCGCCGGCCAGAGCGAGCGAGACTGATCGAGCGTTGATGACGGCGAGATAACCGAATTCACCAGCGGAGAAATCACCGCCGCCGACCGCGAGGTTGCCCTCGTGGTCGAACATCAGGGGTGTACCCGAGAGCACGCGGCCGATTGTCGTGCCGAGGCCGGATTCAAAGTCCGCGGGTCCACCGGCCCAATCCGAGGCGTTGAAGGCGCGGATCGTCCCGGTCGCTGAGCCCGAGCCGAGCCCGTACCCATTGGCGGTGAACAGCCGTCCCGATGAATCGAACGCCAGGCCCGCCGACGCGCCGGCGATGTTCCGCACGATGACCGGGTTGTGCGGCGAAGCGGGGGATGACGTGACGTCGAGCAGCGAGACCGACGAGGGCGATCCGAATTCGCCCGCGGACAACCCCAGGTGCGTGTCGTCAGCCCACGCGGCGTCGTAGTGGGGGATCGCGAACACCGAGGCGTTCGCGGCGTGAATCTGCCCGGGTGACGCCGCGGATCCGAGCGCCGTTGTTGCGAACACCACGACCGGCTTGCCCAGCCCCGCTCCCAGCGCCAGGCGGCCGCCTGATGGGGAGACCCGCAGGAACGCGGGATCCATGGCTCCGCCGAGCAGGGAAGTGTCCACGCGCGCCACGATCTCGAACACTCCGGACCGCGCCGATCGCTCCAGCCAGATTTCGCTCCCGGTCGCCGCGACGATTCTCCCGTCGGGCAGCGCGTCGCCGGACATGGCGAACGACCCGGCGCCGTTCGGGGGCATCGAGATTGTGCGGTACGACGAGCCATAGGACTCGAACGCGGATTGGGCCCGCGCGCCAGTTCCGCCGCTCAGGACCATCCCGGCCATTGCGGCCGCACGCAACAAAGGAGCAAGTGAGGGCATCAAGTGGCGATCTCCAACGTTTGTTCCGAGCACGCGCGGAACGATCCCAGGGACACGAGGTGCCGTCACGCGGGGAACGATGAAGCCGGAGAGGAGGAACGCGTGGGACGCGCGTCCGCTCAGCGCCGGCGCCCCAAGTCGCGAGGGCGGCCCAACACACGTCGCTGGCAGGTCTTCCGGCTCGGGGCCTCGCGGGTCCTGCCTTCCCGAGCCGCCAGCTGGCACGCTCAGTGGCACACTTGGACCCGCATCACGGCCCCTCACGGCGGCGCGTCCGCGGTGGAGTAGCCCCGCTGCTCAGCGGGGTTTACCACACTTCCCTTTTCAGACCCGGCCCGATTGCTCGAAGCAGGGTCACCATCGACCGGTTCAGCATAACGAATCCCCGAGGGGAGTCAACTACCAATCCGTGGCGGGAAGCGCCGCGACGAGATTGCGTGCCGCGCTTCCGCGGTGGCTGAGCCGGTTCTTCTCATCGCGAGTGAGTTCGGCGCTCGTACGATCGAAACCCGGGCTCACAAGGAAGATCGGGTCATAGCCGAATCCGTTCGTGCCGCGGGGGACGTGCCCGATCCGACCGATTCGGCCCTCGAACGTCCCGCGTGATTCGGCGACAATCCGGGGGTGGGCTCGCTCATCACGCGGCGGCAGAGCCAGGCACATCACGCACACGAATCGTGCGGAGCGTTCGGCGTCGGGGGTCTCCCCCAACTCTCGGAGCACGCGTTCGATGTTGAGCCGGTCTCGTTCCAGCCGCGTCAGCCCCGTCTCGAGACCATCAGAGGAAAAATGCGAGGAAATGACCCCCGGTCTTCCGCCCAACGCATCGATCTCCAGACCGGAGTCGTCGGCGAGGCAAGGCAGCTTCGTGTGCGTGGCGTACGCACAAGCCTTGATTCTGGCGTTGGCTTCGAACGTGGCCCCGATCTCCGGGGGTTCCGGGAATCCGGATGCGGCGTTGCACCAGTCCGCGGCCTCCATTAGGCCGATGAGCCGGAATGGAGCCGCTATTCCACGGAAGATCGCGCCGATTTCCTCGACTTTGTGCGGGTTGGATGTCGCCAGCACGATTGTGCGCATGCGGGAGCATACCCCGATCTGCCGGGAAGCCGCCCGGGTTCTACGATGTGTGGCATGAGTGACATTCTCTCCGCGCTGGGCGTCGACAGGCACCCCCGCTTTGTTCCGGCGGGGACCTCCGCCCGCGACGTCGTGATGGCGCACAACCCGGCCACGACCAGGCCGCTGGGCGGTGCAAGTGTGGACACTCCAGAGACGCTCGAGCGGACGTTGGTCGCGTCCGTCGATGGGTTCAAGCGTTGGCGCGCTGTGCCGGCGCCGGCGCGCGGTCAGGTGGTGCGCGCGATCGCGGAGGAATTCCGTCGCCTCAAGGGCCCCCTCGGGGAGCTCATCTCGTTGGAGGTCGGCAAGATCCGGTCAGAAGGACTGGGGGAGGTCCAAGAGGTCATCGATATCGCCGACTTCTCCGTGGGGCTCTCTCGCCAGCTCTCGGGCCTCACGCTGCAATCGGAACGGACCGCGCACCGCATGTTCGAGCAGTGGCTGCCGCTCGGGCCCGTCGGCGTGATCACCGCGTTCAATTTCCCCTGCGCCGTGTGGGGTTGGAACGCGATGCTCGCGGCGGTCTGCGGCGACACCGTTGTCTGGAAACCATCGGGGTTCGCGCCCCTGATCGCTCTGGCCAGCGACGCGATCGCGACGCGCGTCGCGGAGTCGATGGGGTATCCCGGGGTTTTCCACCTGATCATCACCCCGCTGGGTGACGAGTCGCTCGCGGAGAAGCTCGTCGCGGATCGCCGGCTGCCCTTGATCTCCGCCACGGGTTCCTGCCGGATGGGGCGTCGGGTCGGGCAGGTCGTGGCTGGTCGGCTCGGGCGGTCCCTGCTCGAGCTTGGCGGAAATAACGCCGTGATCGTCAACGCCGACGCGGACCAGGGGCTCGCGTTGCGCGCCATGCTGTTCGGCGCGGTCGGTACGGCCGGGCAACGCTGCACCACCTCCCGACGGCTGATCATCCATGAATCGATCGCCGATGGGTTTGTCGCCAGGCTCGCGGGCGCGTACAGGCAGGTCCGGCTGGGAGATCCGTTGGCCGAGGGCACGCTCGTTGGGCCGCTGATTTCGTCCCAGGCTGTGTCGCAGTTCGAGCATGCCGTGGCCGAGGCCGTTCGCCAGGGAGGCGTCGTGGTCGCGGGGGGAAAGCGGGCGGACGTGAAGGGCCTCGCGGGCCATTTCGTCGAGCCCACCCTGATCCGCGCACCGGCCTCGAACCTGCTGCCGATCGCGCGGGAGGAGACGTTCGCGCCGATCCTCTACGTCTTCACGTTCAAGCGGTTCGAGGAGGCGTTGGAGATGCACAACGGCGTCGATCAGGGCTTGTCCAGCGCGATCTTCACCGACTCCCTGAGGACCGCGGACGCGTTCCTTGCGCCCGACGGATCCGGTTCCGACTGCGGGATCGCGAACGTCAATATCGGCACGAGCGGGGCGGAGATCGGCGGGGCCTTTGGCGGCGAGAAGGACACCGGCGGCGGTCGCGAATCCGGGTCGGATTCCTGGAAAGCCTACATGCGCCGGCAGACCTGCACCGTTAATTCCACCGGGCGGTTCGAACTCGCTCAGGGGATCACGTTCCAGTAGCGGGGAGCGTGCGATCGGTTCCCGTCCACGGTCATGATCGTCCATGGGTCTCTTCCATGCTCCCGGATGCCGAACAGCACGATGCCTTGGCCGCTCTGGCGATCGAACCGATCCGGTCGGGCATGGTCGTCGGTCTGGGGACCGGGCGTGCGGCGCAGCGAGCGGTCCGCGCCCTCGCGGCCCGGGTGCGAGCGGAGGCGATGCGCATCCGCTGCGTGTCCACGAGCGAGGCCACCACCCGCCTCGCCGCGTCGCTCGGCCTGATGATCGAGGACTTCAGCGGGATCGAGCGCGTGGAGTACCTGTTCGATGGGGCCGACGAGGTGGACCCATGCTTGAGGATGATCAAGGGTGGGGGAGGCGCCATGACGCGTGAGCGGATCGTGGCGCACGCGTCGGTCGCGCGTGTGAACCTCGTCGATGAGGGCAAGATGGTGCCGCGGCTGGGCGTGCGTTGCCCGCTCCCCGTGGAAGTGCTGCCCATGGCGTTCGCTTCGGTTCGGTCTCGTCTGCTCGCCTGGGGGTTCGCCGCGGAGCCCCGCGCGGCTCGGGATGGATCCGCGGCGGACGCCGCCGGCCGCTTCCTCACCGACAACGGCAATCTCATCCTCGATGCGCGGTTGCCGGAGACGGACATCGAGGCGCTGGCCGCCAGGCTCGACGAGACGGCGGGCGTGGTGGACCACGGGCTGTTTCTGCACGAAGCCCAGGCGGTCCTCGTCGAGAGCGCCGCGGGCGTTGTGACCCGGCACGTACGAACCGCCTGACGCGCGACCGCGCCGGAGTGCCATCGTTCGTCAGGGTTCATGGACAGGTTCACTCAAAGAAAAAAGGCCCCGGGGCAATGGCCCGGGGCCCTTTGATGCGTGCGATCGGGCGGCCTGATCAGCAGCCGTTGAACGCGTTGAGGAAGTCGAAGAAATCGAAGTCGTCGATGGAGGTGTCGCCGTTGAAGTCGGCGCTGCCCTGCTGGGCGTTGAAGGCGTTCAGGAAGTCGAAGAAATCGAAATCGTCGACGCTGGTGTCGCCGTTGAAGTCGCCGGGGCACGAGCAGTCGAAGCGGGTGACGAGGAAATCATCGACGGCGGCCTCGACGATCGAGCCCGCGTTGAGATCCGAGGCGATGAAGCGCACCTTGACCGTGGCCGTGGGCGTGACGAAGTCCTTCACGTTGAACGACTTGAAGAACCAACCTCCGCCGGCCTGCGAGCCCGTCGGCCCGACCGTCTCGACCCGGGTCCAGCTCGAACCGTTGTTGTTCGAGATGTCCACCACGAACACGTCATTGTTCGGGTCCGCGCCCTGGTTGTTGGAGTACCAACGCCAGTAAGAGATCACCGGCGCAACGGCCCCGGCCAGGTTCAGCACGGGGCTGGTGAGCGTCGTCTGCCCGCCGTCCACGTCGTTGTCGCCCAGCCCGCCGCCCACCGCACCCTGTCCGGTCACGAAGCACTGCGTGCCCGCTCCGGCGGTGTGATCGTCCTCGGGCTGCGCGGCGGTCCCGACAGGGTTGACCCGCGTCCAGATCCCGGTGGTGGCGTTGTCGCCCGCGCCGACGGTGGACCAGGCCTTGTTCGTCTCGAAATCATCCGTGAACACCGTGACGGGCGAGCCATACGCGGCCACGGCCGAGTGCGTGGTCGTCGGTGCGTTGCTCGGGCTGGTCACGGTCACGTTGGTGGTGGTCTTGGCTGAGAAATAGTAACCGATCAGCGTCCCGCACGGCGCCGCGGGCAACGTCGCCGTGTACTGGTTCGGCAGTCCCTGGGTCATGTTGACCGTCGTGAACGAGCCGTTGTCGAACCGGTACGTCACCTGGCCGGTGCCCGGCTGAGCGGTGCCGCCGATCGAGGTCACGTTCACGGGGATGGTCTTCGGTTGTCCGGGCGTGACCTGGGTGGGAAGGCCGTTCGGGAACGTGAAGCCGAGCAGGCTCACCGCCGGGCACGAGATGTTGTGCTCGGCGAATTGCGGGCAGATGAGCGAGTAGTTCGGCGTGCCGTTGGCGAGGTCGCCGTCGTTGTCGTCGATCGTGAGCACCTCGACCGCCGTCTGCGGATGGGCCGAGTCATTGCCGCTGCCGCCGTTCGTGACCACCGACCAACTCACCTGCTGCTGCCGGACCTTTTCGAGACCCGCCGCGGATCCGTACACGAGCTCGTATTCCTTCTTGATCTCGTACCACACGCCCGCGAGCGTCTCGCCGCAGAAGTGGATCTCACCGCCGCAGGGGTAGGGCACGTTGTCCTGGTCCGGGTTGCGGACGTGGTTGCCCGTGCCCTGGAAATCCTCGCCGACGATGGGCGTGTTCCAGAGCAGCATGGCGACGGTGTCCCCGTACCCCTCGCCGAACGAACCCTGGGCCAGGCCCCGGGTGGAAACGATGAAGTGGCCGTACTCGTGAGAGATCACCGTCGAGTACGCGGTGTTCACGCACCCGCCGCCAGCGCTGTAGAAGTTGATCGAAGAGCCGTCGAAGAACGCGTTGCACGTGCTGGCGATGTTGGTGTTCGCGGGGATCGCGATGTCCAGCCCGGTGTAGCTCGGGGCCCGACTCTTGAAATACTCATGCGTCGCCGTCGTCCCGATGAAGGCGTTGACCTGCGCAGTGTTCGCGGCGGTTGGCGAGTTGTTCAGGACGAAGTTCGCCGGACCGGGGGGCGTCACACCCACGCTCCCCGACAGGACCGAACCGCTCGACGTGTTCACGTTGACCCATTGACCGTTGTCCAGCGTGGTCGTTACCGTGACGGCGGACGTGCCCGGGTTCGTGATCGTGAAATTCCCCAGGCTGTTCGTGTACGCGTTGTTCCCGCCCGTCACCTGCGCCCGGATGAGCCACAGGGGCTGCGTGGTCGCGGGGTTTGACACCGTGTCGGGCTTCACGCCGGGGGTTGCCTTGCCCGACACGTTCCCGGTCACGTCGGTGTAGCTCAGCCCGTCGCGCTCGTGCACAAGCTGCCCGGTCGCCGCGTCCACGATGAAGACCTTGCGGAGCCGATTGGCCTCCTGACGGTTGTCGCCGACGACGCGGAACGCCCGGATCGGGTCCCGCCAGTGTGGTCCGTCGCCCTCACCGAAGTAGATGATGGTCTCCGGCGCGGACCAGTCCGTGTACGCGGGGTACGCACCGATCAGCAGGTTCCGGGCCTGCTCGCCCGTGAGAGCGTCGGGTTGCAAGTCCACCGCGGTATCCGCGAGCTTCGCGGCGGCGTACACCACATGGGACATGCCGTCCGGCGCCCGGTTGAGCACCAGAACCCGGACCGTGCCGAACTCGACCGGCACACCGCCCACCCGCTGCTCGTACGAATAGCAGGTGAACTTCCCCCACTCGAGATCGTTCACAGCCGTCAGCTCCAGTTCCGGCATGTTCACACCGAACGCGTCCGCGTGCTCGGACCAGAAGCGTCCGACGGCCTCATCGGGTGCCTGGCCGCCCGACATCGGCTTTCCGAACAGTGCCGTCACCCGGCCGTCGAAGAGCATCGCCTGTACCCCCGGGTACCGATTCATGAGATCCTGCGTGGCCTGAGGGAGCGCCGCTCCGTCCGCTCCTCCGGCGACGCTCATCCCACCCGCGATCGCGGAGCCCGCCGTCGCACACAGGAGCAACGCGGCCCTGATGAATGGTCTGATACGGCTGTGATTCATGTCATCCCTTCCTTTGTCTTGTTTTCGTTGTTGCCAGTTCTACTGTCGGTAACGAATTCCCTAATTTTAGGGGATCGTTTGTAACCCGATTGTGCCAACGGACAAAATTACCCTATTCGTCGGAAAAGACACGCCGAATTACTGCCAAATAACACAAAATGCAATGGAACTCAAGCCCATCAATTCGACGCCGACGCACGCCGAGCCGCCCGGAGCGCGTCTTTGTTCCTAGGATTTTTCATCGCGCGTCATCCGGCTCAGATCATACCCTTGAACAGGGGAAATGTTCTGGCCGGGACCGCATCATGGAGTAACGAATGAGGATTTCCGCCGCGTTGGTTGTTTCGCTCGCCGCGTTGTCCACGGTGGCGTCGGGTGCCAGCCCGAACGAGCCCCCCGCGGCCAAGCCCACGGGTCAGCCCCTGATCTCTCGCTCGACGCTCTTTGGAAACCCGGATCGGGCGTCGGTCCAGATCAGTCCCGATGGCAAGCACATTTCGTATCTCTCGGCGCTCGACGGCGTGCTGAACGTCTTTGTCGCTCCGGCTGACAAGCCGGGCGAGGCCAAGGCCGTCACCAAGGACACCAACCGGGGAATCCGCCAGTATTTCTGGGCCTTCAACGGCACGCACCTGCTGTACCTCCAGGACAAGGGCGGGGACGAGAATTGGAACCTGTTCTCCGTCGACGTCGCCAGCGGCGCGAGCAAGAACCTGACGCCGTTCGAGGACATCCCGGGGCCCGACGGCAAGCCCATGAACGGGCCGGACGGTCGAAAGTTGCGCCCCACGGCTCGCGTTGAGCACCTGTCACCGAAATTTCCCGACGAGATTCTCGTGGGGCTGAACACGCGCAGCGCCATGTTCCATGATGTTCATCGCATCAACCTCAAGACCGGTGAGATCAAGCTCGCGGCCACCAACGAGGGCTACGCGGAATTCGTCTGCGATGACGATTTCAACGTGCGGCTCGCGTCCAAGCAGACTCCCCAGGGCGGCACGGACATCTTCAAGCTGGACAAGGACCTCAAAGCGACGCCGTTCACGAGCGTTCCCATGGAGGACTCGCTGACGACGTCCCCGGGCGGATTCGGCAAGTCCCCGAACGCGTTGTACATGGTCGATTCGCGGGGCCGAAACACCGCCGCGCTCACGCTCGTCGGGATCGAGGGCAACAAGACCGAAGTGATCGCGGAGGACCCGCGGGCCGACGTCGGCGAGGTCGTTGCGCACCCGACCGGAAAATATGTGCAGGCGGTGGCCTTCAACTACGACCGCAAGACGTGGAAGGTGATCGACAAGTCGATTCAGCCGGATCTTGACTACCTGAAGGGACTGGCGGACGGGGACGTCTCGATCGGGTCGCGCTCCCTCGATGACAAGGCGTGGATCGTCAGCTACCTGATGGACGACGGCCCGGTCAAGTACTTCTTCTACGATCGCCCGAGCAAGAAAGCGACGTTCCTCTTCTCCAACCGCAAGTCGCTCGAAGGCCTCGCTCTCGCGAAGATGCACCCACGCATCATCAAGAGCCGCGACGGTCTGGACCTGGTTTCTTACCTGTCGCTGCCGCCGGCTTCTGATTCCGACAAGGACGGCCGCCCCGAGAAACCGCTGCCCATGGTGCTGCTGGTCCACGGGGGGCCGTGGGCCCGCGATTCGTGGGGGTACAACGGTCTGCACCAGTGGCTCGCGAACCGGGGCTACGCGGTCCTGAGCGTCAACTTCCGCGGCTCGACCGGGCTGGGAAAGAACTTCGTGAACGCCGGCAACAAGGAGTGGGCCGGCAAGATGCACGACGATCTCATCGACGCGGTGAACTGGGCCGTCGAGAACAAGGTCGCGGACAAGTCCCGCGTCGCGATCATGGGCGGCAGCTACGGGGGGTACGCCACCCTCGTCGGCCTCACGTTCACGCCGGACACCTTCGCCTGCGGCGTGGACATCGTGGGTCCGTCGAACATCGTCACGCTGCTCAACACCATCCCGCCGTACTGGCAGCCGATGGTTGAGCAGTTCGCGCACCGTGTCGGCGATCATCGCACCGAGGATGGGCGCAAGTTTCTCGACGAGCGTTCGCCGCTCAACCGCGTCGATCGCATCAAGAAGCCGCTGCTGATCGGCCAGGGCGCCAACGACCCGCGCGTGAAGCAGGCCGAGTCGGACCAGATCGTCCGGGCGATGAAGGACAAGAACATCCCGGTCACGTACGTGCTCTTCCCCGATGAGGGGCACGGTTTCGCGCGTCCGGAGAACAACAAGTCGTTCTTCGCGGTGACCGAGGCCTTCTTGAGCCAGCACTTGGGCGGCTCCTACGAACCCATCGGGAACGATTTCAAGGGCTCATCAATCACCGTGCCGCACGGCGACTCGTTCGTCCCGGGCTTGACCGACGGGATCGGTTCCAAGCCCGTTGCCCCCGGCAAGAACTGACCTCGTTCACCGGCTCCTAATCACGCGCCGTGAAGGGCCCCCGGATTGCCCGGGGGCCTTTTTTTGTTGCTCCACGCGGCCGGCGCAGAAATCTGAGCGTGACCGATTGATGAACCGTGCCCGGCGGCGTCTGGTATGGTGGGCGGGAACGAGGATGAGCATGCGGATGCCCACGCCGAATTCCCGTCACGATGACGCCGGGACCACCGACTGGCGCGCACTCGCATCCCGGCTGGAGTCCTTGGCCATGGCCCTCACACGCAACCAGGCCGACGCGGACGACCTCGTGCAGCAGACGCTGCTCAAGCTGCTCGGGAAGGCCCCCGAGCGTGCGGACCATCTCGGGTACGCCCGCGCCACGATGACGCGTGCCTGGCTCGATGAGCAGCGCTCGGTGCGTCGCCGCGTACGAAGGATGTTCGACGCGGCCCGGCTGCACCCGACCATTCACCAAGACCGGGCAGCGCTCGACGAGTCCGAGCTGATCGAACGGGTCGGGCGCGCCATCGACACGCTCCCCCCGCGGCAGCGGGCGGTCTTTGCGCTCAGACTCATGGAGGGGCTGGACTACGAGGCCATTGCCCAGGTGCTCGACTGCAGCATCGAGACTGTGCGCGCCTCGCTGCACCTGGCGCGGCAGCGGGTTCGGCGCCACTTGGGGGAGGAGCAATGATGCCCGCTCGCGTCTCAGATCGCGCCTCATCCAGTGTATCCCCCTCCGATGCGACCACTCACCATTGGAGCGACCTGCAACTGGAGGCGTATCACGATCAGCGACTCGATGCCGGCATGAGCGAGCGGCTCGCCGCGGATCTGCTCCGCGACACGTCGCTCCGCGCGCGGCTGGCACGACTGTCGAGGCTCGATTCACTCGCTCGGGTGGCCATGCGATCACCCGCGGCTCGCGATTCCACTCCGCTTCGGGCGGGTGCGCGTGTTCGCGCGGCCGTGCTCGTCGCGGCGGTGCTGGCGCTGGTCGCGATCGGGTGGCTCCTCCGAATCGTCGCGAACCCGGGCTCCCCGCGAGGGGACGCGTCAGGAGTCGCGCCGCCCATCGCGGTTGCCGCGCCCGAGCGATCCGAGCGGCTCCTGCCCGTTCCTTCTCCGGAACCCGTCGTTGTTCGAGACGACGGCGCAGGCTGGGCCCCACGCGTTCAAGTCGTCCTTTCCGTCAGCCGTCCGGCTCTGGTTGGCCCTCCCTCGCCTCGCCCTCAGCCCGGTTCACGACCGCACCCCGCCTCCAAGACGCCTCCCCTCCCACCTTCCGCGAGCACTGAGATCGACCTGCTCGATCGAGTCATCGCCTTGGGCGACTCCGCCGCGGCGTTCGAGATTCTCCGCGATGCCGATCCGCAGACGCGTGATCGGGCCCTGGTGCACCTGGGCGACACACTCCGCTCGGCGCACGTCGCCCGGGCGATTCTCGACAAGCTCCCCGATTCGGACCAGCTCGCGGCGTGCCGCATGTGGGCCTCGGACCCTGCCCTTCGGCCCGTGGCGTTCGAGCGTCTGCGCGACCTTTCGCGGCGCCGGGACCTGGATGCCGGCGTGCGCGCTGTCGTGCGGGCGCTCGGGTCCGAATCCGGGCTGCGCAGCTGGATCAACTCGTACGGGCTCGGCGCGGTCGATCGAGCGCCGGCCGGTTGATTCGCCTTCCCGGGCCACACGCTACGAACGTCGTCGGACAACTCCCGCGCACGCACACTGAAAGGAGCATCCATGACCGCGTCCACGCTGCTCGCTTCGGCTCTTGTCTCCCTCACGGCTGGCTCCGCGGCCACCCCGCCGCACCCGCCGCTCGTGGCTCGATCGCTCGCTCTCATTACTTCGGTCCAGCCCGATGAGACGGAGGAGGTCCGCGTGTACGACTGCCGCGACTTCGAGATGTTCCTGCCGCCCGTGCCGGAAGTCAACGTGACCGAGCAGATGCTCGCGCGCCTGGCCAACGCCTCAGGCGTTTCCGTGGAACCCATCAGCGGCGCGATTGTCTCCGTGGTCGCAACCCCGGCCGGGCACACGGCGTTCGCGCGCCTGCTCGCCGACGTGCGGAAGCTGCACGATGTGTTCCAGGTCGAGCTGATTGTGTTTCGTATGCCCAAGGGGGAGGCGCCGGCCCTGGGCGCGCCGGCCGCGCCGCAGAACGTGGTTGTGCGTACCAGCCAGACGGTGCAGCGCATGCGTGCGGCGTCCATCGAGTCCGTCACGCAGCGGACCTATCTGTCTGGATGGCAACCGGTCGTGGGGCAGCAGGCTTCGGGCTATGAGTCCCGGACCGAGAAAATCGAGGAAGGCTTCCGGACGATCGTGTTCATCGGCGCGGGCCCCGAAAGCGCCGAGCGGAGCAGGGTCAGCCTGCGGGGCCGCGTGTCCGGCGTTCACTTTCAAGACGTCCAGGCGCCACTGGTCGATCGCAAGGGCGGCGAGTTGCTCGTGCAGCTGCCCTCCGTGGTCAGTCGGACGTTCGACACGGACATGTCTCTCCCGTTCGGCAAGGCGACGGTCGTGGCCGTGCTGGACGCAGAGAATGAAGAGGAATCGCTGGTGGTGGCCTGTGCGGTCAAGCGGATGCAGCCGTAGTGGCATCGTCGCGGCACGTCCCGCGGCCTCGCGGCAGCCTGCCAGTTCGAACTCGGGTTTGCGCAAGGACCGGGCGGCACGGGGCCGAGAATGGGCACGGAAGCCAACATGGCACCCTCAAAGCCGCGGGCAGGGGCGCCTTTCCCACGGTCAACGCCTTCGCCGTGAGCCCATCAGCCCGCCCAAACCGAGGAGTGTCGTCGCACCGGGGGATGGGATCGTCACCACCCATGCTGAAAAATTGCCGTTGAAGAAACCGTTCCCCATGATCACCGAACCGTCCGCGGAAATGCCCTCCGCTTCGTTCAACGTCCACCCCGACAAGTCCAGGCCGCGCGCAGCCAGATAGGAAGAAAGGTCCACGATCCCGAGCGCTTCCGTCCACAGGAACGCGCTGTCCCCGTAGCCGACAATCATCGAGCCGTCCGCAGTCATCCCGAAGGCAACGCCACCGATCGAGCCCAGGTCGGCCCAGCCGCCGGCTGTGGTCCACCTCAGGAGCCGCGAGCCGGTGTCCGAGTACCCCCACGCCGCGATCGTGGACCCGTCCGCGCTGACGGCCTGTGCGAACGAACTGTTCACCGTGCTCGGCTTGCCAAGGTCCTGCATGCCGTCCGTTTGCGTCCAGCGGAAGGCAACATTCCCGTTCGCCGACCCGCTATGGCCGACCACCACCGAACCATCCGGCGTGATCGCCGTGCCAACCGCCTGCTGGCCACCGGGAAGAACACCGATCTCCTGGATCCCCGTCGGCGTCCAGCGCACGGCCCGGAACTCCTGGGTGCCGCTGCACCCGGTGATGACTGACCCATCCGCGCTCGCGGCAACCGCCTGCCCGAACGGATCTGTCGGCGACAGTTGTTCGAGCGCTTGCATGCCGCCGCCGCTCGTCCATCGGAACGCGCGAATGGGGTCCGCCTCGAATGCGCTCCCCACCGCCACCGCGCCATTCCCGCTTACGCCATACGCGATGGAGAACTCCTGACCCCCCGGCAACTGCCCCAAGTACTCCGTACCGCCGCTCGCGGTCCATCGGATGGCGTGCGCGATGTTCCCGTTGTTCATCAAGCCGCTGTAGCCGACCAGTGTGCTCCCATCGGCGCTGAGACCAGAGCCGTAGGCGTAGTCATCGCCCGCAAGGAACGGGATGCTCACGATTGTCGGTGGCCCGGCGAATGTGAGAGCCGCGCCGATGGAGAGCGAGCCTGATGCCACGGACGCGCGGAGCAAGATGGAACCCGGACGAACCTGCGTCGGAGCGTGTCTCACGAGTTGTCCTTTTCAAGAGAGAGTGTGAGAGAGGCAAGCAGGCCAGTTACCGCGGAGCGGTCGTTGGCGCGTGCGCAAGAGGTTACCGGCTCCAGGGCACTCGTCCGTGTTGATTGCGGGCGGTTGGTCGATTTTGTGGTTGCCACGTCCGATATCCGGCGGATTGCGGTGAGGATGCCATGGCTCCGACGAGCCTTGGAATCCACGCGCAGTCGCGCGGGTGGTTCGCACCGAACGTAGTTCGATCGATGCGACGAAGCGGCAGCATGGAAGCCCGACGAAGCGGATTCGGTTGAGTGCGCCTGGCCGTTCAGTGCCCGCTGACGGTCACCCTCTTCCCGAACTCCCCCAGCTCGAACAGGTGCATTCCCTCCGGTTCGATGCGGTACCGGCAGGCCACACCAAGCGAGGCTGGCGCAGCCGCGGCAGGGACCCGGGCGACGAGTCGGCGTCCCGCACCTGTCATGCCGTGAACATCGGTCTGATCACCGAGCGGTTCGACCAGGTCGGGAACGAGCGTGATGCTCGGGCCCAGGGCATCCTCGTCCGCAACAGGAATCAACGCCTGAGGCCTGACTCCCAGCACCGCCGGGCCCTCTCGGAGGCCGCTCAGTGAATCCGGCAAGATGATCCGTGCGCCCAATGCGCCATCTTCAACGAATGCCGCGCCCGAACCGTGCCGCTCGACGCGGCCATCGAGAAATCCCATCGATGGCGTGCCGATGAACGCCGCGACGAATCGGTTCTCGGGCTTCCGGTACACGTCCAGGGAGGCACCCACCTGCTGGATCTTCCCCGACGCCATGACCACCAGCCTGTCGGCCAGCGTCATCGCCTCCTCCTGGTCGTGGGTGACGTACACCGTTGTCGCGCCCAGGCGCCGGTGCAGCGACTTGATCTCGGCCCGGGTTGAGACACGGAGTTTCGCATCCAGATTCGAGAGCGGCTCGTCGAACAGGAACACCGCGGGATCGCGGACGATCGCACGACCGACCGCGACGCGCTGCCGCTGGCCCCCAGACAATTCAGCGGGGCGCTTGTCCATCACGGAGGCGAGGTCCAGGATTCGGGCCGCCTCCGCCACGCGGCGCTCGATCTCCTCGCGGCCCACGCCCCGCATCTTGAGCGCGAACGCCATGTTCTTCCGCACCGTCATGTGCGGGTACAGCGCGTAGTTCTGGAACACCATCGCGATGTTGCGGTCTTTCGGTTCGACACGATTGACCTGCCGCCCAGCGATCCAGACGTCCCCGGTGCTCTGTTCCTCCAGCCCCGCGATGATCCGCAGCGTGGTGGACTTGCCGCACCCCGAAGGGCCGACCAGCACCACCAGTTCCCCCTTCTCCACGCTGAGGTTGATGTCCCTCGCCGCGGCGGTGCCGTCCGGGTAGGTCTTGCTGATGTTGGTGAGCAACAGGTGAGGCATGGATTGGGGCGAGGTGGCGCAAGGGAAGGGTGGGTGACCCGGCGCGATCGTGACGTCTGGGTCGTTCACGCGGGTCGGACCGGATCCTCACGCGCGCGGCCCGCGACAACCCGCACAGCCGTCAGGACGCGGCTGCCCTCATGCTAGCGGAACCACTTCCGCGAGAAGTTTGTCCAGATGCGGGTCGATACGAGCCGCGGTCACGGTATTCGTTCGGAGACCAGAAATGACACAGGCACGCTCGTTCGATCAGGTCAAGAACATCCTCCGCAAACTCGAGACCAACATCGACCAGGCGCGGGAACGCCGTCTGCAGAGCGGTGCGACACCCGGGACAGTGGCTGCGGCGGCCAAGGCTCCCGCACCGTCCGCAAGCGGCCCAACGCCACCGTCGTTTTCGTCCACGGTCGGAGGTGGCCGGGCGCAACCGCTCCGTCTCGCCACGCCTGACACGATGATCGGCGGTGCAACGCAGACAACCAGTACCGCTGCTTCTGGACGGCCCAGGGCGACTCCCATTCCGCCTCCGGGAGGTCCAACGACGAACGGCCGTCAGGATCGCTACGGGCGTTTCTAGCTCGCCGACTCGAGCGGCGTAGGCCGCACGATTACCCCCGGAATTAGATGGGTCGATTGTGCCGCCCTCATTATCCCCGCGAATCGGGGATAAAAGGCCGTTCTTCGCGGTTAACACCCCAAATAAGGGTATAATCTGCTGGAACGGCGATTCGTGCGGCGATTCCGTTGCGGCATCCTCAGAATAAAGGTATATTGGGACCAAGCCGAGAAGTCGGCCTGGGCTGCGCTCGTTCTGATGCGCAGCGTGGGTTGCTCGAGATTCGTTGAATTCAAAGGAAACTGCGCATGTCATACGGGACCCCCCGGTCTGGGAAGCGTCGCGCGGGCTTTACGCTGATCGAGCTCTTGGTGGTGATCGCCATCGTGGCGCTGCTGGTGTCGATACTCCTGCCGGCGATCACAAAATCGCGCACGGCGGCGCGCGTCAGCAAGTGTCTTTCCAACATGAAACAGTTCGGGGTCGCGCACGCTTCCTACGCCGTGGATTTTCAGAATCTGCTGGCGTCGTACACCTGGCGGCCGGGGAAGAACTACAGCCAATGGAATGACCTGAACAACGCGGGGGACGAGGTGGGCGCTGCGGCGCATCAGGCCGTTGACACGATCCGGCGCAAGAGCAGTTACACCGATTTTCCCGAGTTCACGGACAAGTACGTGCATCGGCACTACACGCATCTGGTGCTGAACAGCTACCTGTCCAACACGCTTCCGGATCCGCTGGCGGCCTGTCCCGAAGACAGAATTCTGCTCGGATGGCAGGAGAATCCAAGAAACCTCGCGAATCCGCAGCCGAACAACTACAGCACCGCCTACGGCAAGATGTGGGGGTTCAGCGCGTCCTACCAGATCGTGCCCGCCACGTGGTCACCGGACACGCGCGGGGCGGACTATTCCACGGTGACGCAGTACACCGAGGATCACAATTTGTTCTTCGCCGCGGCCGGTCCTCCGGGCGTGAGTCTGCTTGGCAACCGACGGATGAACGAAGTGACATTGCCGAGCAGCAAAGTGCACATGTTCGACTATTTTTCACGGCACGAGGGCAAACGGCATTTGTACTTTGCGTACCCCGAGGCGGTGGTACCCATGCTGTTCTTCGACGGTTCGTCGCGGTCCAACCGCACCGGGGACGCGAACAAAGGGTTCCGGCCGAACAACCCTTCAAGCAGCCTGCCAACCTATTTCAAGTACCGCCCGTCCATCTTGGGCTTTGAGCCTCCGACGAAGAGCGGTGCTGCGTATGACACTGTTACCGGCTACTACCGCTGGACGCGCGGGGGCCTCAAAGGCCTGGACTACGGCGGCAGCGAGATCAACACCGGCCAGAACTGAGTACGCACCTTTTCCGATTTCAAATCCCCGGTCGTGCGGGATCGATTATGGCTTGGCGGGGATGGGGGTTCCGCCTTGATCCACGTTTTCTCGTGTGAACAGGCGCGTGCCGAGCGTGATTTTCTTCGGCACGGCTTCGCCTTTCTTGAGCCGCAAAGCGGTCTCGATGGCGAGGTCGGCCCCGTTGGGGTACTCGAAGGTGGCGGCCAGCACGCCCCGGCGCACCATTTCCACGCCCTCGTGCGGGAGCGCATCGACGCCGACAAAGATGATCTCGTTCTCACGCCCCGCGTCCTTGGCGGCGTTGTACGCGGCGATGGCCGCCGGGTCGTTGGCGCCGTACACGAGCTGTATGGAGCCCTTCTGCGGGTTCCGTGAAAGAGCGGCCTGCATCTTCTCTCGGGCACGATCGCTGAGCCACTCCATGTCCGCCTCGTACAGGACCTTGATGCCGGTGCTCTTCAGGGCGTCGTGGAAGGGCTCGGAGCGGTCCCTCGATGGGATCGTCGAGGCGAGGCCCTTGAGTTCAACGACGTTCCCCGTGCCGTTGAGCGTCTTCACGACCCACTTGCCGACTTCGGCGCCGATGAGGCGATTGTCGGCGCCGATGAAGCATGTGTACTTCTCACCCTCCACGGCGCGGTCGAGCACGATCACGGGGATGCCCGATTCGAATGCCTCGGCCACCGCCGCCGTCAGCGACGTGTCCTTCGGGGAGATGATGAGGGTGTCCACCTTTCCGGAAACGAACTCCTTGACTTGGGCAATCTGGCGGAGCGCCTCGTTCTGAGCGTCCTTGGCGATGAGCTGGATCTCTGGGTGCTTCGCCGCGTGAGCCTTGATGTCCTTGTCCATCTGCTCGCGCCACGGCTCGCCGCGGTTGCACTGCGAGTACCCGATTCGGATCGCGGACGCCTCCGCGGTCGACGCGGCCGGCGTGTTCGCCGTGGCTCCCTCTCGTAGGCGTTCGGCTTCGAGCGCGGCCATCGACTCGGCAACCCTGGCCTGCACCTGGGCCTGCTGGGCGGCCGCTCGTGCCGCTTCGGCGGACGCGCGTTCCCGAGTGGCCCGAAGAAGGGCGTAGGCGGAAACCGCGAATCCCGCGAGAACTACGAGGATCACCACCAGGAGCACGAATGTAGCGGCGTTGGCCCGGCGTGTCGGGGTCATCGGAACTCTCCTTCTTTCGGCGTCTGGCGCATTCGGTCTAGCGCCGCGACGGCCGGACGGACTGCATCAACGCCGCCCCGACCACGATGGCACCGAAGATCATGTTCTGGGTCGAGGTCTCGACGGCGTTGATATCCAGGATCTTACGGATGTAACCGATGGTGAGCGTTCCCAGGACGGTGAGCGAGGCGCCCCCCGATCCGCCCGCGAGCGATGTCCCTCCGACCACGACGATGGCGATCGCGGTCAGCTCGTATCCCGTCCCCCCGTCGGGGTTGCCCTGCCGCTCGAGGGCGGCGAAGAACACGCCCGCCAGGCCGGCCATCAGGCCGCCGATCGAATACGCCAGCAGCTTGACGCGACGGACGGGCACGCCGGCGCACACGGCGGCCCGCTCATTGTCGCCGATTGCGTAGGTGCGCGTGCCCGACACGAGGCGGCGAAGAAAAAACCAGGTGCACGCGGCCGCGACCGCGAACACCGGAACGATCAGCGGCGTGCCGAGCGGCGGGATCCGGGCGTTCAGCATGGCGACGAACGACGGGTCCGGGTACTGCGTGATCTTGACGTTGTCCGAGGTCCACGGCGACTTGGCGAGCCCCCGGGCGAACGCCATCATGCCCAGTGTGGCGATGAACGGCGGCACGCGGGCGAACCCCACGAGCAGCCCGGACGTCACTCCGCAGACCGAGGCGATTCCGATGGCTGTCGCGGCGGCGATCGGGCCTGGGACCTCGTGACGTGCCAGCAACAGATAGAAAACCACACCGCTCAGCGCCACCAGCGATCCGACCGACAGGTCGATGCCGCCCGAGATAATGACGACGGTGAGACCGCACGCCAGGATTCCGAAGGGGGCGATGAACCACAACGCGTCCAGGTGGGTGCCGAGGGCGAAGAACGCGCCGTCCGCGTTCCACAGGCAACCCAGCACGAGCACCGAGACCAGGGCACCGATCGCGCGCCAGACCGAGCGATCGGGCAGGAACCAACGTTCGAGCGGTGTTCGCCCGCGGTCCGGGCTCATCATTTCTCCGGCCGCGCGGCAGAGAGGGTGACGCAGTCCAGTCCGAAAAATGTGCGCGAGCCCTCGGAGGCCGGATTCCCGCCCACCACCTCGGTCCGAAGGACCAGACGGCCGTTCATGGGAGAAAACGTCCCGAGCGAGATCGGGCCAGAAGGAACCGCTTTGCCCCGTGCCCCCGAGTACAGGTCCACGGGTTGGCCGGCGGGCCGGCCATCGATCGAGAACTGCACGATGCCGTAATCCCACGACTTCGTTGCGTGCAGTGTGACTTCGATCGGGTCGGGCGAAGGACCGGTCGGGATGATCAGATCGACCCACTGCCCATCGGCGGTGGGCTTGACCCAGAGTTGGCGGGCGTTGCTCCATCCCTTGGGGCCGAACGAGCCGAGGTCCTGGCTCTGCAGAACGGCTCCGGCCGACATGCCCGCGATCTCCATGTCCTCGCACTCGATTGCGCCTGGGATGCGGAACACAGGAGGCTGTGGCCGCGGCTGGGGCGGCGGCAGAGCGGCGCTCTCGGGTTGCGGGGGCCGGTTGTGGGACGCGCCGGGCGCGGCGTAAAAATACGTCGTGGCCGCGTACGCAACCTCACACTCTCGCCAGTGCCAGAGTTCCATATCGAAGCGCAGCGACGAGGTGAACGGGATCGCGTCGAGGGAGCGGACGCGGGTGACGGTGGTGTGCCCCCAGTTGTTCCGGCCGTCCCCGTCGACGCGCGTCTGGGCGTGGAACGGGTGCTGGAACCGCACCGGCCAGCACCACGCGTAGCCGTAGTAGTCCTCGGTGCCGGTGCCGAAGTGGGACGGGAAAGTCTCGCCATCGACGTAGATCTTCTCATCACCCTCGCCCCACCATTCGGGGACCGGGTTCATGACCGCGAGGCTGTCGCCGACATACACACCGCGTCCCTTCACGGCGACGTAGTTCCAATCCTCGGTGCCGCGCCCGCCGTAGGCGTGCAGCGGGTACGTGGACCGCCACCGCGCGTGGAAGTGCATCGAGCGATCGTCCCACGCCCACGGCCGCGTCTTCACGTGAAGCCCGGCACGGACGGATTCGGCCCCGAGGTTGAGCAGCGACAGCCGGGCCGAGGAGCGAACGGGCATGACGAAACGGGCCGTGAGCACGCCGTCCGGGGAGACGGACCGGTACCAGTCCTGAAATGGATTGAGCCCGACGCCGCAGCCGAAAAAATCGCCCAGGGGGCACCAGATGGTCTGCTCCCCATCGACGTCCGCGACGAGCACCGTTGAACGCAACGCCCGTTCATTGTCCCGTGCCCCGATTCTCACCGTGAGCTCGGTGATCGCTTGCGAGGCCTTGCTCGCGTCGATGTCGAACGATGTCGAGCCCCCGGGCGGAACATCCGCGGGCGCGGCGAGCGGTTCCGTCTGCGGACGGAAATCGGCAAGCGAGCGCTGCACGTTCGCCAGCGTCCCGCTCGCGGCGGACAACGCTTCGATCGAGAACGACTCGACGCGCGTCCCCGATGCGTAAGTCCGGTAGTTCACCTGGTAGTAGAATCCATCCCGGTCGCTGGTGATCCTGCAACGGCTTGCATACGGGATCGGCAGGTACATGTTCCAACCGCGTGAGCATTCTTCCGAAAGTGGCTTCGCGATCGGCCCGGCGCCGCTGGTGAGGGACTGGAACGAGCCCTGCCAGGCGGGCGTTCCGGCGCCGTCGAGATAGAACCTGAGTATCGCGTCGCGCGGCGGATTCGCGGACCACAGCCGCACCACCGCCCCAGGGCCGGCGGCATCGAGTAGCACCCATTCGCGCCGCCCTTCGGTCTCCTCGACCCGAAGGAACTGGTTGTAATCGCCGTTGGCGAACCAGGTGTCGAGGCCCTCCTGGTCAACAACGCCCGGTTTGGTCGAGGCTCGGTCATAACTGCTCGATTGGGCGCAGGTGTACGCCGGAGACGGAAAACGAGCGAGCGCGGCCGGGTCGGTCATCTCGCGCAACAGTGAATCGAGGTTCACCGCGGGCGGGTCGGACGGTGCGGAGACGGCTGCCGCGAGCAAGAGGAAGTGGAACATGGCATACTCCGTAGGTCGAGAGCATACCTTGTCCGGGCGCTGCGCACGCGGGGCCCGTGCGGGGCGCGAACCCGGCGAACCAGGAATGCCAAGGCGATCGAGTCGGGGGGTTCGAATGGCCTTCGCGCGGACCACGCGTCCGATGCGGCGTGACGACGGGGGGATGGGAGGCACGATGCCCCAGCAGCATGCGGGATCCTCGACACAGCCATTCGGCGCGAGAACGGCATTCGATCCGCGGACGATCGAGCGTCCGGCCCCGTCGCTGTTGACGTACTACTTGATCTGCTCGCTGGCCGGGCTGGTGCTCGCGCCGCTGGTGTTCATTCCGTTGTGGATCAAGTACGCGACCCTCCGCTACCGCTTTGACGACGAGGGTGTGGCGTTGAGCTGGGGGTACCTCTTCAGGCACGAGACCTATCTCACCTATCGGCGCATCCAGGACATTCATGTTTCGAGGAATATCGTGCAGAGGTGGATGAATCTCGCCACGGTCAGCGTGCAGACGGCGTCCGGGAGTTCCAAGCCGGAACTCTCCGTTGATGGGGTGACCGAGTTCGATGCCCTGCGTGATTTCCTTTACACGAGGATGCGCGGCGCGCGTGAGGATCACGGCGTCGCGCCCGTCGGATCTCCGGCTGGTGGTCGGGAAGCTCCCGGGTCGGGCGGTGATGAAGTCGTGGAATTGCTGCGGGACATACGGCTCGGTGTTGCGCGCCTCTCCGCGCGGGTGGACCGCATCGAGCGGGAGGCCCGAGGATGACCCGCGCGACCGAGCGAGCCGCGGCGTGGATGTACCGTGGCGTCTGGGGCGTGCTCGTTCGGCTGTTCCGTGTCCCCGCTGATCCGCCCAGCCTCCCCTGTGCCGGCGACTCGGGTTCCGTGACCGCGTTCAGGCCGGCGCCGGGGTACCTCCGTTATCTCCGTTTGTGCTTCTGGGTCGTGGCCATCTTGATTGACCTGGGGATTCTCGGCCTGTGGGCCGCGGTGTGCGTCGCGTCGCCGACCGCGGGAGTCTATCTCGCGATTCCCGCATCGCTCGTTGCGGTGGTGCCGGACATCGTGGCGTACATCGCGGTGCATCTGCGCTACGACACCACCTGGTACGTCATGACGGATCGAAGTCTGCGTATCCGCGCGGGAATCTGGACGGTGGAGGAGGTCACGATCACCTTTGAGAATATCCAGAGCGTCGAGATCAGCAGCGGACCGCTGCAGCGGTTCTTCGGCATCGCGGATGTGGTGGTAACGACCGCCGGCGGGGGAGCGGGAGGAGGAACCGGCGCGCATGGTGAGGAGGGGCGTCATCGGCACCGAGCGATCGGCCATCGCGGTGTGCTCACCGGCTTGGATTGTGCGGCGGACATCCGCGATCTCATTCTCTCGCGCGCCGCCGCGTCGGCCGGGGCCGGCTTGGGCGACGAACCAACGGCGAGTCGCTCCGCGCTGTTTCCGGGCGCCGCACGCGACGAGTTGCGGGCGCTCCGAGCGATCCTGTGTGAACCGGATCCCGCGTGACGGATGCCGCGTCATCCGGTACGCTCATCGGATGGACAGACGCGAATTCTTGCGGGCCGGCGCCGGTGGGTTGGGCGGAGCGGGTCTGCTTGGTCTCGGGCTCCCCGTTCTCAACGCCGAGATCGGGCCGCCGACCTCGACAGGCCTGATTCCGGCCGACAAGGGTCTCACTCCCGCGCTGCTGGCTGCGCTCAAGGCGAGAGGCTCACGCCGGGCCTATCGCGGTCGTGCCAGATTGACGATCGGGATGCCGATCGGCGGGGTGTGCGCCGGTCAGGTGTACCTGTTGGGTGACGGGACGCTCGGCGAGTGGCAGGTTGACGGTCGCCATCGTGACACGGGGTACGGCTCATCCAGCTATCGCACGCAACGTCCGGGACGCACATTGGAGCAGGGCTTTGCCCTCCGCGTTGAGGATCCCGATGGCGCACGCACGCAGGCCGTGCTCGCGGACGTTGAGTACGGTGGTGACTACGACCGCATCGAGTTCATCGGCGAGTACCCGGTCGCGGAGGTTCGCTACGCGGGATCCGCGGCCGCGCTGCCGCCCGTTGAGGCGACGCTCAGGGCGTACTCGCCCTTCTGTCCCTTGAGCTCGGCCGATTCGTCGATTCCCGCAACCGTCTTTCGTTGGACGCTTCGGAACCCGACCGCGCGGCGATTGAAGGTCCGTCTGTGCGGCTGGCTGCAGAACGGTGTCGAACCGGACGAGGGGGCGGACCTTGCGCCCGTCACGCGCATGTCAACGCGCCGGACGGAGCCCGGCCTGGCCGGTGTGCTCCACGGCGCGACGCCCCGTAACCAAGATGCTTCGGATCGCCCGGATCGCGTGCTGGCGGACTTTGAAGGGGACGACTTCGAGGGATGGACCGTTGAAGGTGAGGCGTTCGGGCCGCGCCCCTCGCGCGGCACCGAGCCCGACCAACAGACTGTGAAAGGCTTTGTCGGCCGTGGGCTTGTCAACACATTCCGCGGCGGCAACGGAACGGTCGCGGGGGATCGATTCACCGGCACCGCGACCAGTCCGGAATTCGTGATCGACCGCCGATACCTGCAGTTCCGCATCGGTGGCGGCGCACACGCCGGAAAGACCTGCGTCAACCTGATCGTCGATGGTCAGATCGTGCGTACGGCCACGGGCCGGAATTCGGAATTGCTCGAGCCGCGTATGTGGGACCTGTCCCAGTTCCAAGGGCGCCGCGCACGGGTCCAGATTGTGGACGCCGCGACCGCGGAATGGGGGCACGTCAACGTTGATGCGCTGCGCCTGAGCGACGCGATCCCGGAGTCACTCCGCAGACCCCGTCCCGATTCGCCCACGGACGGGACCATGGCGATCGCGGTGCTCGGCGCCGGCGGTTGGGCGCGAGCTGACTGGACCGGGAGCGACGACACCCCCGATCGATTCGGGGACAGACCGATGGCCGAATCGGTGCCGAGCTCGACGCCCGTTGCGCTCGCCGGCATCGACGTGGAATTGCTCCCCGGAACCTCCATCGAAGTTGTCTTCATCCTGGGCTGGTGCTTCCACAACCTGTACAACGGGCAGGGCAGGATGTACTCCAATCGGTTTGCCGATGCGTGGGAAGTGATCCGGCACGTCGCGGCGGACGACGCCCGGCTGTGGTCCCAGACCGAACGGTTCCGCGCCGCGTGCTACGACCACACCACGCTGCCGCATTGGCTGGTGCAGCGCCTCTTCATGCCCGTGTCGATCCTCGCCAGCGCCACCTGCCAGTGGTGGAAGAACGGCCGGTTCTGGGCCTGGGAAGGAGCGGGATGCTGCCACGGCACCTGCACCCACGTTTGGAATTACGCGCACGCGGAGGCGCGCCTGTTCCCGGACCTCGCGCGTTCGACGCGAACCATGCAGGACCTTGGATCCGCGTTCGATGAACGAACCGGCCGAGTTTCATTCCGCGGTGAAGTGAGCGGTGGGTTCGAGTATGCAGCCGACGGCCAGTCCGGCACGGTGCTGAAGATGTACCGAGAGCACCTCTGTTCGGCGGACGGATCTTTCCTTCGCGCGCACTGGCCGCGAATCAAGATGGCGCTCGAGTATCAGATCCGGATCGATGCGCTCGGGGCGGCCACCTCGGCCCCGAGGGGACGCGCGGACACTCGCCCCCCCGAGTCGATCGAGCACCTGCCAACCGGTTCCGGTCCGGACGGGGTGATCCACGCGACCCAGCACAACACATACGACATCAACTTCGAGGGTCCGAACACGTACGTTGGCTCGCTCTACCTCGCGGCCCTGCTCGCCGGCGAACGCATGGCGAAATTGATGGACGACGCCGAGGCCGCGGGGAGATACCGGAGCTTGTTTGAATCCGGCCGGAGGTGGACAGAGGCGAATCTGTTCAATGGAGAGTACTTCACGCAGCGCGTGCCGCCGGGAGGGCCGCGCCAGTGGCAATACGAGGAAGGATGCCTCTCCGATCAGTTGTTCGGACAGAATTGGTCGCGGACGCTCGATCTGGGTTCTGTGTACGACGAAGGGGCCGTGCGCCGCGCGTACGCGAGCGTGTTCCGGTACAACTGGGCCCCCGCGGTCGGGGCGTACAACGGCGCCTATCCCCCCGAACGCTACTTCGCACGGGATCGAGAGGGCGGGCTGTTCGTGTGTACCTGGCCCAAGGGCGGCCGCGCCGAGGATCCGGTTCGATATCGGGATGAAGTGTGGACAGGTTGTGAATATCAGGTCGCGGCCGGGTTTGTCTGGGAGGGAATGCTGGACGAGGGTCTCGCCATCGTCAAAGCCGTTGACGAGCGATACGACGGCGCGATGCACAATCCTTGGAACGAAGTCGAATGCGGTGACCATTACGCGCGCGCGATGGCAAGTTACGGCGTGCTTCAAGCCCTGAGCGGGTTCGTGCACGACGGGCCGGCGGGCATCCTCGGATTGGCCCCACGGATGACGCCGGATGATTTCGCGTCCTTCTTCGCGGCGTCCGAGGGTTGGGGTGTACTGAAGCAGCGGCGCGTTGACGGTGTCCGGCAGGAAAGCGAGATTCGCCTCGATTGGGGACGCCTCAGGGTGCGTGAATTCGTGACCGTACTTCCTCCTGGCGCGGTCATGCCTCGAGCAACGTTGGTCATGGGAGAACACCGGGATCCGATACCGGTCCGGAAACAGGAGGGGGCGTTCCCCGACGGTCGATGGTCGGCCGTGTTCCCCCGGGAGCTGGTCCTTACGGCCGACGGCATCGGCACGGCGATCATTCGTTGGGAGTGGTGAACCGCACCGCGCCGTTGCTATGGTGAGCGCATGAAGTCAGAATCGCTGTTCGTGGGCTTGGATTTCGGGACCGAGTCGGTCCGAGCGGTGGTGTGCGATCGATCAGGCCGAACGGTGGCGACCGCCGAGAGCGAGTACGCCCACGGCCAGATCGTGCCCGGCACGGAAACCGCTAGCAAGTTGTTTCGCGTCGAGTTGCCCGATCGCTCGGCGCTTCAGCATCCGGGTGATTGGCTGCGGGCCGCGTCGGTCGCGTGCCGAGCGGCGGTATGCGGAGCCGGGCTCGACCCCGCGCGGGTGGTAGGCCTGGGGGTCGATTTTACGAGCTGCACGGTCCTGCCTTGCACCACGCACGGCCTTCCATTGTGCCTTTCTTCCTTGGATGGCGCCCTCTCGAAGCTCGCCCCGCATCCCCACGCATGGCCGAAGCTGTGGAAGCACCACGGCGCGGCGGACCAGGCCCGCCGACTGACGGAGGCCGCCGCGGACCTCGGTGAGCCTTGGCTGGAGCGCTACGGGGGCTCGGTGGGACTGGAGTGGTTTTTCCCGAAGATCCTCGAAGTCATCGAGGCTGATCCCGAGGTTGCCGACGCCGCGGAGGTTTGGATTGAGGCGGGCGACTGGTTTGTCTGGCACCTCGTGGGGTCGCCCGGCGCGGGCGGCCAGATCGACTCGGCGTCGATTCCGCGCTCAACCTGCCAGGCCGGGTACAAGGCGCAGTGGTCGCCAAAGACCGGCTTCCCCGCGGAGGACTATCTCGGGCATGTTCATCCGGCGCTCGGCGCCGTCCGGAAAAAGAAACTGCCGGGGCGGTTTGTTCCGCCCGGGCGATTGGCGGGAACGCTCAGTTCGGCCATGGCCGAGAAACTGGGCCTGCATCCGGGCGTCGCGGTGAGCGCGGCCATCATCGATGCTCACGCCGGCGTGCCGGGCGCGGGTGTGGCCCAGCCCGGAACACTGGTGATGGTGCTCGGGACCAGCGCGTGCCACATGCTCCTGTCCGAGAAGGGGCACGATATTCCGGGGATCGCGGGGGTCGTGCAGGACGGCATCCTGCCCGGCCTGTACGCGTACGAGACCGGCCAGGCGGCGGTCGGCGACTCGTTCGAATTTGTGAGAGTCTTGACCGGGCAGGATTCATTCGAGAAGCTCGAAGCGGCCGCCGAGCGAATCGATGCGGGTTCCGACGGCATCATCTGCATGGACTGGTTCGCGGGGTGCCGGACGCCCTTGATGGACTCGAGTGTCTCCGGCGGGTTCATCGGCTTACGCCTGAGTCATACGCCGGGCCATTTCTATCGCGCCGCGATGGAGGGCGCGGCGTTCGGCTTGCGCTGGATCGTGGAGACGCTCCGAACCGGTGGGGGGGGCGCGTGGGGCGGCGTGCCAGTCGAACGCTTCATCGCGACGGGCGGCATCGCGCGTCGAAGCCCGCTCTTTCTGCGCATCGTCGCGTCGGCGCTCGGCGAGCGGGTGTACGCGCACCAGGCGCCGCACGGTCCGGCGTTGGGCGCGGCGATTCTCGGCGCTCTCGCGGCGGGGGCGGACCGGGGAGGATTCGCGGATCCTGTTTCCGCGGTGCGTTCGATGGCGGGCGAGACGAGCGTGCTCCCCGCTCCGGTGGCGGTTGACCCCGTGCCCGATTGGGTGCCGGTCTACGAGCGCATGTACCACGTCTATCGCCGCATGGCCCAGGCCACGGCCCGTCCCGAGTCGGCGTCCCGTGCGGCGGGGGCGATCGGGCGACGCGAGGCTCCCGCGCGTTGATGCGGAGTACGGTGGTGCTTCGGCGATTCGACGTTCATCCCACGGCCTCGATTTCCGACGGCCGTACACTCTCCGTTACGGCGCCACCCCGGAGAATCCCATGCCTCGGTACAGCATCCCCGCGCTGCCCATCCTGGCCAAGCCTGCACGGCGGACGGCGGTCCAGCTCGCGTCCGGTGACCTGCGTCAATCCGCCAATCTCGCGTGCTGGCCCGCCCAGCAGGCGTTGGAAAGCGACGCCCGAGTCGCGTTTGATGACCTGGGGTGGACGCTCGCACGTTCCGACTCGTGTCGTCTTGACGGCGGCCAGTCGGCGCACGGGTTTATCTCGTCCCAGAAGCAGGGGAGAGACGTCTTCGAGCACATTCATCCCGAGGCGCCACTCGTAGTCGCCGAGGCAGCATGGCAGTATTCGCATCACGTGCTGATCGGCCTGCAGCGCCACCGAGGGCCGATCCTGGTGCTGGCAAACTGGTCCGGTCAGTGGCCGGGATTGGTGGGGGCGCTCAACCTGCGCGGATCATTGACCAAGGCGGACGTCGCGTGCTCGCTGCTGTGGGGCGAGGATTTTTCGCAGCCCGCGTTCCGCAAGAAGCTGCGCCAGTGGTGCGAGAAAGGGAAGATCAAGCACGATCTCTCGCACGTCGAGCGTCTCGAGCCGAAGAAGCTCCCCGCCCGCGAGCGTGCGCTGGGCGAGGCGCTCGCCGCTTCCCTCCGCCGCCGGCCCGCGATCATGGGAGTGTTCGATGAGGGATGCATGGGGATGTTCAACGCGATCATCCCCGATCACCTCCTCCATTCGGCCGGGGTGTTCAAGGAGCGGCTGAGTCAATCGGCTCTCTATTACGCCATGACGCGCGTGCCGGACGCGGACGCGCACGCCGTGCGCGGCTGGCTCGATGCACGAGGAATGGCGTTCCGGACCGGGCCGAACGAGGAGACGGACCTCACCGACCGGCAGATCCTGGAGCAGTGCAAGATGTACATCGCCGCGTGCCGAATCGCCGAGGAATTCGGCTGCGACGCCGTCGGGATTCAATACCAGCAGGGGCTGAAGGACCTCTGCCCGGCCAGCGACCTGTGCGAGGGACTGCTGAATTGTTCCGACCGGCCGCCCGTTCGAGGAGCCGACGGCGCGCCGATCCGCGAGGGCCGTCCCATCACGCACTTCAACGAGGTGGACGAGTGTGCCGGGTTGGACGGGCTCATCACCGACCGCGTCTGGACCGCCATGGGCTTGCCGCCGGACAACACGCTGCACGACCTGCGCTGGGGCGACATCGACCGATCCGGAACCACGGACGCGTTCGTTTGGGTTTTCGAGATTTCCGGCGCGGTCCCGCCGAGCCATTTGGAGGGCGGGTATTCCGGCGCATCCAGCGAACGCCAGCCGCCCATGTACTTTCGCCTCGGCGGGGGCACGATCAAGGGCGTGAGTCGCCCCGGCGCGATCGTCTGGTCGCGCATCTTCGTTGAGCACGATCGTCTCCACATGGACCTGGGCCGCGGCCGTGCGATCTCGCTGCCCCGCGAGGAGACCGAGCGCCGCTGGAGCGCGACGACGAGCCAATGGCCGATCATGCACGCCGTGACGTACGGCGTTTCGCGCGACCAGATGATGGCCCGGCACCGCGCCAATCACGTGCAGGTTGTCTACGCGCCCGACGAGAAGTCCGCCGATCGCGCCCTCAGCGCCAAGGCCGCCATGGCGAACGCCCTCGGGATCCGCGTCCATCTCTGCGGCAGGGCGCACGATGGCCGGCCGCTCGCGGATCGCCTTGCCCGGCTGTAGCACCTGTCCCGCTTGCGGTAGAGTCCCATCGGCGCGGGTGGCTCCCGTCCGAATCAATCCGGGCGACGAACGAGTTCCGCTCGCACGATCGGAGATAGAAATGTCGATGCTCAACGCTTCAATCGCTCTCCTGCTCGCGGGCGTGGCCGGTGTTCTGCCCACGACCTTCAACAACCCGCCGGAACCGCTCCGGCCCGTGCCGTTCGCACGGGTTGGCGTGGAGGGACCATTCTGGGGGCCGCGTCTGGCCGCCGTACGTGAGGGGACGCTCGAAGCGAACCTGCACCAGTGCGAGATCACCGGTCGATTGCGGAATTTCGATCGTGCCGCCGGGAAGGAGGCCGGCGAGTTCGAGGGCCTGCTGTTCAACGACTCCGACGTGTACAAGGTGATGGAGGGATGGGCGTACGTGCTCGCGACCGAATCGGACCCCCCCAAGCGGGCCGCGCTCGAAGCTCGCCTGGATGCGCTCGTGGCCCGCGTGGCCGCCGCGCAGGCGCCGGACGGCTACATCAACACGTACTACGCGTTGAAGGCCGGAATGCCCAAGCGGTTCACGCGCGAGGAGCACGATCACGAAACGTACTGCATGGGACACCTGATCGAGGCGGCGGTGGCCCATTTCGAGGTTACCGGCAAGCGGACGTTCCTTGATGTCGGCATCCGGGCCGCGGATTTTCTCGACGGTTTGTACGGCGAGGGGAAATTCACGGCCCCCCCGGGGCACCAGGAACTCGAACTCGCGCTCGTCAAGCTGTGGCGCGTGACCGCGGAGGATCGCTATGCCCGGCTCGCGACATTCCTGGTCGAGCAACGCGGGCGATCCCACCGTGGCCTCGACGGCTCCGTGGACGGACCCTGGGGCGAATACAACCAGGACCACGCGCCGGTGCGCGACCAGACCCAGGCCGTCGGTCACGCGGTTCGCGCGGCGTACTTCTACTCCGCCGTGACCGACCTGGCCGCGATGACCGGGGACGAAGGGTACCGCTTGGCCCTGGATGCGCTCTGGCGTGACGTCTTTGATACCAGGATCTTCATCACCGGCGGAATCGGTCCCAGCGCGCACAACGAGGGTTTCACCGAGCCCTTCGACATCCCGACATATTCCGCGTACCAGGAAACCTGCGCCTCGATCGCGCTCGCCTTCTGGGCTCATCGCATGAGCCTCCTGCACGCCGACGCGTCGTACATGGACGTGTTCGAACGGGGTTTGTACAACAGCGTGCTCGCGGGCGTCTCGCTCGATGGTCGGAAGTTCAACTATGTGAACCCGCTGGCGGCCAAGGCGGGGGGCGGCCACACGCGCCGCGATTGGTTCCCGTGTGCCTGCTGCCCGCCCAACGTCTTGCGCTTCCTCGCATCGATCGGCGGGTACGCCTACGCCGTGCGTGGGGATCAGGCGTACGTCAACCTGTACGTGCCCGGGGCCGCATCGCTCCCGCTCGCCTCGGGCAAGGTCCGGGTCACGCAGGAGACGGACTATCCATGGGACGGACGGGTGCGGCTGACCATCACGTCGGACACGCCGGCTCCGCGAGAGTTGTTCGTTCGCATTCCCGGCTGGTGTCGCGGATTCACGCTCGCGCGCAACGGTGCGCCGTGCCAGGCGGGCCCGCCCGAGCGCGGCTACGTGCGCGTTCCCGTCACGGGCACCTCCGACCGCGTGGAGCTTCGATTGGACATGCCCATCGAACGCGTCTATTCGCACCCCAAGGTCCGAGCCTCGCTGGGGCATGTGGCCATCCAGCGCGGACCCATCGTGTACACGATGGAGGACAAGGACAATGCGGAGCCCATCACGCTGGCGTCAGCCTTGCTCCCCGTTTCGGGCTCGCTCAAGGCCAGGCCGACGGATGACCCCAGGCTCGGACGATTCATCGCGATCGAAGCCGAGGGTGCGATCGTTTCTCGAGACGAACGCGAAGGCGTGGCTCTCTACGCCGCCGGGGCCGCCGCTTCGCCGGCGACGCTCACGCTCATCCCGTACTGCATGTGGGACAACCGCGGCGTTGCGTCGATGCAGATCTGGATCCCCGAGTCACCCGCGTTCCTGCCGCTCGCCCCCGCGGCGGGGATCACCGCCACCGCGTCGTACATCGGCAACGGTGACGGCACGGCCGCGTTGTTCGATCGCGGTGCGCCCGCTTCCTCGGCCGATCAGACAATCCCACGGTTCACGTTCTGGCCCCACAAGGGCGGGATCGAATGGGTGGCGTACGAGTTCGCGCGCCCGCGCCGGATCGATCGCGCCGCCGTCTACTGGTTCGATGATTCCGGCGTCGGTCAGTGCCGGGTGCCCGATTCCGCGACGCTCGAATGGAGGTCGGACTCCGGGGACTGGGCTCCAGTGGCCGGAGCCGGACCGATCGGCGTGAAGAAGGACGGGTTCAATGAGGTTCGATTCGAGCCGGTGACAACCAGGGGGCTTCGTCTCCGGATCGCCTTGCAAGAGAAGTTCAGCGCCGGCGTGCTCGAGTGGTCGATCGGTGATGCGCGGAAGGGCACGGAGTAAGGTGCGGTCGCTCGTCTGGTTCCGATCCGATCTTCGCGCGCGAGACAACACAGCGCTCCACGCCGCGGCGGCTCGAGCCACGCGCGGCGTGATCGGGCTCTATGTCATCTCTCCGGGGGACTGGGCCCGGCATGACACGGCGCCGTGCCGCGTCGGGCTCGTGCTCAGGAATCTCGCGTTCCTTTCGGCCGAACTCGCGCAACGAAACATCCCGCTTCTCGTGCGTACGGCCGAGCGGCACGGAGATGTCGGCCGTGCGGTCGTGCGGGTCGCAAGCGAGTTCGACTGTGACGAGGTCCACTTCAACGAGGAGTACCCCGTCAACGAGCGGCAGCGTGACGCGGTGGTTGCCGACCTCCTTGCAAGCGTGTCGCGTGCGGCGCATGCCCACGCCGACGACCTCGTGTTCTCCCCTGATTCCATCCGCACCGCGCAGGGGCGACCGTACACCGTGTTCACGCCTTTCAAGCGGGCGTGGATTCGAGCCGCTGAAGCACGCGGCCTCCCCCCGTTGCTGCCCCTTCCCAGAAAACAACACGCGATGGTCTGCGCGCGCGACGCCATTCCCGATTCCCCGCCGGGCATGTCTGATCCCGTAGATCCCGGACTTTGGCCTGCCGGAGAAGCACACGCGTGCAGACAGCTTGGAGCATTCCTCCGCGACCGCATCGTTCGGTACGAACGCGATCGAAATGAGCCGGCGATCGACGGGACCAGTCGCCTCTCGCCCCAGTTAGCCGCCGGCGTCATCTCGGCGCGTCAATGCCTGCACGCCGCGGTTGAGTCCAACGACGGGCGGCTTGAGTCCGGAGGCGTGGGGCCGATAACCTGGATTTCCGAGCTCATCTGGCGCGAGTTCTATCGCCACATCCTCATCGCATTTCCTCGGGTGAGTATGAACCGGCCGTTCAGGCTCGCCACGGACGGGATTCGCTGGAGCGATGACGAGCGCAAGTTCGAGGCCTGGAGGCAGGGTCGCACGGGCATTCCGCTCGTGGACGCGGCGATGCGGGCCCTCACGTGCACCGGGTGGATGCACAATCGCTTGCGCATGATCACCGCCATGTACCTCACCAAGGACCTGTTCATCGACTGGCGATGGGGCGAACGCCATTTCATGCGGCATCTGGTGGACGGGGACCTGGCGAGCAACAACGGCGGGTGGCAGTGGTCCGCGAGCACCGGGACGGATGCCGCGCCGTATTTCCGGGTGTTCAACCCCGTGTCGCAGAGCCGCGCGTGGGATCCGAAAGGCGTGTTCATTCGTCGATGGCTCCCTGAGCTTCGCGCGCTGGACGACAACGCAATTCACGATCCCTCCGGGCTTCCGCCGCTCGCCCTGGCCCGATTGGATTACCCGGCGCCGATCGTGGACCACGCGCGCGCGCGGGAGCGCGCGATCGCGGCGTTTCGCGCGCTCGCCGGCGGCTGATCGGCCCCATCGAGATTCCGTTGCAGCAAATGCTCAGCCGGGCGTGTGCGCGCCCGGGCCCGATGAGGGAGATGGTGGGGGTGAAGTGTCCAATAACTCCACGGCGCGCCACGCGGCCGGCGTCCACGGGCCCACCTCCGTCACGTGGCGCAGTGCGCGACGATCCGTGTCGTCGCGCGGGTTCGGGCTTGGTCGATCGTCGAGGTATTCCTTCAACGCACGGTCCGCGGCGGCAACCTCGCGCGCTCGCGAAGCTCGCCAGGGCTCGTCCACCCAGCGCAGGACTTCCGCGATTCGCTCGGCCGAAGGCACCTCGTGGCCGAGGTCCGTGTAGTCGAACACGCGAATGCTGAGTCCCTCGCGCTGCATGGACGCCGCGGTCAACGTCACGTTTGCGTGGTTGAAGTCGTCACGGCCGGTGATGGCGGCGAATCGATTCGCTCGCAGCTGGTCAAGAAGCGGTCCCTGCGGCTTGGAGTACGCCGCGGGCCACATCCCGCGCCCGCCGTCCGGCACGTTCACGAACGCGTCCATCCCGACAATCGGCGCGCAGCCGGTGAACACGTCCGGAAAGCAGCCCGCCAGGATCGATGCCATCCTGCCCCCGCCCGAAACCCCGGCGATGTACACTCGCCGCGGATCGATGTGACGGATGGCGCGCGCGGTGGCGACCGCGTCCAGCGCCAGCTGCGCACGATCGCCCGGGTCGCGGTCATTCCCGCTCCGGGCCGCGCCGATCGCGACCAGGCCGAGCTCGTCGAGCGCGGGCTCGAACACCCGCGGGGGACGCCCCAGGGGACCGGCATCGACCCACACGAGCAGCCCCGAGGGGTCGCGCGGCGATGCTCCTTTCGGAGTCCGCAGCCAGAATCGCTCCTCGCTCAGGGCTCGTTTGGCGGGTTTGATGGCCCCATCGCCCGAGCCTCGGGAGTAGAAGCGACTCGCGATGGTGGTCGCGTCGAGCACGAACGGGCTCTCGCGGAGCGGCGCGGAGAGTTCGCAACACTCCCCGGGTCCGCCCAACCGGTCGCTGTAGGCGCCGCCGAATGCGCCGCCGTACCCCACCGCCGCCAGCAGCGGACTCGCCCTCCGTCGTTCGAGGTTGAACCATGATTCGGCAGTTGCGGAAGCGCGCGCGAGCAAGCGACTCGGAGCGGAATCACGGCCTGCCGGCGCGCGCGTCGTGCCGATCTCGACCGTTCGGCTCCAGCCTCCCGAGATCAACCGGACGCACGCGAGCGGTTCGACCGCGGCGATCGTGCCGCGCGCGGCTGGCCCGAGTACCGAGGACCGAATCGAGATGGCGTCCTTGCTCGGGAACTCGCTCAGTACATGCGGAGGTCGCACGCGGTCGAGCATTCCGGGGCCGGAATCACCCCATTCAGGGCATAGACCGGTGTCGGCGTCGAGGCACACCACCACGCGAAGCTCCCGCGCGTGCTCGCGTGGAACGTCGAACGGGTTTTCGGGGCCATGACTGGACCAACCGCCGATCGAGGCGGACAAACAGGCGCCGATGACAAGGTGGTGCAACAACTGGAATCTCCGGAAACGCCCGGGTTACAAGATCGACGCGAGAGACCGGAGCGTGCATGCGGTCCGGTAACCGCGGATGGGTGATTTGCGGACGTTGGGGTGCGCCAATCGCGCCAGCATATCGTGGTGCGATTCGGGGTGACCGTTTCCCGACGCGCGGCGTGCCGATACCGGAGTGGGGTTCTCTGGAGCGCCGAATGACCACACCGAGTCCATCACGCACGTCCGCCGCGCGCGCAGGCGGTGAAGTCCCGATGAACACGATCCGCGCGAGCGGTCAGGATCTGGAGCGGTTGTACGACACGCTGGACGGCCCCGGCGGAGGTCCGAATGCCACGTTCAATCGGGGGTTCCTTCGCTGGCCGTTCCGGCACGAGACGATCCGAGTGCAGTTGGTGCATCCGGGCGGGTCGGTTGTGAACCTGCTGATGGCGTGCCGCAATCTGTCGGGCGGCGGCTGCTCGGTGCTGCACGGGTCCTTTGTTCACGTCGGGACGCCGTGCGTGGTGACGCTGCCTGACCTGACGGGGAAGGATGTCGCGATCACGTCCAGCGTGGTGCGTTGCAGGCACTTTCGCGGGAAGGTCCATGAGGTCGGGATCCGGTTCGCCAAGGCGTTGAACATCCGCACGTTCATCGACCTCGATCCGCTGCAGGCGTGCTTCACGCTCGAAGGGGTTGACGCGGCGAAGCTCACGGGAAACCTGCTGGTCATCGACGATTCTCCGATGGACCGCAGACTCATCCGCCATCACCTGCGCGACACGGGGCTGAACATTGTCGCGGAAGAGGATGCGGGCGCGGCGCTGGCCCGGGTCCACGAGGACTTCGACATGCTGATCGTGGATTACGATCTCCCGGGCATGAACGGGATCGAGTTCATCGAGAACCTTCGGACCACCGGGGTGCAGACACCCGTGATCGTGATTTCCGCGGGCCTCGACGCGCGGGCGCGCGAGCGCATGCGGGAGCTCGGGGTGGGGGGCTTCCTGCCCAAGCCGCTCTCGCGGGAGAAGCTGCTGCGGGCGATCGCGGAGTTCCTGCTGGTCGGGGGGGGCGAGAACGCCGGCGGCGCGCTGTACAGCTCACTGAAACCGGATGACCCGTCGTTCGGATTTGTCGGGGACTTCCTGGACGAACTGAAGGAACTGGTCGGCAGGCTCAACAAGGCGATCGTTGAGAATGACGCCGAGCTGTGCCGGAGGCTGTGCTACCAGCTGAGAGGATCGGCGCCGGCGGTGGGCTTTGAACCGATCGGGGTCCTTTCCCAGGACGCGCTCACGCAACTGGTGGCGAATCCGAGCGTGGCCGATTGCGGCAAGTGCTTGCGCGACCTGGTGTCGGTGTGTCTGCGGGCGCGGGCACGGCCCGATCCCTCACCCGCCGCCGCTCCGGCGGCGGAGCCGGATCCGAATCGCGCATCGAACCGCGCGGCCTGATGAGCGGTCACCGCGCGCGGAACTCGTCCGGCACGGAGCCGAACTCGGCGCGCACGGCCGAGCGGATCCCGCCGCGTCCCCGCCAATTCGTGATGACCTGGAGCCACACCGGGCTCATGAGGGCGGTGAGGTCGGCGCGGATGCGGTCGGTCACGGCCTCGTAGAAGATGCCCTCGTTGCGGAAGGACTGGTAGTAGAGCTTGAGCGACTTGAGCTCGACGCACCCGCGCTGACCGGCGGCCGTGTCCGGCGGCGCGGGCCGGTACCGGAGCGTGATGGTGCCGTAGTCGGGGTGCCCGGTCTTCGGGCAGAGTGACGTGAACTCCTCCGCGACGTGCTCGATGACGAGCGGTTCGCGGGCGGGCGTGGGGAATGCTTCGAGCAGCAGGGGGTCGGGCATGGTCACTGACTGTACCGGCTGACCAGCTCCAGGATCCGCGGCTGCTGCCGGTTCGCCTGGAGGCTGCGGCGGAGCATGCGGACCGCCCGGTCGCGGGATTCCGTGTCGGATTTTTCCGAGGCGATCCACTTGTTCAGCAGGCAGACTCCGATGCCGTTCATGGCAGGGAAATACTCGGCGTCGAACTCCAGGGCGCGCTCGAACGAGGCCTGAGCCGAGGCAAAGTCCTTCAGCTTGAACTGCGCGAAGCCGAGGCGTTCGTACGCCGCGGCGGACGGCTGTGACTTGATGAGCTGTTCGAGGGTGTTGCGCATCTCGGCGTAGCGGTCGGTCTTGCCCAGGCTCTCGGCCAGCGCCAGCAGGAGGTCCGGCGTGAGGTCCATCAGTTCGGTAGCCTGCTGGAACTCGTTGACGGCCTCGCGGTGGCGACCGAGCGAAGCAAAGACGGAGCCGAGGTTCATCCGGGCCGGGCCGCTCTGCGGGCTGAGCCGCACGGCGGTCTGCGCATACGGGAGGGCCTGATCGTTCTCGTCGAGTTGAAAGTACGCGGCCGACAGATTCAGGTTGGCCTGGAAGTCATCGGGCCGGAGCGCGAGCGCGCGGAGATACGCACGGATCGCCTCGGACACCCGATCGAGCACGTGCAGCATCAGGCCGTGGTAGAACTGGGCGTCGAAATTGCGAGGCTCGATCTCCGCGGCCTTCTTGTAGCTCTGCTCCGCGCGGCCGAAGTCGCCGTCGAGGCGGTAGATATCGGCGACGGCCATGTGCGCCTCGGTGAGGCGGGGGTTGATCTCGATGGCCCGGGCCAGATCCGACAGCGCCGCGTCCCGGTTGCCTTCTTGGAGGGCTCGTTCGGCCGAGTTCAGATAGGTTTGCGCCGGGTCCAGCTGCTTTGCACCGTTCCGTCCGGAGGATGCCTTGGGCGGCGGCTCGCGGTCCACCTGCGCGCGCGAACCGCTTCCCGTGCAGCCGGGCATCGCTCCGGACAGTCCGACCGAGAGGGTCAGCACGAGAGCCAATGGACGGGAGAGACTGCCGAGCCTCGCTCCCCGTGTTCGGGATACGTCAGGAATAAATTCGTGCATGCTTGTGGCTCATCGTCCGACACGGATGGGGGCCTGCATCAATCTGCTTCGAACGGACCACCTGACCCCAACCGGCGAGTGGGAAGGATACCCGTTGCCGGTCGGGATTGCGCGCTCCGGTGCCGGTCGCGAGTCATCGCGGCCTTCGAGGGATCGCCGGCCGGCCCGCACGTTTCAGGCGTTGCAGATTGACGCGATCCCAGGGGGTGCCCTTGGGCGTGGTTTCCTTGGGCGTTTCGAGGATCTTGGGGAGCGCTCGAAAGAGCGGATGGTTGACGACGGCAGCGAACCCGCCGCGACCAATGGTGCCTTCGCCGATGTGCGCGTGACGATCGACATGGCTTCCGAATGGCGCCTTCGAGTCGTTCAGATGAAGCACGCGGAGCCGTTTCAGCCCGCAGACCGCGTCGAACGATTCGAGCGTGGCTGCAGCGGCGTTTCGTGAGCCCATATCGTGGCCCGCCGCGTGCGCGTGGCAGGTGTCGAAGCAGAAGCCGATCCGGTCCGGCTGGCCGCCGGCCTCGACGGCGCGAGACCGGATGGCCGCGAGGTCCTCGAACGCGCCGCCGAGCAGGGTCCCGCCGCCGGCCGTGTTCTCCAAGCAGACCGCGGTCCGGTACCGCGGCGTGGAACGAAGGACCTCCGCGACCGACGCCGCCGCGCGCGAAACGCCCTCCGCGGCCGTGGACGTCGTGAACGCCCCGGGGTGGACCACCACGAGGGGGATGCTCAGCATCTCGGCACGCTCGATCTCCTCGCGCATCAACTCGATTGACCGTCGGCGGAGCACGTCGTCGGGCGAGGCGAGGTTGATGAGGTACGACGCGTGCGAAACGGTCCGGTCCTCCCACTTCAGGCGGCGCAGCTCGGCGAGCCACTCATCGACGGCCGCCCGCTCCAGCGGCTTGACCTTCCATTGCTGCTGGTTCTTGGTGAACACCTGCACCGTGTCCATGCCCAACGATTCCGCCTCGCGCAGGGCGTTGGCCATCGATCCGGCGATGGAGAGGTGAGAGCCGAACACGTGGCGGGAGTGTATCGGCCCGCTCCTTTCGCGGCGGCCAGGGCGTGGCAAAGCGAGGGGGCGCGCGACCGGATTACCATCGTGGATCATGAGCGAGCTCTCCTCCCGGATCGCGGTTGTCACGGGCGCCTCGGCGGGCATCGGCGAGGCGATCGCTCGCGACCTCTCCGCCGCGGGCGCGATGCTCGTGCTCAATGCCCGGCGCCGCGATCGGCTCGACGCGCTCGCGCGCGAGCTGGGCGGGCCGGGCCGGGTCGCGGTGGTGGCGGGCGACGCGGCCGACGACGACGTGATTCGCGCCATGCTCGACGCCGCGCGTGATCGCTTCGGCGGCAACGGGAGTGGTGGGGGAGGTTCGCCGCGCGAAGCCGACCTGGTCGTCGTCAACGCCGGACGTGGTTTGCGCGGCAGCGTGTACGACTCCGATCCCACGCAATGGGAGCAGGTCATCCGGATCAACCTGCTGGGCGCGGCACGCCTGATGCGTGCGGCAGCGGAGCGGATGGCGGGACCGGTGCCCGTCGTGCGAGGCGGGCCCGTCCCCGCCGCGCCGCCGTGCCCGCCGCCAGATTGGTTGGACCGTCCTCGCGACATCGTGGTCCTCGGCTCGACGGTCGGGCGACACATCTCGCCGTTCAGCTCGATGTACGGCTCGGCCAAGGCGGGGGCGCACATGCTCGCGGAGTCGCTCCGCCGATTGATGGCTCCGCGCGGCGTGCGGGTGACGCTCCTGGAGCCGGGAATCGTCCGCAGCGAATTCCAAGGCGCGGCGGGATACGACCCCGAGAGCTTCGGGAAATTCATGGAGTCGATCGCTCCGGTGCTCGCGCCGCGTGACGTGGCACGGGTGGTGCGATTTGTCGTCGGTCAACCCGCCGGCGTGCACATCAACGATGTGATGATGCGGCCGACGCGCCAGGAGTATCCCTGAGCGCAAAGCAAGGCCCGGATTGCTCCGGGCCATGTGCGTGCGGGAGAGGGATGTTCGGCGCCTGATCAGGGGAAGATGCCGCGAACGGCGTAGACCTTGCCGATCTGTTCGAGGGCGGCGATGTACGCCGCGGTCCGCATGTCGCAGGCGTACTTCTGACGAGCCAGGAGCGTGCGCCGCGCCGCGGAGACCATGTGCTGGTTCAGCTTGCGGTCGACTTCCTCGATGTCCCAGCTGGTGCACGTCTTGTTCTGGACCCACTCGAAATACGAGACCGTCACGCCACCCGAGTTGGCGAGGATGGCGGGCACGACCTCGATGCCGCGGTCGTTGAGCACGCGGTCACCCGCGGGTGTGGTCGGGGCGTTGGCGCCCTCGGCGATCACCTTGCAATTGACGTACTTGGCCTGCTCGGCCTTGATCATCTGCTCCAGCGCCGCGGGCACGAGCACGTCGACGGGGGTCTTGTAGAACTCCTCGGCGCTGACGGCGGTCGCCCCGTTCTTGGCCGCCTTTCCACCCTTGCCGTAACCGGCGACACCGCCCGCCTTCGCGACGTGCTCCGCCAGCAGCTCGGTGTCCAGGCCGGCGTCGTTGCGGATGCCGCCGGTGTGGTCCATGACCGCGACGAGCTTGGCGCCCAGCTTGGCCAGGATGCGGGCCGTCCACGATCCGACGTTGCCGTAGCCGATGACGCTGAACTTCATCCCCTTGATGTCGATGCCGATTGACGGGAGAAGCTCGACGAGCACGTCCACGACGCCCTGGCCGGTCGCCTTCTCACGTCCCAGCGAGCCGCCGATCTCAACGGGCTTGCCCGTGACGACGCGCAGCGCGTCCCAGGAGTTGCGGTTGGAATCGGAGAGCGATTCGTACGTATCGGCGAACCAGGCCATGACCTGCGCGTTCGTGCCCACGTCGGGCGCGGGGATGTCGTAGTCGGGCCCGATCGCGTGGCTGATGGCCGCGGCGAAGCGGCGCGTGACACGCATGAGTTCGCCCGAGGAGAGTTTTCTCGGATCGCACTTGACGCCGCCCTTCCCGCCGCCGAAGGGCAGCCGCGTGAGGGCGCACTTCATCGTCATCAGCAGCGCCAGACTCTTGACGTCATCGAGATGCACGTCCGGATGGAACCGCAGCCCGCCCTTGTACGGCCCGAGCGCGTTGTTGTGCTGGACGCGATACCCCTTGAACAGCTCGTATTGTCCGTTGTCCATCTTCACCGGGAAGTGGACCATGATCTCGTTCTTGGGCTGCGCCATGATGAGCTGGACGTAGCGCGGCACCTCCAGCAGCTCCGCGGCGTGCAGCATCACGTCGACAGTCTGGGTGTAGAGGTTGTCAGGGTCCTTGGGCAGACCGACCTCGTCGAGGATGACGCTGCTCCGGAACGGGCTTGCCGCGGGCTTGGACTTCTTGGTGGACGAGTTGGGATTGCGCGTGACGGTGGTGCTCATGGATCGGTGCCCGTGTGAGGAGATGCGATCGGACCGTACGGTTCGGACGTGTCAGGCGACGAGTGACGGGCCCGTCAAGGTCGGTCCCCGATTCTTCACGCCGAAGGATCGGTCGAAAGTGTCATTTTCGGCCCGCCCGAGGCCCTCGGAGCGGGGTCGAGAGTGTAGCGCACCGCCCGCCAAGTTCAACGCTCATATACTGCCGATACACGTGATTGTGTACCATTGCCCCGACCTCTTGAGCGCGACCAGGATCAAGTCCACCGCGGACGCGTTGGGGATCCCATGCCGCCCGGTCCGCACGCTCGAGATGCTCCGTGCCCGGCTCGCGGACTGCGCGGTGCGGGGTTTGATCGTGGACCTGGAGTGTGGTCAGACAGCGATCGAGTGCATCGCCGCCCTGCGCGGCGTCGACGTCGCGGACGCCCACCGGGCCATCCGTATCGTCGCGTACGGCCCTCACGTGGAGACCGAAGCGCTTCGGATCGCCGCCGCGACGGGCGCGGACGCGATCCTCACGCGCGGCGCGTTCGTCTCCCGATTGCCCGACATCCTGAATTCGTTGTCCGGAGAGCAGCCCCGTTCGGACAAATGACGGCTGGTACCCGAATCGACTCCAGACGCGGCGGGTTCGAGACGATTCGATTCTGTTCCGGAGCATCCGAGAGGCCTAGTGTTGCCCCTCTCTGACCGACCGACGCGGCGTGCCGCGCGGTGCCGGTTGGGACCCGATCCGGGACGAAAGCCAGGAAGGGACGCGCGGCGTCCCGGGCCCGAGTCCGAGCGCGAGGTCCCAGAGCCCGGTGGCGGTCCGGCGGCCCGTTCGAGGCGCGCCGAGAGGTGAGGTTCACACATCCATGGTTGACGAAACGCTGATCGCAAGCCTGGGCTTCCAGCCCGGCGAGGCCGATGCTCTGCTCAAGTCCGCGCTGGGAGACAAGCTCTCCACCGGCGACATGGACTCGATCTTGGGCAAGTCCGTGAGCGAACTGAACGCGGGCTCGATCCTCGAGGGCGAGGTGGTGGGGTTCGCGGGTGACGACGTCGTGATCGAAGTCGGGCTCAAGTCCGAGGGGCTCATCCCCAAGGAGGAGTTCGAGGGTGGCCCGGAGGTCAAGATCGGCGATCGGGTCAAGGTGCTGCTGGAGCGGCTCGACGGCGAGTCCGGCCTGATCGAACTCAGCAAGCGCAAGGCCGACCGCATGCTCAACTGGCAGCGGATCGTGGACACCACCAAGGAGGGCGACGTCATCGAGGGCAAGGTGACGCGCAAGATCAAGGGCGGGCTGCTCGTGGATATCGGCGTGCCGGTCTTCCTCCCCGCCTCGCAGGTCGATGTCCGCCGCCCCGGCGACATCGGCGAGTACATCGGCCGCACCGTGCGCGCCAGCGTGCTGAAGATCGACACCGAGCGCCGCAACATCGTTATCTCGCGCCGCAAGCTCATCGAAGAGGAGCGTGACGCCGCGAAGAAGCGCCTGATGGAAACCCTCAAGGAGGGCGAACTGGTCACCGGCACGGTCAAGAACATCGCCGATTTCGGCGCCTTCGTCGACCTGGGCGGCATCGACGGCCTGCTCCACATCACCGACATGTCCTGGGGCCGGGTCAACCATCCATCCGAGATCCTCAAGATCGACCAGAAGGTCGAGGTCAAGGTCCTCAACATCGACCGCGAGCGCGAGAAGATCGCCCTCGGCCTCAAGCAGAAGGAAGCCAGCCCCTGGGAGGAGATCGAGCAGAAGTACCCCGTCGGATCTCGTGTCAAGGGCAAGGTCGTCAACATCATGTCCTACGGCGCGTTCGTCCGCCTCGAAGACGGTATCGAGGGCCTCGTCCACATCTCCGAGATGTCGTGGACCCGACGCGTCAACCACCCCTCCGAGATGGTCAGCCCCGGTGACGAGGTCGAGGTGGTGGTGCTCGAGATCGACAAGAACAAGCAGGAGATCTCGCTCGGCATGAAGCAGATCGAGGTCAACCCCTGGGAGCTCGTCAGCGAGAAGTACCCCAAGAACACCGTCATCGAGGGGACCGTCCGCAACCTCGCGAACTACGGCGCCTTCGTCGAGATCGAACCCGGGATCGACGGCCTGCTCCACGTCTCCGACATCTCCTGGACCAAGAAGGTCACCCACCCCAACGAGGTCTTCAAGAAGGGAGACAAGCTCAGCTGCGTCGTGCTGGAGGTCGATCAGGCCAAGCAGCGCATCGCGCTCGGCGTCAAGCAGCTGACCGAGGACCCCTGGGTCGGCGCCATCCCCGAGCACTACAAGCCGGGCATGGTCGTGCGTGGCACCGTCACCAAGATCACCAACTTCGGTGTGTTCGTCGAGCTCGAATCCGATCTCGAAGGCCTGCTCCACATCTCCGAGCTGGCCGATCACAAGGTCGAGAACCCGCAGGACGTTGTCAAGATCGGCGACGAGGTGGACGTCAAGATCCTCCGGGTTGACATCGAGGAGCGGAAGATCGGTCTCTCCCTCAAGCGGGCGCAGTGGGGCGACACCAGCGCCGCCACCGACACCCCAGGCGCGAAGGGCGACAAGAAGTCGCGCGGCCCCTCACCGACCCGGGGCGGCATGGACGACCACGGAGCCATGGGCACCGACAAGATCCAGATGCCCTCCCGCTGACCGACGTCTCACGGATCCGGATTTGAACCACGCCCCGGGCTTTTTCCCGGGGCGTTTTTCATGCACGCGCGCGCACGGCGTGCCGGTGCGACCGGACGAGCGCACGTCGAATGGAGCGCGACGCGCATCCCGGAACTTCTCCACTCCTTCCGCATCTAATACGGGTGAGGTGACACCCGGCGTCATGGGACGCCGTGCCGCATGAGTGCCGGACCCCGTGGGATAGATGAGAGGGAGATATCGCGTGTTCCGATAACGATCGGGCTCTCCCTGCCGCGCGGATATTCACAATGGGTTTCACTGGCGAACCAAGACGAACAGACGAGCAGCCCGTTCCGGCATCGGAGCGAGCGGGCCATCCCTCAGCACATCGCCAGGAAGCTCAAGAGAGCCAGAACGGCGATGCGCTTGCGGTGGTCGGTTAGTGAGGCCCAGGTGAACATGGTTCGAGTCTCCGGTTGTCTGGAAACAGGAGGATCAACCCATGTGCCAGCGGAATGCCCATAACGTGCCCGGGCCGCGCCGCGCGAGCTCTGGGACCTCGCGCCCTGTCTGCTGGGTCGCGGCGGGGCTTTTTCAGGTTCTCGGGCGTAACGACGGCCAGGAGCGCACGTGCCGTATGTCCTCCTTGTTGTTCCCGGGCATCACTGACTCGTTGCCGAATGTCGCCACGACGACACGGTCGGATCCGGCTCGCGAGCCCCGTCCCCATGACGGGTTGGGTAGGCAGCATTCGGCACGGCGCCGGCCAACGACCGGGAATGTATGGGGGGGTGTATCCTGCAGGCGCGCCCGATTCCGCTCCGGACGGGCGTCGGACCAGTATCGATGTCTCGATCGCGCGCGGGTCTCGCGGCTCGTCCCGACGCCATCGCAGACCCTCTGCAACGCACGGGCGCGCAAAGGTCTTCGAATCGTGCCCGGCGCGCGCATGCAGTCAGCGTCGTGGTCGAGGACGTTTCAAGTCAGATGCAATCCGGAAGACGCGTGTTCAAGAGGGGGTGTGACCGTCACTCCGGGACTCGTGCCGGTTGCCGGCGGCTCCCAGTCTGGAGCCCATTGCCCGGCTCGAAGTTCTCGGTTCCAATTGGATTCGTCGGGGGTCGCGGCACCCGGGCGGAGGCCCGTCGGGGCGACTCCGAGCCTCGGAAATCCTACACTTTTCCACGGGAGCAAGGCCTGACAGCGGCCCCCGATCAAGGCGTGGTTCGAGGTCGCAACGAAGCGGAAACCGATGCGGCCGTGGGGCGGCATGGAGGTCGGCGGCATGGCGCAGAACGATCACCAAGCGGGCGGCACAGGCGGGCCCGGCGCGGCGGATGGGCCCGGCCCGGGCGCGGATGCCGCGCCCGTGGGGATCGGGAACATCCAGGATCTTCAGATCGATCGCGAGCTTCAGGACTCATACCTGACGTACGCGATGAGCACGATCATGGACCGGGCCCTGCCCGATGTCCGCGACGGGCTCAAGCCTTCGCAGCGGCGCATCCTCTTCGCGATGAACGACCTGCGGCTGTACCCGGGCCGCAAGCATCTGAAGTGCGCCAAGATCTGCGGCGACACGTCGGGCAACTACCACCCGCACGGCGAATCGGTGATCTACCCGACGCTCGCTGGCATGGCCCAGAAGTGGCGGATGATGGCCCCGCTCATCGATCCGCAGGGCAACTTCGGATCGATCGATCCCGATCCGCCCGCGGCGATGCGGTACACCGAGGCCCGCCTGACCCACAACGCCGTGGACATGCTCCAGGATATCGGCCTGGGCACGGTGGATTTTCAGCCCAACTACGACGACCGGCTGACCGAGCCGACGGTGCTGCCCGCGAAGTTCCCCAACCTCATGGTGAACGGCGGCGTGGGCATCGCGGTGGGCATGGCCACGAGTCTGGCGCCGAACAACCCCGTTGAGATTCTCGATTCCATCATCCGCACGGTGGAGAATCCCGCGATCTCGCTCGCGGACCTGATGCAGGACGTGAAGGACGGCGACGGGCGGGTCGTGCGCGTGGGCGTGAAGGGCCCAGACTTCCCGACCGGCGGCATCATCCTCGGGCGGCGCGGCATCGTTGAAGGGTACGAGACCGGGCGCGGGCGTGTGACCGTGCGTGGCGACGTGCGCATCGAGGACGTGCCCGGGGCCAAGGACCGGCAGCAGATCGTGATCGAGTCGATCCCGTACAACCTCGGCCTGCGCACGCTGACGGAACGCATCGTCGAGGCCGTCAAGGAAGAGATCATCGGCGAGGTCGCCGACGTGCGCAACGAGTCGGGTCGCGAGGCGATGGTGCGCGTGGTCGTCGAACTCAAGCGGGGCGCGGACGCCGCGGTCGTCGAGAACCAGCTCTACCAGCACACCCCCCTGCAGCAGACCTTCAGCATCTGCAACATCGCGCTGGTCAACCGCCAGCCCCGGACGCTCTCGCTCCGCGAGATGATCCGCGCCTACATCGATCACCGCACGGACGTGATCCGCCGCCGCACCGCCCACCTGCTGGGCGAGGCGCGCCAGCGTGCCCACATCCTCGAGGGGATGATCTACGCGGTCTGCGACATCGACGAGGTGATCAAGCTCATCCGGGCCAGCCGCACCCGCGAAGAGGCCATCGTCCGGCTCGCCGCCCGTCGGTTCCGGATCGCCAGGTCCCATCCGCTGGCCCCGCACATTCCCGAGCGGATGCTCGCGGCGACGGAGCGGGCCGAGGCCGCCGGGGGCGTGGGGCTCACGCGCAAGCAGGCGGAGACCATCGGGGCGATGCGGCTCATCCAGCTCGTGGGTCTTGAGATCGAGCGGCTCGCGGCCGAGTACCGGGACGTGGTGAAGGAGATCGAGGGGTACGAGGCGATTCTCGCTGACGACCGCCTCGTCAAGAAGATCATCAGCGGGGACTGCGAGCAGATGCGGGCCCGGTTCTCCCGCCCGCGGCTCACGCGCATCGAGGAGGTCGAGGGCGACATCAACATCGAGTCCCTGATCGCCAAGGAGGACGTCGCCGTCACCATCTCGCACGCCGGGTACGCGAAGCGCACGGCGCTCTCGAACTACCGCGAGCAGGGCCGGGGCGGCAAGGGCATCATCGGAGCCGCGGCCAAGGACGACGATTTCATCGAGCACATGTTCGTCGCCGGGACCCACGATGATCTGCTCTGCTTCACCAACACCGGGAGGGTGTTCAAGATCAAGGTGTACGAGCTGCCCGACCTGCCCAGGACCAGCAAGGGCCGGGCGATGGTCAACCTCATCGACCTGCGCCCGGAAGAGAACGTGCGGGCGTTCCTGGCGATCAAGGACTTCGAGGCGGGCAGCAACTACCTGACGTTCGTGTCCGCGGGCGGGATCGTCAAACGCACGCCGCTGAAGGACTACCGGAACGTCAACCGCTCGGGTCTGATCGCGGTCGGCCTGAAGGATGGGGACCGCCTTCTAGACGCGGCGCTCACCGGCGGCTCGGACGATCTCCTGGTGGCGACCGCGTCCGGGCTGGCCATCCGCTTCTCCGAGGAGGACGTGCGCGTGATGGGCCGGCCCGCCGCCGGCGTCAAGGGGATCGAGCTCTCGGACGGTGATGAGGCGATCGGCCTTGTGCGCATCCCCATGGAGAAGGACCGCGATGGCGACAGCGTCACGTCCGACAAGGGCCTTTGCCTGCTCACGCTCACGGAACGGGGGTATGGCAAGCGGACCGACGTGGACGAGTACCGCGTGCAGCCCGAGGACGGCAAGCTCCGTTCGCAGTCGCGCGGCGGCAAGGGGCGCATTGACATCAAGATCAATGATCGTAACGGTCGGGCCGTGGCGGCGCTGGGCGTGCGTGAGGCCGACGGCCTGATTGTGGTGACCAGGCAGGGCCAACTGGTGCGCATCCCGGCGGCGTCGATCAGCCGCTACGGCCGCGGCACGCAGGGGGTGCGCGTGGTGTCGCTCAACGACGATGATTCGGTCATGGCCTCGTGCGTGGCGCCCCGGGGCGAGGACGACGCCACGCCAGCGCCGTAGGAGCGAACCTCGGTCCGGCGCATCAACAAGGCCACGGGCGCGCATCGGCAGCCCGTGGCCCACTCATGGACGCCCTGATCGTGTCCGATGCTGATTCAGCAGGGCGTGAAGCTCCCGCCACGAGACCGCGGCACGAGCATGGAGACCGCGTTGTTCGCCGCCCCGGGTTCCTGACCGGAGAGCCCGACGGCACGCGTGTTCGCCTCGACCACCGATCGTTCGAGTGCGGCCTGAGCCGGGCACGACACGGACAACCCTGAGCCGCCCGTCCCCCCCGCGGGCGTATCGGTCGTCCTGCTGACGGTTCGGATCTTGCGCATCGCGAAAACCCCACGGTGGGCGGAACGCCCGTTCCATTCGCACGCCGGGCCGCGGCGGTTCCTCATGGCGAATCGGTGATGTTGGCCGGCTTGCCGGTTCCGGCTCGTCGCCGGGTCAGGTGCAGCGCGACGGTCCGGTACGCCCAGAAACCAATCGGTACGAAGCCCCCGCCCGCCAGCACGAAGATCGTGCTGACGTTCACCTCGGGGCGGAAGTGATGCAGAAGGTACGCGATGATCGCGAGGATGCCCCAGAATCCCAGGACGACGGGCAGCACCAGCCAGACGCTCGTGCGTTTCGCGATCCGGTCGGTCTTGTCCTGGAGACCTTTCAGCCTGACGAGCAGGCCCCGAGCCCACGCGAACTCGGTCGCGAGAATCGCGATGCCGATCGGCGCCACGATGGTGAATCCGGGCCCGGGGAGCGGCCCGATGATGACCGCGAGGAGCAGCACCAACGTCCCGGCCACGAGCACCGCGAGCTTGCGGAGGTTCCGGCGCGTGGCCGCGATCGCCTCCGCCACGTCCTCGATGGGCGCCGGTGATACCGCGGCCAGCGCCTCCTGGCGGCGCATGTGCGGGATCGATGCCGCCGCGCTCCCGCCGACCACCAGCAGCACCGCGGCGATCGTGATCTCGGTGGGGAGCCTCGCGTCGTTGAAGAACGCGGTCTTCACGGCCAACCCGAGGAGCATCACGACCAGTCCGATCTTGAGGTACCGCAGCCGCGTGACGACGCTCTGGAGCGAGAAATACAGCGAGCGGAGCAGCAGGACCGCCATCACGTTCGACATGAACGCGACGAGCGGATCGCGGGTCACGCTGAACACCGCCGGGATCGAGTCCACGGCGAAGGAGACGTCCGCCGCCGCGGCCACGGCCACGACCGGCCAGATGCCCCGCCGCTGGCCGAAGTACCGGCGCGCGGCGCGAACGAACGGGCGGTCCTCCACGTGCGCGGGTCGGTCGGGCAGGACGAACACCCGAGCCGCGGCGACAAGGAGAAGCGCGGCGAAGAGCCACCTCGTCCAGTCCCATGACAACACCGCGACGCCGAGCGCGACCATGGCCCCGCGGGCCAGCAGGCTGGACACGAGCACCCAGAACAGCGCCCGCCCGCGGTCCCGGGCCGGCACGCGGAAGTGCGCGAAGAGCAGCGCCAGCACCACGATGTTGTCCAGGCTCAGCGCGACCTCGATGACGTACGCCGACAGGAACTGCAGCAGCGCGTTGAGCGGGTTCGGCTCGGCTCGGAGCGGATCCGAGACGGGGATCCAGTTGACCGCGTACGCCTTGTAGAGCAGCGAGCAGACCCCGACGGCCGCCACCACCCACAACTGCACCGACAGCGCGCCCTCGGTCGTCGTGACCTCCCGGGGGCGGCGCGTAAGCACGCCCAGATCCAGCACCACCAGGCCGACCACCAGCACCATGAATGCGACGAGAATCCAGAGCGTCATACGCCCGTCCGTGGCTTCCCCGCGGCATGGCGGGGCGCCATCCGTTCCGGGTCGGGGCGCAGCATAGCGCTCATCGAGCGGCGACCGACGCGGTCTCGTGCCGATTGGGCCGGAGTTCCAACCGGAGGTCAGCAACGACGCGGGTGGGTAGGGGACGCGTGCCGGTCGGAGCCGGGCGCGGCCCGCGGAACCCGATCAGCATTCCCCGATGACGAACGCGTTCAGGAAGTCGAACAGATCGAAGTCGTCGATCGCGCCGTCCCGGTTCCAATCCGCGAGCGGATCGTTGAGGAACAGCGCGGTGAAGAGGTCGAACAGGTCGAAGTCGTCCACGCTGCCGTCGCGATTAAAGTCCGACTTGCAGATCTGAATCGGCGTGGAGTCCAGTCGTACGAAGTCGAGGTTCATCTGGCCGTCCTCGGCGATGATGCGGATCTCCAACGGCCGGCCGATTCGGTCGTCCGCCCGGGGTGATTCGTACTTCATGGTGAAGGTCAGGAAGTACCCCTTCTTTGGCTCAACGGCGTTGATCGCCTGGGCGCACAGCTCACCGCCCGCAAAGAGCTGCACGCGGTACTTGAAACCCATCAGCGGCGAATCCAGCCGGTTGCCGATGGCCATGGTGAAGGTGTAGCGTGTTTCCGGCTGGAGGTTCGCGCGCAGCACCTGTGCGAGGACACCGGCCGGAAGTCCGCCGGGGTTCCTTTGGACGAAGCCCAGATTGTTCCCCTCCACGGCGTTGCCGCCGTAGTAGTTGACGACCGTGGGATTCAGGCAGCCGGCGTCGCCGGTGCATGTCCATCCGTTCGCCCCGAACAAGAACGTTCCGTCGGCAAGAACATCGTTCTCAAAGCTGGCGTTGTCAATCGGCACGGGCTCCCCGATAGCGGGGAGGCTGCCCGCGCAGGTTGCGCAGATGGCTGCCAGCAAGACGCGGATCAGACGGGGCATGACGAACTCCTTCGAGCGATCGCGAAACGAACGTGGGACGCGTCGCGTCACACGATCATGCGCTCAATCCGTCTCGGAGCAAGCGGGTACTTCCAAAGACGGTCGTCGGGCGTGGGAAGCGTCCCTTCAGATGGGGAGCGGGGCGCTTTCGATCGGTTCCTGTTACACTCCCTGCACACATGCCGACCGACTGGTCCGACAACGTGGTGATCGGTGAACTCGGAGACGAGCCTCTGCTCGGCGAGGAGTTGGCCTCCATCTTTCAGCGTCTCAAGTCCGTGCAAGGCGGGGGGGCTCCGGCTCCGCACGTGGTGCTCAATTTCTCATCCGTCACGTACCTCAATTCCTCGCATCTCGCGCAGCTGCTGCGTCTGAACCGGCTGGCTCAGGAGCGCGGCCGCCTGCTCATGCTCTGCGCCCTTGCCGACACGATCTGGTCCGTGATGCTGATGACGGGGCTGGACCGCGTGTTCCGCGTCGCGCCGGACATGATGACCGCATTGGCGTCCGTTCAGCTCGCTGATGAGAAGCGGTCCGCCGCCGACGCGTAAGACCGGGTCAGCCCTCGCGCAAGCGCGGCGGAGCGGCCCAGTTCATTTTTTGAATCAGAGTGGCCCAGTAGTTTGAGCGGGGGTTCTTGACCAAGCTCACGCTCGTTTCGTTCTCGCGGAGCACGACCCGCTGGCCGCGCCGCAATCGGGTATGCACCTGGCCGTCGAGGACCAGCGTGGTTCCCCCGGCCGCGCCGGCGCGTGGATCTTCATTCACGCGTGTCATGGCGATCTCGATCGTGCTCGATCCGGACACCACCACGGGCCGGAATGACAGCGAGTGCGCGGCGATGGGAGTGATCGTGAACGCGGACAGGTCCGGCGACAGGATCGGTCCGCCGCTCGACAGGTTGTACGCCGTGGAGCCGATCGGCGTGGAGACGATCAGCCCGTCCCCCGAAACCGTCGGCCCCTCGACGCCGTCGATGCTCAGGCGCATGACGATCATGCGGAACGGGGGGCCAGCCGTAATGACGCAGTCGTTGAGTGCCACGCCGCGGAACACCGCGGCATCGCGGTCCTCCGGTCCCGGGAACACCGCCGCGTGCAGGAGCCGCCTCTGGGTGAGCGAAAGCGGGCGCCGGGCATCGAAGAGATCACGTGCCTGTTCGCGCAGAGCCGTGAGATCGAACTCGGCCATGAACCCGAGTTTTCCGAGGTTCACTCCCAGGAGCGGGAGCCGTAGGTCCAGACATCTGCGAGCTTGAGACAGGATCGTGCCGTCCCCCCCGAGCACCACCACGAGGTCCGCACCGCGCGGATCGGTGATCGGGGCGTCCCCGGTCGTGTCCAACTCCGCCGCGACACGAGCGCCGGCCCCGGTCATCAGCGACCGAACCTCCGCGAGCGAGCCCACGGCGTCCGGCTTGGATCGGTTTACCAGGAGGAGCACTGTGCGCGACATCCGGATCGTCGCTCCTTTCCCGTCGCGTTAAGCGCGAACGTCACTCGCGCGGCGGGTCGTCCGAACTACCCCCGGATGACGGGCGATCCGTTCACGATTCGCACGACAGGGTCGGCGTTTCGGTCGGACCCGCGGTCCGCGGCGGCGCGAACCGCGCGGGCGATGGCGGGACCGTCGATTCCCGCTTCGGTCATCTGATTGGCGCGTGAGTCCTGGTAGATCCAGCTGTCCGGGAGCCCAAGACGCGTGACCGCGCTGGCGTCGAGACCTTGCTCCTGCGCGGTTTCCAGCACGGCGCTGCCGAACCCGCCGATCACGGAATGATCTTCGACGGTCACGATGGGGATCCCGCGCTCCAGCAGAGCGCGAACGAGCCCCGCGTCAACCGGCTTGGCGAAGCGGGCGTCGTAGACCGCGACGCGGCACTCGGCCTTCAGTTCGTCCGACACGCGCAGCGCATCGATGGCCGGCGTACCGAACGCGAGCACGGCGACGTCGGGATCGGCGCCCGCTCGATCCAGCCACGGCGTGAGGCAGCGGGCGCGACCGAGTTCGAACGCCGGACAGGACTGGCCCACGAGCCGGTCCGAGACCGTGTCGCGCGGGTAGCGGACACTCGAAAGGCCGGTGTCATAGCCCCGCATGAACTCGATCGCGGCCCGCAGGCTCGGCTCGTCGATCGCGGCCATGATCGCGGCGCCGGGCAAGGTCCGGAGCAGGGCGACATCGCAGAATCCGTGGTGCACCGCCCCGTCTCCGCCAACCAGTCCGGCGCGGTCCAGCAGCAGCCGCACGGGCAGGCCCTGGAGTGAAACTTCCTGAAACGCCTGATCGAAGGCCCGTTGCAAGAACGTGCAGTAGACCGCGAAGAAGGGCTTCCAGCCGGTCTTGGCCAGGCCGGCCATCATGTCCATCGCGTGGCTCTCGCAGATGCCAGTGTCCCATACGCGCTCCGGGAACAGCGGCATGACCTTCGAGATGCCGGTTCCGTCGGGCATCGCCGCGGTGCAGGCCACAACCCGTTCGTCCCGCGCCATCAGATCGGCCATCGCCTCGCCGACGGCGGCCGTGAAGCTCCGGCCGTCCTTCTTGATCTCGACGCGGCAGCCGTTCACGTTGAACGCGGCGGGGGAGTGGAACTTCTCGGCATCCCCTTCCGCGAATTGGTACCCCTTGCCCTTGACGGTCTTGACGTGCAGCACCATCGGCCGCTCGAAGTTGCGGGCTTCCTCCATGAAAGAAATCAACGCGCCGAGATCGTGGCCGTCCACGGGCCCGACCGTGACCAGCCCGAAGTGCTCGAACCACGCATCTTCGGCGATGGCCGCTTTCATGGCCTCCGACGCCTTGTGGTATGCTTCGGCCGCGAGATGGCCGCCGGGCACGTGGCTGAGCAGGCTCTTGGCCGTCGCCTTGAAATCGCTGTAGGTCTGCGAGAGCCGCAGGTGATCGAAATAATGCGCGACCGCGCCCTGGGGCTTGCTGATCGACATTCCGTTGTCGTTGAGCACGACCAGGAACTGTCGTCGGAGTGTGCCGGCGTTATTGAGCCCTTCCATCGCCACGCCGTTCACGATCGAGGCATCGCCGATGATCGACACGACCCGTCTGCCGCTCGGGTTGGTGACGGGGTCGAACGCTTCCTTGTTCAGGGAATCACCCCGCGCCATCCCCACCGCGGTGCTGATGCCGGTTCCGGCGTGACCCACGCTGAACAGGTCGAACGGGCTCTCGCGTGGTTCGGGAAAACCGGCCATTCCGGTCCGCGTCCGCAGGTTCCCCAGCAGCGGGAGCCTTCCGGTGAGTAACTTGTGCGGGTAGCACTGATGCCCCACGTCGAACAGCAAGCGATCGCTCGAAAAATCGAAGACGTAGTGCAGCGCGATGGTTAGTTCGACCACCCCTAGATTGGGTGCGAGATGCCCGCCCGTTCGCGAAACCTGCGCGATGATGGCCTCTCGCACCTCCGAGGCCAGCGTCTTGAGTTGTTCAATGGAGAGACGCCGCAGGTCTGCGGGTGACTTGATGATGGGGAGAATCGTCATGGCCGCGAGGATTCCGTCTGGGTTTGGGCGGCCATTGTAGGGATTCCCAACTGGTGTTGGACGCCGCGGGTCCTTGCCGTGCTCCGTCCGTTCGATAGGTTCCGCCTAGTGGTCCCGCACGGCAAGGTACGAACAGAGCCGCCGTAGTGGTTCGGCAGCCGGTCCCAATGATGCGAGCGCGGCCATGCCGCGCTCGCGGAGGTGCTCCACCAAGGACCGGGAACGATCCAGCCCCACGACGGTGGGATAGGTCAGCTTGCCCGCGGCGGCGTCCTTATTGGCCCGCTTGCCGATCCGTTCTTCGCTCTGCGTGACGTCCAGAATGTCGTCCACCACCTGGAACATCAGGCCGACCGCTTCGGCGTATTCGGTGAGCTGATCCAGCGCGTCCCAGCGCGCGCCGGGGTTCAGATCCAACGCCGCCATGACCCCCATTCTGCAGGCGGCGCGGATCAGCGCGCCGGTCTTGTGGCGATGGATCAGCTCCAGCCGTTCGAGATCGCTCAGCGGCCGCAGGTCCGGGCTCCCGAGCGTGTCGAACACCTGCCCGGCGATCATGGCGTTGTTGGCCCGGGCCAGCTCGCGCGTCAGGTCGGTCGCCAGCGCGGCGGAGCGCGATCGTTCCGCGATGACCTGGAACGCCAGGCCGAGCAGCGCGTCTCCGGCCAGAATCGCCATGGCCTCCCCGGCGTGAACGTGCAGCGTGGGTCTGCCCCGACGCAGGTCGTCGTCGTCCATCGCGGGCAAGTCGTCGTGCACGAGCGAGAACGCGTGCACCATCTCGACCGCCGTGGCCGCCGGCAAGGACGCCTCCGGGTCGGCGCCGGCCGCGGCGCAGCAGTGCCACGCCAAGAGTGGTCGCATGCGCTTCCCCGGCCCCAGCAGTGCGTACCGCACCGCGGCGATGAGGCCGCCACCGATCGGCAGGCCCGAAACGTACGCGTCCATCCACTGATCGATGCGCGGGGTTGGCGCGATCACGTCGGCGGGAGGTTCGGCCCTGGGCTCGACTCGGACCGGCTTCTCGGGCGGTGGGGACACCAGCGTTCCTCCGCGGCCGTGCTGGGAAAACCCGGGATGGGATGGCGTGCGGCTCACGTCGTGAAAGGCGGCGCCCGCGCCTCAGCCTTGCGCCTCCTGCGCCTGGAGCAACTGATAGACCTCGTCGGCGGTTCCCGCCGCGTAAATGCGTTCGCGGAATTCTTCCAGCGTCATCAGCCGGCTGACGCGGGCGAGGGCCTGGATGTGATCGCTGGTCCGATCGGGCGGGCTGGCCAGCAGGATGATGAGCCGGACAGGCTTGCCATCGATGGCGCCGAATTCCATGGGCTTGGCCGGCTTGCCGATCGCGATCGCGAGCGACGCCAGACCGGAGCACTTGCCGTGCGGGATCGCGAGACCGTGGCCGATGCCGGTCGTTCGTGTCTGCTCACGCGCCCAAACCGCTTCCTTGAGCGCCGGGGCGTCCTTCACACGACCGGCCCGGGCCAGCACATCGACCAGCTCATCGATCGCCGGCCGCTTCTGATCCGACACCAGCGGAGACTTGATGCAGTCCGGACTGAGAATGTCCAACAGGTTCATTCGCCGCCCTCGGATCCCCAGTCCATCCACGTGTCCGGGAATGGGGTCGAGGAGTGTACACGCTCTCTCACGACGGGTCGAAGCGGCGCGTCGCACCGCGTTGGTCACGAAGAAGGCGTGAGCAGGGCCGAGAATGCTCCGTCCGAGTACGCCCGGGCCTCTCCACCGGGCGCGCCCGACGGCCACGCGCGCCGAAGCCGCTCGACCCGCAGGCCGAGCCGCGACGCCGCCCACGCCGCCTGGTGCTCGTTCTCGGCGGCCTCGAGCGAACAGGTCGAGTACAACACGCCCGCCTTGGGATCGCCCCGGTCTAGCAATTCCGCGCCACGTTCCAGGATGCTCCGTTGCAGCGTGACCAGCGATTCGAGCGACGCCGGCCTGAACCGGGTTCGCGCCTCGGGCCGACGGGCCAGCACCCCGGTGTTGGAGCAGGGCACGTCCAGGAGCACCAGCGAGGCTTGCCCCCGGCGGGCGGTCATCACCGCTTCCGGGGCATCCACCCTGACCCGCGCATGCCCTTCGAACGTGCGCGCGAGCGTTGTCCGGCGCCGGGGGTCGGTGTCGGTCGCGACGATGGTTGCGCTGGGGAAGATGGCGGCGAGTTGCCGGGTCTTCGTCCCCTGCCCGGCGCAGAGGTCCACGATCAGGCGCGGTCGCAGGTCCGCCGCGCTCTCCACGGCGCCCGCCGAGGCGTCGTCCTGCACCCACAGATCCCCGCGCGAGCCCAGCAGCGTGGCGAGCTCCGCGTGCGTGCCCGCGAACACGGCTCGTCCCGTGCGGTCATGCACGCGCACCGTGGGGATGGCATCGAGCGGCGCGCACGCGTGCGCCACGTTCAGGATGATGGGGGGCCGACCGAGCGCGTGCAGGCACAACGCGCGGGCCCGGTCCCATCCCCATGCGGATGCCCAGCGCTCGACGAGCCAACGCGAATGCCCCGTCGCGAGCGCCAGTCGTTCGTGCTCGTCCTCCGGGAGCTCCGGCTCGCGCAGGACGAGCGAGCCGCCCCCGCTCAGCGGCAGCTCGTTCCGTCCCCCCTCATAGGTCGCGCGTTTCGAAGCAGGCTCGTCGGTACGAAGGCGCGCGATCTTCCGCAGCACCGCGTTCGCCACGCCCCCGGCGCCGGGGCGCACCGCGACCTTGACCCATGAGACGGCGTGATCGATCGCCGCGTACGGCGGAACCCGGTCCAGCAACAGCACCTGCGCCGCGCCCCCGAGCAGGGCGCCGCGCAGCCCCGGATCGAGGATCGACCAGGGTTTGGTGAGCCTGCGCGAGAGCAGATGCACCAGCAGGGGCCAGTGGCGCACCGCGGCGTCGTAGATCGCGTGCGCGAACGCCGCGTCCCGGGGCGCCAGCCCCGACAGATCCGGCCCGATCGCATCCAGGTCCGGCTCCTGCTGGGCTTGTCTTGCCAGGGCGGCCAGGGCACGCGGACGCGCCGGATCCGGCGTGCTGGCGTCGCCTCCCCGCGCGCGATTGGTCGGCAATTCACGCCGTGGCCGAAGCGGCGGGTTCGATCGGGCCGGTGGGTGCATGACCGACTGTAGCGACCCGATCGCTCGCCCCCGCTGAGCCCGTGCGGGTAGCCTTCCCCGATGCAGCAGGGCGCGCCGGAGAAGATCCTGGTCAGGTTGCAGGCGGGGGAGGCGCCCGTCACCGTGGTGCGGACGCGGCGGCGGCGCGTGCCGGGCGGGCGTCTGCTGGCGGGCATGCGGATCCGCAAGAAGCTGATCGTGCTCCACACGGCCTTCTCCCTCGCGCTGGTGCTGCTGCTGACGCTCGCCCTTCGGCCCACCATCGCCGCCGTGGTGGAGGAGGCGCAGCGCGACGAGGCCCGCCTGGCGCTGGCGATGATCACGGACCGTCTCGCGCTCGGGTCTCACGGGTCGCCCTCCAATCCGGATGCGCTCGCACGCGCGCTCCGCGACGTCGCGGACACGCTGCCCGAGTCGATCACTGTCCGGTCCGGCACCGCGGCGGAGCTCGCCATCGACCCCGCCGATGCGATCGTCGCCGCCGACGAGCCCGGACGTCCCCTGCCGATGTCCGCGGGCAGGTCGCGTGGCGGGGCGCTCCTGCTCGACCGTGGCTCGGGCGTCTATGTCGCCGCGTCCGCCGCGCTCCCGGCGGTGCGGTCGCTGGTCGTTCGGCTCTACGTGGTGATGCTGCTGGCCGTGCTCGCGGCGTACGCGCTCATCGCCTTCGCGATCGAGACCCTCATTCTCCCGCAGAACGTCTACGAGCCCATCCGCCGCATCCTGCGCGCCGACGCCGCGATCCGCGATGGACGGCGCGCCGACGAGATCATCCCCGCCGAGCACATCCCTGCGGACGAACTCGGCGAGATCATGCGTTCCCGGAACGAGTCGATCCTCGCCCTGCGCCTGCACGAGCGTGAGCTGGCACGCGCCAACCGCGACCTCGAGTCCATCACCACCGACCTCAAACGCAAGAACCACCTGCTCGAGACCACGCGCCGGAACCTCGCGGACGCCGACCGTCTCGCCAGCCTCGGCACCATGTCCGCGGGGCTCGCGCACGAGATGAACTCTCCCCTCGCCGTGCTCAAGGGGCTGACCGAGCGGCTCCGATCCGACCCGGCGTCGCTGAGCGGGGACGAGGCCGCTCTGATGGGGCGCGTCGTGGGAAGGCTGGAGCGTCTCAGCGACAGCCTGCTCGATTTCGCGCGCGTCCGGCCGCCGACGACCCGCCCCTCGAGCGCCGCCGTGATGATCGAGGAGGCGTGGACGCTCGTCCGCCTTGACCGCTCGTCGGGTCGCGTGGACTTTCGCGCCGAGGTTCCCCCGACGCTCGTGGTGGAGTGCGATCCCGATCGGGTGGTCCAGGTGCTGGTCAACCTGCTCCGCAACGCGGTGGACGCCATGGACGCGCGGCCCCCGGGCCCCGGCCCGCAGGCCGTGGCCCACATCCTGGTTCGCGCCCACGCCGAGCAGCGCGAGTCCCGAGAGTGGGTCGTCATCACGATCGAGGACTCCGGCCCGGGCATCGACCCCGACGTGCTCAAGCGTCTCTTCGAGCCCTTCGTCAGCACCCGGTTGGATTCCCACGGCACGGGCCTTGGTCTGGCCGTTTCGGAGGGCATCGTTCGCGAGCATGGTGGGCTGCTGCTCGCGCGGAATCGCACCGACTCAACCGGCGCGGTCTTCGAGATCATCCTGCCCGCGACGGCCGATGCACCCGCGCTGCGCACCGATCCGCTCGAGCACGCCGGCGAACCGAGTCGGCCGGGCGGGGGTACCGTTGACGGCTCGCCGAGGGCCTGACCACGCACGACGCCGGAGATGAACATGACCTTCGCCGATGGTTCCGCCGCGCCCCCCGGGCCGCTCCCGCCGCTCTCGATCATCGCGGTCGATGACGACGCGGATTTTCGTCAGTACATCCGGTCCGTTCTGGAGCAGCAGGGGCACGACGTGCGGGCCGCCGCGACCCCGGAGGAGTTCTTCGCCGGTGTGGAGAGCCGACTCCCCGACGTGGTGCTGCTCGACATGAAGATGGGCCGCCACTCCGGTGAGCAGGTCCTGGAAGAAGTTCGCAAGCGTTGGCCCAAGCTGTGCGTCATCGTCGTGACCGGTTATCCCTCCCTCGACTCGATGCGGCAGACATTCCGGCAGGCCGTCTTCGACTATCTCGCCAAGCCCTTCTCGATCGAGGACCTCAACAAGTCGCTGGCTCAGGCCGTTGCCGAGTTCGGGCTTGGCCAACGCCCGCAGGACCGGCTTCGCGCCGAGCTCGGCCGCCAGATTCGGGTGGCCCGGACCGCGAAGGGTTGGACGCTCAGGGACCTATCCGAGGCCAGCGGCATCTCGGTCAGCCAACTCTCGTCCATCGAGCGCGGGGCCCACCTGCCGAGCATGGAGTCGCTCCTGGGTGTGGCCTCGGCGCTCGACCGGTCACCGAGCGACTGGCTGCGCGCAGCGGGGTTCTGATCCGCGCGCAGCCCACGCGGGCTACCCTTGGGCTCTGCCCGAATCTGGTGTACGCGTGGCCGCGAGCGGACCTTCACATCCCGCCGGAGTTCCCGACGCCGACGCACCGCGTCCCGGCGCTGTGCTCTTCACGGCGTTCGAGCCTTCTGGCGACGACCACGCCGCCCCGGTGATCGCCGAGATCCGCGCCCGTCGCCCGGACTTGACGGTGTACGCCTGGGGTGGGCCCAAGATGCAACGGGCCGGCGCCACGGTGGTTGAATTCACCGGGCAGAGCGCCGTGATGGGCCTCCCGGGCCCGAGCAAGATCGTCGAGCACCTCCGCCTCAATCGCCGCATCGCGGACTGGCTCCGCACCCATCGCGTCGACCTGCACGTGCCGGTCGATTCCCCGGGCGCGAATTTTCCAATCTGCCGCCTCACGAAGGCCCGCGGCATCCGCGTGGTGCATCTTGTGGCGCCGCAGATGTGGGCGTGGGGACCGTGGCGCGTCGCCAAGCTCAGACGACTCACCGATCTCGTGCTCTGCCTGCTGCCTTTCGAGGAGCAATGGTTCCGCACGCGCGGCGTGCCCGCGCGCTTTGTCGGGCATCCGCTCTTCGATGAGGCACTCGACGTGGACGCCGTGACGGCTCGCGCGGCGCGGATCCCCGGCTCGAACGCGAAGCCCCGGGTGCTCCTGCTTCCGGGTTCGCGCCCGTCCGAGATTTCGCGTTGCTTCCCGGTGCTTCTGGACGCGTTCCGGCGACTCAGGCACGACTTCCCCGGCTTGGTCGGCTGCGTCGCATCCACCCGCCATCAAGTCGAGGCCGACATCCGGGGGCTCGCCCAATCGCGAGGCGGCTGGCCCGATGGACTCTCGGTCGTCGTGGGCGATACCGATGCCGCGATCGCTTGGTCCGAGGTGGCGCTGGTCGTGTCGGGCACCGTGACGCTCCAGATCGCGCGCCAGCGCCGTCCCATGGTCGCCATGTACCGTCCCGGAAAGTTGGTGTACCACGCCCTGGCGCGGTGGCTGGTCTCAACCCCTCTCTTCACGCTGCCAAACCTCATCGCCGGCCGAGGTGTGATCCCCGAGTTCATCCCGCACTTCGGCGATGGAGAGGCCCTGGCCGTGGCCGTCATCCGGCTGCTCCGACAGCCGGGGCTTCAAGAAACCCAGGTCGCCGCGCTCGAAGAGGTCTGCGCGCGCTTTCGGGGCCTCTCCGCGGCCCGGACCGCCGCGGACGAGATCCTCCGCGCCCTCGACGGCAGCCCCGCACGTGCTCCTGCCGTGCCCGTGCCGGTCACTGCTTAGCGTCTCGCGGACATCGGATACCCAGCCCGGCTGCGATGCACGCGTGCGTCGGTCGCCGACGGCTCCCGACCCTGGTTCGACAACTCGATCAGCAGCACCGTCGCCACCGCGTTCCCGATGCGGTCCGCGATCGGAACCACTCTCCGCGAGGGCGAGCGGATTGGCAGCTCCCGGTCCAGACAACGCTCCATCAGCCGTGCCAAGTCGTGCGATGCGATGCGCTCGTCCGCGCCGAAATGCAGCACCATGACGCCGCCGTTGACAATCTCCCGGTCGTTGCACAACTTGGTCAGGTCCCTCGTCGGGCCCCGCAGCAACTCCGAGGTGTAGGTCCGGTTCGGCCCGGGCACGCCCGCGCGGTACGAGTGCTGGCCAACCACTTTCAGCTCGAGCCAGTACGCCGCGGAAGGATCGATCCCCGTCGACGGGGCCGATACCTCTTCGCCGACGCGGCCCTCGAAGAGCGTGCCCGCAGCGGCCGCTCGCGCCTCTTCCGCACCGCGAGCCGCTTTCAATGGATCCGCGATCTCCACCGCGCCGTCCGCCGCGGCAAGCACCAGGTCGCAGCGCAACCGCTCGGGGCCTTCCGGCAGTTCGCGTCGCCGCCCCTTCTTCCGCCTCCACTCTCCCGGGTACGGCTGTTCGCGATGCACCCCGAATCCCGCGGCCAAGAACCCCGCCGCGACCTCCGCGTGCAACTCCACCTCATCCTTCGCGTCCATTCCGTACACGGCCTGCTCGAGCGACAGCCGAGATTCCAGGCCCCGCAGCGCCCCCGCCGTGGCGTCCAGCAGTTCCTCCGCGTTCCACATGCCACCAGCCTACCGCGCGGGTGGTGTCGATGCTCGCCTCAGCTCCCCGCCGACTCGATCCCCAGTTCGCGCGCGATGTCGGCCACGCGCTCACGCGCGGACGCGTCGATCGATGCCCGCGTTCGTTGGACCGCCGCTCGTGCCACCCAGGGCAACGGAAGCACGGAGAGCGGCACGTACCACCACCACGTCGGGATCCGGTACCACGAGAAGTAGGTGACCAACAACGAATCCGTCAGCCACACGCCCGGCCAGATCGTGACCACGGTCAGCAACACGAACAGCCACGGCATCATCGGCCTGACGCGCCAGCGGAAGCTCAGGATCCCCCGGACCGCGTCATGCCGCGCCTCGACCACGCCGTCGAACGGAGATCCGAAAGCCGACGCCGAGAACAGCACGGCCCCCGATCCCCGTTCGAATCCCGCCAGCTTCCCGCGCCGGGCCGCGCGGTCGAGTCGCTCCATGATCTCATCCGGCGGCAACGACGTTCTCAGTTGCGGCAGGGGGGCCGGAATGGGTGTTGCGAGATGAACCGAATCGTCTGACATGTGGACCCCACGTCGCGCCCCGGTGAATCCGCCTCGTTTCCAACGTGTTATCGGTGCGAGGCCCCGCGCACTGTACCGATTGCGATGAACGCGGCCCCGCTATCCGGTCGGTCGTTTGCACCCATGCCTTGCCGGCGGATCTGGACGGGTTACCTTCACCGTATGACGAAAGACGGGGGTCCAGCTTTGCGCTTGGTCCAGGACGACCCCGGGTCACGTCCCGTCGCGCCCGCGCCGGCGCGCCGCGCGGCCGCTGTCGCCAATGAGAATCGCACCGCTTCCCTTCTCACCGCCACCGACGCGCGCTGGATCCTCGCCCGTCGCGCCTCCGAGGCCCTCGAAGGCGGCTCCGCGGCGGTCCTTCCTTCCGAGCGTCGTCGCATGCTCCTCGGTCTTGCTTCCCGGCTCGGTCTGAGGCCGTTCGATGCCAGCCTGATCATCGCCATCGTTCAGGACGGTCGTCGCTCCGGTCGCGGCGCGCTCGGCCCGGAAGTCGAATCGCGGCTCAGCGTCCTTCCTGTCGCTGCAGCCGCACTTCCGCGCGCGGCGATCCGAACGCGCGGGATCGTCGTCGCACTGATCGCGTTCGGTGTCTTCGCGTGGTTGGTCCGCTGGCTCGTAAGCTCTTGAACCAAGTTGAGACGCCACTCGAATAAGGGATAGACGGCGAGCCGGTCTACAATTCACTTCGTGAACGCATCGACCGCAAAGATCAATCCCAAGCGCGTGACCTTGGCCACGCTGAGGCGGATGGCCGCGACGGGCGATCCTTTCGCTTGTCTCACGTGCTATGACGCCACCACCGCTCGGTGGCTCGCCCGAGCGGGGGTGCATGTGCTGCTCGTCGGGGACACCGCCGCGGAGGTCGTGCTGGGCCTGTCGCGCACCATCGACATGCCGCTGGAAGTGCTCCTGGCGCTCACCGCGGGCGTGAAGCGCGGCGCTCCCGAATCGCTCGTCATGGGCGACATGCCCTTCATGAGCTACCAGGCCGATGAGCCGGAGGCGATCCGAAACGCGGGACGGTTCCTGCGCGAGGGCCTGGCCGACGTCGTCAAGTTCGAGGCCGATGAGTCGTTCGCGCCGCTGATCGCGAAGGTCGTTCGGGCCGGAATCCCGGTTTGTGGCCACGTCGGCAGCCGACCCCAGCGTGCCGCGCTCACATCCGGCTACGCCTCCGCGGGCCGGTCGCCGGCCGACGCCGAGCGGATCGTTCGTGACGCTGTGGCGATGGAGCGAGCCGGGTGCTCCCTCCTGCTCGTCGAGGCCGTTCCCGAAGCGGTGGCGTCGGAGATCATGAGGGTCACCACGGTTCCGCTGATCGGCATCGGTGCAGGCGCGGGGTGCCACGGCCAGGTGGTCGTCCTGCAGGACGTGATGGGGCTGAACCTCACGACCCCCCCGTTCGTGCGGCCGGTCGCGTCGATGGGAGAGGCGCTCGAACGCGCGGCCCGATCGTGGGTGGACCAGGTCGCGCGGCGCGACGTGCCACCCTCCCCTTACACGGGGATTCCGGCGGATGACGGAAGCGCACCGCACATGCGTCCGGATGACGCGGTGGGGCGTCGAGCCGTACAGGTTGATCATGGTGATCCCGAACGCCGACCGGGACGGGTGAACACGCAACCCCGAAGCGTCGAACAAGCTGGCAACAAGCCTCTGGCGCCTCCCGGCGCGCGGGGCTGAGTTCATTACGGGGCAGCCACATGCGTCGATTCATCACGTTCGGACCCGCCCTGGTGGTGCTGCTGGCGGCGGCGCTCGCGTTGTACGTCGCGCCGCGCGTGGCCCGCAGCGCGTCCGCCGCGCGCAGCGAGGCCGTCGTGCGCCTCGCCTCGGCCCAGCTCGCGGAAGACGACATCCTCGATCGGATCAATCGCGCGACCCGAGCCGTGGCCGACTCGGTCGAACCCTCCGTTGTGCACATCGGCATCGAGGCTCGCGCCGTCCGGGGCGGGCTCCGCATCGGCCAGGGCTCCGGCTGGGTGTACGACGACAAGGGCCACATCGTCACCAACGCGCACGTGGTGCGTGCCGCGGCGGCCGAGGGCGAGCCCCGCGTCGCCGTGCAGTTCTCCGACGGCCGGGTGCAGTGGGCAACCGTCAAGGGCGCGGACGTGCTCACCGACGTGGCGGTGATCAAGGTCGATCAGGCCGAAGGGCTGATCCCCGCGCGGCGCGCGGCCTCGGCCGTGATCAAGCAGGGCGACACGGTCTTCGCGTTCGGATCGCCCTTCGGTTTCAAGTTCTCGATGTCGCGGGGGATCGTGTCCGGACTGGGTCGTGACCCGAGGTCGGTCACCGGCGCCCGCGGGTACACCAATTTCATCCAGACCGATGCCGCGATCAACCCCGGCAACTCGGGCGGGCCGCTGGTCGATTCGCGCGGCCAGGTCATCGGCATGAACGTCGCCATCGCCACCGGCTCCGAGCCCGACGGCACCAGCGCGGGCCAATCGTCGGGCATCGCCTTCTCGATCCCCATGAGCACCATCGAGCCTGTGGTCGAGCAGATCATCGCCACCGGAGACGCCTCCGCCAAGGGCTTCATCGGCATCTCCATGCCGACCTCGGAGGAGGAGAACGCCTCCTGGCTCCGCGCCCGAGCCTTCCGCGGCGAGGGCGCGGCGGTGGTGGGGGTGCTGCCCGCAGGCCCCGCCGATGCCGCGGGTGTCCGCGAGGGCGACGTGATTGTCGCCATCGACTCCAAGCCCGTCACCGGCATCGCCTCCGTGCGATCGCTCATCTCGGTGCAGCGCCCCGGCCAGCAGTCGGCCTTCCGTGTCTGGCGCGACGGCAACACGCTCGACCTCAGCATCGCCGTGTCGCAGCGGAACGCACCGACCATGGTCGCGGTCGAGGCGCTCAGCATGCTCGGGTTCGTCAAGCTCGACGACACCGAGCAGGGCGTGACCGTGTCCATGATCCGCTCGGATTCAGTCGCCTTCGCCTCGGGGTTCCGCTCGGGTCAGCGCATCGGCTCCGTGGAGGGCAAGCCGGTTCCCAATCTCACTCGTTTCGTTACGTCGGTGGTCGAGGCCGGACTGCTGGAACGCCGTCCCGTCACCGTCACCGTCATCGACCCCGCCGGCCGCGAGCGCGACCTGATGCTGGGCATCGGGCGCTGACCTTCCGCTCACTCGGCGGTCAATACCCGCAGCCGGACCGTCACCTTGGTCCGGGCGGGCGGCACCCGCTCACGTCGCGCGATCCACACCGGTTCGACGAGCGCGGCCTCGGGGCTGAAGACCCGCGCCGCCGCGACGCACTCGCCGCCGAACGTCGCCAGTCCGACCACCAGGCCTGTCCCGTCCGCGTCGTACACCTCGCCTCGTTCCTCCCCGCCCCGTCGGATCAGCTTCGAGCCCGCGAACACCCAGCCGCGCCGCGTCGCGGCTTCAGGATTCGGCGCGTGATCAGCTCCCCCGGCGTGCTCGGTGTCTTGGGCGTCTGGTACAGCCCCGGAGCTTTCGGCCTCGGTCTGCGCCAGCGTTGACCCGGTCGTGGCGTTGACGATCCAGTCGCCGGCGTCCGAGCAGATCTCCGCGCCGGTTTCGCCGCGCGTCACGAGCACGACCTCGATTCGGCTCCCGCTCGGCGGAACGACCTCGAGCCGGGTCTTCGGCGTGCCCGTTGTCGTCGCGCTCGGCCCCGCCGCGCCATCACCCGGGCCCGCCGCGACGACGGACACTCGCCCCGGTTTGCCCGGAACCCCACCAGCCAGCAGCAGCGCCGCGTGAACGTGCGAGGCCAGCACGTCCGTCACCACCAGCGCCTCGTGGTCCTTCGAGTCGCGCCGGCACACCACGACCTCGAGATACACACGCGGAGCGTTCGTGTCGTGCGCATCGATGGGCACCTCGCCGTCAAACTCAACGGTCTTCTTCGCGCGGTCCACACGCACCCCGGGGAGCACCTCGACGGCGCCCGCGCCGGGCGGGGCCAGCCCGTCCCGCGCGGGGATCGTGGGCGTGGGCGACGGCGGTGGCTCGGCGATCGGGTACGCGAGCGCACGGGCGTGCGACGGGCGCGAGCCCGCTCCAAGCACGAGCAGAACGATGGCCGCGGACCGACGGATCACGGTCCCACCCGCGCGGGCACGCCGGTTCCCGCATCGATCCGCTCCCGAACCAGGCGAACGAATTCGTCGCCGCGGGCCTCGAAGTTCTCGTACTGATCCCAGCTCGCGCAGCCGGGGCTCAGGAGCAGCACGTCGCCGGGGCGCAGGCGCCGCGACGCCTTCGCGACCGCCTCTCGCAGCGTGACGCACGACCACGCGGCGGGCTCGCCGATCGCCGTCGCCAGCCCCGGCCCGGTGGCCCCGATCGTGTACACCCCCGCCAGTCGTTTTCCCAGCATCACGATCGGGCTCAGGTCCGACCCCTTGTCGTACCCGCCCGCGATCAGGTGGATCTTCCCCCACGGGTCGCCGACATCGAGCGCCGAGGCGATCGCACGCACCGCCGTCTCACTGGCCTCCGGCGTGGTGCTCTTGGAATCGTTGTAGTACCGCACCCGCGCGTGCTCGGCCACCATCTCCAGACGGTGCGCCAACCCCCGGAACGACCGCACCGCCCGCGCGAGCGCGTCCCGCGAATCACCCCCGAGCGCGGCCCCCGCGGCGGCCAGCGCCATCGCCGCGTTCAGGCGATTGTGCGCCCCGGGAAGCGCCATCGGGCCATCGATCCCGTCGCGCACCACGCGCGCGCGCGCCGCGGTGAACCGCTCCCAGTCCGCGACGCTCTCGCCCAGGATCGCCTCGTCCCCCGCACGTTGCGCCCGCACCAGGTTCTGCTTGCTCGCGGCGTAATGACCCACGCTCCCGTGCCAGTCGAGGTGGTTCGGCGCGAGGTTCGTGACCACCGCCACGCGCGGCGACCAATCCAGCCCGCTCTCACCCAGCCAGTGCAACATGAAGCTCGAAAGCTCGAGCACCACGAACGTACCCGGCCCGAGCGCCCCCGGGCCCTCCGCGTCGATCCGCTCCAGCAACGAGCCGCCGATGTTCCCGCCCAGCACCACGCCTCCCGGGCCCACCACTTCAGCCAGCGCGTGCGCGATCATGGCGGAGGTCGTGCTCTTTCCCACGCTCCCGGTCACGCCGATCGTCCGCGCGCGGTCCGGCAGCCGCTCGATCAGCAACCCAATCTCGGTTGTGATCGCCACGCCCGCCCCGTGCGCCGCACGCAGGTAGGGGTCTTCCCAGGGCCGGGGCACCGCGGGATTCGCGACCACCGCGTCGCATGCCGTGAAATCCGAGATGGTGTGCCCGCCCAGGCGCAGCCGCACCCGCCCCGAATCGACCAGGTCCCTCAGCTGCGCCACCGAGCGAGCGAGTCTCTCCTCAGGCTCCCTGTCCGTGACCAGCACCTCCGCGCCGCGTGCGGCAAGGAACCGCGACACCCCCACGCCCCCGCCGAAACGGCCCAGCCCCATGACGGTCACCCGCTTCCCCGCTGGATCGAACATGCGGCGCTTGAGTTCGTTCATGTCGGGCCCCCCGGTCGAAGCAGGCGGCGGCCGGCGATCGTGCGTTCGGCGTTGCCCGCGGCGTTCGCTCAACCGCCCGGCAACACGTTCATCCCTTGCTCGCGACGCGCACGTCCGGCTTCGCGCGTGCGTCGTCCTCTCCCGAAGCGATCACGCTCAGCAGCAGGCCCAGCAGACGCTCGCTCACGGGCCCGGCCTGGCCCGTTCCCACGGGATGCCCGTTCAGCCGCACGATCGGCGTCACCAGCGTCGTGGTCCCGATCAGCATGATCTCGCTCGCGTCCCGCAGCTCATCCACGCCCACGGGGCGCTCCACGATCTCGGGCGCCGCGTCCATGAGGATCGCCCGCGTCACGCCCGACAGCATCGGGGCGCTCGACAACGCCGGGGTCACGACCTCGCCCCCCCCGCCCCGCCCGCCCCCCCCGCGCAGCACCGCGATCACGTTCGTGGCCACGCCCTCGGTCACCAGCCCGTCGCGCACCAGGATCGCTTCATCGCAGGCCGCCGCGTCCGCCGCCAGCGCGCACATCACGTTCCCCAGCAGCGACGTGGACTTCACGTGCCCCAGTTTCCAGCGCACGTCCTCGCGCGTGATGGCCGTCCTGGGCGCCGCGCGCCGGCACAACTCGATCGGCGGCTGCGGCGTGCAGTAGCCGAACACCGTCGGCGTCAGCGCCGCGCCGGGGATCCGCTGCCGGACCGGCGCGCCCGTCGGCGGCGTCCCCCGCGTCACCTGCCAGTACACGAACGCGTCCACCAGGCCGTTGGCCGTCAGCAATTCCTCGCTCAGGCGGCCCAGTTGCCGCGGATCCCAGCGGATCCCCGCCTCGTCCAGCCCGCAACGCATCCGCTCGATGTGCCGCGTCAGCCCAACCGCCCGCGCCCCGCCGCGTCCGTCCGTCCGCGGCACCGTGCGCAGGGCCTCGTACAGGCCGTCCCCGAAGATGAAGCCGCGATCAAACACGCTCACCTTCGCCTCACCCGCGGGGACGAGTTGTCCGTTCAGATGCACGATCACGCCAGAGCATACGCGCCCGGATGGCGCGCGGGTGCCCGATCGTTCGCGCCGGCCTCACGGCCTACATCAGCGCCACCGGATCGACATCCACCGCCGTGCGTGCATCGCTCTTGAGCAGCCCGCGCGCCCGCGCCGCGCCCAGCACCGCCTGGATCGACCCCCGCGCCGCGCCCATCAGCTCCACCGCCCACCGGTGGTACCCCGCGATGCGGCCGATGGGGCACTCCAGCGGGCCCTCCACCTCCACGCCCGTTCCCGACGCCGCGCGCCGCAGCACGTCCGTCAGGCCCGTCGCGTCCGCCCGCGCGCGCGCAAGCTCGCGCCGCCGGACCACGATGCGCGCCATCCGTCGCGCGGGCGGCAGCCCCGCCGATCGTCGGATCGCCAGCTCCCGCTCCGCGAACGCGATGTAGTCATGCGCCGCGGCCAACCGTACCGCCGGCGTGTCCGCCCCGAGCGTCTGCACGATCACCCGCCCCGGCTCCGTCCCCCGCCCGGCCCGGCCCGCGACCTGCGTCAGCAACTGAAATGTCCGCTCCGCGGCGCGAAAATCCGGCAGGTGCAGCGCCGTGTCCGCGTTGATCACGCCCACCAGCCGCACGCCCGGAAAATCCAGCCCCTTGGCGATCATCTGCGTTCCCAGCAGCACCCGGGCCGCCCCGCTGGCGAACCGCTCCAGCGCCTCGAAGTAGTCGCGCGCCCCGCGCATCGTGTCCGAATCCAGACGCAGCAGGTCGTCCCCCGGCCGCAGCCCCAGCCCCTCCGCCAGCTCCTCCTCCGCCTGCTGGATCCCCGGCGACAGTCGAGCCAGGCCCTTGCCGCACACCGGGCACCGCGCCGGAAGCAACTGCTCCGCCAGGCAATGGTGACACCGGAGGTGGCCCCCTCCCGTCGGGCTGCCCGCCTTGTGATGAACCATCGACGCGTCGCACGACTCGCACGTCATCACCCAGCCGCAGTTCACGTCGCCGCAGCACACGTACGAGCAGTAGCCCCGCCTGTTCAGCAGCAGAATGGCCTGCCCGCGCGGCTCGCGCAGCACGCCCCGCAGAGCCCGCTCCAGCTTCGGGCCCACCACCCCGCCCCGGCGCCACGTGCTCCCGTACGATGCCGCCAGCCGTGCACGGTCCCGCCGTTCCTCGCCCAGGTCCACCAGCTCCACACGAGGCAGCGCGCCACCGCCCACCCGATTCGGCATCTCCCAAAGCCGGTACTTGGCGCCCGATTCCGCCGCGTTCGCCCAGCTCTCCAGCGAAGGCGTCGCCGAACCCATCAGCACCGGGCAGCCCTCCAGCTGGGCCCGCTTCACCGCCACGTCCCGTGCGTGGTATCGTGGCAGTTGATCCTGCTTGTACGACGAATCATGCTCCTCGTCGATCACGATGATCCGCACGTTCCGCAGCGGGGCGAACACCGCCGACCGTGCGCCCACCACCACCCGTGCCGATCCCGCCGACGCCGCCGCCCACTGCCGGTGCCGCTCCGACGAGGTCAACCCGGAATGCAGCACCGCGACCCGTTCGTCTCCGAAGCGACGCAGGAACCTCCCCGCCGTCTGCGGGGTCAACGCAATCTCCGGGACCAGCACAATCGCCGTACCTTCGTGCCCCCCTGATTGCAGGGCGAGATCGATCAGCCTCAGATACACCTCGGTCTTGCCCGATCCCGTCACGCCCCTAAGAAGGTGCGCGCTGAACGAGCCCAGCGCCGCGCCAACTCCCTCGACGACTCGGCGTTGTTCTTCACTTAATTCAGGGGGCGTCGCGTGCGGCGCTTCAGCACCCCCGGCCTCCACACGAAATCTCGTCCACACCGCGTCGCGGGACTCCACGTCCTCGCGGATCTCCGTCGCCAGCAGCCCCGCCCGGACCAGCGCGGCGAGACCGGCTGCGGATGCCAGCCCAAGCTCCGCCGCCAGCGCCTTCGGGGCCATCGGGAGTCGCGCAGGATCGATCGTCCCCAACCGCTCCCACGCGTGGCGCGCCGCCGGCGACATCCGCTTGGGAAGCACCGCCTCCTCGGGCCGGGCGTGCGCGAACCGGACCACAACTCGTTTTTTCAGCCCGATCCGTCGCTTCACAGCCGCGGGGATGGTCGTGCCCAGCACCATCCCCAGCGGGCAGACGTAGTACGCGCTCATCCACCGGGCCAGCTCCAGCACCGATGGGGTCAGCGACACGCCGGTGCGACGGGAGATCCGCTTGATCCGGGGCAGCGTGAGCCCGCCCGCCAGTTCCGGGCTCCCGACCTCCACCACCACCCCGATGGTCGGCTCGTCGGTTCTCCCCAGCGGAACCTCGACCACCTCGCCGACGCGGACGGACCGGCCGTCGTCCGGCGCCCGATAGGTCAGCCCGGCTTCGGCGCCCAGCCCGCCGGTATTGGCGGCCAGCGGGGATTCCGAGGTGTTCCGGCCGCCGCGCCGCGCGGTGGCGCGTTCGATGCCCCGCTCCACGACCACGCGCGCCAGGTCGCCGTGCTCCGCCGCGGGCGGAGCCGGGGCGCCGCCGAGTTGTGCGAAAAGGTCGCTCACGATCTCCTCCCCGGCCACGATCGCCGCGCCGCGCGTCTCTACACTCTTGTATGCACAGATCGACCACCCCGGCGGCGCCCAGGTTCTCCCCGTTGCCGACGCGTACGCCCGCAGCGGTCCGCCCGATGGCCCGGCTGGTGCTCGAGGACGGCGCCGTCTACCCGGGCGAGGCCTTCGGCGCCGTGGGCCGGGGCCTCGCGGTCGCCGCGGAGGTGGTGTTCAACACCGCGATGACGGGATACCAGGAGGCCCTGTCCGACCCGTCGTACGCGGGGCAGATCCTCGTGATGACCGCCCCCCTGATCGGCAACACCGGCGCCAACCGTGTCGATGAGGAATCACCCAAGGTGCAGGTCGCCGGATTCGTGGTCCGCGAGCTGGCCCGCACCCACAGCAACTTCCGCGCCGACATGGACCTCGCCCGCTTGCTCGCCGAGAACGGGGTCCTGGGCATCACCGGCATCGACACCCGCGCCCTCACGCGCCGCCTGCGCGTCGCCGGGGTCATGCGCGGCCTGATCAGCGATGACGCCGTCGCCACCGACCAGCAGCTCGTCCAGCGGGCGCGGGCCGCCCCGGACATGAACGGCCAGAACCTCATTCCGCTGGTCGGCTGCTCGTCCAGCCAGACCTGGGACGAGACCCTCGGCGTGTGGAGCCCGCCCCGCTCCGCGCCCGCGTCCCGCAGACGCTTCCGCGTCCTGGCGCTCGACTGCGGCGCCAAGCGCAACATCCTGCGGAACCTCGCCGACCGCGGCTGCGACGTCAGCGTCGTGCCCCACACCGTCGCGCCCGCCGAGATCACCCGGCGGTTTCGCGACGGCGAGATCGACGGCCTCTTTGTCTCCAACGGCCCCGGCGACCCCGCCGCCGTCACGCAGACCATCAACACGCTCCGCCAGGTGCTGGCCCAGCCCGCGCCGATTCCCACCTTCGGAATCTGCCTGGGGCATCAGTTGCTCGCCTTGGCGCTCGGCGCGCGCACGTACAAGCTCAAGTTCGGGCACCGCGGCAGCAACCAGCCCGTGCTGAACCTGCAGAATGGTCGAGTCGAGATCACCAGCCAGAATCACGGATTCGCCGTCGATCCGGATTCACTCCGCGCCGTCGGCGGCGAGGCCACGCACCGGCACCTCAACGACGGAACGCTGGCGGGGTTTCGCCTCAAGGACCGCCCCGTGTTCAGCGTGCAGTACCACCCCGAGGCCTCGCCCGGGCCGCACGATTCGTCTTACCTCTTTGACGCCTTCATCGAGATGATGGGCACCCGCTCGCCCGTGGCGTTCGCGCCAGCCGTCGGCGGAGCCGCTGGAATGTCAAACTAGGCAATTTGAATTACCCCACAATAGGGTACAAAACGGCCTGTTGCAGTCGATCAATTGTTATTGGACGTAAATCGACTTAATCATGGGGTGGCGAGAACGAATGAGAAATCTGAAAAAAGGGTCAAAAGGCGTAATTGAGGCGATCAAATGCCTTGACACCCATGCAAGCGTGAGGTATCTTCTGGTCTAGTCGTGTGAGTGGTCCATCTGAATCCCGAATGCGGAAGGAGAAATTACGTGAAGAAGAATGTTCTCATGGCTCTCGTTGGCCTCGCTGGCGTCGCTTCTGCGGCGAACGCGGGCGTCACTGCTTCGCTCACCAAGAGCAATGACCTGTCCCCCGGCACGCCCACGGCGACGATCACCCTCGTCGGCCAGGCGACCGGCACGGTCTTCGGTCTTGCCAACCTCGGTGGCAACGGCTCGGTCGTGGCGTTCACCTACACCGATTCGCAGCTCGCTGCGAACACGATCTCTCGTACCACGTACAGTGATTACGGGACGATCTTCGGTGACTCGACTGCCTCGTCCGGTGGGTACGGCGGCGGCGTGGTCAACAACCAGACCGGCCTGCGCTTCCCGTACCGTGACCTGATCAACCCCAACGGCGGTGGCGGCACCGGTGATGCGGACAATGCCCGCAACGGCAACTCGTCCGACTACGGCGCCGGCAAGGCCAGCCTCTCCGGCGTCCAGGGTTCCCAGAACGCGGGCACGGCTTCCGGCCAGCACGCGATCTGGTCCAACACCGGCACCGGCCTGAAGGATCCTCAGAAGGTGTTCTCGTTCAACTACACAACGGGCAACTTCACCGCTCGTAACGTCGTCGTCAACTTCACGGGCCGTGGCCGTGAGTACAACAACGACCAGGGCACCAACAGCTCGGCCGTCAACAACCTGTCCGCCTCCGTGACCCTCGCGGTCACCCCCGCTCCGGGCGCCGCCGCCCTGCTCGGTCTGGGTGGGCTCGTCGCCGGCCGTCGCCGTCGCGCCTAATCCAACTCGGGAGCTTCCGCTCTCGGGCCAGATGAAATCCACACAGGAGACCCGTGAAAACGGGTCTCCTGTCTTTTTTTTACCTCAGAAAATGAACCGAATTCCACAGCGCGATGCCCGTTCCTACTTGGGCTAAAGGACTTCCGATTCGAGAATTGCGCTCGTCGAAGTACGACCACGCTCGCACACGCCGGTACGGACCGAGAACGACGCCCACCCGTTCGGAATTCCGTGGCCGTCTCTTGGATTCTTGCCAATCGGGTTTATACTCGGATGAGACGCGATCAGGCCCGCTGAATCCAGCGATTGCGACGAAACCCGGACCCGTCAGCGTCCAAGTATGGGGAACCGTCGCACGCGTGGCGCGCCGCCAAGACCGGACCGTCCGGTCCATTCCCCGCCGCGGCACGATGCCGCCGAATCACCTCAAGGAGACATGCCCATGTTCCGAACCACACTGCTGCTCAGCACGCTCGTGCTCGCCGCCCCCGCCCTGGCGAGCCCCGAACCGGCCGACGTGATCGCCGCGGATCAGATCCGGTCGGCGACCCCCGTCACCATCAACGGCCTCCCGTACCAGGCCGGCTCCGGCACGCGCGCGGACGTGCTGGTGTTCGACAACACCGACCTCACGCGCTCCGTGTTCTCCAGCGGCGCGCAGCCCAATCGCGCCATCGACGACGGCAGCTTCGCGGGCGGCCCGGTGAGCAACCCCGGCGCGGGCCTGAGCCCCACGGTCGACAAGATGCGGGTCAGCTTCCGCGTGCTGCCCGCCGCGGGCACGACCGGTTTCGACATGGTCGTCCAGTTCTTCGACACGCTCACCCCCAACGCCAGCCCCGTGAACACCGACTTCATCGCCGGGTTCCGCGTGGGCTACGGCGCGGTCGCGCAGGGCGCGTATTACACCGACCTGGACCTGGGCGCCAACGCGATCACCATCCCGTTCGGCGATGACGACTGGGCCTGCGAGGTGCTCTTCCTCCAGCCCGGCACCGACACGCTGATGGCCACCGGGCAGATCACCGTGCTCTTCCAGGGCAGCGGCGACAACACGCGCATGGTCCCCGCCGCGGGCGCGAGCGAGGACGTCTACTGGCGCGACTCGAACAACAACGGCACCTACGACGACCCCACCGACGCCCGCACCTTCACCGGTGATTTCAACGAGGCGATCTTCTTCATCAACATGAGCGCCAACCTGGGCTGCGCGGGCGACTGGAACGGCGACACCTCGGTCGACGACTTCGACTTCTTCGACTTCCTCAACGATTTCAACAACAACAACGCCGACTTCAACGGCGACACCTCGACCGACGACTTCGACTTCTTCGACTTCATGAACGCCTTCAACACCCCCTGCTGAGCGGTCGCCGACCCGGACGTCGTCTGTGACGGATCGATCCAGGGCATCCCGAATGGGATGCCCTTTTTCGTGCGCCGGGTGTCCGGGAACAGCTCTCGGCTCACGCGGGCGTAGCACGCGGGTGGTGGTGGGGGGGTGGGGGGGGGGGGGGGCAGGCGGGGCCCGGGGGCTTATTGGTCGAAACGTCGATTCGGACGGATCAGAAGGCGCTCAGATTGGAAAATTCGGATTCTGAAGTGTGAAATTCGGCCCCATCAAGATCGGACAATTCACCTAAACAGGTGGCGTATGGGTTGGACGATGGCCCGAACTGAAAAATGCTTTGGTTTCAGTGGCTTTTTGCACTGGCATCACCACCAAGCTCTGGTATACTGAAACGTGATAGTGAGCGCGTCCGTTCGTTCCGGGCGCGCGAACGAGGAGGATGGAATTCGGGCACTTTATGGGCCCGGATTCGGGAAGCGTGGCGGCGGATTTGTGCCAATCGACAACGCGGAATCCCGCGGCACAATGATGGCGAACGCGCGGCCTGTTCGGAGGGAGAAGCGGCGAGTGTTCGAGGCCGTTCTCAAATTTGAGACGCTCAAGCCGGGAGTGCCGGCCATTTCGGTGCTGCCGACATTGGTTGTTCAATTGGGAGTTTTCCGGTAAACCCCCCGTAGCCGGGGAGTATCGATACTTGTTGTCCCATTTTCAAAGGAGTGTCCGATGAGGTCGAAGATGATTCTTGCGTGTGCGGGGCTGGCGGTTTCTTGCTGCGCCGGCGTCGCGATGGCTGATGGCCCCAAGGGCGGCAACCTGCAGCTGACCGGCGGCGCGACCCTCGTCAAGCCCGTCCGGATGGCCAAGGTCCGTCATCACGGCGGCCTGAATGTTGAGCAGGTCGGCGCGTGGGTGGATTACACCGGCGGCGCGACCCGCGCTCTCCCGGCCGACGTTGCGTTCGACAGCGCCGAGCTGGACCAGACGTCCCAGTTCCCCGCTGAGATCTACGCCCCCAACTGCGGCCTCGGCTCCAGCCGTTGGTACTTCGGGCCCAGCTACTGCAACATGTTCGTCGCCGGTGACATGACCACGACCGCGGGCGCGGCGGGTCAGCTCGCTGACGACGTGACGTGGAGCTGGTTCTGGAGCGTGTCCGACGCCGGCGGCGGCCTCTCCAGCGAGCCCTGCCTCGTCGCCGTTTTCACCACCGAGGATTTCGACGCCACCTGCGTCGGTCCCGCCGCTTCCAACACCTACTCGGGCGTGATCTATGACTTCGGCACGCTCACCTCGGGCGGCTATTACTACACGATCGTCGAGGACCTCGTGGCCGCCAACCTCGGCCATCAGCTTCCCAACGACGGATCGGGCGGCTACTACCTGATCTTCGCCAACGCCTTCGACGGCCAGACGATTACGCTGGCGACCTGCGCCCAGCCGATGCTGTGGGGCACCAAGGGCGATCCCAACCAGGGCTCGCAGGGCACCGTGCAGTGGGACGATGACAATCCCATCGACGGCAGCCACTCCACCGCTGAGTGCTACACGTACTCCTACGGCGTGTGCCCGAACCCGCTCGGCGCGTGCATCGCGTTCTACTACCATGCCGACGCCGGCTGCCCCGGTGACTGGAACGGCGACACCTCGGTTGACGACTTCGACTTCTTCGACTTCCTCAACGACTTCAACAACAACAACGCCGACTTCAACGGCGACACCTCGACCGACGACTTCGACTTCTTCGACTTCATGAACGCCTTCAACACCCCCTGCTAATGCGGCGGACCGTTTGAAGGACGTGATCGCCTGATCACACCAGGAGCCCGGGGCAACCCGGGCTCCTGTCTTTTTTGGCGTCTTGGCGGACCGACCGCCGCCCGTCTCGTCGGGTGCCGGTTCTACCGGGCGTAGCGCGGCACGGCCGGATCCACCGCGATCGACCACAGGTCGATGCCGCCCGCGATCGAGCGCGCGTTCGAGAACCCAAGGGCGCGCAGGAACGACGCGGCCCGCATCGAACGCACGCCGTGATGGCAGTACACCAGGACCGCGCGCCCGCGCCCCAGCGTCTCGTGCTCCAGCTCTTCGGCGCGACGTTCGAGCTCGTTCAACGGGATCAGCACGGCGCCGCGTATGCGTGCCGCGTGATGCTCGTCGGGCGTGCGACAGTCGAGCAGCACCAAACCCGGATGTTCGTCCCCGGGGTCCGCGAGCCGCTGGGCGGCCTCACGCGGCGTGACCTCCCAATCCGGCTTGAACGGATAGCCGGCGGGCAACCCTCGGGCGTCCAGCGGCGGCGCGGGGGGAATTCGTGGGGCCGGATCGGGCACCGATCAGCTCTGTCCCGGCGCACCGGGTGAGGGCGGCGCGGTCGGAACGGCGGCCGGCTCGTTCCGGGGCTCGGCCGCGGGCGCGGCATACGGGCCTGAGATCTCGGTCACGTGCTCGGCCCGCGCCGTGCGCACCGAGCGGGCGGGCGCGGCCCGGGTCGTGACCCAGGGCGGGTTCATCACCATGCGGGGCCCGAAGAGGGCGACGTCCAGCGCGGCCCCGAGGATGTTCGCGCCCGCGTCGCGGGCCTGGTGCAGGGGGCCGCCCGGCACGCCGCGGGCGAGCACGGTGTCATCGGTGGGGAAGTCGCCGCGGTCGCGGGGGGTGTCGTCGGGGGGCGCGAGCGGGGAGCCCACGTAGGTGGGCTGGTGCTCGAGCGCATCGAGCGGAACGCGGAACGGCGTCACGTCCCAGTGGTCACGGTTCATGCCGCGGGTGAGCGAGGGTCCCTGCTGGGAGACCTGCACGATGGTCTCGGGCTGCAACGATTCCAGCGCCACCGCATCGCCGATGCGGTTGGAGTGATTGAGCGGCCCGGAGCACCCGCCCGAGAGTAGAAACGCGGTCAGCATTGCGAGCGTGACGGGAACGGCGTGCCGCATGGATTCGGTCTCCCGGGGACGGGTCGTGGGATCGCAGCGCCAGAGCGTAGGGCGGGATCGTGTTGCGGTGGGCGGGAAATCCGGCGTCGGCCGGGTCAGATGGAATCGAGGAAGCCGGTGAGTTCGTTCAGGGCCTTGGCGTCTCCCGCGCGGCGGGCCGCGGCGAGCCCCAGGCGCAAGATGTCCCGCGCCTCGTCGATTCGTTCGAGCGCCTGGAGCGACCGGGCCTGATGAAAGTACGCGTAGCAATAGCCGGGGTCGGCACGGGTGCAGCGGTCATAGAAGACCAGCGCCTCGGCGTGCCGGCCCGCCTTGGCGTGCTCCTGCGCCAGGCCGTACAGGACGAACGCGTCCCCCGGATCGAGCGCGAGGAGCTTTTCAAGCTGGGCCAGCCGGGACATGAGGGACGGTAGGGTCGGGGGCGCGGCGGGTCCGCGCAGCAACAGGGACTGCGCGACCTTCCGGTCGTGCAGTCCCCGCATGGAACAAAGGGCGGAGTGAGGGCGGGGCTGAAACGGGACGGGCGGCCGCATCGTTTCACGGTTCGGGCAACGGTGCATGTCGCGGGGGTGGAGATTCCTTGCGGTTCTCGGTCCGGGCGGGCCCGATGGAGGCCGCGTCCCGCGAGGCACTGGGGCGCGGGGCAAGGGTGAACTAGGATGGCGGTGGGATCGGGCCGCCGGGGGCGCGCGGGCGATCCGGTGGCTCGAAACGGGAACACGGGCGGCCGCCGAGATTCGAGTGGTCCGATACGCACCCGTACGGATTCGCTGCAAGGCTTTCGCCATGCCTGAACATTCTCATTCCGGCATGGGACCTGAACGAGGGAGGGCTCCGGACCCCACGGTCGCAGCGCCCGGTTCGTCCGGGGCGGGGGGGGCGGCGCGCCCGCTGACGCGGCACGAGTTCGCGGAGCATTATCAACGGACCCACCGCATTCTCTGGTGCATCGCCGCGGCCGTGGTCCGTTCCCCGGCGCACGTCGAGGACGCGTTGCAGGATGCGGTGCTGGTGGGCCTGCAGAAGCTGGATGAGTTCGATCGCTCGACAAGCTTCGCGGCATGGATGGGCCAGATCGTGAAATACGTGTCGCTGAACCAGGCCCGCCGGCAGATCCGCCACCGGCATCAGAGCGAGGACGCGATGGCGGAGTTGAGCATCCGCATGAAGGGGCACGCGGGTTCCCAGATCGACGGCCGGGGCTCGGTGCATCCGGATCAGTCGGCCTTCGACGACCGGGTGATGGGCGCCCTGCGCGGGCTGGAGCCGGACGCCCGGGCGTGCCTGCTGCTGCGGACGATCACGGGCCTCTCGTACCGGGAGATCGCGCTGGCGCTGGCGGTGCCGGAGGGGACGGCGATGAGTCACGTCCATCGGGCGCGTCTCGCGATGCGGAATGAGCTGGGCGGGCGAACCGCGGCGGGCAACGGAGAGAAAAAGGAGGCCACGCGTGGCTGATCGTCCGCGTATCCCGGAAGACGAGTTGAACGCGTACCTGGACGGCGCGATGACGCCGGCGCAGGCCGGGGCGTTCGAGTTGCGCCTCGCCGGGGATGCCGACGCCGCCGAGGTGGTGCGTTCGCAGCGCCGCATCGACGAGAGCCTGCGGCGCGCGTTCGTGCCGCCTCCGGCCGCGCCCCCCGTTTTCCCGGTGCGCGAGGCGCCCGCGTCCGGCGCGCGGTCCTCGTGGCTCGACCGCAACCGCGGCTGGGCGGTCGCGGCGGCGGCGCTGCTGGCGGTGTCGGCGTCGTGGCTGGCGTGGCCGTACGCCCGCAGCCTGTACCTGCTGTCCACGCCGGAAGGGAAGCTGGGCCGCGGGATCTCGAACAACTACCACGCCGTGGTGAACGCGGGGTTCAAACCCAAGTGGGTGTGCACGACCGACGAGGAGTTCGCGGCCACGACCAAGGAGCGGCTGGGCGTCGCGCTCCTGCCGTGCGCGATGCCCGAGGGGGTCGAGATCGTCGGGTGGGCGTACGCGGACACGGACCTGATCTCGTGCAACACGTCCATGCTTCTGGCGCGGGCGGACGGCGAGCAGATCGTGATGTTCATCGACAAGGTCCAGAACGACCGTGCCTTCGAGCTCCCGGCGTGGTCGGGCCTCAACGACCACCGAACCGAGATCGGCGGCGTGGTGATCCACGAGGTGTCACCCTCGCCCCGGGCCAGGTTCACGTCGCTCTTCCACGTGGTCACCCCCGACGGGGGCATCATCTTCAACGAGGGCGGATGAGGCCGGTGCGAGGCCGGCGCTCCACCTAAACTCCCGAGCGGGCGCACGCCCGTGACGGAGTGACGACGATGCCGACCCCACTGGCCGGAGCGACCACCGAGTTCGAGCGCAAGGATCGGTGCGCCGACCTTCCCCATCGCCCCCGGGTGCTGCTGGGGAAGATGGGGCTGGACGGGCACGACCGGGGCGTGAAGGTCATCGCGCGGGCCCTCCGCGACTCGGGGATCCACGTGATCTACTCGGGCCTTTGGCAGACGCCGCGCTCGCTGGCGATCTCGACGCGGGACGAGGACTGCGATTGTCTCGCGGCATCGATGATGTCGAACTCGCACCTCGTGCTGGGGCCGAAGCTCCTGTCGGAGCTGGCGGCGCTGGGCCGGCCGGACATCCCGGTGTACATGGGGGGAATCCTCCCGCAGGAGGACATCCCCGAGCTGAAGCGGGCGGGGGTGGCGCAGTGCTTCCCGACGGGAACGGGGCTGCTTGACATCGTCGAAGCGGTCCGGAACGCGACCCGCGCGTTCGAGCCGGTGGTGGCCTCGGGCCACCCGACGGCGCAGCTGGCCCGCGACATCTCGCTGGCGCACGACGGCCGGTCGCCGCGGACGGGTGCGCGGCGGCGGCGCCCGGCGCGGGTGATCGGGGTGACGGGGAGCCCCGGTGCGGGCAAGAGCACGCTGGTGGCGCAGCTGACCGCGGAGTTCGCGCGTCGGGTCGAGGCGGGCGGGCCCGGGGCGCCGACGGGACGTTGCGCGGTGGTGGCGTTCGATCCCAAGAGCCCGATCACCGGCGGGGCACTGCTCGGGGATCGATTGCGCGTGGACTTCAACAACCTCGGCGAGTCGGTGTTCTACCGTTCGCTGGCGATCTCGGGCGAGGACTACCACGCGCTCAACGACATCCTGGAACTCATCGGCGGGGCGTACGAGGGGCCGCTCGCGTTCGACACGGTGTTCGTCGAGACGGTGGGGGCGGGGCAGAACGAGACGCGCATCCGCGGGCACGTGGGGCGGACCGCGGTCGTGCTCACGCCGGGCATGGGTGACGCGGTGCAGATGGACAAGGCGGGCATCCTGGAGATCGCGGACCTGTTCGTGTGCAACAAGGCCGACCACCCCGGCGAGAACGAGCTGGTCCGCGACCTTCGCGATATCGCCGGCAAGCGCCCGATTCTCGAGACCGTCGCCACCCGCGGCCAGGGGGTCGCCGAGCTGCTCGAAGCCCTCCTGGCCTGATTCGCCCCGTTCCCCGCGCCGCCGCGCGAGCCGTCGATGCACCCTCCTCCTTCCAGTTTGATCGCGGCCACGGCCGACCCGTCCAGGACCATGCAGTGCATGGAAGTGTTCGGCGGGAATCGCGCCGTGGACACCAAGCTGCGCGTGCAGGGGCTCGAGGCCTGGATCCATGCGCGGCCGCACCAGGGGGACGACGGCGGGGGCGACATTCACTACCTGTCGTCGTGCGCGTCGGGGCGGATCGCCCGGGTGCTGCTCGCGGACATCTCCGGCCACGGCGCGGCGGTGGACGAGCTTGCGGGCAAGCTGCGGGCGCTGATGCGGCGGTACGTCAACTATCTGAATCAATCGTCGTTCGTGGAAAAGCTCAATCGCGAGTTCATGCGGCTCACCGACTGCGGGATCTTCGCGACCGGGCTGGTCGCGACGTTCTGGGCTCCCACGTCGTTCCTGCGACTGTCCAATGCCGGGCATCCCAAGGCCATGCACCGGTCGGCCTCGAGCGGGCGATGGGTGTTGCTGGCGCCGCCCCCCACGACGGACGAGGGCCTGGCGAACGTGCCCCTCGGGATCGCGCCCGACACACGCTACGACCAGATGGGAATCAAGCTCAACGCGGGCGACCTGCTGATCTTCTACACCGACTCGCTCGTCGAGGCGTTCGACGCGAACCGACGCCTGCTCGGGGAGGCCGGGCTGCTCGACCTGGTGCAATCACTGCCCACCGAGGATCCCGAGGCGCTCATGAAAGGGCTGGTCGATGGTGTGTCGAGCTTCGCCGGCCAGCGGCCCTTCGACGATGACGTGACGATCATGGTGCTGCGTGCCACGGGCGCGCCCTACGAGGCTCCCTCGACGTCGGAGAACCTCACTGCGCTGGCCCGGTTCGGGCGCATGGCGATCGATCGTCTGCGGGGCCGTCTGGATGCGCTCCCCTGGCCAGAGATCAACCTCGCGAACCTCCTCGGCCCACTGATCCCGGCATTGAATCGCCGGGTGGGGGGCGAGAGCGACGACAGCGTCGGTGCCGGTGGGGGGGGTGCGAGCGGCCCGCGCACGGGAGGTGGAGGAGGGGCCGGAACCGGGACCTAGCTGGTCCGGGCGGCCCGCTCACGACGCAGGATGAACAGGAACGCGGGGCCACCGACCAGGGCGGTGACGACGCCGATGGGCATCCTCCCACTGGAGAGATCAGCGGCCTTCACCATCGTGTCCGCGGCGGTCATGAGCGCGGCGCCCGCGCATCCCGAGGCCACCACCAGAGCGCGATGCGAAAGGCCGCCCCGCCCGAGCAGCACGCGCGCCGCGTGCGGGCAGACCAGGCCAACGAATCCCACGGGCCCGGCCAGCAGCACCGCGCACGCCGCCAGCAGCCCTCCCAGGGTGAACAGGCAGGCCCTCAGCCGAGACAGGCGCACGCCCACCGATCGCGCCTCGTCGTCGTCGAGCGTCGCCGCGTCCATCGAATCTCCGAGCAGGCAGGCCAAGGCGCCGGCGCAGCCAACGACGATGCCGATGACGCTCAGGGTCGCCCACGACGTGTCATCGCTGAGCGCCCCCAGCAGCAGTTGGGCGGTGGCGAAACCGCGGTCGGGCATCAGGTGCTGCACGAACATGGTCGCCGCGCCGCACATGATGCCCACCATCACACCGACGAGCACCATGGACGCGGGCTCGATGACCCCGTTGCGCTGGCTCAGGGCGTAGACGAGCCACAGCGCCGCGAGCGCCCCGAGCAGGGCCGCGGCGCCGCGTCCTGCGATCCCGACGCTCCACAGGCCCGAGCCGGCGCCCGATCCGGACACTCCCAACCGAGACTCCAGGTAGATGCCCAGCATCACCGCCAGGCTCGCGCCCGAAGACATGCCGAGCACTTCCGGCGAGGCCAGGGGATTGCGCAACAGGCTCTGGACCACCACGCCCGCGATCCCGAGCGCGACCCCGACGGCGGCCGCGGAAAACGCCCGCAGCAGCCGGAGTTCCCAGAATTGACCGCTTTCCGGCAGGCCCCAGTGCTCTCCACCCACGCAGAGGCGAGCCACGATGCCTGCCACGGCCAAGACCGCGAGCGCCACGATGACCAGCCAGGAACGTCGGCTCACGTCGGCAGGGTACCCCTCCCGCAGGCACGCCCCATTGGCCCTTCCCGCGGCGGTTACCTAGAATCTCGCTCGTTCCGTTCCTGATCGCTTCGGAGACGATTCATGGCCTCCTCTTTTCGCTGCCGCGTCATCACTCCCGCCGGGAAACTCCTGGATGAGACGGCGACCTACGCCTCCCTGCCTGCTTGGGACGGCCTCATCGGCGTCCTGCCGGGTCGCGCGCCGATGGTGACCTCGCTGGGCGTCGGCGAGTTGCGCGTTGATTTCGCGGACACATCAGCCGGAAAAGGCGGGTCCCGATCGTTCGTTCTTGAGAGCGGATTCGCCCAAATGGTCCAGGACCGTCTCACGATTCTCTCATCCAAGGCGACACCCGCTGAGTCCTTGTCTGAGGCCGATGCGCAGGCTGAACTGGCGGCTGCGGATGCCAAGCAACTGGATGAATCCACGCCTCCCGCGGAGGCCGACCGGATCCGCAAGGACCGTGAGCGGGCGCGAACCAAGCTGTCGCTGGTGCGGACTCTCAAGTCTCGCGGCATCTGATCTCGCGCAAAAATAGTCCGATAACATTGACATGCGAGCTTGTTCGCGGCGTGTCAATCTGCCCCGGATCGGGTGCCGTGCGAAAGTCGCTCGCGCGAACCGTCGATAGTCCTGTGGCTCCCGGAAGCTGGAGCGCCGTGCGTTCGCCGGCACGCAACTGAACCTGTGCGCAACTGACCCGAACGGCATGCGAGATGTGCCGCGCGGTCCGAGCGCGCCGAACCCGCGTTTGAACGGCGCGGCGGGCCTCTCGGGGCGTGTGCCCCGACCCGCACCGGCCGATCCGAAGGACGACCTCACGTAAGGAAGACTCGCATGAACAACTGCTTCCCCGGCACCCTCAACAACACGCCCAACACGTACAACTCCGTGAATCAGTTCGGCACGCCCTGGAACTGCACCACCGGCACGTACGGCGGCTTCATCCCGACCTTCGGCGGCTCGTTCGCGCCCTCGTTCAACAACCTGAGCAACGGCTACGTTCCGTTCGTCTCGGGCTTCGCGAACATGTTCAACCCGACGATGTACTCCTGCGGCACGCCGTGGACGAACACGTTCGGCGCGACCAACTGGACGCCGTCATTCGGCTGGCCGACGAACTCCCTCACCGGCAACGGCTGCTTCAACACCAGCAACTTCACCCCCGCCTACGGCCCCGGCTACTCCCCCTCGTTCTATCCGACCAACACGATCAACACCTTCGGCCAGCCCGGCAACTACGGCTGGAACGGCTCCTGCACCACCTCGTTCGGCAGCCCCATCGGCTGGACCAATTCCTACGGCCAGTTCGCGCAGCCCTACGGCACGTTCAGCAACTACTCCGGCACGCCCAACTACATGAACGCGTTTGCGCCGTCGTTCAACACGCCGTGGACCCCTTCGTACGGCTACCCGAACAACAACGCGTTCAACGGCTACGTTCCCGGCAACACCATCGGCTACGTGCCCTCCTACTTCGGCCAGGCACCGGTCCAGAACGGGTGCCTGCCGTTCAACGCCGTCCCGGGCTACACGGGCATGAGCTCCACGCCCTCGAACACGAACGGCTCGTACAACTACACCAACGGCTATGGCAACGGCCAGACGAACGTCCCGTTCGTCAATGCGCAGAACGGCGTGCCCGCGGGCGTGAACGGCCCCGTCAACGCCTACGGCCTGCACCGCGACGCGGCCTGATCCTCGCATCGCCCCGCTGACATCGGAGAGAGTCCACCGGCGGTCGAAAGGCCGCCGGTTGTTTTTTTGTTGAGACTGGCGGCCCGATCAGGCGCGGCGTGAGATGGCCCGCGCGATCTCGCGTTTCACGTCGCGCTCGGCGATGGCGCGGCGCTTGTCACCCTTGGTCTTGCCCTGCGCCAGGCCGATGAGCACCTTGGCGAAGCTGCCCTTGAAATACATGCGCAGCGGGATGAGCGTCATGCCCTTGACCTGAACCGCGCGTGCGAGCTTCGCGATCTCGCGTCGGTGCGCGAGCAACTTGCGGGTCCGCGTGGGCGCATCGTTCATCGTCCCGCTCGGTCCGTACTCGGCGATGTTGACCGAGTACATCCAGAGCTCGGGGGGCTCATCCTCCACTCGGACGTACCCCTCCGCGAGCGAGACCTTTCCGTCGCGCACGGATTTCACTTCCGGACCGATGAGCTTGACCCCTGTTTCGAGGGTGTCGGTAATGTGATAGTCGTACCGTGCGCGTCGGTTCTCAATGACCGGCCCGCGGTCATCGCCCTTGGCTTTGTTCTTGCCGGACTTGGCCATACCGGGAACGCTCTCGACTCGGTGACGGATCCGGACACGAACGCCGTCCTAGTCTAAGCCCCGCAACCCGGGCGTCGGGGAGTGGAAACAGCCCGACGGGAATCCCCATGAACGCCCGGTCGATCCGTCGCGCCGCGCCCCGAACCCAATTTGGAGCCTGAACCGTGTCCAAGCTGTCGAACGCTCAACGTCTGGCCGCCCTTTCCGGCGGCGTGCTGTCCGTGCTTGCTCCCGTCGCGTTCGCGCGCGCGGACGTGAGCCCTCACGCGGGGATGCTCCGCTACCCGGACGTGTCGTCGAGCCACATCGTCTTCGCGTACGCGAACGATCTCTGGATCGTGCCCAAGGCGGGCGGCATGGCCGCGCCGCTGGCCAGCCCGCCCGGCCCCGAGGCGTTCCCGCGTTTCAGTCCTGACGGCAAGACGATCGCGTTCGTGGGCAACTACGAGGGCAACCGGGACCTGTACACCATCTCGATCACCGGCGGCGTGCCGAATCGGGTCACGCACCATCCGGGCGGCGAGCTGCTGTGCGACTGGACGCAGGACGGCAAGAGCCTGATTTTCCTGACCAACGGCCAGGCGGGCCTGGCGCGGCAGACGCAGATCTTCACGGTCGCCGCGGGCGGCGGGCTGCCTTCCAAGCTGCCGGTGCCGTACTCGGGGTTCGGTTCGATTTCGCCGGACGGGACGTGGTTGGCGTACACGCCGCATTCGACCGACACGCGCACCTGGAAGCGGTACCGGGGAGGGATGGCAACGGACGTGTGGCTGTTCAACCTCAAGGACATGTCGGCCAAGAAGATCACGGACTGGGAGGGGACGGACACGCTGCCGATGTGGGTGCCGGGCGGGGATTCCTCGGTTGTCTATTACCTTTCCGACGCCGGACCTGAGCACCGCCTGAACATCTGGTCGTACGACGTGAAGTCGTCCAAGCGCGAGCAGGTGACGTCATTCAAGGACGACGACGTGCGCTGGCCGTCGGCGGGCCCCGGCGCGGGCAAGGGCGAGGTCGTGTTCCAGCTCGGCGCGAAGCTGATGCTGCTGGACTTGGCGACGCGAAAGGCCGCGGAAGTGAATGTCTCGATCCCGGGGGACCGTCCGAAGCTCAAGACGCGCATGGTGGATGCCTCCCGCCTGGTCGCGGGCGCGGCGATCTCGCCATCGGGCAAGCGGGTGGTGGTCGAGGCCCGCGGCGACCTGTGGTCCGCGCCCGTGAAGGAGGGCGTGGTGCGTCCCCTGACCCGGACCGACGGCGTCGCGGAACGGGACCCGTCCTGGTCGCCGGACAACAAGTGGATCGCATATTTCTCCGATGAGACCGGCGAGTACGAGCTGTGGATCAGACCGACGGACGCGCGGCCGCCGGAAGAGAAGAAGGAAGAGAAAAAGGACGGCGAGAAGAAGGACGCGGACACCAAGCCCGCGGATGGTCAGCCCGCCGCAGCGGCCAAGCCGGAAGAGAAGAAGCCCGACGAGAAGCCGGAGCCCAAGCGGGAGCCGCGCAAGCTGACCACGCTGGGGCCCGGGTTCCGATACAACCCGAACTGGTCTCCGGACTCCAAGCACATCGCGTTCACGGACGCCGGGGGCCGCCTGTTCATCACGGAGGTCGAGTCGGGCGCGACCAAGGAGCTCGACAAGGACCCGTACATGACTCCGGTGAGCGTGTCGTGGTCGTCCGACAGCCAGTGGGTGACATACTCCCGATCGGACGACGGGAACACGCAAGGGTGCATCTGGATCGCCAACGTCAAGACCGGGGACAAGAAGCAGATCACCAGCAACATGTTCACGAGCGGCTCGCCCACTTTCGACCGCAAGGGCGACTGGTTGTTTTTCACGTCCAATCGCGCGATCAACAACCCCACCTATTCCGACATCGATAACTCGTTCGCCTACACCTCGACCGACACGGTGCTGATGGTGCCGCTGCGGAAGGACGTGAAGAGCCCGTGGCTGCCCAAGAGCGACGAGGAGGAGCTCAAGAAGGACGAGAAAAAGAAAGACGAAGCGAAGAAGGACGACGCGAAGAAAGAAGAGGCCAAGAAGGACGAGGGAAAGAAGGACGAGTCCAAGGGCGAGGCCAAGCCCGCCGCGCCCGCCCAGGCCGACGACGGCGTGAGCGGCACGTACTCGGGCTCGGCCAAGGGCGGCCCGCAGGGCGCCGAGATTCCCTTCACGTTGGTCATCAAGGTGGCCCCGGACGGCACGTTCACGGGCACCATGTCGAGCATCATGGGCTCGGGCGCGTTCAGCGGGACGTACGACAAGGCGTCGGGTGCGCTGACGGGCACCGTGGCGCTGGGGGGCAACTCCGCGACGATCACCGGAACGATCAAGAACGGTGAGTTCACCGGCAACTGGTCCGCGGGGAACGCGTCGGGAGAGATGACCGCCAAGCGCACCAGCTCCGACACCGGTTCGTCAGGCGACGGTAAGGAAGCCAAGAAGGACGGTGGTGACAAGGACAAACCCAAGGAGGTGAAGATCGACTTCGAGGGGATGGAACGCCGGGCCATCACGCTCCCGATCGGATCGGGCAACTTCGGCGGGCTCTCGGTCGCCGACGGCGAGAAGCTCATCTACGTCCGGGCCGGCTCGCGCGGGGAAGGCGCCCAGCCCGGCATCAAGATCTTCGATTACAAGTCTGCCGAGCCCAAGGAGGAGGCGGTCACCGCCGGCGGGGGGTATCAGCTCTCGGCGGACGGCAAAAAGCTCCTGGTGTTCCGCGGCAACCAACTGTCGATCCAGGACGCCGCGGCGGGCGGGGGCAAGGCTCAGACGGTCCCCACGGCCGGGAACATGCCCAAGACGATCGACCCGCGGGCCGAATGGAAGCAGATCTTCACCGACGCGTGGCGTCTGCAGCGTGATTTCTTCTACGAGCCCACCATGCACGGAGTGAACTGGGCGAATATCCGCACCCATTACGGCGCGATGGTCGAGGACGCCGCCAGCCGCGAGGACGTGAACTGGATCATCTCCGAGATGATCTCCGAACTGAACATCGGTCACGCCTACCTCGGCGCGCCCGGCGACACCGAGGATCAGCCCGCCGTCAACGTCGGCCTGCTCGGGTGCGACTTCAGCCTCGACAAGGGCGACGCGGGCGCGGCGTACAAGATCACGCGCATCTACGAGGGCGCCCCTTGGGACGCGGACGCACGCGGCCCGCTGAGCCAGCCCGGCGTCGACGTGAAGGAGGGCGAGTACATCCTCGCGGTCAACGGTGTGCCCATCGATCCGTCGAAGGACCCGTGGGCGTCGTTCGTGGGGACCGCGGACAAGACGATCGCGCTGACGGTCAACGCGTCCCCCGCGATGGACGGCAAGGAGCGCGAGGTGCTCGTCAAACCGATCGGCTCCGAGGTGAACCTGCGCTATCGCGCGTGGATCGAGCACAACCGCGCCTATGTGGAGGAGAAGTCCGGCGGGAAGATCGGGTACATCTACGTTCCGAACACGGGCGTGGACGGTCAGTCGGACCTCTTCCGGCAGTTCTACGGCCAGCGTCAGATGGCCGCGCTCGTGATCGACGAGCGTTGGAACGGCGGCGGGCAGATCCCGACCCGGTTCATCGAGCTCATGAACCGGCCCGTGACCAACTACTGGGCCCGGCGCGACGGCAAGGACTGGACCTGGCCGCCGGACTCGCACCAGGGCCCCAAGGCCATGCTCGTCAACGGCCTCGCCGGCTCGGGCGGAGACATGTTCCCGTGGCTGTTCAAGTACAACAAGATCGGCAAGGTCATCGGCACGCGGACGTGGGGCGGCCTCGTGGGCATCTCGGGCAACCCCGGGCTCATCGACGGCGGCTCGATCACGGTGCCCACCTTCGGGTTCTATGAGAAGGACGGCACATGGGGCGTTGAGGGACACGGGACCGATCCCGACATGGTCGTCATCGACGACCCGTCCCAGATGGTCAAGGGCGGCGATCCGCAACTCGACGCGGCCATCGCCCACTTGCTGGACGAGATCGCCAAGAATCCCTACTTGCCGCCGAAGCGACCGGCCTCGCCCGATCGCTCCGGCATGGGCGTGAAGGAACAGGACAAGTAGTCCGGCCGGGCTCGGACGGGTCCATCATCTTGCGCGGGACGCCGGCCGCCGTCGGCGTCCCGCTTCTCGTTGCGTCGAGCAACCGGCCCTGGCGACACGCGCGCCGGCTACGCTGTCGCCGAGATGAGAACGCGGCTGGCGTCACGACTGGTGTGGCTGATCGGGGCCGCGCCGCTCGTCGGTTGCATCGGGATCACGCCCGCGGCATCCGACCGCGGCGCGATTGTGCCGGTGGCCGCCGACGCGTGGCCGACACGAAAGACGGACGGGCTGTACCTGATCGCCGCTTATCTCCGCGATTTCGATGCGACGCAGCGGACATTCAGCCGGACGGGGTCCGTTACGCCCGGAGGAGAGACTGACGGCGCCGATCGTGCCACCGCCGTGCCGAGGGGCATGGGAATCGTCCGGGATGGTGGTGTGCGAGCCGACTGTCGTGGCGTCGTTCGGGATCTGGAGTTTCTTTCGTTCCCGTCTCGATCGGCGGGTCAGCTCGGCGACGCTGCCGAGCCGACGCCGGCCGTGCGCCCGCCGAGCAGGCTGGAGCTGCGCATCCCGCGCGGCGTCCCGGCGCGCGGGCTGGTCGTGTACGCGGCCGCGCCGCGCGCGACCGGTACGGACTCCGATCCGGACCGCGTACTGATCGACGCGCTGACGGAGCGCGGGTGGGCCGTGCTGAGGAACGCGGAGCTTCCCTCCCATGCTCCGGGCGGGCTGATCGAGGTCGAGGGAGACGCTCAACTGCCCGCCGCCGCGGCGCGGCTCGCGAATCAGACCGATGAGATTCTGGCGGAGAGCGCCTTCGCGTTCGAGGCCGTGATCGAGCACCTCGCCGCGTGCGATCCCGCGATGCCGATCTCGCCGCGCGTGGCGATCGGAACCGGGATCGGCGCGCTCGTGCTGCCCGCGATCGTGGCGCGGGCGCCCGCCGCGTACGACGCCCTGGTCCTGGTCGGCGGGGGCGCGAACATCGCCGACATCGGGGCGCGATCCGAGCTGAGAGGACCGGCGGTGTTTGCACGGTTGTCCGTCAAGGGCAAGCGGAGCGAATCCGGGCCGCTGGTGCGCCTGGCCACGCTCTACCTGGAGATGAGCCGTCTCGATCCGTACCACCTCGCGACGGCGCTGCGGGGCATCCCGACGCTGTTCGTGACGCTGTGGTCGGACCTGGCCGTGCCCGACGACGCGGGCCAGGTGCTCTGGGAGCGCCTGGGCCGGCCCGAGCGCTGGCGGCTCGGCTCGCGAGGAGATTCCGCGGTCCGCGCCGTGCCCTCGATCACCGACCGGCTTGCCTTGTGGATCGACCGTCATGCGCCCGCCGCGTCGCGTGCTCCCGCCTCGATGCCCTGACGCTCACTCGAATCGCACGCGGTTGCGCAGCACCCCGAGTTTCTCGATCTCGATCTCGACCACATCACCGTGCCGCAGCCAGACCTGGGGTGTGCGGGCCATCCCCACGCCGCCCGGCGTGCCCGTGATGATCACGGTTCCCTCCGGGAGCGTCGTGCCGCGGCTCAGTTCGCTGATCAGGGTGGGAACGCTGAAGATCAGATCGCTGGTGTTCGAGTCCTGCATCACCGTGCCGTTGACGCGCGTGACAAGTCGCAACGCGCCCGGATCGAGCGTCGCCGACGCGGGCGTGAGCGCGGGCCCGAGCGGGCAGAACGAGTCGAACGACTTGCCACGGAAGAACTGGCCCCCCGATCCCTGCTTCTGCCACCATCGCGCCGAAACATCATTGGCGACGCAGTACCCCAGCACGCGGTCGAGCGCGCGGTCCCGCGGGACGTCGCGTGTCGCGTCCCCGAGCACCACCGCCAGTTCGCCCTCGAAGTCCACTTGCTCGCGGTCCTGGCACACCAGCGGCACCACGATGTCCTCGCCGTGCAAAGCCGCCGCGCCGAGGTTCTTCGAGAATATCACCGGGCGCTCGGGGAGTTGCTGGCCCTGCTCCAGCGCGTGCGCCCGGTAATTGAGCCCGATGCCGATGATCTGACGGATCGGCAGCGGCGGCTGCCCCTGACGCTCGACGGCGATGCCCGACTCGGTTCGTACGAATCTCATGGCGAAGACGGTAGCCCACGCCCCGCGGCACGGTCGTTCCCGTTCGCGCGGGCGTGGCCGTCATTGCGCATTAAAAAACGCCGCCCGCGAAGGGGGCGGCGTGTGAACGTGCGCGTTCAGAATTTTGGTGTTGCTTACCAACCGCCGCCGTGGCCGCCTCCCGATCCGCGGCCCCCGCCCCCTCCCCAACCGCCACCACCCCCACCGCCGCCGCCACCCCCGCGTCCGCCGCGACCGCCGCCGCCACCCCAACCACCACCACCGCCGCCGCCGCCGCGCGGGGCCGGGGGCTGCGCCTCGTTCACGCGCAGCGGACGACCCGCCATGGAGAACCCGTTGAACGCCGCGATGGCCGCGCGGGCCTGCTCGTCGTCGGGCATCTCGACAAAGCCGAAGCCGCGCGAACGGCCCGTCTCGCGATCGATGATGATCGACGACTTCGAGACCGTGCCGTGCTGCGAGAACAACTGAGTCAACTCGTCCTGGGTGGTGGAGAAGGGCAGATTACCGACGTAGATGTTCACGATCCGATCCTCGCCCGGGCTCTTCCTGTCTCATGAATTCCCAAATCCAACCGTGCTGCCCCCGGGCAAAGACACCTCGTCGGACCGCGAGCACAACCGAGCGAACTCCACCCAACCTGCTCGCACACGCACCTACACGCGGGCACGCTCGACGAAATAATACTCGGGCCTCGCGAGACGGCAACTGATCCGTACAAAGTACATACATCGACCAGGCCGCACGAATTGGCCCCGCGCCGGCTGCTATTTGGCCGGGTGCGAATAGTCGAACACGCCCCGGCCGGTCTTGTCACCGAGCCGTCCCGCGGCCACCAGTTGGCGGATCAGCGGGCACGGGCGGAACTTCGGGTCGCCCAGGTCTCGGTGCAGCACATGCATGATGTGCAGGCACGTGTCCAGCCCGATGAAGTCGGCCAGCCGCAGCGGGCCCATCGGGAAGTTGCAGCCCAGCTTCATGATCTCGTCCAGGTTTGCCGGCTCGGCCACGCCCTCCATCCAGGCGTAGAACGCCTCGTTGATCAGCGGCATCAGAACCCGGTTGCTCACGAACCCGGGCCGGTCGTTGGCAGGGATCGGTGTCTTGCCCATCGCCTTGGCCAGCTCGATCACGCGGTGGACCGTCGCGTCGCTCGTTTGCAGGCCCTTGATCACCTCCACCAGTTTCATCACCGGCACCGGGTTGAAGAAGTGCATCCCCACCACGCGGTCACTCGCGCCGTGTGCCGCCGCGGCGATCTCCGTGATGCTGATCGAGCTGGTGTTGCTCGCGAGGATCTGCGATCCCGTGAACATCTTCGCCAGACGCCCGAAGAGTTCGCGCTTCACCGGCGCTTCCTCCACGATCGCCTCGACGATCACGTCCGCGCCCTTGATGTCGTCCAGCGTGCCCGAGTAGTTCAGGTGCGAGACCGCCGCCTCGAACTCGGCCTGCTTCAGCTTGCCCTTCTCGACCTCCCTCGCCAGGCGCTTGCCGTGATTCTCCTGGCACCGCCCCAGGGCCCCGGCCGAGGCGTCCACCACCACGACCTTAAAACCCGAAACCGCCGCGACCTGCGCGATGCCCCCACCCATCTGCCCCGCCCCGATCACCGCGATCGTCTTCACGTTCAGCATGGCACGCCTCCGACCGGAACCCCCGTGACGGGAGGATCCCGAATGTGCCAGCAGGATAGCCGGAAGCGGCTCGTGCGGTGCGGCACGTTCGTGACCGCTCTCGACCCTCACCACGCGGCCGCGGCACGGTAAACTCCCGTCGCGATGGGCTTCATCGAGCATATTCCCGGCACGGTTCCTCTTGTTCCCCCGACCCGGGACGCCCGCGCGCTGGGCGTCGGCGTTCTCGGCCTTCACGAGGGACGCACCCTCCTCCTTGCCTTGTGCCGCTGCTCACGGGCGTACGCCGCGGCGGGGTGCGACACGAATCAGGACAAAGTCGATGCCTGCGCCCGCGAAGCGCCCGGCCTGTTCTACACCAGTCGATTTGAGGACATGCTCCTCCGGCCGGACGTGCGCGTGGTCGCGATCTACACCCCGGACGCCGACCACGGCGCGCACATCGAGCAGGCCTTCGAGGCCGGCAAGGACGTGATCTGCACCAAGCCGCTTGTGAATTCGGTGCCGGACGCGCGCCGCGTGCTCGCGGCCGCTCGACGCACCGGCCGTCGGCTGCTCGTCGGGCAGAGCACGCGGTTCTTCGAGCCATTCCGCCGCCAGCGGGCCGCCTTCGAGCGCGGCGCGTTCGGCCGCGTCGAGCTCGCCGACGCCCACTACATCCACCGCATGGACTGGTACTACCGCAAGAGCCCCTGGGCCGCCCGCGCGACCGACTGGATCTTCCTCGGTCTGAGCCACCCGCTCGACCTGCTGCGATGGTACCTCGGGCCCATCCGCGCCGTTCACGCCGCCGCGACCCGGTCCGCTCTTGGCGCGGGCTTCGATATCTCCGGCCCCGACCTCTACGCCGTCACGGTCATCGCGGAGTCGGGCGCGATCGGTCGCGCCATGGGCCACTACGGCGTGCACGAACTCCCCACCGCGCGGAATTGCATCGAGCTGATGCTGTACGGCTCCGGCGGTTCCTCGCTCGCGCAGTACCACGACATGCGGTTCGTGTACACCGCGCCCGGGCCCGCGGACCGCTCCATGTCCACCGAGGTCACGGAGGACCACCTGTACGCGGGCCGGCAGTACTACTTCAATTCGGAGGTCCACGGCATGCACTACGGTGAGTTCGCGAACTACGCCGAGCATTTCGCCTCGGCGATCATCGACGGGAGCCGGGCATCCCCCGAGCTGGAAGAAGGGCTCGAGGTCTTCGCCGTCATGGAATCGGCCCGCCGCAGCGCCCGGGAGGGCCGGTCGATCGACGTACGTTCCGTGGCGGACGAGATCGGCCTCTCCGCCGCGGGAGCAACGCGATGAACGAGTGCGAATCGAGATTGGCGGCCTGGTGCGCGGCGAGCAAATTTGATGGCGTCTGGCTCCGCCGCCGGTCGAACATCGCCTGGCTCAGCGGTGGCGCCGACACGCACTGCGATCTTCACACGGTGCAGGGCGTGGCGTCGGTCGTCTGGACTCCCGCACGCAAGATCGTGCTCACCGACACCATCGAAGCCGCCCGGCTCCGGGCGGAAGAATTCGGGTCGGAGTGGGACGTCCGCGCCACGGAGTGGTGGGAGGATGGCGCCGCGGCGTTGCCACCGGACGTGAAGGACCTTCGACTCACGACGGACATTCCGGCCGATCCCCTGTACGAACTCAGAGCATCACTCACCGACACTGAAATCAAGGCGGCGCGGACCCTCGGCCACGAGGCCGCGTCGGGTCTTGAACGCACCATGCGCGACGTGCGCCCGGGGGCAACCGAGCACGAGATCGCCGGACGGATTGCCGGCACGCTCCGGGCCGCCGGCATCTTCTGCCCGGTGGTGCTGGTCGCCGCGGACGAGCGGATCGCGCGTTTCCGGCACCCCATCCCGACCGAGCGCCGCGTCGAGCGAACGCTGATGGCGGCGATCTGCGCGCAGCGGCGGGGGCTCATCGTCAGCGCGACCCGGATCGTCAGCCTTGGCCCCATCGGATCGGATCTCCGCCGCCGTCACGACGCCGTCACCCGCATCGATGCGGCGCTGCACCGTGCCACTCGCCCGGGCGTCGCGTGGAGCGCGGCACTCGAAGCGGGACTGGCCGCGTACGACAAGGAGGGTTTCCCCGGGGAATGGAAGCTCCATCATCAGGGCGGTCCGATGGGCTACGAGTGCCGCGACTTCAAGGCCACACGTGCGGACACGCGGACGGTGTTCCCGCGGCAGCTCGTCGCGTGGAACCCTTCGATCAGCGGAACCAAATCCGAGGACACCGTGCTCTCCGGTCGGAACGCCGCCGAGGCGCCCGAAGTCCTCACCGTCACCGGTCAGTGGCCCCCGTGCCCCGCCGAACCGTCGCGCGGCGACATTCTCCAGATCGGAGATTGATGCTGTCACCTGCCCGAACGGAACCTGGCGGCCCCGGCGGCATTCGGATCGGTGGGATGGTCGGTTCGCGCGAAAAAACAACGCCGCCCCGTGGGAGGCGGCGTTGCAGGAGTTCAGGGTCGAAGAAAACCGATCAGGAACGCTTGCGGCGGGCCGCCATCAGGCCACCCAGACCGGCCACGCACAGCGAGCCCGGGGCCGGGACGATGTTGATCCCGACCACCAGCTTGTAGTCAAACGTCGCGTCGATCGACGTGGAACGAGGGCCGGCGAGCACGCGCAGGTAGTACGTACCGGCGGGAACGTTCGCCTCGAGCGAGGAGAATTTGCCGATGTTGTCATCATCGTCGGACGTGATGAGTGCAGGCACCGCGTCGTACAGCTCAAGGAAACTGTCGCCGATCGTGCTATTGGGGCGTCCGTAGACCGCGGCCTTGATCTCGGCCGGGCCGGTCACCGAAAAGATGAACCAGTCCTGATCGCCAAGGGGCGAAATCGATCCGTCCACCAGGAACGCATCACCGGGGGGAGCATAGACGCCCACCGGGTTCGCGGTACCGGAGGTGTTGTTCCCCTCCGCTTCGAGAAAAAACGCGGCCTGAGACGTGCTCGCCGCGGCGACAATTCCAGCAAGTCCGATGAGAGAGAATTTCATTTCTGCCTGCCTCCTTGGCGTCCATCACCTGAGAGAGTGAGCGAGAGAGGGTGATCGGACGGGCAATCATACATGCATGTCGGACGGCCGCAAGGATAATGCAGGCAAAACGAGCAAAAATAACCGCAAACCGGAATACCCCGGCTTACGGTTATTTTTCTGTTTGGTATGAGCGAACCCTTACCCGACGGTCACGCGATTAGGCGCGACGGCGACGGGAGGCCACCATCCCGCCCAGGCCCAGAAGACCGAGGGAGGCGGGGGCGGGAACAACGTTGATGCCGACCACGAGCTTGTACTCGAAGGCGGGAGTACCGGCAAACCGGTCCACCTTCAGGAAGTACGTGCCAGCGGCGACATTCTTCTCGAGCGACGAGAAAAACCCGATGTTGTCGTCGTCGTCCGACTCGAGAATCGTCGTTCCGTCAGCGGCGAGCAGGTACATAAAGCTGTCGCCAGCGGTGCTGTCCGGACGGCCGTACACCGCAGCCTTGATTTCAGCGGCGCCAGTGACGGAGAACCGGAAATAGTCCACATCGCCCACCGGCAACGTTCCGTCGACCAGGAACGCATCACCCGGGGGAGCGTACACGCCGACGAAATTCGCCGTGCCGGGCGTGTTGTTGGCCTCGGCCTCGACGAAGAACGCCGCATTCGCGGTGCCCGCGAGCGCAACAAGACCGAGCGCGAAAATACCGTACTTCATCTTCTCTCTCCTTCTCTCTTGGGTCTCTCTCAATCACACCAAACAGACCGGTTTCGGGCGGAGCCCTTCCCCGGCAAGTGTACATGTTACAGCCATTCCCAGACCTTGCAACCCATAAAACCGGATTCCGTCAATTTTTTGCCACCTCAACAGGTCAATTTTCGTGATCCACCCGGATTCACCACTCTCCAAACCGAGTGTAACTCACCACAATTACAGGACTTGTGCCGACAAACACGCCGCGTGAGATAAAGGTCGCATACAAAGTCCTATAACTGTACATTCGTCAGTCTTTCAAACTTCGCAATTCGTCGGCGAAGCGTTCTGCAGCGTTGCACACGCTCATTTTCCAATTTGTACCCTCAATAGGTGGATATAGAACAGATCGACTGGCATTGACCAGCACACCCCATTCGGCAGCCGTCGCACTGCTTGTGCCAGCCCGGCACATCGGACGAATGTCCGATCGCGATCCGCCCTGGGCGCCGTAGCCGGGCATCAGAAAGACCTGCTCGGGCATGCGGTCCCGGAGCGACGCGCCGTCCAGCTTTGTCGCCCCGACCACGGCCCCTAGATCGCTGAGGCCGCGCGCGCCGATGCAGCCTCGACCCGCCGCACGGACATGGTCGGCGGCGAGCTCCGCCACGGTCCTGCCGTCCGCCAGGCGTGCCGACTGCAGCTCGTCACTGCCGGGATTGCTGGTTCTGACCAGCACGAACAGCCCTTTGTTGTGCTCGCGTACGCGGTTGAGAAACGGTTCCAGCGTGTCGAAGCCCATGGACGCGTTGACGGTTACGGCGTCGGCGCCGGCGTGGAACGCCGCGTGGGCATAATGCTCGGCGGTGGGGCCGATGTCGCCGCGCTTGGCATCGAGAATCACCATGACCCCTCGATCCCGAGCCTGCCCGATGAGTGAATCGAGCAGGTCGGTGCCCGCGCCGCGGTAGCGCTCGAAACAGGCTGATTGCGGCTTGATTGCCGCCGCGAAGGGGGCGACGGCGTCGAGCACGGCGCGGCAGAATTCCTCGATCGCGCGCACCGGCTCGTGGTGGCACGCCCGGACCTGGTCGGGGAGCTTCTCGTAGACGGGGTCCAGCCCGATGCACGTGGGCGAGCCCACGCGATCGATGGCCGTCGCCAGGCGGTCGGAGAAACGGGGGACGGTGGGTGGGTGCACGGTCGTACGATAGCGTTCGATGGAACCGCCGCCGAGAAGACTGGACCTCAAGAAAGATCGTGGGCTGACGGTCGAATGGGCGGACGGGACCACATCGTACTTCTCGATCCCGTACCTGAGAAAAATGTCGCCCTCGGCCGAGGCACGGCAGTTGCGAGAGGAAATGGCCCGCAACCCTCTGGCGGTTCTTCCTTCGGGGCAGGGGGGTGGGCCGCTCACCGCGCTGGGTGCCGAGTTCGTGGGTCGGTACGCGTTGCGGATCACCTTCAGCGACGGGCACGACACGGGGCTGTACTCGTGGGCCTACCTGCGCGAGATTGCTCCCGAGAGCCGCGCGGCGAGGGGGGGACCCGGCGGGGAGGGCGCGGCACCGGACGGGGCGCCCGCATGAGCGCCGGGGTCGGTCGGCCGCCGCGGCGCGGAAGCTGAGCATGGACCAGCCTCGCCCCAGTTCGGATCAGGGTTCACGCGCGGAGCGTGCGCCTGAGCGCAGCGCGAGCCTGAGCCTGACGACGGTGCTTGGGGAGATTCCCGGCATCACGCCCGCGCGGCGGCGGGCGTTGGCAGATTTGGGCGTGACCAAAGTGGGTCACCTGATGGCATACCTGCCGATGCGGCACGAGCAACTGGAGCCCGAGACGCCGATCGGTGAACTCGCCGCGGGCCGGCTCGTGAGCGCGCGGGGGACGGTCGCGGCGGTCCGTCCGGTGATGATGGGCCGCAAGCCGCGCCTGGAGGCGGCGCTGATGGACGCGACGGGCCGCCTGGATCTCACGTGGTTCAACGGCCTGTATCTCCGGGAGACGATCCACCCCGGCGTTCGTCTGCGGGTGATGGGCAAGGCGCGTCGGTTCGGGCGCGGTCTGCAGATCGCGAATCCGAAGTTCGAGATTCTTGGGGATGAGGAGAACGAGCCGGAGTTGCGTCAGGGTCGCGTGCGTCCGGTGTACCCGGCCAGCGAGGCCATCCGCTCGGAAGCGATCGAGCTGTGCGTGGGACGGGTGCTGGGCCCGGCGCTGGCGTGCGTGGAGGACCACCTGGGCGAGGCGTACGTGCGGGAGCGCGACCTGCCGGGCCTGGCCGAGGCGTATCGCATGATGCACGCGCCGGCATCGCTGGAGGAGGCGGCGGCGGGCCGCCGACGGCTCGCGTACGACGAGCTGCTGCTGATGCAGCTGGCGGTGCAGATGAAACGCGCCCACCTGCGGCGGACGCTCCGAGCGCCGGCGCTGCGATGGAGCGTCGAGGTGGATCGGCGGATCCGGGAGCTGATCCCGTTCCCGCTCACGGTTGCGCAGGACGCGGTGGTGCGCGAGGTCGTCGAGGACCTGCGTCAGGAGATCCCGACCAATCGGCTGATCCAGGGCGACGTGGGGTCCGGGAAGACGGCGGTGGCGTTGTACGCGCTGCTGATGGCCGCGGCGACGGGGCACCAGGGGGCGTTGATGGTTCCTACCGAACTGCTTGCCGAGCAGCACGGGGCGACGTTGCGATCGATGCTCGGGGCTTCCAGCGTACGGCTGGACGTGCTGACGGCGTCGCGATCGGCGGCGGATCGGGCGTCGGTCCGGACGCGGCTGGAGTCGGGGGAGCTGGACCTGGTGGTGGGGACGCACGCGTTGCTGACCGAGGGCGTGCGGTTCCGGTCGCTGGCGGTGACGGTGATCGACGAGCAGCACCGCTTCGGCGTGGCGCAACGGGCCCTGCTGCGTGAGAAGGGGGGGGAGGCGGTGGAGGGGGAGCGGGGGGGGACCGAGCCGCGGAGCGGCGGGGGCGTGACGCCGCACGTGCTGGTGATGACGGCGACCCCGATCCCGCGAACGCTGGCGCTGACGCTCTTCGGCGACCTGGACATTTCCACGATCCGCGGTCTCCCGCCGGGTCGCCGGCCGGTCGCGACGCGGGTGGTGCCGCCGGAGCGGGCGCTCGAGGTGTACGCGTACGTGCGGAAGCGGCTCGATCGGGGCGAGCAGGCCTATGTCGTGGCCCCGACCATCGACGGCGCCGCGGAGGCGGGGGCCGATATGTTCGCGACGAGCGAGGGGAGGGGCGTGCCGGCGGGCCGCGAGGCGCGCGGCGGTGTGCGGGAGGTCGCCTCGGAGCTGGAGCGGGGCGCCTTCGCGGGCAAGCGGGTGGGCGTGCTGCACGGGCGGCTCAGCGCGGAGGCGCGGGACGCGACGATCGCGCGTTTCCGGTCGGGCGCGATCGATGCGCTCGTCTGCACGACGATCATCGAGGTGGGCGTGGACGTGCCCAACGCGACGGTGATGGTGGTGGAGCAGGCGGAGCGATTCGGTCTGGCCCAGCTGCACCAGCTCCGCGGTCGCGTGGGGCGGGGGTCGAAGAAGTCCGTGTGTGTGCTCATCGGGGACTCGGCGACGCCCGAGGCGGCGCATCGGCTCAAGGCCGTTGCCGAGTCGGCGGACGGGTTCGCCCTGGCGGAGCGCGACCTGGCGCTGCGCGGGCCGGGCGAGATCCTGGGGCTGCGGCAGTCGGGGATGCCTCCGCTCAAGGCGGCGGCGCTCCCGGGAGACCTGGACCTGCTGCTGGCCGCCCGGCGGGACGCGGCGGCGTGGATCGAGCGATCCCGGACACTTTCGTCAGCGGGGGAGGCTCTCCTGAAGCGGCGGCTGCTGAAGGCGCACGGCCCGTGGATCGGTTTGGCGGACGTGGGATAGCGGATTCTCGATCACAAATCAGGGAAAAGTGGTACACTCCGGGCCCGTGGAACACCCCGCTTCGCCCATCCATGAACGCCTGGTGGCCGCCCTGGGGGAACGGACCTATCGATCGCTGGCCGAGCAGACGGGGCAGCATCCCGAGACTATCCGGCGGTACATGCAGGGTTCGGCGCCGAGTTCCGAGTTCATGGCGGACATCTGCGAGCGATTCCAGCTGAACGGGGAGTGGCTGTTGACGGGGCGGGGCCCGATGCGGACGGCTCAGATCCGCGAGCACGCCCTGCGCGAAGCGACGTCCGGTGAGCTGCTCGCGGCGCTCGGCCACAGCCTGGATCGGCTCGCGGCCCGCGTGTCCCACCTCGAGTCGGCGCTGCGGGCCCTGGATCACCGGGCCGGCGACGGTGGAACCTCGGCCGGCGCCGCGCGTGACACAACCGCCAATGGGGACGTCGTCCGGGACCACCCGGTCCCCGCCAACGGAAGACCGGACGCTCGGGCGGCGCAGCGGAACGCGAGCGGATGATCGCGGCGGGTCCGCCCGATGGGCGGAGCGGGGGTACGGTTCGCCTGACTCCCCGGTCCGTCGGAGCCCGCGCATGTCCAGCAACGCAGCGATCGCCGGCGCGCTCGAGTCACTCGCGCGCCTGATGGAGTTGCTGGGGGAGGATCGCTTCAAGGTCATCGCCCACCAGCGGGCGGCACGCTCGATCGAAGGCTGCGCCCGGGGGGTCGCCGGGCTGACGACCGATCGCGCGGCGTTGCGGGCGATCGAGGGCATCGGCGAAAAGATCGCGGACAAGGTCATCGAGTTCGTGAACTCCGGGCGTATCGCCGAGCTCGAGGCGCTGCGGGCGCGTGTGCCGGCGGGGTTGCTTTCGCTGATGGAGATCCCGGGGCTTGGCCCGAAGACGGTTCGGATGCTTTGGATCGATGCCGGGGTTGAGGACCTGGCTGGATTGAAGCGGATCATCGCGGACGGGAGCATCCTGTCGCTGCCGCGAATGGGGGCGAAATCGGTCGAGAAGCTCCGCGAATCGATCGCGTTCGTCGAGGCGGGGGCTTCACGCCTGCCGCTGGGCCGGGCCGCGGCGCTGTCGGATGAGGTGATCGGCCGGCTGCGGGGGCTCGTGTCGGAACGGGGAGAGAGCCTGGTTGAGCGGGTCGTGGCGGCGGGCTCGCTGCGGCGCGGCCGCGATTCGGTCGGCGACCTCGACATTCTCGTGAGCACGTCGGAGCCGGCGGCGGTGGTGGACGCGTTCGTCGCGCTTCCGGGCGTCGAGACGGTGCTCGCTCGCGGCGACACCCGGGCGAGCGTGCGTGTGCGGCTGGGCTCGGGGCGGGGCCGCGGCGAGGAGGGTTTCGCGTCGGAGGAGGGCGTCGGGCCTGTGGGCGCGGGCCCGGGCGGTGGGGGGCCGGTGGTGCAGGTTGACCTGCGGGTGGTGCCCGCCGCGTCGTGGGGCGCGGCGTTGTTGTATTTCACCGGGTCAAAGGCGTTCAACGTGCGTCTGCGCGAGCGGGCGCTCAAGCGCGGCCTGACGCTCAATGAGTACGGCCTGTACCCGGAGTCGGGCGATCCGACGCCCCCGCATGATCGCGGCGCCACGGCCGTCGCCGGGGCGAGCGAGGAGGAGATCTTCCTTGCGCTCGGGCTTCCTTACCTGCCGCCGGAGGTGCGCGAGGATCGCGGTGAGCTGTCGCTGACCGCTTCGCCGCGGCTGGTTGAAGCGGCGGACATCCGGGCCGAACTGCACGCGCACACGCGCGCCAGCGACGGCGAAATGGAGATCCAGGAACTGGCCGAGCGGGCCCGTGCGCGGGGGTTCCATACGCTCGCGGTGACGGACCATTCGAAGAGCTCCGCCGTGGCCGGCGGGCTGAGCGAGGAGCGGCTGATGCGGCACGTCGAGGCGGTGCGCCGCGTCGGCGGGAAGCTCAAGGGGATCACGCTGCTGGCGGGGAGCGAGGTGGACATCCTCGCGGACGGCACGCTCGATTATGCGGACGAGGTGCTCGCGGCGCTGGACGTCGTGGTGGCGTCGCCGCACGCGGCGTTGTCGCAGGACCCGGACACCGCGACGGCGCGGCTTCTGAAGGCGATCCGCCACCCGCGCGTGCACATTCTCGGTCACCCGACGGGGCGACTCGTCAACCGGCGCGCGGGGCTGAGCCCGGACATGCCCCGGCTCTTCGCCGCGGCGGCGGAGCGGGGAGTGGCGCTGGAGATCAACGCGCACTGGATGAGGCTCGACCTGCGCGACATCCACGCACGCGGGGCGATCGACGCGGGCTGTCTGATCGCGATCGACTGCGACGTCCACGCTCCGGATGACTTCGATAACCTTCGGTTCGGGGTCGTGACGGCGCGTCGGGGGTGGGTCACGCCCGAGCGGTGCGTGAACACGTGGACGGCCGCGGCCCTGCACGACTGGCTCACACGCCGGCGCGGCTGAGCGGGGCCGGCTGGCATCGGCGCGGGTGGGCGCGGCGTGAGCGGGGCCTAGAGTTTCCTGAGCCTGCCCGCCGCGCGTCGGCGGGCGGCCAGGGGGCGGGCCGACAGGGAAACCGCATGTTCGAGCGATTGAGTGAAGGGTTTTCGGGTGTGCTGCGCAAGCTCTCGGGCAAGGGCGCGATCTCCGAGTCCAACGTGCGTGAGGCGATGGGCGAGGTGCGCTCGGCGCTGCTCGAGGCCGACGTGGCGGTTGACGTGGTGGAGGCGTTCTGCGCGAACGTCCTGCGCGACGCGCTCGGGCGCGAGGTGACCCGGAGCCTCCATCCGGGCCAGGAGATGATCGGCATTGTCCACCAGCGGCTCGTCGAGCTGCTGGGGGGCGACCCCACCGCCCCGGCGGAGCTGCCCGCGGGCCCGGGCCTCCCGCTCCCCGCCGCGCCCGAGGCGATCATGCACGTCTCGCCCGGCCCGACCATCATCATGATGTGCGGGCTGCAGGGATCGGGCAAGACCACCACCTGCGGGAAACTCGCGGCGTACCTGAAGAAGCGCGGGCGGAGCGTCATGCTCGCGGCGGCGGACCTGCAGCGGCCCGCGGCCATCGAGCAACTGGAGACCGTGGCCCGTCAGGTGGATGCCGAGCAGCCCGGGGGGGCGTCGGTGGAGTTCTATGCCGAGAAGGACAAGGGCGCCGCGTACGGGCAGGCGGTGAACGTCGCGGTCGGCGTGTGCCAGCGGGCGCTGGAGGCGGCCCGCCGCCGGGGTGTCGACACGCTGATCCTCGACACCGCCGGGCGTTTGCACGTCAACGACGAGCTGATGGGCGAGCTGGTCAATATCAATCGCGCGCTCGCCCCGCACCAGATCTTCCTCGTCACCGACGCCATGACGGGCCAGGACGCCGTGCGCTCCGCCAAGGCGTTTCACCAGCGGCTCGAGGTGGACGGCGTCATCCTCACCAAGTTCGACAGCGACACGCGCGGCGGGGCCGCGCTCTCAGTCAAGGCCGTCACCGGGGCCCCGATCCGCTTCATCGGCGTGGGTGAGAAACTCGAGGCGCTCGAGGAGTTTCACCCGCAGCGAGCGGCGGGGCGGATCCTCGGCATGGGGGACGTGGTCTCGCTGGTCGAAAAGGCGCGCGAACAGGTCAGCGACGAGGAGGCCGAGCGCCTCCAGGAGAAACTCGCCAAGGGCGAGATGACCATGGACGACTTCCTCAAGCAGCTGCGCACGCTGCGGAGGATGGGCCCGCTCAAGAGCCTGCTGGGCCTCCTGCCCGGTGTCGGCGCCGCCCTGAGCAACGTCAACATCGACGACGCGCAGCTCGACCGCGTCGAGGGCATGGTCTGCTCGATGACCCCGAAGGAGCGCCGCGATCCCGGCGTGCTGAACAACTCGCGCCGCCGCCGCATCGCGCTCGGCTCGGGCACCAAGCAGGAGGAAGTCGGCGCGCTCGTCAAGCAGTTCCAGACCGTGAGCACCCTCAGCCGCTCCCTCGGTTCGATGAGCGCCGCGCAGAAAGTGAAGGCCGTGAAGGAACTGGGTTCGGCCGGCATCGGAGGGATGGTCCCGGGCATGCAGGGCATGCCGGGTTTCGCGACGCGCGGATCGAGCTACTCCCCGAGCATCAAGGACAAGTTCAAGAAGCGGAAACGATGAACTCGCGGACGGTGTGAGCGGCCGGGCAGAGCCTCCGTCGCGTCCTCACGGCGCCGCGGGCGGAACCCGTTGCCAGTCACGCACCTCGGCGGGCCTGTGGGCGATCATGGCGTCCAGGAGTCGCTCCGGGTCGGAATGAACATGCACGGCGCGTTCGAGATCGAGCCGGAGAAACCCGTCGGTGCGCACCCGGTCCAGGAAGCCCAGCAGCCCGTCGTAGAAGCCGCCGACGTTCAGGATCCCCACCGGGCTGGCGTGCAGCCGCAGCTGCGCCCAGGTCACGATCTCGAAGAGCTCGTCGAGAGTCCCCAGTCCGCCCGGCAGCGCGATGAAGCCGTCGGCAAGGTCCGCCATCATCTTCTTGCGCTCGTGCATCGTGTCCACAACCCGAAGGTCGGACAGCCGTCCGTGCGCGACCTCCTTGTCCAACAGCTGCCGCGTGATCACCCCGACCACCTTGCCGGAATCCGAGAGGGCTCGGTCCGCCACCGCGCCCATCAGCCCCAGCGACCCGCCGCCGTAGATCAGCGTCACGCCCCGGCGCGCCAGGGCCGAGCCCAGCGCCCCGGCCGCGTGCAGGTACGCCGGATCGCGCCCCGGCGATGATCCGCAGAACACGCACACGCGTTCGAGGGCTCGCATCCACGAGGGTACCCGCGCCGCGCCCGACCCGGGCCGCCGTCCAGTGGCCGGTGCCCCGATCCGCGGCTAGCGTCAGGCCCCGCGGCCGGTGTCCGGACCCACGTCCCCGCCGCGTGCGCGCGAACAAGGAGCGACCCATGGGCCGCACGACGCGACGGTTGGTCCTCGGAGCATGGCTGGCGCTGGCGGGTGCGACCCTCGGGCCGAACCGCGGCGCGCGGGCCGACGAGGGCATGTGGCTCATCAACCGCCCCCCGACCGCCGCGATCAAGGCCGCGTGCGGGATCGAGCCCGACGCCGCGTGGTTCGAGCACATCCAGCGGTCCTGCGTGCGGATCGGCACGGGCGGCTCGGGCTCGATCGTGTCCGCCGACGGCCTGCTGATGACCAATCACCACGTGGGCTCGGATGCCATCGCCAAGCTCAGCACGCCCGACCGCGACCTTCTGGAGGAGGGCTTCCTCGCCCTCTCCCGGGCCGACGAGCGCAGGTGCCCCGGGCTCGAAGTGCGCATTCTCTGGCAGGTGAGCGACGTGACCGATCGCGTGCTGAGCGCGGTCAAGCCTGGTTCGTCCGACGCCGAGGCCGGCGCCGCCAAGCGCGCCGCCATGACGTCGATCGAGGCGGAGGCCCAGCAGCGCGATGCGCTCGTGTCCGAGGTCGTCACGCTCTACCAGGGCGCCCGCTACCACCTCTACCAGTACCGCCGCTACGACGATGTCCGCCTCGTGTTTGCGCCCGAGCAGCAGGCCGCGTTCTTCGGCGGCGACGCCGACAATTTCGAGTTCCCGCGATTCAACCTGGACGTCTGCTTCTTCCGGATCTACGACGACGGCAAGCCCCTCCGTCCCGAGCACCACCTGGGCTGGGCCGAGACCGGTGTCGCGGACCAGGAGCCCGTGTTCGTCTTTGGTCATCCCGGGCGCACCCGCCGGCTCTACACGCTCGACCACCTCGCCTTCCTGCGCGACGTCGAGCTCCCCGCCCGCCTGGCCCGCGTGTGGCGCACGGAGGTCAAGCTCCAGACGTACTCCGGGCGAAGCCGCGCCAACGCCCGGGCCGCGGCGGACGACCTGCTCGGCGTCCAGAACGGCCGCAAGGTCCTCACCGGCCAGCTCGCGGGGCTGCTGGACCCGGCGCTCATGGCCCGCAAGCGCGCCGATGAAACCGCCCTCCGTGCGTTCGTCGAATCCGACCCCGAGCGCACGGCCAGGTGGTCCGACGCGTGGACCAAGGTCGCCGAGGCCCAGCGTGCCTACGCGGCATTCTTCCACCGCTACGACGCGCTCGGGCGGGGCCGCCCGCCCCTCGACGGCGACCTCTTCGACATCGCCTGGACCCTGACCCGCTGGAATCTGGAGCGCACCCGGCCCAACGAGCAGCGGCTCCGCGAGTACCGCGACAGCGAGGCCGACACGATCCGCCTCAAGCTCTTCGCCGAGACCCCGTTCAATCTCGACCTTGAGAAAGAGAAGCTCGCCGCGGGCCTGACCTGGCTGGCCGAACGACTCGGCGGCGGTGATCCCAGGGTCGTCGAGGCGCTGGGCGGGAAATCGCCGGCGGACCGCGCCGCGGAGCTGGTCGACAATGCGGTGGTGATCCGCAGCGTCCAGAGCCGCAAGTTCGTCGAACCGTCCGGCCGTCAGGTCATCGAAAAGAACCGCGACACGCTCATCCGCCTGGCGCTCGCCCTTGAGGGCGAGGCCCGCCAGCTCCGCGTGCGCTACGAGGACGAGGTCGAGAGCGTCGAGCGTGCCGCGTACGCCAAGGTCGCCGCCGCCCGCTTCGCGAAGGAAGGCGAGAACCTCTACCCCGACGCGACCTTCACCCTGCGCGTCTCATTCGGCGCGGTGCGGGGCTACCGGGACGGCGGCGCGAGCATCCCCGCCTTCACGACCATCGGGGGCATGTTCACGCGCGCCGCCGATCGCGCCGGCGACCCCGCGTTCGCGCTCCCGGATCGCTGGGCGAAGCGCCGGGACAAACTCGATCCCAAGACGCCGTTCAACTTCATCTGCACGGCCGACATCATCGGGGGCAACTCCGGCAGCCCCGTGGTCAACAAGGACGGCAAGGTCATCGGCCTGATCTTCGACGGCAACATCCACTCCCTGGTCGGCGACTTCGTGTACGACGGGACGCTCAACCGCGCCCTGGCGGTCGACGCCCGCGCCATCGCCCACGCGCTGGACGTGCTCTACGACGCCAAGGACCTGGTGAAAGAGATCACCGGCAAGCAATAGGCCGCCGGTCGTGCTCGGTTGTGCGACCGTGCGAACGCACGCCGCGGCGCGTCGTTCACCACTCCGGCCCGCCGGTGTACCGCCCGTAGATGTCCGCCATGGCCTGCACCATCTCGCCCAGCGTGCAGTTGGCCAGCGAGCCCTCGACCAGCGCCGGCATCACGTTCGTCGGGTGCAGGCCCAGCGACGCCGGGTCCGCTGCGTGCGCCGAAGTGCCCGAGCACATTGCGGCCGCCGGGAGCAGCCCCAGGTGGTGGCGGGGCCGGCCGCCGCGACAGACCTCGCGGATGTTGTCCAGGGCTCGCGCCACCAGCGCCCCGTCCCGCCGCCGCTTGAACGCGGCCAGACGTTCGCACTGCTCGACCTCCACCGTGTGCGCGATCTGCAGGATGTCGATGGGGCGCTCCTCGTTCCCCTCGCGGTACTGGTTCACCCCCACGATGATGCGATCCCCGGCCTCGCACTCCTCCGAGAACCGGTACGACGCCTCCGCGATCTGACGCCGGAAATACCCGCGGTTGATCCCCGCCACCGCGCCGGCGTACCGCTTCGGCGTCGCGTAGACGGGGTGCGGGATCTCTCCCGCCGGAGCCGGGCGTGCGGCGCCTTTCGCCGCCCGCGTCAGGAACGCGTCCGTCGGCTCGCCCATCTGGTCGATCTCGTCGAGGTAGCGGAGCGCGTCCTCCTCCATCTTGTCCGTGAGGGACTCGATGAACCATGATCCTCCCAGCGGATCGACCGTCCGCGTGACGCCGGTCTCGTGCGCGAGGATCTGCTGCGTCCGCAGCGCCACCGTCACCGCCCGCTCGGTGGGGAGACCCAGGGTCTCGTCCATCGAGTCGGTGTGCAGCGACTGGCACCCGCCCAGCACCGCCGCCATCGCCTGGTACGCCACGCGGACCACGTTGTTGAGCGGCTGCTGCTCGGTCAGCGAGCATCCCGCCGTCTGCACGTGCGTCTTCATGAACCACGACCGCTCGCTGCGGGCGCCGTAGCGGTGACGCATCGCGCGAGCCCAGATCCGGCGCGCCGTCCGCAGCTTGCAGATCTCCTCGAAGAACTCGTTGTGCGAGTTGAAGAAGAAGGACAGCCGGGGCGCGAACGCGTCGATGTCCAGCCCCCGCAGCAGGCACGCCTCCACGTACTCCATCCCGTCCCGGAGCGTGAAGGCCAGCTCCTGCACCGCGGTCGAGCCCGCCTCGCGGATGTGGTAGCCCGAGATGCTCACGCTGTTCCACTTCGGCACGAACCGGCTCTGGAACTCGATCGTGTCCACCACCAGCTTCACCGAGGCTTCGGGCGGGTAGATGAACTCGTTCTGCGCATGGAACTCCTTCAAGATGTCGTTCTGCAGCGTGCCACCCAGGTTCGACCACGACATCCCCCGCTGCAGCGCGTGCGCGAGGTACATCGCCCAGATCACGGCCGCGGGGCCGTTGATCGTCTGGCTCACCGTCACCGCGTCCACCGGGATGTCCGCGTACAACCGGTGCATGTCCTCGATCGTGCACACCGCGACGCCGCACCGCCCCACCTCGCCCGTTGACAGCACGTCGTCCGAATCCCGCCCCATCAGCGTCGGCAGGTCGAACGCGGTCGATAGGCCCGTGTTCGCCTTGGTGCTGCTCTTGGCTTGCTCCAGCAAGTACTTGAACCGCGTGTTGGTGTCGTCCGCGCTCCCGAAGCCCGCGAACTGCCGCATCGTCCAGAGTCGCGTCCGGTACCCCTCCGGGAACAGCCCGCGGGTGTACGGGTACTCGCCCGGCGCGGCCACGTCTCGTCCCAAGTTTCGCAACGCCTCCGGCGGCTGATCCGGGCCGTATACCGGGTCCAGCGCGAACCCCGAGATCGTGACCGCGTGCGGGTCCACTGGCTTGCGGATCGCCGCGCCCGAGGCCCCGGTTCGACCGGGCGGCGGGTTCGTTGAGGGCGTGTTGGGGCTCACCATGTCCGTGCTCCAAACTTGGGGGCTGGGGCGGTCGCACAGGATGGCCCGACCACCGATCGACCCGGCTGATTCCGAGCGCGCCCCGGCGCGCGCATGCGCCCGGCAGGCACGATCATTATTGTCGAAACCGCACGCCGCGCCTCATCGTTCCCGTCGTCTACCGGTGGTCCGGATAACAGCGTGGGGAGGTGCCAACGGACGGATCAACAATACCGGAATACCGGGCCGATCATCATCCTCAGTGGTTCTTCTTCGCGGCCGCGTCATCTTCGCACGTGATCGCCTGCACGGCGTTGTCCGTGTCGATGACGATCGCGGAAAGGCCGTGCTTGTTCACGAGCTGTCCGGTCAGGCTGACGGGCTTGCCGAAATTGCCCTTGGCCGCGTCGGCAAGGCTCTTCTTGCCCTTGGCGATCACCAGCACCAGTTGCTCGCCTTTACCCGGCTCAGCTTTGACCAGCAGCGCGAGGGGCGCGCCCCGCTGCGCGCACGATTCGGCGCACGCGGCGTGGTCCGCGCCCTTGGCGCCCTTGTCCAGAAAGCAGCCAAGCTCCACGAGCTCGCCCATCAGCGTCGAGTGTGCCACGCCCGTGGCCTTCGCCGCGGCGTCGCTCTTGGCCTTGGCCTCGAGCAGCGTCGTCACGATCTTGACGCGTTCGCCCTCGGCCATCTTGTCGAACTTGGTCTTGCACTTCTCGCAGCAGAAGGCGACCTTTGAACCATTGACGACCGAAGCGATCTTCGCATCCTCGATCGGCTCTTTCGAGATCGGGCACATGCCGTTGATCGCTCCGGACTTCGCGTCCGCGGGAGGGGCGACCTTGGGTCGGGCGTCGAATGTCGCCAGCTTGGCCACGAAGGCATCTTTCTCCTTTGCCTCCATGGCGAGGAACTTCTTGTCGCAGCCCGGGCAGCAGAACCCGACCGTCACGTTCTTGTACACCACCGTCGGGGTGCCGGGATCGACATCCTCGTTGGTGATCGGGCACTTCGCGTTCATCGCCTTGGGGGCTTCGGGCTTGGGGGGCTCGGTCGCGGCGAACGCCGGCAGGCACGAGCACGCCCCGAGGAACAGCGAAACGAGCGCAACGCGGACCATAGTTATCTCCTTGATTCTCGGGCACACGGTCGTCCGGCCCGGCATCGAAGGGTAGCACGAGGCTCGGCGCGGGCCGGAGCGCCTTCCGGGCGGTCGGTATCGGGAAAAAGCGGCGCGCGGCTCTCGCCGCCCGCCGCCGGGATTCTCTTTCAGGCCTTACTTGCAGCAGCCCGAGCCGCAGCAGGAGCAGCCGCAGCCGCAGGATGAGCAGCTCGAATCACAGCAGCCGCTGCCGCAGCAGGGGCAGCACGCGCACGAGCTCGCGGCGGGAGCGGGCGCGACCATCACGGGCGCGGAACCGAACAGGGATGAGGCAAGAAACGCTTGGGCGATGAGAAGCATCATGGGATATCACTCCGATTCAATCGAGATGTCGCCACGCTCGCGGGTCGGGTTCTCCCGCTTGGGATCACTGCGAAACACCGCGAACGCGAGGTTCGGAAAAGACGGGAATTTCAGATTGAGCACGACGAGTACGCTCGCGGATACGAGCGATTCTCAAGGTCGGATCAGATCACCCACACGCCGATCTGGGCTCGGAATCGATCGCGGTCGGGGGGACGGGCTTCGTGCACGCCGTGCGCGCACGCCAATGCCTGAGCGTGCAAAGCCGGTATCGGCAGCAACGCCGGAGCGAGCGCCATCGAGCCGCGGGAGCAGTCGTCCGTCGTCCGTGCGGGCCAGTCGACCGGAGGTCCGCCGGGCATGACGCGGCAGGCGCACTCGCCGCAGGGATCGTCGGCCTTGGAATCGCATGGGTCGTTGTGCGAGTCGCCGGGAGCACTGGTGCAACAGCGATCAGACTCAAGAATGGTCGATGTCGCGGCGGGCGCGCAGTCGCAGCAGCAGCACTTCTGGGGCTGGACGAGTTCGACCGCCGCGCAGAACGCGGCGGGGGTGGCGCCGGCGGGGGTGGAACAGGTAGCTGCGAGCCAGCCCCAATCCGGTCCGACGAGTGCCACAAGCAGCAGGATGGCACGAGTACATGCGGCCAAACCGTGGTTCCTCCTTCACCAATCTACATCATCAGACGCATGTGGATCGGAGAATGTTCCCGAGTCCGTGTCGGTTATTGGAATTTGTTTGGATTTGGAGCTGGAATCGCACTTACTGTCGGCCGATGGAAATACGCCCAAATTAGGGGATGTTCGGGGCGGACAGCCGTGTAGTAGTCGGACGGTCGGTGACGTCATGAACTGGATAACTGCCTGTGAGCGACAGAGCACGGCAACCGTGTCGCAAATCCCACGAAAATGGGATTTCGCGCCGTAACGATGAACGCGCAAGCGATTCGTGCGTGGCCGCGGATTGGAGCCGCGCGGGGATCGGCGCAGGTCCGCGAATCAAATCGAACGCAAAGCGGGCGAAGGGATTCGAACCCTCGACGTACAGCTTGGAAGGCTGTCACTCTACCACTGAGTTACGCCCGCGCGGCGATGTGAAACTGTAGACCGTGACGCCGGGCCGATGAGGGTCGGCCGCGGGGCGGTCGTTGAGTGCGCTGCGAGAGGGGCGATCAGTGCGGCCAGAGGAGGGCTGCCGCGGCCATTGCGGCCATGCCCAGGTCCTCGATGAGCGTGACGGTCGTCATGGGCAGGTTCAGGGCGGCACCCAGGCATGCGCAACGGATCGCACGCTTGTCGAGCAGGGCTCGCAGCACACCGAGCGACCCGATGAGCATGAGCGCGAGAGCCGCGGCGTTCACGAGCATCGGCTGCCAGCGGATGAGATAGGCGACGCCGAGCGCGAGTTCGAGGAACGGGTAGGCGAGGGCGTAGGCGCGCGAGCGTCTCGCGAGCAGGTCGTAGACCTGGTAGGCGTCGGCGAAGGCGCGCAGGTCGAGGAGCTTGAAGAAGGAGAAGACGAGGAAGAAGCCGGCCATGAAATCGAGCATGAGGGTGTGCCAGGACCACACGCCGCGGAATTGGGTGGTGAGGGCGCACGTGCCGGCGATGAATGAGACGATGAGCAGGAGCGGGAACAGGGAAGGCGTGGGGCCGGTGGTTGGCGTGGGCGGGGGTTGGGGCGTGGGCAGCGCGATGCTGGACGATGCGGCGTGGGGAGTCAGGGTGTACGCGCCGGCGGAGCGAGCGGCCTGTTCGAGCGTCGGCAGTGGGATGGGGGCGTCGCTCTCGATGTGGGCCTCGGGCGGGGTGACTGTCACCTGCGCCGAACGCACGCCGGGCACGATTCCGAGCACCCGCGTGAGCGCGCGGGCGCATTCGGCGCAGCGCATGCCGGTGACGGTGAACGTGGTGTGCATGTGCGGTGCTCCGGTCGGTGTCCGCGCACGGACGTGCGTCGATGCCGCGGTGGTGGCCCACACGGCCGGTGATGGGGTGCAGATTTTAGTCCGTTGCGTCTGCCATTCCGGGGCGGAGCCCCGAGGGGCTTCAAGGACGCGAACGCGCGGCACTTCGAGCGGCTCATCGGGACACCAATTGGGAGCGTGTTGGCGTGCTGTTCGGCGCGGCCAGCGCGGCCCTCGGGCATGTTGTCACGGATGGAGCGCACCGCCCTCACGAGGAGGGAACGAGGGCCGGATGCGGGTCACACATTTCGGATCGCCGCCGTCAGGATCGTTTCAGCGGTGCGTGAAACGCTCTTCCCCGCCGTACTCCGGGATGAGAACGAAGTTCCGCCACGGCCTCGTGCGCGATTGGGCGACACCGAACGATCGGATTGCGGAGCTTGACGGCGGAGACATTCGTATTTTGTCCGGGTCATTCAATGTGAAATGCTCAGAATTCTGGGACGACAGATTGACTTCCTGCTTTCACAATCGATATATCTACATAGAACTCCAGATATTGGCAATCGAGTTCCGATTTGGAGGTTCGCATGCCAAGCCAAGCGGATATTCGGCGAACCCTGCGGTCCGGCTCGCGGAGCGAGGTCGGGGCGGCTGCCGGGTCGGTTGAGAACGGGGAGCCAACGCCGGTCAAGTCGGGTGACCGGGACGAACGGCATCCGAGCACGGTCAGCGGCTGGCGAGAGGCCGGCGTCGCGTTCCTGTGGGCCTGCGCGCTCATGGCGCCGATGCTGGGGATTGGCTCGGCGATGATGTACAGCGATTGGCGGCGGGCGGAAGATGCCCGCCTCGCCGCGATCTGGGAGGCGCAGGCGTACGAACGACTGGTGGCCGCTCCCGCGGCGGGCGTGGTCCCGGTGCCCGAGGCCGTGCATGGGCGCGAGTTATTCACGGGGGTGTGCATCGCGTGCCACGGCCCTCAGGGGACCGGCGTCAAGGGTCTGGGCAAGAACCTCGTCGAGAGTGACTTTGTCGCGGCGCGAAGCGACGAAGAGCTCCGTCAGTTTCTGGTGACGGGTCGTCCGGACGCCCGTCCGGTGGGGATGCCTCCCAAGGGGGGTCGCGAGGACTTCACGGACGACGACCTGCGCCACATCGTGGCGTACGTGCGTGGTCTCCAGGATCCCCGCCGCATGCCGGAGCTGCCGGCGGCCGTGGCCGCCGCGCCGAGCGAGGAGCAGAAAACAGCCGCGCTCAAGGCGGCGGGTGGAAACGCGGAGCTGGCCGGTTACATCGCGAGCGGGGACACGCTGTTCCACTCGACGTGCATCGCCTGCCATGGCAAGGGCGGTGTGGGCATCCAGGGGAACGGCAAGGCGCTGGTCAACAACCCGTTCATTCAGAGCCTGGACGATGACTCCCTGCTGGCGTTCGTGAAGCAGGGCCGGTCACCGTCGGACCGAGCGAGCACAACCGGCATCCAGATGCCGCCGAAGGGTGGCAATCCGGCCCTGTCGGATGACGACGTTCTCGACATTATCTCGTATCTGCGCACGCTGCAGCCGGCCAAGCCCGTCGGCGCGGGCGCTGCCAAGTAGACCGCACCCTCGCGGGGCGGACGCTCGTGTTCGAGTCGTCCGCCGCTGCCCAAACCGGAGAGTTGATCATGAAGAACCCCATTCGGACCTCGATGGCCTGCCACGCCGTTCTGGCTGCCGCCAGCGCGGGCTTGTTGTTTTCGTGTTTCGCGGGCGAAGCGAACGCGCAAGAAAACCGTCGGCGTCGCGCCGCGCAGGAGGGCAAGCCCGTTGAGTTGCTGCCGGAGCAGGTGGCGGGGCTGACGAAGATCGCCAATGAGCGCCAGCTCAATGTCGATGACCTGATGGCCGCGGCGAAGACGTTTACGCCGAGTGGGCGGCACGATGAGTACGTGCTGTTCTCGTCCGGGGGTCAGAGCGGTCAGGTCTTCGCCATCGGCGTGCCCAGCATGCGTCTGCTCCGCTCCATCGCCGTGTTCACGCCTGAGTCCTGGCAGGGGTACGGCTTCGGGGGGAAGGACGACCACGTGATCGAATCCCTCAAGGTCAATGGCACGCCGGTGCTCTGGGGCGATACGCACCACCCCGCGCTCTCGGAGACCAAGGGCGACTACGACGGCCAGTTCCTGTTCATCGGCGACAAGGCCAATGCCCGCGTGGGCGTCATTGATCTCCGGGACTGGGAGACCAAGCAGGTCGTGAAGAACCCCCTGACGATCAGCGACCATGGGGCGGCGTTCGTCACTCCCAACACGGAGTACGTCATCGAGGGCGGCCAGTACGCCACGGTCCTGGGATATGGCTACGCCCCGCCGGAGGAGTACAAGAAGTCGTACCGCGGCATGGTCACGATGTGGAAGTTCGATCGGGCCAAGGGCCGGATCGACCTCGCGAACTCCTTCGCGTTGGAACTCCCGCCGTACTGGCAGGATCTCGCGGACGCCGGAAAGAGCGCCAGCGACGGTTTCTTCTTCATCAATTCGTTCAACGTGGAGATGGCGACCGGCGGCGCCGAGAAGGGCAACCCTCCCTTCGAGGCGGGCGCGAGCAAGCGTGACATGGATTACCTGCACATCATTGATTGGCGGAAGGCCGAGGCTGCGTTCCGCGCGGGCAAGGTGAAGAAGATCAACGGATTCCCGGTCATCATGCTCGAGACGAGCATCGCGGAGGGGCTGCTCTACTTCGCGCCCGAGCCGAAGAGCCCGCACGGCGTGGACGTCACGCCCAACGGTCAGTACATGGTGGTGGCGGGCAAACTCGATCCGCACGTCACGGTGTACTCGATCGAGAAGGTGAAGGCCGCGATCGCCGCGAAGAAGTTCAGCGGCAGTGACGAGTTCGGCGTGCCGGTGCTGGACTTCGACGCGGTGAAGGAGGTCCAGGTCGAGCTGGGCCTGGGGCCGCTGCACACGCAGTTCGACGACAAGGGGTATGCGTATACCTCGCTCTTCCTCGACTCCGCCGTCGCGCGCTGGAGTCTCGGCGGCGAGTACGCGACGATGCACCCGGAGCAACCGTGGAAGCTCGTGCAGAAGACGCCCGTGCAGTACAACATCGGGCACCTGTGCGCGGCCGAGGGCGACACGGTCAGCCCGGACGGCCGGTTCCTCGTCTCGATGTCGAAGTGGTCGGTCGACCGGTTCCTGACGACCGGCCCGCTCCTGCCTCAGAATTTCCAGTTGCTGGATATCTCCCAGACGGGCACGACGATGCCCGTGATCTACGACCTGCCCATCGGGGTGGGCGAGCCTCACTACTGCCAGATGATCAAGGCCGACAAGCTCAAGAGCTGGAAGGTCTATCCGGAGGTCGGCTGGAACACGCGGACGCAGCAGCTGGACGCCAATGCCCCCAAGCAGGGGCAGGAGGGCGTCACGCGCGAGGGGAACAAGGTCCTGGTGAAGATGACGGCGGTGCGCAGCCACTTCCTGCCCGAGCACGTTGAGGTGAACGAGGGCGATGAGGTGACCTGGCGGATCACCGCGGTTGAGACCGCTCAGGACGCGACGCACGGCTTCTGCATCGGGGCGTACAACATCAACCTTTCCCTGGAGCCGGGCGAGTTCGAGGAGGTGCGTTTCATCGCCGACCGTCCCGGCACGTACCCCTTCTACTGCACCGAGTTCTGCTCGGCGCTCCACCTGGAGATGATGGGCTACCTCCACGTCAAGCCCACGGCGGGCCACGCCGCCGCCGTCCCGACCACGGGGACCAGTCGCGACAGCAAGTAACCCCTGCTCCCTCTCGCCCGCGCGGTGTTCGCGCACCGCGCGGCGCCTTTTGCCCCGGAGTCCAGTGATGTCGAACCTGATTCGATCGCTCGTCGGCCCCCGCGTGCCCCTGGAGGAACTGGACGCGCACCGGGGGCGTTACCTGGCGCCGACCCTGGTCTTCATGTTGGCCCGGGTCGTGCTCCTGGTCTCCATCTTCTTTCCCTACTGGCACATGGAACTTGACGCGCCGCAGTATCCCAACGGGCTGAGCCTGACCGCCTACGTGAATCACCTGACCGGCGACGTGAAGGAGATCGACGGGCTGAACCACTACATCGGCATGCGACCGCTCGGAGAGGCCGCGGCGTTCGAGCGGGCGGCCTCGGTCTGGATGATCATCGCGATGTTCCTGCTGGTGGAGGGCGCGGCGGTCATCCACAGCCGCTGGGCGGTCCTCTTGGCGCTGCCCGCGGTGACATTTCCGTTGGGATTCGTCGCTGATCTGCACTACTGGATGCGGACGTTCGGGCTGAACCTGAACCCCGATGCGCCGTTGTCCGCCGCGGTGAAGCCCTTCATTCCGACCGTGCTGGGTGAGGGAGGGATCGGGCAGTTCAAGACGTTCGCCACGTTCGGGTTGGGCTACTGGCTCGCGGTCGCGGGCGCGGTGCTGACGATCGTCGGCTTCGGGTTCCACCGGCACGCGTACAAGCCGCTGGTGGATCGGCTGGACCGGGAAAGGCGCGCCCACCCGTGACACCGCGTTGCGTCCATGTTCCGTGCACGCTCGTGGTATGCCTGGTGCTGGGGCCGTGGGGCGTCGCCCAGGCCCGCTCCGTCGAGCAGGGTGCCCCCGCGACTCCTGTGGTGTCGGCGCCCGCCGAGCCGGGTGTGCTCGGGAGGCGCATCGCGGCGGCCGGCGCGGGAGACATCATCGAGGTGGAGGCGGGGGTGTACACCGAGCGAATCCGTATCAACAAGCCGGTCACGGTCGTCGCCCGGGGGCGAGCCGTTCTCGACGGGGGCGGAAACGGGGACATTGTCGAGATCACGGCGCCCGGCGTCACGCTGAGGGGGTTCACCATCCGCAACACCGGCATCGATCTGGATCAGGAGAACACGGCGGTTCGGGTGCTCGCCCCCCGTGCGACGATCGAGGATAACACCCTGGAGGACATTCTGTTCGGCATCGACCTGCGCGAGGCGCCGGACAGCATCGTCCGCCGGAACACCATCGGCGGCAAGGCGCTCGATATCGCCCGGAGGGGCGACGGCCTGCGCTTGTGGCGCTCCGACCGGACGATCATCGAGCGGAACACCATCCACAACGGACGCGACGCCATCGTCTGGTATTCCGCGGACGTCGAGGTTCGCAACAACTATGCGTACGAGTGCCGGTACGGCCTGCACCTGATGTTCAGCGACCGGGTCACGATCACCGAGAACGAGTTCTCGCGGAACTCAGTCGGGATCTACCTCATGTACAGCGCCCGCGTGGAGCTCCGCCAGAACCGGCTCATCGGCAACCGCGGCCCCAGCGGCTACGGGATCGGCCTGAAGGAGACGGACCAGTTTTCCGTTCGCGAGAACCTCATCGTTGGCAACCGTGCGGGCGTGTATATTGATGGTTCGCCCTTCACGGACAAGCAGCCGGGGGTGTTCGTCCGCAACACGCTGGCCTACAACGACATCGGCATCACTTTTCTGCCTTCGGCCAGGGGCAACGAATTGACGGACAACAACTTCATCGACAACATCGACCAGGTGTCGATCGCCGGCCGTGGGTCTCTGGACGCCAACCGTTTCTGGAAGGGTGAGCGCGGCAATTTCTGGAGCGACTATTCCGGCTACGACCAGAACCGCGACGGCGTGGGCGATTTTGTTCACGAGTCGCGGACGCTGTTCGAGAATCTCATGGATCGCGAGCCGGCGCTGCGGTTGTTCCTGTTCAGTCCGGCGCAGCAGGCCATCGAGTTTGTCGGTCGCGCCCTGCCCGCCGTCCGGCCTGAGGCCAAGTTCACGGACGAGGTGCCGCTGATGCGCCCGGTCTCCATCGAGTTCGTCCCGGGGCACGGTGAGGGGCGCGGGACGAGCCGGTTGCTCCTGATCAGCGGCGTGGTGCTGCTGGGGTTGGGAGGCGGGATCCTGGCGTCCGCGCGCGACGGAGCGCGGGATCGGATAGGTCGGCATCCCGGGGCGGTCGGGCGCGAGGGGGAAATCGGATGATCCGCATCGAGAACATCGCCATGCGATTCGGCAAGACCGCCGCGGTGAACGGGGTCTCGCTGCACCTCGACTCCGGGGACAGCGTGGCCCTCTGGGGCGCCAACGGTGCCGGCAAGACGACGCTCATACGCTGCGTGCTGGGGCTGCTCAGGTATCGGGGTCGTATCACGCTGGGGGGCCACGACGTCCGCCGGCACGGCAAACGGGCGCGGCTGCTCGTCGGCTACGTGCCTCAGGAAATCGGGTTCTACGACGACTTGGGGGTTGCGGAGGCCGTTCGGTTCTTCGGCCGACTCAAGGGTCTCAGTCACGCCGATGCGGGGGCGACCCTCGACAGGGTCGGGCTCCATGGGCACGAGCACAAGCGCATCCGTGAACTCTCGGGTGGGATGAAGCAGCGCCTCGCGCTGGCGATCGCGCTGCTGGGGGATCCCGCCGTGCTGGTGCTCGACGAGGTCACCGCCAGCCTCGACGCCGTGGGCCGCGGCGAGTTCCTGGCGCTGCTGGAGCAGTTGTCAGGCATGGGCCGTACGCTCCTGTTCGCCTCCCACCGCATCGAGGAAGTCGCCTCACTCGCCAAGCGGGTCGCCGTGCTCGAGCACGGGAGGCTCAAGGAGGTCGTGCCCTGCGGCGACTTTGCGGCGCGAATCGCAAGGAACGCGGTGCTTCACCTCTCGATTGCGGCGCCGATCCGGAAACGTGCGGTTGAATTGCTCAGCGCGGAGGGCCTGGCGCCCCAGCTCAATGGGGCCGGTCTCCTGGTCCCCGTTGCGCCCGAGCACAAGGCGGTCCCGTTCCGGATCCTCGCGGACGCCCACATTCCGGTTGACGACTTTGAGTTGGTATCGCACGAGCACGCGGCCCGGATCGGAACGGAGCGGATGCCCGAGGAGGACCGACCATGAGCGCGCTGGGCATTCTCCCAACCGTGGGCGTCGAGCGGACGCCGCCATCGGTGCTACGGAACACCATGACGATCGCGCAACGTGAACTGCGAGAGGCCGTGCGCAGCCGCTGGTTCCTGCTCTACACGCTGGCGTTTGCCGTGCTGGGTCTTGCCGTCTCCTTCGTGTCGGCATCCGGAAGCGGGGGTTCCGGTCTGTCGGGCTTCGGTCGTACCACCGCGGGCCTGGTCAACATTGTTCTGCTTGTCGTTCCGCTGATGGCGCTGACGGCGGGCGCGGCGTCGATCGCTTCCGATCGCGAACGCGGCATGTTGTCGTATGTCTTCGCTCAGCCGGTGTGGCGCCTGGAAGTTCTGCTCGGCAAGTACATCGGGCTGGCGGCGTCCCTCCTGGCGAGCCTCTCCCTGGGGCTCGGCGCCTGCGCGGTGATCCTGGCGTGGAAGGGAATCGCCGCGCGGCCCGCCAGCATTGTCTGGCTGACGGGCCTTTCGTTCGCGCTCGCGCTGGGCATGCTGAGCGTGGGGATGCTGATCTCCGCTCTGGCTCGCAAAGCGTCGGTCGCTGTCGGCACCGCGATCTTTGTCTGGCTCATCCTGGTGTTCGTTTCGGACTTGGCGCTGATGGCCGGAACCGTCGCCCTGCGGCTGCGCATCGAGGAGCTCTTCTTGCTATCGCTGCTGAACCCGCTGCAGGTCTTCAAGATGTGGACCCTGCATGGCGTCGATGCGACGCTGGACGTTCTGGGCCCCGCCGGCCTCTACGCCAGCGAGGAGTACGGGGCGCGGCTGCATGTGATGTTCGGCGCGTTCATGCTCGCCTGGGTGGTGCTGCCGCTCTCCGCGGCCGCGGCGATGCTCTCCCGGAGGTCCCCGCTATGAGACTGTTGTTGCGGCCCATCCTGTGTGCGGGATTGACCGTCGCTGGGGCGTGTCACCGGGACGATCACTCCGGCCCTCCGACGTTGCGGCTGGGTCGCGATGCGTGCTCCGAGTGCGGGATGACGATTCACGATGAGCGGAGCGCGGCCGCGATCCTCGTCGATCGGGACGGCAGGAGCGACTACTTGCTCTTCGACGACATCGGGTGCCTCCTGGACGCCCAGCGGTCCAAGGGGAGTGAGGTCAAGGCCCTTGGTCGTTTCGTGCACGACCAGGTCGGTGGCGACTGGTTGCGCGGGGAGGTTGCGATCTTTCTCGCCACGGACGGCTCGAAGCTCCGCACGCCGATGGCCTCCGGCGTGGCCGCGTTCGCCGACCAAACCGCCGCCACGAACGGACAACGGAAGTATGGTGGGGAGATTCTGGACCTGGATGGGCTGGTCGAGTGGCGGCAGCGCCAGGCGGAACGGCGCGGGGCCAGGCCGGGTGGGTGACCGCTCCGGAACGGGGACACGCATGATCTCACAGACCATTGAATACGCGCTCCGAGCCATGAGCAGCCTGGCTTCGCTGCGGGGAGTCGCGTCCACAAGCGAGGCGATCGCGACCGCGACGAGCATCCCGCGGGCGTATCTGTCAAAGGTCATGCGCGACCTGGTCCGGGCCGAACTGGTGCGGTCATTCCGGGGTCCGCATGGGGGCTTCAAGCTGGCCCGCGAAGCCGACGCGATCACCCTTCTGGACATCGTCAACGCGGTCGACCCGATCCGACGAGCCGCCGGTTGTCCTCTGGAAGATCCACTCCACTCCGGGCGTTGCCCGCTGCGCCGGTGCCTGGATGATGCGGTTGAACTTATGGAAGATCGACTGCGGAGCACCTCCCTGGGCAGCGTGCTGTCCGGCTTGGACAGGACGCGAGACCATCGCACCCACAAGGCTCCGCCGGCGCCACACCGCGTGAAGAGGTCCGCATGAGAATCGCGTTACCCGGACGCACATTGTCGTGGTTCTGCGCCGCCGCCGTGCTGGGAGCGTGTTCGCATGAACGCATCTCGGAGTCGGCCATTCCCCGTCCAGAGCCTCCCCCGGCCGACAGGATCGCGACGGACGAGATCGCAACATCGATGGACACGTACTACCTGAGTGCGTGCGCCCAGTGCGGTGGGCTGCTGGGCACCCGAGGAGACGCGCCCGAGGTTGTCCACAATGTTCGGCGCTACCGTGTATGTTCCAGCGCGTGCGCCGCGGCGTTCAACCTCGCACCGGAGGCATGCGTCGAGCGGGTGAACGCCATCATGATCGCGGACCAGCGTCCGTATTACCCGCTCGCGGTGTCGCTCGTGTCGGGGCGGCCGCTCGGCCCACATCCGGTTGAGTTCGTCTGGGGGAATCGGCTGTTTCGGGCGTCCGATCCGGCCGAGCGCGACCTGATCCTCTCGGACCCGGTTCGGTATGTGCGCCAACTCAACCGGGCGGTCCTCGCCGCCCAGTCTTCGAGCTACGGCATGCCCGACAAGTGCCCGGTGCAGGGCGACATCCTCCCGAGTGATGTGCCCATTGACATCGTGGTTGCCAATCGCATGGTCCGCGTGTGTTGCGGCCGCTGCGCCCGCGTGGTCAGAGCGAGGCCGTACCAGTACCTGGGAATGGTGGAGTACGCGAACAAGCACCGCTCGGACGCGCAGCCGCCATGAGCCCGCGCAACGCGGACACGGCGTGCAACCGCGGATATCCGGGTATCCTCATCGGGTGCTGTTCAAGTTCCGTGACGCGCCTCCCGGGGAGTCCGACCCATGCTCTCACAGACCATCGAGTACGCGCTGCGGGCGATGACATTCCTCGCGTCGACCGACGCCGGCGCATCGTTGAACAGCGAGGCAATCGCGGAGCGTACCCAGGTCCCCAAGGGCTACTTGTCCAAGATCCTGCGCGACCTGGTGGTGGCGGAGCTGATCGTGTCGCGGCGCGGGCCCAACGGGGGGTTTGCACTCGGTCGCTCTCCCGGCAGGATCTCCATGCTCGACGTGGTCAACGCGGTCGATCCGATTCCCAGAATCAAGAAATGCCCGCTGGGGAACCCGGCGCACATCCAGCTCTGCCCGCTCCATCGCCGGCTGGACGACGCCATCGCCACGATCGAGCGGGATTTCGAGCAAACGACCTTGGCCGAGGTCATCGAGTCCAGCGCCAAGGTCGGCGGCCAGTGTCGGACCCTGGTCTCTGCCACGATCCGCGGCGACAAGCGGTAGGGCCGTCGCGTCGTTCGCCGGCCGCGGAGAAAAGGGCGAGTTGATGCGCGCGAATCGTCCGAGCGTGGACGCACGCCGACCCCTTCGAAGCGGTTGTGCCGCGGCATTCCCTGATCCGCTGCCGCATGAGCCCGCCCTGCTTCTCCGCCGCTGGCTCGATGACGCCGAAGAGGCCGTTGCAGAAGACTTCAACGCCATGGTGCTCGCGACGGCATCCGCGGCGGGGGCTCCCTCTGCACGCGTTGTCTTGTGTAAGCAGATCGAGCCAGCGCCGCCCGCGGTTGTCTTCTATACCAACTACGAGAGTCGGAAAGGACGGGAGCTGGAAGCGAACCCCCGCGCCGCCGGCGTGTTCTACTGGCCCGCGCTCAAACGGCAAGCGCGGGTCGAGGGAGCGGTGGTCCGCACCACCGAAGCGGAGAGCGATGAGTATTTCCGCTCCCGGCCGCTGCTCTCGCGGCTTGGGGCCATTGCCAGTCGGCAGAGCCAGCCCCTTCCCTCCCGCACCGCGCTTGCGGTGCGCGTGGCGAGGGCCGCGCTCACGCCCGGCGCCGCGGCCCGCCGCCCGCCGTCGTGGGGCGGCTTCCGCATGTTGCTCGACCGGATCGAGCTTTGGGCTGCCGGGGCGGGTCGGCTGCACGACCGTGTTCTGTGGATCCGGGTGCCGTCGAGCGACCCGACTCGCTGGACCTCGACGCGCCTGTTTCCCTGACCCAACACAAGCCGTTCAGCGCTGTTCGGTGTGCCGAGGCCATTAACCAGAAAGGAGTTGGGCGTCGGGTTGAGCACAGAGACTCGGCACATGGCCCCGGTGGGAGTCGAACCCACACTCCCCTTTCGAAGAAGCGGATTTTAAGTCCGCTGCGTCTGCCGTTCCGCCACGGGGCCGAAGCGCCGGATTCTACTGGGTAACGGATGGAGCGTGCGCGGCCGCGCACGCGTGTCCCCCGCGAGGCAGCGGGGCTCATGAGAAGACGGCGCCGTGCCAGGTTTTCTTGCCGCGGCGGATGGCCAGGAGCTTGCCGGCGTGCAGGTCGGAGCGGGTGACGAGCTTGTCGGGGGCGACCGGCGCGCCGTTCAGAGAGATGGCGCCGGCGGCGAGCCACTCTCGGGCCTCACGCTTGCTGGAGGCGACCTTGGTGTGCACGAGCAGGTCGGCGATGGCGGCGCCGGGACCGTCGAGCATGGTGATGGGGTTCACGCTGTCGGGCGGCTTGGCAAGCATGGCGTCGAGCGCGGCGGCGGCGTCGCCCTCGCCGGGCCTGGCGAACAGGGCGGCGGTGCGCGATTCGGCCTCGCGGAGGGCGGCCTCGCCGTGGAGCAGGAGCGTGGCCGCGCGAGCCAGGCTCTTCTGGGCGAAGCGGGCTCCGGGTTCCTCGGCGTGCGCGGCTTCGATGTCCTCGATTTCGGCGCGGGACAGGAGCGTGAAGACGCGGAGGAAGCGGCCGACATCGGCATCGGCGGTGTTGAGCCAGAACTGGTAGTAGTCGAACGGGCTGGTGCGCTCGGCGGTGAGCCACACCGCGCCGGACTCGGTCTTGCCGAACTTCCCGCCGTCGGCTTTGGTGACGAGGGGGGCAGTGAGGCCGAAGGACTCGCCCGTCGGTAGATCGGTCAGGCCCGGCCGCATGCCCACTTTGGCTTGGAACGCCTCCAGCAGGAGCGCGGTTCGTGAGGCGTGCGGCTGGTCCTTGCGCATCGCATCGGCGATGAGCGCGAGCGCGTCGAGTTCCTTGGGCGACGCATGATTCTCGCAGAATGCCGTCGCCCGAGTACGAGCCCATCGTTCGATCAGATCGATGCCCCCGACGATGTTCCCCCATTGGTCGCTGCCGCCCATCTGCAGCGTCACGCCATTCGCTTTGAACAAGTGCAGAAAGTCGTAGCTTTGCAGGACCATGTAGCTGAACTCGGTGTAGCTGATGCCCTGGTCGCGGGCCTCCAGTCGGTTGCGAACGGAGTCCTTCTTGACCATCTCGTTGACGGAGAAGTGCTTGCCCACGTCGCGCAGAATTTCCAGGTAGCCGAGTTTCGTCAGCCAATTCGCGTTGTTCACGATCGTTGCGGCATTCGCTCTGGTCCCCGAGAAATCCAGCAACCGTCCGAAGATGCGTTTCTGGCTCTCGACGTTCGCGTTGACCATTTCCTCCGTCATCAGCATCCGCTCGGCGCTCTTGCCCGACGGGTCACCGATCAGGCCCGTTCCACCTCCCATCACCACGACCGGCGAGTGCCCGTGGCGCTGAAAGTGGACCAGCATCATGATCGTGACGAGGTTGCCGATGGTCAGGGAGTCCGCTGTGGGGTCGTACCCGATGTAAGCGCGGCGGACACCGGATTTCAGGTGCGCCGCGAGTCCCGCCTCGTCGGTGCATTGATGGAGCAGGCCACGCCAGCGGAGTTCTTCGATGAACGAGCACGGGTCAGGGGTTGGTTGTGGGGTGGGGGGGGGCATGGCGAGAAAGATAGACGCGCATAGGGCGGGCCGAGCGCGGCTGGCGGAGGTGAGGGAGCGTGCGGGCCGAGACGGGTGAGGGGGTGCGTGCGGTCGGAGCGATCAGGCCTCGCCGAGGAGCTTGAGCTCGTCGCGCAGGATGGCCGCGAGCTCGTAATTTTCTTCGCGGATTGCGGCGGCGAGGCGTTGGCGGAGCTCGGTCTTCTGGCTGACCGGGAGCTTGGGAACGAGGGCGTCACGCATGCCCTTGAGGAGCTGAACCTCGTTGCTCGACTCGAAGGCGTCAGTCTGGCCCGCCTCCGTGAAGTGACGGCGCAGGGCTTCGAGCCCCTCGTCGATGGCGTGGATCGCGGCCTTGGGCTCGTTGTCCTTGAGTGCCTGGCTGGCCATGGCACGCGCGCGCATCATCGTGATGTAGGCACGGAAGGGCTCAAGGGCCTGGCGATCACCCTCGGTCTCGGCGTGCGTCGAACAGAGGTCGAGGACGCGGAGGTTGCGGCTGGTGTCCCGGACCACGCCGTCGAAATCCTCCAGCACCAGCAGGGCCATGTAGCGGTGGTAATACTGGACGGCTTCGTCGCGCAGCTCGCGGCACTCCTCGGCGGTGAGGACGAAGCCAGCCGCCGAGCCGCGCTCCGAAACGTGCTCGTCCAAGCGCGATTCATGGTGTTCGAGGAGGCTCTCGTAGCCCTCGGGGCGCTCGCCGTCGGGGCGGCCCTCCGTATGCATCTGGAGGATGCCCAAGTCCAGGCGCATCTGGATGCGCGGCTCGTTGTCATCCCCCATGATGAGGCGGACATTGATCTTGCCCGTCTCGTAGGGCCATTCCTTCAGAAGCTTGGACAGGTCGGCGTTCATCCGATTCACATCCCCACGCTGCACGACGAGGCCCGGTCCACCCAAGCGGGCCGAGCCTCGGCTGTCCTGAATCGCGTCGCCCGAATCGTCGGGAGAGGCGGCAGGTGCGTGTACCGATGAAATATACGTCGCGATGGGTGTTCGGGCTCGATGGACGAGGGTGCTAGCTGCCGCTAACGCCCGATAAGGGTGGTTCTTGGCGCGCTCTTGACCGGCATGTGTCGATCGAGCACGGTCCGTAACTTGCCGAGGGAGTTCGATGCCTCAAGCATGATCCAACCCGGTTCGATGCAACCCTTTGGAGGAGGGCGGCGAACCGTGTGTTTGGCTGCCGCCCACATCTCCGCAGCCGTCTTAGGCGGTTCTCGCCGCAAAGGTGGGTTTGATCAGTGCGTTCAGTGAACCAAGCGCGATCCTCGCAGGGGACGGAGCTGCATACCGGGCTCCAGTTGTACCTCCGTCAGATCAACGAAACGCCGCTTCTGACGGCCGAAGAGGAGAAACTCCTGGGGTGGGCGATCATCAACGACAACTGTGCCGCGTCGCGCGAGCGGATGATCCGGGCGAACCTGCGGCTGGTGGTGTCGATCGCCAAAAACTACGCCAATCGCGGCCTGTCGCTGCCCGACCTGATTGAGGAGGGCAACATCGGCCTGCTGCGGGCGGTTGAAGGATTCGACCCGGCGCAGGGGGCGCGGTTCAGCACCTACGCGTCGTGGTGGATCAAGCAGGCGATCAAACGCGCGCTCATCAACGCGGTGCAGCCGATCCACGTTCCCGCGTACATGGTGGAGCTGATCGCCAAGTGGAAGCAGGCGACCCGGAAGCTGGAGCTCGCGCTGGGGCGGGCGGCGTCGATGCAGGAGCTGGCGGACGAGATGCAGCTCCCGCTCAAGAAGATGCGGATCATCCGACGGGCCATCCGGGCCATGAAGGCGCCGGCGCAGGCCCCGCTGGACGATCGTGGCGATGCCCTGAATCTCGCGGATCTGGTGGCCGACACCCGGGCCGAGCCGCCGGATCAGTGCCTGTTCCGCGCGGACGAGATGGCCACGCTGCGCAAGCTGCTCGACGCCATCGATGAGCGCGAAGCGCGGATCCTCCGGATGCGGTTCGGGCTCGACGGTCAGGAGCCCCTGACGCTCAAGCAGATCGCCCACGCCATCGGGATCTCGCGGGAGCGAGTGCGACAGATCGCGGACGAGGCGTTGCGCAAGCTCAACGGCCAGGTCAACGACGAGCGGCCCAGCCGGTTCTTTCGGCCCGAGTGCGAGGACGAAGCCGGCCCGGGCGAGGCCGACGGCGCCCCGGAGCGGCTTCGTCATATCGTGATCTGACGAAGGAGTTGCCGAGCGGCCGCCGGTCGCACGCGAGGCGGCCCGGTCGCTACCATCACGGCCTCTGAACCGGAGGCCGACGAAATGGGATACGGACAACGGGGGTTGAGTGCGGGCGCGAGCGCCGGTCGAGTTCGGCGCGAAACCCGAACCTGGGCGGGGCTGCTTGCGCTCGCGGCGGCGCTGGCGATGGCGCCTCGGGCACAGGCCCAGTCGGACGACGCGCTCAAACGCGTCAACGATCTGTACGCCGACATCAAGCCCAATCGCCGGTCGGACCTGGTTGTGCTGCCCGCGCTCGCCAAGATGACCCCCCCGCCCGAGGCGGTCGAGTTGGTCGGTCGGGCGATCCTGATCCCGGCCAAGGCCGCGTCGTTCGCCCCGGCCAAGGCGTGGGCGGAAGCCCCGCCTCAGAAGGCCGTGCTCGAGTCGCTGGCGGCGGTGACCAAAGAGGACAATTTTCAGTCCGCGATGTACTTCGGTCAGCCTTACGGCGTCGAGGGCGTGCCGATCGAACTTGTGAAGGCCGAGCTGTACTCGGAATTGGGTGACCCTCCCACGCTTGCGAACGCCCGGTTCCTGTACCTTCGCCGGCTGGAGTGGGCGGCCTCGCTTGCGCACGTCGAGGCGACCCGGTTGCTCGCGGCGGGGGACGCGGACGCGGCGATGAAGACGATGCTGAACTGGCTGTTCTTCTCGCGACAGATCGCCGAGCGCGAGACACTGGGCGAGAAGCGCTGGGGCGTGAAGCAGGTCGAGCTCGCGCTCGAGCGGCTGCGCGACCTGGCGTACACGGACTTTCGCGCTCCCACGCACGGATTGGACGTGGTCAAGATCCAGGAGATCAACAAGCGTCTCCGCGACCGGGAGGGTTTCCTGGGGCTCGAACGTTTGCGTCTGCCGCGGGCGGACCGCATCGCCGCCGAGCAGTTGATCGGGCGGGTGTTCGTGCCCAAGGGGAACGCGAACCCGGAGGCCTTTGGTCCGATGATGGCCCAGGTCTCGACGCGCGACCGGCCGCTGCGTCTGTTCTCGGAATCGGGGCGATGGACGGCGCTCGCGGCACAGCACGCCGGCTGGTTCGAAACGCTCGATCGCCTGGAAAAGATCGCCAACGACTGGTCGCGCCGCTGGGCCCTTGAAGCGTTCGATCCGGTGTTGCGCACGCCCACCGACTTCGAGAAGATCGATCGCGTGAAATACGCGACCATCGTCGCGGCCATGGGGGACGCCAAGTCCCTGTTCGACGCGCGGCAGCGCCTCCGCGCCGAGGCGGTGGGCACGCGTACGGCGCTGGGCATGTACGGGTATTTTCTCAAGCAGAAGACGTTCCCACCGGAGGGCGGGCTCAGCGCCATCCGACCGGAGTTCGTGCCCCTGCTCGAGAACGACCCGTACAACTCGGGCAAGCGGCCGCTGGAGTTTTTCGTGCCGATCCGCGATCAGGTATTCGGCCCGCGCGAAACACCCCGCCCCCACACCGTTCGCGTGTTCAACGACTTCGGGAACGTCGCCGTGGACATCAGCCTCGGCCAGGACCAGTTCGTGCTCTACTCGGTCGGGCCTGACGATTCGAAGGGATTCGCCAAGGAAGCGGCGAAGGACGGCGGCGACTACCTGATCTGGCCGCCGATGGTCTCGCTGTACCGTCAGTACCTGATTGACAACGGTCAGATGAACTAGTACTTCCGGGCGCTGCGTGCCAGCGCGGCGGGGAGAATCTGCCGCGCTCGCGGTTTGACTGACATCGTCGGCCGCCGCGACGCAAGCCGGGTGATTGGCCGGGGGTTCGCGCGGCCGCCGGGGGAACCTACACTCGACACCCATGTCCACGACGACCGCCGCGCACAAATTGGTGATCATCGGATCGGGCCCGGCGGGCTGGACAGCGGCTATCTACGCGGCCCGCGCCCAGCTCGAACCCGTGGTGTATGTCGGGGTTCCCAAGCAGGATCCCGGCCCGGTTCTCCCCGGCGGTCAGCTCATGCTGACCACGGAGGTCGAGAACTACCCCGGTTTCCCCGACGGCATCACGGGCCATGAGATGATGGCCCATTTTCAGAAGCAGGCGGAGCGGTTCGGGACCCGCGCGGTCGGCGCGGACATCGTTCGCTGCGAGTTCTCGCGCACGCCCGGGCGGCCCCACGCGCTGATCACCTCGGACGACGAGACGGTGCTCGCGCACGCGGTGATCCTCGCAACCGGGGCCGTGGCGAATTGGATCGGGCTTCCCAACGAGATGCGGCTGGCCCGGTCTGGCGGTGGCGTCTCGGCGTGCGCCGTGTGCGACGGCGCGTTGCCCGCGTTCCGCAATCAACCCCTTGCCGTGGTCGGGGGGGGCGACACGGCGATGGAGGAGGCGAGTTACCTGACGAAGTTCGCGTCGACGGTCTACGTCATCCATCGGCGTGATTCGCTCCGCGCGTCACGGATCATGCAGGAGCGGTTTCTCTCACGTCCCAACGCGAAAGTGTTGTGGAACAAGGTCGTGCATGACGTTCTGGGAGAGCGGTACCTGGAGGGCGTCCTGCTCGAGGACACCGTGACCCGGGAGCGGACGAGGCTCGACGTGAAGGGGCTCTTCATCGCGATTGGGCACACGCCGGCGACGAAGTTCCTCATCGGCTCAGGCGTCGAGCTCGACGTCGCGGGGTATGTCGCGCTGCGGGGCCGCAACAGCCAGACCAACCTTCCCGGCGTGTTCGCCGCGGGCGACGTCGCGGACTCGCAGTACCGCCAGGCGGTCACCGCGGCGGGAATGGGGTGCGTCGCGGCGCTGGACGCGGAACGCTGGCTGGCCGCGAATCAGGTGCACTGAGCGCCCCGCACGCGAGTCAGGATCCGGTCGAGTCTGTCGGAGCACACGCGTTCGACGCGCGAGCCAGGCCCGCCAGACGGCGCAGCTCATCGAACGCGCGCAGCGGCGTCAGCGATTCGATCTTCAATTCGCGGAGGGCGTCCACCGCCGGATGGGAAAGGTATTCCGTGAACAACGCCAGCTGACCGTTGAGGTCGGGCAGGCGGTTGGACGCGGCGGGCGAGCCGGCGCGTCGGGGAACGTTCGGTTCGGCCGGGCCCGGTACGGCGAGGTCCGCGTGGTGATGCACCGCGAGCGAATCGAGGATCTCCCGGGCACGACGCACAACCGGGTCGGGGAGCCCCGCGAGGCGGGCGACCTGGATGCCGTACGACTGCGAGGCCCTGCCGGGCTCGATGCGGTGCAGGAACACGATGGAATCGCCCCATTCTCGCACCGTGACGTGCAGGTTCCGCACGCGGCCCGGCAGCAGCTGGTCGAGATCGGTCAGCTCGTGATAATGCGTGGCGAAGAGGGTGCGCGGCGGTGTGGGTGCGGTGGGGGAGTTTCCGTCTCCACCAGCCAGCCGCTCGGCGATGGCCCACGCCAGCGAGAGCCCGTCGAGTGTTGACGTGCCGCGTCCAATCTCGTCCAGGATGACCAGCGATCGCGGGGTGGCGTGCAGGAGGATCCCCGCGGTCTCGATCATCTCCACCATGAACGTGGACTGTCCCGCGTGCAGGGCGTCGTCGGCGCCGATGCGGGTGAAAATCCGGTCGGTCAGTCCGATCGTGGCACGGTCGGCGGGGACGAACGAGCCGGTGTGCGCCAGCAGCGTCAGCAGGGCCGCCGTGCGGATGTACGTGGACTTTCCCGCCATGTTCGGCCCGGTGATGAGCGCCAGGCGAGGACCCGGTTCGGTCGCATCAGCGGCCCCGTCCGTGCGCGCGCCCAGCTCGATGTCGTTGGGCACGAACGCCGAGCCCAGCAGCTCGTCGAGCACCGGATGCCGGGCGTGATGCGCGACGAGCGTTGGTTCCGTTGAGATCTCCGGCCGTCGCCAACTTCGCTTGTGCGCCTTGTCCGCGAAGCACAGCAGCGCGTCGAGCTCGGCCACGGCTTCGGCGAACCCGAGCAGCGGGTCCAGGAGCGTGGTCGCCGCGGCGCACAGCGCGGCGAACAATTTCTGCTCCCGATCCAGCGCCCGTGCCTCGGCGCTGCTCGCCTTGTCCTCGAAGGCCTTCAACTCGGGCGTGATGTACCGCTCGGCGTTGGTGAGTGTCTGCTTGCGGACAAAGGCCGCCGGCGCCTGGCGTGCCTGTGCCGCGGGCAGCTCGATGTAGTATCCAAAGACCTTGTTATAGCCGACCTTGAGGTTCGGGAGGGAGTGCTCATCGGCCAGCCGCCGCTGATACGCCGCCAGCCACTGTCCGGCATGATCGCGTAGGCCCCGTGCATCGTCCAGCTCGGCGTCCACGCCCGGCCGGAACAACCCACCCTCGCGCAGGTGAGGCGGCGGGTCGTCCACGCACTGCCGGGCCAGCCGTTCGGCGAACGGATCGAGCGACGCCACGCAGGAGTCCAGACGCGATCGCCATGCCGCCAGCGCGGGCGCGTCGCGCACGAGCTCGGCCAGTGTTCGCGCCCGACCCGCCGAGCGTCCCAGCGCGACCAGGTCCCTGGGCGAGGCGCGCCGCAAGGACAGCCGCGCCGCGATCCTCGGCACGTCCTGCACGCCGCCGAGCCCGGCAGCACCTCCCAGCTCTTCCGCAAGTCGGCGATCCTCCAGGAGCACCGCCACCGCGTCCTGCCTGCGGCCGATGTCCTCCGCCCCGCAGAGCGGGCGGCAGAGCCAGTCGCGGAGCAACCGCTTTCCCATCGCCGTTCGCGGGGGTGTCCGGTAGTCGCCTGACATGAACACGCCCAGCAGAGAGCCGTCCGTGCGACCTGACCGGATGGTCCGTTCGATCTCCAAGGCGCGCCACGAGACCGCGTCCACATGCAGATAACCGGAGGGGTCATCCCGGCGCGGCGGCCGCAGGTGCGTCAGCGCGCCGGAAACCAGGTGCTGGTGATCTTGACCCGCGGCGCGGGCCGCGGTCGCGTCGTGGCTCGCGGGCGTGGCGGTCGCCCTCAGGTACCGCACGAGCGCGCCGGCCGGCAGAATCAGCTCGTCGTCGTCGCGGAGGCCGAAGCCCGCGAGCGTGGCGACCCCGAACTGTGCCAGCAGCGCCTCGCGTGCTTCGGCCGCGCGAAAGTACCACCCCGGCTGCGGCGACGTCGCCAGGCCGAGCGGTCCGGAGATGCGGGCGATCCGAGGCGGTGGGGAGGCCCCGACAACTTCTGCATGAATGAGCTCGCGGACCGCGCGACGCGCCAATTCGTCCCCCAATGTCGAGGCTCGGCACTCGAACACGCGGAACTCGCCCGTCGAGGCGTCAGCAACCGCGGCCGCGACGCGGCTCTCGGCGCCGTCGCCGTCGTCAAGGAAGACCACCGCCGCCAATGCGCAGGACTCGTCGTCGGCGAGCAGGGTCTCGTCGACGCGTGTGCCGGCGGTGATCACGCGGGTGACCGCGCGTTCGACAATGCCCTTGGCCTCCTTCGGATCCTGGATCTGGTCACACACAGCGACCCGGAACCCTTGCGCGACCAGCTTCCGCAGGTAGTTTTCCAGTTGGTGGAACGGGACCCCCGCCATCGGGAGACCCTCCGATCGGCGCGTGAGCGTCAGGCCCAGTGCGTTGTGCAGCGTGACCGCGTCGTCGTCGAACGTCTCATAGAAATCGCCCATCCGAAACAGCAGCACGCACCCCGGGTGACGCTCTTTGAAGCGGTAGAACTGACGCATCGCGGGCGTATCGCGGGGATCGGTCGCCATGGCTGAACGTGAGCGTAGTGAGCCGCTTCCGGGTCCGCGGCGGGTGAGCGGGCACGGATCCCGCCGGACGGCTATTTCTCAGGGGTCGCGTGCGGAGCCGGACCGAAGACGGGCAGCGGCGGCGCGGCCCGGGGCTCGTGTGCGCGGTAGTCCTCGCCCAGAGCCTGCGCGATGGTCGCGGCGATCTGAGCCTGGATGACTCCCTCTCCGCCGGATCGTTCGCCCAGGGGCGGCGTGTCCGGCCCCATCACAGCGATCCAGAACTCCTCAGCCCGGTCGATTTTCTTGCCGTGGTCGCGCCACTCTTTGCCGATGCCGCGCCCGTGATCAGCGGTGAAAATGAGCGTCGTGCGGTCCTTGTACGCGGGCGTGCTCTGGCAGAGCGTCCACAACCGCTCGACGTACCGGTCCGCGTGGCGAGCCGCGCGAAGGTAGCGCTCGTACTCCCCCGCGTGCGCCCACTCGTCGGTCTCGCCCAGTCCGATAAAGACCACGCGCGGCGTGTTGAGTCCAACCCATTCCAACGCCGTTTCCGCGAGAATGGAATCGTGCGGCATGCTCGGCCAAGGTGACGGCGTGTCGGCACGCAGGCGGTTCAGCAGGTCAATCTGTGGCGACGTCCGACCGGCGGTCAGCGCATCGAAGCCGCCGTTGACGAGGAAACCGCAGCGCTCCGAGTTGAAGATCGACGGGAACACGTCCCACCCCGCGATCGCCGCCACTTTCCCTTCGAACCCCGGACGATGCGCCAGGTATTCGAAAACGGTCTCGTTGCGATTGAGGATCTTCTTGTTCGAGTCGATGCTCGGGTCAACGAAGCCCATGAACGCCTCGGCGTACCCCGGGTATGAGAACTTCAGACCGTTGGAGACATCCGCGTGTGAGCCTTTTTCCCGATTGCCGAAAATCTGGCCGCGCGAGGCGATCTCGCCCCAAATAAAAGGCATGAGCAGCCGTCGCCTGATTTCTGGGTCGTCGCGCCAGAATTCGGATCGGCAGCGATCCGGGTCCTCGACCCCTTCTTCCTTTGCGATCAACGAGGCTTCCGCGCCGTTGAACACCTCCTGCCACCTCAGCCCGTCCGTAATGACCAGAAAGACGTTTCGGGTCTTGGTCTCGGGAATGGAGGCCGAAACAGGCGTACGGGCCTGGACGGAAAGACAAGCGGCGAGCGCGAGGATCATTCCAAACACGGGGGATGCTCCGTTGCATGATGACCGAGGAGTGCCGGGGCGGAACAGGCGGGCGTGTTTATACCAGACGAACTTGGCGGGAAGCCGGCAAGAAATGGGTTGCTCCACTGATCAACCTCCATTGAGTTCACGGGATCAGACAAAATACGTGCGTACGATGATCTCAGCCTGACAGGCCCAATAACTCAAAGCGGACCCAGCGAGAAATCACCGCGTGGCGACGGTTTTTCGTCGAACCGAGCCAACAGTTGAACGTAGTACCTACAAACCACGCGAACCGGGACCTGGGGCCCGGCGCGTGTGCAAGAATCGCATGTCTTGCCGTCGTGGCTCCAATAGGCCGCGCGACGCGCGAGAATCGAAGGAGCGAGCGATGTTCCGGTTGTTGAACGCTCGGTGTGGTGGCTCGACCATCAATGGTCTGGCCGCGGCGGCGGGACTTGCGTTCGCGAGTATGGGGTGGGTGGGTGCCACGCCCGTCTCCGCAGGCGGCCCGCCTCGGGGGGGCTGGGGCGATCGAGGGGACTCCTGCGGAGACCGCGGCCGCAGCCGCAGCAGCTTCAATTTCAGTCTGAGCCTCGGCGCACCCTTGTGCCAACCGAGCTACCGGCCGGCCTACGTGCCGGTCTGTGAGCCGGTGTGCCGGCCGGTCTACCGCTCCTCGGTGGTGTACGTCCCCTCCCAAACAGTCGTATACACGTCAGCGCCTCAGGTCGTATACGCATCCCCTCCCCCGATCGTGGTGCAACAGGCTCCTCAGACAGTAATTGTGCAGCAGCCTGTGCCCGTGATTCAACCGGCGCCAGTCGTGTATCAGCCGCCCCCGGTCGTACAGGTGCCGCCTCCTCCCGTCGCATCGGGAATCGAGGTGGTTCCCGCCGATCTTCGGGCGAGTGCATACCAGACCAAGGACACCATCATCGTCCATGTGAGCGGAGTGAATCGTGCGCCGGGGTACACCACGTCGTTGTCGGTGCGTGACCCGAATGACCTGTACGCCCCGGTCGTCCTGCTCCGCAACTGGGCTCCGGTGGGAGAGGCGGCGGGTTCGGCGAGCGTGCCCTTTACACTCAACGCGACCGTGCGCGCCAATCACCCTCTGAGCACGCTGACGCTCCGGATCGGCGATCAGGTGCTCGTGGTACCGGTCGAGCCGGTGCAGCCGATCAACAACTGACATGCCCGCGCGCCCTCAGGGGGCGAACAAATACGAGCCTCGAATGGACCACGCCACCCGACGAACGCGCGGCGGCGTTTTGTGTTTGGGCGAGCGTGGCTTCTGGCCAGAGGGGGCCAGGACAGACTTCGCGACGGCAGTTTGCGATGGCTGCGCCATTTCCTGGTGCCGAGGCACGACGGGACGAGTGGATGGTCGTCGTCGGCTCCACCGATTTGGTGTGAGCATCTGGACTTGCGGGCGGTGTTTCTGAGAATGAGCCGCCGCGGGCGCGGGTTCCGACGTGCACCGATGCACATTCGGCCGGTCGAGACGATTCGACGGGATCGGGCCCCGTTCATCGGAACCGATTCGCATTCGCGGCCGGCGCTCAAGGTGGATCGCATGGGAACCCGTAACAATTTCCCACGCGGCCCGCTGGCTCGCGCATGCCCTCGATCCTGTCCCCGTTCCGACTACGTCCGCTCAAGGTCGCGGTAGTAGTACGTCGCGCTGCAGCGGCCTCCTCCAGGGTACAACGCATAGCCGGGGATGTCGCCCACGCGCACCCAGCCGAGGCGTTCGTACATGCGGGCCGCATCCCCGCCGGTCACCGCATCGAGAACGAGCAGTGTCTTGCCGCATTCGCGGGCGGCGACTTCGGCGGCGCGCATCAACGTCTGGCCCAGGCCCTGCCGGCGCGCGCGGCGATGCACCAGCATCTTCGCCAGATCGGCGCGGTGCGGCTGGTTTTCGGGCATATTGAGGATCAGTTGTACGGTGCCGCACACGCCGCGATTCCCGCCCGTATCCTCGGCGATCAGGAGGATGCGGTGACCCGCGGCGACGTCTTCCGCCACGCGCTGCCAGAACGCCCTTGCACGGTCACGGGTCAGCGGGAGCATGAAGCTGACCGAAGCGCCGTCTTCGACGCAATCGATGAGCAGGTCCATGAGTTGCTCGATCCGGTCAGGTTCGAGGGACTGAAGGCGTCGGATGGACCAGTTCGGGTTTGCGCGTCTGGTTGGGTGAGCGGGTGTCGTCATCACCATCTCGATGCTCATGCGGAGTTGTGTACCGCTTGGCGCGGAAGCGAGATCGTACTTGGCAGAGCAAGTTGCGCGGCGTATCCCCCACAACTGGTGGGTTTTGCGCCGCTCCTACCTTAATAAGACAAAATTATCCCAAATTAGGCTGATGCTCTGGAGCGCAAGATCCACGTTGACGCCAATGATGGAGGTGAGGTGAATGCGGCCGGTCGTGGGACTCGCATGTGTCCCGTTTCGATTCGTGCCCCCAAACGGGAGACGTGGATTCGCAGCCCCGAGACTCCGGTCGCCGGAGGGATGGGCATGGTTACGCAAACCGGTGACGGCACGTTCGAGTTTCAGGTTTTTCTTCCGCACGCGGGCCGGGTTGAGGTGGTGGGCGACTTCACGGATTGGCAACGCCAGCCGCTCAAGCTGGAGCGGCACGGTCCGGGCTGGTGGACGGCCGCGACGCGGGTGCCGCCCGGGGACCACGTTTTTTCGTACCTCGTGGATGGGCGTGAGTGGGTGCCGGACTACGCGGCCCACGGGGTCACGCTCATGGCGCAGCAGCGCTGGCTCTCCCGGCTGATCAGTACCTGAGCACGGCGTGGACATCGCCGTAGGCGCGCAGGCTCTCGCGGCCGGGCAGGAACGTGAGCTCGATGAGCACGGAGATTCCAAGGAGCCGGGCCCCGAGGCCGCGCACCAGTTCGCAGGCCGCGCGCATGGTGCCACCGGTGGCAAGGAGGTCGTCCACGATCAGGACGCGTTCACCGGGGTGAACGGCGTCGTCGTGCATCTCGAGGCGGTCGGCGCCGTACTCGAGCGCGTAGTCGATGCCGCTCTTGGCCCGGGGGAGTTTTCCGGGTTTGCGGATGGGAACGAAGCCGGCGGAGAGCGACTGCGCGAGTGCCGTGCCGAAGATAAAGCCCCGCGACTCGGCTCCGACGACCAGTTCCACGCCTTTGCCGCGGAAGGGGTTGGCCATGAGCTCGACGGCGAGGGCGAGCGCGGCGGGGTCGCGGAGGAGGGGCGTGAAGTCCTTGAAGACGACGCCCGGCCTGGGGAAGTCGGGGACGTCACGGATGAGCGTCTTGAGTTCGTCGGGCGTGTTCAAGGGATTCGGCTCCGGGGGCGCGGATTTGAGGATATCGTGTACGCGGGGCGGGCGCGTCGGGCACGGGCCCGAGGCGGCGCGTACACTGGGCTCCATGAGCGACAGCCCGAAGACTTCCTCCCGTTTGGAGATCGTCGAGCCCATCGGGCTGCGGGTGTTGGTCCGCAAGGACGAGGACCGGAAGCAGACGAAGCGCGGCATCCACCTGCCCGACAAGATCGAGATCCCGACGATCACGGGCCGGGTGGTGGCGATCTCGGCCCAGGTCGATCGCGACGAGAACTATCCGATCGAGAAATACGACCGCGTGCTGTTCAACCCGAAGCACGCGATACCGGTGGAGTTCGAGGGGGACAACCGGCTGTTCGTGATCCCGATCGAGGACGTGGTGGCGGTGTTCCGTGCCAGCGACGACAAGTCGGAGTGAGCGGACGACGGGGCGCGGTCCGATCGCTGAGCGGAGCGGGAAGGGCGCGGCCGTGATCGAGACGCTGCTGCTTCCGCTGGACGCGATGCCTGACCCGCTGCCGTTGCCGGGTCCGAGCGGCTTGCGGGGCGCCTTCGACCTGACTATCTCGCCGCCGGGGTCAAAGAGCCTGACCAATCGGGCGTTGCTGCTCGCGGGATTGGCGCGCGGCGAGTCGGAGTTGCGCGGCGCGCTGATCGACGCGGATGATGCGGTCGTGATGCGGCGGGCGATCGAAGCGCTTGGCGCCAGGGTTCGCGTCGCGGGCGCCGAAGCGCGGGTTTCCGGGGTCGGGGGGCGATGGAAGATCCCGCCTCTGGGCGTGACGCTCGACCTGCGGAACGCCGGCACGGCGACGCGGTTCCTGGCCGCCGCGGCGATGCTCGGCCCGCCGGGGGCGGGGCCGGTAACCATCGACGGCAACGCGCGCATGCGGGCTCGCCCCATCGGTGAGCTGGCGCAGTTTCTGACCGCGCTCGGCGCGACGGTCGAATGGGCGGGAGCGCGGGGCTACCCGCCGCTGAAGGTGCGGGGTGGAGAGGGTGCCGTTGCCGGGGCGGGGGAACGGGAAGTCAATGTGGGTCGCACCGCATCGGGGCAGTTCATCTCGGCGTTGCTGCTGGTGAGCCCGTTCGCGGCGCGGCCGTTTCGTGTGCGATTTTCCGAGCCGCCGACGAGCCCGTCGTACATCGTGATGACGATGGAACTCCTGCGCCGGCTGGGTTTCCGCCTGTCGGGCGGGGCACTCGATCGTGAGGGTGTGCTGGTCCAGGGTGACCCCGCATGGCCGGGTGAGGTACTGCCGGGGTTCGCGCTGGACATTGAGCCGGATGCATCGGGTGCCACGTACTTCTGGGCCGCCGCGGCGATGCGGCCCGGCGCGAGGTGCATGATCCCGAAATTGGGGCCGGATTCGCTGCAGGGAGACGCGCGATTCGTGGACGTGCTGGAGCGCATGGGCGCCCGGGTCGAGCGTTCGCCGAGGGGGACAGCGGTGATCGGTGGAGCATCGCTGCGGGCAATCGAGGCGGACCTCTCCGACATGCCCGACGCGGCGATGACGGCCGCGGTCGTGTCTTGCTTTGCTTCGCCAACGGCGGAGAATCCGAGCGCGACAACCGTGCTGGGAGGTCTGCGGACGCTGCGCGTGAAAGAAACCGATCGGCTCGGGGCGCTGCGCAAGGAGTTGGGGGCGCTCGCGGCGCGCGTGGAGATCATGGAGACGGACGGTGGACGCGACGAAGCGTTGCGCATCACGCCGCGGAGTCGCGGCGCGGCGTTAGGGGTCGGGGAGGGGAATGCTGGGTTGGAGTTCGAGACGTACGACGATCACCGTATGGCGATGTCGTTGGCGTTGGCTTCCCTGAAGCAGGAAGGGGTGCGGATCAAGGACCCGGCGTGCGTGGCGAAGACCTACCCCGGGTACTGGGCCGATCTGGTGCGGGTGTGGAGCCGCTGAAGGGCGAGGCCGGGTCAGGCGCGGGGCGCGAGGCGGCGGGTGACGACCTCCTCGGCGCCACCGGCGACGATGAGTTCCTGGGCGACGGGGCTGAGAGGAGTGAAGGGGAACTCACGCCCGCTCCAGCGAACGGTCGAGGCGCGGTAGTCAATCTCGATCTCGCCCTGGTCGCGGGTCTTGACGTGAGGGTCCCGCGGCACGGCGCGCCAGGCGGCGATGAGAGCGGGGCACTCGAACACCACGAATCCGTTGTTGAAGGCGTTGCGTTTGTAGGTTTCACTGAACGACGAAGCGATGACGCAGGGGATCCCGGCGTGCTTGAGCGCGGTGGCGGCCTGTTCGCGGCTGGACCCTGTGCCGAAATTGAGACCTCCGACCACCACATCGCCGGGGCGTGCCAGGGAGCGGAAAGTAGGGTCGTAGTTTTCGAAGATGACCGCGGCCATCTCGGCGGGGGTCATCTTGTCGTTGTAGGTGTGTTTGCCGGCATAAATGCCGTCGGTGTTGAGGTTGTCGCGGTCGAGGAACCAGGCCCGGCCGCGGAGACGCCCCGGGAAGCCGGGGACAATCGGAGCGGCGCCGCCGGCGCGGGGCGCAGCGGGGCGCGTGCGTGCGGAGTAGACGGGCGTCATTGGCGCGACGGGCTGGGGGGAGCGGATGTATCCGGCGATGGCCGAGGCCGCGACGACCGCTGGGGAGCCAAGGTAGACGAGTCCCTCGCGGTCCCCCATGCGGCCCTCGAAGTTGCGGTTGGTGGAGCTGATCCCCACCTCGCCCTTCTTGATGGTGCCGGCCCCGAGGCCGATGCAGGTGCCGCAACCTGGTGGGAGGGGGATCGCTCCGGCATCGAGGAGCGTTCGCCAATGCCCGTCGCGTTCGGCGTTGGCCTGCGTCTCGGCGCTGGCCGCGGCGAGATACAACTCGACTCCCGGTGCCACGTGACGTCCGGCGACGACGCGGGCGGCCGCGGCCAGGTCCTCGTAACGGGCGTTGACGCAGGACATCAGCCACGCCTTGTTGATGGCGATGTGCCGGGCCTCGATTTCGGGAAGAGGGGAGATGGTCTTGACGTCGTTTGGACCTGAGACGTGAGGGACCACGGTGGCGAGATCGAGATCGAGTTCGACGGCGTACGCGGCCCCGGGGTCCGGGGCGAGAGCGGCGCGGTCGGCCCACCAGTGTTCGACATTCTCGCGGGTGTAGGAGCCAAGCGAACCGGGGCGGCGGGTTCCGGGGCGGGTTCCGCGGGCGAAGTACTCCGCGCGGGATTGGAGATAGTCGCGGAGGACCTCATCGAAAGGGAAGAGCCCGGCCAGGGCGCCCCATTCGGTGGTCATGTTGGCGACACTCATGCGCTGGTCGATCGACATTTGGCTCACGCCGTCGCCGACGAACTCCACGGCGTGGTTGAGCACCTCGTCGTGGTTGAACAGGCCGCACAGCGCGACGATGACGTCCTTCCCGACCACTCCGACAGGGAGCTTGCCTCTGAGCGAGACGCGGGCGACCGGGGGCACCTGCCACCACGTGACCCCTGTGGCCCAAATCCCGGCTGCGTCGGTGCGGACCACGGGCGTGCCAAGGCAGCAGAGCGCGCCGTAAAGATTGGAGTGGGAGTCGCTGCCGACGACCATGGAGCCGGGCGTGACGTAGCCCTGCTCAACCATGACCTGGTGACTGATTCCGGTTCCGGCGGGATAGAAGTCCACGGCGTGCTCGCTGGCGAAGGCCTCGATCTTGGCGTACTTGCCCAGGTTCTCCGGGCTCTTGTTCTGGATGTCGTGGTCGATGGCGAAGACAGGCTGGCGAGAATCGTGGAATGAGGGGCGCGCGAGCGTCGGCGTTGCGCGCGCGGCCTCGACGCGTTTCCAGATCTCCTTGAATTTCGGGATCACCGCGCCTGTGTTGTCGTGCGTCATGACGTGCTTGGGGCGGATGGTGATGAAGTCGCCCTGGCGGGCGGTGCTCCCGGCTCCCGCCGTGGGGAGGCCAACGGCGAAACGGGTTGCGATCTTCTCGACCAGCGTCAGCGGATGGCTCGGGTTGCCCATGGCGAGGCATCATACCGGCTGACCGGGCCGGATCGAACGAACGGATCCGGGCGCTGGGTGCAGGAACGGGCAGTGCCGTTCAGCAGATCGAGGAGCGATACTCTCGCAATTCCCGGGATCCGCGGTCGCCATCGAGCAGCCCCAGGATGAACATCTCTACGTCCGCGTCGTCGAGCACGCCGTTGCCGTCGAGGTCGGCCCAAGCCGCGAGAACATGATGTTCGTCGCTCCAGGCTTCGAAGAACAGCAGAAGGTCCGTTTCGTCGACGCGGTCGTCCTTGTTGAAATCGCCGACGCAGAAGTAGCCGAGTTTCATGGAATCCGAATCCGACAAGGCGGGGCACACCTCCTGGATCTTGCGAATACGAGCCCATCGGTCTTCCTGCGATTCCGTTTGAGACGGGGCCAAGACACGCCGCGGCGGTTGCGATGCGCCGACCTGGCTCGCACGAATGGGGTCCCACAGTTGTGACGAGACACGGTCGCTGGCCGAGTTCGTCTGCGCCCTCGAACAGGCCGCCAATCCAATGGTGCGAGATGGTGTAACAACAGTCGGAGGCGAACCGATGTGCCGCGGCGCCGTGGCGGCGTCTGACCAAGTCACGATGATGCACGCGCCGCTCGCGGCGGTGCTCGCGGCCAGAAACAACTTGCGGCGGATGCTCATGGTGCGCATTCCGAGGGAGTGTACACCCGCATTCGGGACGCGGTGCGTGCGTGTTGCGCGTAATCCGGATCCGAACGGGCGGGCGCAACGAAGGGGGCGATTACCCGGCGCGCACGGCGTCCTCAATGCGCTGGGGGCTCTCGTACGCGAGTCCGAAAATCGTGTCGTTGAACGCCGCGAGCGACACTTCCTCCTGGCGGACGAATCCGGCTTGGGGGAGTTTCCCGAGGCGGTGCAGATCAACCATGGCGCAGACGCCCGCCGCGGTGGTGAGCTCGATGGCGGGCCACACGCGTCCGAACATCTCGGTCGCGGGGATGGCGCGCATGAAATTGACCTGCCGTCGGAGGCCATCCTTGATGCCGATGCAGTTGGCGAAAACGACCACGACGTCCTGGAGCGTGCGTGCGATGGCGTGATCGAGGAGGTCCATGGCCAGGCGGCGGTCGAAGACGCGGCCCGCGGCCGTGGGCGCGGCGTGCTCGACGCCGAGCCGGAGATCTTGCAGAAGGAATTTCATGAGGTCGCGATGACCGGGGTAGCGGATGGTCTTGTACGCGATGGTGGTCTCCGGGCGGGTCTTGCGCTCCGCGACGAGGGTCTCGATGAGGCTGCCGACCCCGCCGGAGGTGTAGAACGCTTCGTACTCAACGCCTCCGAAAGAGAAATTCTCAAGTCCCTCGAGCGCGGGGACCTTGACCATGTTCCCGCCGAGCATGACGTTGCAGGGCTCACAGTACTCGTTGACGACGCCCGCGACGGACCACGTGACGTTGTACTTGAGGCGGTTGGTGGGGAACTGAGGTAGAGCCCCGACGCGTAGGGTGAGGTCGTGGATCTCGGTGAACGCGCGGGCGATGTCATTGGCTGCGATGGCGACGTAGCCGGGTGCGAGGCCGCATTGCGGGACCAGCGCGATCTTCGCCCTGCCGCCCGCGGCGAGGGCGCGGACCCGATCGGTGGTCTCGACGTCCTCGGTCACGTCGAAGTAGTGGACGCCAGCCTCGTTGGCGTCTTCCGCGACGCCGGCGACGAGGTCGAAGGGGAGCATGCAGACGACGTACCCGCCGGGGCCGGCGGACCGGAGCGCGGTGCGGACCTGGCCGCGATCGGAAGCGTCCACGCGCTGGGGCACGAAATCGACAGGGTGGCTCACGCGCGTGCGTAGCCGGGCGATGTTCGCGGCCGCTTCTTCGAGGTTCGCGGTCTCGCGGTCCGCGAGGATGACGCGGTACGCGCCGCGTCCGCAGGCGAGCAGCAACTCGGCCACCGATTTTCCGACCTTTCCTCCGCCCAGCACCAGCACGTTCTTCATGCGTTCGTCCCTTCTCCGCGTGCGAGATCCCACGTCGAGCGCGGGGCCGTGATGTTAGACGGGCGGTCCACCAGGGGCGTTCGCGTGGAATCGGATTCACGCGCCCGAGCGGGCCGGGGGCACTTCCGCGAGGGAGCGGTAGACGAGCTTGCCGCGGGCCGCGAGATGATCGCGCTCGCGGTCCGCGCCCGGCGAGGGGGCGAGGTGGAGGATGGCATCGCAATTCTCGATGACCGCCATGGAGATGGCCATGATCGCGTCGTTGCGGCCCGGAGGCGAGGGACCATCCTCGGGGTCAGCGAAAAGTCGATCGACGACGGGCAGCGCGGCGTTGACTCCGATGATCGGGACGTGGCCTCGACGCATGAGTTCGGCGGCGGCGGCGTTCATGAGATCGAGATTTCGGCGCCGCTGGATGGGGGTGGCGGCGCTGTAGGGTCCCGCGACGGCGATTCGGAGCGATTGCACGGGGGGTGCTCCCAACAGGACGGGTTCACGCCCCGGGTGCGAAGGCGGCGCCGACGGGGCGTGTCGTGGGCTCGGTGTCGCCGCGACGCCACTGGTCGTGGAGATGGAACTCGGGCCTGGACTCGCCGGGATAATCGGTACGCCAGTGGCACCCTCGGGATTCGGCCCGCCAGGCCGCGGAGCGGGCGATCAGGGCCGCGACGGTGAGCATGTTCTGGATTTGCCAGCCGCGGGGCTCATCGAAGATCTTGTCGAGCGTGTACCGGGCCCAGAAGTCGATCATCTCCGCGACGTCGCGCAGGCGCGGACCCGCGCGTTCGATGCCCGCGTTGCGCCACATCGCGGAGCGGAGCGAGGATTCCACGTCCGTGAGGTCGAGCTCGGCCTGTTCGGACAAACGGATGTCCGAGATGATGGGAACGGGCGCGCCGCGGGGAGGGGCCCCCCAGCCGTTGGCGTGGGGCGGGTGACCGGCGGGGACGGGTTTTCTCTCGGGGTGAGTCATCTCGCACGCCGTCCGGCCGGCAATCTCTCCCATCACAAGGCCTTCGAGGAGCGAGTTGCTGGCAAGGCGGTTGGCGCCGTGGAGACCCGAGCAGGTGGCCTCCCCGACGGCGTACAGGCCGGGGAGAGACGTGCGGCCATTGAGGTCGGTGGCGATGCCGCCGATCATGTAATGGGCCGCGGGATGGACGGGGATGAGGTCCGTGCGAGCGTCGAGGTCGAATTTCGCCAAGAGCTTGGCGATGCCGGGAAAGCGAGCGGCGAAGCCGTTGACGTGCCGGGCGTCGAGGAACACGTTGGTCGCGCCCTGGGCGGCAAGGCGTTGGACGATGGCGCGGGTGACGACGTCGCGGGGGGCGAGCTCGGCCAGCGGGTGAAGGCCGAGCATGAATCGCTGCCCGTTGGCGTCGAGGAGGTGCGCCCCTTCGCCACGCACGGCCTCCGTGATCAACGAGCGCGAAGCTCCGGCGAGATAGAGCGTGGTTGGATGGAATTGAACAAAGGCCATGTCGGCGACCGTGGCGCCGGCGCGATAGGCCATGGCGACGCCGTCGCCGGTGGACGTTCGGGGGTTGCTCGTCTCGCGATACAGCATGCCCGCGCCACCGGCGGCAAGGACGGTGGCCTTGGCCCAGATGACCTGGAGCCCGTACCGCGGATGGTGGGTGATCGCGCCCATCACGGGCCCGCCGGGGGAGCCCGCGTCGTCACCCGGGGTGATGAGATCCAGCGTGAAACAACTCTGGAAGAACCGGATCTGGTCGGAGCGGGTGGTCTTTTCAAGAAGGCAGCGGAGCAGCTCGCGGCCCGTTGCATCACCGTCGGCGTGCACGATTCGGGACGTGCTGTGCCCGCCCTCGCGGCCCATGATGAGCGTGCCCTCGCGATCGGTGTCCAGGCGGAGTCCCCACTCGAGAAGCTCCCTGATGCGGTCGGGACCGGCCTGAACGATGGCACGCACGGCAGGTTCGTCGCACAGACCGGCGCCGGCTTCGAGCGTGTCACGGGCGTGGGATTCGACGGAATCCGAATCGGTCAGGACGGCGGAGATGCCGCCTTGCGCCCAGCCGGTGTTGGAATTGTACGGTTCGTCCTTGCAGAGCACGAGGACCTCACCGTGCGCGGCGGCGGCGATGGCGGCGCGGAGACCGCCGACACCGGCTCCGATCACGAGTGTGTCCGTGAAGATCTGCGGGAGCAGACTGGAGCGGAACGGGATCAGGTACCGGCGTCGATCAAAGAGCGGGTCCAAGGCCGGACTCTAGGCCGGGGGGGGGCGGAGCCGGTCGAGCTTCTTGCGCAGGAACCAGGCGTGGTGCTCGAGATGCCAGGTGGAGTATTCCAGGATCGAGCGGACGGTGATCTCGCCACGCTCGGGGTGCAGGGCGCGGCGTGCGAGGTGCGCGGCGTCGAGCGTGCGGAGCCAAGGGGCGGTCCAGGCACGCATGGTGTGGATCGCGGCCACGAACGCGCCAACGGGGTGCAGGTGGCCGGTCTCGGGCGTGCCGTAGAGCCGCCCGCAATCGATGCAGGCGTTCTCATCGAAGAGGGCGAGAAGGGGAGCGTCCTCGGCGACGGTGCGGCGCATGCGGTGGACGAAGACAATCTCGGCTTCGGCCAGGTGACCGAGCAACACGCGTGCCGGCCACCGGCCCGCTCCCGATTCGGGGCGGAAGGCGGTGTCGAGCTCGGGGTTGGTGAGGTCCAGGACCCTGCGATCGAAGTTCTCAACGCCAATGGCGAAACGGTCGATCAGGTCGGACGTCGGGAGCTCGGCGAGGGACGCGCTGCGGGGTGGCTGGGAAGCCGCGTCGGCGCGGTCACAGGTGGCTGATTCGCTGGACTTGTCGCGAGGTTGGGGTGAGTGGGGATGCACGGATGAGTCTGGGCCCATGGCCGACTGTACGTTGGGAGCGATGTGAACGGTGCCGCGGCGGCAGAGGACCTATTCTCGGGCGTGACCGCACCGCGCTCGCTGCCGCCGAATGACCTGACGCACCGCCTGGCGCTGCGGGTGGTGATGCTGCCGAGGGACACAAACCAGTACGGCACGATTTTCGGGGGAGTGATCCTCAGTTCGATTGATCAGGCGGGGTTCGTTGAGGCGCGGCGGCACGGTGTGCACCGCTGGGTTACGGTGGCGATGGACAAGGTGGCGTTCAAGGAGCCGGTCCACCTGGGGGACACGGTGTCGTTCTTCACACGGACATTGCGGACGGGAACATCCTCGGTCACCGTGGAAGTGGACGTGCAGGCGGAGCGGTACACGTCCGGGGAAACCGTTCCCGTGACCAGCGCGATACTGACCCTGGTGGCGGTGGATGCGTCGGGGAAGCCGATCCCGTTCAAGTCGCCCCCGACGGCGTAATCCAGCGAGGCGGGTTGGGGTGGGCCAAATCGGGGTTATCCCCGCCCAGATGACTCCGGAGTCGGCCGTAAGTCGGTACCATACGGGGCCATGGCCCACACCGAATCGACCTACATCTCCCTGGAGACTCACGGCCGCGCCACGGTTGCGCGCATCGAATGCGAGAAGCTCGCCAATCGCGAGGCCCAGGTGATCGAGGCGGAGTTGAACGCGGAGGGGGAGAAATGCGCATTCCGGCTGGTGGTCGACCTCTCGCAAGTGACGATGTTGCCGTCGATCGGGCTGGGGATGCTCGTTTCGCTGCACCGCAAGTGTAAGGAGAAAGCCGGCCGGCTGGCGATCTGCAACTTGTCTCCTGATCTTCTCAACGTCCTGAAGCTGACGCACCTTGATCGGCTGCTGACGATCTGCAAGGACCGTGAGGCCGCCATCAAGACCGTGCAGTGATCGGACGCGGAGGGCTCGTCGGTGCGTGAATCGAAACCTGAGTCGGGCGCGGACCGCTCGGGTACGGACGGCGCGGGCTCGTCCGGCGGGTCACCGGTTCCAGCTCTTTGCGTGCTGCTCTCGGGCGGGGGACGGACGCTTGTGAATCTGTGCGAGCGGATCGAGCGGGGTGAGCTTCGCGCGCGTGTGGGACTCGTGGTGGGCTCGCGTGCCTGCGCCGGTCTGGAGAGGGCCCGGGAACGGGGTCTTTCTGCCCGGGTGGCTCCGGGAGACCTTAGCGCCGCGGCGATTGAAGCGATGGCCGCCGAGTTCGGCGTGAGCTGGGTCGTGCTGGCGGGCTACCTGCGACTCGTGCGGATTCCGGAGTCGCTCCGGGGGCGGATCGTGAACATCCATCCGGCCCTGTTGCCGTCCTTTGGGGGACGCGGGATGTACGGGCACCATGTGCACGAGGCGGTGTTGGCGGCGGGCTGCAAGGTCTCGGGCTGCACGGTGCACCTGTGCGACGATCGTTTCGACACGGGCCCGATCCTGGCCCAGGCCGCGTGTGAGGTCCGCGATGAAGACACAGCCGCGTCGCTCGCGGCGCGGGTCTTTGCGCTGGAATGCGAGTTGTATCCGCGCGCGCTCGCGGACCTGATCGCGGGGCGATACGTCTTCGACGGGCGGCGAACTCGTAGGATTGGGGCATGAGGCGTGCGTGCCTGATTGCGCCGGTGTGCGTGCTCGCGGCGATTGCGGCCGCGCGTGGTCAGGACGGCACGCCGCTTCCGACGGGGGAGCCGGCCAGTCCGGGGAACGAGCAACCGGTCTCGAAACGCCCCGGGCGTGATGAGCGAGCCGACGAGCTTGCTCGTCTCCAGCGGGAAGTTCATGAGAGCTTCAGGAGGCGTGATTTTGCCTCCGCCGAACGGGCGTTGCGGAAGATCGTCGAGTTGGACCCCGATGGGTACGTCGGTTGGTACACGCTTGCGTGCGCGATGGGATGGCAGGGGAAAACCGATGAGGGTGCGGGGTACCTCAAGCGAGCAATCGAAACGGGGTTCTGCGACTTCAATCTGATGGAGCTGGATCCGAATCTGGCGCCGGTTCGGCGGACGGCGCTGTACCGGTCGATCGTGGACGCCTGGATTCCGATCCTCCAGCGGCGCATCGACACCCAGGTGCAGTGGGCGCGCGGCCGGTTCGGGACGGACTACGCGTCCATGACCGATGACCGGCTTCGGCTTGGGTATGTGTCGGGTTTCGATTCCGGCACGTTCGATCAGTCGCGGCGTGACCTGACGCGGGTGGCGGAGTTCTGGGAGCGGACGATTCTCGGATCGGCACCGTCTGCCTCGGCGGCCGAGGGGAGGCCCGATCCGTGGGTGCTGGTGGTGCTGCCACGCAAGAAGGACTACCAGCGCTGGGCGGCTGAGACTTTCGGCGCGCGAGCGGAGACGATCGGGGGGGTCTACCTGAACGAGAAGAAGATGCTGGTGGCGAAGGACCTCGGCTCGACGCTGCGGCACGAGTTCTCCCACGCGATTCATTGGCGGCACATGAACCGGCTGGGCCAGCAGCATCCGATGTGGGTGCAGGAAGGGCTGTGCTCGCTCTTCGAGGACGTGGATCCGATGCCGGACGGATCGATCCGTCCGGTGCCGTCTTGGCGCACCAACACGGCCAAGCGGATGGAACGGGTCGACCGGCTGATCAAGCTCGAGGAGCTGTTCGCAATGAGCACGGCGAAGTTCCAGGGTGACCGAACGTTGGCCAATTATGCGCAGTCGCGGTCCATGTTTCTGTACCTGGCGCAGAAGGAAAGACTGGGCGAGTGGTACGCGAGGTACTGTGAGAACTTCGCATCCGATCCCACCGGGGCCCGAGCGCTGGAGGCTGTGCTCAACAAGCCGTTGGATGGGTTCCTACAGGATTTTCGGGCGTGGCTGCGCGAGTTGCCGGAAGTGCCGGAGGAAGGGCGGGCCACCTCGGTGCGCCTTCCGTTTGGGGTGGATGCGGGTGATGGGGATGGAGTGCGGATCAACTCGGTGGTTGGCGGCTCGGCGGCTCGCGACTCGGGGCTGAGGTTGGGGGATGTGATCGAATCGATTGACGGTCGTTCGGTGCATGATCGAATTGAGCTCATGCGCATCCTGGCTGATTTCGAGCCGGGGCAAGCGGTTGATATCGACTACCGGCGAGGAAAGGTGCGCGGCAGGTCGACCGTCACACTCATTCAGCCTCGCTAGGGACGAATGCGGTATCGACCTCCGTGACGTAGCGGCCCGCCGGAAACCCCCCCCACCCCCCACGTAATAGGTGTTTTTCTTTGGCGCGAGCGGCTTCGTTCGCGCATACGGATTGACTGGGGTCAAATACTATGCATAACATAGTATGTGATTCTCGATTTTACGGAGTACCAAGCATGCGGATCGAACGGGAATTGATGCGCGGCGCCGGCCCGGTTGCGGTGCTCAAGCTGCTCGAACGCGGCGACATGTACGGGTACGAACTCGTCGATGCGCTGTCGAAACGGACAGAGGGCGTGTTGGACATGGGCCAATCGACGCTCTATCCGCTGTTATACAACCTCGAGGCCAAGGGGTTGATCGAATCCCAGTGGCGAGAGAAGGGCCTGACCCGGCCGCGGCGGTACTACACATTGACAGCGAGCGGACGTGAGCGGCTATCCGAGGACACGCGGCAGTGGCATTCACTGGCCAAAGCGATGAAGGGCCTGGGTCTGCTTCCCCCCGCGTTCGCGAACGGGGGGGCGCAGTCATGAGCGGGACACCAAGCCTTCGTCGGAAGGGAAACTCCGGCGTGTTCGCGGACTGGTTGACACGGGACTTGTTTGCTCCGTTTCTTGGGGATCCGGTTGCGGTAGTCGCGTCGAGCGGGCTCCCGGAGTCCCTGCGGGCGATCGTGACGCGGGTGGTACGGTCCACACGTCTGTGGCGTCGTGAGCGTTCAGAGGTTGCGCGGGAACTGGTCTCGCACTTCGCGGAGGGCTTGGACGCGGGACGGTCGGCGGATGAACTGGAGTCGGACTTTGGCGACCTCGCCTCGGCCGCGCGGCTGATCAGGCGGGCCAAACTCCGGTCCCGGCATTGGTCGTGGCACACCTGGCGGCGTGCTTGTCAGGCCGTAGCGCTCGCGCTGATCGCTTGTACGGCGGCGTGGTGTGCGTTCGCGGTACCGTACTTCTCGCGTGCGCCCTCGATCGTCCGCAACTTCGCTGCCGAGTTCAACGCGTCGATCGCCGCCGGCCCGGGGGAGCGGGTCGCGTGGCCTGAGTACTTGACAGCGCTGCGGGAGGTGGCGAGCGAACAGATGGAACTCAGCGCCCGGAGGCTCCCCGACGGGATGGCATCGTGGGATTGCCGCTCTCCGCGTGACGACGGGTGGGACGAGACGCGTGCGTTCCTGGTGCGCCACGCGGAGGCGGTGAAGTCGATTCGGCGCGGAGCATCGATCCCCACTATGGGCTGCGCGGTGTCGAACGCGGTGGACCCCGGGCTGCTGGAGGTTATCAAGCTCCGTACGCCGAGCTCCGCGACCCTGTTCGCGACGGCCGCGACCGAAGAGAACCCCATGCTCGTCGGCGTGCTCCTGCCTCAATTAGGTGAGCTGCGCATGATGGCGAGGCTGCTGTCGGCCGACTTGCATCGGGCGGTTGAAGATGAGGACGCGGCGGACGCGGGCGCGAACCTGAGCGCGATGATCGGGCTTGCCACTCACGCCACGCAGTCGCAGTTCCTCATCGGCGACATGGTCGGGCACGCCATACTGGCTCTGACGATGGAACGGTTGCTGGAGACGCTGGCGGATCACCCGGGGCTCTTGAGTGACGACAATCTGCGCGACCTGGCACACTGTCTGGCCTCTTTCGCGGGGGGCGGACGGCTCGCGCTGCGGCTCGAGGGCGAGCGGGCCATGTTTCTGGACGTGCTGCAGAGGCTCTATTCCGATGACGGCAGGGGGGACGGCCGCCCGACGCACTCGGGCATGTGGAACGTCATGTGGTCAATGGCGTCGGATGGCTCAGCGATCGGACCCTTTGGCCCTTCGCGTGATTCGGCGGTCGGGATCGTCGTGGGACCGGTGGTGGCGGCGGTGAGTGCAAGCCGGCGCGAGATGCTCCGCGAATACGACCGATACGCGGGGATCGCGCAGCGGCAGCACGCGACACCGCGTTGGTTGCGTACGTCCCGAGCCGTTGATGATGCGATCGATGATGCGACTGTGAGTCTGTCTTACAGAGTGCGGTACGGTCTGCTGCTGACGGTGTTCCCGCAGCTGGATCGCACAACCGAGGCCATCGATCAGGTCGAGCAGCGTCGCGACGCGACGTTGGCGGCAATCGCGCTGGAATTGCATCACCGGCGGCACGGTTCGTACCCATCATCTCTGGACGAATTGCAGCCGGGCCTGCTGCCCACGATGCCGGTGGACCGCTTCGACGGCAAGCCGCTTCGGTACCTGTTGCGTGAGGGCCGACCGGTTCTGTATTCGATCGGCGCCGATCGCTTTGATAACGCGGGCACGCCGCCCGAGACGGGTCGCGAGGACGCGGCGCGACAATGGCAGCCGGCGACGCCTCGTCCGTTGCGTGACGGTCCCGGGGCCGGCAAATTGCCGTCCCCGCCGCCATCGGGAGATTGGGTGCTGTATCCCCCGGCGAAGGGCCCGCCGGCGAAGCGCGTGCCTGAATCGAACATGGATGGATGAGAGGTGAGCGACCCGGATTGGCACGCGGGGTATGCTGTGCGCATGAGCGAGGCAGGGAGAGCGACCGAGACAGGGCAAGCGATTGCGCCGCACGGCGCGGTGGCACGAGTGGTGTCGGAGGCGCCGCTGATCGATGTGATGGGAGGGAGCGTGCGGCATGAGCTCCGGGTGCTGGATCATGGCTTCGTGGCGCTGATCGACGCGATGCCGCGCCTGGTGCCGCGGGGCCAGACCGCGGACAGCGCGGTGGTGCAGGCGGCGCGGGTGAGCTACGGACAGGGCACGAAGAAGGTAAACGAGGATCGGGGTCTGATCCGGTACTTGCTGAGGCACCGGCACACGACGCCGTTCGAGATGATCGAGTTCAAGTTCCATGTTGCGATGCCGATTTTCATCGCGCGACAGTGGATCCGTCATCGCACGGCGAGCGTGAACGAGTACTCGGGCCGCTATTCGATCCTGCCGGACCGGTTCTACCGGCCGTCGACCGACCAGGTCCGGAAGCAGAGCGGATCGAACCGCCAAGGGGGCGCGGAGCGGTTCACGCCCGATCCCTGTATGGCCCCGCAAGAGGCGGCCACGGCGGAAGCCTTCCTGCGGTTCCTGGCCGAGAGCGAGGCGATGTACGAACGGTATCTGAAGCTAACGGAGCACGGGGTGTCGCGGGAGCTGGCGCGGATCGGGCTGCCCGTCTCGCTGTACACGGAGTGGTACTGGAAGTGCGACCTGCACAATATCCTGCGGTTCCTGTCGCTGCGGATGGACGCCCACGCGCAGGAGGAGATCCGCGCATACGCGCAGGCCATGCACGACTTGATCACGCCGATCGTGCCGCTGACCATGGAAGCCTGGCGGGACTACGAGCGCGACGCGGTGACGCTGACGCGGCTGGAGGTCGAGGCGGTGCGATCGTTGCGGCGGGGGGGTGCCGGGGAGGTGGCTTCGGACAACACACGGGAGCGGGCGGAGTGGGAGGAGAAGCGGGCGCGACTGGGTTTGTGACGGCGCGGGTCGTTGCGGCTGGGAGTCGGTTCGTGATCGGATGCATGCGCTTGTCTCGGCCATCGCAATCGCCTGGAACAGGAACGGGGCGTACGGCCTGCGGCTGATCGAAGATCTCTCCGCTCGGGATTGGCTCGCGCAGCCGGACGGCGTGCGAGGTTCAGCGAGGCTCAATCATCCCGCCTGGATCTTCTCCCACCTGAATCTGTACCACCCGATTTGCGAGGCGCTGCTGCGGGGCGAGCCCATCGAAGACCCGATCGAGCACCGATTCGGACCTCGGTCGGTGCTGTCAGATGACGTGGCGGACTTCGCGCCGCCGGAATCGCTGCGAGCCGGGTTCGAACGCGGGCACGAGAGAGTGATCGCGGCGCTGCGGGCGGCGGAGGATGGGGACCTCGGCGCGCCCACCCCGGTGGTGCGTTGGGCGTGCCTGTACCCGACGGTGGGGGACTTGCTGCTGACGCTGATGGTCAAGCACGAGTCACATCACCTCGGGCAACTGTCGGCGTGGCGGCGGGTGAGAGGGCTGCCGCGCGTGCAGATGTGATCAGCGTGAGGCCGGGGTTTCGGCCTTGTCCTTGGCCTGTCGCTCGGAGCGCTTGCGGAGTCCCTCATCGAGGATGCGCTTGCGCATGCGGACGGCGCCGGGCGTGATCTCGACGAGCTCGTCGTCCTCGATGTACTCCAGTGCGGATTCGAGCGTGTACTTGCGGGCCCCCTTGAGGGTGACCGTGGCTTCCTTGCTGGCGGCGCGAATGTTGGTCAGGTGCTTGAGTCGGATGATGTTGACAGGCAGGTCGTTGTCGCGGTTGTGCTCGCCGACGATCTGGCCGGCGTAGACCTTCTCGCCGGGGACGACGAAGAGCACGCCGCGGTCGGCCATCCCCTCGACGGCGTAGGTGGTGACGGAGCCGCTGTCGGTGGCGACGAGGACGCCCTGGTTGCGGTGGGGAATCTCGCCGCTCATCGGAGCGAATCGCTCGAAGGTATGGTGCATGACCGCCTGCCCCTGGGTAGCGGTGAGCATGCGGGACCGGAGCCCGATGAGCCCGCGGGCGGGAATCTCGAACTCGACGTGCGTCAGCGTGTCCGAACGGGTCTCCATGTGCTCTACGACCCCGCCGCGAGAGCCGACGAGCTCCATCACGGGTCCGAGGTTGGCGGTGGGGACCTCAACGACGAGCCATTCGATGGGCTCGTGCGGAGCGCCGTGGATGGTCTTGATGATGACGCGGGGCTTGCCGACGGAGAGCTCGTAGCCCTCGCGGCGCATCGTCTCGAGAAGGATGCCCAGGTGCAGCAATCCGCGCCCCGAAACGATGAACTCGTCGGAGGACGTGGGGAACTCGACACGCAGGGCCACGTTCGACTGGAGTTCCTTCTCAAGGCGTTCGCGGATCTGGCGGCTGGTCACGAACGTGCCCTCTTGGCCGGCGAAGGGCGAATCGTTGACGCGGAAGACCATGGTCAGGGTCGGCTCGTCCACGGTGACGGGAGGAAGGGCGACCGGGCGCTCAGGATCGGCGATGGTGTCGCCGATGTCAACGGAGTCGAGGCCGATGATGGCGCACAGGTCGCCTGCGGGTATCGATTCGGTCTCGACGCGCCCGAGGCCCTGGAAGCGCATGAGCTTGCCGACCTTGGACATGACGACGGTGCCGTCGCGCTTCACGATCGCGACCTGCTGCGATTGTCGGAGCGTGCCCGCGAAGACGCGGCCGATGCCGATCCGACCGACATAGTCCGAGTAGTCGAGGGTGGTGATCAGCGCCTGGAGCGGCGCGGCGGGATCGTCCGTGGGGGCGGGAACGTACGAGACCACGGCTTCGAAAATCGGCCTGAGGTCCGTGCCGGGCTTCTTCCAGTCCGTGGATGCCCAGCCGTCACGGCCGGAGGCGAAGATGACAGGAAAATCCAGGGCGTGTTCCTCGGCGCCGAGTTCCACGAGCAGATCGAAGACCTTGTTGACAATCTCGTCGGGCCGGGCGTCCGGGCGGTCACACTTGTTGACGATGACGATGGGCTTGAGGCCGACCTCCAGGGCTTTCGAGAGCACGAAGCGGGTCTGGGGCATGGTGCCCTCGGCGGCGTCCACGAGCAGAAGGCAGCCATCGGCCATGCGGAGCACGCGCTCGACCTCACCGCCGAAGTCGGCGTGCCCGGGCGTGTCGATGATGTTGACCGCGATGTGCTGCAGCGCGCCCGGCTCTCTGGGGTCGGGCCGGGTGTAGACCACGGCGCAGTTTTTCGAGAGGATGGTGATGCCGCGCTCGCGCTCCAGCGGGTTGGAGTCCATGATGAGCCCGTGCTGTCCGCCTTCGAGCTTCTCGAGCTCGCCCTTGCGGAAGCTGCCGGATTGCTTCAGCAACTGATCAACAAGTGTGGTCTTTCCGTGGTCGACGTGAGCGATGATGGCGACGTTGCGAATCATGGGGCGTGTGGTGCTCGATCAGGGTGAAATGAGGCACGAGAAAGCCGTAACAGAGCCCGAACCACTGGCGTCGTCGGATCGGGCCGTGCGAGCGATAGTGCGATCGCCGCACCCGTGGCTCCCATTCCGTTGTGCGGAGCATTTCCACTTTGGTCGGACGATTTGTAAGCGTAGGCTTGGGAATCCAGAAGGGAACACGGTCGCAATCGGTGAATGACAGTTCGCACGACGGGCGCGGGTGCGCGGTGTGCGTACCCATTCGGCGTCCCATGCTCGGTTGCGGGTCCTCGGCACACGAACGGAAGTAGTGGGGAAGTGGGGGTGACGGTGGTCGGGGGTCGTCGCGGCAGACCGACTATGCTCTCCGCCCATGACCGGATCGAACGGCCAGAACCCGGCGATTCCGTGGCCTCGCGCGGAAGTGCCGCGCCGGGTCGCCATCCTGGGCTGGGCGCGCCTCTCGGCGCAGGCTATCGAAGGCAGCGGATACAACCTGAGCGCATCGGAGTTGGCGCGGGGCCTGGTGCTCTGCGGGCATGCGGTGTCGTACCTGGCCTCCGGGATGCGGTATTCGCTGAGCCGTCTTCCGCGGGTGACGTACCGAGAAACATGGGGCGGAGTGGAATGCTTCGACCTGCTCAACTCCCCGAACCTCAGCCCGGCGAGCGCCAATTTCGAGAACATGGCGAGCGAGGTGGCTTCTCCGCACCAGGCTCGCCTGGTGGTCGATTGGCTCCGTGAACGACGAGTGGAGGTGGTGCATATCCACTCGCTGGAGGGATACGCACTCGACCTGATCGGTGCCGTCCGCGACGCGGGGATGCCGGTGGTCGTCACGCCCCACAACTACTGGTATGTCTGCCCGCAGGTCGACCTGCTGCACGAGGAATTGCGCGTATGCCTCGACTATCGAGGCGGTGAGCGGTGCGTCGGATGTCTCAGACCCAAGAAGGGCCTTGTGCTCAAGCGGTCGGTGGGGCAGACGCTGGAGCGCGTGATGGGGCTGGAGCGGGCCAACGGCGTACGACGGCTGCTCTACGGCCTGAAGCCGGCGTTCAAGCGGCTGTTTGGGAGAGACTCTGCAGACCGGTCGGTTCGGGGTCGTTCGGATCGGCCGCTGAATCCCGACCGGCTGACTGACCCGGAGTTGGCGCTCGGCTTTGATGGGGATCTTCCCGACGGCGGGGAAATCAAACACGACCTCGTGCCGCCCCCGGGGACCGGACCGCGGGAATTGACCGTGTCGCCCTTGGACGAAAACGAGCGATTCTTGCAGTCACCGGTCCACCTGAAGGTCCTGAACGGGTACGGCCGACGTCGCGCGGCGGGAGCCGCGGCCCTGAACCGGGCGTCGCTCGTGACGAGCCCGAGCGAGTTCCTGCGTCGCGCCCACGTGGCCATGGGTGTTGACACGGGTCGAACCCGAACCGTCCTGCTCGGGCAACCGCACTTCGACCAAATCAACCGTCGTGCCCGGCGGTCGCCGTATTACAACTCCGTTCCGTGGGAGGCGGCGACGGCGGCCCGTCCTGTGCGGTTTGCATTTCTCGGCACGACTCGAGCCAACAAGGGACTCGAAGTGCTGACGCAGGCGATCCCGCTGCTCGATCCCGCGGTCCGCCGGCGGTGCCACTTTGTGATCAGGGCCTTGGGGTGGGATTGGCCGTTCCGGGTGCGCCTGTCACGATTCCCGGAGGTGAGTTTCGCTGGCGGGTATGACCTCATGCAGCTCATCTCGATGCACGGGGAGTACGACGTGGGTGTGCTGCCGCACATCTGGTTTGAGAACTCCCCGCTTGTCATGCTCGAGCACTTGCACGCCGGCAAGTTTGTCATTTCATCGCGCTTGGGTGGGCCCGCCGACTGGATCGACCCGCCGCGGAACGGCCTCTTTTTCCGGGCAGGCGATCCTTCCGATCTGGCTGCCTGTCTGGCGTCGGTGGCGGAAGGCCGCGTTCGTTTGCCGACGGCTCGTGAAGTCCACGAATCGTCACGACTGCAGAGCTACCCCGGCCATGTGCGGTCCATCCAAGTGATCTATGAAGAGGTGATTCGAGAAGTTGGGACTGGCGGTGCGGTTCTCGATCAGTGATGCGGACACGACGTTGGTGTGCGTGCGGGGTCAGTTCGGTTCCCCAGGTGCCCACGTCGCCGCGCCATCAGGTGTGCGCAAGTCTGTGCCGCCAATGCTGCCGCGGAGTTGGTCGCCCGTGTTCATCGAGTGGTACCGGAGTTCGGCCCGCTCGGTGACGCGTACCGAGCTGTGCGTGGGGATCCACGCGGTCGGAGTCGAAGCGCACGGGCAGGGAGCGATTCGCTCGCCGTCTGGCAGCGCGTGCGAACAGAATCGTCGGTCGCGGACCTGGTGGACCAGCCGTTCAATCGCGAACTCAGCGGCGCGGGTTTGCGGAGCGCTGCGGTGTTGGTCCGGAGCACTTAACGGCGTATTGTTGACCGCGTTCGGCGCCGCTGACGCACGGTCGAGCCGGTCCGTTGGGCTGGAGGGCGCCGCGCGTCGCGGTCGAGGTTGCGGGGCCGATCCGGAGTGAGGAGGTGCCACGCATGTCGAGCATGGTCACACCCAGGGAACACGCCGGGCTGTGCGCAACAGACACGGGGTTGCTGCGCGCCGTGGCCGCTGGCGAGGCGCGCCTAACCGGTGAACAGGGGTTGGCCTTGATGGCCGCGCTGCCACTGGGCGAACTCGGCCGCTGGGCGGATGCGCGCTGCCGAGCCGTTCATGGGGATCGGCTGCGGACCTACGTGATCGATCGGAACATCAATTACACGAACGTCTGCACTGCGCGGTGCACATTCTGCGCCTTCCGGCGTGACGCGGGCGACGAGGACGCCTACACGTTGGACACCGGCGTTATTCACGAAAAGGTCGCGGAACTGGTGGCGATCGGAGGAACACAGATCCTGATGCAGGGCGGGATGAACCCCGCGCTGCCGATCGCGTGGTACGAGCGGCTCCTGTCCGGCATCAAGTCGAGGTTCCCGGGCGTGCACATCCACGCCTTTAGCCCGCCGGAGTTCATCGAGTTCGTGAGCTTTTTCGATCCGCCCGGCTCGACGCTCGAGGAGAAGATCCGGTGGGTGATGGTGCGCCTGAAGGACGCCGGGCTGGATTCGGTTCCCGGTGGTGGCGGAGAGATCTTCGCGGACCCGGTCAGGCGCAAGATCGGTCTGGGAAAATGCGATGCCCAGGCATGGCTGACCACCATGTACGTGGCTCACACGCTCGGGATGTTCACCAGCGCGACGATGATGTTCGGGCACATCGAGGGGTTCGCGGACCGCGTGCATCACATGCTGCAAGTTCGGAGGTGGCAGGATCGGGTGCGCCGTGAGGCCGAGGAGGGGCGCGGTCCGCGGGGGCACTACGTCTCGTTTATCTCCTGGCCTTTTCAACGCGAGAACACTCCGCTCGGGCGCGTACCGGATTGGGGCTTCGACGAGGGCGAGCTGGAGCTGGAGTTCCCCGGGGACGCGGTGGCGCGTGCGTGGGCATCGGTGCGCGGCGGGGACGCGAACGGGTCAGGCGGGCAGGGTCTCCCGCGTGGGTCGCGCGCCGCGGACGTGTTCGACTATGACGCGATGGACCGGGCGGGTTTTCCGTCGGCTTCGCTCTTCGGCAAGCGCGTGCGGATGAGCGGCGCCGCGGATTACCTGCGAACGCAGGCGTTGTCGCGTCTCATGCTCGACAACGTGTACTCGATCGGCGCGTCGTGGGTGACGATGGGACCCCACATCGGTCAGGTGGCGATGGCGTTCGGCGCGAACGACATGGGAAGCGTGATGATGGAGGAGAATGTCGTGTCTTCCGCGGGCACGACATTCTGCCTCGATGAGGCGTTGCTGTGCAGGCTCATCCGTACCTCGGGATTCACCCCGGCGCAACGGAACAACACATACGATCTTGTGCGCGTGCATGCGGGCTCCGACCGGGATCCGGACTTGGCGGTAACCGACTGGTCCGTGCATCGTGCCAAACGCACGCACCAGCAGGTTCTCCGGGCGCCCGCATTGTCTGGCGTGAAAATCACGGTCAACGCGCGATAAACGATCTTGCGGGACAGACGGGTTGACGGCTGCTGGCCCTGCGAATGACCGCGTGCCGGGTCGTTCCGGCCGATCCCAACGCCCGAACGTTCAGACCCGTAGCGGCACTCTCAAGTCCCACGCCCATGGCGCGGGCTCAGTCCGGGCCCCTTTCAGTCCGATGTTGGACGGGCCTATCATTCCCTCTTTCGATCCCCAGTCCTGGGCTTTCGGCGTAACCGATCCCGGTGCAGCGCTGGAACCGGCCCGGTTCATTTCGCGAGGTGCTGACGATGAAAGCGATTGACCTTCGCCCCGGATTCGGTGTGAAACTGGACGGGAAACTTTTCGTGGTGTTCGCGTATGAATTCAGGAACCCTGGAAACCTCCGGTCGTTCGTGAACATCAAGTACAAGAACGTTCAGTCGGGCCAGATCATCGAGAAGCGACACCAGCCATCCGAGGACATTGAGCAGGTGGAATTGGACCGCAGACCGATGGAGTTCCTGTACGCCGAGGGCAAGGACGGCGTGTTCATGGACACCGAGAATTACGATCAGATCACGATCCCCGCCAGCGTGCTGGGAGAAGCGCTCATGTACCTGCGCCCGAACGCCAGCGCGGTCATCCTGCTCTCGGAGGGGCGATCGATCTCCATCGAGCTTCCCGCGGCCGTTGAATTGCAAGTGACCGATACCCCTCCGGGTGTGAAGAAGGCGACGGTCACGAACGTGCAAAAAGACGCCACGCTCGAGACCGGCCTCAAGACTCGGGTGCCTGATTTCATCAGCCAAGGTGAGGTCATCAAGATCAGCACCGTCGACGGCTCGTACCTGTCGCGGGCCTGAGGCGGTCATGCCGACGCCGAGCATCATCCTCATCGGCCTTCGGGGGAGCGGGAAGTCCACGCTGGGCCGCGAGTTGGCGAACAGGCTGGGACTGGGTTTTGTGGACCTAGACGACGTCACGCCGGGGCTGCTGGGGGCCGGCACGGTGGGCGAAGCGTGGGCCGCGCACGGCGAGGGCGTGTTCCGTCGCGCCGAAAGCAAGGCGCTCGGGCAGACTCTGGCAACGCAAGGGATCGTGCTGGCGCTCGGCGGGGGAACCCCGGTCGCGCCCGAGTCGGCGGGGCTGCTCAACGCGAGCCGCGCGTCCGGACGCGCCGTCGTGGTGTACCTGCGTGCGGACGCGGCAACGCTGCGGGCTCGGTTGAAAGAGGCCGGGAGTGAGGCTCACGTCAACCGGCCCTCTCTCACAGGGGCGAGCATTCTCGACGAGATCGACGCGGTGCTGCTCGCGCGTGATCCGTTGTACCTGGACCTGGCTGATCACGTCGTGCAAACGGATCAGCTGAATGTCGAGCGGGCGCTCGACGCCGTGGAGCGGATCTCACGAAGCGCCGCCGCTCGCGCCAGGGGCTGACGCGTTGGTCGTCTCGACGCGTAGGTCTTTCGCCAAGCTGCGCTGGTGATCGAGCGTCAGCAACTCATCCAGCCCTTCGAGGGCCGCGCGAGCTTCGGCGGGTCGGTTCAGGTAGCGTGCCAGCACCAACGCGAGCATGAGCCGCACCCGTCCGGTTTCCATGTCGCGGGGGAAGCCCCGCGCGAAGCGGTCGTACGCCTCGGCGGCCAGCGGGTGGTCGCCCGACTGGAACGCGCTGTTGGCGATCTGGAGCATCGGGGCTCGCTGCAGGAGAAGCGCCGCCGGCCCGGCGTCGCGGCACTCGGTCAGGGCGCGATACTGGCGCAGCGCGTCCGCCTCGCGGCCCGCCCGGAGCGATTCCATGATCGCCGCGCGGAGAGAGACGACGCGATCGTCCGTTCCATTCGATCGTGCCGAGAGAACGGGCGTCGCCGCAAGGGACTCACGCTCGCGGACAGCGTCGGCGAGCTGACGGCGTCGATACGCCTGCCGGAGCATCGCGACGAGGTCGTACCCATCACGCGGGAGCAAACCCATGAACAGCAGCGCCAAGCTCAACCCGACGCCGAAGCCGTACCCGCCCAGGTGCGCCAGGCGCGCGACGCGATCCGTTGTTCCCGCGCCGCCATGGATCACGTCCCATGCGATCGAAGCGCCGACAAACCACAACGCGGGGATATTCGTGACGCCGATGAAGATGAACAGCACGAAGACGCGCACATGTGTCTTCGGGAACAGGACCATGTACGCGCCGGTCACTCCGGCGATTGCGCCCGACGCCCCGACCACACTCCCCCCGGCGAACAGAACCTGCGCGGCACCCGACACCGCCGCGGACGTGAGAAAGAACGCGAGAAACCCGACGCGGCCGAAGCGGTCCTCAACATTGGGGCCGAAGACCCAGAGGAAGAGCACGTTCCCGATCAGATGGAGCCACCCCGCGTGCAGGAACGCGTACGTGATCAACGCCCACCACTCGAATCGGGCGGCCGACAGAACGAGCAAAGAGTGGGTCCTGAGCGCGGGTGCCCATCCAACCCTGATTCCGGCTTCGAGGACCAGAAAGACCCCGACCACGGCGGCGACGAGCAGGTATGTGATCAGTGTCGGGCGTTGAAGCGGTCGGTCTGTTCCCAGCGGGAGGAGCATGTCGGATGCTATCGGTCCGAAGGCGAGGAGGCAGCCGAGGCAGCCGTTGCGTTCCGCGTGGCTGTGGCAGAGTCGGTGGGTGTCAACCTATAGTCGGATCTTCGCGCCCGTGGCCTCTGGCCCCGGCCGCGAGACCACAGTTTCCCGTTCGCCGGACGCTCAAGAGAAGGACGAGTGCGCCATGCCTGTCGCCGTTAAGGGCCTTGAGGGAATTGTCGCCGCGGATACCCGGATGTCGTTCATCGACGGCGAGAAAGGCGTGCTCGAGTACGTCGGGATCGAGATCGACGCCCTGGCGCGCCATTCGACATTCGAGGAGACCACGTTCCTCCTTTGGAACCTGCGTCTTCCCAAGCGGGCGGAACTGGACGCGTTCTCGACCGATCTGCGTTCGAGATACGAGCTCCCGCCCGGAATGGAGCAGCGCATCACGAGCCTTCCCACCAGCGCCCAGCCGATGCACATGCTGCGCACCATGATCTCGTCGCTGGCGTTGCACGACTCCGACCCGAACCGGAACGATCCGGCCTCGGCCCGGGTGAAGGCGCTGAACATCCTGGCGCAGGCGCCCGCGATCGTGGCCGCGTTCGACCGCCACCGACGCGGCCTGCCGGTCGTTCGGCCGAACAAGGCGCTCTCGTTCGCGGCGAACTTCCTCTACATGCTCAACGGCAAGGAACCGACGCCGACCATGGCGCGGGCCTTCGATGCGTGCATGATCCTGCACGCGGATCACGGGCTGAACAACTCAACGTTCACCGCGCGGGTCATCGCGTCGACACTCTCCGATGTGTACTCGGCGATCACGGGCGCCGTAGGGTCGCTCCGAGGTCCGCTGCACGGCGGCGCCAACGAGGATGTCATGAAGATGCTCAACGAGATCCCGACGGTTTCCGCGAGCGAGGCGTTCATCAAGCACAAGCTGGACACGAAGGCCAAGATCGCCGGCTTCGGCCACCGGGTCTACAAGGCCTACGACCCTCGAGCGACGTACCTCAAGACGCTGGCGAAGCAACTCTCCGAGGACACCGGAAATCGAGATCTCTATGAGAAGTCGCAGGCCATCGAGGGTGTGATGCTCCGCGAGAAGGCGGCCAAGGGGATCTACCCGAACGTCGATTTCTATTCCGCCACCACGTACCACTGCATCGGGCTGCAGCTCGACCTCTTCACTCCGATGTTCGCGCTCAGCCGCATCGCCGGTTGGGCCGGACACGTGATCGAGCAGTTGTCGGACAACCGGCTCTTCCGCCCGGACGTCGACTACGTTGGGCCGCACGGCGTCGCGTACGTTCCCCTCGCCGAACGTTGAGTCAGCATTGCCGACCGGTCGCGAAACGGAGCGCAGGATGTTCACCCGGGCGCCGTGCGCGCCGCTCACGGACGCGGATGAAAGCGGCGGTGAACGTCTTTCAGTCGCGACCGATCGACGTGCGTGTAGATCTGCGTGGTCGCGATATCCGAGTGGCCGAGCAACTCCTGGACCACGCGAAGGTCCGCTCCGCCGATCAAGAGGTGAGTCGCGAATGAGTGCCGAAGCGTGTGCGGGTGCGCGGCTGGCGCCCCGGACGCACGGGCGTGCCGCTTGACGATCTGCCAGACCACCACGCGTTCGATCGGGCGTCCGGTGTGTGAAATCAGCAGCCGGCCGCGGTCCCGACCATCGGGCCGCAGCAGGACCGGCCGACCGCGGGCGAGGTATGCACGCAGCGCGGCCAGAGCGGGCTTGCCGACCGGGACCAGGCGCTGACGCTGCCCCTTGCCGGAGATCAGCGCGATCCGGCTGGCCGTCCGAATCGCGTCCAGCGGCAGCGACGCGGCTTCACTGGCGCGCAGGCCGCAGGCGTATATCAGTTCAAGCACGGCCCGGTCCCTTAGGTGCAGCGCACGCGTGCGCGCCAGGTTCTTGGCCCCCGGCTCGGGCGGCCGGGGAGCGTTCATCAGCGCCGCGACCCGGGACGGCGAGAGCACATCGGGCAAGCGTTTCCAACGAACGGGCTGATCGAGTGCGTCCGCGGGGTTGACCGAAATCTCTCCGCGGCTCACCAGCCAGCGATAAAAGACCTTGACGGTCGCGAGATGACGAGTGACCGATGTCGCGGCCAAACCGCGTCGGCTCTTCAGGCCCGCGAAATGTCCAATCAGGTCGTCCGCGGTCGCGGCGGCGGGCGAGCCGCGACCCCGTGCGTGCAGGTCGGCGAAGAGATCGCGCAGGTCACGCGAGTACGCATCGAGGGTGAGAGGCGCGAGCCCGCACTCGACGCGGATGAACGCCAGAAAGCTGCGATAGTGGTCGGCGAACGATAGCGGGAGGTCGGCGGTCCACGCGGGCCGGAGCGCGGCTCGTCGCCCCCGGGTTGGGGAGGATGTGCGCGGCAGTGATCTGGCAACGGCGCGAGGCACTGATTCGGGATCGGGTGAATACGATGCGCAAGGAAAGAAAACGCCCCGGCCAAGGGGCCGGGGCGTCAGAGAATCAGGAGATCAGGTGCGATCAGCCTTGCTTAGCCGCGGAGCAGCTGCAGGGCCGACTGGGGCTGGCTGTTGGACAGGGCCAGCACGTTGGTCGCGGCGGAAACCAGGATCTGCGACCGGGTGAGGGCCGCGGTCTCGGACGCGAAGTCCGCGTCGCGGATGATCGACTCGGCCGCGGCAGTGTTCTCGAGACCGACGTTGAGGTTGCGGATGGTCGCTCCGATCGTGTTCTTCTGGAAGGCGCCGAGGCGGCCGCGGACGGACGAAATCTGACGGATGGCCTCGGAGACGACCTTCTGTGCGCCGGCGATGTCGCCGTCCACGATGTTGTACTGCTTTCCGGAGGCGAGGCTCGACAGGCGGCCGACCACAGAATTGCCGAGCTTGCGGGTTGACACATCAGTGACGCCCAGCGAAACCTTGCCGGCGATGTTGACCTGGCTTGCGAGCTGGAAGTCGGCCCCGCCGCCGGTGATCGTGAACGCGTTCACCGCGCCGCGGGTCTGTGAGGTGGCGGTCGTGAAGGTGACTTCCACGTCGAGGAAGTCGGTGTTGATACGGGCGCTCTTGCCGTTGGTCGTCGCCGAGATGCCGTTGATCGTGGCCACGATGTCCTGGCCCGTGTCTCGGATGCCGTTGGCCGCCGCGGAGGAGTTGAAGGCCGATCGGGTGGCGGTGTCCGCGGTGCCGAAGTTCTGGGCGTTGAGCGCGTACACGCCAGCCTGTGAGCCCTGGATGTTGGCCGCGTTCACAACCTTGACGGAGGCAAATGAGTTCTTGCCGAAATCGTTGCTGTAGATCTTGACGCCGGTGCCGGACGACTTCGCCGTCACACCGGTGACGTCCGAGAACGTGTTGATGGCGGCAGTGATCTGGGCGGTCGTCGTGCCGGAGGCGAAGCTCAGCTGGCGGGTGCCCAGGTTGCCGGCGATCTCGACCGTGAACGCGGAGTTGGTCCCGCCGTTCAGATTCAGCGTGCCGTTGGTGGAGAGGAAAAGACCAGCCTGCTGGGCCGAGGTCGTGACCAACGCCTGGACGCCCAGGCTCTGCCCGTTGGCGAGCTTGGCGCTGTTGATTCGGTAGTCCGTCACGCCGGTGGCGACCGAGGTCGTGGTGAAATCGAACTTGCCGTTCAGGAGCTTGGTGCCCTGGAAGTTGGTGGCGTCGGAGATACGGTCGACGGTCTGGAGGATGGAGTCGATCTGCAGCTGGTTCGCCTGCTTTTCCTCCTCGCTCAAGCCGGCCTTGTTGGCGGTCGTGGTGAGAAGGCCCTGGAGTTCGGTCAGCAGACCCGACACCTCCTGAAGACCACCCTCCGCGATGTTCACGATCTGGTCGGCCCGCTCCGAGTTGGAGATGGCCGTCGACAGCGACAGCTTCTCGGCCCGGAGGTTCTCCGACGCAATCAGGCCGGCCGGGTCGTCCTTGCCGCGGTTGATCCGCAGACCCGTGCTCAGCCGCTCGAGCGTGACGCCGAGCGACTTGTTGTTCGAGCCCAGGATGCGCTGGGCGATCAGGGACCCGGTGTTCGTGTTGATGCGGCTCATGAGTACCTCCGTGCAGGGTGTTCCAGTCGCGGGCGTCGTCCGGCGAGGCGTCCCAGCCTGCCGCGTGCGCCATGTGGCGCTCTCGCTCCCCGGCGTCGGGAACACCCCTGCCGGTTCGGATCCGAGTGAGTCTCGGACCCGCGGAGCTTGTGGGCCGGGACACACGCCCGGGCAAGGTTGTGAATCGACGAGAGGTGGGTGCGGATTTAGCCCCAGCCGAAGTTCCGGACGTTCCCCCAAACGTTCCGAGTTGAGCCGTGTGCCGGTTGACGGCCGAAAAAACCGCCGTTCCTGCAGGGAACCAACGAAAAACGCCCGGCGTGAGACGCCGGGCAGGGATCTGAGAATTTGTCAAATTTCCCCTGGTCGGGCTCCCCTGAAATTAGGGTATTCCCGCAACATCAGGGCTCGCTTATCAGCCGCCGAGCAACCGGAGGACCTGCTGGCTCTGTTGGTTGGCCAAGGTGAGCACGGACGTGCCGGTGCTGGAGAGAACCTGGGCACGGGTCAGCGCGCTGGTCTCCGCGGCAAAGTCCGCATCGGCGATCCGCGACTCGCTGGCGGTCAGGTTCTCAATCGCGGTCTGAAGCGATCGAGCGTTGGTGTCGAGAGTGTTCCGCTCCAGCGCCCCGAGCCGGCCGCGCAGCACCGAGATCTCGTCGATGGCGGTCTGGAGGATCGAACTGGCGTTGGTGAAATTGCGGGTGGCCAGATCGTTGGCGCCGCCCGACTTGATGGAGCTGAGGAAATCCACGCTGGAGCCGATGAGGGTGCCGCCGAGCTTCGACGCGGCCACCGACTGGAAGCCGATGTTGATCTGCTGGGTGGTGTTGATGTCGCCGCCGAGCTGGTACAGCGCCCCCCCGCCGGTGATGCGGAACGTCGTGGACGAGCCGTTGATGGTCGCGAAGTCCTTCGAGAGCAGCAGATCGAACGACAGGCTGGACGAGTTCTGGCTCGAGAGCTTGATGCCCTTGCCGGTTGTGAGTGCGCCGTTGACAATGGCGAAGACGTCGCGCCCGGCGTCGCGATTCGATGCAGCGAGCAGGGCCGCGTGCGCGCCATTCGCGAACGAGAAGGCGCCCGGCACGGACTGGTTGTTGGCGATCTGGAAGGTCTTGAAGAAGCCCCCGTCGGTCGGCCCGTTGAGCCGCTTGACGCTGACAAACTCGGACGAGCCGTAATCGATCGTGGAGAACGACAGGCCGGACGACAAGTTGCCCGCGTTCAGCAGGGATGCCGAAACGCCCGTGACCTCACGGAAGGAGTTCACCGCGGCCACGACTTCGGAGAGGGGACGGCCGGAGAGAATCTCGATGACCTGGACGCCGCGCGACCCGGAAACCTCGAGCGTCACGGAGGACTGGAAGGTGCCGTTGTACGCGGTGTTGCTGTAGTCTCCTCGGAGGAACAGGCGCCCGGTCTGGGCCGAGGCGACGGTCTGAACGTCCACCTTCACGTTCTTCTGACCCGCGAAGTTGGCGCCGAAAATCTGGGCCTTGGTGACCGCGCTCGACGCCATGCCCGACAGCACATAGTCGAGCTCGCCGTTGAGCAGCTTGAGCCCGCCGAAGGATGCGGAGTTGCTGATGCGCGTGATCGAATCGATCGCCGAGTCGATCTGCAACTGATTGGCCGTGCGTTCCTCGTCGGACACGGCGCCGGTGTTCGCGGCCTCCACCACGAGCGCCTTGAGCGAATTGAGCAGGCCGTTCACTTCCGATAGCGCGGATTCGGTTGTGGCGATCACCGAGGACGCACGGTCCGAGTTGTTGATGGCCTGCTGAAGGCCCGAGACCTCGGAGCGCAGGCGCTGCGACACAATCAGGCCCGCCGGATCATCAGCGCCCTTGTTGATGCGCAGCCCGGTGGCCAGACGCACCAGCCGGACCTGGAGGTCGGAATTGGTCTTCGAGAGGTTGCTGCGTGCAACAAGGCTCGCGACGTTGGAGTTGATCCTAGCCATTGCAATCCTCCGTGATCGAGGCTTGGTTCCTGTGTTCGGCCCGGGCCGGTCTCATTCCGTGAGTCTCGGGGATCCGGGTTCGTGGGACGGGGAAGGTCGAACGGGGCGGGTGGTGCTGCGGCGTGTCTCCCCTGCCGCGGCGGGCACGCTACCCCGCCGGATTGCTCCCGGCGGCACGGCTTGGCATGGGCGGCGAGGCCAGCTCCGAGGCGCGGCTTCGAGAGTTGTTGCGCGGCGAAGGACCGAGCGTTGCGCGAAGCACCGCTAGATCGGGCCCGTTCATGCGTGCCGCCCGCTCATTCTCGGCTTTGATTGCGTCGTAGACCTCTTTGCGGTGGACGGCGATCCGCGTCGGGGCCGTGATCCCCAGGCGGACCTTGTCCCCGCGAATATCGACGACCGTGATCTCGATCTCGTCGCCGATCATGATCGTCTCGTCGCGCTGTCGGGTGAGCACCAGCATCGCGTGGTCCCTTCCGTGGAGAGCGTGTGGAGCGCGAGCCGCGCTCGATCGGCGCGGCGTGGGAGCCACCGGGCGTCCGTGCCCGGCGGGGGAAGGCGAATGTCGGCGGGCCGGCCCCTCAGGCGGGGATGGCCTGCCCGGCGGTCGCGGCGCCCGCGCGGACCAGCGCGTGGCGCGTGGTCCAACGCTTCTCGGCGAGCACGAACTGCTCGCCGATGCGGTTGAGCGTGTTGACGACCAGCGGGCCCTGCAGGTTGCCCGTGAGTGTCTGGTCGATCTTGTTGACGATGACGAGCACCTGCGCCTCTTCGAGACGGGACATCCCCAGCTCGCCCATCTGCTCCGGCCGGATGGGCACGGAGTAGTCCGGCACGAAAAAGCTGGGGTCCGTCACGACGAAGGCCAGTGCCGGTTCGTCCAGTGACTGGAGCCAGAAGAAACAGGCGTCCTCGGCGGGCTCGAGCAGACAAAATCGCCTGCGGTCGCTGAAGCCGAGCAGACCCTTGGGGAACGTGAGGGCGCGGTCCTCCGCGATCTCGATCGTTCCAAAACGCGAGGTTCGCACGAGCATGGTGCGCTCCGGTTCGACCGGCCTTCTAGCCGGACCAACCCGGGCATCCAGCCCGGGTGACGTCCTGTCTCGCTCCGACGCGGCCGAGGCGCCGGGCGTGGCTGAAACTGACCCGCCCGGGCGCTAACCCAGGAAGTCGAGGAGGGTGCGCGATTGCAACCGCGCCGCCGTCTGGAGCCCCGCGGTCAGTTGGGACTGCAACTGGCTGAACCGCACCGCCGCCGCGGTGAAGTCCACGTCCTGAAGTTCGCTTCGCATCTTCTCGTCCAGCACCTGATGATCCTCCAACTGCGACTTCGCCGTGTTCACCCGTTCCGCGTACACGCCAACGGTGGCCCGCGCCGTCGCCAGACGGTCGTTGCTCCGCTCCAGTTGTTCTCCAGCAAGAGTGATGCCAACGCTGTTATCCCCTCGAAGCGCGTCCCGAAGATCCATCAGATTCGTGAATAGGTTCAGCACGCGCACCCCCGAGCGGTCCTCTGCGACGAAACTTGCGCTCCCCGCGTCGAATTTGCCGTCCAGGAGTCCGATGTCCTCAGCCGCGGCGGAGTTGTTCAGGTTCGTGACGGTCATTGGGCCGAGATTCAGGACATCACGGAGCACCAAGCCGTTGGGACTGGTGCCGAGCTCGGCTCGCACCGCACCGGCGGGAATACGCCCGGCCGACGCCGCGTCCGCGGCTTGCGCGTTGATACGGTCGATGAGCGCCTGGACCGACACCACGTCCTGGGGACGGAGATCGACTTCGAACGACCCCCCGTTCCCCAATCGGATTGAAATGTCCGCATTCACGGCGGCGTCCGCTTGGCCCGTCAGCGGGTTGATTCGCCCGTCAACCAAACGCACGCCTCGGCCATCGTTGAAGTCCGCCAGGAGCGTGTCGGTGGAAAGCGATCGGATTCCGAGTTGTCCTGCCGTGTCGGCCCGGGCGGGAACCGACTCGATGCTCAAAGCCGGACCGGCGATCTCGTTGAACACATCCAACCCAGTGCCGGACGAGTTGATCTCGACTCGTACGCCGAGGTTTGCCGCCTCAACCAGGCTCTTGATGTCCCCGATGGTCTTCGCTGAGGAGAGGTCCACGTCCGCGATCGATTGAAACGTGCCGCGGGTGAAGCGGAATCGCAGCGGGTCGGGGGGAGCCGAGAGGCCGGGAATCGCGCTCAGTGGAGTCAGAAGCGTGAGGCGGGGGTTGAGGTCGTTCCCAAGGGGCGAGGAGGAGGTAAACGGGATGTCGAGGCCGAGGTCTTGCGCGGCGGTGCCCGCGCCGATATCGCCGAAGGCGAGCGAGCCGCCCGGCGCCACGTCAATCGAGAATCGCCCACCCGAGATGTTGACGCCCCCGGTGCCGAGAATCGCGACATCGTGATCAACCTCGTAGCCGCGCAGGGCGAAGGTCAGGCGGTCCGCGATGCCGGCGACATTGGTCGCTCCCGCGAGGTCGATCGTCACAGGATCCGAGCCGTTGAACGAGAACGTGATCGATCCGGGTGCCAGGCCGAGCCCGCGTGCCCCGCGCAAGTCCGAGAGGGGGGTGTCGAGGGTGAGGCTCGGGTTCAAGTCCTTGGACGAACGCAGACGTGCGGAAGTCTCTCCGATGGCGTTGTCGCCACCCATCGTGGTGGGGATCTCGAGCCCAGGCCCAAGGTCATTGCGAAGACCCTGCCCGCGGCCGAGATAGCGGAAGCCCCCGTTCTGCTCGACGATCGGCGCCCGCGAAGGCGTCGAGCCGCCGAAGAGATGGACGCCGCCGGTCTGCTGGTTTGCCAGCGACATCAGTTGTTTCAGGATCGAATCAATCACGATCGCCTGCGCGGATCGAGTCTCGGCGTCGGAGGTCGCGCCGATCTGGCTCGCGGCCACCCCTTTGGCCTGGAGAACGAGGTCGTTGGCCTGGCCGACGGCGGCGTCGAGGCTGTCGACCATGGTGGAGGCGTGGTCGAGGTTCCGGGCCCGCTGTTCCGAGCGCGCGATCACATCGCGGAGACCCAGCAGGGCTTGTGCGCGGACCGGGTCGTCGCTGGGGCGATTGATCTCGCGTCCGGTGGCGAGCTGGGTCTGCATCGTGAGGATGTCGCGGTTGGTGCGGTTGAGATTCGCCAGCGTGATCTGCGAGGCCAACAGGGTGGGAACGCGCGAGGTGGCAACGGGCGGGATGGACACGACGGGGCCTCCGTTACACGAGGTTGATGATGGACTTGGTCAGCTCGTCCACCACGCTGATCAGGCGTGCGGCGCCCTGGTACTGCTGCTGGAAGGCGATCAGGCTGATGGCCTCTTCGTCCATGCTCACGCCGGAGACCGCGGCCCGCTGAGCCTCGAGATTGCCCCGCACGACGCCCGTGGCTTCCGAGCGCGTCTTGGCCGCGTCCAGGCGGACCGCGATCGACTGCACCGCGTCGCCCCAGGATGCGCCCAAGGAGAGCCCGCCGAGCGCGTCGAGCGATTCGTCGCGCAGCGCGGCCACGCCGAGGGCCGCCGCGTTCTCGTTCGGCGCGCCGCCCGCCAGGCGCCCCGCGCCCAGCAGCGTCGGGTTCGAGGCCAGTTCATCGCGAACGCCGATGTCCCCGGCGCTGGCGCCGGTGAAGAACGCGTTGATGCCCAGCGTCGCGAGCACGTCGGAGGTGTCTTCCGAGAACGTGAGATCAAAGCCCCTCGACGCGTCGAGCGTCAGGCGGCCGTCGGCGCCAACAGAGGCAGTGAGATTGGGGATCGCCGCGAGGTCGGTCGTCAGCGTGGCGAGGCTCGAATCGTCCGCGGTTCCGGCGCTCCCGTCCGTGCGCAGGCCATCGAGGTCGATGTTCACGCGCGTGGTCTGAACGGCGCCGGTTGCGCTGTTCCGGACGTGCACGAGGAACGAGCCGGACTTGGGCGCGAACGGAAGCGCCGCGAGCGAGGCGTTCGCGGGGTCGTTGAACGCCCGGTCGCGGTCGCCGGCGGCGATCGCGAGCGTCGAAGAGGCCGTGGTGGCACGGGTCGATCCGTAGGACTGCCCGTGGACGCGGTTTACCCGGAACACCAGCTGCGCAGCCAGGCGGTCGAGCCGGGCGATGGTGTCGCTCACGAGGTTCTCGCGGGAAGCGAGGAGCGAGCCGACCTGTCCGCTTGTCACGCCCAGCGGCTCGCGCGTGGACCGCACCGAGACGACGGGCTCGGCGACACCATCCACGGTCCGCGTTCGCAGCTCCAGGCCGCGCGACTGCCCGGCCAGCACCACCGGTGTCGATCCCACCAGGACGTCGAGCACGCCGTTGGGCTGCTCGATCGTACGGGCGTCGATGAGCGTGCCGAGCTCGGTGACCAGCGCATCGCGCTGGTCGCGCATCGCGTTGGCGTTGCCGTTGCCCGCTTCCGCGTTGACGATCGAGGAGTTGATCGAGGCGATCGAGGAGAGGATCTCATCGGCCCGGGCGACCATCGATCCGAGCCGACCGTCGACCTGTGCCCGCTGCTCCAGCAGCCCCTGGCGCTGGGCTCGGATCGCGCCTGCGGCGGCCTTGCCGCGCTGCACGACCAGCGTGCGCGCCCCCGACGAGCCGGGTGTGTTGCCCAGCTCGGACCACGCGTTGAAGAACCGGGAGAGCTCGCTGGACAGGTCACTGTCGGACAGGGCGTTCACGGTCGTCTCCACGCCCGTCAGCAGCTCCAGGTCGAGCGACGCGGAGGCGTCGTCCGACACGGCTCGGTTCAGCCGCGCCTGCAGGGCCGCGTCCACCTGCCTGCGGATGTCCTGCACCTCCACGCCCCTGCCCAGGAAGACGCGCCCGTAACGCAGGTCCCCCGCGGGCACGAGGTTGGCGATCTGGCGCGAGTAGCCGGGCGTCGAGGCGTTGGCCGTGTTGTTGCCCGCCACCTGGATGCCGATGGTGCTTGCCGCGAGCGCCGAGCGACCGACCTGCAGCGCGCTGGTGAGGCTCATGCGGAACCCTCCTCAGGTGCGGACGTCAAGGACATTGAGAAAATGAGTGACTCCCGCCTGGCACGCCCCGCCCCGTCCGTACGTCCGCGCGTGGGAGAGCGAAGCCGCGACCTGTCGAACCAGCCCCTCGGCGTGGGCCGCGAGCGATTGGGTCGCCGCGTGCAGGACGGCGAAGCGGCCACGCACGGACCCCGCGGTGACGCGGAGCGCCGCGGCGGCCTCGCTCACGCGCGAACGGACCGGCTCGGGGATCAGGGGCGCCAACTGCGCGAGGGTCGCGTCGCGACCGGCTCCGGCGGACGCTCCGACCAACCCGTCGAGCAGCGCACGCGCCAGCCGGCTCCGGCGGGAGTCCAGCCGGCTCGCCGCTTCGGCCAAGGAAACCTCACGACGCACGCACCGCTCCACGGAGGCGCCGTCCGCTGCCCGCAGCGCGGCCCGATGCTCCTCGGCCACCGCAAGCAGCTGATCATGCAGGCCCTTGATCTCGACCAGCACCGCGAGCAACTCCTGAGCGGTTGCCGCCGGGTCCGCCGGCCTTGGATGCGACTGAGGCGGGCCCGCGGGCCCGCGCACCTGGCTCCGGTTGCCGCCGGTCATTGGCTGATCCCTCCGGGCCCCGTGAACAGGTCGATTTCGATGCCGCCGACGGGCCGCGCGGCGGGTGGTCCCGCGTCCGCGGTTGATCGGGAGCGTCGCAGGAGGTCGCTCGCCAGGCGGTCCACCAGCGGAAAACGGCTCGCGCGCGCGATCCGCAGCGAAACCTCCGCGTCCATCATCGCGCCGAACTGGCGCTCGCCAGTCCCCGGCGCGAAGGGCGCGGCGGTGCGGTTCGTTTCACGGAGATTGGCGAGGATGGGCTGCACCAGCGAGATCGCGACGAATTGCTCCGCCGCGGCCCGCGCCGAGGACACGGCGTCGCTCTCCCCCGACCGGTCGCGGCTTGTCGTCCGTGCGAAGTCGCGCTGCCGCGTCGCGAGCTCGCTGCGAAACCCCGCGTCCGTTCGCGGGGAAAAGATCGTCCCCCTTCGACTGCCACCATCGGACGGTGGGATCGCCGTGCGCGAAGGACCAGGTGCGAGCGGGATGGAGTCGGCGGGTGTCATATGGCGGCGAGGCGACTTGGGGTGAGGTGAGGCGGGGATCATTCCATGATGAGCTGGGCATGAAGCCGGCCGGTGCGATGGATCTGCGCAACGATGGCGATCTGATCGCCCACGGGAATGTCGAGCTGCTTGAACGCATCGAGCAGGTCCTGCAAGCGGGCGCGGTCGCTCTGCTTGGCCGTGGTGCCCAGGCCGGTGATCCGCTGCTGCTCGCTGAGCGGGGTCGCCGGTGAGGGCGTCGGCGTTGGCGTGATCGTCGTGATCAGCAGGTCCTTGTGCGAGATCGCCACCGGTGAGATCTCGACATTGGCCGTCAGCGTGAACGTGCCGCGGCGCTCGTTGAAGATGACGGTCGCGGGCAGATCGAGCAGGCTGGGGCTGAAGCGCGTGGACATGACACGGGCCACGAACGCGGTCGTGTTGGCGCGCTCGCTCTCGGGAATGACCACCCGGACCGTCGCGTCGTCGAGCGCGTGGGCGATCCGCGCCCCGGCGGCGGGATCGTCGTCCAGGCTGGAGTACGACTGGTTGATCACCCCGGCGAGCGTGTCCGTCGTCGTGAACGACCGGGACTCCGGCCGCACCACCAGCGTGAAGGCGTCCCGGACATGCAGCGTCAGGATGTCGTGCAGCATGCGCGCCCCGCCGCGGATCCGGGCCACGGTCGGGAACTTGGGATCCTCGAGCGTCAGCGGGCCGGCCGCCATCGCGAAGGCGCCCTGGCCGGGCAGTGGGCCGGTGAGCGGCGCCAGCGAGAGCACTCCGGCTTCCAGGCTCGATGCCGAATGGGCCACCGAGACCCGGATGTCGAACGTGTCATCGCGCCGGGCACCCTCCTTGGGAATGACGCATTCGAGCATCACGATGGCCGCGGCCTTGGCCTTGGCAAGGTTCGCGAGGTCGGCCAGCGGTACGCCGTTGTTCTCATAGATCCGGGCCAGTGGGCGCGCCAGAGCCAGCTCGGAACCGCTGTCCCCGGTGCCCCTGAGGCCCGTCACGATTCCCACGCCGCGCAGAACGGTCTCGCCCTGCCCCTCGATCCGTGCGACATCCTGCACGGCGGAAACCGCCATCGCGGCCCGTCGTGTGCGCGCATCCGTAGTCGTGACAGTCGAGTTCGGCGCACCTGCCGTGGGCGCAAGTTGTGCGCGAGCAACGTGATTTGCGGCAAAGACTGCCAGTGCCATGAGCAGGATGCGTCGCATCGCGAGCGTTCTCCCGGGCCGGTGAAGCCCCAGAAGTGCCGTACGCGAATCGCGTGCCCCGAATTAACCGAAACGCCACCACCGTTTCAGGGGATGATCACCGAAGTCCGTAGTCCTTGAGTTTTCGGTAGAGCGTCCGTTCCCCAATTCCGAGGAGCTTGGCGGCCTGCTCGCGGTTGCCCCCGGTTAGCCGGAGTGTCTCTCGGATGGCACGCTTTTCGAGCACATCCAGCGTGGTTCCGGCAAGCGAACCGACGCGGGATCCACCTGTATCAGGTGTGTCAATCGGGTCGCTTGTCGCGATTTCATCGGGAACGTGAGCCGCATCGAGGGTGGGGTTGCTCGAAGCTCCGAACGCCGTGACCACCATGCGGTTGACCACATTGAGCAACTGGCGGACGTTGCCCGGCCAGTCGTACGCGGCCAGTCGCATCAGGGCGGCGTCGGTGATGGGGGGGACGGGCTTGCTGAGTTGGGCGGAGAAGCGGGCGAGCGCGTGCCGGACGATGCGGGGGATGTCTTCGCGGCGCTCGCGCAACGGGGGCAGATGAACGTGCGCGCCGTCGATGCGGAAGTACAGATCGCCGCGGAATGAGCCCTGAGCGACCATGGCCTTCAGGTCGCGGTTGGTGGCGGAAACGAAGCGGACATCGGCCCGGCGCGTCTCGTTGCTCCCGAGGCGCACGACCTCGCCGGTTTCGAGCACGCGGAGCAGTTTGGCCTGCATGGCCAGGGGCATGTCCCCGATCTCATCAAGGAACAGGCTTCCCCCGTGGGCGTACTCGAAGACCCCCTCACGGTCACGGTCGGCGCCGGTGAAAGCGCCGCGGACATGCCCAAAGAGCGCGTCTTCGAGGAGGCTCTCGCTCTGCCCGGCGCAATTGAACGCGACGAATCGCTTGGAGGCGCGGAGGCTGTTGCGGTGGACGGCCTGAGCGATCAGTTCCTTGCCGGTGCCGCTTTCTCCCGTAATAAGGGTGGGCAGGTTGCTGGGCGCGACCGTGCGCACCGTCTGGATGATCTTCTTCATCGCCTCGGATCCGGCGACGATCCCTTCGAAGCCGTCGTGCTGGACCAGTTCGTTGAGACCCGCGGACTGGTGCCGCATCAGGACGTTCTCGGCGGCTCGGTTCACGAGCGAGCGGAACACCTCCAGGTCGAGCGGTTTTTCGATGAAGTCGTAGGCCCCGAGCTTGAACGCGGCACGGGCAGTGCCGACGTCCCCGTGCGCCGTGACCATGATGGTCTCGGCTTCGGGCTGCAGGCGCCGGGCGGTTTCGAGGACCTTCATCCCGGCGTCACCTCCGTCGGGCGCGACTCCGTGGGACCCGCCCGAGGCGGGCATCCGCAGATCGGTGATGATCACGTCGAAGGAGCCATGACGGAGTTCCTCCATGGCTTGGTCCACGCCATGCACGATCGCGCACACGTGCCCGGGCTTTCGGAGCGCCTCGGCCATCACCTCGGCGTGCTCGGCCTCATCCTCGACGATCAGGACCTGGGCGGCGAGGTCCCGCTTTTCGCTCTCGGGCGTCGACATACTCGCGGAGTCTAGGGCGACCGGCTCGCCGCGCACATGGCTATGGCGAGGGCGTCGGCGACGTCGGGCGGCTCGGGTCGGGCCGGCAATCCCAGCGCGGCGCGGACCGCGTCCTGCATCTGTTCCTTGCCGGCGTGCCCGTGCCCGGTCAGGGAACGTTTGACCTCATTGGGTGACAATTCGACGAGTGTTCGCCCGGCCCGCTCAACTCCCAGCAGGATGACGCCGCGCCCATGTCCCATGATGATGGCGGTGCGCGGGTGGTTGTAGTGGGCGAACAGCTTCTCGACGGCGACCACGTCCGGCGCCAGGCGATCGAGCGCTTCGCCCAGGTCGTGATCGAGTTCCGCGAGCCGACGCGAGACGCTCAACCCCGCTTTGAACCGGAACACCCCCGCCTCGATCAACCTGACACGCCCGTGCTCCCGCACTTCGACGCATCCGTAGCCTGTGATGCGCAGGCCCGGATCGACCCCGAGAACGCGGCGCACCTTAGCCACGCGACGCGCCTGAAAAATGCCGCATCCAGTGGATGACGGTCTTGGCCATCGCATCGCACTCGATGTTGACACGCTGGCCCTCGACCCAGCCGGCGAGCGTCGTCTGCCGCAGGGTGAGGGGGATCAGGGCGATCTCGATCCAGCCCTCGACCGGGCCGACGTCGGCGAGCGTCAGGGACACGCCGTCCAGCGTGACGCTCCCCTTGGGAATCATGTACTGGATGAGAGGGCCCGCGGGCGTCGAACGCGGTGTGCTCACACGCACGCGCCAACCATCTCCGCGTTCGACACGGACGATTTCCCCCACGCCGTCGACGTGACCCTGTACAAGATGACCTCCGAGGAGCGAGGTGGGGGTGGCGCTGCGCTCGAGATTGAGCCGAGACCCCGCGGTCGCGGCGCCGAGGGTCGTCCGGGCCAGGGTCTCGTTCACTACGTCGAACGCCCACCGCCGCGGCGTGAGCACCTCGGCCACGGTCAGGCATACGCCGTTCACGCAGATGGACTCTCCCGAGTTCGGCAGGATCTCCCACGAACCGGTGTCGATCTCCAGCCGACGGCCCGCGGCGGAGGGCTCGACGGCCGCTACGGACCCAACCGCTTGCACAAGGCCTGTGAACATCGGGCAGAGCATACGGGCCGGTCCGGGGCGACGGTTTGTTCTTGTTTTACAACGTCGTCCTTCGACGTTCCAGCCGAGTGTTCGGGTATGCTGTAGACCCCCATGGGCGGGACCCGGGCAGGCGTGCCCGGTCCGCGCGGGGCGACTGGTTGCACCGTGAGCCGCCGCGCGGCTGGAGAACGTCGATGCCGATCCGGATCCCTTGCCGAGCTGATGTGACGCGTTTCATTCTCGCGGGGGCCGGCGCGGCGGTGCTCGCCTCGTGCGCGGCGCCGGACCGGGTCGAGGAGCCCGCGCCGCAGCCGGTGCGGAGGGCGACTTCGATCGAAGAGGATCGGGCGAGGATCGGCGCGGATCGGGAGGAGCTGTCGAAGCTGGGCCTGCGCATGGAATGGGGCTCGGTGGCGACGGTGGCGAAGGGGAAGTCGGTGACGGCGTTTGAGCCTTTCGACGACTTGGTCGCGACGCTCGACTCGTCGGGCATCGTCACGGTCCTGGAGGCGGCGAGCGGTCAGCCGCGCTGGAACGCGCCGGTGTCGAGCGAGGTGACGCGGTTCGTGGGAATCTCCCGGGCCGATGACAACCTCCTGGTGTGTTCGGAGGTGGACACGTTCGCGCTCGACCTGCGAACGAGCACGCTGCGGGACATCCAACGCCTCGCCAAGGTCGCCAACACCGCGCCGTTGCTGGCTGCGAACATGCTGATCTACGGAACAACGTCCGGTTTGGTGGTGGCGCACAACCTGTTCAACGGGATCCCGGCGTGGCAGTACCAGATCCCGGGCTCGATCGTGTCGCGCGTTGTGGCGGCCGGTCCGTACGTGGCGGTGGTGTCGCAGGCCGGGCGGCTGATGATCCTCGAGCCGGCATCGGGCGGCTCGGTGGGGAACGCGTGGGTTGGCGGCGGTCTCGCCACGGACCCAGTGGCGACAAACGAACTGATCATCGTTGCTTCGCTCGACCAGTCGCTGTATGCATTCAGCGTCAACGGCGGTTCGCTCCGGTGGCGGCTGCGCACCGATGCGCCGTTGGTTCACCAGCCGGCGTGCGTTGCGAACCGTGTCTACGTCACGCTCCCAGGAAAGGGGCTGACATGCCTGGATGCCGGTACCGGCAACGCTCGCTGGAACAACGACAAGGTGACGGGGGCCGTGGTGTCGGTGATGGGCGGTCGCATGGTGGTGTGGGATGCCGGCAGCGGACTGGTCAGTTCGGTCGAGCGAGACTCCGGGGTCCTGGTCGGCCAGGGGACGCTGGGCGCCGTCGCGATGCTGCGGGCCGAGCCCATGGAGGGCGGTCCGCTCTACGCGATCACACCCGCGGGCGTGATCTCGCGATTCCGGGCACGCTGAGTCGGCTCTCGGGGCGGCTTGCTCGGAGGGCTCGGCGGTCCAACCCTCCGTCGATGCAGGACACGATCATCATCCGGCGGGCGTTGCTGAGTGTTTCCGACAAGGCGGGCCTGGTCGAGCTGGCGAGGGCGCTGCACGAGCGCGGCGTGGAGTTGGTGTCCACAGGCGGAACGGCCAAGGCTCTGGCAGGGGCGGGCTTGCCTGTGACCCCGGTGGAACGCCTGACGGGTTTTCCGGAGATGCTCGACGGGCGCGTGAAGACGCTGCACCCGGCCGTCCACGGCGGGCTGCTGGCCAGGCGCGACAGCACGGAGCACCTCGCCGCGGCGGCGCGCCACGGGCTCCCGCTCATCGACATGGTGTGCGTCAATCTCTATCCGTTCGAGCAGACGATCGCGCGGCCGTCGTGCTCCGAAAACGAAGCGATCGAGCACATCGACATCGGCGGGCCGTCGATGATCCGGTCGGCATCCAAGAACCACGACGCGGTGGTGGTGCTCACCAGCCCGGGCCAGTATGCACGGTTCCTCGAGGAGTTCCGGACGCGGTGCGGCGGCACGGGCCCCGCGTTGCGGGCGGCGCTCGCCGCGGAGGCGTTCGCGTTGACGGCCCGGTACGACGGGGCCATCGCCGCGTATCTCTCGAGCCGGAGCATGTCGGTGGAGCCCCCCGCCACTCGGGCATGGGAAGGCTCGTCGATGCCGGAGGTACTGTCGCTGCGGCTGCGTCTCGCGGCCTCGTTGCGGTACGGCGAGAACCCGCATCAGCGCGCGGCGCTGTACCGCGAGGACGGGGACGCCTCCGTGTCCGTGGCCTCATGCTCACAGTTGCACGGCAAGGAACTCTCGTACAACAACCTGCACGACGCGGCGGCGGCGCTCGATCTGGCACGTGCGTTGGCGGAGCGTTCGGGGGCCTGCGGGGCCTGCGTGATCAAGCACGCGAACCCGTGCGGGGCGTGCGTGGGTGAATCCGCGGATTGTGCGATCGCGGGCGCCCTGGCCGGGGATCCCGTCGCGGCGTACGGGGGGATCCTGGCGTGCTCGGGGATGATCGACGATCCCGCCGCGGCCCGCTTGGCGGCCCGAGACGTGTTTCTCGAGGTCATAGTCGCGGCGGGGTTCACGCCTTTGGCGTTGGCCGCGCTGCGGGCGCGGAGCGCGAGCGTGCGTCTGCTGGCGTTCGGCGCCGGGAGCGCGGCACGTTCCGCGGACCGTGACGCGAGCCCCCACGCGAGCGGGCTGTCGGGGCTGCGGCTGCGGTCCATCACGGGGGGCGTGCTGGTCCAGACGAACGACGACGCGCTGCGCGCGCCCGAGGACTGGGAGCACAGGGCCGGTCCGCGTGCCAGCGGGGAACAGCTCGCGGCGGCGGCGATGGTGGAGGTCATGGTTCGCGCCATGAACTCGAACGCCGTGGCGATCGGCGGTACCGATCGTGACTCGGCGGAAGGCGGCGCGGCGTCCGTCAGCCTGTTCGGGGCGGGCCTCGGTCAGCTCGATCGGGTCACGGCGTGCCGCCTGGCAACCGAGAAAGCGGGGCCGCGCGCGATCGGCGCCGCGGCGGTCTCCGATGCGTTCTTTCCGTTCGCGGACGGCCCCGCTCTGTTGGTGAATGCGGGAGTGAAGGTCCTTGTCCACCCGGGCGGATCCAAGCGGGACGACGATACGTTCGCGCTGTGCGTCACGCACGGCGTCTCTTGCTACGTCACGGGGATACGGCATTTCCGGCATTAGCGTGTGACGGAACGGCGACGCGACGGCACGCGATCCGCCGCACGGGAAGTTGTCGGAGGGGGCTAGATCGCATCGCTCGCTTCGGGTACCCTTTTCGTGCCTTTCGGACGGACCCGATGGTCCGACAGGCAAGGTGTCCATGGCCTCGCCAAAGACGAAGCGCGCACGGGTGGATCCGATCGACGTGGACGGCGTCGACGAGGGGGCGTTGTCGCTGGACGCGACGGTGATCGGCGGATCGATCCTGACGGGCGGGCTGGCCAGCGCGCTCGATTGCAAGGTGCTTGTTCTCAACAAGATGTACCTGGCGGTGCGCGTGATCTCGGCCCGGCGCGCCTTCTCGCTGTTGCTGCGCGACCTGGCGGAGGTCATCCACGTCGACAACGGGCAGTACGTGAATTATGACTTCGGTTCCTGGGCCGACCTGGCGGAGGTGCAGAAGACATTCGAGCCCGAGAAGCACGACTGGGTCCGCACGGTCCGGTTCGACATCGCCGTCCCGCGGGTCATCCGCCTGCTCGGGTACGACCGGTTGCCGGCGCAGATCGTGAAGTTGAACCGGCGGAATCTCTTCGCCCGCGATCGCAACCAGTGCCAGTATTGCGGCAGGCATTTCTCCACGAACGAGCTCTCAATCGATCACGTCCGGCCGCGCACGCTCGGTGGCGGGGATTCGTGGGAGAACCTGGTGTGCGCGTGCGTGCGCTGCAACGCCCGCAAGGGCGGCCGCACGCCCGATCAGGCGGGCATGACGCTGGTGCGCCAGCCGGTCTGCCCGAGGCGCAACCCGCTCATTTCGCTTCGATTGGGGCAGGATCGCTACTCGTCCTGGAAGACGTTCCTCGACAACGCGTATTGGTCGGTCGAGCTGAAATGAGCCGGGGTTGTCGGTCGATGGTGGCGCGGCGCACGTGCGTGCGGAGTGCCGCTTCAGGATGCGGGGCCTCGTGTGGCCTGTGGAGTCGAACCGTGAAGAGAATTGGCGTGAAGGGGCTGCTCGCGCTCGGCGCGGTGCTGCTGGCGGTGAACCTGGTGGTTGCTTTCACGAGCCGGGCCGGCGCGCAGCCGTCGGTCCAGCCCGGCCCCAGGGGCCGGTGCGTCGGCCTCGCGTCGGACGGCAACCGCGTCTATCGGGCCTTCGAGGACGGGACCGTCGAGGCGATCTGGCCGCGTGCGGACGTCGCGACGAAGGACTACTCGAAGGGCGCGGGCAAGTGGATCGATGTGACATCGCTCAAGACGGTCAACTGATCTACCAGTCCAGCGGGCTTCGCCACGCCAACATGAGCCGCGCGACCTCGATCGGCGCTTCGCCGTTGAACGAGAGGCGGCCCGAATCGTCGAGCGTGCCGATCACACGCGCGGGGATTCCCGCTCGGGCCGCGTCGATGGTGATCTGCCGGGCTTCGGCGGGCGCGACCTCGAGCACGTAGCGGGAGGGGCCCTCGCCGAACGCCGCGCCCCACGGCAGGTTCGAGCCGGTGCGCGGCAACTCGATGCGAGCGCCCAACGTGTCACGCCCGCCGCTCGCCGCGATCAGCATCTCGGCCACGGTGGTGAGCGGGCCGCCCTCGGAGACGTCGTGCGCGGCCTCGACGATCCCGCGTTCGATCAGTGAGGCGACAAACCCCGCGCACCGCGGACCGATCGGGAGGGGTGAGGGGGGCAACGCCCATTCGGTCGCTCCGAGGCCATCGAGCCGGAACAGCGCCGCGAGGCGCGAGGCGCCCAGCTCGTCTCGGTTCGGGCCGATCAGCACGAGCGCGTTGCCGGGACGCTTGGCGTCCATGGTGATGCAACGTGCCGCATCGGGGACGAAGCCGAGCCCGGTGATGAGCAGGGTGTAGGGGATCTCGATGGTCCGGTCGGGCCGGCCCTCGGCGCCGGGGATGTTCAACTGGTTGTTGAGCGAGTCTTTCCCCGACACGAACGGCGTGCGATAGGCGAGCGCGCCGTCGTAGCAACCCTCGGCCGCGCGAACCAGGGCCCCGAGGTTCCGGGGCTTCCCGCACGAGGGCCAGCAGAAATTGTCGAGGATCGCGATCCGGCCCGGATCGGCCCCGGCGCACACGAGATTGCGCACGCACTCATCGATCGCGGCGAGCGCCATCAAGTACGGATCGCCGCCGAGCGCGGGATCCCCCAGCGGCGTCTGCAGCCCGCACGCCAGCGCAATCGCCGACCTCGAGTTCGGGACCGGCGCGACGACGCTCGCGTCCGAAGGGCCGTGGAGCCCGGGGCCGCACAGGGGCTTGATCAGCGTGTTCCCCTGCACCTCGTGGTCGTACTGACGGATGATCCAGTGCTTGCTGGCGATGTCGGGGTGGGCGAGGAGCGCGAGCAACGCGTCCGCGAGTGACGCGGGCAAGGGCGTCCGCGCGTCGCGGTCGTGCGGCGGAGGGTGGGTCCCGGGTGTCGTGGCGGCGGCCCACGTCGCATCGCGAACCGGGGTGGGAATCCCATCGTGCAGAAATGCCATGCTCACGCGGCCGACCTCGCGCCCCCGGTCGTGCAGCACAAGCTCGGCGTCGGGTGTGCCGAAGCGCCCGAGATCGGCGATCTCAACGTGCTCCTGGGCGCAGATCGCGCGCAGCCGTTCCATGTTCCCGGGCGGGACCGCGAGGACCATCCGCTCCTGAGCCTCGCTGATCCAGATCTCGTGGTAGCTCAGCCCGTCGTATTTGAGCGGAGCGCGATCGAGGTGGACCTCGGCCCCGAGTTCCTTGCCCATTTCCCCCACGGCGGAAGAGAAGCCGCCCGCGCCACAGTCGGTGAGGGCGCTGTAGAGCGGTGTGCCGAACTCGTCCCGGGCGCGCAGCAGCGCGTCGAGCGCGCGTTTCTCCTCGATCGCGTTGCCGATCTGCACCGCGTGGCTGAACTCGTCCGCGCTTGAGTGCTCGAGCTCGGCCGAGGAGAAGGTCGCGCCGTGGATGCCGTCTCGCCCGGTGCGCCCGCCGAGCGCGACGATCCGGTCGCCGGCTTTCGCCGCGCCGTGTATCAGGTGACGCGGGATCAAGCCGACGCAACCGCAGAAAACCAGGGGATTGCCGATGTAACGCGGGTCGAACGCGACCGCGCCGGAAACGGTGGGGATCCCCATCCGGTTGCCATAGTCGCGCACCCCCGCGACGACTTGCGACAGGACCCGGCGCGGATGCAGCGTGCCCGCGGGCACCGCACGGGACGGTGTGTCGGGCGGTGCCACGCAGAAAACGTCCGTGGCGGCGATCGGCTTGGCCCCCAGGCCGGTGCCCATGACATCACGGATGCAACCGCCGATGCCGGTGGCCGCTCCGCCGTATGGCTCGAGTGCGGACGGGTGATTGTGCGTCTCGACCTTGATGCACACCCCGAACTGGTCGTCGAACGCGACCACGCCCGAGTTGTCGCTGAAGACCGAGAGCGTCCAGTTGACGCCTTCGCGGATCAGCCGGAAAGTCGCCGCGGCCACCGTGGATTTGAGCAGGTTGCTGATGGTGACGGATCCATCGGCGTGGACCTCGTGCCCCTCGCGATCCTGCCACCGGATCCAGTCAGCGGCCAGTGTCTCGCCTTCCGGCCGGTAGCGGATCGTGCTCTTGAGCGTCTTGTGGACGCAGTGCTCGGACCAGGTTTGGGCGAGTGTTTCGAGTTCGATATCGGTGGGGTTCCGGCCCGCGCGCCGGTATTCCGACTGGATGGCGAGCATTTCTTCGAGCGACAGGAAAAGGTGCGCGCGGCGTGACAACTCCTGCAGAGCGGCCGCGTCCAACTCGAGGATCGGGATGGTCGTGACCCGCCCATCATGGGGAGTCGTGCGGGCAAACTCGGCCGGGTGCCAGGGGCCCGCGTGGATGCGGTGAATGATGGGGTTCGCCAGGCTCCGCGCAACCAGGGACTGGGCCTCCGCTGCTGTCAGCCCCCAAAAATCGTATCGCCAGCCGGTCGAGACCTCCGGGGTGACTCCCGAGAGCTCGGCAATCGCTCGGGAGACGCTCTGGGCCACGGGGTCCATCACCCCCGGCAGGGGGTGCACCTCGACGGTCGAGTCGGGCGCGGGCCCGGCGAACGGGCACGCGGTGCCGATCATGGCGGACTCCGTGACGGGATCCGCGAGCAGTTGTGCGCACGCGCGATTCAGCGCTGCGGTGTCGAACGGCGCGCGCAAGAGGTACACCTGCGTCGTACGCACGCGTCGGGGCGTGTAGCCGAGAGCGGTCGCGTCGGCCAGCACGCGGTCGGCACGCGCATCGGTGAAGCCCTCGCGCGTGGAGATCTGGACCCGGTGGACCGGGGCGGCGGGAGCCGGCGGGGCGGGAGCGGGCGGACGGGTGGTCATCGCGGGATCCTAGCGACGAGCCCGGCGGGGTCTTTGGCTAGAGTTGCGCCATGCCACACGAGGCCAAGCCTCTGGTCGAGTTGTTCACCGACGGCGCGTGTTCAGGGAACCCGGGCCCTGGGGGATGGGGGTACGTTCTCCGGCATCCGGTCAGTGGCGTGGAGCGTGAGGGGAGCGGCGGCGAGGCGGCGACCACCAACAACCGAATGGAACTCGCGGCCGTGATCGAGGGGCTGCGGGCGCTGCGGGTGCCTTCCCGGGTCGAGTTGCACTCCGACTCGAAGTACGTGCTGCAGGGCCTCGAGGAGTGGCTTGACCAGTGGAAGGCGCGGGGGTGGCGTACGGCGGGGAAAAAGCCGGTGAAGAACTCCGAACTCTGGCGGGAATTGGACGTGCTGCGCGCGCGGCACGAGTTGCGGTTCCACTGGGTGCGCGGTCACGCCGGGCACCCCGAGAATGAGCGGTGCGATCGCCTCGCCGTGGAAGCGTCCCGCCAGTTCGGCGCGCCCGTGTAATCGGGCCGCGCACACCGTACGTCCGTTGCATCCGTCATGTCCCGGCCCCAATGGGGTGGGTCGGATGATTCCCGGTCGTGGCACGGTCGATGAGGATTTCGTCTTTGTTGATGAGGAGCGAGAACTCTCCCGGGAGCGACGCGCCATGGACCTGCACGGAATTCTCAAGTCGGCGATTGACCACGACGCTTCGGACGTGCACTTGGTGGCGGGCCATCCCCCGGTGATGCGGGTGCATACCGAGCTGATCGCGATGGACTATCCGGAGCTCTCGCCGGCGGACGTGCGCGGCTTCCTGGAGCGGATGGCCCCAAAGGAATCGCGGGAGCGTTTCGAGCAGCAGCGTGACTCAGACTTTTCCTACGCTGCGGAGGGGTTGGCGCGGTACCGCGTGAACGCGCACATGCAGCGTGCGGCGGTGGCGCTGGCGATGCGCGTGGTGAAAACCAAGGTGCCGCCTCTGGAGAAGCTGGGTTTGCCGGAGGTGATCTCCCGCCTGACGTATCTGCCGCGCGGGCTGGTGCTCGTGACGGGGGGCACGGGGTCGGGCAAGAGCACGACGCTTGCGGCGATGATCGGTGAGATGAACCGGCGCTACTCGAAGCACATCATCACGCTCGAGGACCCGGTCGAGTACACGTTCACGTCGGACAAGAGCCTGATCGAGCAGCGGGAGCTTGGGCAGGACATGCCGACGTTCGCCTCGGCGTTGAAGCACGCGCTGCGGCAGGACCCCGACATCATCCTGGTGGGCGAGATGCGCGACCTTGAGACGACCGCGCTGGCGATCACCGCGGCCGAGACCGGGCATCTGGTTCTGAGCACGCTGCACACGAACAGCGCGGCGCAGACCGTCGAGCGCATCGTGGACATGTACCCGTCGGGGCAGCAGAACCAGATTCGCTCGATGCTGGCGAACACCCTTCAGGCGGTGGTGACGCAAACGCTCTTCAGCCGGATCGACCAGCCCGGGATGGTGCCCGGAGTGGAGGTGTTGCTGTGCACGCCGGCGGTTCGCAACCTGATCCGTGAAGCGCGAACGTTTGAGATTCCGAACGTCATCGACACGAACCGGATGATCGGCATGATGAGCCTGGACACGTCGATCGCGCAGTTGTACTTCAACGGCATGATCTCGCGGGAGGAAGCGGTGAGCCAGGCGGTGCATCCCGAGAAACTGGAGCGGCAGCTGGCGGCGTGATCGGGGCGTCGGGAACGGCACGGGTCGTCGGCGGTGGGCAGCGCCGCGGAGCGGTGGCGGGAGCGGGGGCGTCGGGGTAAGCCAGCATGGGCAACTACAGGTACCAGGTCCGGAGCGGCGCGGGGCAGGTTGTGAGCGGCGTGGTCTTCGCCGAGAGCGTGACGGCCGCGGCGGCGGTGCTGCGCGCGCAGGGCCAGCAGGTGGTGTCGATCAACGCGGCGGAGGAGGGTGGCGCGACGCGATCGGCGCTGCTCGAGCGCCTGCGGTCGTTGAACGCGGGGCGGCCCAAGCCCAAGCACGTGCTGGACTTCACGACGCAGCTCGCGGTGATGATCCGCGCGGGGATCAACCTGCGTGCGGCGCTGGAGGGGATCGCGGACCAGACCGAACACCCCGTCTTCAAGAAGGTGATCCTGCAGTTGAAGGCCGATGTGGAGTCCGGCAAGCAATTCAGCCAGGCGCTGCAGCGGAACCCCAGGCTGTTCGGTCCGTTGTACATCAACATGGTGCGAGCGAGCGAGATGTCCGGCGCGTTCGCGGAGATGCTGGACCGCATCGCCGCGTACATCGGGCAGGAGATCGAGACGCGCAAGATGGTGATCGGCGCGGCGATCTACCCGGGCGTGATCGCCACGATGGCGGTCGGCGTCACGGTGTTCCTGCTCACGTTCGTGCTGCCGAAGTTCGCGGGGATCTTCAAAGGGAAAGAGGAGGTTCTGCCCTGGTCGACGAAATTCCTGCTGGGGCTGAGCGATTTCATGGTGGCGAACTGGATCTACCTCCTCGCCGCGGCGGCGGGCGTGGGCGGCGCGCTCTTCGCGTTCGCGCGGACGGAGCTGGGGGGCTTCGTCCTCGACAAACTGAAGCTGACCATCCCCGTGGTGCGGGCGATGTTCCGGGCGCTGTACATCAGCCGCGGGCTGCAGACGATGGGCCAGCTCGTGAACGCGGGCGTGCCGCTGCTGGACACGCTGGCCATCACGGGGGACGTTTCGGGCAACCGTCTTTACGAGGGACTCTGGCGGACGGTGCATGTGAACGTGAAGCAGGGCAAGAAGATCGCCAACCCGCTCACCAAGAGCCGGTTGCTGCCGCGCGCGGTCGTGCAGATGATCGCCGCGGGGGAGGAATCGGGCAAGCTCGGGGAGGTTCTGGACGAGATCAGCGCGTACTACGCCAAGCAGCTCAAGGACCACATCAAGGCGGTGACCTCGATGATCGAGCCGATCATGATCGTGTGCATGGGCAGTGTCGTGGGTTTCATCGCGATGGCCGTCATCTTGCCGATTTTCAAGATGAGCGCCATCGTCAAGTGATGGCGTCGGCGAATCTCGGGAGGCGCGCCGGGCGCGGACGGCGGCGAGTGGCAACGGGACGGGGGAGGAGGCGGCATGGTGCGGTCCATGGGTGCGAAGCGGGCCTGCGCGAGGGGGTTCACGCTGATCGAGGCGTCCCTGGCGATCGTCATCGTGGGCGTCGCGGTGCTGGCGCTGGTCGAGGCACAATCCTCGTTCTTGCGCACCAACGCGTGGTCGACGCAATCGGCAACCGGGACGTACCTCGCCAACGAGATCCGCGAGCTGTCGCGGACGTTCACGCGGCATGATCCGGTGACGAGCATCTGGGTAGAGACCGACGGGAGCTCGAGCATTCTGCGCGGATGGGGGCCGGAGGCGGGCGAGTTGTCGTCCGCGGATTTCGATGACCTGGACGATCTCGACGGGCTCCGCTTCGGGGAGGGGGGCAATCAGGCGGGTCCGATCGACGGCTTCGGGAACGTGATCCCGCAGCTCAACCCGGACGGGACGGTCGAGCTCGATTCGCAGGGCAATCCGGTACCGATGCGGGGCTGGTCGCAGGAGGTCCGCGTCGAGAAAGTGGATCCGTTCAACAACTCGCTCGTCCGCGACAAGTCGTATTTGGTCGCGGCGGTTCCGCCGGATTTTCCGGGTCGGGCGGTCGACGGGTTCCCGCTCCGGGTGACGGTGATCGTGCGGTACCGCGGGGACTTCGACCCGGAGGCGTTGGAGATGGCACGGGTGGTGTGGATCGTACCTTGAGGGGGAGGCCGTATGACTGGGCGAACGGAGGGACGCGGGTCGGGGGCGCGGGGTGGTTCACGCCGCGGCGTGGCGGCGGTGCTGGCCATGATGTTCGTGGTGATGTTCGGCTCGCTGTGCCTTGCCATGGCCGTGATGAGCCAAGGGAACATCCGGACCGCGGAGACAAACCTGCACATGAGCCGGGCGATCGGCGCGGCCGAGACGGGCCTGGCCGTGGGTCGGGCACGTCTTTCGGAGGTGGTCAATCGGTTCATGGTGGACAAGGGGGTCGTGGACGGCGAGTTCGGATGGCGACTGTGGTCGGGTTCGCTGCAATCCGGGGACGGCAATCTGACGGTCCTGGCACCCGCGGCGGGGTACGCCGAGAGCTCGCGTCCCGTGGGGATCGCGCAGGGACTCGTGAACGCCCACACGGCGGACCTGAACGTGGTCGCGATTTCGGGCTCATCGGTCTCGCCCGCGATCGAAGCCGCGCCGTCGGGCACGGATGCGTCGGTGTACCGATCGACCAACTGGGTGGTCACCCCCCCCGTGGCCATCGACGCCGACGCCTCGCGACCCGGCGCGCGGGGCGCGGCGTACCAGATCACGTACGCGCCTCTGGCCGAGGGTGATCGGGTTCGGATCATCGTCACCGGGTACAGTTCGGTGGGATCGACGGGCTCGAACTACGCGTACGGATCACCGGACGGGGCGAGGGCGGTCACACGCGTGCTCAAGCAGGATGTCCGGGTGGCCAAGCGCCAGAAGCAGGCGATGGTCGCGCCCAGTCGCATCATGATCGGCAAGAACGTGCTCGTGACGGGCGATCTGGGCGCGCGGTACACGGACGTCGCGCAGTCCAACGGGCACCCGATCACGCTCAAATCGGATTTCTACGGCCTGAACGCGCGATTGGACTCCAAACTCGCGGACTTGTACGCGGGCATCCTCGCGCACGACGTGGACGGCGACAACCGCCTGCGAGTGAATCACCCGGTCGAGTCTCAGGGCATCCCGTCGGCGTCTAAGGACTACAACAACGACGGCTCGGGGGACAACGCTTTTCGCGACGTGACCGGCGACGGGTACGTGGACGAGTTCGACGTGTTCATCAACCACTTCGACGCGAACGGGGACGGGCGCGTGGTTCTCGCGTCCGCGCTGACGCAAGGCACGCCGGCGCAGGGGCTCACCCCGGAGTTCACGCTTGACGATGACCTCGCCCTGCTGATCGATTCCGCGAACCCTGACCGAAATCGGAACGGGGTCTCGGGCTGGGTCGATGGCAACGGGAACGGTCGCTGGGATTCGGGCGAGACGATGAACGATGTGGATTCGGTGACGGGGAGCAACTCCGATCAGGTGCTCGGCTGGCGCGATGGGTTCATCGATCGCCGCGATCAGTACGCGAAGGTCCGGGGGCGACTGGTGTTCAAGGTCCCGCAGGGCACGTGGTCGAGCAAACAGGGTACCTGGCGGACGCAGTTGAAGGGCTCGATTGTGCCGGGGCAGGGGGCCGGCCTGGCGTCCGGCGGGGCGAGCGGGGGCGCGCGGTCAGCGATGGAATTCAGCGCCTCGGACAGCGTGCTCCCGCCCGTTGACGCGGCGACGTTTACCAACGCCGGCTCGACGCTCAAGACGCTCGCGGACGGCTCCACGTTCGCGGCGCAGGTCGCCGCGCAGCTGGGCGTGTCTGAGGCGACGCTGCCGACGTACACGGAGGCGAAGTCGGACAAGACCAAGCCGCGGTACTTCCGGTCGGACCTCGCGGACGCGTACGTGTTTTCGATGACGGGGCGGCACCTGTACGAGAAAATGCCGCTGAACGCGCCGACGTACTCGGACTGGTACGTGCGGCCGCGCTACGAGAACATGACGTTCAAGAACGTGCGTATCCCCGAGGGGAACAACGGCCTGTTCATCAATTGCACATTTGTGGGTGTCACGTACGTGCGTTCGAACGTCGGGAACACGCACGTCAACTGGCAGACGTACGGGAAGCTCGTGTACAACTCGGCAGCGGGCAGGCCCGAGCCGCTCACGCAGCCCTTGGACAAGAGCGATTTTCTGCGGTACACGACCGGTCAGGTTCAGGACGGGCCGGCGAACTACAGCCAGTTCCCGGACCCGCCCGTGATCAACGGCACGGTCCGGACCGGCGCGGCGCGCGACACCAAGCTGTACTCGAACAATCTCCGTTTTCATGACTGCCTTGTCGTCGGCTCCATCGTGTCCGATTCTCCGACGAACTTCAGCCAGGTGCGCAACAAGCTGCAGTTCACGGGCGGGACGAGGTTCACGACAACCCACCCCACGCAGCCGGACACGCCGAGCCTGAACCCGGACCCCGCGGATCTGCCGGAGATCGCCAAGAGCCAGTTGCTGGCTCCGAACTACTCTGTGGACATCGGGCAGTTCAATAGTCCGACGGACACGTACGCGAACGGTCCCGCTGCTCAGAACGTGCAACTGAAGGGGACGACAATCGCGGGCGTCCTCGACGTGCGCGGCAACGCGAACATCGAGGGGAGCCTGATGATGACTTTCGCGCCACAGCTCGGCACGGCGCCGCTGGTCGATCCACAAGGGAATCCGGTGGGCAACCCGGCCCAGTTCAACTGCACGCTGGGCTACTTCGGGGAGGACGACGGCGATGGAGAGTCCGCCGATCCCAATCAACTGCCGATCGTCAACGGCGAACGGATCGTGGGTTGGGACTTGGACAACGACGGCCTTCCCGACCTGAATTACGATCAGCAACCAACCCAAGCGCAGAAGGACGCCGGAGCGAAGGCCGTGCCCTTCTACGGCTACGGGCGGGTCAACCTGGTCTGGAACCCGGAATTGCCGATGCCGGACGGGATCATGCTCCCGTTGTCGGTTGTGCCGGTGGCGCATTCGTATTCGGAGGGCAAGCGATGAGACGATCCCGGGCCCGGGCCTCGCGGCGCGCGTTCAGCCTCGTCGAGATGCTGATCGCGCTGGCGATCTGCTCGCTGCTGCTCTCCGGGCTGCTCGCGGCGCTGGACGCGTCGTTCCGGTCGTACAAGCTGGGAACCGAATCGGTCTCCACGCACGTGGTCTCGCGCGTCGTGGTGCAGCGGGTGCTGGCGATGATACGGACCGGATCGGATTTCGGGCCGTACCCGGCTGACGTGCTGGACCCGGACCAGAACCCGGTGGTGACCGATCGTCTCGAGTTCGTCTCCGACCCCGACCGTCGGGCCGAGAATGGTCGGGTGACGCGTCTGGAGCGCCGGGTGCCGCAGGAGGGCCAACCCGGCGAGTTGTGGTACGTGCTTCTTGATTCGGCTGGGACAACCGTCGAGCAGCGACCGTTGCTGTCGGGAGTGCGTAATTTGACGTTCACCATGTTCTTTGATCCCGGGCCGAGGTTGCGGCGTGCGACGTTGGATCTGACGCTGGCTCCGGACGACTACCGCGACATACGCACGGGCGGAGCGAACGCGACACCGCTTATCCGTCTCGTGGCTTCCGCCGGGCCCCGCGCGGAGGATTGACATGGCGCAGGCCCTCGAGGGCGCAGGGGATATGGTCGGCCAGCTCGCTGGCGAGAAGGCCCGCGGAAGCACCGCGCGCAAGGCGCCACGCCGCGGCTGCGCGGGCGTGGGCTTGCACCGCCGCGCACGCGGCGTCAAAGAGGTCGAACCTGCTCCTTTGCTCGTGAGTCGAAGCGACCAACCCACCCAGCAGCCCCGCGAGCACGTCCCCCGTGCCGGCGGTCGCGAGCGCGGGATCGTGCGTTGCATCGGTCCACATTCGAGAACCGCACGAGACGACGGTTGAAGCTCCCTTGAGCACGACGACGCATCCGAGTGCGCGAGCGAGTGACGCCGCGGCGGCCGGGCGAGATTCCGGCGACACGGGGTCGCAGTCGAGCCCGAGCCGTTCAGCGAGGGATCTGAATTCGCCAGGGTGAGGGGTCAGGACGCACCGTGAGAGCGCGTGCCGACCGCGATGGGTGCCGGGCAACGAGTGGAGTGAATCGGCATCAAGGACGATCGGGGCGCGGCCGTGCGCGAGGACGTGACGGATCAGATCGCGCGCGGCACGCGAGCGTCCCAGACCCGGCCCCGCGACCACCGCGTCGGCTGACGCAAGGTCGCGAGCGAGCGCCGCGCGAGCCGCTCGGAACTGAAGTCGGCCGCTGGCGTCCGCCGGGAGGGGGATCCCGGTCGCTGACGGGTTGATCGTCAGCACGCAGTTGATGATTGGTTCGGGTGCCGCGACACGAACAAGCCCGGCCCCGGCGCGCAGGGCCGCTTTCGAGACCAGCGCCGGTGCGCCGATCATCCGCGGGCTTGCGGCGCATCCTCCGATGACCAGTACCGTTCCGAACGTTCCCTTGTGACCGTCGGGTGCCCTTTGAGGCAGCGTCTGTGGTGATGAGATGGGCTGCTCCGGCCGCGGGGTGCGCATCGCGGCAGGATATCCTATTCGACGGAATGCACACGGAGTCGGAGCCGTCCCATGAGCGGAGCCGTCGCGACGAGCGCGTTGGTCGTTTCGCCGTTCGCGAGCGCGGATGTTGACACCAGGATGTGGGTCGCGTCGAACGGGCAATCAGGAGAGAGCGCTGCGTCGAGGTCGATCCATCTCGAATCGACGGGAGCGCCGACCAGGGCCTGTGCCCACATATGAAAACCGAAAACTCCGCGTTGACCCACGAAAGAATCGACGTACACAAGCCCCATCGCCACGCGTGACGGGATGCCATCGGCGCGGAGCATGGCCGCAACGAGGACCGCGTGCTCGGTGCAGTCGCCCGAGCGTGAACGAGCGACTTCGGATGCGGCGGCGAAACCGACGCCGAGGTTCTTCTTGTCGATGTAGGCGAATACAAACCGGCGAATGGCCTCGGCGCGGGCGGCGTTCGATGAGCCCGCCCCGCGCGTCGCGTCGGATACGAGCGATCGGATGACCTCGTCGTCAGATCCGAGCATTGCCGAGGGACGGAGGTAAGGGCCCGTGTCATCCGGAGCGGCCTCGCCGGACCGGCTCAGGTCAACGGTGACGAGGCCCGACCTGCTGTCGCGGCGGACGAATTCTTGCGATCCCGCGCTGATCAGGTCGGGTAGCCCGCCCTCGGTGACTGTGAGGAAAAACGTCGCTCGGCGTGCCGTGCGCGGGCGAGGGATCGGCCGGTCCGGCCGCACGAGCGTGCTGATGAGCAGGTCCGGGGCGCCCGCGGGCCGCAGCGCAAGCTCCTTATCGGCGGCGATGAGGGTCATCCGAATTGAGCCCAGTACGGTCTCGGAGCGAAGCGGCAGCCCGTTCGCGTCCGCGTACTCAACGGTTTCGATTCCCGGATACAGGTCCACGCTCGAGGCCCACCGCGTGGCAGGGGCCATGCGCCCGAAGACCTCGACGGTCGTCTCGCGGTCGAGCACGCGCCGGGTCATGGTGACGGGGTGGATGCCGCTCGAAGGATCAACCGTGCGCACGCGGATTACCTCCGCACGAGCATCCAGTTCGCGTGCGCTCTGCGCGAGGGCGGCCACGGGGGTAAGCCACTCGCCATCGATCGGCGGCTTGATCTCAGGCGTTGAGCCGGGGCCGGACTTGAGCTCAATTCCGTTCTCGAGAAACCGAGCTTCCTGCACGACATCCCGGTCACCGGCGCGCACCACGCTGCGCATCGAGATGGGGCGGAACGCGGTTGTCTCGACGAACTCCGTGTGCATGACCAATGCGACGTCCGATGCGCCCCGCCCGGCGCGCATCTCCATCCGGGTGCGGCTGGTAATGCGATCGCCTTCCGTCGCTTGCGAGGAGCACATCCAGCCCGCTCGCTCGCCCTGGAGTTCCAGCACGTACCAACGTTCATAGTCGGCCGGCGGCGCCGCGCCGGCATTGCCGCGGAGGCACCAGGTGAGCACGAGGGCGAAACTCAATGCGCAGGTCGTCACGCGCCGCATCGCCGTTCTCCTTGTCATCCTGAGCGTATTCTCCGACTTCGCGTCGCGTGTACGCTTGCGTGCCCGCGGCCCGGGTACGACCACCCGGGGCATCGGCGGGGGTCTTTGTTGTCCCTGTCCGGATCGCGTTCGTGCGGGATGCAACCGATGATCGATACGCATTGTCATCTGACGTTTCCCGATTTTGCGGGGCGTGTCGATCTTGAGCTCGCGGATGCGAGCGCCGTGGGTGTGAGCGGGTGCGTCACCGTCTCGACCACGACGCGCGACTGCCTGGACGCGCTCGAGCTCGCGCAACGGTTCAACGCCGTCCGTTGCACCGCGGGCGTTCACCCGTTGCATGCGCACGAGGGCCCCCACGAATGGGAGAATCTCCGTCGAGTCGCGTCCAGCCCGCGTTGCGTGGCGTGGGGTGAGCTCGGGCTCGACAACCACTACGAGCATCCGCCAACGAACACCCAGCGGCGAGTCCTGGACGAACAACTCGGTTTTATTCAGGCCTGTCGCGAGGGCGCCTCCCCGATCGCGCACCCGGTGGTCGTCCATTGCCGGGAGGCCTTTGACGATCTCATCCCGGTGCTGCGGTCCGCTGGGTTACCGCCTGAGCGGATGATTTTTCATTGCTTCACCGGTGGACCTCATGAGGCTCGTAAGGTTCTTGACTTCGGTGCGTGGATCTCGTTCACCGGAGTGGTGACGTACCGCAACGCGCCCGAGGTGCGTCAGGCCGCGATGTTGGTCCCCGCGGACCGCATCTTGATCGAGACGGACGCTCCGTTTCTCTCGCCAGAGCCGAAGCGGGGTTCCCGCCCTTGTCGCCCCGCCTATGCGCGGCACACGGCCGAGGCCGTCGCGCGGATCCGGGGGCAGCCGTTCGAAGAGTTCCATGAGCAAATCAACCGCAATACCGAGCGGTTCTTCGGAATCGGTGACGTGATCTGATGAACGGAGTTGGTCGGATCGGCTCGGGATGATGTGGGGATGCAAGGGGTCCTGATGACGCTCGCGGCTTGGCTTCACACGCTCGATCCGTTTGCCCTCAGGATCACTGAGGATTTCGGCATTCGCTGGTATGGGCTTTCATACGTGGCCGGCTTCATGATCGCGTATGTCGTGCTCAAATGGCTGGCGAAGCACCAACTCACGGTCATCCCGCGGGATCGAGTTGGTGACGCCATCGTGGTGTTCGTGCTGGGCATCCTGATCGGAGGCAGGCTCGGCTACGTTCTGGTGTACGAACCGTCGCTGGCGTGGACGCTCATGGATACGCCGCCGTGGTGGGGCGTCTTGGCGATCAACCGCGGCGGCATGGCGAGCCACGGTGGGATGGCCGGTTTGATTCTGGCTGCGTGGCGTGTTTCACGCGGCTGGAAGCAGGCCGACGGGACGGTCGCCGGCCGATGCTCGGTGCTGCACGTAATGGACGTGCTCGCGCTCGTGGCACCATTCGGTGTTTTCCTCGGGAGGATTGCCAACTTCGTCAACGGCGAGCTGCTGGGGCGCGTGGTCACGACGCCGGGCGCCCCCGGTCCGTGGTGGGCGGTTCAGTTCCCTCAGGAGCTTCACGGCTGGCTGGGTCCCGGCCGCAGGGGCGGCCACGCTCCGGCTTTGACCGCCGACCAGGAGGGCCAGCTTTGGGCGCTGGCGTCCAAGGTTGCGCTCCCAGGTGACTCGTTCGCTCGCGCGTTGGACCGCTTGACCGCACGGGCTGCGGAATTTGCTGCGGAGATCAAGCCCTTGCTTTCCTCACGGCATCCGTCACAGTTGTATCAGGCGGCGGCGGAGGGGGTGGTCATCGGCGTCTTTCTATGGCTCGCGGCTGCGAAGAGTCGTCACGCCGGCTACATCTCGGCCCTGTTCTTCATCGGCTACGGGTTGCTGCGTGTGCTCACAGAAATCTGGCGGTTGCCCGATCCGCAATTCGGCGAAGCCGGGCGTCCGTGGGGGCTCAGCCGGGGGCAATGGCTGTCGGTGTGGATGGTGCTGGGGGGTGCGTTGCTGCTCGGGCTTTCCAAGCGATCGCCTGGTCGTTGGCCCGGGTGGCGAAGGGGCGTTGGGCCGACGGCGCCGGGCTGATCGTGTTCCCCTGCCCTGACGGGTACGATGACAACGCGAGTTTGCTTCGAGCGTCAGGAGCGTCGATGAGCGTACTTGTCACCGGCGGGGCGGGCTACATCGGCTCGCACGCCGTCCAGCGGCTCGTTCGTGACGGCCACACCGTGGTTGTTGTTGACAACCTGGTCCGCGGCCACCAGGAAGCTGTCGATGCGATCCGGCAGTCCTCCGCCGAGGGGCGGGTCACATTTGTTCCCGGCGATATCGGCGATCGCGTCCTGCTCCAGTCCGTGATGCGCGAGCACGCGGTCAAGGCGGTCATGCACTTCGCGGCCCTCGCGTACGTGGGCGAGTCCGTGACCGAACCGTTGCGGTACTACCGAGCCAATACCGCCGCGGCGCTGGCGCTGATCGAAGCGTGCGCGGACGTTGGGGTCGAACGCTTTGTCTTCTCCTCGACCTGCGCGTCCTACGGCGAGCCCGACGCGACGAACATCCCCATCCCGGAGACGTGCCCGCAGCGTCCGATCAACCCGTACGGACGATCCAAGCTGTTCGTCGAGCACATGCTGGACGACTACGCCGAAGCATGCAGGCGCGAGGGCCGGCCATTCGCCTACGCCATGCTTCGATATTTCAACGTCGCCGGGTCTGACCGATCGGGGCTGCTCGGCGAAGACCATGAGCCCGAGACACACCTGATCCCGGTCGTGATTCAGTCCGTGCTTGGCCGGCGTGAAGCGGTCACGATCTTCGGCACGGACTATCCCACGCCCGACGGCACCTGCGTTCGGGACTATGTCCACGTCGAGGATCTCATCGACGCGCATGTGCAGGTGCTGGAGGCCATGAAGCCGGTCGACCGCCGGGTGTACAACCTCGGCATCGGGCGGGGGTATTCCGTCCGGGAGGTCATCGATTCAGTGCGGCGGGTAACGGGACGGCAGCCCGCGGTGCGCGAGGGCCCCCGTCGCGCCGGGGATCCTCCCGTTCTCTTCGCCGATCCGGCCAAGATCCGTTCTGAACTTGGATGGTCGGCTTCGCTTGTGTCTCTCGATGAGATCGTCGCCACCGCCTGGCGCTGGATGCGCGAGCACCCAAAGGGGTACGCATCGTGACGCGCGCCGTCGTGGCACATATCGAGCACGGTGGCCGCGTGGGCCGTGGCGCTGTCGCTGCGCTCCTGGCGATGGGGACGTTAATGGGGTTGGGCTGCCGCAGCATCGAGCGCGTCGGCGTGGCCCCGGAACGGCTGCAGGAATCGATCGACGACGCGTTGGTTTCGCAAGGTCTTTGGCCCGCGCGCTACCGCCGCCCGGCCGAAGGGGTGCAGGGCGTGATCCGTGAACTCGATCTGAACGCCGCTCCGGAACCGGTGGAGTCGCACGCGGCCCGCGTGGCGTCACGCGCGCTCGAAGACGAGGCCGACGGCGATGCGGCGGTGCTCGGGCTTGATCGCCCGGGTGCGTACCTCTCGGAGGGGCCGGGTTCACTCGTTTTCTTTGAGGACAAGGCCCCCTGGCGGCAATGGAAAGACTGGCCGCCGGAGCGCCAACCCACCTCCGTGTTCAAGTTCATCTCCGCGCGGCGTCACGCTCCTCTGCCGAGGTTGCGATCGTCCGATCGCGGTCGGAATGTCCCTGTCCTCGAATTGGAGCGAACCTGGTTTGCGTTCTACGACGTGCCCGCGCCGTCGCGCCGTGGGGTCGTGCTGCTCATCCCCGGCATGCTGGGCACCCCGGGGCCGGTCATCGAGGCTCTGGTGATCGCGCTCCGCGTTGATGGTTGGGCGATCCTCCGCATGTGGTCGCACCCGTCACGCTTCACGGAAAAAATCAGCTTCAATATCGACCCTCGGGACGGCCTGGGCGAAGAAGCGCAGCGCATCGCCGACGTGCTGGGGAATCGCGCCGCCGAGTGCGCGTACGCTGCGCAAGCCGCGTTCGCGCATCTCGAGAACCTCGATCCTCGCTTGCGTGACGCGCCGCGAGTGGGGCTCGGCATGAGCGGCGGCGCGATGGTCATGCCGACCGTGATCGCCCGCGAATCGAGTCGGTACGCCGGCGCTGTGCTCATCGGCGGCGGGGCGGATTTCTGGACCATCGCGGACAGGAGCAACTACCAGGACATGATCGACGCGGTGCGTTCCGTATGGACCGCCGGCTCTCCGACCGAGCGTGATGGTGCGGACCTCTCCGCGGAGTACCTCCGACGCGCCCCCCTGGACCCGTATCACACCGCCGCGTCGCTGGTGGGGAAACCAACGTTGCTCCTGCATGCCGCGGCGGACAGGGCGGTGCCCGCCGTGCAGGGCGACCTTCTATGGGAGCGCCTGGGACGTCCGGAGCGCTGGGCCTGGCCGGTCGGTCACGAAATGCTGTTCGTGATGCTCCCCGGACAGTTTCAGTCCATCATCGAATGGCTCGATCGCTCGGTGCCCGGCGCCGCGGCCGTCCGCCATTCGCCGTCACCGTGATCTCCGACGCGGAGCGAGACGTGCGCATCGTCATCAGCCCGTATCATCTGACCACGCGCGAGCCGCCCGCGATGGTCGCGCTCCTGCTCGCATCGCGGGCGGTGACAATGCTCCCGACGCCCCGCGCGGGAACCGATCGTGCCTCGGTTCGAGAGGCCGGGGAGCGCACCCCTCGCCTGTTGCAACTCATGGAGTCCTGGGCGTGGTGCGCGCCCCTGTTCGCATCGGGCGTCGCCTCTGCGATTCAGGAGTGTGAGGGCTCCGCTCCGCTGCTCGAGGACGTGCTGGCGCGGATCGAGACTGAGCCCGAGTTCGAACCGCTCAGGCCGCTGATGCGATCCAACTTCTTCGCCCATGAAGAGAGTTACCTTGACGCGATCTGTGGAGACGTGCTCAAAGGCGGTCCCGATCCGGGGGTGAGCGTGCCCGTCACGGCCGCGCTCGATGCTCTCGCGTCATCGCGCGGCATGGTCGTCGCCCGGTCCGACTCCGATTCGCTCGTGCAGCGGGCGGAACGTCGCGCGGCACGCAGGGTCTTCGCCGTGGCCGTGCCCGTGCTTCTGGAGGCTTCCGGTCGCAGAGTGCTCGAGGCCCGGGCAGTTCTCGCGGACACGCTCGCCGCATTGGGCCGCGCGATGTCGGCGATGTTCGAGAGTCCCGAGCACGCCGACGCCGTCCGGGCTGCCGCCGCGGCCTACCGATCGGCGTTCGCGCAGTCGGCGGAGCGGTTGCTGCGCGGCGACGAACAGAGCGGCAACCGAACCCGTGCCGGATTCGTGGCGATCACGGGAATCGTCCTCCGGGAGAACGCGTCGTTGCTCGCGGCGGCCGAAGTCGCGGCGCGATCGTTCCGCGCTCCCTCGGCGCAACGCCCCGCCTCGAGCCAGGCGAAGGTAGCCGAGCCAGAACTGCGTGCGATTGTCGTGCGATCCATGTCCGCGGCTCCGCACACGACCGACGACGAGCGTGCGCCATGAACATCCCCGGACCGCATTCGGCTCGGCCGACAAACCGGCTGTCGCGGCAGAGCAGCCCGTACCTCCGCCAGCACGCCCACAACCCGGTCGACTGGTTCCCCTGGAGCGAAGAGGCGTTCGAGCAGGCGCGCCGACGTGACGTGCCGATCTTCCTTTCCGTCGGGTACTCGACGTGCTACTGGTGCCACGTCATGGAGCGGGAGAGCTTTGAGGATCCCGTGATCGCCGCGATCCTGAACCGTGACTTTGTCAACGTGAAGGTGGACCGGGAAGAACGTCCCGATGTCGATGACCTGTACATGACCGCGACCCAGCTATTCACCGGTCACGGGGGATGGCCGATGAGCGTCTTCCTTGAGCCGGGGTCGCTCCGACCTTTTTTCGCCGGGACGTACTACCCCCCGGAGCCTTCCCACGGCCGCCCGAGTTTCCGGCAACTCCTCGAAGGAATGCACACCGCGTGGCTCGAGCGACGAAACGAAGTCGCTGCCCAGGCCGCCGAGCTCGCGAACGCCGTGCGTGAGAGGCTGTCGGTCGCGTTCCGGCCTGTCTCGGTTGGAGCGGCGGACGTGAGCGGGGCCGCGTCCGCGCTCCTGACCATGTTCGATTCGGTGAACGGGGGTTTCGGAGCCGCGCCGAAATTCCCCCAACCGTCCTTCATTGCGTTTCTGCTCGCGGTGCGCGCGCGTGCCGCGGATCAGGCCACCCGCGCCGCGTGCGAGCGCGCGTGCGCCTTCACGCTCGAGCGGATCGCCAGAGGCGGGATCCATGATCACCTCGCCGGCGGTTTTCACCGGTACAGCGTGGATGCGCACTGGGTTGTTCCGCACTTTGAGAAGATGCTCTACGACCAGGCGCTGCTTCTGCCCGTGTTTGCGCGGGCCGCCCTGGCGTTTGAGGATTCTTTCTTTGCGGAGACGGCGCGACGCACCGCGGGATTCGTGCTCCGCGAGATGGCGCATTCGGACGGCGGTTTCTTCAGCGCACTCGACGCGGAGGTCGGGGGACGCGAGGGTCGCAACTACCTCTGGAGCCCGTCCGAGATGCGAGCGGTGCTCGGGCCAGAGGAGTTCCGGATCGCCGCCGAGCTCTTTGGTCTCTCTTCGGGGCCGAACTTCCGCGATCCGCATCATCCGGACGAACCACCGTCGAACGTGCTTGTTCTTCCCGAGCGCCCGCGTTCCATCGCGGCCCGGCTTGGGCTTGATCTCGGCGAGAGTGCCGGACGCTTCGCGCGGATCGTGGAGGCCCTGCGACGAGCGCGCGATCAACGCCCGCAACCACGTCGCGATGACAAGGTGCTCACGGCGTGGAACGGTCTGATGATCGCCGGCCTCGCCGATGCGGGTACGGCATTGAAGGAACCCGAATTCCTGGCGGCGGCGGAACGAGCCGCCGACTTCGCCCTCAAAGCCCTGCGTCGGCCCGAAGACGGCGGATGGTCCCTCGTCCGATCGTGGCGCGAGGGCCCTTCGCCAGTTCCCGCCGTGCTGGAAGATTACGCGTTTCTCGCGCACGGCCTGCTCGCGCTCGATCGTGCGGGCGCCGGCGAAAATGACCGCTACCGCGCCGGTGCGGTCGAGTTGCTGCGGGCCGCGGAAGTGCGTTTTTCCGACCCGGCCGGCGGCGGCTACTTCGATTCCATCGCGGGACGATCCGATCTCTTCGTACGACCTCGTTCGACCTACGACGGGGCGGTGCCCAGCGCGTCCGCCGTCATGCTGCACAACTGGATCGACCTTCACGAACGGACGGGCGACCGGCGCGTGCTCACGCGTGCGCACGAACTGCTCGCGTCACTCAGCCGCGCGATCGCGGAATCACCGATCGCCGCGGTTCACTCGACGCTGGGATTGCTCCGGCTGCTTGATCACGACCCGGTCGCGCTTTCTGCGGCTCTGCCGCCACCCGCGCCCCGGGAGCATGATGGCAACGAGGTGCCGCCGCCGCCACCCGCGGGAGAGCCTGTTCAGGTCTACGCGGAAGCCGATGAACTCGTGATCCCGGCGGACCGACCCGTTTCACTGGCGCTCCACGTTCGCGTCGCGCCCGGCTATCACGTCAACTCCGCGGACCCTCAGCCTGACGGAATCGGCTCGCCGCTGATTCCGCTGAGGGTTGGGCTCACAGACGGAGCCGGGCTGGCGGTCTACGCCGATTATCCCCTGGGGGAGGCGTTGGGTGTTCGAGGTGAGGTGCGCGTGTATCGCGGCTCGTTCATGCTGCCGGTCGTCATCGAGCGATCCGGTGCGTGGGCCGGCTCGCCGCGGTTGACGTTGACGTACCAGGCTTGCTCCGACACCGAGTGCATGGTCCCAACGACGGTGAAGCTCGGCATCGTGCTCACGCCGGACTGACGCGGTCAGGATCTCTTGGCGCCCCCCGCACCGGCTGGCGTGGGAGCGGCGGGCCCGGCTGCCAGTGGCGGGGCTGGTTTCTGAGGCACCCTGATATTGGTGCCGCAGGTCTTGCACCGTACCGTTTTCCCGCGCGCGGTGGTCGGGACCGTGAGAATGCTCCGGCAGGTCAGGCTTGGGCACATCATCCGGATTGTTTCGAGGGCGGGCGTCACGGAGGGTTCTCAAGCAATCACATCGGCTCGCGGACCGAGGGCATTCAAGCCGTTGCGCCGCGCTGGCACGATCCGGTCCCAAACGAGCCGCTGGCCCACGTTCTCGGTCTGCTCAGAACCTACTCTCGATGAGCGGTCTGAAGACGAATGACGCATGATCCCAGACGGGAGGTCCGAGAAGTGTTGCAATCCGGGACGGTCGGCTCGCGCGATTTCTCGAATTCGACGCAGCCAGTTGCGGCTGCGTGCACGGCTGTTGTCGGCCTTCAGTGGGGTGACGAGGGCAAGGGCAAGATCGTCGATGCGCTTGCGCCGACTCACGATGCGGTGATTCGTTACAACGGCGGAGCGAACGCTGGCCACTCTGTTCAGGTGGGCGGCGAGCGGTACGCGTTGCACCTTGTGCCGTCGGGGATCCTGAATCCGGGCAAGCCGGCGGTGATCGCGGGCGGCGTCGTTGTTGATCCCGAGGCACTGCTCAAGGAACTCGACGCCCTCTCGGCTCGCGGGGTGGACATCTCGGGGTTTGTGCTCTCGGATCGCGCGCACGTGGTCATGCCGTACCACAAGGACGAGGATGCGCTGCGCGAGACGATGCTCAAGAACGCGGAGGGTGGCGAGATCGGAACAACGCGACGAGGCATCGGGCCGTGTTATGCGGACAAGGCCAACCGGTCCTCCGCGATCCGGGTCGGTGACCTGATCCGTCCGGCCGTGCTCCGGCGCAAGCTGGTCGTGATCGCCCCGTTCAAGTCCGCGGTGCTGTCGGCGATGGGATCCGGGCCCAGGCGCTACGACCCGCACCAGCTCGCGGAGCAGTTCGAGCGGCTCGGTGAACGTCTCCGTCCCTCGATCACCGACACCGTGTACCTGCTCCACGACATGGTTACGAACGGCAGCAGGCTGCTGTTTGAAGGCGCGAATGCCACGCTGCTGGATGTGGACCATGGCACCTATCCGTTCGTCACGGCGTCGGGCTGTTCCGTGCTGGGAATTCCAGCGGGTACCGGAGTGCCCGGCGTACGCATCGGCGATGCCCTCGGGGTCATGAAAGCGTACTCCACCAGAGTGGGGGGTGGTCCGTTCCCGACGGAGTTGCAGGGGGACGTCGCGCACCGCATCCGTGAACGTGGGCGCGAATACGGCACGACCACCGGGCGGCCCCGCCGGGTGGGCTGGTTGGACCTCGTGGCGGTCCGCTACTCGGCGATGATCAATGGAGTGAATGCCCTGGTTGTGACACTCTTGGACGTGCTCAGCGGGTTTGAGGAGATAAGAGTCTGCACCTCGTACCAAACCCCCTCCGGCGAGACCCGTCGCTTTCTCCCTGACGGCGATGCGCTCAAGGCCGTCGAACCGATTTACACGACCATCGCCGGTTTCGGCGAAGACCTGAGCACGGTCCGATCGGAGCGAGACTTGCCGCCTGCCGCGCGCGCGTACCTGGCATTGATCGAACGCGAGGTTGGGGTGAAAGTCCGCTATGTGGGCGTTGGGCCTGATCGGCAACAGACCATCGCCCTATCGTGAACCACCGTGAGTGGCGTGCGTACACACGGGATCCTCGCGCCGATGCCGGTTTCGGATTTCCGGCCGATCGCGCAACGCCGGGAGTTTCGCGTGGCGTCGAGTCAAAGTCCATCGAAGACCGTTTCCGCTGCGGACAGGCAGGCGGCGCCCGTTGGCGCGGACGCGGAAGCACGATCCATCGTCGAGCGGATGCGCCGGACGAACCCCAAGGCCGATCCCATCGGGCGGCTCCCCGACGTTCACCCGTCGCGGATCCCGCGCCACGTCGCGATCATCATGGACGGCAACGGTCGATGGGCTCAGAGGAAAGGGCTGCACCGAGTGTTCGGGCACCAGGCCGGCGCGAAAGTCGTGCGCTCAATTGTCGAGGAGGCCGGAGCGCTGGGCATTGAGGTCGTCACGCTGTATTCGTTTTCGCTCGACAACTGGAAGCGCCCGCCCGAGGAAGTCCAGGCCCTCATGGCCCTGTACCTGCAGTATCTGGCACGGGAGCGGCGCGAGCTGATCGAGGAGAACATCCGCTTCGTGCAGGTCGGCCGGAGAGAGGGATTGCCGCCGGAGGTTCTGTGCGCGGTTGACGATCTCATGGAGGCCACCCGCGGGAACACCCGGGCGACGCTCTGCCTGGCGGTTAACTACGGCTCCCGGGGTGAGATCGTTGATGCGGCGCGGTCCTTGGCAAGGAGGGTCAAGGATGGTTCGCTTGAGCCCGAGCAGATCGACGAGTCGGTGTTCGAGCGACACCTGTACACCGCGGGCCTGCCCGACCCCGACCTGCTGATCCGCACCGCGGGCGAGCGAAGGCTGAGCAATTACCTGCTCTGGCAGATCAGTTACGCGGAGTTGCACATCACCGACGTGCTGTGGCCCGATTTCTCGGTGCAGGAGCTCTACACCGCGATCCGTGACTACGCGTCCCGATCGCGCCGCTTCGGCGGGCTGACCGAGGGGCCGCTGTTCTGAGCCCGAGCGGATCGGGATGCGGGCCGCTACAGTGAGTACTTGCTCCGCGACCGTCTGCTCTATGGCGCGCTGCTCATCGCTCTTGTCGTCGGCCTGCTCTGGGCCGACGAGAAGCTGGGCGCGGTGCGCGTTGGTCAGGTGGTCCTCCCGCCCGGACTCCCGATGCTCGCGCTGTGCCTTGCGGCGATGGCGCCCGCTTCCGTCGAATTCGCGCGCATGTTCGAACGCAAGGGTGTTTCGGTGTGCGCGCCTGTTCTCTATGGCTGCGGAGCGACCGGGTTGTTGTCGGTCTGGCTTGCTCCGACATTGTCGCAGGCACGCGGTCCCGAACTCGTCGCCGCCGCCGGAGCGGTCGCCATCGCGGGCGCGGCACTTGCGCATCTACGCGCACGCAAGCCGGAGGGATTCCTCGGAGCGATCGGGGCCGCTTCGGCGGCGTTCATCTACCTGGGGCTGCTCGCGGGCTTCGTGCTGGCGCTGCGACGGGATTTTTCCGCGTGGACCGTGCTCGCGGTCATCTTGATCACCAAAGCGTGCGACAGCGGCGCGTACTTCACGGGCCGCTCCCTCGGTCGCCACAAGCTCATTGCGTGGCTGAGCCCCGGAAAGACCTGGGAGGGGTTGGTCGGGGGGTTGGCCTGGGGAGCGGGTGCGGCCGCGCTGTTCGCGAATGGTGAGGAGTTTCTCCCGGGCCTGTCGATCGCTGACGCGGCGGTATTTGGAGCGGGACTCGGCCTCTGCGGTCAAGCAGGCGACCTGTTTGCCAGCGCAATCAAGCGCGACTCGGGTTTGAAGGACTCCAGTTCAATTCTCCCTGGGTTTGGGGGGGTGATGGACATGATTGACTCGCCCTTGTGGGTTGCACCGTGTGCGTTTTGGGTATTGAGCATTTGTGGAAACCCGGCCGCGCCCTAGAGAATGAGGTATGATGGTGAAGAAGGTGGGCGGCATGGTGGCGGGCGAAGCGGGGGCTCCGATTGAGCCGCGGCAGCGCCCTTGGTGGAGGCCTGAATGAGCGTCACGGCCAAACTGTTGCGAGTCTTTCGGGTGGACCAGCAGTTGCGGGGGTTGCAGAGCAGATTGCAGACGAGCAAGCGGTTTCTCGCGGCGCAGAGCGAGCAGCAGCAAGGTCTGGACGCCAAGCGGAAGGCGCTTGAGGGCCAAGTCCGTCAGCTTCGCGCGACGCTCGCGAATGAAGAGGGCGAGGTTCAGAGGATCGAAGCCCGGTCCGTGGTGCTGCGCGAGCAGATGAACAATGCCAAGACGAACAAGGAATATTCGGCGTTCCTGGCCGAGCTGAACACGCTCAAGAACGAAAAATCTAAGCACGAGACGGCCGCGCTCGAGCATATGAGCGGCGTCGAGGCGCTCGACAGGCAGGTCGCTGAAATCGTGGCCCAGCTGGACGAACGATCGAGGATGGTGGCCCAGGCGGACAAGGACTGCAAGTCCAAGGAGACGGAAATCCGCGATCGCGTCGACGAACTCAAGTCTCAGCGAGACGTGCTGGCGAAGGACGTGCCGGCTCCCGCGCTGGCGGCGCTCGAGGCTCTCATCGTTTCTCGTGGCGATGAGGCCATGTGCGGCGTGGACGTGCTCGACCGTCGCAATCACGAGTACACCTGCGGCGGCTGCATGATGGCAATTCCGATGGAGCGTGTGAATTCGCTGGTGAGGGGCAACCTGACCAATTGCCCGAGTTGCCAGTGCATCCTCTACACCGAGGAAGAGCTCATCGTGTCGCGCAAGGGCACATCGAAGCCCGCCAAGAGTGGCGCGGCGGCGGACCGGGTCTGAGGCCTCGGGCCGGGGTGCAGGACGAACCGGGCATGCTGCGGCCACGATCGGCGATGAACCGGTACGTGGTGGCGGTGTTGCGGAAGCCCGCGCTGCTGCCGATCGCGGTCATGCTGTCGCTGACCCTTCCCCACCTTGGTCAGGGCGACTTTGTCGTGGATACGGGCTGGTACGCGGCAATCGGGTTGCAGGCTTGGCGCGACGCGATCTCAGGCCGTCCGGGCGCACTCTGGACGCTGATGGCGGAGGGGGGGCAGGGTGGGCTCGCGTATTTCAACAAGCCGCCGCTGGCATTTTGGGTTCATGGATTCGCGCTCTGGGCGATGGGGCCTTCGGTTCTGGCGGCGCGCCTACCCGCGGTCATCGCGGGAGCCGCGTGTGTTTGGCTGACGGTCTCAATCGCGGGCGTGCTGCACACGCGGCGCACCGGCTTTCTCGCCGGGCTCATTCTCGCGCTGACGATCGAGTTTACACGCCACACGCGTGCATTCTCGCTCGACGTGTGGCAGTTGCTCTTTCTGCTCGCCGCCGCGCGGGTCGCGGCTGGCGCTGTTCGCCGGGGATCGATGCGCGCGCTGCCAATCGGAGGCGTATTTGTCGGGCTCGCGCTGCTGACCAAGCCGCTGGTTGGGCTCGTGGGTTGGTCGCTTCTGATGATCTGGGCGTGGTTACCGGGTGTCGGTCGGCGCGGCGAACATCGTCGGGGCTTCGGCTGGGCGTTTGTCGGGTTGATAGTCGCGGCGCTGATCGCATCGCCGTGGCACATCGGAATGGTGATTGAGCACGGCACGGCGTTTACCTCGCGGTACTTCGGGCATGAGATTGCAGCGCGAGCGATGGGAACCATCGATCGGGCCAATACCGGCGCAGCGAACCCGTTGTACTACACGCAGGAGTTGGTACGGCACTATCTTCCGTGGCTGATCTCCGTGCTGTTGGGGCTTGTCGCGTGGGCACGCGGTGGCCTGCGGCGCGACGCGGGTATGGCCCTGATCGTCGTGTGGACATTGACTTGGTTCGTGATCCTCTCGGCATTCGCGGACAAGCGACCGAGGTACCTTCTCCCTGTGTTTCCATTTTGGGCCTGGCTCTCAGCGGTGTGGATCCGCGATCAGGCTCCACGATGGCTGGCGCTCGTTCGCCGTGCAGTCGTGCGGTGGGTGGGTGTCTTTGCGATTGGGGGGGGGATGCTGGTCGCTGCACTGCCTGTGACGATCGATCGCTCCATGGACCCCAATTGGGCAGGGTTCATGGAGTTTCTCCGGACGGCGGAGATGGCCGACGAGGCGTGGTGGCAGGGCGGCTTCGAGGGGGCACGCGGGGCCCGGCTCTATTTGGAATTTGGGCGTTGGCCCCTTTCGACGCGTGATCGTTCCGGGGTTCTCATCGCCACCCCGCCGCGCGACGCCGTGATCCTGTATCACCGCCGCGACGGGCTCGTTCCGGGCGAGGGTGAGCGGACGCTCTACGAGAACGCGGATTTCCGCGTCACTCGCCTGCAGACGGAGCAATGGGCTCCGTCATCGCGGCCGGATCCGGGTGAGTAGCGAAAGCGCCGGCGGGGCTGCATGGGATCGGTTACACTCCGCACGAGTGCCTCGGATCCCACTCGGGGCAACAGAAAAAGGAACCGCTGGATGGCGCGTCAGGGTCGTGGCGGTGTGGTGATCGGCGCAGGGCTCGTGCTCGGCGCGGCGTCGCTGGCGATGGCTCAGGACGATCAGCGCCGTATCGAGCGGGCCGTTCGGCAAGCGGATGGGGACTGGCGGATCCGGGTTGATCCCGCGCTGTCCCTGGCGGAGCGTTCGCAGCTTGATGTCGGAGGGGCGTTTTCGTTCTCGGTTCTGAACCTGAACGATCGGACGGACAACCACCGGCGTCTGGTTCAGTACGACACGGTTGTGTACGCCCGCGGCAACCTCGACGGCGTACACAGCGGTTTTGCCCGCGTCCGATTCCCGTTTCGAGATTTCAGCCCCGGGGATAGCTTCGACGGTCGCGGCGATCGTTGGGTCGAGCCGTTCGTGGATCGCTACTGGTACGAGTTCGATCTGCGGCGAGCCAAGGACGTCTACGAGGGGCAATCGGTCGCGTACAACTTCAATTTGCGAGTCGGGCGGCAATTCGTGGACTGGGGCACGGGCCTGACGCTTTCTGAGAACCTCTACGCGGCCCGCCCGACCGTGTCGTGGGCGGACGGAAGGGCGGTGGTCGAGGCACTCGTCGGCGTTACGCCGCCGGACGAGTCGGTGGTTGACTTCGACGCCAGCCGAGACGAGTACAACAGAAGGACGCTGCGGGGTTTTTTCGGTGGTCGGTTCGTCGCGACCGGGGAATCGGGGACCCAGTACTACGTCTACGGCCTGAAGATGGCGGACTACAACAACGACACCGCGTCGAGACCGGCGCTGAGCGTGCCCGTGAACTTCGATTACGACGCAACGTATTTCGGCTTGGGCACGCAGGGCTCGTTGGGGGGCAATCTCGCCTACCTTGGCGAGGTGGTGTGGCAGACCGGCCACAGCATGTCCGATCCGATCCGCGGCATATCGGGCGTTCCTGGCACGCAATCACGAGAGTCGATCTCGGCGGTGGCGTCGCGCGGGTTGGTCACGTATCTGTTTCGCGATGCGAGCCAGACTCGCGTGCAGATCGAGGCGAACATCGCTTCGGGGGACTCGGATCGCACGCTTACTTCCGACACGGTGGGCGGGAATCTATCGGGAACGACCGATCACGCGTTCAACTCGCTCGGGTTTGCCAATACGGGTCTCGCGTTCGCACCCTCGCTTTCGAACATCGTGACGGTGCGCACGGGGCTGAGCACCTCGCCGCTGCCAGAGGTGGAATTGACGCGCGGTCTGCAAGTGGGCGCCGACCTGCTCCAGTACTACAAGTTCAACGAGCGGGCGCCGATTGACGAACCGTCCGAGGATCGGCCATTCCTGGGCGTTGAGGCGGATCTCTTCATGAACTGGCGACTGACGAGCGATCTGGCGTTCAACGTGCGCTATGGAGCGTTCTTTCCGAGCGCGGCCATCACGAGCACCAAGTCGGTCAGGCACTTCGTGCTGGTCGGGTTTACGCTCTCGTTCTGAACGGAGACGACAGTGATGCGATCGGGATCGGCCGGAGAGATGGTGTGCGATCGGGTCGGCTGCGTTGCACGGATGTGCTCGTTCGCGTTGGCGTTCATGTTCGTGGTCGGCGGTTGCCAGAGGACCGTCGTTACGGATCGTCTCACGACGGACTACGAGCGAACGGACCAGGCCGCGGAAATGAACTTCTGGCACTCGCTGCCGTCACGCGCGACAATCTCCAATGACGAGGCTCTGCACGGGTTGATCCTCACCGTCGATGGCGAGGACCCCACCGCTGCGTATGAACAACGCGTTGAGATGGCCCGGGCACGCGGCTGGGTCGGGATGGGCTTCGACGAGCCGCCGGACCTTGCCGCGCGGCGTGGGATGCTGGCCCGCGCGATCGCGGTCGCGTGCGAAATTCGCGGCGGGATCGTGATGCGGCTGTTCGGCGTGAGCGATCGGTACGCGACACGGGAGCTGGTGTATCTCGGGTTGATGATCGAGAGTACCGAGAACCAGGCCATTTCCGGTCTGGAGTATCTGGGTGTGATGCAGAAAGTGCAGGACCATCTCCAGACGGCGGAGCTCAACTCGGCCCGAGCAGCACCGGGAGAGGTTGACGTTCCTTTGGGCGACAGTGTTCCGGTTGATGACGCGCGGACTGCTTCCGAACATCACGACGACGTGAAGGGTCCGGCTGAACAAGAGGGCGGAGAGCCCGGGTCGGACCGCGGCCTGCCGCGTTAGGGGCGAGGGATGACGCGGGAGCGCCGCACAGCACGGAGCGGTGAACGTGCCGCGCAGATGGTGCGTCGTCAGTGGCTGCTCGGGCTGATGGCGACCCTTGCCGTGGTGCTGCTCGACCGTTATCAGGCGCTGAACCGGCTGGAGGCGGAGACGCTCGACTTGCGAGCACGCTATTTCGGTGCGTATTCGCCGGGGCCGAGCTCGGAGATTGCGCTCGTCGGCATCGATGATGCGTCATTGAAGAACTACGGCCGGTGGCCGTGGCCCCGCGAGCAACTGGCCGAGGTCGTGCGTGAGCTCACGCGTCTGGGTGCGAGGGTGATCGCGCTGGATCTGCTTCTGGACAACCCGCAGGAACCCCGCTGGTCGCCGGACGATCGTTCCGACCTTGAAGTGTCCCGGGCGAGTGCGCAACCCTCGGGCGAACGCATCCTGGAACCGATCAAGCCCCGGTCTCCTGTCCGACTTCTGAACGATGATGAGGAGCTCGGGCGGGCGTTGGCCGAGCATGGCTCGTCCGTGCTTGCCGTGAAGCTGCCGTACCAGTCGAGCGAAGGCGGCGTGGATGTTCAGGCAGTGATCAACGCTGTCGAAAGAGACGCGCAGCTCCGTGACGCCGGCGTCGAGTTGGGGGTGGCCCGCCTTGCAGAGAATTTGAGCGTGAAACTGGAGTTCAACGACCCTGATTCACCCTTGCGGCAGGATCTTCTTGGCAAGCTCCTCCGAGCGAGGTCTCTTCTCGCGGTCGAGTCGAAGTCTTCGCTGCCGCTCCCCGTCGAGGCTCGGCTTTGGGCGGAAACGCACGAGCCGCAGCTCCCCATCCCGACCCTCTCCGATTCCGCGTCGCGACTCGCGAGCGTGACGTTCGACAGTTACGACGCGGACGGCACGGTCCGCCGGGTGCCGCTGTGGATCCGGCATCGCGGCCGTCTCTGGCCGACGCTCGGGCTCGCGGCCGTGATGGAGCATCTGGGCGTGGGCATGAGCGGCGTCACGCTGCTGCCTGACGCCACCATCCTGAACGACGGGAAGGGCCGACGCATCCGGATCCCGATGATGCGTTCCGAGCTTCGGCGTGGCCCGGTGGACGGGATCGTGTACATCGGCTGGCCTCGGGCGTCCCGCAGCTTCTGGTGGCGAGCCGCGGCCGAAGACGTGGCCCGCCCCGATGTGGAGGATGGCGTTGTCCCGGCGAGCGGCGTGGGTTCGGGACGGGAGAAAGAATGGAAAACGCAACTGCCCGATGCCCAACAGTGCTCGATCGGGTCCATCCTCCAGCTTGCGCGCCTCGAACGCAAGATCCGCTCCAATATCACCCAGCTTGATGGCATGATGTCTGTCCTGCACGAGACGTGCGGCGAGTACGCGCCGGAAGAGGTGGAAGCCTATCGGGCGAGGGCGAGCCTGCTCGAGAAACTGGAAATGCACGGGCCGCTATTCGCGGCGCGACTGATCGAACAGAGCCAGGTGTGGGTGACGTTCGACGCGAGGGCGCGAGCGGCGTTCGAGGCGATGAACCTCGGCGATGCCGATCCGACCGATTCCGCGAGCGCCGAGCTCAGGTCCGTCCTTGATTCGATCATGGAACTGGCGCCGCGCGCGGTGGAATCCGTACGCGCCGGCGTGGAGCGGTTCCAGCGGCCGGCAGGCTCCGACTCCAGTGAGTTCTCGTTCAAGCGGCTCCGGGAGACCGTGCAGGGCAGAATCTGCTTTGTGGGGTGGGTCGCAACGGGCGGCATGTCGGATTTCTGGAAGACCAGTATCCATACGCAAACGCCCGGCGTGTTCGTGCATATCGCGCTGGCCAGTGGGATCCTAACCGCAACTCTGCCAGTGCAGGCGTCCGGTTGGTGGGACATTCTCTCGGTGCTCGGCCTTGGGCTGATTGGTACATGGCTGGGCGTGCGTTCGACGGACGAACAGTCGCTCATCGCCGGACCGCTCCTGCTTGCGGGCTTGCTCGGAGCGAGTTTCCTCCTCAATGCGCACTTTGCCTGGGACCGCGGCCGGCTCATTCTCGCCGCGGCGGCGCCGATGGTCGCAGCCGCGGGCGGTTGGGGCGTCGTGATGCTCCATCGGCTGCTGGTTGAGCAGCGAGGTCGGAAGCGAACCGAGGAGAAGTTCCGCTCGTATGTCTCGCCCGCCGTGGTTGACATTCTGGTCAACAACCCGGAGCTCACGACCATGGAGCCGCAGGAGCGAGAGCTGACCGTGATGTTCAGCGACCTCGCGGGATTCACCACGACGAGCGAACGCCTCGGTTCCAAGAAGACCGCGTCAATCCTCAGCCGGTACCTCGGCGAGATGACCGATGTGCTTCAGCGCAACCGCGCCACGCTGGACAAGTATCTCGGGGACGGCATCATGTCGTTCTGGGGCGCGCCCGTCGACGATCCCGAGCACGCGTACCACGCGTGCGTCGCGGCGGTCGGCATGGTCCGCCGTCTCGATGAACTGAACGCGTCGGGCGCGTTCGAGGAGGCCGGCGTGCTTCACGCGCGCATCGGCATCGCGGCGGGGACGCTCATGGTCGGCGACTTCGGGAACCCGCCGCGGAACTCGTCCTATACCGTCCTCGGAGATCCGGCGAATTTCGCTTCCCGGCTCGAGAGCGCCAACAAGTTCTTCGGGACACGCATTCTTGTGTCCGATCGTGTCCGTGAACTTGTTGGCGATCGCCTTCGATTCCGGCCGATCGGCAAGCTGGTGGTGAAGGGGAAAGAGCAGGATGTCTGGGTGCATGAGCTGATCGGGGACCTCGCGCCGCATGGCGACCGCACCGATGAATGGGCGTCGCTCACGCGGGAGGCCGTCGAGGCGTACGTCGCGAGTCGTTTCGACGATTCGATCCGGGCGTTCGACCGCCTCGCTCGTGAATTTGGCGATGCTGAGCTTGCCGATGTGTACCGAGGCTCGATCCTGGCGCAACGCCGCGGCGGGGGCGTGCTGGGGCCGTTCCGTGGTACCATTGTGCTGACGGAGAAATGAACTGTTCGGCTGCTGCAGCGCGGCGTCCGCATGGAAGGGGTCTGTCACATGCTCCGCAAGAAGTGCCTGCCGTCCCACGTGACTCGGTCGCTCCGTATCCGCCCGTGGGTGCTGTCGTCCGTCGCTGGGCTTGCGATTTCCGTCACGCCGGTCTCGGCCTGGGTGGAGAGGCTGCAGCCGACCGATCCTCCCAAGACCACGCCCGCGGGCGCCCCTGCCGGTGCGGTTCAATCTCCGCCCCCGGGGTCGAAGGAGAATCCGGCGCCCACCCCAGAAGGCGCGCCATCCGCACAGGAGGCCCCGAAGCTGGCGCCAACGCAGGCCGTTGTTTTGGCGGTGCAAGGAAAGGTCGAGTATCGGACCGGCCCGAGCGCGGCTTGGCAACCGGCGAAGGTCGGGGTGGTTGTCGGTCAGGGCGCGGCATTCCGCACGGGTGCTCGCAGCGCGATTCAGATCAAGGTCGGGACCGGTCAGACGCTCACAATCGATCGCACCGGGCTGATCGGGCTGGATGAGGCAATCAAGATCGGGAGCACTGAGAAGACCACGATCACCGTTCCGTATGGGCGTGTCAAGTTCGATATCAAGAGCACCGAAACCCGCAATGACGTCAAAATCGTTGCCCCGGACGCCACACTGGCGGTGATCGGCACCGAGGGTGCGATGGAGGTAACACCGGGCCAGCCGACGTTGGCGTACGGTGGCGAGTTCAACCAAGGAACGATCGCGGTCGCGTACACATCTGGCGTCATGGCGACGCTCGTGCGGGATCACTCGACGAGCTCGGACAAGCCCGACCCCGTGTACCGCGCCGATGACCTGATCGATGTTGAGGTGGGCGATCGACGAGCCCGCGACATCGATGAGACCAAGGCAAGCCAACGCGCCGCCGGCGGAACGAACCCGTCGAGCGCAAGCGCTCCACCCAGTTCCGGAGAGGCGGACACGAACCCTCCACAGCCTGATACTGGGACTCCCCCTCCTCCAACGCCCGAGCCGCCTCCGCAGCCTCCGCAGCCGCCGGAACCCCCGACCGCAACCGATTCGTTCCTTTTCTTTGACGAGCTGACGCGCCAACTTGTCGAGCGAAAGCTCAACGGAACACAGCGGACGCTGCGCGTGCTCGAAAGCCAAACGAACAGCACCGTCGGCGGCCTGGCGGTGCTTGCGGATACCTCGCGCAATCGCCGCGATCTGCTCTCGCTGCGGCCACGCGCGGTCGGCAGCCAGGTGTCCAACGAACTGTTTGGTCTTTCGCTCGATGACGAGGCATCGACCTTTCAACTGCTCGATTCGTTCACGGGGCAGGGAAACCAGCTGCTGACCCTTGGCGGCCTGGGCACCATCGGGACCGAGGTCTTCGCGTCGACATTGGATGACTCGGGCGATTTCGCCGATCGTGTTCTGAGGCTCGACATTGGCCGCAGCGGCGTTCTTCCGCTCATGGCTCCGGGCCTCTCGTTCGAGGGCGGGTTGGCCGGCTCGAACGACCGGGGCTCGCTCTTCCTGATGGGTCACCTCCCGGCCGCCGAGGGCGGTCAGGGTGGCGCCACGTTTCCCGATCTGGCTCTGCTCGAAGTGGATCCCCGCGCCAACTATGTTCGGTTCGCGCTTACCGAGGCGCAGAGCGCGTTTGTGCCGTCAGCCGACACGGTCATCGTCCCGTCTGATTTCGATGTTCGCGCGATCGAGCAGGTGACCGGGCTGGCGTGGGTCGGCGACCGTTTGATCATCAGCGCGATCGCGGTGGACGATCAGAACGTCAAGCGCGGCGTGCTGATCGAGTACAATCCTGGCGCAACCGGTGGCTCCGGCGATCCGCGCGTGATTCGGGTCGAGGTGACCGGCCGCGTTTTCGTGAACGGGCTCGCGTCCGAAGGACTTCAGGCGCCGCCGGGGGTGCCCACGCTACGGGGCCCGTCCGGCCCCATCGACGACCGGATCAACCCTTTATTCGCCGCGATGGCGTACAGCCAGCAGGCGCTTTCGTCCGGCTATGTCGGCCGGGTCTCGCGGGCCGCGATACTGGCTACCGCCCGGGATGCCGCGCTGTGCCTCAATACCGGAGCGCTTGCCAATCTGGGCTTCTTTCTCGCGCAGCACATCGATCAGGTCGCGGGTATCGGGCTGTCCGCGGCCCAGTTCCGCTTCTCGCTCCCCGCGGATCACCCCTGCCTCGCGGTCGGCCAGGGCATCGTGGGACCGGTCTTCTTTTTTCTGAATCGGAACGCGGGGTTGTTGCAACTCCAACAGGCGAACGTACAGGGGCAGCGTGGCGGAGTGGGCACGATGTTCGCTGATCACCAACCGGCCTCCGCCGCCGTTCGGTTCGATCAGTCGGACCCAAGCTACGACTATCTCATGCTCGCGCCCCGAGACGATGCATCGGGGGTGTTTGGCGATGTGTACCGAATCCCGATTGACAGTGCCTTCTCGGATCCGATCTTGGAGCGTTCGTACCAGGCCTTCAGCTCGAGCGGCCGACCCATTGAATTCACGGGCCTGGGGGCACTCGGAGGCGAGCTCCTTGCGACCGGATTCGCCCGCGGCGCCTCCGGGCCGAGGGAGTTTCGCGATGGCATCATCGACCTCGGAACCCGGTCGAGCCCCGTCGCGCAGCCGATCATGGATCTGCGGCTTGCGACAGGCTTCGGCGCAGCGTCGGTCAACGAGCTCGGAGCGTTCTCCATCATCACCGCCGGCTCGCGCACGGCTCGCGGGAGGGGCAGCTTCTCTCTGATCGAAACCGATCCGCGCGCACGGCTGATCATCACGGCCTTCCGCGGCGACCGCGGCGACTTTGAGCCCACCGCGGATACGACGTTCGATCCACCCGGCTTTGACATCAACTCGATCACCGAGTTCACGTCCCTGGCACGCGTGGGGGACGTGTACCTGATCGCCGCGCGCGCCCTCGCCGCCGACGGTTCAGTGACAAACGTACTGATCGAATACGCGTCGGGCGCAACAAACGGTAACGGAGATCCTCGCGTGCGCCGCGTCGCCGTCAATCCGGATCCGGGCTTTGTTGCGCGATCGATCGCGGCTCAGCGGCGAGCGGATCCGATTGCGGTCCCGGTGATTTCGGATCCCCCGGGGCCCGTGGACACCGAGACGATCAGCCCGCTCTTCGCCCAGCTCGCGTACACGCAGTCCGCGCTCGACAGCGGTCTGATCGAAGCGCTGCTCCGGCAGCACGTGGTGGAAACGTCCGCCGATCCCGCGGCCGCTGCGGCGTCGCCCGCGATGGCCAGTCTTTCGTCGCTCCTCGGATCGCACGTCAATCAGACCTCCGGCATTGGGCGAGCGACCGCGGATTTCCGCGGCGGCCTGCTCTCCGGTCACCCCGCGCTGGCGCCCGGGCAGAGCCTGGCTGGCGGCACGTTCCTCTATCTTGCTACCGAAGACCTGACCAGTCCGACGTTCGTGGTGCCGATGATCGAACGGAACCTCGCGGGCGACCGACGGTCCATCTCGCCCCTGCTTTCCGTGAACGACGATATTGATTTCAGCGGGATCGCATTCCGACCCGGTACCGCCGGCGCGGAGTTGCTCCGACTCGACTCGGCGGCATCCGCATCGAGCATTCGGAGTCGCGGCACGGGCGTTCCCGGCTCTCCGTTCGTGCAACTGGATTCGTATTCGCAAGGCGGGCTGCGCGGGCTTGGCACGCTCGGCTCGCGTGCGTTCACGCAGGCCGGCGGCGCAGGCGCCTTTGGGCTGTCCGAGTTGCTCGTGCAGCCCGGTGTCGTGACACCCCGGATCAGTCTCACCGGTCAATTCCGTTCGGCGGCTTCGGGGCTGGCCGGTGCCAATGAGCGTGGGACGTTGTTCACGCTCGGCGGCGTGGGAACGCACCTGACCACGCTGTTCGATCGATTCCTGCTTGAGGTGGACCCCCGCAACAACTCGATCGTGCGGGTGATCCCATTCTCCATCGACTCCGGCACGTTGATCCAGCCCGGCGGCTTCCCGGTTGCCGATCTCACGGAAGCGAGTGGCCTGGCGTTCGTCGACGGACGCCTCGTTGTCGGCGCGGTCAGCCCGGACAACGTGCGCGCTGCGTTCATCACGTTCGACCCCGATGCCGCGCCGGGCACGCGGATGCTCCGGATCGACGGCGCACCTGCCGGGCTGCGTCTTTCGGATTTTGCGGGCGAGACCAACGCGGCACCCCCCGCCTCAGCGGCGCTCGACAACCCTCCGGGCCAGATCGACACAACGACCATCGATCCTCTGTTTGCCCTGTTGGGCTACTCACCGCAAGCGGCCCAAACCACGTTTCTCAACGACCTGGTGCGGGCGCACCTCGTGGTGACGTCGCGGGACCCCGCGCTGTGCGCCGTGAGCTCCAGCCTTTCGCAAGTACCGCCGCTGTTGCTCACGCACGCATCTCAGGTCGGGGGTGTCGGACGCACGATTGGCGACTTCCGCGGCTCCCTTCTCGAAGGCCATCCGTGCCTTGCGCCCGGGCAGCAGGGGCAGTTGGCCGCGTACTTCATCCTCGCGCCGGCATTTGGGAACAGCTCCGACGCCGTTCCCACCGTGTTGCGCGCGTACTCCGGGCAGGGCGCGTTCGAAGCGCGGGGCACGTTCCTCTCGCCGAATCTCTTGGGCGCCGGCTCCGAGCCGAAGCAGTACACGGACGCCGCACTGTTCTTCAATCCGCAATCCAGCCGACGTGAGCTGCTCGCGCTGACCGTTCTGATCTCCGGTGGGAGCCGAATCTACCCGCTCGGGCTCGACTCGCCGGGGCAGGGTTTCGGATCGCCGATCAATTTCGGACCGACGAGCGGCCTGACATCCATCGGTTCGCTGGGAACGAGGGTCTACGTCAATGGTCTCGCGGGCGGGTTGGGGGATGCACTCTCCGAGTCGTTCCTTGGGATTTCCGAGGCCGACCTGACCGTCGGCAAGGTCCGGCCAAGGGTCTCTCTCGGTGCCAGCGCCCAATTCACCAGCGCCCTTTCCGGTTGGAACGAGCGCGGCACGCTCGTGCTTCCAATCAGCCCGCGTCTCAACGGCGGGACACTTGACTTGGACGGGGCGATCGTCGAGATCGACCCGAGGAACCGTCTGATCGTCTCAGCCCAGAGCGGCCTCTTCGCCGATTTCGCCACCGGCGCCAACACCGTCTTCGTTCCTCCCTCGTACCGGTTTGATTCCATCAACGACGTGACCGGCATCGTGCCGCTTGCTGATGGCCGACTCGTGTTCACCGCAACGACCCATCCGGCCGGGGGAGGTGACGGGGAGGAGGCGTTCGTACGCTTCACTTTCAACCCCAATGTCGCGAGCGGTCTCTCGAAGTTTGAGCGGGTCGAAGTGATCTCCGATCCGGCATTGATCGTCAGCGACATCGCGGGCGAATCGCTCGCGACGCCGCCGCAGCCCGTCGCGCTCGCGCCGCCCGCCACGCCAAGCGAGACGTTCGTGAACTTCGGTCAGGGCAAGGTCCGCGACCCCGCGTTCCTCTCCGACAGCGCCTATCTCGACAGTGCCCGGGTTCGGTCCGTGGTAACGGATCTCATTGTCACGCAGGTGCTTCAGCACGCGGACGATCTGTCGGCCTGCTTCGCCAGCGGCGAGCTGGCGACGATCCCCGGGTACGTCGCTTCGCATCCGCTCCAGCAAGGCGGGGTTGGCCAGGCGACGGGGGACTTCTACCGCCGGCTCCCGTCGCGGCATCCGTGCCGGCCCAACCTCAGCGCCGCCGATTTTGTCACCATCGACGGGGTCTCGACGCCCAGCCTTGCGTTCGTCGACAGCTCGTACGCCGTGACGCTCGGACCGGCGGTTACGGGCCTGAACCCCAGCCTCATCGACGATCACGCGCTGATCTCGGATCCCGCCGGCGATGCGCTCACGATGTTGACGGTCGAGAATCAGTCGGACGGTTCCGGAGGCGCCTTCGCCACGATCAAGCAGGCGGACCTGCTCGCCTCTCCGAGCCCGAACTTTGCAACCGTGGCGTTCATCCAAGTCCCCGGCAACGGCGGTCGCGGGATCTACGGCCTCGCCACGATTGGGAATCAGGTGTTTGGCGCGACCGACGTGGACTTCCAGAATCTGTATTCGGAAATCAACCGCGTCGACATCGCCTCAGGGGGCACGCTCACGCCCGTGGTCGGGCTCCCGATGCGGCTCGATGCAGGGTTGATCGGTTCGAACGAACGCGGCACGCTCTTCGCCGTCGGGGTGGCCTCGAATTCTGCGGAGGGTGCTCCGCAGACGAACCTCCTCAGCAACGCGGTGCTCATTGAAATTGATCCGCGAAACAACCTCCTGATCAACGGTCGTTCCGCCGCGCAGTCGGAACTGGCCGCGACCGTGGACACCGACAATCCCTCGCAGATCAGCACGGGCCTGCTCGGCCAGATCTCCGCCGTTGGATACGTGCGCGGCAACGTGGTGCTGTCGGGCGAGCCGGGGGGTGGAACCCCCGTGCTCGTGGAAGTCTCGATGGAAGCCACGGGTAATCCGGGTGATCCAAAGGTGGTTTCGATCTATTCCAGCTCGGGCGTGAACCAACGCGGCGGGGCCTCCGAGCGCCCCATCAGGCCGCTCGCGCCGATCAGCATCCCCAATCCGCCGGGGACGATCGACACCCGGGGGCTGAACGCCACGTTTGCGCAGATGGCGTACACCCAGCGAGCCTTTGATTCGGGCGTGCCCACCCAACTCATCCGTTCAGCGATCATCACCGCCGCGCGCGATCCGGTCGGTTGTTCCCAAAGCAGCGAGCTCTTTGGAGTTCTTCCAGCCAACGTGCAGACGCACATCAACAAGGTCGCCGGGGTTGGTCGGGCAGTCAGTGATTTTCGACAGTCGATCCCCCCCGGGCACCCCTGCCAACCGAACTGACCCGACCCGGGGTGCACGAATCGAGCCGCGGATCCGGGTGATCCACCATCAACTGTTCCGGTGGCGTACGTGATCGGGTCCTCTCCTTCTCTTGGCCCGTCTTCGGGCTTGCAACCCCTGCCTCAGGTGGGTAGGCTGCGAGCATGATGTCAACCGCCACAGCCCGCGGGCCGAGCGAAATCGTACTTCCTGAAGTGAAGATGAACATCCACCTTCCGACCAAGCCGGTGCCGGCGGTGGTCGTTCGCAACGAACTTTGCACCTTCAAGAAGGCGGCGGGATTCGTGCGTCACGTGGAGATTGACATCGGCGGAACCCAGATGATCGGCGAGTGCCGCCCCGGGCAGGCCCTGGGTGTCATTCCCGAAGGGACCGACAAGAACGGCAAACCACACAAGGTTCGCCTGTACTCAATTTCCTCCCCCACGCGTGGCGAGGACGGCAAGGGCAAGGTCATCGCCGTGACCGTGAAACGCACCATCGACGAGCACTGGGAGAACAACAAGCTGTTTCTGGGCGTCGCCTCGAACTACCTGTGCGATCGTCAGCCCGGCGACCGGATCATGGTCTCCGGCCCGAACGGCAAGCGGTTCCTGCTCCCCAAAGATCACACCGGCTACGACTACATGTTCTTCGCCACCGGCACCGGAATTGCGCCGTTCCGCGGCATGCTCATCGATCTGCTCGAATCCCGGAGCCAGAGCAAGATCGTCCTGGTCATGGGAGCGCCCTACACCACCGACCTGCTCTACCACGACTACTTCCTGCGCATGGCGGGCGAGAACAAGAATTTCACCTACATCACCGCGATCTCGCGCGAGAAGCAGAACGACGGCCACGATCGACTCTACGTGCAGGATCGAGTCCGCACCGAGCGAGATCGGTTGCTCCCGATTTTGGCCGGGCCCAGGACGCTCATCTACATCTGCGGCCTGGCGGGGATGGAGCTCGGGATCTTCCAGGAACTCGCGCTCAATCTGAATGGCGAAGCACTTGAGCAGTACTTGGAGTGCGACCGGGAAGCACTGTCCGACATCCGGCGCTGGAACAGGCAGATGATCCACAAGCAGGTGCGTCCCACGCGTCGGATTCTCATGGAGGTGTACGCGTAGGGGGCGGCGCCGGGGGTGCCGGGCCCCGCGGCATCCGATCGCGAGCGCCCGCGAGAGCCACCCGCTCGATACGGAGGCTCCGGCACGCGGAGTCGCCCGCGAGAGCATCGGGGCCGGAATTGGGATGGCCGGGAGTCGCCCCGGGGTTCTCTGAGGGTCCGAACGAGTTCAAGGGAGTCCGACGAACATGGCACACGTCATCACCAGCCCGTGCATCGGGACCAAGAACACGCAGTGCATCACCGTCTGTCCGGTTGACGCGATTCACCCTCGGAGGGACGAGCCGGATTTTGAGACCGCTTCCCAGTTGTACATCAACCCTGAGACGTGTATCGATTGCGGACTCTGCGTCCACGAGTGCCCCGTCCGTGCCATCTTCCCGATGAACGACGTTCCCGCCGATCAGCACCAGTTCGTGCAGATCAATGCGGATTACTACAAGGGTAAGTAGCGATCTCTTGCTTTCGCATGGCGTACGCGTGCCGCGCCCGCGCGGAGAGTGAGACGCGTCAGTCTCGAACGGGTCAGAATCCCCCGAACGGGGAGCGCGGCAGCTTCACGTACGGCATCCGCACCGGCTCGGGCCGCGTCGGCAGTTCCAGTTCGTCCGACCTTCGGACCGACGCGAGTTGCTGGAAGCCCTCGGCGCCCGCCAGCGCGACGAAATCATCCTGATCGACACCGTCGCCGGAAACACCGATCGCTCCCACGAGCACGCCGTTCTCGTAGAGCGGCACCGCGCCGGGGAAGATCTGCAGCCCGTTAGCCAATCCCAGCGACGCGGCCGCGACCCCGCCCCCGCCGATCATGTCTCCATCGAACATCCGCAGGGCCTGCCCCTCGTCGCCGACGGCCGCGAACGTGCTTAGGAATGAGACGAGATTCGTGACCAGCAGCTCCGTCTGAAGACCGTTCGAGAACACGCTGAACCCGCTCGCGGTTGCCGGGCCGAACGGCCCCGGGAGCGAGTTGCGGATGCCATCGGGCAGCGTCGGTCGCGAGAGGAACCCGATCGCACGTTCGGACAGCGCCACCGAACCGTCCAGTTTCACCCCCAGCACACGCGCGGCATCCACCCGGAACGCGAACGCTCCCGACTCCGCGGCGGCGAGCAAGGCGCCCGCGTCCCCGCGGCTGAGCAGCGCTGCGCTCCGCGCCTTCTGCACCGATACGTCCAGCCCGAACACCGGCGCGTCGTCCGAACGCAGCACGCCGAGCAAGCTCCCCTTGGCGTCGACGACCGAGACGGTGACGCGCGACACCCGTGGGCGATCGTTCCGGATCGCCGCGCGGAGCCGCTGATTGAGCGCCTGCGCCCGCTCCAGAATGCCCGACACCTCGCCCTCCGAGAGACTCTCGCCCCCCTCTGCCGCCCCCGCACGAGTGGAGAGCGACCCGTCCGAGTTCACGAACTGCGCCAGCGTGTTCCCAACCACGCGCCCCACCGAGACCGAACGGAACATGCTCGCCGGTGCGCTGATCGGTTCCACGAACGTGCGCACCAGTCCGGCGGACTGCAGGTCGGCCAACGTCGGAAGCGGCAGGAGATCACCCGGCGGCGGGGGTTCGGAATTCGCATAGTCCAGCCGGACGCCCCCGACCAAGATGTTGTCCGCGCGAATCTCGCGGGGAGGCTCGAACCCCGCCTGGGCGGCGAGCGCGATCAGTTCCTCCGCCGTCGGATCTCCGCCGACCCCGGTCCGATCGATGCCGTAGACCCCGTCCAGCTCGACCCCGATTCCTCCCACGGCCCGACCATCGAGGTAGAGCGGCACGCCGCCCGGATCAGCCGACAGGCCCAGCGGAAGGCGATTCACGTCGCTGGTGGGCAGCTGGCTGAATTGCACCCCAAAGAGAGGCCCGGAGGACTGATTGTCCACGCCCACCGGGAAATTGGGTTGGATGATGAAGCCGGCCGTGCGGGTGGTGAACGCGTTGCCACTGGTGGAAAGAAACGCGGCGGTACCGGCCTTGCTTGTCGCCGTGAGCGAGGAGGGCACGGTGACCCCCTCGAGCCCGCTCGTCCCGCCGCCCGAGATCCGTGCGGTTCCGGGATCAGCGGTCAGCGCGGGATCGGTCATCCGCACGGCGCCCAGGATGGTCCCCTCCCGATCCACGACCGACAGCGTCGCGTTCACGCCCAGCGATCGCGCGCGGGAGATCGCCCGATCGAGCACCAGCCGCACGTCATCGGCGCGCAGACCGCCGCCCGGAGCGCCCGGTGCGGATTCGAGAAGTTTGGTCGCCCGAGCGAAGGGCACTCGTTCCAGTAGGGTGTTGCTCGCGTCCGCGCGCAGCCGATCGATCGATTTGATCGTCTTCGCCGCGACCAGTTGCAGCCGCTTGGCCGCGGCTTCCCCCGCTGTTGACGCCGCGCCGGCAAGATTGAATGCGCCGATGTCGCCATCGACGCGGGCCCGCAGATCGTCGACATCAGCGGCCTCAACACCCCCGAAATCGCCGGCGATGCTGGCTTCCACGTTCCGAATCGTCCCGCCCGACCCGTCTTCTCGCGTGACGCGGATCAGTCCCACTCGACCACCCACCTGCAGCGCGCCGTCGAGCAGGCTACCGGCAATCACCTGGATCGACTCCACCGCCCCGCCCACGCCCGCGACGAACCGCTTGACGTCCCCCCGCGAGGAGAGCGAGTCGAACGAGCCGTCCACGTTCAGCCGCAGGCCGGAAGCGCCGCCGTCGAATCGGAGCAGGCCCAGTTTCCCGGCCGAGAGCGTCAATGCCGCCACGGAAGATCCGAACACCACCGAGGTGATCACGCTTCGCGCCGCGATTTCTGATTCCTTTGACGGCCCCGTCACGCGCAGGCTGCCGAACGAACCAGCGGCGAGCAGCGACCGTTCCAATCGCCCTGGCGCGGTCAACGAGCCGAGTGCCCCAAGAACGCCAATCTGAAGACCGCTCACATCCCCCTTCAGGTCCAGCGTGCCCAGGTCCCCCCCCCCGAACAGGCCGACCCGGTTCCGTTCGTCGGAACGGATCGTTGAAATCGTTACCGCTGGACCCGCTCCTTTGAACGCCGCGACTGCCAAGTCGGCGCCGTTCTCGAATCGACCGATCGTTCCCTTCTCCAGCGATGCGAGCAGGATTCCGGGTCCGTCAACCGAGACCGCATCCATCCGGAGTCCCCCCAATTCGCCGCCGGTGACGAACGCGACTCGAGTTGACCGACTCAGGGCGGGGCGAACCGCCAAGCTGCTCGACCCATCTGTTCCCGTCAGGTCGATCTGGTGAATGTCGCTCCCCGTGGTCCCGCCACGTCGAAGGGTAACCCGACCGGTTCCGGGCCCCTCCAGCTCAACTACCACCGGCGTTCCCTCGGAGTCTTGAAATCGGAACGGACGGGCTTGGTCGAACGAGATCCCATCGAGCAGAACCCGAGGTTCGAGCGCGAGGATCGTGGCCGACGATTCGTCATGGCGCGAAAGGCCCGGGCGAGATGGGTGCATGTGTGGCTCCGGACGCGGGAAACTCGGATCGGTGCCGCCGCGCAACCAGACTGGTCCGCGTGTGAACTGCCGTGAAAGGCCTTACTCGTTCAGGAGAGTCCCGGCCGATGTATGGTCGTGCATATCGGCGCCGCTGTCCAGCGGGATTTCAAGCACGCCCCGGCGGGACAAGCCGTTCCAGGGTATTTCGAACGATTCCAACACTCACGAAACGGGAACACAGGCACGATGCCCTTGCCGGAGTTGACAGACCGGCCCGTTTCGGGTTACCTGTGCGAACGTGTGACTTTTGCAAACCGCTCGAATTCGGATCGTGCGCCGCGCATGAGAGTTCTCGGCGTCGCGGCACGCCTATTCCTTTCTGGTGGGTCACTCGCAAGCTGGTCGCAACTGGCTTCCGGCGTGCTGTTCTCAACAGCTGAGCCACCCGCTTTAGCGGAACCGAATCAGTCCGAACCGGACTCCACAGCCGGGCTCGATAGGGCGAACAAGCCCGTCGGGACGAGCACCACGCTCGCTGCGCCACCCGACGAAAGCGAACGGCGTGTGAGGCTCCGCGTCCGGCCTTCGGATGCCAAGGCGCCCGGCGGCCCCACGGACACGCTCGGGTTTGCCGGGGACTCTCCGCTAGCACTTCCCCGCCAACTGGTCTTCCGCGACACCCTGGCGGTCCCGGACCGATGGCGTATCGGCTGGCCCGCTTGGGACCGGTACGGTCGCCAGGCCCCGTGCGATCCCGTCGTGATGAACAACTCGGGCGGGGATTCTCCGTACACCCTCGGCTCCCCGTGGAATCCGTACGACCGGAACGTTCTCAAGGGCGACTATCCGGTCATTGGCGAGGATGTTTTTGTGAACCTCTCGGCCACCAGCGACACCCTGGTCGCCTATCGCAAGTCCCCCGTGCCGCAGGGCGTCTCCACGCGCGATCCCGGTGATTTTTCCTTCTTCGGAGACGGTCGCCAGTTGCTAGTCAACCAGAGTGTGTTTCTCGGCATCGATCTTTTTCAGGGTTACACGGCGTACCGGCCCGTCGATTGGTTGATCCGCGTCGTCCCGGCGTTCAATCTCAACTACGCACGGCTGCGCGAGCACAACGCCATCAACGCGGATGTACGCAAGGGAGACGAACGCACCGACGAGTTCGCGACCCTGCAGGAGGTGTTCGGTGAATTGCACCTCGGCGACACGAGCCCGGAGTTCGACATCGCGGCGGTCCGCGTCGGACGCCAGCTCTTCGTCTCGGATTTTCGTGGGTTCATCTACAACGACGTGTCGGACGGCGCGCGGATCTTCGGCAACCTCGCCAGCAACCGCGTGCAGTATTCGCTCGCCCTTTTCAATCAGGTTGAGAAGGACACCAATTCCGGCCTCAACGAGTTCAACTGGCGCGACCAGCAGGTGCTCATCGCCAATGCGTATGTCCAGGATCTGTTCTGGATGGGCCACACGACCCAACTCTCGTTCCACTGGAACCACGATCAGTCGGATTCGCGTTACAACAAGAACGGTGTGCTCGTCCGCCCGCCCCTGGCGGGCTCGGTGAGCCTTCAGGACATCGATGCGTATTACCTCGGCTGGGCCGGAGACGGCCACATCGGCCGGGTGAACGTCGATCACGCGCTCTACCACGTCTTCGGCACGGACGGGCACAACCCCATCGCCGGCCGCGACGTCGGCATCTCCGCGTTTCTCGGCGCCGTCGAGCTCTCGTACGACATCGACTGGCTGCGGCCCAAGGTCTCCTTCCTCTACGCCTCGGGTGACGGTCGCGGTGGTGACGGCAAGGGGCGCGGATTCGACGGCATCCTCGACAACCCGTCCTTCGCCGGTGGACCGTCCAGTTTCTACAACGGCGGGATCGGGCTCATGGGCGTCAATCTCACCAACCCCGGGTCGTTCTTCAACACGCTCAATTCCTCCAAGGGCGAGGGGCAGGCCAACTTCGTGAACCCCGGGACCGTGCTCTTCAACGCGGGGCTCGACACGGAGCTGACTCCCAAGCTCCGGGCCTCGATCAACTACAATTACCTGCTCTTCGCCGACACCGGTTCACTGGAGTATTTCCTCAATCAGAGCGGCATCAGCGACGAGATCGGCAGCGAACTGAATTTCACCGCACAGTGGCGGCCCTTCCTGAACAACAACATCATCGTCACCGGCGGAGCTTCCGTCTTCTTCCCCGGCAAGGGCTTCCGTCGCGTGTACGACAGCAACGACACGCTGTACCAGTTCTTCTCCGGCGTCACGCTGACCTATTAGCCGACCGGACGGAGTCCCCGCAATGCCGATCGCCGCTCGCAGCCGGCTCCTCATCACCGTACTCGCCGCCGCGTCGCTCGCCGCCGCGTGGTCCTGCGAGCACGAGCACTACTGGCGCGGCGGCCGTCCGCGGGCGGTCGCCAACAACTCCGTCCCCGAACCACCCGCCGATCCCCTCACCTCCAGTCATGAACTCTCCGCCAAGCTCGCCTCGATGGCCCCGCCGGCCCCCGCTCCGGGGGAACAGACCATCGAGCAATCCCTGGCCCGCAGCGCCGGGTGTATGTCGTGCCACGGCAAGACGGATGACCCCGACATGCACGGCGGTTCCGACGTTGCCGTCGGGTGCATCGACTGCCACGGCGGCAACGGCGCGGTGCGGTCGCCACGGGGCGAGCCGGGCCGCCCCGGCAGACCCGGCACACCCATCGAGGACGCGGCCTATCTGGCGGCGATGCGCGCCGCGCACGTGCTCCCGCTCAATCCGGTCGCGTGGTACGGGCGGGGCGTGCAGCTCATCGACGGCCGCTCATTCGGCGAACACGTCGAGGCCGACCCCGAGCGGCTGCACGGCTCGCGGAACCCGGAGATCACCTACGCCCTGCTCAACCAGGAGTCGCCCGAGTTTGTGCGGTTCATCAACCCCGGCGACCTGCGCATCGCCGATCTCGCCTGCGGATCGTGCCACATGGAGGAGGTTGTCAAGGTCCGCTCGTCGATGATGACGCACGGTGCGCAGCTGTGGGGGGCTGCGCTCTACAACAACGGTTCCTATCCAAGCAAGACCCCGCGGTTCGGCGAGTCATACGACCTTCTGGGCGGGCCCCAGCGCCTGCAGGGAGTGACCGAGAAATTCGACGAGAAATCGCTCGAGTACAGCGTCCGCAACCCGACCGACGCCGAAATCGCCAAGGAAGGCGTCCTCCCCTTCCTCGATCCGCTCCCGGTTTGGAACATCACCCAGCCGGGCAATATTCTCCGCGTCTTTGAGCGCGGCCAGCGCTCGCCTCTGCCCGGCGGCAACGCCTTCAACGAGATCGCCAACCCCAACCCCGGCGTTGAGCCCGGCAAGCCCGACAAGAACCTCTCCGTTCGGGGGCTGGGCACGGGCCTGCGCGTCGACCCCGTTTTCATCGGGCTCCAGAAAACGCGTCTTCTCGACCCGATCTTGTCGTTCCTTGGCACCAACGACCATCCCGGCGATTTTCGTTCCTCCGGCTGCACCGCCTGTCACGTCGTCTACGCCAACGACCGTGACCCCGCGCACTCCGGCGCCGCGTACGCCAAGTACGGCAATCTCGGCCGCTCGATCTCGGACGATCCCACGCTGCCCAGGGACGAGCCCGGTCACCCGCTGCGTCACGTCATGACCTCCGGGATCCCCAATTCCAACTGCATCGTCTGCCACATCCACCCTGGCACCTTGTACGCGAACACCTACCTCGGGTACATGTGGTGGGACAACGAGTCCGATGCCGAGTTCTTCTTCCCCGACCGATCCCACCGCCCCACGGCCGATCAGGAGTGGCGGAGTCAGCGTCACAACCCCGAGGCTTCCTCGATGAAGGGCCTCTGGGGGAATCTCTATCCCGATGCCGTCTCGCACGCGGGCGAAGTCTCCGGGCCGGACTTCCTGGAGCGCTCGGGCGCGCCCCGCACCGGAAGGCCCGCCGCCGATCCCGCCGCCGCGATCAACGACAGGGCGCGCCACAATCAGTTCTCCGACTTTCACGGGCACGGCTGGATCTTCCGTGCGGTATTCAAGAAGGACCGTGCCGGCAACCTCCTGACGGGGGACGGGTCCCGGATCGACCCCGACGACCCTTCCAAGTTCGACAAGGCCGTCCATCTCAAGGACATCCACCTCGAGCGCGGCATGCACTGCGTGGACTGCCATTTCAAGCAGGACGTCCACGGCACCGGGAAGCTCTACGGGGAGGCGCGCAACGCCATCGAGATCACCTGCACCGATTGCCACGGCACCTACACCGCGTACGCCACGCTCAAGACCAGCGGGCCCGCGGCGCAGGGGGGCGGCCGTGACCTCGGAAAGGACACGGTCGGTGCCGGCGAGAACGTGAAGAAGCGCTTCGCGTGGAAGGACACCGAGTCCGGCCGCGTGCTCGTCCAACGCTCCGCCCTCGATCCCGAAGTCGAGTGGGCGGTCGTTCAGACGCTCGACACGATCAACCCGGATTCGGGCTGGGCCCGGGCGCATCCCGACTCCGCCCGGCAGTCGCGCTACGCCAAGACGGTGCGTCGATCCCGCACCGCCTCCGGCGGGCTGGCGTGGGGAGACCTCCCCGCCGGACCCGCGGCCGCGGCCGACCTCGCGCACGCCGAATCCGACATGCAGTGCTACACCTGCCACACTTCGTGGATGACCTCGTGCTTCGGCTGCCATCTGCCCATGAAGGCCAACCAGCGCACGCCCATGCTCCACAACGAGAGCGTGTACACCCGCAACTACACGCAGTACAACTACCAGGTGCTCCGCGACGACGTGTACATGCTCGGGCGCGACTCGACCGTCAAGGGTGCCAAGATCGTTCCCGTTCGCTCCTCTTCCGCCGTTCTCGTGTCCAGCCAGAACGCCGCCCGCGAGTGGATCTACCACCAGCAGCAGACCGTTTCGGCGGAAGGCTACTCCGGCCAGACCTTCAACCCGCATTTCCCGCACGCCGTGAGCGGACCCGGCACCACCAAGAACTGCACCGATTGTCACCTCTCACCCGCGAACGACAACAACGCCTGGATGGCGCAGCTCCTGCTCCAGGGCACCAACTTCGTCAATTTCTTCGGCCGGTACGCCTACGTCGCCGAGGGCGCCGCGGGCCTCGAGGCCGTCGCCGTCACCGAGCACGACGAGCCCCAGGCCGTGTACGGCTCGCGTCTCCACGAGCTGGCCTACCCCGATGAAGCCGCGCGTTTCGTCGCTTCCGGACGACGCCTCGAGGAAGCCCACCACCACGACGCCGGCGCCTTCTTCGAGGGCAACGAGATCCTCGACCTCCAGCTCCGGGGCGAGTACCTCTACGCGGCCCGCGGCAAAGGGGGGTTTCACATCTACGACGTCGCCAACATCGATAACAAGGGCTACTCCGAGCGCATCGTCTCATCCCCCGTCTCACCGCTCGGACAGAACCTCGGCTTCGACACGTCGTACGCGGTCGCCGTCGCCAGCCCCTCGACTCTGGCCGTTGATCCGGCGCGCACGCGTCTGAGCACCGACCCCTCCAAGCCCCGCGCCATCATGCTCGACCCTCCCCAGCCCTGGCACGCGAACCAGGAGCAGGCGATCCACCCGTTGTACGCCTATCTGTACATCGCCGATCGCGACGAGGGCCTCATCCTTACGTTCGTCGCCACCCTCCTCGACGGCGATCCCACCAACAACTTCCTGGAGCGTGCCGTGCTCGCCGACGGCTCGACCGCCTTCAACCCCAAGGGCCTGCTCGCCGGCATGTCCCATCTCGCGCTCGCCGGTCATCACCTCTACGCCACCAGCGCCTCCGGCCTGACCGTCATCGATATCGACACACCCACCGATCCCAAGGTCGTCGCCCACATCGGCACCGACTTCTTCTCCAGCCCTCGCGCCGTCGCGATCCAGTTCCGCTACGCGTTCGTCACCGACGCCGAGGGCCTCAAGGTGCTCGACGTCACCAACCCCGCGGCGCCCAGGCCGCTCCCCGACGCCACGCTCCGCATCCCCGACGCCGGTCGCGTCTACGTCGCCCGCACCTACGCCTTCGTCGCGGCGGGCCCGAGCGGCCTTGTGATCTGCGACGCCACCAATCCCGAGAAGCCCGCCATCCTCCGCGCCCTGGGCAAGGAGGTCGGGCTGACCGATTGTCGCGACGTCAAGGTCGGCATGACCAACGCTTCGCTATACGCGTACGTCGCCGACGGCGACGCCGGCCTCAAGGTGCTGCAGCTCATGGGGCCCGATTCCACTCCGCAGTTCCGGGGCTTCGCGCCCCCCCTCCAGCCGCGCCTCATCGCCTCGTACCGGACGCACGGCCCGGCGCTCGCCATCTCCAAGGCCCTCGACCGAGATCGCGCCGTAGACGAATCCGGGCACCAGATCGCCGTCTTCGGACGTCTCGGCGCCCGTCCCCTCAATCTCGCCGAGCAGCAGCGGCTCTACCTCCGCAACGGCGTGCCCTGGACCGCGCCCGACACCCCCAACCCCGCCGACGCCTCGCCCTTCACCTTCAAGGTCGCGGAACCCAAGAAGGAAGAGGGCGGCCGACGCCGAGGCCGGGGCGACTGAGTTCGAATCCCACGCCCCGACCGCTACGCTACGCCCATGACCCAACCGGTCTCCCGCGCCCTGGCCCCGTTCGGCACCACCATTTTCACGATCATGTCCCGCCGCGCCCAGGAGCGCGGCGCGATCAATCTCTCCCAGGGCTTCCCCGACTTTGAAGGCCCCGAATTCGTCAAGGACGCCGCCCGCGAAGCCATCCGCGGGCAGCACAACCAATACGCGCCGATGCCGGGTGTGCCCGCGCTCCGCGCCGCCATCGCCGATCGCTTCTCGCGCTCGTCCGGTCTCCCTTGCGATCCCGACACGGATGTCACCGTCACCGCCGGCTGCACCGAGGCCATCGCCGCGTCCGTGCTCGGCCTGCTGAACCCGGGCGATGAAATCGTTCTCTTCGAACCCTTCTACGACTCATATCGCGCCTGCGTCGCGATGGCCGGCGCCGCGCCGCGCGTCGTTTCCCTTGTGCCCTCGGGCGGCTCCCCCCGCGCCTTTGCCTTCGATCCGGCGGAGCTCCACGCCGCGATCACCCCCCGCACCCGCGCCCTGCTCCTGAACACGCCGCACAATCCCACCGGCAAGGTGTTCGCCCGCGCCGAACTCGAGCGCATCGCGGACTGCTGCCTCAGGCACGATCTCGTCGCCATCACCGACGAGGTGTACGAACGCCTCACCTTCGATCCCGCCCTGCCCCACCTGCACCTCGCCGCGCTCCCCGGCATGGCCGATCGCACCATCACCCTCTCGTCGATCGGCAAGACCTTCTCGCTCACCGGCTGGAAGATCGGCTGGGCCGTCGCGCCCCCTCGCCTCACCGCCGCCGTTCGCGCCGCCCACCAGTTCCTCACCTTCGCCGTCGCGACCCCGCTCCAGCACGCCGCGGCCGAGGCCCTCCGCCGCGAGCAGGAGTACGTGCCGATGCTCCTGGCGGACTACCGAGCCCGTCTCGGCGAACTCGCCCCCGCCCTCACCAGCGTGGGCTTCCGCGTGATCCCACCCGCCGGGACCTACTTTCTCATGGCGGATCATTCCGCGTTCGGCTTCGAGGACGACCTCGCGTTCTGCAATCACCTGATCGATGAGGTCGGCGTCGCGGCGATCCCTCCCAGCGTGTTCTATCAGCGACCCGAACTCGGCCGTTCCCTCGTCCGGTTCGCCTTCTGCAAGAAACCGGAGACCATCCGGACCGGCATCGAGCGGCTCCGGCGCCTCTCGGCCGCGCCGCGCGGGTGACCGTCATGCCCGGATCTCCTCGGTTCGATGCGCACCACGATCACCTCACCACCATCCGCGGGGCCCTTCTATGCGCGGCCGATCCGGCTCCCGCGCTCCGCGCGGCGACGCCGGACTCAATTCTCCTCGGCCGCACGCTCGTGCTCGCGGTAGGGAAGGCTTCGCTCGCGATGGCCCGCGCCGTCGCTTCGTCCGTTCCCACCGGCTCCGTTCGAGGCCTGATCCTCGCCCCGGAGTCGATTCTCCCCGACGTGCCCCCGCTCCCCTCGTTCTCGACGTTCCCAGTCGATCACCCGCTGCCAACGACCAGGAACGTCGCCGCGACCGCCGCCGCCGAGCGCGAGATCGACGGCATGCGGCCGGGGGACCGCCTGCTCGTGCTCCTCTCCGGCGGGGCTTCGGCGCATCTTTGCGCGCCATGCGCTCCCCTCACTGTTGAGCACCTCGCGGCCCTCACGCGCGACCTGCTTCTTGCCGGTGCGCCGATCGGGGAGCTGAACAGCATCCGACGCAACCTCGAACGATTCAAGGGTGGGGGGCTCGCCCAGTTCGCCGAGTCGCGCGGCGTGTCGGTCCGTTCCCTGATCCTCTCCGACGTCATCGGGGATCCGCTCCAAGACATTGCCTCCGGGCCGACCACGTCCAATCCCACCTCCCCCGCGGAGGCGCTCGCGATCCTCGAAGGCCGCTCGCTGACCACCCGGCATCGGGCCGTTTCGGAGTTCCTTCGCGACCGAGCCCGTTCGCCCTGGTCCCCGCGCCCGGTTCACGCCCGAAACACCATCATCGCTTCAAACGACGACGCCGTCGAGGCAGCCGCGCGGGCCGCGATCGAGATCGGATTCAGCACCGTGATCGTCCGCCGTCGCGTGATCGGCCCGGCGGCGGACGCCGGACGTTCGCTCGCCTCTGAAGCCGCCGCGCTCCGGGCCAGCGGGGTCGCTTCCTTCGCAATCATCGCCGGAGGTGAGACCACCGTGTCAATCGCACCAACCGCCGGGAGCCACCCCCCTCCGCCCGGTGGACGGAATCAGGAGCTCGCGCTCGCCGCCGCGATCGCCCTGGCGGGAACGCCACGGGTCGCCCTCGTTTCGCTCGCCACCGACGGCGTGGACGGTCTCGCTCCCGCGCCGCCCGTCGCGGGTGCGATCGTCACCGGCCAAACGGTGTCGCGCGCGCGGGCTCTGCAATCGGACCCGTTCCGCGCGCTCGCGGACCACGAGTCGTATCGGTTCTTCCATACGCTCGGAGACCACGTGACGACCGGCCCCACGGGCACGAACGTGTGCGACGTGCAGATCCTGCTCGCCTACCCGCCCTGACCCCTCGCACGCTCAGTTGCGTCGTTCCGTGGCCCTGAAGATGTAGTAGGCGAGGGTCAGCACGGCCGTCAGGGTGGCCGCGACATACGTCCACGCCGCGGCGCGAAGAACATTCCGCACCACCGGCGCCTCGTCCTGGGCCACGATGCTCCCTCCCAGCAGCAACCGCTTTGCCCGCGCCGAGGCGTCGAATTCCACGGGCAGATTGATCAGTTGGAACACCACGACCGTCGAGAACAGCCCGATCCCCACCCACACCAGGCCCGCCAGGTTCAGCACGAACCCCGCCATCAGGATCAGGATCGAGAGATTCGAACCGACGCTCGCGAGCGGCACGATCCCGTTTCGGATCACCAGCGGCGCGTACCCCTCCTTGTCCTGGATCGCGTGCCCCGCCTCGTGCGCCGCGATGCCCATCGAGGCCAGCGAATGCCCGTGGTACACGTCGGGGCTCAGTCGCAGCACCTTGGCCCTCGAGTCGTAGTGGTCCGACAGCATCCCGTCCACCATCTCCACGCGTACGCCCTTGATCCCCGCGGATTCCAGGATCATGTGCGCGGTCTCCGCGCCGCTGAATCCCGATCGGCAGGGCACCTCCAGCGCCGCGTGGTACGCGGACTTCACCCGCCACTGAGCCCACAGCGCCAGCAGCATCGCCGGCCCCACGAAAAGGAAGTACAGCGGGTCCCACATCAGCATCGCCAGTGTCATTGTCATGCGTCCTCCCCGAACAATGCGAACCGCCAACGGTACGGCTGTCAGACGGCCTGGTTCGCGCGTTTCAGCTTGGCCATCGCTTCATACAGCGCACGTTCCTCGGCGCTCAGTTCCTTCGAAATCACGATCCGCAATTCCACAATCAGGTCCCCGAATCCACCCGAACGAGTGGGCAGCCCCTTCGATTTCAGCCGCAGCCGCTGGCCGCTGTTGCTCCCGGCCGGGATGTTCAGCGTGGCGCTCCCTTCCAGCAACGGGATCTCCCGCTTGGTCCCCAACGCGGCCTCCCAAGGCTCAAGATCAAGCGTCGCGACCACGTCCCCGGGCGCGTCAGGATCAAAACGGAATCGCGAGCTCGATTCCAGTCGGATGGTCAGCAGCAGGTCGCCCGCCGCCGCGCCCCCGTGTCCCCGATCGCCCTGACCCGCGAGCCGGATCGTCGCGCCGTGCACGGTACGGGGCGGGATCGTCACCGTGTACGACTTGTCGCCGGCGGAGTCCTGTTCACTTCGCAATGAGAACGATCGACGCGTTCCCGCGTACGCCTCCTCTACTGAGAGCACCAGTTCGGCCTGATGGGTGCGTCCCCGCCGCGGCCCCCCGCTGCGCGGCATGCCTGAAAACCCGGCGCCAAACGGAGATGCACCTCCGAATATCGACTCAAAGAAATCAGAGAAGTCGCCCGCATCGCCGGCCGCGAATGGCGCGCCGCTTGTCTGCCCGGCACGCGCGCGCGACGCGCGCCCAAAGGGCACCTCCTGGCCCGCTTTCCAGTTGCTCCCGAGCTCGTCATACCGCTTGCGTTTCTCAGGGTCCCGCAGGACCTCGTACGCCTCGGTGATTTCCTTGAATCGAGCGTCCGCCCCCGCCTCCTTGCTCACATCAGGGTGGAACTTCCGCGCCAACGTTCGGTAGGCGCGCTGAATCTCTTCTTGTGACGCGCTGCGCGCCAATCCCAGCGTCTGGTAGTAGTCGTGGTATTTCACACCCATGGCACGGCCCCCACTGGTCACGGAAGACTACACACCCCGTGCCATCACCGGCCTGCCCCGCCGCGGAGCGGGACTTCGCGGGGGTGCCACCGGTGAAGGGCGGCAGCCTTCGACTGCCGATTTGGCGTGCCCGAACCGCGATGGCGGCCTGGTAACCGGGGCGGACGTTCCGCTCCAGCCTGGCACGCCGATTGATCCATGTCGTAACGAACGTGGAGGCGGCTCAATCCGACAGGCCCGGCCACAAGCCGGGACCGCGGCACACACGAAGGGAGTTACACATGAACGGTTGCTGCACGACTGAGAACGGCTGGAAAATGGTCCCCCTGGGCATGAACGTGGACCGGCTCTTCCGGCAGGCGCTCGGCGAGCCGGGTGTCTCGTATCGGGCTTACCCGCCCATCGACGTCTCCGAATCGGACGCCGGCTACCGCATCGAGGCGGATCTTCCCGGCTTTGCCCTCGCGGATGTGGATGTCTCGGTCCACGGCGCAGAGGTCACGATCGCCGGCAAGCGGGCGTCCCACGAAATCGAGGGGGCCGCGACCCTGCGCCGCGAACGCCCTGAGGGTGAGTTCTCCCGCACGCTCCGGTTCACCAAGGAAATCGATCCCGCGGGCGTGACGGCGAAGCTCGACGCGGGCGTCCTTGTGGTGGAGCTTCCCAAGGCCGCCGCGGCCCGGCCCCGCAAGGTGGTGGTCGCCGCCGCGGGCTGAACCGACGGGTGGCGACACGGTGCCGGAATGGGATACAGGTCGTAAGGACGGCGTGGTCGGGCGCAGGCACCCCCGGCCCCGCCGTCTTCTTTTTGCCCGGCGCGCGGCCGAACTCCACGGCCGTGCCGGGACGTACCGTCTCGGTCCGATGGATGCCGCCCGGGCCCGTGTGCCCGAGCCGGCGGCCCCGGGCGAATGAAACGATCCGTCATCAAGGAGTTCGAGATGCGCGTGGGAAGAATCGTGTCGGCATCGGCTCTGGGTGTGATCGCGGGCGTGGTGCACGCGGCGTCGGCCTCGGCGCTCATGACGCCGGCCCCTCCGCAGGCGCCCGTCTCGGTGGACCTCTCCACGGCGATTCAGAAGGTCGCGAAGGACGTGGGCCCCGCCGTTGTCAAGATCGACGTGCGCAAGGTCGTGGGGGGTGGCAACCGAGACCGTTGGAACCGCAACAACCAGGACCGGAATCAGAGCCAGCGCCGACAGCCCGCCGATCCCAACGAGGATTTCATGCGCCGGTTCTTCGGCGACGACATGATGCCCTTCTCGTTCGGGTCACCCTCGCGGCCGCGCGAGGTCGAGGGCCTGGGCTCGGGCGTGATCATCGCCCCGGACGGCTTCGTGCTCACCAGCAACCACGTTGTCAGCGATGCGGTTGACATCGAGGTCACGCTCTCCGACGGCCGCACGCTCAAGGCCCACGCCATCGGCGGCGACTCCGCGACCGACATCGCCGTCATCAAGGTCGATGCCAGCGAGACGCTCCCGACCGCGAAACTCGGAGACTCCGACGCCATCAACGTCGGCGAGTGGGTCGTGGCCATCGGCACGCCGTTCGGATTCGGGCAGACCGTGACCACGGGCATCGTCAGCGCCAAGGGCCGCTCGCGCGTGGGAGTCGCCGAGCTCGAGGACTTCATCCAGACCGATGCGCCCATCAACCCCGGCAACAGCGGGGGGCCGCTCCTGAACGTTCGCGGCGAGGTGATCGGAATCAACGCCGCCATCACCACCCGCTCCGGCGGTAACCTCGGCATCGCCTTCGCCGTGCCCTCCAAGATGGCCCAGGCCGTGATGGACTCGATCATTTCCAAGGGCAAGTTCGAGCGTGGCTACCTCGGCGTGACGCCGCAGGACCTGACCGAGGAGCTCGCCCGCGAATTCGGGTACGCGGGCAGCGCGGGAGCGCTGGTCGCCGGCGTCGAGTCGGGCAGCCCGGCCGACAAGGCCGGGCTCAGGCAGGGCGACATCGTCACCGAGATCGAGGGCCGGCCCGTCCCCAACGCCAACAGCTTCCGGGCCCAGATCGGCCTTACCTCCCCGGGTCGCGACGTGGCCATGACGGTCATGCGTGAGGGCAAGCCGGTCCGCGTCGCGGCCCAGGTCGCCGCGCGGCCCGATGCCGAGATCACCGACGCGGGCGCCGCCGCGAACGGCTCCACCACCGTCGCGCCCGCGGCGCGGCTGGGCATCACCGTGCAGACCGTCACGCCCGACATCGCACGCGACCTCGGGGACGAGCAGGCGAAGGGAGTGGTGGTGACCGAGGTGGAGCGCGGCAGCGTCTCCCAGATGGCCGGCATCCGCCCGGGCACCGTCGTCACGCACGTCGGGACCAAGTCCGTCTCGACCGCCCGCGAGTTCATGGACGCCGTGGCCGCCGCGGACCTGAAACGCGGCGTGCGCCTCACCGTCCGCAACCGCGGCGTGCCCCAGATCCTGATGCTCAGCGTGCGGTGAAGTGAGAGTTGGCTTCGCGTGAGCCTGACGCTATGCCAGCCTGAAGATAAGCCATGGAAAACGAGGTTTCATCCTTCGATCTGCCCGCGTGTTTTCTGGATCAGAACGTCCTGCGCCCGGGCATGGTGTTGCTCATGCTGAGCAACAGCGACAAGAAAATCAGCGAGATTATCGCGTCACATCAGTACCGGAAGCGCATCCCTGCCAGCCGCGTGTCACACGCGGGGATGTTCGTGGAGCGTGAGCAAGGAAACCTATGGACGCTGTTCGAAGCAGATGACTCAGGTGCCGGTTCGGAGGCTCCTCCAACGTACTTTGGTGACGGTCTCTTGCTGGGCCGGTCCTGGGTCGTGCTGCCGGATGCAAAGTCAGCGTATCTGTTCGCACATCCAGAATTGGCAGCTCGGATTGCGGCCCATGGACCGGAGTCCGTTGCGAGCAAATTGAGCGATCTGACCGGTGATTTTTTTGAGGTGTATTCGAATTACGAGCGACTGGCCGAGACAACGGGCTGGCTCTCTCCGGTTGCGCGGATGCTGCTCGCTCGACTTCAACGCCATCGGAATCAAATCGAAGGAGCTGCCGCGCCGCGTGCCAATGAGGGAGTCTTCTGCTCCGAAGCCGTCGTGGCGATCCTGCAGGCGATGGGGTGCGAGGCATTCGATCCACCCCGTTTTGCGTGCACCGTTGGGCCCGGGGACCTGGCGGACAGCCTGCTCGAACCGGTGCCCGAAGGGGTTCTATTCGCCACGCCGCGGAGCATGGGCATGTTGCTGCACGAATGGCGGGAGTGCATCGAGCTGCGTTCGCTTTCTCGGCGGTCAAGTGTCCAACCAATCGCTCTGATGCGCCTCTTGAATCGACGGCTGCAGGAACTGTGGCCCCAAATAGAATCTACTACCTCATGATTCTGTCAGGTGGAGGCGCAGAACGATTTCGCAGCAACGTGTGAGCCAAGCCATAGGGCCCTCGACGCGATGCGTGCGAAGTTGCATTTTCCGTTCTTCTTGCTCCCTGTCGGGGTCGCTCGTGGCAGACGTCGTGAGTTGCGGACGGTTGTAGGGCTGGTGCGACCGATTGGTACTCACCCGGCAGCCGGTACTCTGCTACCGACGGACCAACGCACTGAACACGGCGTACGTCCGCCGTCAGACTCGCCAGGTGTGTCGCGCTGAGCCCTCGCGGAATCATGCTCAGGTACGTCGCCGAACACAAGTTCCGGGAGTTGATCCACCGACACCCGCATATTACCGGCTCAAAGAAGTACGGCGACCACGATCGCTCGCGGAAGTCGGAAGGGGTGCTCAGGCTCGTGAACTCATGCAGTTGTGGGGCAAGCTCAAGACCGAACAGCGGTCGAAGCTGCTGGCCCTGCTCCGTGCCGCGACGACTGGCGGAACAACTGCCACAAAAACTGCCACAAAGTCGGATTCGGCCACTGAGGACACTCGGAGCAAAAATGAAAAGAGCCCGCGAAACACGGGCTCAAATCAAAGTGCCCCCCGAAGGACTCGAACCTTCGACCCGCTGATTAAGAGTCAGCTGCTCTACCAACTGAGCTAGGGAGGCGACCGAAAGACCGAAACCCACCAACCCCGGCGGAGCATCGCGATCCGATCCGGCTCCGCCGCGGCTGGACTGGAAGTGTAACCGCCGCGCGGCCCGGGTCCAGAATTCTCCTCCCCACGACCCCACGACCCCACGACCCCACGACCCCACGACCCTATTGCCCATTCCCCATTCCCCAATTCCCCATTCCCCATTGCCCATTGCCCATTCCCCATTGCCCATTCCCCATTGCCCATTGCCCATTGCCCATTGCCCATTGCCCATTCCCCATTGCCCATTGCCCATTGCCCATTCCCCATTCCCCATTGCCCATTCCCCATTCCCCATTCCCCATTCCCCATTCCCCATTCCCCATTCCCCATTCTGCTCAGTCCCGTACCGGTTCCGCGCTCCCGACTCCGATTGACCCGATCCTCCATCTCGGCCTACTCTACAGGCTCGTTTGGTAGGGGATCGTTGGGAACCTGAGGGAATCCGAAGATGAATCCTGTACAACGGCAAAGCTACGGGCGGACGCGTCGTCGTCGTTCGCACCATGCGCTCGAGGGCGCGCTCCCGACGGTCTGCCCCGTCAGCGGAAACCCCAAGATGCACCACCGCGCGTGCAAGGAGTCCGGGTACGTCCGGCCCGGCCTGCGCATCAGCGTTCCGAAGCTGGGGATCGGGATCAACAAGGACTGATCGATGCGGATGGCCGTGGACGTGATGGGCGGCGACCACGCCCCCGACGCGATCCTCAAGGGATGTCTCGCCGCGCTCGAACTGATGGAGCCGACCGACGAGTTGGTGTTGGTCGGTCCGCGCGCCGAGATCGGCGACGCCCTGAGCGAGCGCCGCGTCCGCGATCCCCGGGTCACCATCGAGCACGCCTCCGAAGTCATCGGCATGGACGAGAGCCCGGTGGACTCCGTCAAGGCCAAGCGCGACTCGTCCATCGTGCGCATGGCCCTGCTGGGCTCGAGGAAGGCCGAGCGCCGCTGCGACTTCGTCCTCAGCGCCGGCAACACCGGCGCCTGCGTCTCCGCGGCCACCATGCACATGCGCCGCCTGCCCGGCGTCCACCGCCCCGGCATCGCGGTCGCGTTTCCGAATCTCCACGGCGGGCCCGTCATCCTCTGCGACGCCGGCGCCAACCCGGAGCCGCGCCCCTCGCACCTCTGGCAGTACGGCCTGATGGCCGAGACCTACGCCCGCCAGGCGCTGGGCATCGCCCGCCCCCGCGTCGCCATGATGAACATCGGCGCCGAGGAAGCCAAGGGCACCGACCTCATCCGCGGCGCCAGCGAGCTGCTCCGCGCCACCCCCGACCTCAACTACGTCGGCTTCATCGAGGGGCGTGATTTCTTCGAGGGCGCCACCGACGTGGTCGTCACCGACGGGTTCGTCGGCAACACCATGCTGAAGATGGCCGAGGGCCTCTCGCGCAGCCTCGTCCGCGCCCTCACCCAGGAGATCATCTCCGCCGACCCCGCCCTCGCCGTCGCCCTCGAGCCCGTCTTCAAGTCCTTCTACGCCAAGAACGACTACCACGAGTACGGAGGCGCGCCCCTGCTGGGCGTCAACGGCGTGTGCATGATCGCGCACGGCTCCAGCGAGGCCCGCACCATCCGCAACGCCATCCGCAACAGCATGGCCTACGTCAAGCACGGCGTCAACGACGCCATCGTCTCACGCCTCGCCGCGCTGGAGCGGGCCATGGCCCCGCTGCTCCACAAGCACGAGGCCCCGGCCGCCTGAACCGACCGGCCGCGCCGCCGACCCGCGAGTGTCCGAACCATGACCACCGACCGAACCACGGCGACCGTCCTGCCACCCGCCCTGCCCCGGGTCGGCGTGAGGATCGCCGGCGTCGGGTCCGCCCTCCCCTCCAGGGTCATCACCAACCAGCTCCTCTCCACCATCGTCGAGACCAGCGATGACTGGATCGTGCAGCGCACCGGCATCAGCGAGCGCCGCATGATCGATCACTCCAAGGGGGAGTCGAACTTCAGCCTGTCCCGCGACGCCATGCGCCGCGCCCTCGACCACGCCGCCATGCGTGCCGACGAGCTCGACCTGCTCATCGTCGGCACCATCTCCGGAGAGATGCGCTGCCCGTCCAACGCCTGCCGCGTCGCGGCCGCGCTCGGCGCCGGCGAGTGCCCCGCCTTCGACCTCGGCGCCGCCTGCTGCGGCTTCACCTACTCCCTCAACCTCGCCCACGACCTCATCAAGGTCGGCACCCACCGCGCCATCGGCATCGTCGGCGTCGACACCATCAGCTCCACCATGGACTACACCAACCGCGCCGTCTGCATCCTCTTCGGGGACGCGGCCGGCGCGGCGGTCCTCCGCGCCACCGACGACACCTCCAAGGGCATCCTCGCTCAGGTCAACCGCGCCGACGGTTCCGCCTGGCACAACCTCTACTGGCCCATGTCGGAGGCCGACTTCCCGCCCAACGCCGACCGCGCCACCGCCCGCGCCGGCTGCCTCCAGATGAACGGACGCGAGATCTACAAGTTCGCCGTCAAGACGTTCGGCGACGTGATCGACGAGACCCTCACCCGGGCCGGCGTCCCCGTCGCCGACGTCGACATGTTCGTCTGCCACCAGAGCAACGCCCGCATCATCGAGTCCGCGCGCGAACGATTCGGCATCCCCGAGCACAAGGTCTACGTCAACATCGACCGCGTCGGCAACACCTCCGCCGGCAGCGTTCCCCTCTGCCTCGATGAGCTCGTCCGCGCCGGGCGCGTGCGCGAGGGCCAGATCGTCATGTTCGTCGCCTTCGGCGCGGGCCTCACCTGGGCCACCAGCCTCTGGCGCATGTGACCGCGGACGCCCGCCCCGGCGGCACGCATCCGCGGGGCGGCTGAGACGGCTCCCAGGGCGGAGTAGGGCGCTCGTGCGCGGCGTACCATTCGCCGATGACCGCCGCGATCGTTACCTTGTGTCCGGGCCAGGGCGCGCAGACGGTGGGCATGGCGCGCCGCTGGTGCGAATCCGCGCCCGAAGCCCGGGCCGTCTTCGATGCCGCCGATCGCCTCCTGGGTGAGCGGCTCGGCGCCCGCCTCTCCACGCTGTGCTGGGACGGTCCCGCCGAACGTCTCAACCAGACCGATGTCGGCCAGCCCGCGCTCTATGTCGCGGGCGTCGCTTCCTGGCGGGCCTGGCTCGCCTCCCGCGGTCTGGCGCCCAACGACCAGCCCCTCGCCGCCGCCGCCGGGCTCAGCCTCGGCGAGTACACCGCCCTCCACCTCGCCGGCGCGTTCGAGTTCGAGGCCGGCCTGGAGCTCGTCACGCTCCGCGGCCGCGCCATGCAGGACGCCGCCACCGCCGTCCACAGCGGCATGGTGGCGCTCATCGGCGCCGACGAGCCCAAGGCCCGCGAGGTCTGCGAGGAGGCCCGCGGCGCCGACGTGCTCGTGTGCGCTAATTTCAACGCCCCCGGGCAGATCGTCCTCAGCGGCTCCAGCGCCGCGTGCGCGCGCGCCCTCGCCGTGGCCCAGGCCAGGGGGCTCCGCGCCACCCCCCTCGCCGTCGCCGGCGCGTTCCATTCTCCCATCATGCGCCCCGCCGCCGACGCGCTCGCCGCCGCGCTGGAGCGCACGGAGGTCCGCGCCCCCTCGACCGCGGTCCTTTCGAACGTGACCGGCACGCCCCACGATGGGCGGGACGCCGCGTCCATCCGTCGCCTGCTCGTCGAGCAGCTCACGAGCGCCGTGCGCTGGGCCGAGTGCGGCGCCTGGTTGGCGGCCAATCACCCCGCCGCTCCCTGGCACGAGGTCGCCCCCGGACGCACCCTCGCCGGCCTGATGCGGCGCATCGACAAGAACATCAAAGTGGAGAGCCATGATGAACCCGCGTGAGCTCGGAAAACGGATCCTCCCGCTGGCCCTCGCCCTTGCCCTGTCGGCCTGCGACAAGAAACCGCCCACGCCACCCAAGCCTCCGGCCCCGCCCCCCGCCCCTCCCAAGGTCGAGGAGCCCCCTCCCGTCGCCGTCGATGCGCTCGCCCAGGAGCTCAAGGCCGATGCGCGCGTGCAGTTCCCCGCCGAACGCGCCCCCGGCGACGAGGGCCTCGCGCGTGCCGTCATCCAGCTCGCCGATTCCATCGCCCGCGGCGACTCCGCCCGCCTCCGCGCCATGCTCGACCGCCCCGCCCAGGCCATCCTCGACCAGATCACTGCCGGCGACGACTGGCGCCGCGCAACCATGCCCATCGAGGTCGTCCGCGTCGTCCGCGTCCAGCCCATGGGTGACTCCGGCGCCATGGTGGCGCTCGCCGTTCAGGACCCCGCCGGCGCCTACGTCATGGGCTGGGCCGCCCGCCCCACCGGATCGAGCTGGATCTTCGGCTCCATGCCCACCACCTCGGCCATGCTCCGCCGTGCCGCCGACTTCGACAAGGAGGACCTCGGCGCCGACATGAAGGCCTCCATGAGCGACGACGTGATCGAGGCCGCCAAAAAGGCCGCCAAGGACGCCGGCATCGATCCCAAGGTCGTCGAGCAGGCCATCAAGAAGGGCGACGACGGCACCATCCGCAAGAACACGCCCGGCGGGCCCATCAACATCCCCACCAAGTCGCCCGGCGGCGGCTGAGCTCCGCCCGCTCGCACGCGACCCGTCCCCCGTCCCCACGCCCCCGGCGCCCGGAGGATCCCCTTGTCCAGCACGCCCACAACCGAACCCGTCACCCCCGCCGTCACGCGCGTCGCCCTCGTCACCGGCGCCAGCCGCGGCATCGGTCGCGCCGTCGCGCTCCGCCTGGCCCGCGAGGGCCGGCACGTCGTGCTCGTGAGCCGTTCCGAGGGCCCGCTCAACGACCTCAAGCATCAGATCGAGCAGGCCGGTGGGGGCAGGGGCGTGGGGGGCAAGGCCTCCGTCCGTGCCGTGGACGTCGCCGACGGCGCCGCGCTCGCCGCCGTGGTCGAGTCCGTCGCCGAGGAGTTCGGCCGCCTCGACATCCTCGTCAACAACGCCGGCATCACCAAGGACGGCCTCGTGCTCCGCATGACCGACGAGGACTGGGACGTGGTCCTCCGCACCAACCTCACCAGCGTCTTCGTCGCCACCCGCGCCGCCGCCCGCGCCATGATGAAGAACCGCTTCGGACGCATCGTCAACATCGGTTCCACCAGCGGCGTCGTCGGCAACGCCGGACAGGCCAACTACGCCGCCGCCAAGGCCGGCCTCATCGGCTTCAGCAAGACCATCGCCCGCGAACTCGGCGGCAAGGGCGTCACCTGCAACGTCATCGCCCCAGGCTTTATCGACACCGACATGACCGCGAGTCTCCCCCAGCCCGTCAAGGACGGCATCCTCGCGATGATGGCCGTCAAACGCCTCGGCGTCGCCGACGACATCGCCGCCGCCGTTGCCTATGTCTCCAGCGACGAGGCCGGCTACCTCACCGGGCAGACCATCTGCGTCGACGGCGGCCTGACCATGTCCTGACCGGCCCCGCGCCCCGCCCCCGTCCCTACCGTCACCCATGCACCGCTCCCGTTCCCGTCTTACCCTCGCCGCGGCATTCGTCGCGCTCGCCGTCTCGGCCGCGCCCGGCTGGGACGCCCACGGCCACCGTCTCATCACGCTCCTCGCCCTCGACGGGCTCTCCGGCTCCATGCCGGCATGGCTCCGCGACGACGCCAGCCGCGCCCGTGTGGCCTACCAGTCCACCGAGCCCGATCACTGGCGCGGCCCCCGCGACCCCATGCTCGATCACGAGAATTCCCCGGACCACTACATCGACATCGAGAAGCTCGATCAATTCGGCCTCACCTTCGATTCGCTTCCTCGCTTCCGATACGAGTATCTCCGCGCCATGGCCGTCGCCAAGCACGTCCACCCCGAGGGCGTCGAGGAATACGACGAGCGCAAGGATCCCGAGCGCTCCAAGGAGTGGCCCGGTTACCTGCCCTACTCCATCGCCGAGCACTACGCCAAGCTCCGCGCGTCCTTCTACACCCTCCGCATCCTCGAACGCCTGAACGACCCCGCCCGCGCCGACCAGGTCGCCCAGGCCCGCGCCAACGTCGAGTACCACATGGGCATCCTCAGCCACTTTGTCGGCGACGCCGCCCAGCCGCTCCACACCACCCGCCACCATCACGGCTGGGTCGGGCCCAACCCCGCCGGCTACACCACCGAGCGCTCCGTTCACGCCTACATCGACGGCAAGGTGCTCGAACTGCACAACCTCACCTACGACGCCCTCAAGGCCGATCCCCGCGCCCCGGGCACGGACCGCGCCGTCGCCGCCGCCGACCCCTGGGACGACTGCCGCGCCCACATCCGCCGCTCCTTCGACAAGGTCGAGCCCCTCTACGCCCTCGAAAAAGACGGCGGTCTCCGCGAGCTCCGCGGCAAGGAGTTCATCACCGAACGCCTCACCGACGCCTCCGCCATGCTCGCCGCGCTCTACCGCGCCGCGTGGGAATCCAGCGCCCCCACCGACGACGACGTCAAGAATTTTCTCCGCTTCGATGGCTTCAGGCCGGCCCCCGCGGCCAACGCGCCGCCACCGACCCCATGAAGCGCGCCACCGCGAAACGCCCGCGCGCCGAATCAGGCTCCGCGCCCACGATCCGCTTCACCGCGACGCTCTTCAGGCCCGCCCCGCCCGCCCCGCCCACGACCCCGCGCACCACCAAGCACGCCGCGGCGGGTCCGGGGTGGACTTTCCTGATCCTGCCCCGGCGGGCGAGCGCCTGCCTCCCCTCGCGCGGCATGGTGTCCGTCGAAGGCACCCTCAACGGCGCGCCTTTCCGGGCCACGCTCGAGCCCGACGGCAAGGGCGGCCACTGGCTCAAGGTGGACCGCAAGCTGCGCGCCGCGGCGGGGCCCGTCGTCAAGGCCGGCGACGTCGTTGCGCTGGAAATCGTCCCGCTCGGCCCCGACCAGGAGCCCGAGCCCGCCGTCCCCGCCGACCTGCGCAAGGCGCTCGCGGCCGCGCCGGGAACGGTGCGCGCGGCGTGGTCCGACATCACACCCGTCGCGCGCCGGGATTTCATTCACTGGATCACCTCCCCCAAGCGGCCCGAGACGCGCGTCAGGCGGATCGCGACCGCCTGCGACATGCTCGCCAAGGGCAAGCGCCGCCCGTGCTGCTTCGATCGGTCCGGGATGTACGCCGGCAGTCTCTCGTGCCCCGTCCCGTTCACCTGACCCCCGCGCCCCTTCGACCATGACCGCCCCGTGCCGCGGAGTGCCGAGGAAGACCCCACTCCCCCCATCACGCGCAGGCCGCTCGCGCGTCCACATGCGTTTCGGCGGGGGGGGTGGGGGTGGGGGTGGGGGTGGGGGGGGGGGGGGGGGGGCCACGCCGTTGCCGTGGTGCGTCATCGCCGCGCCCCGGCCACTACCATCTCCGATGCCCCGTCGCGAGGAACCCGACATCCGCCTCCGCCCCGTCGAGCCCCGCGATCTTCCCGCGCTCTTCGAGATCCAGACCGATCCGGAATCCAACGCCATGGCCGGGACCAAGCCCCGCACGCGCGAGGTGTTCCTCGCCGCGTGGGAACGCAACCTCGCCGACCCGGGCGTCAACGCGCGCGTGATCGAGATCGACGCTCCCCGCGCCGAGGGTCAACCCGAAATCGTCGGCACCATCGCCCGTTTTCAGGCCGACGGGCACGACTGCGTCGGCTACTGGATCGCGCGCCCGCACTGGGGCAAGCGCATCGCCTCGCGTGCGCTCCCGCTGTTCCTCGCCCAGGAACCGCGCCGCCCCCTGCGCGCCACCATCGCCCGCGCCAACGCACCCTCGCGGCATATCCTCGAAAAATCCGGCTTCCGCTGCCTGGGCTTCCGCATGGGTGAGGAGACCGACCGTTTCCTTCCCCTCGAGATCGCGGACTTTGTGCTGGACTGACCCGGCGATTGGACCGGGTGCCTCGCCACGGACGCCGCCGGTCACCCTCGCGCAACGCCGGGAAAACGCACCCGCACCCGGAACCCCTCACCGCTTCGCCGCCCCTCGCGCCTGCTTCTTCGCGGCTGCCCTCTTTGTGGCCTTCTTCGCCGTCTTCTTCGCTCTCCCCTCCACCTTCAACTTCTTCCCATCCGGCCCGCGCCCCGTGCTCGCCAAGATTCTGACGTAGTTCTCGACATACGCCTTGGCGGGCGTCCGCCGCACCGCCTCGCCGATCACGTCCAGCGCGGCATCCTCCAGCCGCTTGAACCGGATGCAGCACCCGCCCATGTCCAGCCTCTTGCCCGTCTTGGCCCACGCCTTCTGGAACCACGCCCGCTCCGTCATGTCGCTGTACACGCTCATCAGGTACACCGTCATGGCGTTTTTCTGGCTCGCCAGCGAGCACATGATCAGCGGCTTCTTGGGATCGCAGTGGTACCCCAGCGGCCACACCCGGTGCGGCACGGCGTAGCCGATCATCCCGTAGAGCATGCACTCCTCGTAATCCTTGTCCAGGTTCTTGAGGATCACGTTTCGCACCGCCTCGATCCCCGCGCGCCGGTCCTCCGGCAGCGAGGCGAGGTAGTCCTTCACGGTGGTGGCGCTGCTCTTCATGGGGGGCGAGTGTACCGCAACAACAGATCGCTCACGTCATCGAGAGGCTCGGACGGGAATGGTCTGCCGGTGCGGGAAGGGGTTTCGCAACGCTTCCACCCTTTTCCGCACCCATCCCGGCGTAGGACAAGAACAACGCGCATCGCGGCCTCGCCCCAGCGTGCCGCTCTTCGCCCCAACGGGGCGCCGGGCACCTCGCCACGGGTGCAGCGCCGCCCGCGTCTGCGCGGGCGCCGCGCAACCCGTGGACACCAACCGAATTCAACACACCCGCCCCGGCAGGGGCGGAGGAGTTCCTCATCCACGCGGCGGTGCCCAGCCGCGTCAGCACGAACGCATCCGTGCGTCGCTCCCGAACCTCTCGAACAACCCGCCGCAGCGCGGACAACCGAATACCCCACCCCCCACCCCCCACCCCCCACCCCCATCACCCACCCCCCATCTCCCATTGCCCATTCCCCACTCCCCATTGCCCACTCCCCATTGCCCACTCCCCATTCCCCATTCCCCATTGCCCACTCCCCATTCCCCATTCCCCATTCCCCATTCCCCATTGCCCATTCCCCATTCCCCATTGCCCATTCCCCATTCCCCATTGCCCATTCCCCATTGCCCATTCCCCTCTTCCCACCCCCAATCCACAGCGCAACCTCCTGCCACCACACGATTTACGATAATCTCAAGAATACCCTTGCATACGCCAAACAATTACTGTACAATATCCGTATAAACACGCAGCGGTCGAATCATCACCAGAAGTGACTCTCCGCGGCCGGCTCAGCACGCAACCCGCATCCGCGGCACACACCAGGGGAAAACCAGCGGAATCCACGCCACGCAACCAATTCTGACACGAGGGGGGGTGGGGTCATGTTCAACGCGTTCGCGCCCGCGCCGGATCAATCCGAGCTCGTCATCGCCGACCTGAGCAATCCCGACATCACGCTCCGCGACGTCGCCGAGAACCACGGCACCTCCGTCGCGGCACTCACCCTCTGGATGACCCGCCCCGACATCCGCCGCCAGCTCGACGCCATCGAGTCCGCCATCCTCCGCCGCACCCGCCAGGTCGCGGCGGGCTTCCTCCCCTCCGTCGTCCGCACCATCGTCATCAGCCTCGACAACCACATCGACGAGGAAACCCACGTCCCCGTCCGCGCCAACTCCCCCCGCGAGCACGAGCAACGCCGCCGCGCCCGCGAGACCGTCCGCCGCGCCGGATGCCTCCTCCTCCGCCTCGCACGCGTCACACCCATCCCGCCACCGCCCGCGGCGAACCCGCACTCCGAGGACGGCCGAACGGCACACCCGAGCGGGAGAATCAGCGAAGCCGGGTGCGAACGGGCCGAACAGAATCGGATTCCCATCGGGATCCCGGAGCCACAGCCTCCCGGGCCCCAACGCGGATTCGTCGGCGGAGCATGTCAGAGCATGCCACCGGCATGCGCGCATCCGCCGGACCTCGTGCCCGATCCCGAAGCCGGCCAAGGTGCGGAGTCTCCAATCCCGGCCGGAGTTCAACCTCAGGCGGGTCATCTCGATCGTTCCTTGGAAGGGCCCGATGTTGCTGGGCTCGTTCGGGATAATCACCCTGCACTTCGCCGAGTCGCCGCGGATCCTCCGGCCGCCCGGCTTCTCGCGGAACGGGCGGGACGCGCCGGTGACCGCGGCGGCCGGACGGACCGGGAATTCCAAGTTCCCACGGGCGTCTGTGCCCGGGCGCGGCAGTCGGAGCCTGCCACCGGGCGACCACGAACGAGCCCGGGCGATCGCACGCGAACGGGACGATTCCCCGAGCGTGCGGGCGACATCGGCCCCGGCGCCCGGCGTTGCGCCGCGTGCCCCCGACGCCGATTCCGTACCGCTATGCTGCGCTCGGGCCGCGACGTGAGCCCGATCCATGCGTGCCGCGGCCCGCCCATCGCGAGCCGCGCCCGACGGGGGATTCATGGCGCACGCCCGGGCCCGCGAGCGTGGTCGCCCATGCGTGGCCGAAACGAGCCCGCCCGATATCCGACAGACCCACCAATGAGCACGCCCAACTCGCGTACATCCCGGCTCGCGCTGGCGATTTCCAGCCTCGTGGCGTTGGGCCCGGCCGTCGGCTGCGGAGTGTTGCAGCCCGTGGACGACCACGTCACCCGGACGGACGCGGCGCCGGACGCGCGAACCGCCGATCGCAGGGCCGATATCGAGGCCCTCCACGACGGGCTCATCGAGCGGCACGCCGACCCGTTCGTGCGCATCAGCCGCGCGGAGTTTCAGGCCCTGGCGGACGCGCTCCGGGCTGAAGCCGAGACCATCGACGACCTGAAAATGCTGCTCGGCCTGCGCCGCCTCGCGGCGAGCATCGGGGACGGTCACACCCAGGTCGTGCTCGAGACCGGGAAGCCCCCGTGCGAGACCCGCATCCCGGTCCAGTTCGTCGCGCTCGCCGACGGCGTGTTCATCACCGCGGCGCCCAACGCGTTCGCCGATGCCCTCGGCGCTCGGGTGGTCGGGGTGGGGTCGATGACGATGGCGGAGGCATCGGAGCGCATCCGCGCTATCGCCGCCAGCGAGACCGAGACCGCCGCGCGCGACACCACGGCGCGGTTCCTCAAGTACGATCAGGTCCTGTACGGCGCGGGGATCATCCCGGCCGTCGGGGCCGTCACGCTGAGGGTGGAAGGCGGCCCCGACGCCGCCGACCCCCGGCCCCGGGAGATCACGATCGAGTCCGTGGGGCCGAGCGTCGGAGTGCCCGGCAAGTTCGCGCCCGACCCGGCGCGGATCACCCTGCCGCTCGGCCGCCAGTCCAGGCCCGAGTGGTGCTGGCACCAGACGCTCCCCGAGGACGCGATCCTGTATTGCCGGTACGACCGTTGCGCCGACGCCCCCGGCAAGACCGTGGCCGCATGGTCCGAGGAGGTCTCCCGCGAGCTCGCGTCCACCGGCGTCCGCAAGGTGGCCGTCGATCTGCGCCACAACGCCGGCGGCAACTCCGGCCTCCTCCACCCGCTGATCGCGGCCCTGCGCGGCTGGGTCGAGGCCGCTCCGACGTCCCGCAGGGTGTACGCGCTGATCGGCCCCGCGACGTTCTCGTCCGGCATCACCAACGCGCTGGACCTCCAGCGGTTCGCCGACGCCGTCCTGGTCGGCGAGACGCCCGGCCAGCCGATCGGGTCGTTCGGAGAGGTGCGCTCGTTCACGCTCCCGCGCTCCGGACTCACGGTGATGTACGGCTCCGTCGTCCGCGATGACCCGCGGAACCCGATCCCGATCCGGCCCGCGATCGTCGCGGAAATGCGCGCCGCGGATTACTTCGCCGGACGCGACCCGGTGATGGAGGCCGTTCGCACGGACGCCCGCCCGTGACCCCGCCGCGCCGGGCGGCGCGCGCGGGTGCGCCCCCGCGATGACACGCGATTTCGAGCTCGTGTATCATGCGCCCACGCCCCTGATTCGCGCACCGCGAGTCGCCGGCGACCGGGGGAGATCAGGGCGACGCCGGCTCGAGGGCCCCGCGCCGGTCCGCGGCGGCGCGGACGTGCATCCGCCGGGTCTCCGCACAAGGGGTCCGTGTGATGACGGGAACACCCGATCTTTCCAGCGGCCTGTCGAGCGTGACCAACGTGCTCGGGGCCAGCCCCCCGGTGCTGTTCTTCTTCCTCGGGATGTTCGCGACCCTCGCCCGCAGCACCCTCGCCATCCCCAAGGCGGTCACCAAGCTCCTCTCGCTCTATCTGCTCTGGTCGATCGGGTTCCAGGGCGGCGTGAAGCTCGTGCACGGCGGGCTCGGTTCCGACGCCCTGGCCGCGCTCGGGATCGCGGTCGCGCTCGCGTGCCTCACGCCCGTCGCGGTGTTCTTCCTGCTGCGCCGGTGGATCGCCGCGCCCGACGCGGCCGCGGTCGCCGCGAGCTACGGCTCCATCTCCGCGGTCACCTTCGTCACCGCGTGCACGGTCCTCACGACCCAGGGCATCGCGTACGGGGGCCACATGGTCGCCTGCATGGCGCTGATGGAGAGCCCCGCGATCGTGATCGCGGTGCTGCTGCTGAACTCGTGCGCGCGCGACGAGCGGGTGGGCCGAACCGCGTGGGGCAAGCTGCTCCACGAGGCCCTGCTCAACGGCCCGGTCCTGCTGCTCCTGGGCTCGATGGTCATCGGGATGGTGACGGGCGAGCGGGGGTACCAGGCGTTCAAGCCGCTCTGCACGGACCTGTTCAGCGGCGTGCTGGTGTTCTTCCTGCTGGACCTCGGCCTGCTGGCGGCCCGCCGACTGGGTGACCTCCGACGGGCCGGGGCGAGGCTGATCGCGTTCGGGCTCGTGGCCCCGCCGATCGGGGCCGCGGTGGCGCTCGTCGCGGCATGGGCCGCGGGGCTGCGCGTCGGCGACGGGGTGCTGCTCATGGTGCTCGCGGGGTCGGCGAGCTACATCGCCGTTCCCGCCGCGGTTCGGCTCGTGATACCCCGGGCGAACCCGGGCATCTTCATCCCGCTGGCGCTGGCGGTGACGTTCCCCTTCAACATCGGGGTCGGGATCCCGCTGTACCTGTTCGCGGCGGCCCGCACGCTCCAGCCTTGACCCGGCCGGGGCCCGCCGCGCCCGGCGCCCCGCGTGTCCTCCGTCGGGCGCGATCACGTGCCGGGCACGTAGTGCAGGGGCGCATCGGTGCCCAGCGGCAGCCCGGAGGCGTACCACGCCAGCAGGAAGCCCGTCCAGACCAGGCCGAAGACCAGGGAGTAGGGGAGCATGAGCGAGATCAGGCTGCCCAGGCCGGCGCCCGGCTTGTACTTCTGCAGCGCCACCAGGATGATGAGCAAATAGCTGTTCAGGGGCGTGATGATGTTCACGACGCTGTCGCCGATGCGGTACGCCGCCGTGGTGAGTTCCGGGCTCATGCCCACCATCATGAACATGGGGATGAAGATCGGGGCCAGCACGCCGAACTTGCTGAGCATGCCGCTCATGGCGAAGTCGCCGAGCACGACCAGCAGCACGAAGAGCAGGATGAGCAGCGGCACGGGAAGGTCGGCCCGCACCAGGAGCGACCCTCCGGCGTAGGCGAGCATGCGGTCGAGGCCCGTGTACTGGAAGTAGTTGACGAACTGCCCCATGAAGAAAGCGATGGCCAGCACGGGCACGATGGTGCGGATGCCGTGGTAGATCGCCTCGATGAAATCTGCCTGCCTGCGGAGCACGCCGGTGACCAGTCCGAAGGCCATGCCCGGGAGCAGGAAGGTCAGGAAGATCATCGGCACGATGACCTGCGACCAGCGTTCGCCGGCGCGTTCGCCCGGGGCCGGAGCGCCACTGGCGAGCGTCGGCTGCCCGGTCCCGTGGAGCGGGGCGCTCGGGATGAGCATGGCGCAGGCGAAGGCCGCGAGAACGACGGCGGCGACCGCCCCGGCGGCCAGCAGGCCTCGCTTCTCGATCGGCTTGAGGGCCAGGTCGGCGATGACGGACGTATCGCCGGCGTGCACGGGCGTCTGTCGCTGCAGTCGCGGCTCGACGATCCGGTCGGTCACGAACCACCCGGCCAGGGTGATGACCAGCGCGCTGACCGACTTGAAGTAGATGTTGTGCGTGGCATCGACGGGGCGGTGCACGGGATCGATGATGTGGGCCGCCTGGGTGGCCACGCCCGCGAGGAACCCGTCCGCCGCGGTGGGGAACACGCCGGCGCCGAAGCCGCCCGCGACGCCCGCGAACGCGGCGGCGAGTCCGGCGATGGGCGAGCGTCCGACGGCGAGATAGAGGGCGGCGGCCAGGGGCGGCAGGATGACGTAACCCGCGTCGGAGGCCACGGAGGCGTTGGCCCCGATGCACACGATCATGGGCGTGAGGAGGCGGCGCGGCGTCATGAGCGCGAGCCCGCGCATGAGCGCGCTGAAGAGCCCGAATTTCTCGGCCAGTCCGATCCCCAGCATGGACACGAAGACGAGTCCCAGCGCGGGGAGGCCGGTGAAGTTGCGCACCATCGAGGCGAGCATCCAGTAGAGCCCGTCGCCGGTGAGCAGGCTGCGGGGCCGCAACTCGACCGGGGCGCCGTCCGTGTCGGTCTGACCGACGAGGACCACCTCGGGTCTGCCGCGGGCGTCGAGCTTCGGGGTCATCCGGGGGCTTCCCGCGGCATCGAGAACGGGCCGGCCCGACGGGTCGAGTTGCGGGGTGAGCGCCACGCGCGGCACGACGGGCTGGACCTTCCAGCCGGCGGCCGAGCCGATCGCCGACAGCGCCACCACGAGGGCGGCCAGCAGCGCGAAGAGGAGCGCGGGCTCGGGCAGGGAATTGCCGATGCGCTCGACGCGGTCCAGCATGGTGGCGGCTCGTGGCATGGGGGCGGCGGGGTTCGGCATGGGCGTCTCGGGGTGGTGCGTGGGCACGGGATCGGAGCGGTGGCGCTCGGCGTGCCGCGGCGCCGGTCACGCGCCGGCGGAGCGGGGCGGGGCGGGGTCCGTCGGCGCGTGCGGCCGGCTCGATCGGGAGCTGAGGATCGCGTCGAGTTCCTGCACCAGTTCTCGCAGGCGCTGCTCGCTGGTGTCGGGGGCGCGGGAGCGGTGGGTTTCGATGTCCTGCACCTTCTGGTAGTTGTTGATGACGGCGCCGACGATCAGGTTGACGAGCAGGAAGGTGGCGACCACGATCCAGGAGACCTGGAAGGCGGTGAACGCGGCGAGGGGGTGGCCGGCCTGCGCGAGTTCGTAGCGCATCTGGGTCCAGTCGTCGCCGGTGAGGATGCGGAAGAGCGTGAAGCACGCCTCGTGGACGCTGGCGAAGTAGGGCCGCATGGGGTGGCCGGGTGCGCCGAAGAGCTTCACGCCGATGACGGCGTAGACGTAGAAGAGGATCGCGGCGAGGAGCGCCACGTATTTCATGCTGGCGACGGAGCGGAGGAGCACGGTGACGATCAGCCGGAGCTCCGGGATCGCCTTGACGAGCCGGAGCACGCGGAAGACGCGGAGCACCCGGAGCACGGGCCCGACGCCGTTGGACGCGGGGATGAGCGCCGCGACGACGATCACGAGGTCGAAGATGTTCCAGCCGTCGCGGAAGAACGCCGGGGTGGAGTCGCGGGCGATGAACCGCAGGGCGATCTCCACGAGGTAGACGCCGACGCAGGCGGTCTCGATCGCCGCGATGACGCGGAGCGTCGCCTCGTCGGACAGGTAGGTGCCGATCCCGATGAGGGCCGCGTTCAGGAGGATGACGGCGACGATCACGGCGTTGAAGGCCGCCGACTCGACGAGCTCGCGCACGCGCGGGGAGTTCTTTCGCATGGTGTGCTGCCTTGCTCCTTACGGCCTCGGGGTTCGTGCGTGGATCGCCCGGCGTCGCGACGGGCCGTCGCCGGCGCGCGGTTCAGGCGGCCGGGCGCCCGGGCAGGGGTTGCTCGCCCTGATTCGTCCGTGCGGGGACGGCGACGCTGAGCAGCGTGGCCAGCGCGAGGGTCCCGACCACGACGATGAGCGACAGCGTGGTGTCGATCTTGATCGGGTCGGCCCGGGTCAAGCCGATCACGTCGAGGTACGGCGGCACGCTGAGCAGCAGCAGCTTCACGCCGACGAACGCGAGGATCAGGATCAGCGCCGGCTTGAGGAAGCGGAATTTGCTGATCAGGGCCGCGAGGCAGAAGTACAGGGCGCGGAGCCCGAGGATGGCGAAGATGTTGCTGGTGAACACGATGAACGGGTCCGGGGTGATCGCGAAGATGGCCGGGATCGAGTCCACGGCGAAGACCAGGTCGGTGATCTCGACCAGGATCAGGGCCAGGAAGAGGGGCGTGATGGCCCACCTGGCGCTGAGCGACCCGGGCGGCGGGGGGTCCATGACGTCCTTGCCGCGGGCGTCCTTGCGGTACGTGGGCTTGAGCGTGCGCCGGGTGAAGAAGCGCTGGCCGTCGTAGAAGTCGGTCACGCGGAAGAACTTGCGGCACACGCGCACCGCCATGTTCTGCGAGACGTCGTCGTTGCCCTTGATGAGCGCCATCTTGAGTGCCGTGAGGATCAGGAACGCTCCGAAGATGATGAGGATCCACTGGTACTTCAGGATGAGGCCGGCGCCGAGGAAGATCATCCCGCCGCGGAGCACGAGGGCCCCGATGATGCCCCAGAAGAGGACGCGGTGCTGGTACTTGGCGGGCACGGCGAAGTAGGAGAAGATGAGTGCGATGACGAAGATGTTGTCCATCGCCAGGGACTTCTCGACGACGTAGCCGACCAGGTATTGCTTGGCGGCTTCGAGGCCGCGCACCTCGCCGGAGACGATGAGCGGGGCGCCGGACTTGATCGCCTCGATCGCGTTGTACTTGGCCGTTTCCAACCCGAGGCCGAGCCAGTGGCGCTCGTACGCGAGGTAGACGAACCCGCTGAACGCGAGGCCGCACGCGAGCCAGATGACGGACCAGGTGATCGCCTCTTTCATGGCGACCTCGTGGGCCTCGCGGTGAAAGACGCCCAGGTCCAGGGCCAGGAACACGACGACGAGGCCGATGAAGGCGAGGTAGACCCAGACGCGCAGGTCGGCGGGGTTTGAGGCCGCGGCGGAGGCGAGGAGCAGCAGTTGGTTCATGGGGCGGTCACATCCAGGGCCCGCGCTGGATGGGCGGGCGCGCGGCGCTGGGCGCGGCAGAATGTTGGTCTCGCCGGGGGCCCGGGTCGGCGCTGGTGAGCGACCGTGCCCGGAGCCTCAGACGGGCCGGGGCGGAGCGAGAGACGTTCCACCCGTGTTGACGACCCGTCGCACCCGCATCGGCGGGCGGCTACTCCCCAACAGGAAGCGTGGGCCGATGGTAGCCGGGGCGCGGCGGTTGAGAAGGCGGTGCATTCCGGCCAAGCGTGTCCGGAGAACACGCGGACGGGGCGGGCGTACTGCGCACGGATCGACTCGTGGAATGGAGGCGAATCATGGAAATCCGGATCCTGGACGGGGCTATCAAAACCAGCGCGGCGCAGCACGCGTACATCGTGACGCGGGTGACGGGCGCGGCGGGACGTCTGCGAGACGCGCCGTGCACGATCGACGTGCGTCTGACGGACCTGAATGGCCCCAAGGGCGGGATCGACAAGCGGTGCGCGATCGTCGTGACCCCGCCGGGGCTGGGCACGCTTCGGGTGGAGGAGCAGGCCGCGGACTATTACTCGGCGATCGACGCGGCGGCGGCGGCGTTGAAGCAATCGATCGCCCGGCTGCTCGAGCGCACCAAGGCGAACGGGCCGCGTTGATCGTGCGCGAGCCGGGGTGGGGGATGCGTCCGCGGGTCAGTTCTTTTTCGGGCTCGGGACGCGCTGATCGATGAGGATCTGGTGGCCGTCGGGATCGGTGAGCGTGAAGCAGGTCGGGCCGGTGGCGGACTCGTCGGCGGCGGGGATGGGGGAGTAGGGCGTGATGCCGCGGGACTTGAGGGATTTCTGAAGGTCGCGGACGTCCGTGAAGTCCGGCAGGGCGGCGTTGTTAGCGTCCCGGCCGGGGTTGAAGGTAAGCGTGTTCCGCTCGAGGATGCCCTGGAAGAGGCCGATCCTGGCATTCTCATTTTGAAGGACGACCCAGTTCCTGGACTGGTCACCCGCGACCATCTCGAAGCCGAGCGACTCATAAAAGGCGCGGGACGCGGCGATGTCGCTGACGACCAAGCCGACCGAAAAGTACCCGAGCCTCATGGCGGGGTCTCCCGGGGTGCGGCGGCGCGCGGAATCCGAGGTCGCGGTGGATGCGCAGCCGCTGATGAGACAGGCGAGCCCGCACGCGGTGATCAGTGGTTTCACGGGGAACTCCTGCACCGAGCGGGCGCTGGTGGGCGGGCCGGACGGGCCATTCGGGACGAGGGCGGATCGGTGTGACGGTACGCCGTCGCGGGCGCGGGGCAGGGAATCGAACGCGCGGCGGCCTCGGGCCGGCGGTTCTCCCGCACGACGGTGGCGGGGCGAATAGGCTCTGGCGCGGGATGGCGGGGCTCACGCCGCGGTTCGCTCGCTCTTTCGGGGCGGGCGGGAGCGCGCGGCAGAAGGAAGCGATTGCATGATGCGCGTATCCGCCCGGGTGGTTGCCTCGGTTCTGCTGACCTCGGCGTGCGGGGCGCAGGTCGAGGTCGCGGGCTCGGGAACGGGCAGGGTCACGTCCCATTCCGAGGGGCTGCACGGCTACATCGGCTTCGAGGCGAGCCGCCCTCCGGCCGGATCCGATTACGGCGCGGGCATGGGTTTCTACTCCGCCGTCTGGCCCCTGATCGACCGGCCGATCGCCGATCTCCAGATCGGCCTGGCCAGCACGTGGATCTTGCCGGACAACTCGGACAACAGGGACCGCCCGCTGGCGCCCGAGGGCACGCTGGCACGCACGTGGCCGGAGCGCGGCCCCACGTGGGACAGCGTGTTCCAGACGGTCGAGGGCGGGCTTGGGTACTGGGCGGGGAACCACTTCCGTCATGGTCCGCCGAAGTTCAGCATGAACGCGACGCCGCAGTGCTACGACTACGAGGTCGGCTCGCCGGGCTGGTCGTTTTTTTCCAGCAACGAGGCGCTGCCCGACCATCGGCTGAGCATCGCCCAGCTCAGCAATCGCCTGCTGATCCCGCCCGATGGGCTGCCGTTCCGGGGGAGCCCCAACGGCGAGTTTCTCGGCTACGCGTGGATGGCGCTGCCGTTCACCGAGGCGACATCGGATGATCCGCCCACGGGCGAGCAGAGCTGGACGTGCTTTCTGAGCGCGGCCAATTTCAAGGGCCCGATCGCGTACTACATCCCCGAGACCTGGAGCAAGGTCGGCGCGATCTTCTCCTATCCGTTCCTGCATGGGCGCGGCCTGGATGCGCGCCCGGGCACCATGGGCGGGGGCGCGATGGAGATCAACACCGTGCCGCGCCTGGACAGCACCGATGCCCGGGGCGTGCGGTACTCGAAGATCCCGGCGTTGCGTTTCCCGGTCGATGCGCACGGGCGGAGCCTGCTGGTGCAAGACGTGACGTATTTCTCCAGGGCCGCGGTGTTCGATGCCTTCAGGTCCTGGCGTGACGGGGGCCCGGCGTGCACCGGACGATTCGACGAGAGGGGTTCCTGGAAGCCCACGCTGCGAGCGGTCCCGACCCGCTACGAACAGGCGGGCAGGGAAATCACGGGCATCGATCAGACCCTGAAGAGCATGACGTTCGAGGGGAACGTGTGGGGGATCGCGTGGCCCGACGGAGGCCCAAGCCCTCGGGGCACGTTCCCTCAGTACTTCAGGCACGACGGGGAGGTCAATGTGGCGGTCGCGGCCTCGGATGTGCCCGCCGAGACAAACCTGGCGGCGCGGGAGTTTGGGTTGGCGGGCCCGGGCGCCCCCTACACGTCCCCCGCGGCCGGCGCATGGGCGACGCCCGGCCCGAGGTCCGGGCCCTTCACGGTCGGGCTCGCGGACGGATCCGTGGTGGTCTACTCGTGGTACCGTTTCGTCGATCAGCCCTCGTTCCAGCAATTCAAGTGGAGCGAGGAGAAGCGGGCGAAGCTGCAGGCTCTGGTGGAGAAGATCCACGCATCGTGGCCGATCGATCGCGACTACATGGCTCCGCCGGGGCGCGGGACGCTGGCGACGCTCGACCCGGCCCTGCTCGTGACGCCGCCGCGCGGGCTGGAGGTCGGGTACGTGCCGATCGTGATCGGTCAATCACGGCCCTGAGCGTGTGCGAGTAGAATGCGGAACTGGATGGTCCGGTCGGGCCGCGCGAGTCTCGCCGCGCCGAGGCTGCGCGAGAATGAGGAGTTCTCGTCGTCGGTGCATGGCGTGTGAGAAGTGTGGGTCAGCGGGGCAATTCCAGTTGAACGATCGAAGCCGAACACGGAGGCATGAGGTGAACACTCGAAGCGCGGGAAAGCGTCATGTGCCGGGCGGCGTCATGGCCGGCGCGCTGTGGATTGCGGCAGGGGCGGGCTGGACGAGTCACGTGCCCCCGGCCGCGCCGTCCGATCCGGTCGCGGCGCCGGACTTCGGGGGCGCGATCTGCGGCGAGAAGATGTCAACCCGGGCCGGTCGGGTGCCGCTCCTGACAATCCTGTGGGATCCGCACCGGCCGGAGCATCCCGCACCTCCCGCCGCCGAGTTGGACGAGAAGCTGTACGGGTCGGGGCCGTCCGTGGCGTCGTGGCTGTCGGAGAATTCGGGCGGCCGGTTCACGATTGAGCGAGCGATGCCCCTGGCGTGGCGCGACGCGGACTTCAAAGAGGATCGGTACTGGGGGGCGGATCCGGGGGACACCGACGGGAACGGGTTCGTGACCGGGCATGTCGAGAAGTGGGCCGAGGCCGTGCGCAAGGCCGACGAGAATCTCGACTTCGCCGCGTTCGATACGGACCATGACGGCACGCTGCAACCAACGGAACTCGCCGTGCTGGTCATCATCCCGCAGATGGGGACATTCGGAACGATGCGGCAGCCGGCGGGCCGGGAGGTGCCGGCGTGGGAACCGCTCACCGTGGACGGGGTCGTCATCCCGTACGTGACGGAGGCGTATGTCGGTTCGCCGGTCAACCTCGGGGTGCTGTGCCACGAGCTCGCGCACCTGATGCTGGGCGCGCCGGACATGTACTTCTCCTCGGCGTGGACGTACGCGCCCGGCGATCTGTCGATCATGGACCGCTCGTACACGACCACCCATCTTGACCCGTACGAGAAGCTCAAGCTGGGCTGGCTCACGACCACCGTCGTCGGCGGTCCGGGTGAGTTCGACCTCAGGGATGTGGAGCGCCACAACGAGGCGCTGGTGCTGTACGACCGGGCCCGCGGCCCCGGGGAGTATTTCATCGTCGAGAACCGGCTGCGCGGCACGTCGTTCGACGCGGGCGCCGGCGCCGCGGGACCGGGGCTCGCGGCCGACGGCGTGGCGATCTGGCACGTCGTGGAGGACCCGGCCATCTACGGCGCGTTGACGGTCCCGGGCGTCGATCCGGGTGATTGGGGTCGCAGGGCCGTGCGGCTCCTCCGCGCCAACGGGGGCAACCAGTGGGACGACGCGGGGGCCGTCTGGAACACGCCCGGCGTGGTGCGCGTCGGCGGTTCGGCGAGTCTTCCCTGGATCGACGGCACGCCGTCGGTGTTCGGGATCGAGTTGTTGAGCGGCGCCGGGGAGACCGTGCGAATCCGGGTGTCGGTGCGGACCGACGTGGCCCCAGCATCTCAGAAGCAAGGTGCGTCCTCGACCTCGCTTCCGTCGAATACTCCCTGATCGTCCGGTTCGCGAGCGCGGCGGTACGCCGCGTGCGCGCAGGCCGTTCCCGGCTGCTCGACGCCGCGTCGGCCGATGGGCGCGTGTCGTGCGCGGACCGTGACGATCTCGGGGGGGGCGCGGCCCGGAGTTCGCGCCGAGGGGGCTGGATGCGTGGGCCTCTCGCACGAGTTGACACGGCACTTCGGCCGACCGGGCAAGCCGACGGACCATGCCGTGATCGAGTCGTTCAACACTCGTGCCGGGGCCGAGCGCCGGAACGCGTACGGGCTCGAAACGCCGGGGGAGGCCCGCGAACCGATCAACGCTCGGCGGATGGATTACAATGCGCATCGACCCCATCGCGCGTATGGCAATTTTGGCCCCCGGGGGATCGCTTTCGCCAGCCGGCTCGCCAGGGCGGTTGAGGCGAAGCAACCCACCTTGCGGTTGGCACCGCTTCGGGAATTCGCGCACTCAATCGGAGATTCTCCAATGCTGTCGCGGACTTGGCCGGCCATCGCGGCCGCACTTCTCGCAACCCTCGGCGTGTCCCTGACGGCGCTGGCATCGAGCGTTCCCCGGACGCAGCCCGACGGGTTGGGCGACCTGGACGGCGAGTGGATCTTCGTCGAGGACCGCACGGAGGGTCGCGGCCTCGAGCAGTTGGGGCCTCCCATGGCATCGAGGTTCTCGATGCGCGTCGAAGACGGCGCGGTCGTCCTGAACGGCCACGGCTCGGGGCACAAGGACGTGCGCATCGCGCTCGACGGCTCGAAGACGGAGGTCACCGAACCCAAGACCATCTCTCGGTACCGCGGCTCGTGGAAGGACGGCACGTTCGAGTACGAGGTCGCGTTCGAGCGTCCGGCGGGCGCGCCCGAAGGGTCGATCCGGATGATCCGGAGGAGCTTCCGCGTTACGGCCGACGGGTTGCTCGTGCGGGTTGCGGTCGAGCCGTCCTCGGGGCCGGAAGCGGTCGGGGTCTACCGCCACGCGGAGGACATCGCGATGCCCGCGCCGGCCAAGGCCACGATCGGCGACCTGGCGTGGCTGGCGCACGCGTGGGTGGGGAGGAGGAGCTCGGGGTCGTCGATCGAGGAGCGCTGGAGCCCGCCGCTGGGCGGCGCGATGCTCGCCGTGTCGCGCACGATCAACACGAGCGGCAAGATGGTCGCGTTCGAGTACCTACGCATCGTCGAGCGTGACGACGGGCTGGTCTACATCGCGCAGCCCGGCGGCGCACAGCCGACCGAGTTCGTGCTCACCGAGACGGGCGCAACGCGGGCGGTTTTCGAGAATCCCCGCCACGACTACCCGAAGCGCATTGTGTACGAACTCTCGGCCGAGGGTGGCCTGATCGCCACGATCGGCCAAACCAGGGGCGGCACCCCCCGGCGGTTTGAGTTCACGCGCGAGGGCGACTGAGGGCGCCCGGCTTCCACGCCCCGTCCCGGCGGTCGTCGGGGATGATGTCGCGCGTCGGAACGCGCGACGCGGAGCGCGTGACAGGATGTGAACTCCCGCGGCCGCGATTCAGCAACGGATTGCATTGTGGAGCGTGCGGTGCTTCGAAAACGAGCGATCGCTTGAACCGGTTCTCGAGTCTGGCTGACGCATGCAACAAACCCGCTCGATGCGCACATCGAGCGGGTCTTGATTGTCCTGAAAGTCAGGGTGAGAGGATTCGAACCTCCGGCCTTCTGGACCCAAACCAGACGCTCTACCAAGCTGAGCTACACCCTGGGTGCGGGGAACCATGGGGGTTCCCGGCGAGCGATTCTACACCTCGACGCGGCGTGTCCATGTTCCTGAGGCGGCCGCGGCCTGGGCCCGCCAGCCGGCCCACACGATCAGCGCCCGCTGCAGGGCCACGAAGGTCAGGAGCAGGACGCCGGTGGCGATGCTCGTCCATGCCGCGCTGAGCGTGCCCTCGAAGTCGATGAGCATGCGGATGGCGCCCAAGATGAGCACGCCGATGAGCGTGCCGAGCACAGAGCCCACGCCGCCCGAGAGGAGCGTGCCGCCGACCACGACCGAGGCGATCACCGCGAGCTCCAGGCCCGCGCCGGCGGCGGGGTTGCCGGACCGGGTGTCGAACATGAGGACGATCCCCGCGAGGGTCGAGCATGCGCCCGCCAGCGCGTAGACGCGCACCTTTGTGAAACCGATGGGCACGCCCATCATGCGGGCGGATCGCTCGTGCCCGCCCAGGGCGTACACGCCGCGGCCGAAGCGGGTCCGGGCCGCCAGGGCCCAGCCGGCGAGCAGGACGGCGAGCATCAGCGTGGAGCGTGGCGGCGCCTCGAACCCGCCCGGGAGGCGCAGCACCCCGTCACGGGCCAGCGCGGCAAGGAACGGGTGCGACACACCGACGCTCTGGTCGCGGACCAGGAACGCCGCGGCGCGCAGGCCGAACATCCCCGCGAGCGTGACCATGAACGGGGGCAGGTCGAAGGCGACGATCAGGCCTCCCATCGCCGCGCCGAGCGTCGTGCCGATGAGCAGGCACACGCCCGCCGCCGCGAGCGGGTGCCAGCCCGCGGCGATAAGGTGGGCCGCGAGAACGGCCGTGAACGCCACCAGCGATCCGACGGAGAGGTCGATTCCGCCGGAGAGGATCACGAACGTCGCGCCGACGGCGGCGATGGTGACGAACGCGTAGTCCGCGGGCAGGTTCGAGAGGTTCGCGGGCGTGAGAAAGTGATCGAAGCGCAGCGCGCCGATGGCCAGCAGCAGGAGCAGGATGACGCCCGCCGCGAGCGGCGGGAGCCGGTGCTGGGAGGAGAGGACGTTCACGCGGTCCCCCTGGGGCGGCCGGCAAGGCGGCGGGCGAGGGCGCGCGCGCGGGGCGCGCCCGCCGCGCAGATCGTCAGGATGAGCAACGCCTGCGGGAGCGGGGCAACGTCCGAGCGGATGTCGCGGGCGTACATGGTGGTGGTCAGGCCCTGCATGAGCATCCCGCCGACGAAGGCGCCGGCAAGACTGAAGCGTCCGCCCAGGAGGGAGGTCCCGCCGACCACGACCGCGAAGATCGCGGCGAGTTCGGCGTTGCGGCCGGTGTTGAACGGATCCGCGGCCTTGATGCCGGCGCCGGCGATCAGCCCGGCGAGGCCGGCGCAGGCCGCGCACCAGACGTAGCAGCCCACCACCAGCGGTCCCGCGCGCACGCCCGAGAGCCGCGCCGCCTCGGGGTTGGATCCCACGGATTCGATGAGCAGCCCGAGCGGAGCGCGGCGGGTGGCGAGGCACGTGAGGACGAGCAGCGCCGCGCCGAGCAGGAAGGGCATCGGCATCGGCAGCCAGCCCGGGCGACCCTGGTCGAGATACTCGAGGAGGGGATCGTGGAAAGTCAGGATCTGCCCGCCGGTGAGCATCTGGGCCAGGCCGCGACCGGCGACCATCAGCACCAGCGTGGCGACGAACGGTTGCAGGCGGAGCGTGACGACGAGGACGCCGTTCCAGAGCCCGCACGCGCCGGCGACGGCGAGCGCCCCCGCCAGGGCGGGAACGCCCGGCGTGCCGGCGATGCTGAGCCGCGCGGCGGCGGCGGCGGCGATGGCCATGACGGCCCCGACGGAGAGGTCCACGCCGCGCGTGGCGATGACGGGGGCCATGCCGAGGGCGAGGATGGCGATGGCGCCGCCGTAATGCAGGATGTCGATGAGCGCGCCGGCGGGGGCGCCGTCGACGACGGCGACGTGGAGGAAGGCGCCGGGTCCGAGGAGCCCCGGCCCGCTCGGGGCGAGCGTATCGGAGAGCGCGTTGAAGACGATGAGCGTGAGGATGCCCAGGGCGGGCCAGACGGGCGCCGGCAGCGGGCGGGGGCGGGGCGAGGGATCGCGGCTGGTCACGGGCGTGCTCCCGCGGCGGGGGGCGAGTCTCCGGCGATCATCGCGAGCAGGGCCGATTCGGTGCACGCCGTTCCCGTACATTCGCCGACGCGGGCGCGGTCGCGCAGCACCAGTGCGCGGGTGCAGAGGCGGGCGATCTCGTCGAGCTCGGAGGACACGAGCACGACCGCGAGGCCGCGGTCGCGCAGGGACGCGATGAGCGATTCGATCTCGGCGCGGGCTCCGACGTCGATGCCCCGGGTCGGCTCATCGAGGATGAGCACCGTGGGTTGGAGGGCGAGCCAGCGTGCGAGCAGGACTTTCTGCTGGTTCCCTCCCGAGAGCGAGCCGACGGGGGTCTCGGCGTCGGGGGTGCGGATGCGGAGCGAATCGATGTAGTGCCGGACCAGCCTGTCCCGCTCACGAGGCCGGAGCGGCCGAGTCAGCCCGCGCCGGGCGTGGAGGGCGAGCAGGATGTTGTCGCGCACGGACAGGTCGAGCATGAGCCCCTGGGCGCGCCGGTCCTCGGGCGTCATGGCCATGCCGGCCTCGATCGCGGCGGGAACGGAGCCCGGCGCGACCGGACGCCCGTGGGTGAAGACCCGGCCGGTGTCGGGACGATCGGCGCCGAAGAGGAGTCGGACCAGTTCCGACCGGCCCGAGCCGAGCAGACCGGCGATCCCGAGCGATTCTCCGCGGCGGAGCGAGAAGTCCGTGGGGCGGACGGCGCGTCGGCGCCCGAGTGCGCGGACCTCGAGCGCGGGCGGGGCGGATGTCGAATCGGGTCGGGGCGCGGTCGGGGCGGGCGGGGCCGCCGCGGGACTGGCGGGCTGGGCGTGGCCGGTCATGGCCTGGATCAGGGCGAGGCGGGGGAGGTCGGGGGTGAGCCATGTGCCGACGTGGGCGCCGTTGCGGAGCACGGTGATGCGGTCGGCGATCTCGTACGCCTGGGCGAGCGCGTGCGTGACCATGAGCACGGCCACGCCCTCCCGCCGGAGCCGGCGGAGCAAGTGGAACAGGCCGTCCGTCTCGCGGGGCGAGAGGGCGGAGGTGGGCTCGTCGAGGATGAGGATTCGGGCGCGGATGTCCAGCGCGCGGGCGATGGCGACGAGCTGGCGGACGGCGATGGGGAGCTGCGCCAGCCCGATGGCGGGGTCGAGGTCGAGGCCGACGCGGGCCAGCGCGGCGCGGGCGCGGAGGCGGGACGCGCGCGCGCGGATCCAGCCGGCGCGGGTCGGTTCCCGCCCGAGGATCAGGTTGTCCGCGACGCTCATGGTCGGGATGAGGTCGATTTCCTGGAAGACGGTGCTGATGCCGGCGTGCTCGGCGTCCGCGAGTCCGTGGAGCGTCACGGCGCGACCGCCGACGCGCACCCGACCGTGGTCCGGCCGCAGCAGGCCGCTGAGCACCTTGATGAGCGTGCTCTTGCCGGCGCCGTTCTCGCCCATCAGGGCGTGGATCTCGCCGGGGAGAAGTTCGAGGCCGGCGCGATCGAGGGCGCGCACGCCCGGGAACGCGACCTCCAGGCCGTCAGCGGTCAGCGCGGGCGCGGCGGGCAAGCGGTCCGTCGGCGGCGTCGGCGGTGTTTGCGGGTTCGCGGCGTCCCGGAGTGGGGAGGGCACGGTGCGGCCCGGCTCAGTACCGGCGGGCCTTGACGACCTCCGCGGTCACGCGGCTCTGGTCGTACACGCCCTCCTCGGTCTGGATGTGCTTGGGGACCTTCTCGCCGCGTTTGACGCGTTCGATGGTGTCGAAGAGCTGCGGCCCGAGGAGTGGATTGCACTCGACGGAGCAATTGAGCGTGCCGTCGAGCATGGCCTGGAAGGCGTCGCGTACGCCGTCGATCGAGACGATGAGGATGTCGCGTCCGGGCCGGCGTCCGGCGGACTCGATGGCCTGGATCGCGCCGAGGGCCATGTCGTCGTTGTGGGCGTAGAGCGCGGTGAGCTTCGGCCCTTCGGGTGAGCGGAGGAAGGCCTCGCAGACTTCCTTGCCCTTGGCGCGTTCGAAGTTGCCGGACTGACTCTTGATGATGCTCATGCCGGGGTGCTTGGCGATTTCGGCCTCGAAGCCCTTTTTGCGATCGATGGCGGGCGCCGAGCCCGGCGTGCCTTGCAGCTCCGCGATGACGGCGTTGCCGGAGGTCGCCTTGGCGAGCCATTCCGCGGCGCGGCGGCCCTCCTCGACGAAATCAGAGCCGATGAACGTGGTGTAGAGGTCGGGGTTGTCGACCTTGACGAGGCGGTCGGTCAGGATGACGGGGATGCCGGCCTTGTGAGCTTCTTCGAGCACGGCCTGCCAGCCGTCTTCGGTCTTGGGGGCGAACGCGATGGCATCGACCCTCTGCTGGATGAAGGAGCGGATCGCGCGGACCTGATTCTCCTGGTCGCCCTGGGCGTCGGAGAACTTGAGATCGACGCCGCGCCGGGCCGCTTCGTCCTTGATGGAGGCGGTGTTGGCGGAGCGCCAGGCGGACTCGGCGCCGATCTGGCTGAAGCCGACGACGAGCTTGGCCGCGGACGGCGCCGGGGTCGGCTTCACCGGGGAGCCCGCGGTGGGGGCGGGAGTTGAGCTTGGCGCGGCGGGGCGCTCGCACGACGCGAGTCCGAGCAACGTGGCGGCGAGCAGGTACCCGATGACGCGTCTCATGGTTCGCGCTCCTCGCCCGGAACGTGGGAGCGGACGCTCCGGTGTGCGGGCCGAGGCACAATGTACCATCCGGACGCGTCGGTGTGCGGCGCGCCGGAGCGGCGGCGTCATTGAACCGGTGATCGATATCGGGGCTTTTCTGGAGGAACCCATGCGGAAGGCGACGAGCGTGAAGGTCGGATTCCTGCCGAGCAACCGGGGGTTCTTTTCGAAGGAGCTGGCGGCGTCGATGCGGGACCAGACGATCGCGGTGATGCGGGGGCTGGGGATCGAGGTGGTGGTTCCTGACGCGACGCAGACCAAGGTCGGGTGTGTGGAGACCAGGCAGGAGGCGGAGCTGGCCGCGGAGATGTTCCGGCGCGAGGGGGTGCATGGCATCCTCGTGGGTGCGGTGAATTTCGGTGAGGAGCAGGGTGTGGCGTGGTGCGTGAAGAAAGCGGCGCTGAACGTGCCGATCATGATCTACGGGTGCCAGGAGGAAGAGCGTCTGACGATGGCGACGAAGCGCCGGGACGCGTTCTGCGGGCTGCTCTCGATCGGCGAGGTGCTGCGGCAGATCGGCGCGCCGTACACCGCCGCGCAACGGCCGATCTGCTACCCGAGCGATCCGAGCTTCGCGGCGGACCTGGACTGGTTCGTGCGGATCTGCCGGGTGGTGCATGGCCTCCGCCATGCGCGGTACGGGCAGATCGGGGCGCGACCGGACGCGTTCTGGACGTGCCGCTACAACGAGAAGCAGCTGCAGTTGATGGGGCCGACGGTGGTGACGCTGGATCTGTCGGAGGTGTTCGGGGGCGCGAACAGGATCCCGGACGACGACCCGGACCTGGCGAAGGTGGAGGCGAGCATCCGGGGGTACGCGGACACATCTCGGATCAGGCAGATGTCGGTGACGCGGTCGGCGAAGCTGGAGCTGTTCCTTCGGCGGTGGGGGCGTGAACACGCCATCGACGCGTTCGCGATCCAGTGCTGGACGAGCATCCAGGCGAACTACGGGGTGTGCTCGTGCACGACGATGAGCCGGTTCGGGGACGAGGGGGTGCCCAGCGCGTGCGAGGCGGACATCATGGGCACGCTGTCGATGCACGCGTGCCTGCTGGCGAGCGATTCGCCGGCGGGGCTGGCCGACTGGAACAACCTGCACAACGACGACGACGAGCTCGTGAACGTGTGGCACTGCGGGGTCTTCCCCGCCGCGTTCGCGAAGACGCCGGTGCGGATCGGGGTGCAGGAGATCATCGCGAGCAGCGGGGCTGCGAAGTACGAGGATTCGGAGGGGACGATCGAGTTCACGGCCAGACCGAACCCGGTGACGCTGTGCCGCGTGACGCAGGACCCGACGGGCGCGATGCGGGCGGTGGTGGCGGAGGGCCGCATCGAGGACAACCCGGCGGTGACGTTCGGGTGTTACGGCTGGTGCCGTGTCCCGGGCCTGCAGCGCCTGTACCGCGACGTGCTGCTGAGGCATTTCCCGCATCACGTGGCGATCACGCAGGGGCATGTGGGGAACGTGCTGTGGGAGGCGTTGGGGAATTACTTCGGGATCGGCGTGCACCACGCGACGCAAGAGACGCCGGGTCTGTTCACGCCGCGGCTGCCGTTCGCGGGCGTGCGCGCGGTGACGGACGCGCCGATCGCTCCGACGCTCTCGCTGGGGGCGTCGTGAGCGGGCCGGTCGCGGCGGGGGGCGCGCCGCGGGGCGTGATCTTCGACATGGACGGGGTGATGGTGTTGACGGAGGACGCGCACTGGCGGGCATGGCGTGCGGCCGGGGAATCGCGCGGGGTGGCGATCGCGCACGAGGTGTTCCTGTCCTGCTTCGGGCGCGTCAACGCGGACTGCGTCCGCGTGATGTTCGGCGCCGGTGTCTCATCGGTCGAGGCCGAGCGGATCGCGGAGGAGAAGGAGCGGGCGTTCCGGGACCTCGTTCGGGCGGACGTGCCGCTGGCGCCGGGGCTGCGGGAGTTGCTGGCGGAATTGCGTGGGGCGGGGGTGCGGATGGCGGTCGGGTCCTCGGCGCCGCGCGCGAACGTGGACCTGATTCTGGACGCGGGAGGGCTGCGGGCGTTCTTCCGGGCGGCGGTGGACGGCTCGCAGGTGAAGCGGGGCAAGCCCGCGCCGGACGTGTTCCTGCTGGCCGCGGAGCGGTTGGAGGTGCCCGCCGGATCGTGCGTGGTGGTGGAAGACGCGCCGGCGGGGATCGAGGCGGCGGCGGCGGCCGGGATGAGGCCGATCGGTATCACGACGACGCATCGGGCGGAGCAGCTGAGGTCGGCGGGCGCTGCGCACATCGTGGAGCGGTTGCGGGACGTCGCGGAGCTGGTCCTGAGGGGTGAGCCCGGATGAGCGCGGGTGCGCGCGACGAGCGTTCGTTGACGGTGCGTTCAGGTCACAGCCGCTGCACCGATGCTCCACCACGAACGCACGCCCCATGAACATAGGTTCGCGCGATGCGGGTGTGTTCCCGAATCGTGAAACGGCCGCCGCGAAGTGGGGCGGCGTGTCGCGGCGGGCCGGGGAAGCCGTTGAAGTAGGATGGACCGGCTCCACGTGACGACGGTGTCGCGTGCAACCCCTTTCCTGTCCGGGAGCTCACCATGCGGTCATTCGTGCCGGCGGCGGTTTGGGTGCTTTTGTGCGCCACGGCGTCGTTGGCGCAACAGGCGCCGGGATTTGAGGCTCTTGGTTCGCTGGGGGGCGGCTCCACGGTGGCGTCCAGCGTCCAGGGGATTTCGCGCGACGGGAGGGTGATCGTGGGGAGCGCACTCAACACGGCGCAGGGTCGATACGAGCCGGTGCGCTGGACCGCGGGGGCCGGGTTCGCGTCGCTGGGTTTTCTGACCGGGCACGCCTCGGGGACGGCGTACGACGTGAACGAGGACGGATCGGTGATCGTCGGCTCGTTGACGCGGACGACGGGCGGATACACAGCGTTCCGGTGGACGGCATCGGACGGGCTCAAGGCGCTCACGGGGCTGCCGTCCAACGTCACGGGGTCGATCCCGTACGCGGTGAACCGTGACGGCACGGTGCTCGCGGGGGTCGCCTACGGCACGCTGAGCACATCCCAGGGCACGCGATCGGCGAGCCAGGTGTTCCTCTGGACCGCCGCGCAGGGCATGGTGGTGCTCGGGGAGCTGCCCAACGCGTGCGCGGGGGAGACGGACCGCAGCTATGGCATGGACCTGAGCGATGACGGATCGGTGCTGGTGGGGTATTCGCGGTCGGGGACGTGCCGGCTGGAGGCCTTCCGGTGGACGCTGGCCGGGGGATTCACGACGCTGGGCGGGTTGGGCGGGCCGAGCATGAACAGCGCCGCGGAGGGCATCAGCGGGGACGGATCGGTGGTGGTGGGATGGGGTGTGACAACGGGGGGGAGCCGGGCGTCGCGGTGGGTGGACGGTCAAATCCAGGACCTCGGGGCGCTGCCCAATCCGACCGGCCGGGCGAGCGCCGCGACGGCGTGCAACGCGGACGGGCGCGTGGTGGTGGGCACGAGCCGCGTGGGCGCGGCGAACACCGGGTTCGCGTGGTATCACCGGTACGGCATGTATGACCTTCAGGCGCGGCTGACCGCCTTGGGGGTTCACGCGGTCGCGGGTTGGGCGCTGACCAACATCACGGGCGTGAGCGGGGACGGGTCGGTGATCGTGGGGTGGGGCCGGGATCCGCAGGGGCGTTCGTCGGGATTCCGGATCACGCTGCCGGCGTGTCCCAACGACGCGAACTACGACGGATCGCTGGACGACACGGATTATTTCGAATTTCTGAACGCGTTTTTCGCGAACGACCCGGCGGCGGACATCAACCACGACAACGTGGTGGACGGGGCGGATTTCGAGGACTTCGTCGCGGGATTCGTCGCGGGGTGCTGAGCGGGGGGCGGGGAGGCGTCCGGGCGTGGAGGGGGCGGATACGCTCTGGGCCCGCGGCGGCGCGAGGGAGAGGGTTCCGGACGCCGCGCGGAACGAGGGCACGGGACATGCCGACCGACACGACACGCGTGGTTCTTCCCGCGGATAGCAATCAAGCGCTGGGGCTGGGGCAATTCGCGATCGGGTTCATGAACGGCGACCGGGGGGAGCGGGGCGAGCCTGACCGTGCGGTGCTGGAGCGCACGGAGATGTTCCATACCGACGCGGTGCTGTGCGGGGCGTCGGCGTTGGCGCTGGGGACCAACGCGCCGACGATCCTGCGGCGGGAGGCGCTGTCCTACCCGGCGCCGGCCGCGGGGACGGGGAGTCTGGCGGGCGTGATGGGCACGTCGAGCCACCCGGCGCGGCGCGGGGGCGCGACGGTGTTCGGCTCGGACCGCCTGGTGGCGGTGGAGAAGGCGATCGCCGCGAATGTCGCGGCGGTGCGGGAGTGGGACAGCAACGGGACGAACTTCGGGTACAGCGTGGAACGCCCGGAGCACCGGGCGGGCGAGTTCGGGCACAACGACTACTACTCCGTCGCGGCGGCGGCGGCGCAGATGATGGGGCGCGACGGGTCGTACGCGTTGAGGGGGATGGTGCTGCTGGACGAGGTCCGGGGGCGGCTGGCCGAGGTGTACAGCCTCAAGACCTACAAGATCGATCACGTGTTGCACGGCGCGGTGGCTTCGGCGGCGGTGTTCGGCGCGATGATGGGGGCGACGGCGGAGCAGATCGAGAGCGCGATCGGGCTGGTGGTGGCGCACCACGTGCCGTTCCGGGCGATCCGGCACGGGCACCAGCTGTCGGACTCGAAGGGGGCGAGCGCCGCGATCAGCACGGAGGCGGCGGTGCTCGGGGTGAAGCGTTCGATGGCGGGTTTCGTGGGGCCGAGGGACATCTTCCGAAACCCGGAGGCCGTTTTCTGCCTGATGAAGGCGTACGCGGGCGAGCGCGTCGGGAAGGGGCGATCGCCGTTCGATCTGGTCCTGAGCCGCGCCGGCGGGGATTTCACCGTGATGGGGATGCACTTCAAGCTGGGGCTGTACGAGCACCAGAGCGCGGGTGCGCTGCAGGGGCTGATCGACCTGCTGAACGAGCATCCGGAGCTTCTGGACGACCGGTCGGGGAGCTGCATCGCGAAGATGGTGGTGCGGGCGTACGAGCCGGCCTTCCACATCATCGGGGATCCGGCGAAGCGGGACCCGCACACGCGGCAGAGCGCGGATCACTCGATGCTGTACCTCGTGTGCACGATGCTCCGCAAGGCGCTGGAGCTGCACGCCGCCCGGGGGGGCGCGCGGAGGCCGTTCGACTGGACCGACCTGATGCTGATGCCGCACGACTTCGACCGGGGCGCGATCCACAACGAGCTCACGCGGTCGCTGATGGCGAAGATGACGTTCCAGTGGGGTGGGAAGGACTACGACGCCAAGTACCCGGACGGGATCCCGACTTCGATCGTCATCACGGACGAACGCGGCGCGGCGTTCGATTCGGGGCTTGTGATGTACCCGGCGGGGCACGCGCGGAACACGAACGCCGACCTCGGCCGGATCCTCCGGCACAAGTGGGAGTCGCTTGGGCGGCTGGCGAGCGACGATCACAAGGGGCTCGTGCGGCGGCTGGGGGGCGTGGCGTCGAAGAACGCGGATGCGCTGGCTTCGCTGTACGCATTCGACATCAAGGACCGCGGGCGGTTCGAGTGAGCCGTTTCACTCGGTGCGGACCGAGGCGCCGACCCGCGACCGTGAAACGGCCGGCGCGGCGTTCCGAACGAAGCGTCCGTGAGGACCACGCTACCCTACGGCATGATCTCAGTCGTGTGCGACCGCTGCGAGAAGCCGTTCGAAGTTGAGGACTCCAAGGCCGGGACGAAGGTGCCGTGCCCCGCGTGCGGCGACGTCAACGTCGTTCGGCCGTCGGCGGGTGTGGATATTCGTGCCGCGGACAAGCCGCTGAGCGATCACGCCGCGAAGATGGGTTTGCCGCCGGCGTTCGGCCCGGAGGTCTCGATCATGACGGTGCGGGCGGCGATGTTCCGGGCGCACCCGCTGCGGTTCCTGGTGCTGGTCGCGTTCGTGCTCGGGGGCGGCGCGGGGGTGTTCCTGCTTCCGGGGATCGGATCGTCGGGAACGGTGCTGGCGTTCGCCGCGGGCGCGCTGTGCGTGCTGGGCCTGGGGTGGCTCGGCTACTGGCGGGTGGAGACGCTGGGGGCGGGCCTTGAGATCACGACCAAGCGATCGGTGGCGACGCGGGGCCTGCTGAGCCGGATGTCGACGGAGGTGATGCACGAGGACATCCGGAATCTCCAGATCTCGCAGAGCCTGCTCAACCGCATCATGCAGGTCGGGACGCTCGCGATCTCGAGCAGCGCCCAGAACGAGATGGAGATTGTGGCGCGCGACATCCCCGGTCCCTACAACGTCCGACGCGTGATCGACGCCTATCGCTCCAGCGAGAAGGGCGAGTGAAGGGACGGTCGGGCGCGGGTCCCGGCGATGTTCGGCTGTGCCGGGCGTGTTCAGGGGGTCGGGATGCGTACCCAATCCCCGCCCGCGAATCCGGCGACGGCACCCTTGGGACCGGCCTTGGTTCCCCAGATCGAAGCGGGCAGTGAAGCGAGGATCTCCCGCATCAGCAGGGACGTGTACGCGAGGGGCAGCAGGTACACGACGAGGCTCTCGCGCGCCGCGGCACGCTCGTTGTAGCCGCCCGCGAAGCCGATCAACGTTCTGGCGGCGTCGAGCGCGCGCAGCCGGTAGGCGACGGGCGTGTCCGGGTAGGGTCCGGACCGGAGTGGTTCGTGCGTCCAGGCCAGCTCCTCGTCCTTGGCGTCGAACGCCGGGCAGCCGCACCATTCGAGATCAGCGGGGTTGAGCTCGATTTCGGGCACCGAAAACCAGAGCCCACGCAAATCGGGTGGAGGCGTCCGGCGGCGGAGCTCATCGGTGAACCACGCGGCGCTGGGCGCGAGGTCCGGGCTCCAATCGACTCGCTGCAGCCGGCGCCATGACCCTCCCGGCTTGCCGTCCGCCCAGGCGAGGAATCGACGCATGCCTTCGGCGCACCCCGTCTTGCCCGAGAGCAGACGGTTGATGAGATTGAATCCCGCGTCGCGGGCGCGATCCAACTTGGCTTCGTTGTTCACGTCGTCATTCCGCTTTGAACAAAGGAGTGTTTTCGATTTTCCGCTAACAACCGCCTGAGCACCGTGTGCAGCACGCCGCCGTTGCGGTAGTACTCGCCCTCCACCGGGGTGTCGATGCGGCAGCGGGTGGTGAACTCCACCTTGGTGCCATCGACCATGGTCGCGGTCACTTTGATCTCGCAGCGCGGCTCGATCAGACCTTCCGCGCTCACGGGGACATGGATATCGAAGGTTTCTTCACCAGTGAGGCCAAGCGACGCCGCATTCTGGCCGCTGACGAAGTTCAACGGCAGCACGCCCATGCCCACCAGGTTGCTGCGGTGGATGCGCTCGAAGCTCTCGCTGATCACGGCTTTGACGCCCAAGAGCAGTGTGCCCTTGGCGGCCCAGTCGCGCGATGAGCCCATGCCGTAGTCCTTGCCCGCCAGAACGATCAGGGGCGTGCCTTCCTTCTGGTAGTTCATCGAGGCGTTGTAGATGAAGTCGATCTTTCCCGCACCGGCCTTACTCATGTCGCGGGTCCAGCCACCTTCCTTGATTTTGCCCGTGGTGGGGTCTTTGGCGAGAGCGTTTTTGATGCGGGTGTTGGCGTAGGTGCCGCGAGTCATGATGCGGTCGTTGCCGCGGCGGCTGCCGTAGGAATTGAAATCCGCCTTGCGGACGCCCAGGGATTTGAGGTAGTCACCAGCGGGGCTGGCTTCGGCGATGTCACCAGCAGGGGAGATGTGATCGGTGGTGACGCTGTCGCCCATGACGGCCAGAACGCGAGCGCCCTTGATGGCGGCGGGCTTGCCGGGTGTTTCGCTCATGCCTGTGAAGTACGGCGGGTGCTGGATATAGGTGGACGCAGCGTTCCACTTGTACTGCTCGCTCTTACTGACGGGCACGGCGTTCCACTGCTGGTTGCCGTTGAAGACATTGCCGTACTCCTTGCGGAATTGCTCGGGAGAGAGGCACTGGGCCTTGACATCCTGCACTTCTTTAAGGGTGGGCCAGATGTCTTTGAGGAAGACCGGCTTGCCATCTTTGGATGTGCCGAGGGGTTCGGTGGCCAGATCGATGGCGACCGAGCCGGCGATGGCGTAGGCGACGCAGAGGGGTGGGCTGGCCAGGTAATTGGCTTTCACGCTCTGGTGCACGCGGCCTTCGAAGTTACGATTGCCCGACAGGACCGAAGCGACGCACAAGTCGCCTTCCTTGATCGCGGCTTCGACTTCTTCGGGAAGGGGTCCCGAGTTTCCGATGCAGGTGGTGCAGCCATAGCCGACGGTGTTGAAGCCGATGGCATCCAGGTCCGCCGAGAGATTGGCCTTATCGAGATAGGCGGTGACGACCTTGGAGCCGGGGGCCAGAGAGGTCTTGACCCAGGGCTTGCGGGTCAGGCCCAGGGCGCGGGCCTTGCGGGCCACCAGACCTGCGGCGATGAGGACATCGGGGTTGCTGGTGTTGGTGCAACTGGTGATCGCGGCAATCACAACCGCGCCGTGCGTGATCTTGCTGGTGCTGCCACCGGGGTGCTTCACTGTGCCGCTGGAGCCGAAGATCTTGTCCGCAGCCATACCGAACGAGGTGTTGCCCAGCGGCGCGGCCATCGACTTGAAGAACTCGGCCTTGACGGCTTTGAGTTCGACGCGGTCCTGCGGACGCTTCGGGCCTGCGAGAGAGGGCTGCACTGTGGAGAGGTCCAGTTCGAGGACATCGGTGAACTCGGGTTCGGGGCTGCCGGGGGTCCAGAAGAGGCCGTTGGCCTTGCAATAGGCCTCGACGAGGGCGACAGTCTTGTCATCGCGGCCGGTGAAGCGGAGGTAATCCAGCGTGGCCTGATCGATGGGGAAGAAGCCCATGGTCGCGCCATACTCGGGGGCCATGTTGGCGATGGTGGCGCGATCGGGGACGGACATGCTGGCGAGGCCTTCGCCAAAGAACTCGACGAATTTATCGACGACGCCCTTTTTGCGGAGGATCTGGGTGACGGTGAGGACCAGGTCGGTGGCGGTGGTGCCTTCGGGGAGTTTGCCCTTCAAGCGGAAGCCGATGACTTCGGGAGTGAGCATGTAGATGGGCTGGCCGAGCATGACGGCTTCGGCCTCGATGCCGCCCACGCCCCATCCGACCACGCCCAAGCCGTTGATCATCGTCGTGTGGCTGTCGGTGCCGACGCAGGAATCCGGATAGGCGACGGTCTCGCCGCCCACTTGCTTGGTCAGCACTGCGGGAGCAAGGTATTCCAGGTTCACCTGGTGCACGATGCCGGTGGCGGGGGGCACGCAGGTGAAGTTATTCAGCGACTGCTGGCCCCACTTCAGGAACTCGTACCGCTCGGTGTTGCGTTCAAACTCCTTGCCCGCGTTGATGGTCAGGGCCTGAGCCGAACCAAACGCATCGACCTGCACACTGTGGTCAATCACCAGATCGCACTTGACCAGAGGATTAATGAGGTTCGGATCACCGCCGAGGGCCTTCATCGCGTCGCGCATCGCGGCGAGGTCCACCACGCACGGCACTCCCGTGAAGTCCTGCAGCACCACGCGGCCCGGCATGAATGGGATTTCCACTTTCTCAGGGGACTTGGCTTTCCAGTTTGCGAGACCGGCGACGTCGTCGGCGGTGACGATGAAGCCATCGAGGTTGCGCAGCATGGACTCGAGCAGGACCCGGATGGTGTACGGCAGACGGTCCACTCGCCCGATCCCCTTGGCCGTGAGCGCGTGGAGGTCGAAGTAGGTGATCGGACCCTGCGCGGTCGCGAGGGTCCTTCGGGCGCCGAACGGGTCGGGGCGAGACGAGGTGGGGCTCATGACGGGCTCCTGGGGGTGGGAAGGCACGCAACCGTACCCCACGATCGGCATGAAGTGAATCGATGAATATTTGGAGACCAATCAATTCTGATGATAACGTGCGCCGCCGCAACTGAGTTCGAACGACGGTGTGCGAACCGATCAGCCCGGGCGAACCGCCCCGCCCCGTGCGAGGAGCCTGCGTTCAAACTCGGCCGCGGCGGCGCTGGGGAGGCGGTTCCGACGCCGCACGATCGCCATCTGACGGGTCAGCGGGGCGTCGCGGCAACGCAGGCCCGCACCGGCCGAGAGCGCGAAGCGGCTGACGAAGCCGACCCCGATGCCCGCCGCCACCATCGACTTGATGGACTCGATCGAACGCAGCTCCATGATCACGTTGAGCGCGACGCCCGCCGCCGCAGCGGCCCGGTCGATCATCCCGCGGACAGCGGTGCCCGCCTCGAACGCGACCAGGCTCGCGCCATCGATCTCCTTCCATCGGAAACCGCCTCCATTTGACCCGGGGGGCGTCGGGGCTTGCGGGTCCGCGGCGCCCGCGCCACGGCGCGACCGCGTGTGGCCGGGCGGAACGATCAGACGGAGTTCGTCGGTGACCAGCGGCACGCGTAGCAGCTCGTCGGCGTTGGGGAGTGTGATCGGCAGGGTGACGATTCCCAGGTCCAGTTCTCCGCTGAGCACCGCGGCGGCCACGGTGCTGGACCCCGCCTCGCGGATGTAGAACCGGAGCCCGGGGTGTCGCCGGCGAACCTCGGAGACGACGCGCGGCAGCAGATAGGTCGTGGCCGTCGCGCCGCCGCCGATCCGGATCGAGCCCTCATCGAGACCCGCCAGGCGCCGCACCGCGGCCGCGCCGGCCTCCGCCGCGCGCAGGGCGTCCTCGGCGTGCGTCAGGAAAACCCGGCCGGCCTCGGTCAGCGTGACGCCGCGGCTGGAGCGGTCCAGCAGGGGAGAGCCGACTTCGGATTCGAGCTTCTTCACCATCGCCGAGAGGGCCGGTTGCGTCACCCCGAGCGTGCGCGCGGCCCGGGTGAGGTGCCGCGTTCGCGCGATCTCCCGGAAGTACCGAAGCGTGGTCAGCTCCATCGGGGCAGCATACGGCGCCCGTCGGCGTTGGCGCGCGGGCCGTACGCTCCGGTCGATGCTGGAGTGCCGGGAACTGACCTTCGCGTACGAGGAGGGGACACGGGTCCTGCGGGGGTTGTCCGCGCGGTTCCCCCCCGGCGCCGTGACGGCCGTGATCGGCCCCAACGGCGCGGGGAAGTCCACGCTCCTGCGGCTGCTGCTGGGGGTGCGTTCGCCGCAGGGTGGCGAGGCGCTGCTGCACGGCACGCGAACGGATCGGATCGCGGCGGGGCGGAGGGCGACGCAGATCGCCTACCTCTCGCAGCGTCCCACCCTCGCCGAGGACCTGTCCGTGCGCGGGGTGATCCGGTTGGGGCGGTTCGCGCGCCCGCATGAAACGGGGCTGGTCGGCCGGGTGCTGCACGAGTGTGGACTGGTCGCGCTGGCCGATCGGCCGTACGCGTCTCTCTCGGCCGGGCAGCAGCAGCGCGTATCGCTGGCGCGCGCGCTGGCCCAGCTTCAGGGGCCGGACATCGCTCCCGAGACCCAGTGCCTGCTGGCGGACGAGCCCTGCGCCGCGATGGACCCCGCGGCCGTGCTGGAGACGGTCGCGCAATTCCGTGCCCAGGCGCGCACGGGCCGGGCGGTCGTGCTGGTGCTTCACGATCTTTCCATCGCCGCCCGAGTGGCCGACCGGGCGCTCGTGCTCGACGCACGGGGCGAGGCCGTGATCGAATCGAGTGTGGAGGACGCGCTGGCGCCCGGTCCGCTGCGGCGGGCGTTCGGGGTGCCATTCCGCATCCTTCGTGACGCGAGGGGGGGCGAGACGGCCCTGACCGCGGTCCTGCCGGTCGAACGCATCGGCCCGCGCGAGTCCGGTGCGTAGAATCCGCTGTTGTGCTGAACAACATACCCGTTCATCTCATCATCTTCGTGATCGTTCTGGCATTCTCGGGCCTGAACTGGCTGTACCGTCAGCTCCAGCTGAAGGCCGAGCAGAACCGGCGCGAGCTCGAGGCGGCGCGACGAAGTGAGGCGCTGCTTCGAACCGGTCGCGAGGATGAGCCGAGCGCCGGGCCCGCGCGCTCCGAAAGCCCGGTGGCGTCGGCTTCGCTGCCGGCACCCGGTGATGAGATCCAACGGAGACTGCGCGAGATCGCCGAGCGGCGGCGGGCGCAGCTGGAAGAACTCCGGCGCCGATCGGCCTCCGCGGCGAGCGCCGCGGGCGGATCGGGCAGCGGAGGAGCCGCATCTGGTGGAGGAAGCGGGGGGGGTGCCGCGGGGGCCGGGTCGCCTGTTGCTGCGCAACGGATGGGTCCCGCCCCAACGGCCAGCCGGGGTCCGTTTCAACGCAGCTCGAGTCCGAGGCCGAAGCAATCGGCGCCGCGTCCATCCGCGGTTGAGTCGCGTGCCCGTCCCAAGCCCAAGCCCCGTCCGGCCGCGGTCCGTCCACCCGCCGTTCCGGAATCCGACGGCACGACGACGCATCGCCTGGTTCGAGATTCCGAGGCCCCGGTGCCGTTGCCGGCCGCGGACATGGAGCAGCCGACGCATCCGATCCTGGCCCGGCTGAGGGCCTCACATCAGGATCAACGCGATGCGATCGTGCTCGCCGAGATCTTCGGACGGCCGGTTTGTGAGCGTTGATATCCGGCCGTCCTGCAACTCGGCGTCAGGAGGCGTGCGGCTCCCGGCGGCCGGCGACCCGAAGGTCAACGCCGATCCGTGCGTCCCCGGCGGGTGGACCGGGTGTTCCTCATTCCCAGCGGGTGCGCGGCCGGTTCGCCCGGCGATCTCGGATACACCCTCGGCGTGAGGCTTCCCTTTCGCATGACCACGACCCGCCCGGTCGGCGTGTCCGCGATGCCTTCGACTCGTCCGCCGAGCATGCCGATGGCCTCGCCCGCCTCCGACACCTCATGCTCGGCCTTTTCGCCCTTCACCGCCAGCGCCCAACCGTCTCGCCGCACGAGCGGGAGCGTGAGTTCCGCGACGATCGCGAGATGACCGACCGCGCGCGCGACCGCCACGTCGTAGCGCTCCCGGTGACGCTCGCGGTCGTGTCCGAGCCGCTCCGCGCGCTCGTTCTCGACGCGGACGTTTGACAGCCCCAGCCGCGCCGCGGCGTCACGGAGGAACAACGCTTTCTTGCCCGTCGCTTCCACCAACGTGAACGTCGAGTGGGGCAGCACGACCGCGAGCGGCAGGCCCGGCACACCGCATCCAGATCCCACGTCGATCACCGAAGGACTCTCCCCTGCTTCGGCGATCAGCGGCACCAGCGTCAGCGCGTCCAGGATGTGCCGACGCCAAGCCTCATTCGGATCTCGGATCGCCGTGAGGTTCATCGTCCGGTTCGCCGCGAGCAGGTGACCGACGAACGCGGCCAGGCGGGGTACGTCATCCGTCTCGAACTCGATCCCCAGCGCGGCGGCGGCGGCGAGGAATTCGGCCGGAGGGGCGGCGGGCTCGGGCGTCGCGGCTGGGGGGGGGCCCTGGGCTGGTTGAGAATTGGGCATGGTTGGCGCGGGGGTAGACTAGCTCTCACGCCGGGGAGTTTTCCCGCGCGGCAGGAGCCACGTATGAGCGGTGTGTTGTTCAAGCTGGTTGCGGTTGGAATGGGTGGCGCGCTGGCCGCGCTCGTGATGAGCGCTTCGGGCGCCGGGCGGCTGGCCCCCGGGCCACGTGGGAATCCCGAAGAGATCGCGCGCGTGCTCGATGATTTTCACGACGCCGCGTCCAAGGCGGATTCGGTCCGGTACTTCGGGCACTTTGCCACGCAAGGGGTATTTCTGGGCACGGACGCAACCGAGCGCTGGGACGTGGCCGCGTTCCGGGCGTACGCCGAGCCGCACTTCAGCGCGGGAAAAGGGTGGACCTACCACGCGGTGGAGCGTCATGTGTCCGTCCACCCCGATGGCGCGGCGGCCTGGTTCGACGAACGACTGAAGAACGCGAAATTCGGCGAATGCCGCGGCTCGGGCGTGCTCGTTCGAGAGAACGGCGCATGGAAGATCGCACAATACAACCTGACCATTCCGATCCCGAACGATCTCGCCGAGCCAGTCGTGAAACTGATCGCCGGGCCGCGAGGCAACTCGCGCCCTTGATTGCGGACAAGAGAGCCGATAATCGACCGCGCAATTGATGCACCAGCGTGAATCACGAGTGAATCATCTGGTTTGTCGCTGTCGAATCCGTTGCGATCGGCGGCGAGTCGGTCGGTGTTGTGGTATATGTTTGTTCCGACGCCCACGCGCGATCAGGAATGACCGCATCGCGCCCGATTGGCCCCCTTCGTGAACCGAACTCGTGGTCGGTTCCGCGCGGAGGCGGTTCTCTGATGCGCGCGGGTCGGTTTCTTGAGGCTATGAATCGTGCGACCCGACCAGTTTTCCTGCTTCATCGATCCCGAGACCCGCGTTCCGTTGCGGCTGGACCAGCCGTCGATCGTTGACGGCCAGGTCGTTTCGGGAGCGCTCGTGGACCCTTCCGGGGGTGAGCGGTTCCGCATCCGCAACGGCATCGCGCGGTTCGTGCCGTCGACCAACTACGTGCAGAACTTCGGCTTGCAGTGGAAGATCCATTCGCGGACCCAGCTCGACAGCCACAACGGTTCAACCTACTCACGCGATCGCTGGAAAGAAGTATCCGGCTGGGATGACGACTTGCGGGGCAAGAACATCCTCGAGGCCGGCTCCGGGGCCGGGCGGTTCACCGAGGTGCTCGCGTCGACGGGCGCCGACGTGTACTCGTTCGATTTTTCGGAGGCGGTCGAGGCGAATCGCGAGAACAACGGCCATTTCCCCAACCTGAACGTGTTCCAGGCCGATGTCTACCGCATCCCGCTCGCCAAGGGCTCGTTCGATCACGTCTTCTGCCTGGGCGTCATCCAGCACACGCCCGATCCCGCCCTGACATTCCAATGCCTCGCGTCGATGCTCAAGCCCGGCGGGCGTCTCGCCTCGACGTGTACGTGAAACGCCTGGCGGCGATGCTCCATTGGAAGTACGTCATGCGTCCGCTCACGAAGCGCATGTCGCCCTCGGCGCTGTACGCGTTCGTCAATTGGTACGCGCCCAAACTGATGCCGCTGGCGCGGGTGATGCACGCCGTCGGCGGTCGCGCCGGCCGCCGCCTCGTACCGATTCTCGATCAGCAGGACAAGCGCGTCTCACGCGAGGTGCAACGGGACTGGACGATCCTCGACACCTACGACGCGCTCGGGCCCGCGTACGATCAGCCCCAGACGTTCGAGACCGTTCGGCGCTGGTTCGACGAGGCGGGGTTCCGAGACGTCGAGATGTTCCGAGGCCCGATCGGCGGCGGCGGACTGTGCGCCCGGGGCGTCAAGATCTGAAACTCGGACCTCGCGCAGGGCTCCCACCCACTCCGGCCCGATCGCGTCGGCGCCGGCGGCGGAGGGTTCCCACGTGTCGCTCATCTTGTACCGCAACTGAGACCGATGTTCCGACGTACAGCCTGGCGCTCGATCGTGGGATCGGGGCCGCGCCAGTACGGTTGAAGTTTGCCGAACGTGGAGCCGACTTGACCGATTCCTGATCCGCCGCGCATCCGGGTGCCGCCCGGGACGCGTATCGTGGGGACGTGAACATGACCCAGACCAAACCGCCGCAGCCCCGCGTCACGCCCAGCGCGGCGAACGAGAGTTCCGAATACGTCCTGGGGACCGGATCCGATGAGTTGGCTCGTCTCGGGCTGCAGCACCAGTTGTGGTCCGCCGCGGCGCACGAACTCTGGGAGCGTGCGTCGGTGGCGCAGGGCAGCCATGTGCTCGATATCGGATGCGGGCCGGGCCACGCCGCGATGGACCTCGCGCAGATCGTGGGTGAAACGGGCCTGGTCATCGGCATCGATGAGTCCGCGCGATTCCTCAAGGCTCTGCACGACGAGGCCGCTTCGCGCAAGCTGCAAAACGTGCAGCGGGTGCTGGGCGACGTGCAGGACATCGCGCGGGTGCTGCCCGATTATGCCGCGTCGATCGACGTGGCGTATGCACGCTGGGTCTTCTGCTTCTTGAGCCGGCCCGAAGACGTGGTCGCGGGCGTGGCCCGGCTGCTCAAGCCCGGCGGGCGTCTGGCGATCCAGGACTACTTCAATTACGAATTCTCCATGGCGCTCGCGCCACGGCGCGAGTCCTTCCACAAGGTGGTGTCGGCGGTCGCTTCGAGCTGGCGGGCCCGGGGCGGCGACCCCGACATCGTGGGCCGCTTGCCCGCGTTGCTTGCCAAGCACGGGCTGAAGGTCACGCACCTGGCCGCGCGGTCCCGGATCGCCCGTCCCGGCGAGATGATGTGGTCCTGGCCCGAGACGTTCTTCCTCGGTTTCACGACCAGGCTCGTTGAGTCCGGGCACCTCGCCCAGGAGGACGCCGCGCGGTTCCGGCAGGATTGGGCCGAGGCTTCCTCGGACCGGTCCAACTTCTGCCTGCTGCCCACCGTGTTCGACCTCATCGCCATCAAACTCTGATCATTGGCGCGGGCGCTCCGCTGAAGCGCGCCGGTCAGGCGCTCGGGCTCACTCGCCCAGGCGTTCGAATCGTCGCAGGCTCTCGCCGACCCGCGCGTACCCGGCGAACACCCCCGGGGAGGGTCGCCCCGCCGCGTGCTCGGGGTCCAGCCCGACCACGCGCGTTCCCTGGTCGTCCTCCACCAGCGCCCAGCACATCACGTGACGGGTATGAAACTCGTGCGCGTCACCCGACCCCGAGTCGTAGACCACGAGCCACCCCTCGGCGGGGATGATCTGGAGGATGCGTCGGGCCATGGTGTACCAGCAAAGCCCGGGTCACGGCGAAAAACAAGCGTGCGCTCACTCGAACCTGATTTCCGGATCCCAGGCGATGTCCCGGCCGGTGGGGTCGGTACGTTTCACCCACGCCAGGCGCACATCGACCTTCAGCCCTCTCGTGCGCACACCCGGCGGCGCGCCGTCCTTCCCCGCGGTGAACTCCCATGAGGTCTTGCGGACGGGATCGTCCGCCGGCGGCGGGTCGAACATCCCGGGGTCAGAAGCCGAAACCTCTTCACGCACGCCGTGGGCGCGACGCGCCAGCCGGAACCCCGCATCGGTCAGCGTGCGCCGCAACTCGTCGAACGACGCCGGGTCTTTTCCCTTCGTGCGCAGCCCCCGCAACCCCTGGGCGTAGAAATCGAGCCGGTCCGCCGCGGTCGACAGCGGGTCCGGCCGCAGACCGTCGATGAACGCCCGCCAGGCACGCTCGAACTCGGCCAGGTCGTCACCGAAGGCGGCGCGGAGGGCCGCGTCGGGCCCTTTCCCGTCCGCGAGCGCGTGCAGGTAGCCGGTCAGGAGAGGCTCGTACTTGCCGCTCTCGCCGTGGATGATGAACTGGACGATCGACCACGACTGGTCGTAGAGCAGCCCCGCCCGCGCGTCGCCCGCGTTCACGCGCGCGTTCCAGCGGTCGTTGCTCATCCCCAGAAGTTCGCCAAACCCCCAGGCCTTGCCCTCGGTCACCCGCTTCTTCACCGCCGCGACGCGCCGGGCCTCGGCCAGCCCCGTGACCAGGCTGCCGCGCACGATCTTCGCCTGTCCGAACCACTCCGCGAGTCCCTCGTTGGCCCACGGCGGGAGCGCCGCGCCGATCCGCATGAACGCGAACTGATGGAATCCCTCGTGCTGCAGCGTGTGCAGCAGCTCGGCCCGGGTCTGGCCCTGCACGAACGCGGCCAGGCCCGTGCCCGAGCGCCCCGAGTAGAACATCCCCGCCGTGTTCCGGCCGTCGTACCCCGCGTCCGCGAGGAACCGGTTGTACTCGTCCATCGAGCGGAAGAGGTACAGATCAGCCCGGGACCGGTTGCGAACCTTGAACGACGCGAAGCGGCGCGCGTACTCCTCGAAGACCGCGTCCATGTGCGACGCCAGGCTCTCGGCCTCGCGCCGGTCCAGCGTGGTGGTCACGCGGTAGTTCCGGCTGTCGAACGAGAGGCGCTCACCCGCCCGGGCGGAGCCGGCCGACATCAGCGCCGTCGTCCACACGATCAGCACGCGAACCCACACGCCCGACAGGCTCATGCCGCCGCTCCTGATCCCCGCCCCCCACGCCCGCGTCGGACGGTCCGCCCGACGCCTCAGGCGCTGGGCGCCGGCGCGGCGTGCGCGACGCCCGAGGCTGTCGCGGTCGCGGGCGTCTCCACCTGCGGTTTGGACGGAGCCTTTGACGCGAGCTCCGCCTTCTTTTCCTTCTCCAGCTTTCGCCGGACGGCCTCAACCTTGACCTTGTCCGGGGCCAGGATGATGCTCGCGCTCGTGCCCATCCAGCGCGGCGTGGACTCGACCTTCGAGACATCGCCCAGCGCATCGGCCACGCGCTTCAGGCGCTCCAGCCCGATCTCGCGGTGCGCCATCTCCCGGCCCTTGAACCGCTGCGTGATCAGCACCTTGTGCCCCGCGATCAGGAACCGCCGCGACTGTTCGATCCGGATCTGCACGTCGTGCTCGTCGATCTTCGCGCTCCGACCCAGCCGGACCTCTTTCATCTCAGTGGACTTGCTCGCCGAGCGGTTTTTCTGCTCGCGCTTGGAAGTCTCGTACTTGTACTTGCCATAGTCCATGATCTTGCACACGGGCGGACGCGCCTCGGGCGAGATCTCCACCAGGTCCAGCCCCAGGGCCTCCGCCATCCGGAGCGCCTCCGGCGTCTCGATCACCCCGATCTGCTCGTTGTCCGCGCCGATCACCCGGATGGGCGTGATGCGGATCAGGTGGTTCACACGCACGCGCTGCTGAGGGCCGTCACGACCGGTCATTGGACGATTGATTGCGAAGCCTCCTTGTGGTTACACCGAGACGCCCGCGCGAGCGAACCACGCCCGCACGCCGCCGCGGTCATCGAGCCCCGGATTGGTACGCCACGCCCGGGTCATCGCGGTCCGCATGGGCGGAACGCACGAAGGCGACGGTTGATCGATCGGTTCCGCATCGGCCTTGACATCCCGGGCAGTCACCCCCACGGCGAACAACGCCGCCGCACAACACTAACCCAAACAACCCCCGCAAGCAAGCAAATTCATGGAGCGCCAGCGTCGGAATTCACTCCCGATCCGCTTCGGAGCCCTTCGACCGCATGCGAGGAACGCTCAGCCGCCCGCCGCCCGGGCACCCAAAATGATGTTCACCGCCACCGAAACCACCAGCAACAGGCACATCACCACAAAAAGCAGCATGGACACCCCCTGCCGGCGGGGCAGGGACACGTCCACCGCCATCTCCGCCGGGGCCGCCGCTTCGGCCTGCGCGATTTTGGCGAGGTCCACGCCGCCATAGTCCTTGTGGGCCAGCGTCGGCGCCTTCCCCTGTCGGACGGCTCGCAGGTCCAGCAGCAAGTCCTTGCAACTCCGGTACCGCTCGCGGGGCGACTTGGCCATCATCATCTCGATGACCTCACTGATGCCCGCGCTCAGCTTGGGATTGACGTGGTCGGGGGGAGCCAGCTCCGCCTTCAGGTGCTTGTGCATCACCGCGGAGGGGTTCTTCCCGTCGAAGGGCACGTTCCCCGTGACCATGTGGTACAGGGTCGCGCCGAGTGAATAGATGTCCGTCGCCGGACCGATCTCCAGCTCGCCACGGATCTGCTCCGGCGAGATGTAGTACGGCGTTCCGAAGGCCTTGCCCTGCTCGGCCTCGGCGGCCTCCTTGTCGCTGATCGCCCGCGCCAGGCCCATGTCGGCGAGCTTCGCGACCCCCTGGCTGGTGAGCATGATGTTCTTGGGCTTGACGTCGCGGTGGACCAGCCCGCGCTCATGGGCGTGCTGCAGCGCCTCGGCCACCTGCGTCACGAGGTCGATCGCCTCCGCCTCGCCGAAACGCTTGTTCTTCACGATGTCGTCGTAGACCGTCCGGCCCTCCACGTATTCCATCACGAAGTAGTGGAACTCGCCGGCCTTGCCCACGTCGTACGCCTGCACGATGTTGGGGTGGTTCAGCTGCGCCGCGGCACGGCCCTCCGCGTAGAAACGCTCGATGAACTGGTTGTTCATCGAGAACTTCCGCGGCAGTACCTTGATCGCGACCAGCCGGTCCAGGCTCAACTGCTTGGCCTTGTACACCGTCGCCATCGCCCCCGCGCCCAGCTTCGCCAGCACCTTGTACCCGGGGATCTGCTGGCTGGAGCGCTCCGCCTCCACGATCGCTTTGAGCCGGTCGAGCTGACGCTTGGTGATGTACTCATTGCGGACCAGGATGTCCGAGAGCGACTGCTGGTTGCGGTCCTCGCGCACCGATCGGGCCTGCACCAGGCATTGCTGCACCTCTTCCGGCGTCGCCAGATTCAGGTCCACCACAATCCGGGCCACGAACGTGTCGAGGTTCGTTCCTCCCTTTGATTTCTGGCCCGCACTCGGATCATCGACGATCCGCATCCCCGCGCCCGACCCTGTCGAACCGGCGAACGCTCCCGTTCCCGTGTTCGCCGCGACCGCTTTGGTTCCCGTCTTCGATGAAGACGAACCGCCCGTTCCCATGCGGGAAGTTTCAGTTAAATCGGGCTTCCCACGAGGCGCTTCGCTCACCGCTGATGTCTCGCTCGCCGGCCCCCGCGACCCGTCCCCGCCCGTGGACAATCCGCCGGTCCCTTCCATCAAGGCAGACCCGATCGCCGGGCCACCTGATTCGGGCTCTCGACCGGATGCGGTCGGACGCCGCGCACCGTCATCTACTCTGTTCAGGGGAGTACACAGATCCTGAGCCGGTGGAGCCTGCGGAACGTAAGTTACCGGCCCATTCCTGTCAATTCTCGGTTGCGTGGGCATGGCACTTCAGCGCTACGCAGCCATACCCCCACAGGTTCCCCACGAGCCAACCCCACCGAATTCGTGATTCCGGACGTTTCGCTGGACGCGGTGGCAGTTTTCGGCGATACTGTGTTATCCGGTCGGACCGTTCTGGCCTGGCCGCGCCCCTCGCCGGGGCCCTCACCCCTCCTCCCATTCGGGAAGGAGTTGGAAAAAGGAGTCGCGACGTGTCCCAATTTCTCCGTCGTCGTTCCGCCTTTACGCTCATCGAATTGCTGGTGGTGATCGCGATCGTGGCCCTGCTGATCTCGATCCTGCTCCCGGCGCTGGGCCGGGCCCGCAAGGCGGCGTACATGGCGATCTCGCTGAACAACATCAAGCAGATCAACACCGGCTCCACGACCTACAAGACGGACCAGAAGGGGATGCTGCCCCTCACGCTCGCGTACCAGAAGCGAGGCATCACGAAGGTCGCGGACAACTCGGTGTTCGGCTGGTGCACCTGGTCATTCGGCGGCAAGAATTGCGACACGTACTGGCCCAATTCCAACGGCAAGCGCGGCTTCGACATCGAGGCCGCCGACCGCCCGCTCAACCCCTACATGTACCCTGAGATTACCTGGGACGCGCCCCCGTGGTACACGCAGCAGCCGCTGGATGCGAATTCGCCCTCGCGGCGGAGCCAGCAGGCCGAAGTCTTCCGCGATCCCAGCGACAAGGTCACGCACCAACGGCAGTGGCCCAGGGAGTCGCCGGGCGTTTCGGCGTACGACGACGTGGGCACGTCGTACCAGTACAACATCAAGTGGTGGGACCAGTTGATGCTGGAGTATCCGCAACTGAGTTTCGAGCAGAAGTTCGACTTCGGCGTGCGCCGGCTGTCGGTGGCCGATGCGTTCACCCCGGCCCGGATGATCTGGCTCAACGACGAGTACGCCGACATCACGATCTACAACGCCGATCCGAAGTACACCATCCGCAACGGGTACGGAGACATCAACAAGTCGGTGGTCGGCTTCCTCGATGGGCACGGCGCCTACCTCACGATGCGACCCGGCAATATCCGGAGTTCGTTCACCAACGAGGACTACACCGTTGTGTTCGAGGATCTCCGGCTGCCGTGAGCGTCCGACGTTCTTCGACCCCCGCGCGGCCGCGGTCCGTCCGTGGTCACGCGCAACTCCCGCCCGTTTCCGGATCGCGGTAGACTGGCGACCCGAGGTTCTTTGCCGGAGTGAAACCGTGCCGACTCGCCCAAACTCACGTGCCGCCTTCACGCTCATCGAGTTGCTGGTGGTGATCGCGATCGTGGCCCTGCTGATCTCGATCCTCCTGCCCGCGATCGGGCGTGCCCGCAAGGCGGGCTACATGGCCGTATCGCTGAGCAACCTTAAGCAGATCAACACGTCGGCCACGTCCTACAAACTCGACAACAAGGGCATGATGCCCCTCATCATGCCCATGCCGCCACGCCAGATTCCGCCCCCGCCCGACGCGCCGATCAACCAGGTCTGCACCTGGACCTTTGGCGGCAAGAACACGTCGAGGGCCTGGTTCGGCGGCGTGTTCGACGTGATGGCCGCGGACCGCCCGCTCAACCCCTACGTGTACCCCGAGATCACCTGGGACTGCCCGCCGAGGGAATCGGGCCAGGTGCTGCCGGCGGACGCCCCCGCGCGAACGCTCCAGCAGGCCGAGGCGTTCCGCGACCCCAGCGACAAGGTGGACCACCAGATCAACTGGCCAAACGCCAATCCGTCGACGACCGCGTACGACGCGGTGGGAACGTCCTACCAGTCGAACATCAAGTGGTGGGACCGCATCCGCCTTGACGCCAACTTCACCCAGCAGCCCAAGTGGCGCCGCGCCTTCGAGTTCGGCATGCGGCGCATGAACGCCGCGGACTCGTACTCACCGTCCCGGTTCGTCTGGTTCCACGACGAGTACGCCGATATCGTGATCTACAGCAACAGCCCGAAGGCGATGGTCCGGAATGGCTACGGCGACATCAACAAGTCGCTGCTCGGCTTCCTTGACGGGCACGTCGCGTACCTGACGGTGTTCCCCGGCAACGTCGAGATCGCGTTCAACAACGGCGACTACCAGATGACCTTCGACGGCCTGAAGTTCAAGTAGCGCGGCGTCCGCCCGACCCGCACGGCGCGCGGCCCCCTCGCTACCCTCCGGCGTGCCCCTCGCGCTCCCGCCCCGTGCCGATGCCGATCCGCTCCTGGCCGACCTGACCGAGCCGCAGGCCCAGGCGGTGCTGCACGCCCGCGGGCCGCTGCTGGTCCTCGCCGCCGCGGGCAGCGGCAAGACCCGCGTGATCACGCGCCGCATCGCACACCTGGTCCGCCTCGGCGTGCCCCCCTGGCGGATCCTCGCCCTCACGTTCACCAACAAGGCCGCGCTCGAGATGCGCTCGCGCGTGGAATCGCTCCTGGGCGGGGCCGATTCGCCGCGGTCGCGCGGCCTGACCGTGAGCACGTTCCACGCGCTCGGCGCCCGTCTGCTGCGGCGCTATGCGCCCCTGGCCGCGCGGGTCGTCCCCGGGCTCCGGCCCGACTACTCGATCTACGACACCGCGGACCAGTCGTCGATGATGAAGCGGACCCTGGAGCGGCTCGGGCTCTCCAGCGCCAACTGGCCCCCGCGCAGCGTGCTCGCCCACGTCTCACACGCCAAGAACCGGCTGGAGGACGCCGCTGCCTTCGGCGCGCGGGCCGGCGACTTCCACGCCCGGACGATCGCCAAGATCTACGCCTCGTACGAGTCGGCCATGCGTGCCGCCGGAGCCCTGGACTTCGACGACCTGCTTGTCCTCACCGCCCGTATGCTGCGCGACTTGCCCGAGGTGCGCGACGAGTGCCGGGCCCGCTGGACGCACCTCCTCATCGATGAGTACCAGGACACCAACCACGCGCAGCTCGTGATCGCGCGCCTGCTGGCGGGCGAGTCCGCCCCGCTCGGCATGGGGGGCAACGCGACGGAGCATTCGCGCGGGCCGGATGAAACGGTGGGGGAGGCGGGACGCGGCGGGCCCAACATCTGCGTCGTGGGCGATCCCGATCAGTCGATCTACGCCTGGCGCGGGGCGGACATCTCGAACATCCTTGAGTTCGAGACCCACTACCCCGACGCGCGGGTCATCGCGCTGGGGGAGAATTTCCGGTCCCGCGCGCCCATCCTGGCGGTCGCGGACGGCCTGATCCGCCGCAACATCCGGCGTAAGCACAAGCCGCTCTTCACGCGCAAGGACGGCGGCCGCAAGGTCGAGGTGATCGCATGCCGGGACGAGCGGCACGAGGCCGCGGTCGTGCTGGATTGGATCCGGGCCGCGCTCGCGGACGATGCGACCGGGGGCGCCTGGAAGAACGCCGCGGTCTTCTACCGGACCAACGCGCTGTCGCGCGTCATGGAGGACGCGCTGCGCGACGCCGGGGTGCCGTACGTCGTGGCCCGCGGCACGGCGTTCTTCGACCGCGAAGAGGTGCGCGACGCGCTCGCGTACCTCCGCGTCCTGGCGAACCCGGCGGACTCGGTGAGCCTGGAACGGGTGCTCAACAAGCCCGCCCGGGGAATCAGCGCCGCCACGCAGGAGGCGCTCGAAGCCGCGTCCGCCGTGGCCGGTACGCCCCTGCTCGAAGCCTGTCGGCGGGCCGCCGAGATGGTCCCCGGGCTTGCGCCCAAGGCCCGGGCCGCGGTCGAGCGATTCGTCTCCCTGCTCGATGGCTGGACGGACCAATCCCGGTACATGGGAGAGGATGTCACCGGCTCGCTGGCCGATCTCGTCGGGCGGGTCGTCCGCGAGTCCGGGCTTGAGAAGCTCCACGCCTCCGACGAACCGGATCCCGATTCCGACCGTGTCGCCAACCTGCGCGAGCTGGTCAGCTCCGCGCTCCAGTTCGAGGAGCAGTACGACCCCGCCGGCGACGCGGCCCTGGACCCGCACGAGCATCCCGCCGCCGCGCCCGCCACGCCGCCGCTGCTGGCCATGCTCCGGGCGTATCTGGAGCGGGTCTCATTGGTCGCCGACGCGGACGCCGTGGACCCCGCGCGGGGAGCGGTCACCCTGATGACCCTGCACGCCGCCAAGGGGCTGGAGTTCCCCGTCGTCGCCGTCATCGGTCTTGAGGAGAACCTCCTTCCGCACGCGCGCGCCCAGGAGAGCGACGCGCAGCTCGAGGAGGAGCGACGCCTCGCCTTTGTCGGCATCACCCGCGCCATGGAGCGTCTGCTGCTCACCACCGCGCGCACCCGCAGCGTGCGCGGCGTGCCCGAGCGGACCATCGAATCCCGGTTCCTGCAGGAGCTGCCCGACGCGTTCGTCGAGCGCTCCGACCAGTCCGCGGTCGGCGGGTGGGGAGACGTTGGGGGGAGTGGGGGGAGTGGGGGGGACGACGGAACCAGATGGCACCGCGATCGCTTCGGGCCCGGGCGCCGCGGCTCGCCGGCGGGCGGCGACTTCTCCGGTCCGACCGATCGCGCGCGATCCACCCGGCCCGGCACGGACGAGGACGCGGACGGGCCGTCCGTCGGCCAGCTCGTTCGCCATCCTCAATTCGGTGTCGGCCGCGTCCTCGCCGTCAGCCGCGGCGGCAACGCCACCGCTCGCATTGAGTTCCAAGCCGTGGGGCTCAAGACGCTGGTCCTTCAATACGCCCGCCTCGAACCGCTGGATTGATGAAGTTCATCGGTTCAGCGCCGGCGCGGCCCGCCCAGGTTCCGCACCGAGACCAGGTCGATCTCGATGGTCAGCGGCACGCCCGCGGGGCGCGAGGTCTCGACGCCCGGCGCGGTCACGTTCATTTCCTTGGGCACGATCAGGCGGCGCTTGCCGCCGACCTTCATCCCCTCGATGCCGAACTGCACCGGCTGGAACTCGCCCGGCAACCACAGGTACGGCTTGGTCGCCTCGGCGCGCTCGACCTCCTTGCCGTCCTTGTCCTTCACTACGCACGCGGTCGCGGCCACGCACTGGATCGATGCTTCCTCGCCGTCACCGACCTTCAGGTCCTCGACCTGGAGCGCGTCGATGAGCTGGATCGTGAAGACCACGTCGGCGTTGGGCGGGATATCCGCTCCCGCGCCGCGCTCGCCCCACGCCATCGCCGCCGGGATGGTCAGCCTGCGCACGCCGCCCACCTTCATTCCCGGCACCCCCTTCTGCCAGCCGGGGATCATGCCCGAGAGCGGCAGCGAGACCGGCTCGGCCCGCTCGAACGACGATTCGAACACCCTCCCGCCGTCCTTGAGCGTGCCGTGGAAATATGCCACCACCGCGCCGCCGGGCTTCACCTCGTACCCATCGCCGATTTTCAGATCCTCCGCGATCAGGCCGCCGTCGAACTCCGCCCGCTTCACGACCGGACCGTCGGGAACGGGGATCGGCGTCGGCGGCACCGGTTCAATCTGAATCTGGGGGGGCTCGCCCGCCGGCTGCCCGTTGGTAGGCGCCGCGGCGAATCCGGCGACGACGGAGATCGACACGAGCGCGGCACGGGCGTGAACTCTCAACATGGCGGGTCCTTTCTCGGTAAGGCCGAGGGTAGCCCACCGGCCTGTCCGGGGTCGCCCGCCGCTCATTCGTTCTTCGAACCGTCACGGGGGATCAGCGCGATCCGCCGCCGCTGGTAATCGGTGTACATCGTGAAGGGGCGGAGCACCTGCCCGCCGACATTCCCCAGGGTGTACGGGTCGGCGAACGCCCCCTTCGCTTCCGTCACGAAGACCACGTCCATCCCGCCCAGCTCCGCGCCGGCCAGGTTCAGGGAGCGGATCTTCCCGGCCCGGGCTTCGATGAAACCGCCCACGCCCCCGGCTGTGCTGGCCGTGGTCTCGCGGCCCTCGAGCAGGTTCAGCCGCCGCACCGCGGGCTCGCAGATCGCGACGCTCGAGCCGCCCGCGCCCGTGTCCAGGGTGAACATCCCGGCGTGCCCCTCCACGGCGCCCTCGACCGTCGGCACGCGGTTGTACAGCTCCATGCGCGCCCACGCGAGGCCCGCGCCGTCGAAGGTCCGGGGGTCGTGCAGCTCCACGCTCGGCGCCGCCATGTCGATCCGCGCGATCGAGCGGTGCAGCACGCCGAAGCCGATCACGCCGTCGATGTGCTCGCCCATCGGCGCGTCGAGGAAGGCCAGGTCGAGCGCGATCGTGATCGGTCGCTCCATCGTCAGTCGCCCGATCGTGAGCGATCCCGGCCGCGCCAGCGTGGTCGGCACCGAGCCGCCCACGCCCAGCGCCGGCAGCGTGCCCTCGGTCGCGATCTTCAGCCGCTCCACCGTCGTGGTGGCCAGCACCGTCGCCCCCGCGCCCGTGTCGAAGATGAACCACCCCTCCTCTCCCCCGTTGATCCGCGCCCGCACCAGCATGTGCCCGGTCGGGGCCCGCTTGATCGTCAGCGCCGCGGGCGCGCCGGGGTCGAACCGTGCCGCGCCCGCGTCCGGCTCGGGCGGCGCGAAGACCCCACCGCCTTCGCCCTCGGAGGCGCTCAGCACCGCCAGGGACTCCATCTCGTAGCTCGCGTCCGCGCCGCGGGCGGTGACGACCGACACGTGCCGGGGGAACCACATCCCCTCGTGCTCGGCCCATCCCTCCATCGTGATGGTCCCCTCCGTTGCGCCCCAGCGGAACACCACGCCGGTGGGCCGCCCGGACTCGGCGTCCACCGTGATCACCCCGCTCAGCGGGCTGTCGCTCAATTCGAATTCCAGCTTCACGCCCGAGGCCGACGCGTCGCCCCCCGCGCCGCCGGCGAGCAGCCGGAACGCGAGCGGCGCGGCGGGGCTGAGCCACCCGTGCGTCTGGAACATCGTTCCGACCATGAACTGATCCCGCTCCCCCAGCGCCAGCGTGCGGATCTCGCCCCCCAGGTCGCGCGACCAGACCGTCGTTCCGTCAAACCCGCTCTCGATGGTCACGAGTCCGTCCATGCGGCGGTGGAACCGGCCCGTCGCGTCGAACCGCTGCCGATGCGTCGCGGGCGCCCCGAGCAGCGACGCGGGGCCGCGGATCTCCACCCCGTGCGCGAGCGCGCGGAGCCGTTCGTAGCCGACCGCCCGCCGCACGCGATCGAGCACCGCGCCCACGCCGTCCCCGGGCGGGATCGCACCGGCCAGCGCCGGGGTCCCTGCCAGAAGGCAGGTCGTCAACGGGAGCATCACCACACGCGAAGCAGGAATCATGACGCGGCTCCTTTCCTTGCCCCCACCCGGTGTGCCGGACGCGGCGCCACTCGAGGGGGCGCGAGAACGCACGAGAATGAAACGGCCTTTCTTCCCGGCCCGGGGCGGCCGGAATGAACCGTCGTGAACAGTTCACGCAGCAGTTCGTTCAGCCGCAGCAGCTCGGTCTCGTCCACCCATCCCTTGGCCCGACCCGCCCACAGGTTGCGGCACGGGCCCTGCGCGACACACGTGTCGTCAGCCAGGCCCCGCCGGTACTCCCGATACGCCAGGCGCAGCGCCGAACCGATCACGCGCTCGAAGCCGCGGGCACGCGGCCGTTCGTACGAGATCATCAGCGGCCGGGCCGGAACGTCGTACAACGCCGCCGCGTGCCGCCCCTCGCGACGCTCGCCCGCCTCAACGACCAGACCGACCCGGATCAGCACCTTCACATGAAAGTAGAGCGAGTCCGCCGCGCGACCCAGCAGCCCGGCCAGGTCGCCGATCGAGGCCGGCCCGGCGGCCACGAGCGCATCGACGATCTCCTGCCTCGCGGGCGACGCCAAGGCCCGAATCTGCGTCGCGGACCGGATCACGAACGGTCCCGACGAATCCCGCGTGCCGGACTTCATGATTGAAATAATATCACAAATTTCAATCGTGTCAAGGTCCCGCCGTGAACCCCCGCCGCCCACCCGGCGACCCGCCTTGCGGTACGCTGCGCATATGGTCTCCCGGTTGGCCGCTCATCTGACCCGCGTGTTCCGAGCCACCGCGCCGGATCCGTTCGTGATCGCGATCCTTCTGCTGGTCCTGACGTGCGTGCTCGGCCTTTGGATCGGCCGCCCGCCGGTGCCGGACGCTTCCCAGGCGAGCGTGAGCGCGCGCCTCGCCGGCCTCGCCGATTCGTTCCGCGAACCCCGTTCCGGGGAGGCATTCGCGCACATGTGGTCGCTCCTGGGATTCACGATGCAGATGTGCCTCGTCCTTGTCGCGGGCAGCGTGCTGGCCTCCACCCCGCTCGCCGCGCGCGTCATCGGCGCGCTCGCCGACCAGCCCCGTTCCGGGGCCGCCGCCGCCGCGATGATCGGGCTGTCCGCGTGCCTGGCCGGCGTGCTGAATTGGGGGCTCGGGCTGATCGTGGGCGCGGTGCTGGCCCGCCGCGTCGGGGAGAGCCTGGCTCGAAGAGCCGTGCCGCATCACTACCCGCTGCTGGCCGCCGCGGGGTATTTCGGGCTCATGGTCTGGCACGGCGGTCTCTCCGGCTCGGCCCCGCTGACCATGACCTCACTCGCCGGCGCCGCGCGGACGCTCCCGCCCGAGGTCGTCGATCGGCTCCGCGAGGCCGGCTGCGCCCAGGGTGTGCCCCTCACGCGAACGCTCTTCACGGCGTACAACGCGTTCATCACGATCGGGCTGATCGTGCTCGTGCCCATCTGCCTGTGGTTCCTCGCGCCGCGCCGGACCGAGGACATGCTCCCGGCGACCGGGTTCCTGCCCCGCGCCGGCGCGTCCGACCCGAGCGGCGAGGCGGTCGAGCCCGAGCCCGATGACGGAGCCGGGATCCCGGCCTGGCTCGAGACAACCCGCCTCGTCCCGCTCGTGCTCGCCGGGGCGTTGCTCGCGGGCGTGTGGCGTTTCGTGTCGCTGCGATCCGCCTGGGAGGTCGGGCTCAACGAGATCATCGCGGTCATGCTGGCGCTGGGGCTGGTGCTCCATGGCTCGGCCCGGTCGTTCGTCAGCGCCGTCGACGAGGCCGCGAAAGGCTGCGGCGGCATCATCGTGCAGTTCCCCATCTACGCAGCGATCATGGCGGCGATGAGCAACACCGGGCTGACCCGAACCCTGGCGGACGCGGCGGCCACCACCGACCCTCGATGGCTCCCCCTCCAGACGTTCATGAGCGCAAGCGTCATCAACCTCTTTGTCCCCAGCGGCGGCGGGCAATGGGCGGTCCAGGGGCCAATCGCCCTGACCGCGGGCCTCGAACGGGGCGTTGAACCGGGCGTGATGATCATGGCCGTGGCGTACGGCGATCAGCTCACGAACATGCTCCAGCCGTTCTGGGCGCTCCCGCTGCTGGCCGTGACCCGCGTCCGAGCCCGGGACATCGTCGGGTACACGGCGCTGGTCATGCTCGCGGGCGGGTGCTGGATCGCCCTCGGCCTGCTCGTTCTGACCTGAATCGGTTACGAGGGTTGCGTGCGTCTCGCCGATATCACCCCTGGCGCACCGGGCGCTCCCCGTCGCCGCCCCCGGGAGCCGGAGAATAACGTCGCACCATGCCCCTGGCCTCGGCCATCCCTCGCATGTTCCACCGGCGGTTGTTGCTGCTCGGGCTCCTGCTCGCGCTCGCGTTCGTGCCCCCCGCCTGTCAGATGGTCCGGCTTACACTCTGGCAGGGCGAGCAGCTCCGCGACGAGGCGGAGCGCAGGCTGGTTTCCCGGCAGTGGATGCCCACCGTGCGCGGCCGCATCCTCGACCGCAGGGACCGCGTGCTCGCGGCGGACCGGCCCGCGTACGACATCAGCGTGGATTACCCCGTCATCACCGGGCAATGGGCCCGGGACCAGGCGGCCAGGGCCGCGCGCAAGGCCCACGCCGGCCAGTGGCGGAAGCTCGCACCCGAGCAACGCGAGGCCCTCATCGAGGCGGCCGAACGACCGTTCCGAGAGCGGCTGGACGCCATGTGGACCGCGTTCGCGTCCCTCTCGGGGCTCTCGCGCCCCGAGATCGAGCGTCGCAAGCAGGAAATCATCGCCGAGGTCGAGATGCTCGCCGGGGCCATCCGCCGAATCCGTCTCGAACGCGAGGACCAGCTCACCCGGTCCCGCGACGCGGCGGTTGACATCGACGCTTCGTTCGACGACCGGCCCATCCGGGAGCAGACCGTTCCCCACGCGATCCTGCGTGCCGCGAGCGACGAGATCGCTTTCGCGTTCATGGCCCACGCCGACACCGCGCCGGAAGGGGACCGCCTGCCCGGGCTCCACGTCATCGACGGCGCCACGCGCGTGTACCCCTTCGACCTTACCGAGGTCACGATCGACCGGTCCGCGTTCCCCACGCCGGTGCGTGCCGAGACCCCCGCCACGCTCGGCGTCGAGGGCTCGTGCGCCCAGGTCATCGGGACGATGCGCCAACGCATCTTCGAGGAGGACATCAAGCGCCGGCCCATGACCCGCCTGACGCCCGACGGCGGCACCGTCCTCGACCGCGGCTTCTACCAGGCGGGGGACGCCGTCGGCAGGCTCGGCATCGAAGCCTCCGCCGAGGATGATCTCCGAGGGCTGCGCGGCGTGCGCACCGTCTTTCTCGATTCGGGCATCGAGGACGTCGTCGCTCCCTCCCTCGGGCGTGACGCCAAGCTCACCCTCGACGCCATGCTCCAGGCCCGCGTGCAGGCCGTGCTGGCGCCCGAACTCGGCCTCACCCGCGTGCAGGCCTGGCACAACAACGCGGCGCTCCCGCTGGGCACCCCCCTGGCCGGCGCGGCCGCGGTGCTCGACGTCGATACCGGTGACATCCTCGCGCTCGTTTCCAGCCCGACCTACTCGGCCCGCGCGCTCGCCGAGAATCCCGCCTCCGTGTTCGAGGACAAGGAGCGCCTGCCCTTCCTCAATCGCGCCATCGCCCGGCCGTACCCGCCCGGGTCGATCATCAAGCCGCTCGTCCTCTGCGCGGCGGTCAGCTCCGGGAGGTACGACCTGCCGCGCCCCATCGCGTGCACCGGTCATTTTCTCCCCGACAAGCCCGAGATGCTCCGCTGCTGGATCTACAAGCAGTCCGGCAACACCCTCACGCACTCGGGCACCCTGGGCCACGATCTCGCCGCGACCGAGGCCATCATGGTCTCCTGCAACATTTTCTTCTTCACCCTCGGGCGCGACACCGGCCCGCAGGTCCTCAGCGACTGGCTCACGCGCTTCGGCGTGGGACGCGACGCGGACCGCTGGCGGCTTGGCATCGGCGACGAGTACGCGGGCTCGCTCGGGCCCGAGCGGGCGGCGCGCCAGCCCACGCTCTCCGAGACCGTGCAGATGGCCATCGGGCAGGGGCCCGTCGCGTGGACGCCCCTGCACGCGGCGGACGCGTACGCCACCATCGCCCGGGGCGGCGTCCGCGTCATCCCGCGCCTGCGATTCGATGAGCCCCAGCGCACCACGCAACTCTCCGTTGACCCCGCCGCGATCGCCGCGGCGCTGGAAGGCCTCCGCCTCTCGGTGAACGACGAGCGCGGCACGACCCACCACATCAAGGTCATCGACGCCAAGGGCAACGAAATCCGCGAACCGACCTTCACCCATCCGGACCTCACCATCTGGGGGAAATCGGGCACCGCCGACTCCGGCAAGCGCGTCGGCGAGGTCGAGGACGACAGCCCCGACACACGCCCCGCCGCCGCGCGGTCCCTGGACCATTCCTGGGTGGTTGTGCTCGTCGGGCACGATCGCCCGCAGTACGCCATCGCCGTGGTGATCGAGCAGGGAGGTTCGGGGGGTCGCGTCGCGGGCCCGGTCGTGAACCAGATCGTCCATGCGCTCCGAGACGAGGGCTACCTGTGACCGGGAACGTCAATTGAGATCACCCCCGGTCCTCTCCCGCGTGTTCGGCGAAGGCGCGACGCTCGCGCACCCGGCGTGGCTCACGGCGCTGGCCTCGCTGGGGCTCTCGCTCCTCGGACTCCACTGCATCGGCGTGGCCACCGCGCCGCCGCCCGCGGCGCCCGGCGGGGAGGCGTTCGAGGCGCCGGCCGGGTTCTTCTCCGGGTGGGGCGGCCGCCAGACGCTCTACCTTCTCATCGGCCTGGTCGCGGCGCTGTTCGTCTGCGTCCCGCGCCCGCGCGTGCTGCGGCTGTTCTCGTGGCCGGCCATGCTCGGCGTGCTCGCGCTGCTCGTGTTCCTGCTCGTTCCCTGGGTGCCCGATTCGATCGTCACGCCCCGCAACGGCACGCGCGGCTGGATCAGCCTGGGCGTCTTTGACCTTCAGCCCTCGGAGCTGGCCAAGATCGCGTTCGTGCTGGTGACGGCGGATTATCTTCGTCACCGCCGCACGCACCGGACGCTCCTGGGCCTGATCCCCCCCGGCGTGCTGGCGTTCGTGCCCATCGTGCTCATCACGCTCCAACCGGACTTCGGCACGGCCCTCCTGTTCATCCCGGCGCTGTTCGCGATGCTCCTGGCCGCCGGGGCCCGCCTCAAGCACCTCGGGGCCGTGGTGGTGATCGCCGCGCTCGCCGCGCCCGCCGCGTACCCGCTGCTGCTGCCGCACCAGAAGCAGCGGATCGTGGGGCTCATCGAGCAGGTGCGGGGCGACCGGCAGTCCGCCCACGGCGTGAACTACCAGTCGTTCACCGCCATGACGCTCGCGGGCGCGGGGCGGGCGTCGGGCCTGGACGAGTCACGGGCCCGCACGCTGGTGCGGTTCAACCGGCTGCCCGAGCGTCACAACGACATGATCACGTCGATCGTGATGGCCCGGTTCGGGCTGCTGGGCGGGCTCGGGCTGATCGTCCTGTACCTGACGTGGATGCTGGGCGGATTGCTCGCCGCGGCCCTGTGCCGGGATCCCTTCGGTCGGCTCGTGATCGTCGGTCTGTCGGCGTTCGTGGGGGCGCAGGCGGTTGTGAACCTGGGCATGAACGTTGGGGTGCTGCCGATCATCGGCGTCCCGTTGCCGTACGTCTCGTACGGCGGCTCGTCGCTGATCAGCATGTGGGTGGCGACCGGCCTGGTGACGTCGATCGCCATGCGGCGTCCGTCCCGCGGCGCGCGCGACACGTTCGAATTCGCGGACGAGTGATCCGCCCCGATGTTCCACGTGGAACACCTGCAGCCCGGCGCGCGCGGCCGGGCACGCGCGGGCCGAATCGCGCGCGCGAACCTAGCATTCCGCCGATGGGAACGCCCGAGTCGTCCACGGCGATCACGCACGGCATCCGCGTCACGGCGCGTCCGCGGTTCCTGCCCGAGCACTCGGACCCCGACGAGCGGCGCTGGGTGTTCGGCTACCGGATCCGGATCACGAACGAGGCGGAGCGCTCGGCCCGGCTGCTGTCGCGCCGGTGGGAGATCGTGGACCGGGACGGCCGGGCGCATGTCGTCGAGGGCGAGGGCGTGATCGGGCAGCAGCCGCTTCTGGAACCGGGGCGGTCGTTCGAGTATTCGTCCTTCGCCCCGCTCCACACGCCGTGGGGCACGATGGAGGGCTGGTACACCTTTCAGTGGGTGGACGGGGACAGGTTCCGGGTCGAGGTGAAGCGGTTCTACCTTGTTTCCGCCGGGTTCCCGCAGGCGAGCGGGGCGCGGGCGTAGCCGCGGGCACGGTCTCGAAGGAGGCCGGACGAGGGGCGGGAATCACTCCGCGCGCTGCATGTGGCGATCAAGGTCGGGCACGTACCGGCGGACGGTCGCGGCATCGAACCGGGGAGGCAGCAGCCCCCCGGGTGCGAAACGGCCGGTCCGCAGCGCGCACAGGACGAGCGCGCGCATGACCTCTTCGGGGCGTGTGACGCCATGGGACCAGTGCTCGTAGTCCGCGAACGACAGGCCCACCTGGTGGCGCGTGGGCGGCGCGTCGGGGCGCTCGACCAGGACGTCGTAGGTCCAGCCGCGGCCGGATTCGCGTTCGTGCTCGATGCGGACGCTGGGCACGGGGGCGGGCTCCTTCTACGATGCTACGCCGGGGTTGTCGCGACCGGGGTGCTCGGGCGGGGGTTGCCGTGACGGATCGTGCGGCGGGGAGCGGGAGTCCGGATGGCGTTTCTTCTGGAGACGATGAAGCTCGGTCTGGCGAATCTTCGCCGGCACATGCTGCGCTCGATCCTGACGGCGCTGGGCATCATCCTGGGCGTCGCGGCGGTGATCACGATGGTCTCGGTGGGGGAGGGATCGAAGCGTCTGGCGCTGGATCAACTGGAGCGGCTGGGCGCCAAGAACGTCATCGTGCGTTCGCAGAAGCCGCCCGAGAGCGAGCAGGCGCAGGGCGGGCAGCGCCGCTCGTGGCTGAGCCGGTACGGGATCACCCGTGCCGACCTGGAGGTGCTGAGCGAGAATTTCCCGGAGGCGGAAGCGATCGTGCCGCTGAAGAACGTCGGCGCGCAGGTTCTGCGTGGCGACCGGCGGAAGTCCTCGCAGTCGTACGGGACCACCCCGGAGCTGAAGCGGGTCGCGAACCTGCGCATCGAGCGGGGCCGCTACCTGACGTCCGAGGACCTCACGAACCAGTCCACGGTCGCCGTGATCGGTCAGGAGATCGCCAAGGAGTTCTTCCAGTACGAGGACCCGATCGGGGCCACCATCCGCATCGACGAGAAGGTGTTCACGGTGGTGGGCGTGCTGGCGCCGGTGGGCCTCTCGGGCGGTGCCGGGGCGGCGCTGGTCGGGCGGGACCTCAACCTCGACATCCACATCCCGCTGACGACCGCCGCGGCGCTGTTCGGCGACCGGGTCTTCCGCTTCACGTCGGGTTCGATGCAGAACAACGAGGTGCAGGTGTCGGAGGTGTACCTCGCCGCGCCGGACCGCGAGCGTGTGATGACGTACTCCGACCTGGCGCGCCGGCTGATGGACCAGCGGCACCCGGGGCTGACGGACATCGGACTGATCGTCCCGTTCGAGCTGCTGGAGAAGGCCCGGAAGGACGCGTTGACGTGGAACCTGGTGCTGGGCGCGATCGCGTCGATCTCGCTGCTGGTGGGCGGCATCGGCATCATGAACATCATGCTCGCGTCGGTGACGGAGCGGACGCGTGAGATCGGGATCCGCCGGGCGATGGGGGCCACGCGCACGCACATCACGGCGCAGTTCCTGGTGGAGACGGGCGTGCTCTCGTCGATCGCGGGGCTGCTGGGCGTGGCGCTGGGGGTGGGGCTCTCGCTGCTGATCGACGTGGCGGTGCCGCTGCTGCCGACCGCGCCGGTGATCGGTCGCTACTTTCCGGCGGAGGTGCGGCTGCCGACGAGCGTGACGGGTTGGTCGATCATGGTGGCGTTCCTGGTCGCCGCGGCGACGGGGCTGGTGTTCGGGATCTACCCGGCGCGCAAGGCGGCGCAGCAGGACCCGATCGTGGCGTTGCGTCACGACTGATCGGCGGGTGCGGATCAGCGAGCGAGGACGGACTTGAGGTAACGGCCGGTGTGGCTGGCGGGGGTGGCGGCAACGGCCTCGGGCGTGCCTTGCGCGATGATGCGCCCGCCGCCGAGCCCGCCCTCGGGCCCGAGGTCGATGATCCAGTCGGCGCACTTGATGACGTCGAGGTTGTGCTCGATGACGACGAGGGTGTTGCCGGCGTCGGCGAGCCTCTGCAGGACGCCGACGAGGCGGCGGATGTCCTCGAAGTGCAGGCCGGTGGTGGGCTCATCGAGCACGTAGAACGAGCGTCCGGACGAGGCCCGCGGGGCGGGCCTGGCGGCGCCGGGCGCGTCCTCGTGCGGTTCCTCGTCGTCGCGTGCCGACGCCGGGACCTCGAAGAGCCCGGTGGCGGCGCCCAGCTCGGTCGCGAGCTTGACGCGCTGGGCTTCGCCGCCGGAGAGCGTGGTCGAGGGTTGCCCGAGGCGGATGTAGTCGAGGCCGACGTCGCGGAGGCAGAGCAGGTGGCGCTGGATGCGCGGGTGGTTCTCGAAGTACGCGCAGGCGCGCTCGACGGTCATGTCGAGCACGTCCGCGATCGACTGGCCCTTGAACAGCACCTCGAGCGTTTCGCGGTTGTAGCGCTTGCCCTTGCAGACCTCGCACTCGACGTAGACGTCGGGCAGGAAGTGCATCTCGATCTTCTTCAGGCCCTGCCCCTGGCAGGCCTCGCAGCGGCCGCCGCCGGCTTCGGCGCGGACGTTGAAGGAGAAGCGACCGGGCTTGTATCCGCGGATCTTCGATTCCTTGGACTGCGCGAAGACGTTGCGGATGTCGCCGAAGATGCCGGTGTACGTGGCGGGGTTGGAGCGGGGCGTGCGTCCGATGGGGGACTGGTCGACCTCGACGACGCGGTCGATGCCCGAGACCCCGGTGACGCGGTCGTGCGTGCCCGGGACGATGCGCGCGCCGGCGACCTGCTGCTTGAGCGCCGCCAGCAGGATGTCGTTGACCAGCGTGCTCTTGCCCGAGCCGGAGACGCCGGTCACGCAGACCAGCCCGCCCAGGGGGAACGCGGCGTCGACGTCGCGGAGGTTGTTCTGGCGAGCCCCCTTCACGCTCACGGCGCGCTTGACCGAGAGCGGCCGGCGGCGTTCGGGCGGTTCGACCTTCCTGCGGCCGGAGAGGTACTGCCCGGTGAGGGAGCCCGGCTCCGCGATGATGTCGCCGACGGAGCCCTGGGCGACGACCCGGCCGCCGTGCACGCCCGGCCCGGGTCCGATGTCCAGCACGTGGTCGGCGGCGCGGATCATGTCCTCGTCGTGTTCGACGACGATGACGGTGTTCCCGATGTCGGTGAGGTGACGGAGGGTGTCGATGAGCCTGGCGTTGTCGCGCTGGTGCAGCCCGATGGTGGGCTCGTCGAGCACGTAGCAGGCGCCCACCAGGCCGGACCCGACTTGCGAGGCCAGGCGGATGCGCTGGGCCTCGCCGCCGGAGAGCGTGGCGGTCTTGCGGTCGAGGGAGAGGTACTCCAGCCCGACGCCGGTCAGGAAGCGCAGGCGGTTGTTGATCTCCTTGAGGATCGGCTCGGCGATGATCCGGCCCTCGGGCGAGAGCCTGAGCCCCGCGACGAAGTCCAGCGCGTCCGTGATGGTCAGGCGTGCGAGTTCGGCGATGTTCAGGTGGCTCAGTCGCCCGCCGGACTCGGCCCCTCTGGGGCGCCCGATCACGGACCCGGCGCCCGCGTGCGGGAGCTTGGCGATCTCGATCGGGTGATCGGATGCGAGCAGGACGTGCAGGGCTTCGATGCGCAGGCGGTCCCCCAGGCACACGCGGCAGGGGCTCTGGCTGAGGAACGTGCCGAGCCATTCCTTCACCCCGGCGTTCTCGGTGGTGCTCCACCATTGCGTGATGTTCGGGATGACGCCCTCGAAGCGGGCCCGTCCCGGCGCGGACCGCGCCTTGGCGTCGGCGGCCCCGGTGCCGTGGAGCAGCGCGTGACGCGCGTCGGGCGGGAATTCGCGCACCGGCTGGCCGAAGGCGACGCCGAAGTCCTTGCAGAATCGCCTGAGCTTGCGGTTGAACCAGGCGCGGACGGGGCCGTTCTTGTTCCACGCCGCGACGGCCCCCTCCGCGAGCGAGAGCTTGTCGTTGGGGAGAACCAGCCGCTCGTCGAACTCCAGGATGGTGCCCAGCCCGTGGCAGCCGGGGCACGCGCCGAAGGGGGAGTTGAACGAGAACAGGCGGGGCTCGATCTCGTCGAGGGCGTACTCGGGGTGCTCGGGGTCTGCGAAGCGGCTCGAGAAGGAGCGATCGGCCCAGGATCCCGTCGCCTGCTCCGCGGACACGACCAGGGCGCCCTGCCCGAGCTTGAGCGCGGCCTCGACGCTCTCGGCCAGGCGCTGGCGGGCGTCGGCGGTGACCGACACGCGGTCCACGACGGCCTCGATGTCGTGCGCCTCGTAGCGGCCGAGCTTGAGCGGGTTCTCGCCGGGGTCCTTGAGGGCCTCGCGCAGCTCGACGATCGTCCCGTTGACGCGGGCGCGGGCCCAGCCCTGCGCGGCGAGCGATTCGAGGATGTCGCGGTGGAAGCCCTTCTTGCCGCGTGCCACCGGCGCGAGGATCATGATCCGAGCCGGGGCGGTGTGCGCGAGCAGGATGGCGTCGACGATCTGCGTGGCGCTGGTGGCCCGGATCGGCACGCCCGAGCGTTCGAGCACGGCGCCGTCCTTCTTGGTCCTGGTCGGGGCCCAGGAGTGCGGGGTTCCGCAGCGGGCGAAGAGCAGGCGGAGGTAGTCGTAGATCTCCGTCGTCGTGGCCACGGTCGAGCGCGGGTTCGACCCCGCCGTGCGCTGCTCGATCGCGATGGTGGGGGGGATGCCCTCGATCTCGTCCACGTCCGGCTTCTTGAGCTGATCGAGGAACTGGCGGGCGTACGCCGAGAGCGATTCCATGTACTTGCGCTGGCCCTCGGCGAAAAGGGTGTCGAACGCCAGGGACGACTTGCCCGAGCCCGAGAGGCCGGTCACGACGACCAGCCGGTCGCGCGGCAGGTCCACCGAGATGTTCTTGAGGTTGTGCTCGCGGGCCCCGCGGACGCGGATCATGCGTGAGTCGCGGGGCGCGAATACCGGCGCGCCGGGCCCTCCCCTGGCCGCGCCCGGGTCGGCATGCGCGGATGGGCCGACCTCGATCGGGGTGGTGCGCGGGCGCGCGGCGCTGGTGCGCGTGGGCATGGTGCTCTCTCCGGGAGGCGATGGTAGTCGGCGCCCGGCGGCGGTCAGGGGGCGCGGCTGGGCGGCACCGGGGTGACCACTCCCGGCGACGGGGGCGTTCGCGCCGACTGTCGGGCCATCGTGAGCAGCCCCAGCAGACACAGCCCGACGGCCACGCCGATCAGGTAGTACGCCAGGCGGCGACGGAAATCCTCGGATGGCGCGCGTGGGGCGCTCATGGCCGCACCAGCCTAGCGCGACGGGACCGGATCGGCGGTTCGGCGGCGCCGGCCGCGGTGTGCTCGGGGGTCAGCCGCGCGACGCCCGCCAGGCCGAGGCGGTCCACCACGCGGCGAGCCCGAGCCACCCCGACACGTGCAGGGCCACGATGGCGCGTCGGATGGCGACGAACGGCATGTCGTGGGTCTTGTGGCGCAGCAGCCGCGCGGCGAGCAGGGCGCCGGGCCAGCCGCCTGCAAGTTCGAGGAGGTGCAGCGTTCGCTCGCGAACCCGGCGGCCGCCGCGTCGTGCGGCGAGCTTGTCCCAGGCGTACGCGAGCAGCGCGCCCAGGCTGGTCAGGGCATAGAGGGCGAACACCAGGCGGATCAGTACGGGCACGACGGGTCTCCTGCCCTCTCGCGGGGCCTCCGCCGCCGCGGCGGCGCTCAGCGTCCCGATCCGGGCTTGGGCTTGCGTTTCTGTTTCGCGCGCACCCCGGGCATGCCGGCGCGGCGATCCGAGGCGTCCGCGACCCCGGGAGCGTCCAGTTCGGAGCGCCGTACCTTCCGACCAACCCGGGCGTCGATCGACTCGGGGCCGTCGCGGAAGCGGGGGTTGGTGCGGAGGGCTCTGGCCTGGTCGCGCAGGCGGGCCGCGGTCTCGAAATCGAGTTTCTCGGCGGCCTCGAGCATCTCGGCCTCGAGGGTGCGGACCAGTTCATCGCGGTCGAAGGCGGGTTCGGAGGTGCGCGCGGCCTCGCGCACGGCGCGCCGGGCGGCCAGCTCCTGCTCCATGCCGCGGCGGATGGCCTTGCGGATGGTCTGCGGGGTGATGCCGTGCGCGCGGTTGTACGCGGTCTGGGCGTCGCGCCGGCGTTCGGTCTCCTCGATCGCGGCGGCCATGGAAGGGGTGACCTTGTCGGCGTACATGACGACGTGCGCGTCGACGTTGCGTGCGGCGCGGCCGATCTGCTGGATCAGGGAGGTGGCCGAGCGCAGGAACCCCTCCTTGTCGGCGTCGAGCACGCACACCAGCGAGACCTCGGGCAGGTCGAGCCCCTCGCGCAGCAGGTTGACGCCGACGAGCACGTCGAAGGCGCCCTTGCGCAGGTCGGTCAGGATCTCCATCCGCTGGATCGCATCGATGTCGGAGTGCAGGTACCGCACGCGCAGGCCGTTCTCGTGCAGGTGCAGGGTCAGGTCCTCGCACAGCCGCTTGGTCAGCGCCGTCACCAGCACGCGCTGGTCCTTGCCGGCGCGCTCGATGCAGCGTTCCAGCAGGTCGGCCACCTGCCGTGCCGCCGGGCGGATCTCGATGGTCGGGTCGAGCAGGCCGGTCGGGCGGATGATCTGTTGCGCGACCACGCCCCCGACCTTGGCCAGTTCGTACGGGCCGGGCGTCGCCGAGACGTAGAGCGTCCGCGGCAGCATCGCCTCGAATTCCTCGAAACGCAGCGGCCGGTTGTCGAGGGCGCTGGGGAGGCGGAAGCCGTGCTCGACCAGCACCAGCTTCCGGGCCCGATCGCCGTTGAACATGGCCCGGACCTGCGGGACGGACACGTGCGACTCGTCGATGATGACCAGCCAGTCGCGGAAGTTGCGCCGGGGTCGGGTGGCCCTCTGGCCCTCGGGCGCGTCCGCGGCGGGCGGGCGGGCGTGGCGATCGAGCTCGGGTCGGCCCGCGCGGTCGGCCTCGGGCGGCGCGAAGTCGAAATAGTCCATCAGCGTGTAGGGCTTCTCGCCGGGCGGACGACCGTCGAAGTGGCGTGAGTAGTTCTCGACTCCGGAGCAGTACCCGACTTCCTGCATCATCTCGAGGTCGTAGCGCGTGCGGGCCTGGAGCCGGTGGGCCTCGAGGAGCTTGCCCTGCCCGCGCAGCTCGACCAGGCGGGCGTCGAGCTCGTCGCGGATCGCCTTGAGCGAGGCGGCGAGTTGCTCGTCCGGCACCACGTAGTGGTTCGCGGGGAAGAGGTGGAACGCGGTCTCCTCCGCGATGACCTCGCCCGAGACCGGGTTGATGAGGTGCAGCCGCTCGATCTCGTCGCCGAAAAGCTCGATGCGCACGGCGAACTGCTCGTACGCCGGGAACACGTCGAGCACGTCGCCGCGCACGCGGAACATGCCGCGTGTGAACTCGATGTCCGACCGCTTGTACTGCATGGCGTTGAGCGCGAGCAGCACGCCGCGTCGGTCGATGGGCGAGCCCCGCGCGAGGGTGAGCACCCGGTCGCCGTAGGCCTCGGGCGACCCCAGGCCGAAGATGCACGAGACCGAGGCGACGACGATGGTGTCGCGGCGCGACAGGATGGAGCTGGTGGCCGCCAGCCGGAGCTTGTCGAGGTCGTCGTTGCGGTTGGAGTCCTTCTCGATGTAGATGTCGCGCTGGGGGATGTACGCCTCGGGCTGGTAATAGTCGTAGTACGACACGAAGTAGTTCACGCTGTTGTGCGGGAAGAACTCGCGCAGCTCCTCGTACAGTTGGGCCGCGAGCGTCTTGTTGTGACTCATGATGAGCGTGGGCTTGCCCAGGCGCGCGATCACGTGCGCCATCGTGAAGGTCTTGCCCGTGCCCGTGGCCCCCAGCAGGCACGCCGCCCGCCGACCCGATTCGAACGCCGAGACGATCTCCTCGATCGCCCGTGGCTGATCACCCGCGGGGGCGAACGGGGCGACGACCTGGAACGGACGTGGCTCGTGGGGCACCGCCGATGGTAGGAAAGGCGCCGCACCGCATCGGACGGTCGTTCGGATGCCCGAATCGTTATCGAGGCCGATCGACCGCCCGCGATGGTCCCGCGACTGAGCGTCGCCTTCCGTCCGGCACGCCCGCTTCTCGACCCGAGCGGGGCGCGAGCACGAGGCCGCGTCGGGGCCGTCGCGCGAGCGGCGTGGAGCTACTCAGGAACGCCGATGTCCTCGTCCCAGAGGGCCGGGCATCGGGCGATGAACTCCCGCATCAGCGCCACGCACTCCGGGTCGTTCATCAGCACGACCTCGGTCCCCTCGGCGCGCAGCCAATCCTCCCTGCCCACGAACGTCTCGTGCTCGCCGATCACCACCCGCGGGATGCGGTGCAGCACGGCGGTCCCCGAGCACATCGCGCACGGGCTGAGGGTGCTGGCGAGTGTCAGGGTGTGCCAGTCGCGCCGCCGCCCCGCGTTGCGGACGCACACCGTCTCGGCGTGCGCCGTGGGATCGCCCGTCTGCACGCGCAGGTTGTGGCCCAGGGCCACGACCACGCCCGAGGGATCGATCAGCGCCGAGCCGATCGGGATTCCACCCTCGCGCAGGGACTTCCGCGCCTGGGCCAGCGCGGCATCGAGCGCGCGACGATGCAACTCGGATCGAGAATCGACGCTCACGCGACGCCTCCCTTCAGATAATCGGACCAGACGGACGTGATCGCCCGCTCGAACTCCCGTGCGAACGCCTCGCCGTTCCCGATCGTCGCCCGCACCGCTTCACGGGCCCGTCCCCGCCACGCCGCGCGCGCCGCCGGATCGTTCGCCAGCCCGACCGCGATCCGGACGTAGCTCGCCGGGTCCGGTGCAACCCATTCCGTCTTTCCCAGGTGCGTGAGCAGCGAGGCTCCGACCCTCCCCGCGTGCGTGCCGCCGGCCAGCGTCACCACGGGAAGCCCCATCCAGAGCGCCTCGCAGGTGGTGGTGGTTCCGTTGTACGGGAACGGGTCGAGCGCCACGTCCGCCCGCTGGTAGGTCCGAAGCGGATCCTCATCGACCCAGCCCAGGAGGGTCAGTCGTTCGGCCGACAACCCCGCGATCGCAAAACGCTCCTGCATCTCCCGCCGCGCCTCGTCGTGCGCCAGGGCCGCCGCCTTGAGCAGCAGCGACGAACGCGGCGCGGCGTTGACGACCCGCGCCCACAGCTCCACGGTCTCTTCGCTCAACTTGCTGAGCACGTTGAACGACGCGAACACGACCGGCGCGTCCGCCGGGCGCGGCGCCGGCTCCGGCGGCTTGGGCCCGATCGGTCCGAAGCAGACGAAGCACCGACCCAGCCGGAGCAGCCGCTCGGCGCACCGCCGCTCGAAGCCGTCGGGATCGGTCACCGCGTCCACGATCCGCCAGCCCACCGACTCCAGCCCGGTCGTGTTCGGGTAACCGAGGTACGTCGCCTGCACGGGCGCGGCACGGAGCGCCATCACGCCCAGGCGTTCACCCGCGGAGAGCCCCGACAGATCGATCAGCACGTCCGTGCCGCGCGCGCGAATCAGCTCCGCGGCGGCCCGATCGCCCAGCGCATGCAGATCGTCCCACGACGCGAACAGCCCGCGCAGCTCGTCCGTGATCGCGTCGCGCCGGGCGTTGGTGGAGAACGCGAGCGGCTCGATCGTGCTCCGATCGAGGTGGCGCAGCAGCGGCCCGAGAAAGTGCGCGCAGGAATGCGACCGCAGATCCCCGGACATGAACCCGACGCGGATCGCGCCCGCTCCGCGTGCGTCCGAGGCCCGGCGCGGCGGAAGCGGAGAGAGCGGTTCTCCCGCCGCGAGCGTCTCCGCGCGTCCGAATCGTCGGTGCGCCTCGGCGATCGCGGTGGGGTCGAGGTCCGGGACGTAGTTCATGGTCGCGGCGCGGGCGTAGAGAAGATCCCGGTCCTCGGGCGCGCGTGCCAGGGCGGATTCGATCAACCGCAGCGATTCTCGTGCCCGCCCGGTCGCGCTCAGCGACGACGCGAGCAGCCCCGTGAAAACCGCGTCGCTGGGCGTGAGGGCGAGCCCGCGACGCGCCAGCTCGCCCACCTCGTGGTGCCGCTGCTGCATCACCAGCAGGGTCGCCAGCCCTTCCAGGGCCTCCAGCCGCGTCGGCTCCGCGGTCAGGGCCGCGCGGTACGCCGCGATGGCCCGGCCCGCATCCCCCACCACGCCCAGGGCCGAGCCGCACAAGCTCTGCACGGTCGGGTCCTGAGGGTGTTCCTGGGCCGCACGCCGGGCCAGAAACCCCGCCCGCTCGTGATCGCCCGCGATGGCCAGCGCCAGCCCCAGCAGCGCCCCGGCATGCCCATCGCGCGGGCGGAGGCGCGCGTGCCGATCGAGCAGGGCCGCGGCCTCGCGCGCGCGGCCCGAGGCGATCAGGGACTGGGCCTGCAGCACGACCGGCGCCGGACGCGACATGAGCCGATGCTAGCGGCCGCTCACCCGCCGCGCCGTGCCGCGACTCAGCCCTTCATGGCCGCGAGCAGCTCGCGCGGGTGCTTCCGGTTCAGGCTCAGGATCGAGGGCAGCGCCGCCGCCAGCGTGATCACGGTCACGATCCCCCAGCCCGCGGCGATGGGCCCCACCGGGGGACGCACCGTGAGCGAGAGCCCGATTAGGGCCGCGTTGATCCGCTGGCCCGTCCATGCGCCCTGGATGCCCATGAGCGTGCCCAGCACGCACGCCGCCAGCGCGACGACCAGCGCCTCGCCCACGATCAGCCGCGCCAGCAGGCCCCTGGGCGCGCCCACCGCGCGCAGCACCCCGAACTCGAACTGCCGGCCCTGGATCGACGCCACGATCAGGTTCGCCACCCCCAGGCACGCCACCAGCATCGCGGCCACCGCCACGAACGAGAACACGAACAGCGACCCGGCGATGAAGGCGCGGATCTCCTCCTTGATCTGCCGCCCCGAGCCCGCGCCCAGCACGCCCGGGCCCGCCGCACGCCGCAGGTCGCTCAGCACCGCGTCGTCCTTCACCCCGGGGGTGAACGCGATCTGCACGAGGTTCACCGTGTCGTTGCCGAAACGCTCGGTCAGGTCGCGACGCGAGCCGAAGACCGCGTTCACGGCCTGGTCCAGGTACTGATCCCCGATGTCGAAGAATTTGCTGGCGATGTCAAGGCCCGGGCTCGACACCACGCCCACGATCTCGAACTCGAACGATCGGCCGTCCGACCCGAGCTTCAACCGGTCCCCGACCCCCAGCCCGCGCGCCACCTTGAACTCCTTGGCCACCAGCACCGCGCCGCCCTCGGCCAGCCGCCGCTTGGCCCGTTCGGGGTCGCCCTCGATGAACCGCAGCATCGTCATCGAGAAGAACGTCTCCGGCTCGAACGCGATGAACGTCGTCTTGTACGCGCTCAGCCCCCGGATCCCGAACGCGTCCGTCTCCACGGCCTGGAGCGTGATCGCGCACGTCTTCTCGACGAACGGCAGCGCCCGGATCCGCTCCACCGCCGCCTCGTCCAGCGCGAAGCCGTGCACGAACGCGTCCGGGAATTCCAGCGTCGAGACCCAGTCCTGCATCACGCTCCGCCCGTTCGTCCAGATGATGACCATCAGCGCCAGGCCCACCATCATCGCCCCGGACGTGAACCCGTACCGGAACGGCGTCGCCGCGATCGCCCGCGTCAGAATCCGCGGCGGCAGCCGCAGCAGCCGCGCGATCCACGGGCCGGCCGCCCGGGCCGCGATCCACACGGTCGGCACCCCGAGCAGAAAATACGCACAGAACATCACCGGCAACCCCAGCGACACGTGGCCCCAGAACACCAGGTTCCCGTCTCGCGGCAGCGTCACCACCGCCAGTTGCAACCCCACGCCGATCAGCCCCGCCGCCGCGCACAGCGCCAGGTGCGCCCGCCTGGGCGCCCGGGCCCGGACCTGCAGCCCCGAGAGCGGGGTCGAGCGCGCCGCCGTCCAGGCCGGGAACGCGGCGCCCAGCAGGCCCGCGCCCACGGAGCCCGCGAACGCCAGCGTCACCCCCAGCGTGGACACGCTCAGGCCCCCGGGCAACTGCTCGGGGAACAGCAGCACCAGCACCAGCCCCATCGCCATCCCCAGCGGCACGCCCGCCGACGCCCCCAGCCCGCCCACGATCAGCCCGTGCGCGAGCTGCGATTCCGCAAGCTGGCCGCGTTCGGCCCCGATGCACCGCAGCACGCTCAGCTCGCGCTGCCGCTCCGTCACGTCCGTGGTCAGCCCCGTCATGATGATGAACGCCGCCGACAGGAACGAGAGCACCGCCGCGATGGCCAGGCCCACCTGGTTCGATTGCATGTTCTTGTACAGGCCGGACGTCACGCGCTCCGTCGCCTGAACCGCAATCCCCTTGGGAACCGTTCCCTTGTATCGTTCCACCACCGCCGTCGCCGTCGCGATGACCCCTTCCCCGATGGTCGCCCGATCCGACCCGCGCAGTTTCGCGTCGATCGACGTGACCCGCCCCCGACGCTCCGCCAGCTCGCCCATGGTCCGGAGCGACGTGTACGCGGCGGGTCGGCCGATCATCCCCAGCGGCAGCGGCTTGACGACCCCGACCACCCGCAGCGTCGCCTCGTCCCCGAAACGCGCCACCCGCAGCACGTCCCCCGGTTCCGCCTTGAGATCCCGGGCCGCGGGCTCCTCCAGCACCACTTCGCCGTCGCCGGCCAGCCCGCGCCCCCGCAGCACCACCCTCGGCCGGAGACGGGCCTCCGGGACGATGTCCACGCCCACCCCGTCCACGATCAACTCGGTGCCCGTGCCCGCGTGCTGGAGCGTGAGCGTGGACATGAGGCGCCCCACGGCCAGCTCAACCTCCGGCCATCCCCGGACCCGCTCGACCAGCGCCGCGTCGAAGCTCGTCCCCCCCACGTGACGCACCCGCACGTCGCCCGCGCCCACCGTCGCGTCCACGCGCATCTTGATCGCCCGATCCAGCGACGCCATCGCGCACGACACGGCCACGATGAGCGCCGACGAGAGCGCCACCGACGCCATCAGCAGCCCCGTCCGGCTACGCCGTTCGGACAAGTTCTTGATAGCGAGTCGCCACGCCGGCCGCATCCAGTCCCTCGCTTTCGATCGTCCCCGTCACCGCCCCGTCCTGGAGAACATGCACCCGCGCGCAGTGGGCCGCCGCGGCGGGCTCGTGCGTCACCATCACCACCGTGATCTGCTGCTCCTGCGCGATCCCGCCCAGCAGCCGCCACAGTTTCTCCGCGCTCACCGAGTCAAGGTTGCCCGTGGGCTCGTCCGCCAGCACCACCCGCGGCGCGTACAGCAGGGCCCGCGCGATCGCCACCCGCTGCTGCTCCCCCCCCGAGAGCGCATCGGGCCGGTGATCCCCGCGCCCCTCGAGCCCCAGCGAGGCCAGCAGCGCTTCGGAGCGCTCCCGAAGCCCCGCGGCGCTGTCCCCCGCGAGGGCCCCGGGCAGTTCCACGTTCTCCCGCGCCGTCAGCGTCGGGATGAGGTTGAACTGCTGAAACACGATGCCGAGGTTGCGCCGCCGCAGGTTGGTCAGCTGACGCTCCGTCATCGTGTGCAGCGCGTGCCCGGAGACGAACAGCTCGCCCCGATCCGGCGCGTCCAGGGCCGCCAGCAGGTGCAGCAGCGTGCTCTTGCCCGATCCCGAAGCGCCCATGATCGCGTAAAACCCCGGCCCGTCGATCGTCAGGTCCACGCCCCGCAGGGCACGCACCTCACGCCCCGCAGTTCGATAGGTCTTGTGGACCCCCGAGCACCGGATCACCGCGCCCGAACCCGAGTCCCCCCCGGGGCGACCATCCCCGGGGGCCGAACGCGGGCCCGATTCCGAACTCGCATGGCTCCCGAGGGCCGTCACGTTGATTCCGCCCCTTTCCACCCGCATCCGTCCGAACTCACGCGGCTCCGGAGGCCCTCCCGCCCGGCCCGCGCTCTCCACCCCGGCCCGCCGAGAACGTCCCGGTCAGTGCTTGAACGTTGTTTCGTATTTCGCGGCATCCATGCACCCGGAGAGCCCGGCCCGGTCCGAGACCCGGACCTTGACCAGCCATCCCTTGCCGTACGGGTCGGAATTCAGCAGCGAAGGGTCCTCCTTCACCGCCGCGTTCACCTCGGTCACTTCTCCCCCCGCCGCGCAGTAGACGTCGCTCGTGGCCTTGACCGACTCGACCTCACCGATCGGGTCGCCCGGCCGGATCTTCGTCCCCACGGGCTTCATCTCGGCGTAGGTCACGTCCGTGAGCTGCTCGACCGCGAAGTGCGTCAGGCCCAGGGTCAGCACATCCCCGTCGAGCTTGTGCCACTCATGCGATTCGGAGTAGACGCGGTCTGCGGGCGGGTGCGGAGAGCCCATCGGTGCGGTTTCCTGAGACAGAAGGTGCATCCGTCCGGGCTCGACGCACGCCGAATCCGGTCCAGATTCGATTCTAGGCCGGACACGTGAGTGGTCCGATCGTGCCGCGCTCCCTCGCCCTGCGCCGATTGTCGTTGGATTTACGCACTACCCAGCGGGATCGTGTCGTGATGGACAGCCCTTTCGACCGTTTAATCCCTTATTAAGGTGGTTCTGGACCAGCATTCTGAAAAAATCAAGTCATGTTCGTAAAAAGTTTGTATGTGGATGACTGAATCTTCTCATACTGAACGTTCGATAACCTCTTCTCAGTGGCGAACCCGAACTTCGAACCGGTTCCTCACGAATAGTCTCCGGCGGAACAAACCTGGTTTCTCCCCTCCGGACGGCCGGCGCTTCTTGAGCCCGGCCGTCTTTTTTCTTGCGCACTTGCCCAAAGCAAGATCCTGTGTGTGTTCGGATCGCACGTCATCCGGAACGCTCGCCCGGCGCGGCGCGCACGCCCGTGTCGCTGGCCCCCGCGCGTGCGCCCCGGTACATTGCCCGCGCATGCTCCTCACCCTCTCCGCGCGCGGCCTCACGCCCCTGATGCGGCCCGGCGCGCCCGGGGCACTCACGCTCAACGACATTCCCCGCTTCGCCCGAGAGCGTCTCGGCCTCCGCGGCGTGGTGATCCCGACGTCCATGCTCACCGGCGCGGACCGTGAATCGCTCACCCGCCTGCGCGAGCACGCCGACAAGGCCACCTGCCCGATCCTCGGCCTGATCGAGTCCGAGCGCCACCCCTTCGCGGGCTCCGAGTCAGACGTGGCCGCTTCCGTCGATCGCGTCACCCGCGTCATCCAGGCCGCGCACTGGCTCGGTTGCAACTGGGCCGCCATCGGCGTGCGCGGCGTCACCGACCAGGCCACGCTCGAGTCCGCGGCCGATCCCGTTCGCCGCGTGCTCAAGCGTGCCGAGAAATTCGAACTGAACCTCCTGCTCATGCCCGCGCGAGCCGACGATGCGCACGCCGGCCTGCTGGGCGATCCCGAGAAGATTGTCGAGTTGCTCAAGCGCGTGGGCGGCTTTCGGATCGGCACCCTCCCGGACTTTGAGCACGCCGCCGCGCACGCCGATCCCCAGACGTACGTCCGCAAGCTCACGCCGTACGCATCATCCGTTATCGTGGGCGCGCTCGGATTCAGGTCGCCCAAGGCACGGGCCAAGGGCAAGCCCGAATTCGAGCATGACGGCTACGACATGGACGCCCTGGCCCGCACCGTTGAGTCGGTCGGGTTCGAGGGCACCGCGGCCATCGATTACCGGGGCAAGGGCGATCTCGCCGAGGGGATCGCGCGAACCCGTGCCGCCCTAGAGTCGATCTGGGGCCGCGAGGACGGCTCGGAGCCCGATCCGGAGGCCGAGCAGGAATGAAGGTGGTCGAGCACACCCGCAGGCCGATCCGCGTCGAACCGCCCGTATCGCGGCTCATCGTCACCATCGACGGTCCCGCCGGCACAGGCAAGTCCTCCGTCGCCCGAGCCCTGGCCGGTCGGCTCGGTCTCGATTTCCTGGACACCGGAGCCATGTACCGCGCCGCCGCGGCGATCGTGATCGATCATGGCCTGGACCGGTTGGACGAATCGGCCGTCGTTGAGGCCGTCGATCGTGCCGGGCTCCACTTCGATTGGACGACCGACCCGCCCACCCTCCGGAGCGAGGGCCGTTCCTGCATGGAGCGGCTCCGCGAGTCCGACGTCACCTCCATCGTTTCCCCGGTTGCGGGTCTCCCCCGCCTGCGCGAGCTGCTGGTCCTGCAGCAGCGTCGCATCGGGCGGGAGCACCCTCGCCTGGTGACCGAGGGCCGCGACCAGGGCTCGGTCGTCTTCCCCGATGCCGAAGTGAAGTTCTATCTCGACGCCAGCCCCGCCGTTCGCGCGGTCCGGCGCGCGGAGCAGCTCCGGGGCATGGGGCACCCCGCTGACCCAGCCCGTCTCGAGGCCGAGATCCGCGCGCGCGACCGTTCCGATTCCTCGCGCACGGTTGGCCCGCTCGTCCGGCCCGCGGGGGCGATCGTCGTCGATACCTCGAACATGACGTTCGATGGCGTGGTCGCCGAGCTCGAGCGGCTCGTGCGGTCCCGGCTCGCCGCGGCGTCGTGACGCCCGCCCCCACCATGTTCCAACGCTACCGCGCGCGCAACCCGGGTCAGTCCTTCTCCAACATGCTCGTGTTCGAGGCCTGCTGGCGGGCGCTGCACCTGCTCTTCGCGATCTGTTTCCGCGTCCGCCGCTACGGCATGGACCGCGTCCCGCCCCACGGCCCGCTCCTGGTCGTGGCCAACCACGAGTCGCACCTCGACCCGCCGTTGGTCGGGCTCTGCATCACGAACCGTCACCTGTCGTTTGTCGCACGCGAGGGACTCTTCAGGAACCGCTTCTTCGGCGCCCTGATCACCGCGCTCAATTCGCTCCCCGTAGGCGAGGATCGGTCCGATCTCAGGGGCATACGCACGTTCCTGAAGTACCTCGGGGAACGCAAGGCCCTGCTCATCTTCCCGGAAGGCTCACGCACCCCGGACGGCCGCCTGCAGGAGTTCAAACGCGGCACGTGGCTGCTCCTCAGCCGCGCCCGCTGCCCAGTGCTCCCGGTCGCCGTGCGCGGCTGTTACGAGGCGTGGCCCCGCCGGCGGGCCCTGCCCACGATTTTCGGACCGCCCGTTTCGTGCATGGTGGGCCGGCCCATCCCGGCGGAGCAGCTGATCGTGCTCGGAGCCGATGGGGCGCTCGCGCTCCTCCGCGCGCGGATCACGGAGCTGCGCGGGGAACTGGACCGCCTCGCTCATCCGGAGTTTGTCCCCGTTCCCCTGGACCCGAGCCGAGCAGTCCCGAAAGTTCCAGCGACGCCCACAGCAGCATCAGCGTGATGATCAGCCGCACCCAGCGCACCGGCAGCAGGTGCGTCAGCCGGGCCCCGGCCATCGATCCCAGCACCGCCGTCGGGGCCAACGTCGCGGCCAGGCCCAGCGCCGGCCCCATGGCCAGCCCGTGTTCGCGCAGCGTCCCCACTTTGAGACCCGCCGCCACGACGCCCGTGACGCAGATCAGCGCCGAGCTGGTCGCGATCGCCTGGCGCAGCGGGACCCCGCACAACGCCTGCAGCAACGGCACCTGAACCACCCCTCCCCCCAGCCCAAGCAGACCCGCCACCGAACCTGAGATGCCCGCGGAGGTAACGAGGCGGCCGGAAGTTGCACGCTCGGGTCTATTCCCCGGTTCAGGGCGGTAGGTTGCGATCCGCCAGATGTTTATCCCTGAGTCCAGCGCCAGAAAGGCCGCCAGCAATCGCTTGAGCACGACTCCTGCAAAGAGATTCGAAGCCAGAACTCCCAAAGCAAGGAACAGCAATGTCCAGGGGAGCAGCACGCGGATGAGGTCAAGTCGAACCGCGCGGGCACGCCAGTGCTGATAGGCGGCCGGGATTGCAACCACGACGTTCACGCAGAACGCCGCCGCCATGTACTTGTGGTGCTCTGCTCCCGTCGGATATCCCAGCAGCAGCCCCAACAACGGGAGCATCACAATCGAGCCGCCGACTCCCCCGATGCCGCCCAACAGACCGGCCATGAAGCCGATTCCCAGCACCGAAATGACGTCGGGGAGATTCACGGACAGGGTTTCTCAGACCTGCAATTCAGTTGCGCCCGTGGTGTACCCCGAACAACGATCCACGTCCGATAAACGTTCGTTGTTTGTGCGGTATCTCGATACCTTCTTTGGAATATACTCCCTCCGTCGCGGATCAACCTTGTCACGGCGTCCACGATGGTGGGCGATGCAGAAGAGAAGAGACCCTATCCGGCCGCAAGCCGGCATCGGGTCATCGGGAATCAGGAGTCCGGCGAGATGCGGAAGGTGGGCTGGAAAAGGAAGGAGCGCTCGGGGGGGTACGAGCTGCCCCTGGTTCCTTTCTTGCGCCGCAGACGCGCGGCCGGCCGGGCCCTTGAATTTGCGATCTTCATGGCGGTGGGGGGGCTGGTCAGCCTTTCTGCCGTCGTCACCAAGGAAGCCACCCGCGGCACGCTCTTTGGATTGGTGGCGACGGATTCGATTTCGGTTGAGCGCCGGGCCGGCGGCGAGGTGACGGAGGGTGGGCGAGCGGCGGCCGCGGTGGCCGCGGACCCCTTGGTTGTGGACGCCGGATTGCAGCCGGCGGGCGCGATCGTGGAGGACCTGCCCGAGGCGATGACCGATCGCTGGTTCAACGGCCGGCCGGTCCGACCCGTCCGAACCATGTGGATGACCGTGACCGGCTACTCCCCCGATTCGCGTTCCTGCGGCACGTCCGCGGATGGCAAGACCGCCACCATGCACGACGTATGGACCAATGCCATGCGGCTCGCCGCGGCGGACACGCGCCTCATCCCCTTCGGGAGCATGATCTCCGTGCCGGGGTACGACAACGCCCGGATCATCCCGGTGCTGGACCGCGGGGGCAAGATCAAGGGGAGGCGGATCGACCTGCTGTTCCCGACTCACGAGGCGGCGCGGCGCTGGGGTGTGCGGAAGCTGCCGATCACGGTGTGGGGGTACGCCGACGGCATGGGCGCGGACGATTATCGGGACGTGCGGGATTCTCGTTCGCGCTAATTCGGACGGTCAGTCGGCGGGTACGCGGCGTCCCTTCGCCCAGAGTCGGAGTTCGGTCAGGGATTCGCGCCGGGTGATGGACATCGGGGGCGAGGTTCGGATGGACTCGAGCAGGTTATCGTCGGTGAGGCGGCGCGGGGGCGGGAGCCGCGGTGTGCCAGACGACGGGCAGGTCGAGCAGGACGCGGCCGCTCGCGTCAACGACCCGCGCGCGAGCGGAGCCGATCGGGCCCGTGTTCGCGTCGGGCGTCAGCGTCGCTTCGAGCGTGTCATTCTCGCGCAGCACGACGGTCAGGCCCGCGGGCGCGTCATCGAGCGTGACCGACGCGGGGCGAGCGGCTCCAAGGCCCCTGGGGATGAGGCGAGCGGAGACACGCAGCGTGGCCCTTTGCGAGCCCGAGCCGGGCCGCCTGGTGAGAACCAGTCCCCCCGGTTGCGCGCGGTAGGGGTAGAGCGTGATGATCCGGATGGGCGCCCTGGCCGCGGTGCCCACTTCGGGGTTGTCCACGCCGGCGGGGAGCCAGGTGATCGCCCCGTCTTGCTGCCCGACCGGCCCGCTGGGTCCCTCGGCGCGGAACCAGAGGATGCGTTCGGGGACATCGGGGTCGCGGACCCGGCTCACGGTCCAGCCCGGCAGGTCGATGCTCGGGGCGCCGATCTCGGGGGCCGGGAGGTCCGGGTCGAGGTTGGAGATGAACACGTCGGCGTGGGCGCGCTCGCCCTCGATGGCGATCAGGAACACGGACGTGGGGAAGAGCGTGAACGAGACCTTGGTTTCGTATGTCAGCCCGACGTTGATGGTCTCCGATTCCTCTTGCCCGTGCTCGTCCCACGCGGACTGGATCCCGACCACCTGGAGCTGCGCGCCCGTCGCGGGCGAGGCGCTGGTCGACATCGTGAACGTGGACCGGGCGCCGGGCTCCAGCGTGGCGCGGGTCAGCGTCGCGGACAGGCAGCCGCAGGAGCGCGACTCGATCGAGAGCCGCACCGGGTGCGCCATGGTGTTCTCAAACTCGACCGTTCGCAGCACGAGCACGCCGCTGGCGACGACCCCGACGTTCTCCGGCCCCGCCGAGACGATCCGGAGCGAGCGCGTCTGCTGCACCAGCGGAGCCGTGGCGGCGGCCGGCGGGCACGCCGGCTCGGGCTGCTCGTGCCTCGGCTGGGGAGGGATCGTGGCGGGGCCCGGTGATTGCGCGGCGAGCATCAGCACGACGAGCAGGGGCCGGACGATCATGGTGAGGTCCCGTTCATGAGCTTGGTTTCGAGGAACCGGCGCACGGACTTCACGTCCGAGCGAGACATGGTGCACCCGTTGAACATGCGCCCGGCGGGGTCGAGGCCGGCGAAGTAGTCGCCCGTGTCCCAGGCGCGGTTCACACGCACGTCGGTCACCCGCGCGATCTGCGGCTGGGACACCTCCGTGTCGTCGCTCCAAAAGCCGGTCGGGCCGTCGGCGAGTCGTTTCTCGGCATCGGCGATGCCCACGATCGACAGGCGCGCCACCCAGGCACGCACCTCCGGGGTGCGGAGCGGCTCGGGCAGGCCCTCGAGCTCGGGGGCGAGCCGCATGTCGGCCGCCTGGCCGGGCGGGACGGGGTGGGCCACGTCGCGGACGATGTGCTGCTCCCGAATGCACTGGATGACCACCGTCGGGATCCAGGTGCCGTCCGCATCGGCGATCTCGGGCGCGACCAGCGTCTCGATGAGGAACTGGTCGTGGTGGCGGAGCACGCGCAGCAGGCGCGGCACGAAGCCGTGCGCGGGGTCGACGCGCACCTCGACATCGACCCAGCCCTTGTTGATGAGCGCATCGACGCGGAACCCGGGCCAGGGCTCACCTTCGGACGGGGGGAGGTACGCGGCGCGGGTCGCGGCGCGCAGCTGCTCGGCGAGCGTCGCGGATTCACGCGGGGCCCCGTAGTCGATGAAGCGCCCGAGCATGCGCGTCAGGCTGGCGCTGATGGGGAGCATGAGGTCGGGCTGGTTGAGGATGCCCCGGCCCTCGTCAACGCTCCATCCGATCTTCCAGGTCGCGTCGCCCGCGGTCCGCGCGACCAGATCCAGCCACGCCTGCTCGTCCTCGGCGTAGCCGTGGAAGGTGTAGTGGTGAACGAAGTGGCGTTGGGCGCTCAGGGCACGTTCGGACTCGTTGAGCGCAAACCAGCGCCGCAGCTGCGGATCAGGTGTGTTTGATGATGGGCACCGGTACAACACCTGGCGATACGAGATGGTCTCGATCGAGGCGTCGTAGGCCTCGAAGCCGCGGACCAGTGCCAGCCCGGCATCGGGATCGGGCGCGGTCGGGCCCGGCGGCGAGGGAGCGAGCAACGCTGCGAGCAACGAGGTCGCGATCGATAGCGGCATCATCAGATCGGCGCTCCTGTGCATTGGCGGAAGCGGCAGAGCGTGCTTCCCGGATATTGGGTCGGCGGCGTGCAGTAGCACCCGTTGCTGTCAGGGTTGCCCGAGCCGTTCGTTCCACATGTGCCTATGCCTTTAATGCCGCAACTCACGAAATTGCCTCCGACGTTGCATTCATCGCCGGGCGACTTGGTGCAGATTTGTATGTCCATAGTGCCGGAACCCGAGCACGCCGTACACGAGCCGGCGCATCCGGATCCGCATCCGACATAATTCCCGTCTCCATTGATAATCGTGGTGCCCGCGGGGCAGCCCGTGGACCAGACGCACTTCCAGTTCGGCGCGTTCGTGCCGGTGTCCTCCGAGAACAGGGCGTAGGTGGTGTCGCCGTCGGCGGTGCGGAGCACGGTCGCTGCCGCGCCCACTCCGCGTGGGGACACCCATGTGACGGGCTCAGGGTTCCGCGCCGGGGCGACGGAGAGCAACGTTCCGATTGCGAGCATGGCGAGCATCGTGTGGCTCCTTAATTGTTTGAGTAACATATCAGGACGGAGAGCGAATATACCCCCCCCCCCCCCCCATGATTGTCAAGTAATGACCAACGGCGGATAAAAAAATCGGCTCGACTGGCCGAAACCACCCGTTTTGAGATTGTGAAATAGATGACATAAATAGTGCACGGGGGACAACACCCCGGCGTCAGCGCACGTCGATGCCGCGCACGCCGTTAGGGGTGTGCATGAGCGCGGGTCTGTTTCGCGCTGGAGCGTCGTGGCCGCCGTAGCGGTGGTCCGCATACTCCCACCCATCACTCCGTTCCGACGGCACGACCGCGCGAAACTCGAACACCTGCGCGTGCCCATCGACGAAGGCGGCGTGAACCGGCATGTTCGGGTCTTCCCAAACCACCGGCTCATGCGGGAGATAGGCCGAGAGCAGGCTCTTCTGTGCCGGGAAGCGCACCTCCGCGGGTCGCGTGAGCCGGAGCTGGCGGGGCGGCACCTCGCGCGTCTCCCCGTTCCAGTAGGTCGGGTCCGCGAGGAAGGAGCAGCTCCAGTAATATGACGAGGCGACGCCGCACTCGTCGCACGGGCCGCCGGGGTCCCACGGGGAGCGGAACGAGGTGTCGCGGACGTTTCCGTTGTAGTACATGTCCGCGAGGCCGACGTTCCAGAGTGCGTTCACATGGAAGTAACGGGACGTGATCGCGAACCCGCCGGTCTCGCAGCGGATGACCGAGAATTCCGCCTCCGGAAAGGTGAGCGCGGGAAAGGAGTCATGGAAATCCTGCTGGTACAGCGCGAAGACGCGGGCATGCCCCGAGAGCTTCGCCGCGGACTGCGCGTTCATGGCGCTGGTCTTCGCCCGGCCCATCACCGGCAGGGTGAACGCGACGATGATGCCGATGATGGCGATGCACGCGAGCACCTCGGTCAGTGTGAACGCGCGGGCGTGCCGCGCCGCGGCCGGCGCGGCCGCGTGGGGGCCCGGGGCGGCCGGCGCGGCAAGGGCGAACGCCAGGGCCGCGCCCAGCGCCGCGTTGCGGATCATGGTCCATTCCCAATCGTCGAGGCGGGAAGCGTGCGCGGCCAGGACGCCGAGGCATCCGCAGGGAGCGCGGCCGCCCGTCGCTCGCTCCACGGCCAGCATCGCGGTCGCGACGACCACGAACCCGAGCGCGAGCTGGGTCGTGCGGCGGCGCCGCCAACCGATGAGCCACAGGCCGGCGAGGAGCACCTCGATCGTCGGCACGCCGACGGCGATCGGCATGATCGCCGATCGGGGGATGGTGTTCCACAGCGCGAGGGAATGGGCGAAGGCCGCGAGCCCCGTCAGTTTGGCAGCGCCGGCCGCCCCGATGACCAGGATCGCGGCGCCCCCGAGGGCCCGAGACAAGCTGTGCCGATCCGCGGCCATCCCGGGTCCTCTCAATGGATCCCGTCGTTCCCCAGGCAGGGCTTCCCAGACGGGGCGCTCGGCGTGGCAAAGTTGGTCGTGCTGAACTGGTACACGCAGTACCCGGCGACGCTGCATCCGTACACATCCCACCCGCACTCGCACGGCGACCCGGGTGTTATCGACTCCTTGCCCGCTTCGCCATCCGGCGCGACTTGATAGTGACTCGCGGACGGGTTTCCGGTGATCTGATCGTCGCAGGGGTCCTGCCGCGAGCCGGGCCTGGATCCCGGATGACTGGTGCCGGCGGTGAGCAATCAACAGCATGGTGCGCTCATCGCTTGATAGCATGTCGCCGCGTAGACGACGGATGTGAGCAGGCCCGCCGCGACGAAGCCGGTGACCATGCCGGATGTTCGCGCCGGACCGTTGTGGGTTGCGTCGCGGTTCATGCTTGACTCCTTGGAATGGCGGTCAGGCTCGGGCGCGTCACCCGGGTGTCTTCCGCCTGTGATTGAGCCAGATCGCGATCAGCAGCGCGACGCTGAGGCCGCCGATCACCCAGCCGATTCGGTCCAGATCGGCATCCTGTTTGATGCGTGATTCCCCGGGCGATTGCCACGGGACCGCTTTGCGGTCCGGGGTAACCTCGGAGTAACGAGCCGGCCCGGTGCGCGCGTCGTTGAGCTGAACGAACGTCACGCGCCCGCGGAAGGCGTCCGTGCCGGTCAGGCCGGGCACGCGGACGAGCTGCTCGAACTCCGCGGGTTCGAACCGGGCGGTGTCGAGCACGCGGAGCCGCTGGTTCGGCGCGTCGTCGGTGAAGGTCCGCACGTCGTGCGCGAGCGCGAGCGACAGCGTGGGCTCGTACCGCCACTCGGCCGCCTGAACCACGGCCCGCTCGACGGCGCCGGACAGCATACGGACCACGAACGTGCTCGTGGAGACCGCGCCCCAACCCGCGGCGGCATCGAACGTCCCGCCGCAGGTGAACACGATCTCGGCGCCGTCCTTACGCGTGGCCGCGCCGCGGGCGGCCCAGCGTTCGCCGTCAAGCTCGGGCCGGAGGCGAACGCCGTTAGCGAGCGCCCCCGAGACGCCCGCGTTCACGAGCAACTGCCAGCAGTACGACATCGTGCTGGACACGCTCTTGAGGCTCTGCGCCGCCCGGTGGTCCGCGTTCCCCGGCGCGAGCGCGAGCGCCTTCGGGGTGAGCGTCCAGGCGACACCGTCGCCCCACACGTTGTCCACGTACGAGCCGTCCTCGGTCGTCCGGCTGCAACGCCAGCGGTCGCCCGACTTCCAGACCGTGAACTCGTCGTACTCCGGAGTCGGGCGGGCGCGGCGTCGCTGGTACGCCGCCAGACGGATGAGCAACGGATGCTCCGGGTGGCCCTTGACGGCCTCGCGCATCCGGTCGAGCTCCTCCTCGGGTGGAACGAAGAGCTGCTCGACGCGGTAGGACACCTTCAGCCCGTCGTGGGTGGGGCCGGCGGCTCCGCCTTGTGTGATCCGATCGAACCAGGCGTCGAACGCGGGCGGGTTCGCCGCGCACGAGCGTCCCGCCGCGAGCAGGACGAGGCCGCTCATGAGCACGCGCTGGACGGCGGCGTCATGCATGGTTGCGTCAGACTACCTCCCACTCCCCCGGCTTGTCAAGCAGGCATCGCGACAACATATAAATAACTTGCGTGAGCTGAGTTCGCGCCGGGTCGTATTTCTTATTTTATTCTCTGCGCCGACACGCATCATCGATCTGACATCCGGGTTCGTGTGTACGCGAACGGATGCCGATCTGCCGGGCGAAGGATCAGTCTTTCTTGCGGCGGTGCTCGGTCTTCGATTTGTCACGTTGCTTGGAACGCTGCGACCGGCGTTCGGAGCCGGTTTTGCCGAACTTGATCGCGTTCCAGTCCGGCTTGCCGCCGACGCTCAGGCCGCCGAGGCCGCCCCCGGGCCCGCCCGCGCCGCCCAGCCGGATCTTCTTGCCGACCTCGCGGCTGGCCTCGTCGGTGATGACAAGGTCCATGCGGCGGGCCGACAGGTCCACGTTCGCGATGGTGACCTTCACGCGGTGACCGAGCGAGAAACTCCGCCCCGAGGCCTGGTTGGCCAGCGCCCCGGTGCGGGGATCGAGCTTCCACACGCCGAAGCGGCCGTCCTTGCCCGCGGGCAGGTCCGCGGTCTTGATGAGGCCCTCGGCGAGGTACTTCTCGATGCGGATGAACACGCCCGCGTGCGTCACCCCGGTGACGATCCCGTCGAACGACTCGCCCAGGTGCTCGGCCATGAGCTGGAGCACGAGGAACTGCCGAAGGTCGCGCTCGGCGCTCTCGGCGTTCTCCTCGGTCGAGGTGCAGTGCCGGCCGATCTCGACCAGGTCGTCCTCCGACGGGCACCGCTCGGACTCCATCAGCTTCCGCCCCAGCGCGTGCTGGTCGTGCGTGCTGATGGGCGGACGTTTTCCGTTCTCGGTGTGCGCGAGGTACTCGGCCAGCGCGCGGTGCACGGTGAGGTCCGGGTACCGGCGGATGGGGCTGGTGAAGTGCGCGTAGGCCTCCGACGCGAGCGCGAAGTGCCCGATCAGCGCGGGCGAGTACTCCGCCTTCGTCAGCGTGCGCAGCACCGCCATGTGCACCGCGGCGGCGGCGGGCGTGCCCGCGGTCGCGTCCAGCAGCTGCTGCATCTCCTGACGGGTGGGGCTCTTGGGGATGGCGTACCCGGCCACGCGGGCCACGGTCCGGAGCGGGTCGGCGTCGCCGGGGGTGGGCTCGGGATGCACGCGCCGCAGGAGCGGCACCCGCAGCTTCTCGAACAGGCGGGCCAGGCACTCGTTGGCCTCGACCATCAGCATCTCGATGATGGTGTGCGTGAACGCGTCGTCCTCGCGCTCCGCGTCCACCACCCGTCCGTGCTCGTCGAAGAGCAGCACCACGTCCGGCAGCTCGAGGTGGATCATCCCCGCCTCCCGCCGTCGCTGGCGGATCGCGCGGGCCAGCGCGTCCATCTCCTTCAGCGCCGCCCTCAGCTCGGGCGTGTAGTTCGGTTCGGTCTTGGCGTGCGTGCGCGCCAGGCCGTCGTCCCCGTCGATCAGCGCCTGCGCCTCCAGGTAGGTCAGCCGCTTGGCCGACTTGATCGCCGTCGACGCGACCCCCGATCGCGTCACCCGCCCGTGCCGGTCGTAGTGCATGAACGCGGACTTGCAGTACCGGACCACGCCCTCCTGCAGGGAGCAGATGCCGTTCGAGAGCACCTCCGGCAGCATCGGGATCACCAGCCGCGGCAGGTACACCGAGTTGCCCCGCTCCTTCGCCTCCACGTCCAGCGGCGAACCGGGCTCGATGAAGTGCGCCACGTCCGCGATGTGCACGCCCAGCGCCCACCCCTCGCCGGTGCGGCGGATCGAGATCGCGTCGTCGTAGTCTTTCGCGTCGGGGGGGTCGATCGTGATGATGAAGTCGCCCGTCAGGTCCTCGCGCTCCGACCCGGGCCAGCCCGCCTTCGCCGCTCGGGCCACCTCCTCGTGGAACCGCTCCGATTCGTGCCGCGCCTGATCCACGCACGACTCGGGAAACTCGCCGGGCAGGTTGTACGCGGCGATCACCGCCTGCGTCTCCACGTCCGGCCGGCCCGCCTCGCCCAGCACCTCGACCACCACCCCCTCGGCCAGCATCCCGCCCTCCGGGAAGTGGGTGATCTCGACGACCACCTTGTCCCCCGCGTGCGCGTTCTTTGACGATGCGTCCTGCACCGAGATCGGCTCGGTGAGCAGCTTGCCGTCGGGCTGCACGATCCACTTGCCGCCGCGCTGCATCAGCTCGCCGGTGAACCGGGCACGCTTGCGTTTCACGATCTGCACGATCTCGCCCACGAACCCCTCGCCGCGGCGGTCCGGCTCGATCCGTGCTCGCACCACGTCGCCGGTGAGCGCGTCGGCCACGGCGTGGGCGGGCACGAACACGTCCCCGCCCACCGACGCACGCTCGGGCACGATGAACCCGAACCCGCGGGCATTCTTCTTGAACACGCCCGTGACCTCGCTGCCCAGGCGCGGCAGTCGGACCATGCCCTGCGGGTCGAGCATCAGCTCGCCCCGGTCCTTCAGCTCGCGCACGGCCCCTTCGAAATCAGCGAATTCGTCCTCCGGCACGCGCAGGTCCGCGGCCAGGGTTTTCACACTCGCGGGCTCGTATCCCTCATGCTGGAGGTGCCCGAGCAGACGGCGGCGGTACTTGAGTGGCATGGTGGTCCTTGGCACGGCGGACGGAACGCGGACGCGCCCGATCCCCGCCCCGTCGGCTCCGCGCGGGTCTTACCGGATCGCCGATGCGTACGCACGCAGCGTCGGCCGGAACGCCCGGCGCGGCTCAACCCCGAGGTGCTCGCGCGCTTTGGCGCACGAGGCGGTCGCGTCCAGCGCGGCCATCCGCGCCATCCCTTCGTTGAACGGCAGCAACCCTTCCAGTCCGACCGCCGCGGCCGCCCGCGCCGCCGCCGCGGCCAGTTCCGCGGGGATGGGCACGATCCATTGCGACGCCTCCGCCCGCGGCACCTCGTCGCGCAGCAACTCCATCATCTCGCGCCAGTCGAGCGTCTCCGGCCCCACCAGCGGGTAGACCTCGCCCACGGCACGCGGGGAATCCAGCGCCGCGCCCACCGCGTCGGCGACGTCTTCAACGGCGACGGGCGCGAGGCGCGCCGGCTCGCGCCGCTGGCGCCCCAGCGGCACGCCCTCGTCCTCGTCGACCGTGCGCACGAAATACGGCATGAACCAGTACGGCGCCCGCTCACCCCGCGCCCAGCCGGCCGCCATCCGGATGAACTCCCCTTCCGCTCCGTGGATCATCCCCGGTCGCAGGATCGTCCAGTCCAGCCCCGAGCGCCGGACGAGTGTCTCGCCCTCGAACTTGGTCCGCTGGTACGCGCTGGGACCGTCCGGGTGCACGCCCAGGGCGGAGATCAGCACGAAGCGTCGCGCGGCGCCGCTCGCCGCGGCGGCCGACAGGACCCGCCGCGTGAACTCCACGTGCACGCGTGCGAACGTGTTCCGCCCTTCTTCACGGATGATCCCAACGGTGTGAACGCACGCGGACGCGCCCGCCAGCAGCGAGCGCACGGCCGCGTCGTCGTCCAGGTCCCCACGCACGAGCGTCAGCCGCGTGTCCGACGCGGGGAGCACCGCCCGAGCCTTGGCCGCGTCACGCACCAGCCCCCGCACCGAGCGGCCCCGCGCCAGCAGCGCCCGGACCACGTGCCGCCCCACGAATCCCGTCGCTCCCGTCACGGCGATTGCGCCTGCCTCGCTCATGTGCGGAGTGTACGCGCCGCTCGCGCCCGCCGCGAAGCCGTCCGGCGCGTCACGCCGTCACTGCCCCGCCGAACCCGCGCTCGCCACGCCCTCCGCGCGTGTGTCCACGACCCGCATCGATTTCCAGCGTCCGCCCAGGAAACGGCCCAGCACCGCGAGCCCGAGCAGGATGATGTACGCCGCCGCAGCCGACCACGGGCCGATCGATTCCCATTGCGGCGCCACCCGGATCACCGCCGTGCCCAGCCCGATCAGGCACGACCACGCCAGCACCAGCGTCGCCACACCCGGCCACACCGTGTCCCCCGCCCCGCGGAGGGCGCCGATCATCGTCAGCCCCAGCGCATCGAAAATCTGGAACACCGCCGCGGCGATCATCACCCTCGACCCGATCTCGATGAGCTCGCGGGCCCGCTCGGGGTCCATCGCCGGGTCCACGAACAGGCCGATGGCCCGGGCGCGGAACATCACGAACCCGACCGCGCACAGGCCCATGTACGACATGGTGATCGAAAGCCCCAGCCAAGCGCGGCGGGCCGCCAGGTCCGGCCGCCCCATCCCCATGCACTTGCCGACCTGCGCGGTCACCGCCGTCGAGAGCCCGATGGCGGGCATGAACGCCAGATGCATGTAACGCAACGCGATCCAGCCGGCCGTGTTGTGGAGCTCACCGAAGTGCCCGATCAGCACCGCCATCAGGTACGCCCAGCACAACAGCTCGTTCCCGAACATCAGCGCCCCCGGCCAGCCCAGGCGCGCGATGTCCCGCGCGTGCGCCCCGCTGAAACGCCACGCCGCCCGTGTCCGGTACAGCCGGTTGAACCCCGGGCTCAGAAACACCAGCAGCGGGATCGACAGTTCCACGCCCGTCCCGATCACCGTCGCCAATGCCGCGCCCTCGACCCCCAGCGCGGGCACGCCCGCCCACGCCGCGAAGCCCGCGATGCCCGTCAGCGCCCCGTCGATCACGCCGATCCCCACCGGCTGCGGCGCGGTCGGGCCGTAAATGAGAAGGGCGTTCAGCACCACGTTCGTGGCATTCCCCGCCAGCGCGGCCACCAGGACCGTCACCGGGCGGTGCATCCCGAAGAAGTACTGCGACAGGCACCGCGTTCCCATCGTCAGCAGCGAGCCGTACACCAGGATCCGGCCGTACGCGACCTCCAGCTCCGTCAGACGCGTGGAGTGGTCCGCGAGCGACTCGAACATCACCCGCAGGCCCAGCCCGTACGGCATCATGAACACCAGAAACGCCCCCAGCGCCAGCCACAGTCCGGTCCACGCGTACGCGGCGCCGCGCTCCGGCCGTCCCGCGCCCAGATTCTGGGACACGAACGTGTTCACCACCGTCATGAGGCCCATCATCACCGCCACCGGCACGAACGCCGCGACCCCGCCGTTGCCCTGCGCCGCCACGTACACCGGGTCGGGCCCGATCCGCGACACCATCAGGCCGTCGACGAACTGCATCGCGGTGTACGACGTCATCGTCGCCACGATCGGCAACGCCACCATCAGCATTTCGAGGAGCGGCGAGCGCTCCGCACGCACGGGTTGAACCGGGGAGTTGGTCACGAGATGGTGCGTGCGGAAACAGGGACAGTCGCAGCCGATGACGTCAGGATGGGCGAGGGCGAGGGTGGGGGTGGGGGTGGGGGGGGCGGGATTGGACGACCGGGACGGGGGCCCGCACCTGTTCCGCCCGACTGCACGTGCGTGTGGGCCGTCACGATACGTCCGCCGCGCGTCCCGCGTCCGGGCCGGCATGCGCGTGCAACGCCCTCAGACCTGTCGCGCCCCCGCCATCCGGATCGCGGTCTCGACGGCCGCGGTCATGCTCTCGGCGCTGGCCCGGTTACGTCCGGCGATGTCGAACGCGGTGCCGTGCGCCGGGCTGGTCCGCACCACCGGCAGCCCCACCGTGACGTTCACGGTCTTGCCCCGGTCCAGCAGCTTCGCCGGGATCAACCCCTGGTCGTGGTACATCGCGACCACGAGATCAAATCTCCCCGCCGCCGCGTCCACGAACACCGCGTCCCCCGGGAACGGCCCCCGCGCATCGATTCCCTGCTCCTGCGCCACCCGGATCGCCGGCGCGATCACCCGCGCCTCCTCGTCGCCGAGCAGGCCGTTCTCTCCCGCGTGCGGATTCAGCCCGCACACCGCGATCCGCGGCCGCGCCACGCCCAGCGACTTCAGACCCTCGTTCCCGAGGTCGATGGCGTCGAACACGCGGCCGATCGTCAGCACGTTCCGCACGTCCATGAGCGGCAGGTGGATCGTGGCCAGGATCACGTTCAGCGTGGGCCCCGTGAACAACATCCCGCAGCGCTTCGCGTTCACTTTCGTCGCCAGCAGCTCCGTGTGCCCCGGGAACTGACCGCGACCCGCGAGGCTCCACGCCTCCTTGGAGATCGGCGCCGTGACCAGCGCGTCGCACCGCCGCTCATCCCGCGCCACGCGCAGGCACTCGGCCAGCGCGTCCTCCACCCACAGGAAGGACGCGGCGCCCGACGCCCGCGTCGGTCCCCGCCGACCCGTTCGCGCCGTGCCCCCGCCCCGCGTCCCCACGGCCCCCGCGTTCAGTTCGGGATAGTCCAGCACCAGCACCCGGTGGGCCAGCGCCGTGCCAACCAGCGTCGAATCGTGCGCCACGTTCCACCAGTACGGCGCGACTCCCGAGGCCTCGGCCGCCTCCTCCAGCGCCCGGGCGCTGCCGAAGACCCGAAATCGTGCCCGCGTTCGCAGCCCGGGATCGGCCAGCGCCTTGACGATGATCTCGGGCCCGATCCCGCCGGGATCGCCCATCGAGATCGCGATGCGCGGGACCGATTCCATCATCGATGGTACGAGCGGGAGGTCGGGGGGGGGAGGGGGGACGGAGGTTCGGCAACACAACTTCGCCGCGTGCGTTCGCGCGGGTTTCCGCCGCACGCGCGTTGCGCCACGCGTCGCGCCGTCCCGATCTACCCTTCCCGGTGCCCGCGCCCATCCGAGCCGTCGTGCTCCTCTCAGGGGGTCTTGATTCCGCCGTCACGCTCGCGTGCGCCCGCGCCGATCCCGACGGCCCGCGCGCGTGCCACGCCCTCAGTTTCGACTACGGCCAGCGCCACCGCTCCGAGCTCCGCGCCGCCGCCCGCGTCGCGGAACATCTCGGCGCCGCCGAGCACCGGGTTGTCGCGATCGACCTCCGCGCCATCGGCGGCTCCGCCCTGACCGGCGAGCTCGCCGTGCCCAAGCGCCGCGCCGACGAGCCCGATCCCTCCGGCCCCGCCCGCATCCCCGTGACGTACGTCCCCGCGCGCAACCTGACATTCCTGAGCATCGCCGCCGGCTGGGCCGAGGTCCTCGGCGCGCCCGAGATCTGGCTCGGCGTCAACGCCGTGGACTACTCCGGATACCCCGACTGTCGCCCGGACTTCATCCACGCCTTCGAGCGGGTCCTCGCCGTCGGCACCCGGGCCGGGGTCGAGGGGCGTGCGCTCCGCGTCCGCACCCCGCTCCTCCATTGGTCCAAAGCCCGCATCATCCGCGAGGGGGCCGCCCGGGGCGTCGATTTCTCCCTCACCCGCTCCTGCTACGACCCCGACGAAGCCGGACGCGCCTGCGGCGCCTGCGAGAGCTGCGTGCTCCGCGCGCGCGGATTCGACGAGGCGGGCGTCATCGACCCCACCCCTTATTCCGCGGACGCGACGCGGCCCGCCCGCAGGGGTGCGCCATGACCTCGCGCACCGTCACCATGCGCCCACTCGACGAGGCGCCCGCTCCCGTCGGAAGAGCCGACACCCTCCCCGTCGCCGAGACCTTTGTCAGCGTGCAAGGCGAGGGCGGGCTCGCCGGCGTGCCGAGCTGGTTCGTTCGCCTCAGCGGCTGCAACCTGCGCTGCGCATGGTGCGACACGCCCTACGCCAGTTGGGCCCCCGAAGGGACCTGGCGCACGGTCGAGGAGCTGATCGCCGAGGCCCGCGCGGCCGCGCCCGTCCGCCACGCCGTCGTCACCGGGGGCGAGCCCTTCATCTTCCCGCGACTGTCCGATCTGGTTGGCGGGCTCCGCGCCGCCGGCGTCCATGTCACCATCGAGACCGCCGGAACGGCCGACCGCGACGTCCGCGCCGACCTCATCAGCGTCAGCCCCAAGCTCGCCAACTCCACCCCGCCCGCGTCCGCGGGGCCCTGGCGCGACCGTCACGAGGCCCGCCGATCCAATCCCGAGGCGCTCCGCGCCGTGCTCGGCCGTGGCGCGGCACGCCAACTCAAGTTTGTTGTCACGGGGCCCGACGACCTGCCCGAGATCGACCGAGTCCTTTCGCATCTGGAGGCGGTCCGGCCCGATGAGATTTTCCTGATGCCCGAGGGCGTGACCGCCCCGCCCCCGCCCCTCCGTCAGTGGTGCCTCGAGACCTGCCTCGCCCGGGGCTGGCGCTACGGGCACCGATTGCACATCGAACTCTTCGGCAACCGTCGCGGCACCTAGCCCCGAGTGAGACCCCATGCCCCCCGACCCCGCCTTGGTTCCGGTCCACATCCTCCGGCACGGCAAGGCCGAGCGACAGTCCGCGACCGGGCGGGACGAGGACCGCCTGCTCACGCACCGCGGCGTGCTCCAGGCCGCGCACGTCGGCCGCGTGCTCGCCGGCGAATACCCCGAGTCCCCAGGCGTGATCGCCTCCAGCCCGCTGGCCCGCGCCCTGGCCACCGCCGCCGTGGTGCGCCTCGAGCTCCGCTGGCCCATCACGGTCGAAGAGTCGCTCGCGACGGACCGTTCGCTCCACGAGATGACCGAGGCCGCTCTCCGTCTCATCGCGCGCGCCGCCGATTCCCGCGCCGCGCTCGTGCTCGTCGGCCACAACCCCCAACTCTCGGCCCTGTTGGCCCGATTGTGCGGCGGGGACGAGCACGCGTTCACCCTCCGCACCGGCCACCTCGCCGCGCTCCGCGCGCCCGCGCGGAGCCCGCTGGGGCGGTCGGAGTTGTTTGCCTCGCATCGGCTTGAGGGTGATGATGAGTAGCCCGAAACGGAAGGACCGAGCGTGGGGTACGACCACCGCACCAAGGCCGGCAACCAGGCGGACGTCGCCAAGCACGCGGCCCTGATTGTCCTGATCGCGCGAAGACTGAGCGCCGGAACGGGATCAGGCCCGATCCGGTACGCCGACGTGTGCGCCGGGCCCGCGCGGTCCCCGGCCGCACATTCCCCGGGCCTGCCGGACGGCGCGGGTCATCTCGCCTCGGCCCTCGCGCTCTGGCCCCGACTCATGCGCGGCAGCATCCCCAGGGAACTCCGCTGGTTCGTGGACCGCTACGCCCCGCCCCGCCGCGCCGCGTGGAAGACCTACCCCGGCTCCAGCACCATCGTTGCCGACCTCTGCGCCGACTCCCGCGCCCCGCTCGCCCTCACCGCCTGGGATATCGCGCCCGATGCCGCGGCCTCGCTCCGCGAGGCGCTCGGTCGCAACCCGGGCGTGACCGTCCACGCTCGCGCCGCGACCCCCGCCGACGAGGGCGTCACCCGCGCCGACGTGCTCCTGCTGGACCCGCCGGGCATCGGTGAACGATTCGGGCTCCGCCTCGCGGACCTCGCCGACATCGCTCGCGCCGCGCCCCCCGCCGCGTGGACCCTGATCTGGCTCCCCATCCTGGAAGGCGCCGAAGGCGACGACGCGGCCGCCCGCGCCTGGATCGGCTCGCTCGCCGACCCCTCGCTCCCTCCCCCTCGCGCCCTCGGCGTCCGCTGGCCGTCGCGGCCCTCTCACGGGAAAATGGTCGGCTGCCTGCTTGTGCTCCGCGCCGTTCCGGACGGCCCCGCCATCGCCGTACGATCGCTCCTCTCTTGGCTGGCGCGGCATGTCTTCACCGGAGCCCACGCGTGGTCCATCGAATCCATCGGCTCCTGGCCCGCCGACACCCGTCCCGGCGGCACACGCTTTGGCATGTCGGCGGAGCGATAGTCGCGCTGCTCGCCGCCGCGCCCGGACCCGCGGCGGCGTACCTCCCGCCGCCGACCGATCGCCCCCCGCCGCTGGACTCCCGCCCGGCGCCCACGGACGCAATTCCCGTCGGACGCGCCGAACTCGCCCGCGCGTACCTCGACTTCGAGCGCGCCTGGCGCGATCACCCGCCCCCTCCCGCGCGCGCCGCCGACATGAACCGGGCCTTCGACCGCGCGTCCATCGGCTTCTTTTCCGGACAGTACGGGCAGGTGATCCGCGACCTCCACGCGCTCACCGGCGATCTCGAATCCCCCGGCTCGCCCCCGGGCTCGTCCGCCCGGCTGGCCCGCTCGCTGAAGGCGACGCTCGTCCCGCCGATCGCCGTCGCGGGGCCGCGCCTCGACATCCGTGTTGACTGCGCGCCCATGTACGCCCTCGATGCGCCCGCGGGTCGGCCGACCATCCTCGCTCGCCTCGATCCCGCCGCCGGCCCCGGGGCCCAGGCCGAGCACCCGTGGGATCCCGCCGCGCAGGTCCAGTCCCTCACGCTCGCCCTCGATCATGCCGCCCCGGGATCATGGCGGCTGCGGATCGCGATCCGCGACGGCGCCGAGCAGTCCCCCTGGGTCGATGCGGGTCAGGTGTGCGTCCTGGCCCGGCCGCTCGAGGACGAGCGCCGTGCCCTCGCCGCGCGCCTCGAGTCGCTCGCCCGGTCCGACGCCATCGCGCCCGCCCGCGCCACCGCCCGGGCCCGGCTCGACCTCCTCGCCGATGATGCCGGCGCCGCCTCCAGCGCCCGCTTCCTCGCCGATACCCACGAGCTGCTCGCCTCCGTCACCGCAGAGGTCGTGGCCCTCGAGTCGGGCGTGAATCCCTACGCCGGCCGCGCCGGCGACCATTGGCGCGTCGTCTCCATCGATGCCGCCACCATGCCCGTCCGCGTCTTCGCGCCCGACCGTTCCGACCCCCGGCCCGATGCGCCCGACGAGCCACTCCCCCTGCTCATCGCCCTCCACGGCGCCGGCGGCGACGAGAACATGTTCTTCGAGGGCTACGGCGCCGGCGCCATCAAGGACCTCGCCCGTCAGCGCCGCGTCCTGGTCGCCGCGCCCCTCACCTACACCATCATGGGCAGCCCCGCGATGTTCGACCGCCTCGTCGAGGACCTCGCCCGCGACTACCCCGTCGATCGCGCACGCGTCTACGTCATCGGGCACTCGCTCGGCGGCGGAGCCGCCTCGGGACTGGCCCGCCTCCGGGCGTCCGCGCTCGCGGCCGTCTGCTGCATCGCCGGAGGTTCGTTCCCGGCCGTCGGCAAGGGCGGCGACCCCATTCCCTTCGCCCCCACGCTCGTCATCGGCGGCGCCCTCGATCCCATCGTCCCGGCGGCCCGCCTCCGCGCCGGCGCCGAGCGGGCCCGCGCCGCCGGCCTTCGCGTCGAGTACCGCGAGAAAAAGGACTTCGGGCACACGCTCCTCGTCGGCGCCACCCTCGCCGAGGCGATCGACTGGCTCCTGGCACGCAAACTCGAGGGCGAGGTCAGGCCAACGCCCTGATCCCGTTCCATCCCCGATCACCCTTCTCCCGAACCACACTCACGCCGCCGGTCCCGCCCCCGCCGAGGGCTGGTCCGAGATCAGGCACGCCAGGTCGATCGCCTGGTCCATGCTCCGTCGCAACGCCAGCTTCGCGTCGTGCTCCACCCACCCCGCGCGCGACAGCGCCTCGAACGGCTGCTCCCGCAGGCCGCCCAGGATCACGAACACCCGCATCGCGTGCAGCCGATCCACCGCCGACTCCAGGTTCACCATCCCCGTCGCGTCGATGAACGGAACCGACCGCATGTCCAGCACCACCGCGTCCACGCCGCTCGAAACCGTGCGCAGCGCCGCCATCGCCCGCGACGCCGCGCCGAAGAACAGCGGGCCCGCGATCTCGTACAGCAGCACCCCGCGCGGCAGCCGCCGCGCCACGTCCGGGTGCGGCTCGGCAACCAGCCGCGACGCCGCCTCGGCCCGCATCCGCTCGATGAACAGCGCCGCCGCCAGCACCACCCCCACGCCCACCGCCACCACCATGTCGAACACCACCGTCAGCACGAAGCACGTCAGCAGCACCACCGAGTCCGAACGCGGCGCCCGCCGCAGCACGAACGCGAAGTGCTTCATGTCCGCCATGTTGCGCGCCACCACCAGCAGCAGCGCCGCCATCGAAGCCATCGGCAGCCGCCCCAGCGCCGGCGCCAGCGCCACCACCGTCCCCAGCACCGTCACCGCGTGAACCATGCTCGCCACCGGCGACACCGCCCCGGATCGGATGTTCGTCGCCGTCCGCGCCAGCGCCCCCGTCGCCGCGAAGCCCCCGAAGAACGGCGCCGCCACGTTCCCCACGCCCTGCGCCAGCAACTCCGAATCCGGATTGTGCTTCCGCCCCGTCATCCCGTCCGCCACCACCGCCGAGAGCAGCGACTCGATCGCGCCCAGCATCGCGATCGCCAGCGCCGAGGTGAACAGGGCCTGGAACGTCGCGAAGTCCAGGACCAGCCGCCCGTGCGCCCCGTCCTGCACCAGCCACGGCAGGATCGGCCGTGGCGCCGCCGACGGGATCCCCGACGGCATCGCAGCCGAACCGAACCGGTTCCGGATCGTGCTCACCTCCAGCTCCGGCCACCACCGCGCCAGCGCCGCCGCGACCGCCGCCGCCAGCGGCAACGCCAGCAGCGGCGCCGGGATCCGCCGCGTCAGCCGCGGCAGCACCAGCAGCAGCGCCAGCGTGAACAACCCGATCCCCGCGTCCGACCATCGCGTTGTCGGCAGCGCCCGCCACAACGCCGCCGCCTTCTCGACGAAGTGCTCCGGCATCGTCTCCACGCGCAGGCCCAGGAAGTCCCTCACCTGCAGCGTCGCGATCACCACCGCGATCCCCGCCGTGAACCCCGTCGTCACCGGGTGCGGGATGAACTCGATCAACCGCCCCAGCCGGAACAGCCCCATCAGGATCAGGATGCCCCCGGCCATCATCGTCGCGAGCATCAGCCCCTCGAGGCCGAAACGCGACGTGATCGGCGCCAGGATCACCACGAACGCCGCCGTCGGCCCCGACACCTGCACCCGCGAGCCCCCCAGCGCCGCGATCACGAACCCCGCCACGATCGCGGTGTACAGGCCGTGCTGCGGCTGCACCCCCGACGCGATCGCCAGCGCCATCGACAGCGGCAGCGCCACCACGCCCACCACCAGCCCCGCCAGCACGTCCGCGCGCAGCGAACGCGCCGTGTAGCCCTCGCGCAGCGCCTCCCGCAGCGCCGACGCCGGCCACGGCGCCAACTCCGGCAGACTCCGCATCACGACCCGCGAGCGACGTGTCATCGTGCGCCGAACTCGTTCGTGTGCGCGCCCCACCGCCGCGGACGCTCCGCGCCCCGCGCCCACGCGAACGCGCCATTATTACCCCGGCCGCCACGACCGCGGGCCGTCCACGCCGCGACCGTGCGAGTACACTGCCGCCGATGACGCAACCGCACGCGCCGCCGGCCCTCGAGGTCGCCGACTTCCACAAGGCCTACGGCCCCACGGTCGCCGTCGCCGGTCTCTCCTTCGCGCTCCCGCCCGGCGAGGTCCTCGGGCTCGTCGGGCCCAACGGAGCCGGAAAGACCACCACCATGCGCGCCCTGGCGGGCATCATCCCGCCCACCCGCGGCACGCTCCGCGTCTGCGGCTTCGACGTCGCCGCGGACCCCGTTCGCGCCAAGGGCCGTCTCGCCTACGTCCCCGACGATCCCCGCCTGTTCGAGTCGCTCACCGTGTGGGAGCACCTCCGCTTCGTCGCCGCCGCGTACCGCGTCGCCGCGTTCGAGGCCGAGGGCGAGCGCCTGCTGGCCCGATTCGAACTCGCGCCCAAACGCGATGCGCTCGCCGGCGAACTCTCGCGCGGCATGCGTCAGAAGGTCGCCATCTGCTGCGCCTACCTCCACCGTCCCGCCGCCATGATGTTCGACGAGCCCCTCACCGGCCTCGACCCCATGGGCATCCGCACCATCAAGGAGACCATCCGCGCGCGCGCCGCCGAGGGCGTCGGCTTCATCATCAGCTCGCACCTCCTCTCGCTCGTCGAGGACCTGTGCACACGCTTGCTCATCCTCAACCAGGGGCGGGCCGTGTTCCACGGCGGGCTCGACGAGGCCCGCGCCGCCTTCGCCGACGGCCTCGCCGATGCCTCGCTCGAAGAGGTCTTCTTCCGCGCCACCGCCCCGGCCGCGGAGCCGGGACCGTGAGTTCCGCGCTCGCGCTCCTGTTCCGCCTCCGTCTCCGGGGCTACCTCCGCCGCCTCGTGCGCGGCGGCTCGTACAAGCGTCTCGTCGGCGCCGCGCTCGGGCTCGTCATGGTGTGCGTCTGGGTGCTCCCGGGGATCGTCGCGTCCGTCAGCGGCGTCCGCGCCGATCCCGAGCGCGTGCGCCTCGTGCTCCCCCTGATGCTGCTGGCCTTCGCCCTGTTGCCACTCATCATCACCGGCGGCGCGCGCCCGATCGTGTTCATGCCCGCGGAGGTCGATTTCCTCTTCCCCGCTCCCTTCACCCGCCGTCAGCTTCTCCTCTACAAGGTCGGTGTCTCGCTCACCGCGGCCCTCATCACCGGCTTCTTCTTCTCGCTCTGGCTCCTCCGCTACTCCTCGTTCTGGCTCGCCTCGTACGCGTCCTGCGTGCTGATGCTCATGCTCACGCAGATGCTCAACATGCTCGTCGGCATGCTCCGTCTGCGCGTGGAGGAGGGCTCGTCCCCACGGGTGCGGCGCCTGATCACCGGCGCCCTGCTCGTCGCGGCCGCGGCGGTGGTCTGGACGGCCTGGGGCCGCTACCAGGCCAGCGAGGCCTCCCTCACGCTCGTGTCCGTCGCCCGGGACCTGCGCGCCATCCCCGGCGCCGCCTGGTTGCTCGCGCCCCTCGAGCCCTTCGCCAGGGCGTTCACCGCCGAGAGCCTCCCGGAACTGGCCCGCTGGGGCGGCGCCGCGCTCGCCATCGTCCTCGCGCTCCTCCTGCTCGCGCTCGGGCTCGACACCAACTACCTCGAAGCCGCCTCCGTCCAGAGCCGGAAGATCTACGACAACATCCGACGCGCCCGGCGCGGGCAGTACTGGACCGCCGCCACCTCCGCGCGCTTCGGGCTCCCCGCGCTCCCCTGGCTCCTGGGGTGCGGGCCGTTCATGTGGCGACAGTTCACCGGACTGGTTCGCGGGCTCCGCGGCCTTCTCGTGATGACCGTGGTCTCGGGGTTCTTCGTCGCGATGATGCTCCTGAGCGCGCGTCCCGAGGCCGCCGAAGGCCCCCGCGCGATGGCTGGCCTCTCGCTCGCCGTCTCCGCCGGCGTCTGGCTCTCCATCATGCTCGCCATGAGCCTCCGCTACGATTTCCGGGGCGACCTCGATCAGATGGACTGGATCAAGAGCCTGCCGGTCCCGCCCTGGGCGATCTTCGTCGGCCAGCTCGCCGCGCCCGTGCTGACGATCTCCGCGCTGCAGCTGGTGATCCTGGGCGTGACCGGGTGGCACGTCGGATGGCATCCGACAATGTGCTGGGTCGCCGTCGCGATCCCGCCCGTCAATTTCGTCATGCTCGCGCTCGAGAACGTGGTCTTCCTGCTCTACCCCAACCGCACCGGCCAGGCGGGCGCGGCGGACCTGCAGCACCTCGGCCGTCAGGCCATGCTCCTCTTCGGGCGGCTGCTCGTGATGCTCGTCTTCGCCGTCGGGATCGCGGTCGTCGCCGTGCCCGTCTATTTCCTCAGCGGCAGGAGCGCGGAGTGGACCATCGCCGCCGGCTGGCTGGTGCTCTGCGCGATCGGCGCGGCGATGGTGCGGGCGGGCGTCTGGGCGCTCCGGTCGTTCGACGTCTCGCGTGACATGCCCGACTGATCGCCCCGTCACGCCGGCCCGGGCCGGCCCGCCCGCCGCCGAGGCGTCACCACCCGCGCGGCGGCGTCCAGTTCCTTCGCCGCGAACCGGGCCTTGGTCTTCGCGCCCGCGGGGCGGGGCCGGAAGATGGCGCTCGAGGTCGGGCCCTCGTCCTCGCGCGGGACGGGGCCGCGTCCGATCCGCTCGAAGGCGAGGCGGGCGTTCTCCGCGCTGAACTCCGTGCCGATGAAGCGCCGGCCCAGGTGCCGCGCCATCACGCCCGTCGTGCCGGAGCCGAGGAACGGGTCCATCACCAGGTCGCCGGCGTTGCTGGTGGAGAGGATCACGCGGCGCAGGTACGCCTCGGGCAGCTGGTTGTCGTGGTAGCCGCGGCGTTCCGCGTTGTTGCCCTGCACCCGTCCCAGGTACTTGCCGTACCAGACGTCCATGGGCACGCGCCGGCCCGCGGGCATGCCGTCGTTCTTGTTCATGGTGCGCGCGTCGAAGTAGGTCGAGGCGCGGTCCGAGAGCTCGAGCACCGGCCCGGGGTTCCAGGTGTGCGCGCCGGGCTTGATGAAGTACAGCACGTGGACCTTCGAGTTGATGAAGCGGCTGCGCGTGTTCTGCCCGAAGCGGTAGTGCCAGACGCACCAGTTCACCATGAGCAGGCCGCGCTGCTTCAGGTGCACGACCACCTCCGCGGCCCAGTCGTCCGGGATATTGATCCAGCACGCCCCGCCGGGGCGCAGCGCGCCCACGCACAGGTCGATCCAGGCGTAGGTGAATTCCAGGTACGCGCGCTCGGGCATCGCGTCGTTCCACCTGTCGTAGGCGCGGTTCCAGTTGAACGGCGGGTCCGCGAACACCAGGTCCACGGCGCCGGCCCGGACCTCGGGGATGCGCGGCAGCAGGCCGCGGCAGTCGCCCACGTACACGCGCGTGTCGGGCGCATCGAGCCGGTGCGACGGCGCCGCGTCTCCGCCGTCGGGCGCCGCGGGGAGGTCGGCTTTTCGCGACGGATGGGCCATGGTGCGGATGGTACTCAGCGGGGGGGCGGGAGGTGGGGGGCGAGCGGGTTGACGCGCGGCGTGGGGTCGCCGTGCGCGCGCACGAGCCGGGAGACGCGGTCGATGATCGGTCCGACGTGCGGCCGCCATTCGGCATCGTCCACCGGGCGCCCGGCCTCGCGCGCGAAGAGCACGCGGAGGTACTCGTGGACCACGCGGACGATGAGGGTGCGCGGCGGGGGCAGGCCCACGCCGGTCGGCTCGATGACCAGCGACGCGAGCGTGCGCAGGGGCCGCCAGACCTGGTGCCGCGGCAGGCGGCGGATGGCAACCGTGTCGATGACCGCGGCGTCGAGGGTTCCGGCGCGGGTCGTGAGGATGAGGTTGGAGGGTTTGTGGTCGCGGTTGAAGAGACCCGCGTGGACGAGGGCGGCGGTGGTGCGGGCGACGGCGCGGGCGGCGTCGTGGCGGGCGCGGGGTCCGCGGGCGCGGTCGGCGAGCGCTTCGAGCGCGGTGGGGCCTGAGAGGTGCTCCATAACCAGGGCCATGCGGGGCGGGGAGCCGGGCGCGGCGTCGCGGAGCAGCGCGATCGGGCGCGCGGTGGGGATGCCGGCGGCGAGCAGGCACGCGCCGCCGCGCCAGTGCCGGTGGGCGCGCGACGCGCCGAGCATGGCCTTGAGCCGGTCGGGGAGGGAGCGGAGGGTCCAGAGCTTGACGACGACGGGCCGGCCGAGCATGTCGGCGCACACGACGCGAACATCGCCGTCGTTCTTGAGGGTGCGGGCCAAGGCGAGGTCGAGACGGGCCAAGGCGGCGGGCCACTGCGCGGCGCGGGGGGTCTCGTCCGGCGCAATCCGGAGCAGGGCGGGCACGTTTCGGAGCGGGTCGGGGCGCACGCGGCGGAATATAGCGCCGGGCGGGGTCGGGCCCGGCGGGGCGTTGACACGCGGCCGGCGCTGCGGGACGATGCATGGTGCGATTGAGCGTGGCCATCGTCTGCAGGGACAACGAGCGGACTCTCGGGCGGACGCTCGATTCGGTGCGGGGACTGGCGGACGAGATCGTGGCGGTGGATTCGGGCTCGACGGACGGGACGATCGGGCTTCTGGAGCGGGCCGGGGCGCGGGTGATCCGGTCGGCGTGGCTGGGGTACGTGCGGACGAAGCAGTTGGCGCTGGACGCGTGCCGCGGCGACTGGGTGTTGTGCCTGGACAGTGACGAGAGCGTGGAGGCGGACCTGGCGGGGGCGGTGCGGGGGGCGCTGGCGCGCACGGATGCCGTGACCGGCGTGAGCGGGTTCGCGGTCAACCGCGTGATCTGGTACCGCGGGCGGTTCCTGCGGCACGCGTGGCAGCCGGAATGGCGGCTGCGGTTGGTGCGCCGGGGCGCGGCGCGGTGGACGGGCGAGGACCCGCACGACCGGTTAGAGCTGGTCGTGGGCGGCGGGGGAGTGGACGGGCGGGGCCCGGGCCGCGTGGAGCGGTTGAGGGGCACGCTGCGGCATGATTCGTTCGAGACGTTCGCGGAGCACCTGGTGAAGCAGCTCGGTCATGCGCGGACGCACGCCGCGGCGCTGCACGGGGCGGGTGAGCGGGGCTCGCTGGTGAGCCTGGTGGTGTCGCCGCCGGCGGCGTTCGTGAAGCAGGTGCTGCTGCGGCGGGCGTTCCTGGATGGTTGGCCGGGGTGGCTGGCGGCGGCATCGAGCGCGGCGGGCGCACTCATGAAGCACGCGGCGCTGATCGAGCGCGGGCGTGGGGGTGATGGGGTGGGTGGGAGCGGGGACGGGAGAGATGGGAGGTCGTGAGCGCGCGTGCCGGGGAGCGGTCGCGGCGGGCGCGGGGATGTGAAGGGGAGCCGGTGCGGCGGCGAAAGTGGTGACGGCGGGCGTGGCGGGTCGGGTTCGCCCGACGCGGGCGGAGTGGGCGCGGGACGAGCGGCGGGCGCGGGGTTGAGGAGGGGAAAGGGGGCGGAGGTCGCCGCGGAGGATGCGCTGGGCAATTCGACGGATGCGGACGGGATTGGTCTCGGCGTGGAGCTGCGCGAGCAGGGAATCGAGGGCCGCGGAGCGCGCGAGCGCCGCGTGGATGGCGGCGAGCGAGCGAAGGACTGACGCGCGCGCGGCGGGGGCGGGCAGGGCGTCCGCGCGCGCGGCGGTGGGGGCGTCGTCCGAAGCGAGCATGGAGGGAGTGTACGGATTTTGAGTGGGTTGTCAAGGGAATTGTTAGGTATGTGGAGAAATTTGTTGTAAAATGTGTAATAGCAATGGTTTACGGAGCGAAATCTGAGGCGAATGTGGTTGGACGTGTCAGACTGCGCGGCCGGAACACTTCGAGCGGGGCCCAGCACACGCCGCCGTGTCCATCCATCAGGACCGCGTCGGGCTTTGCGGCGCCGGCTAAAACTCCTGCTGGAAGAGCACGCCGGGTGGCGGGGAGTCGTGGATGAAGGGGGTTGGACGCTGAATAGGGGACAGGATTCAGGTAGTCTGGCCTGGCCGGTCGGGGTGAGCGGCGGGTGCGGAAATCGGGGCGATGGGGAGCGATTGCCGCGCGGAACGGCGGGCGGGGCAAGGGATCGGGGCGTCGGGTGATGGGTAGCGGGGACAACGAAGGAGTGCGTGCGATGGTCTGGTGGAGGAACTTCGTGGGCGCGACGTTCGGTGCGAGCGGGCGTGGGGGCGGCGTGCTGGTGCGGCTGGCGGTGGCGGCGGGCGCGCTGGGCTTCGGGTCCTCGGCGGCGCGGGCGCAGGTGAGCTTCAAGCCGCCGGTGTCGCTGGGGGTTTCGAATGCTCCGGCGCTGGGGCAGGGAGGGATCACGGTCGCGCGGGCGGCGAACGGGCGTCTGCTGGCGGTGTGGTCGGACAACCGCTCCGGCGACCATGATGTGTACGGCGTGCTGATCGGCCCCGCGGGGAACGTGATCGGCACCCCGGCCGGGTTCAAGATCGCGGGGGTGAGCGGGACGAACGAGGGCGATCCGCGGGTGGCGGCGTGCGGCAACCGCTTCCTGGTGGTGTGGGGGAACGGGGTGGGCGATGGGAGCACGACGGATATTTTCGCGACGCGGGTGAATACGAGCGGCACGGTGCTGGACGCGGCGCCGATCGTGATCTCGAACGCGGCGGGCGTGCAGCACAATCAGCGTCAGCCGGCGTCGGACGGGGTGGACACGTTCCTGGTGGCGTTCCGTACGGCGTCGGAATCGGTCTATGGGGGGATCCGCACGATGCGGGTGCGGGCCTCGACGGGCGCGACGCTGGACCCGGCGGGGGGCGTGGCGTTGGCGCCGGGCGTGGATGGGGAAGGGCTGAAGAAGAACGCGTCGGTCTCGTTCGGTGCGGGGCGGTTCCTGGTGACGTGGGACGACGAGCGTGATCGGGCGGGCTATCCGGGCGAGGGGATCGATATTTTCGGGGCGTTCGTGGCCCCGGCGACGGGGAGCGTGGTGGGCGTGCCGTTCGCGACGACGCGGGCGTCGTCGTGCCAGGAGGGGAGCCGGAGCGCGTTCGACGGGAGCAATTTCATCGTGACGCACAACGATGAGCGGGCCACGGGGTGCGTGACGGGCGACGTGTACGGCGAGCGGGTGTCGCCAGCGGGGCAGGTGCTGGATCCGGTGGACCCGACGGGGATGATCGGGGGCCTGCTGGTGGCGTCGGACCCGGCCGGGTATCCGGGTTCGAATCAGGCGAGCACGTCCGTGACCGCGGGCGACTGCGCGCGGGTGGTGACGTACGCGGACGCGGCCACGCCCGCGCCGAACGTCGCGCTGCGGATGAAGCGGATGAATGAGGACGGGTCGCTCGAAGCGGGGCAGCTCGCGGCGCTGCCGGGGGACCTGATCGCGTCGGGCGTGCCGAGCCCGGGCGTGAGCACGCGCGCCGAGATCGCCCCGCTGGCGCCGAACACGTACCTGCTGGCGTACGCGTTGAACAACCGCCCGACGCTGCGCGTGGCGCAGTACGCGTCACCGATCGTGTCCGTGATCGCGCAGGACGTGCTGAACCACCCCCGGGGGGTGGCGAGCGACGCGGCGGGGAACATCTACGTCGCCGACACCAACAACCACCGGGTCCGCGTGTACGACCGGGCGGGGGCGTTCCTTTTCGGGTTCGGCGGGCGCGGCGCGGGGAACGGGCAGCTCAACGGTCCGTTCGGGATCGCGGTGGACGCGCAGGGCAACATCGTGGTCGCGGACACGGGCAACAACCGCGTGCAGGTGTTCAGCGGCGCGGGCGTGTACAAGTTCAAGTTCGGGAGCACCGGAACGGGGAACGGGCAGTTCCGCTTTCCGGCGGGGATCGCGGTCGGGCCGACGGGCGACATCTACGTCGCCGACACGGACAACGACCGCGTGCAGGTGTTCAGCGGGGGCGGTTCGTTCAAGTCCAAGTTCGGCACGCGCGGGGGCGCGCTCGGGCAGTTCCGGGCGCCGCGGGGCGTCGCGTTCGACGGTTCGGGCACGATCTTCGTGATCGAGCGTGACGGCGACCGTGTGCAGGTGTTCTCGGCGCCTGGGGTGCCGGTGTCGTTGATCACCGCGCCGAATGTCATGCGTTACGCGAGGGGCATCGCGGTGGATCGAGCGGGGCGCGTCATCGTCGCCAATTCGATGTCGAACCGCGTGCTGGTGTTCAGCCCGCGGGGCCAGCTGAGTTCAACGTTCGGCGACCTCGGCGCCAACCCGGGACTGTTCAATGACGCCGCGTCCGTGGCGGTGGATCGGCAGGGCCGGGTGCTGGTCGTCGATAACCTCAACAATCGCGTGCAGGTGTTCGATTGCGTGCCGTAGGCGATGGTCGCGGCGCCCTTGGTGCTTTTGCGCGTCCCTCATGGTTGCGTGGCACGGTTTGGGCGCGGCTGACGGCGGGGCGATGGGCCGAAGCGGGGGACGCCGCCGGGCTCGCTGGCTACATGGTCGGTTTCCAATCCCCCGCGTAGTCGGCGGGTTGAACGAAGGTCCAGTGTCGCGATCGGTACCGGCGATACGCGAGCACGCTGGTCGATGCGCGCGCGCTCGGGGCGCGCAAGACGGTCTGAACCGGGGGCAGCATCTGGGAGATGTCCGGCGCGTATAAATAATCGAAGGTGATTCCGCTGGCGTATCTTGCGTTCCAATGATGGCCGACGCCACATTCCAGCAGGGCGGACACGATTCCGGAGCGCCACACCATCGCTGTCACGAGTGCCCTGTTTCCTTCAGCGCTGTCGGAGATGTCCGTCCGCACGGCGAGCGTGTCGCGGGCCCATCGGCGGTCTCGTGTGAAACCTCTCTCTTCGGCTTGCAGGATCGCGTTCCTCGCCGCGTCGTAGGCGCGGCGCGGGGACGCGAACTCCTTGACGGTGGTCTTGCCCGGGTGACCAACAACGCCGGTTGAGATCACGCAGCGACTGGTTTCGCGGCCGGCTTCCAACGCGCTCAGGCCAGAAACGGCACGGAACGCAACGGTTCCGCTGGAGAGGCGACGGTACAACAACCGCTGGATCATGGGGCCGGTTTCCCTGGCGGGACGGTCCTGCGCGGCCGGGGTGGGGTCCGGCGGTCGCTCACCCGGCTTCGACGATGCGAGCGGCGGGGGCGGCGGGGGACTTGGCGACGGAGCGGAGGACGGGGGTGCTCGTCGCCGCGGGTGAGAGGGGTGATTCGTCGGCGAGGTTCGAGGAGAGGTAGAGACGCTCGACGTGGGGGTGGATGCGACAGAGGAACTCGTGTTTGATGGTGCCGGCGGCCTGCGCAAGAGCGGCAAGGTGATTGGGCGCGTGGGGGTCGGCGCCGATGAGCTCGACCTCGTGGCCGAGGCGCCAGGCCCATTCGGGCAGGTCGGTGACGTCGAGTGTGATCTGGTCCATGGAGACGCGGCCGACGACCGGCGCGTAGAGGGCGCCGATGCGTCCGGCGGGTGATTCGGTGGTCTTGGTGCGGTCGAAAGGGCGGCCGGTGAGGCCGACCATGCCGCGTCCGGGCGCGCCCAGGCCGAGGGGGTAACCGTCGGCGTAGCCGGTGGGGACGAGCGCGATGCGAGAGGGATGGGGGGCGCGCCATTCGCAGCCGTACCCAACGCCCCAGCCGGCGGGGACCTCGGTGACGTGAACGACGCGGCTGACCCAGCGCACGGCGGGCTGGAGGAGCGACGAGGCGTCGCGGAACTCGAAGTTCTCGGGATCGGCGACGCCGTCGGCGCCGAGGCCGAAGAGGGAGAGGCCGACGCGGACCATGGTGCCGTGCAGGCGGTGGGACCGGAGCATGGCCGTGGTGTTGGACGCGTGGACGAGGCATCCGGGCGGGATCAGAGGCCGGACGCGGTCGATCCAGGCGCGGAAGACGCGGGCCTGCTCGAGCGTGGCCTGGTGATCGGAGGGCGCGGAGGCGAAATGGGTCATGACTCCGGCGAGGCGGACGCGGCCGGGGAATTCCGCGATCGCCTGGACGATGCGTGCGGCCTCGTCGGCGGAGCACCCGCCGCGGGACATGCCTGAATCCACCTGGACGTGGATGGGGAGGCGGATGCCGAGCCACCCGGCCATTGCGATGAGGCCCTTGGCCTGTTCGAGGTCGTGCGCGACGACGTGGAGGCGGCCGCGAACGGCGAGGCGGTAGAGGGCGTCGGCGCGGGGGACCTCGTGCATGGGCATGAGGACGAGGATGGGGGTGTCGATGGGGGCCTCGGCGAGGGCGCGGGCCTCGTCCGGGGAGTAGACTGCGAGCATCTCGACGCCGCAGGCGCTGAGGCGTCTGGCGACGCGGACGGCGCCCATGCCGTAGGCGTCCTGCTTGATGACGGCGCCGATGGCGATGGCGTGGCGTTTGGGGTCGCGTTGCGCGGGACGTGCCGGGGTGAGGGGGGGGGCCGGGTTGGCGAGGTCGGCGGGGTCGTGCTTGCCGTGCGCGAGGACGCGGCGGATGACGCCGACGTTGCGTTCGACAGCGCCGAGGTCGATTTCGAGACGGCTGTTGGACACGCCCAGGCTCCGCGCGGGTGGAGCGGCGCGATCGGGACGCCGGCTCCCCGGTCGGGGATGTGGGCGGACGCGCTCGCCGGATGTGGTATCGACGCGCACGCGATCCTAGCATCAAGTTGTTGGCGGGGTGCGTTCGTCGGCATCGCGGCGGGGTTGGGGTCCGGCGGCGGCGGCGCCCGTTTTTCCTTTGCTGCGGCCCCTCCGGGCCGCCCCTTGCAGTTGCATTCATGAATACCGAAACGACGCGTTCTGAAGCTCAGGAGCCGGTGGAAGTTCAGGGGAGCGAGGGGGGCCTCCCGGGGGCGATGCCGCCGGGCGTGACGACCGATCCGGTGGATCCGCACGTGCACTACCTGCCGGACGAGATCTTCTTCCAGGGGAAGACGTTCGCGGACCTGGGGCTGCGGAACAGTGTCCTGAAAGGTCTGGCGGCGTGCGGGTTCACGCGGCCGACGGTGATCCAGGGGTTGCTGATCCCGGCGATCCTGCGTGGCAAGGACGTGCTGGGGCAGGCGAAGACGGGGACGGGCAAGACGGCGGCGTTCGGCCTGCCGCTTCTGCACATGTGCGACAAGGACGTGCCGTTCCAGTCGCTGGTGATGGTGCCGACGCGGGAACTTGCGTCGCAGGTGGCGGCGGAGATCCAGCAACTGGCGCAGGGGACGCCGATCAAGGTATCGAGCGTGGTGGGCGGGGAGCGGATCGCGCAGCAGGCCGGCCGGTTGGCGCGCGGCCCGGAGATCCTGGTGGCGACGCCGGGGCGGATGCTGGACATGCTGGAGCGGAAGCTGGTGCATCTGCGGAACCTGCGGTTCGCGGTGCTGGACGAGGTTGACCGGATGCTGGACATCGGATTCCGTGACGACATCCGGCGGCTGCTGAAGCAGTGCCCTCCGAACCGCCAGACGATCTTCGTGTCGGCGACGATCGACGCGGAGATCGAGGGATTGTGCCGGACGTTCTCGCACGAAGCAGAGAAGTTCATCGCGCACAACACGACGGGCCCGCTGACGGCGTCGGTGGTGAAACAGTTCTATCTGGCGGTGCAGCCGTGGGACAAGAAGCGGCTGCTGCTGCACCTGCTCAAGCACGAGGATCCGGACCTGACGGTCGTGTTCTGCCGCACGAAGCGGACGGTGGACGGCGTGTCGGAGTACCTGCGGGACAAGGGGATCGACGCGCACCCGATCCACGGGGACCTGGCGCAGGGCCGTCGCAACAGCGTGATGGACAAGCTGCGGAAGGGCCAGTTGTCGGTGATGGTGGCTTCGGACGTGGCGGCGCGGGGCATCGACGTGACGAACATTTCGCACGTGGTCAATTACGACATGCCCGACGATCCGGAGGCGTACGTGCATCGCATCGGTCGGACGGCGCGGCTGGGTCGCGACGGCGTGGCGTGGGCGTTCGTGACGCCCGAGCAGGGGCCGCTGCTGACGCAGATCGAGAAGCTGATCAACGCCGAGGTGCCGAAGCTGGATTACCCGGATTTCAAGGCGAGCGACCCGCCGCGGGGGCAGCAGGCGTTCCGCGGGCCCCCGGCCGCGGCGGACCCGGCGAAGGCGGCGATGTACAACCGGTACGCGGCCACGGTGGCGCCGCCCAAGGCCGCGACGAAGGCGGCGGTGGACACGAACAAGTTCCCGGGCGGGATCGTGCCGACCAAGGCGCCGCCGAAGCGGATGTTCGGCAAGGTGAAGACGACGCGGGGGATGCGGGAGTCGATCGACAAGAGCGTGAAGTCGCCTGACGCGGCGCCCGGCCAGGTGCCGCGCCCGCAGGGGGACGGGGGCGAGGTCGCCGCGGCAGAGGCTTGAGATCGTCGATGGCGCGGGATCGGGGCGGGAGCGCCCGCCCGGGCGTATGCTGTTTCCGCGCCCGTGCCGCGAGCGTGCGGCCGACTCCCATTCCCGGGGCCGGGGGCGGAAGGGTTGGTGATGGGTACGCAACCTTCTCCGAGCACGAACCGTGACGAAGCGGGTTCCGGCGTTTCATCGGGGATCGCGACGATCGCGGCGCGCCGGCGTGACGAGCACCTCGGCTGGCTGAAGACGGTGACGCAGATCCCGACGGCTGCGGGGCACGAGTGGCGTGTGATCGACTGGGTGAAGCGGTGGGCGGCGGAACGTCCCGAGCTGGTGGTGACGGCGGACGGGGCCGGGAATCTGGTGGTCGCACCGGAGGAGCCGTGGAGGAGTCCCAACCCGCCGGTGTATTTCACGGCGCACATGGACCACCCGGCGTTCGTGGTGGAGCGGATCGTGGGGCCGGGGACGGTGGAGTTGAGTTTCCGCGGCGGTGTGATGGACGTGTTCTTCGACGATGCCCCGGTGCTGATCCATCCTCGGGAAGGGCCGCCGTTGGCCGCGCACCTGACGGCGCACTCGCCGAGCGGGCACCGGATTTTCAAGTGTTACCTCGCGGAACTTGATGACACGAGCGGGCGGGCGAGCACGCGTGAGATCCGTCCTGACGACGTGGGCACGTGGTTGCTGCTGCCGAGCGAGATCGACGCGAAAGGGCTGCTCCACGCGCCGGCGTGCGACGACCTGGCGGCGCTGGCGGCGGCGCTGGGTGCGTTCGACACGCTGCGGTTGCTGAAGGCGGGCGGCCACGCGACGGAGGACGTGCGTTTGCTGTTCACGCGGGCGGAGGAGGTCGGCTTTGTCGGTGCGATCGCGGCGTGCAAGCGGGGGACGCTGCCGCGTCTGGCACGGGTGGTGGCGTTGGAGAACTCGCGGGCGTTCCCGGATTCTCCGATCGGCGGGGGCCCGATCGTGCGGGTGGGGGATCGGCTGAGCACCTTCACGCCGTGGCTGACGAGCGCGTGTGCGAAGCGTGCGGAGGACGTCTTCGCGGGCCCCGCGCAGCCAACGGCGCAGCAGACAAAGGCGGCGGCTGCGAAGCGTCCGTGGCAGCGGAAGCTGATGGCGGGCGGGGCGTGCGAGGCGTCGGTGTTCTGCGCATCGGGGTACGACGCGACGTGCCTGTGCCTGCCGCTGGGGAATTATCACAACATGGCGCACCTTTCAGAGATCCAGGGCCACGCGTACGACCGTGAGGCGTACGGCCCGCCGCGGGCGGCACGGGAGTTCATCTCCGTGACGGATTTTGTGGGGCTTGTGGACCTGCTGGTGTCGATCGGGCTGCATCTGCCGCCGGTGGACCCGGTGCTGGAGCAGATGGACAAGTTGTACGCTGAGCGTTCGTTCGTGCTGGGGGAGCGATAGTGAGGGGCGCGAGGCCGAGCGCGCGGACTTCCGGCCGCGGGCGACGGGCGAATCGGACGGACGGTGCTGGGAGACGGGGCGCGGGGAGGGCCGGGTGAGCGGCGTGGTGAGGTCGTACGCGCAGGGCCTGAACGCGGCGCAGCTCCGGGCGGTCGAGCACGCGGGAGGACCGCTGATCGTTCTGGCGGGCCCGGGCACCGGCAAGACGCGGGTGATCACGCACCGGATGGCGCGGCTGCTGGAAGCCGGGGACGGACGGGGAGGGAGCGGGGTGGCGCCCGAGTCGCTGCTGGCGCTCACGTTCTCGGTGAAGGCCGCGGCGCAGATGCGGGCCCGGCTGTCGGATCTGGTGGGCACGGACGCGGCCGAGTGCGTGGCGATCCACACGTTCCACGGGTTCGGTCGCAGGCTGGCTCGACGGTTCGCGGACGTGCTTGGGATGCCGCTGGATCAGACGCTGATGGATGGGGCGCAGCGGCGTCGGATGCTGCGGGCGTTGACCGTCGAGCATGATCTGTTCCGGGGCCTGATTGGCGCGGGGCGTTGGTCGGCTGTCGACATGGCGTCGAGGCTGATCGAAGAGATGAGCCACGCGGCGGTGAGCGCGGCGGACCTGACGCGGTTCGTCGGGGAGTGGGTCGAGGGACGCGCGGGGGGGAGCGCGGACGAGGCGGAGCGGGCGGCCCGCCGGGAGCGGGCGGGGCTGCTGCTCGACACGGCGCGGCTGGCGGGGTTCGCCGCGGCCCGGCGCCGCGAGGCCGGGCTGGTGACAATGGAGGATTACATCGATATGGCGGCGTGGTTGCTGCGTGAGCACCCGGGCGCGGCGGCGGTGGCGCGGAGCGAGTACCGGCATGTGGTGGTGGACGAGTTTCAGGATGTGAACGCGGGGCAGGTGCGGCTGCTGGAAGGGTTGTGCCCGCCCGCGTCCGGACCGGACTTGTGCGTGGTGGGGGACGACGATCAGGCGATCTACATGTTCCGCGGCGCGGACGACCTGGCGTTCGAGCGGTTCGCGCGAGCGTGGCCGGGCGCGTCGACGGTGACGCTGGGCGTGAACTATCGGAGCGCGCCCGAGGTGGTGCGGGCGGCGGCGGCGGTGATCGGTCGCGCGACGCGACGCTTCCGCCCGGACAAGGAGATCCGGGCCGCGCGACCGGAGGAAGGGGGCACCGGCGTCGCGGGCGTGGTGGAGTGCGTCGAACTCGAGGACGATCGGGATGACGGCGATGCGATCGCGGCCATGATCCTGGCGGATCGAGCAGCCGCTCCGGGCGCGGAGCAGCGTGACGGGTTGGGTCCGCAGACATGGTCGCGGTACGCGGTCATCGCGCGGGTTCATCGCGAGCTCGAGCGGGTGGGCGCGGCGCTGGAGCTGGAGGGGATTCCGTGCGTGCGTTTGCGATCGGAATCGATGTGGCAGGACCGCGCCGTGCGGGACGTGCTGGCGTGGGCCGAGTTGCTGCTGGAGCCGAACGCGACTTGGGCGGTGTCGCGTGCGCTCACGCGGCCGCCGCTGGGGGTGGGCGCGGCCCGCGCGGCGTCGTGGGAACGCGCGTACCGGGCGTGGGTCTCGCGCTGCGCGGCCGGGGTGGAGCCCACGTCGGGCGCGAGCACGTACCTGGACTGGCTGCGTGACCTGCGCGGCGAGGAGCCGGAGGTGGCACGGCTGTGGGAGCTGGTTGCGGAATTTCGAGAGGTCATGGGGTCGAGTTCGGGTCCGGAGGTGCTGTGGAGGATCGCGACACGGATCGGCGCGGCCCATTCCGATCTGCTTCCGGCCCGGGCGCGCGCGGTGCGCGTGCGTTCGCTCGTCGCGCTTCTGCGGTTGGCGCAGGAGCGCGAGGGCCGGCTCGAGCAGCCGGGCGACCTGCGGGCGCTGCATGGGTACTTGCGTGATCTGGAAGAGGCGGGCGAGGAACCCGGGGGAACCGGAGCATCGCTCGGCGAGGTGCCGGAGGATCGGGTCGATGTTTCCGCCGGGGACGGCGCGGAATCGGGTGAGGGTGTGATGCTGCTGACGGCGCACGCCGCGAAGGGGCTGGAGTTCGACACGGTTTTCGTGGCGCGCGTGGCGCCGGGACCGGGATTTCCCAAGAGCGGCCAGGAGGACGGGCCGCTGCTGCCGGAGGGCGTGTCGGATCGGCTGGGTGACCCGCGGGCGATCAAGGAGCGTCGGCGGGCCGAGGAGCGGCGTCTGTTCTACGTGGCGTGCACGCGTGCCGCGCGGCGCTTGGTGCTGCTCGCGAAGAAGAACAAGTCGCCGAGCAAGAGTGAGCATTTCTTCGAGGAGCTGGTGCTTGGGGAAAGAGGCGTGGTGCGGGTGCGTTCGGGCGCCGACGTGCTGGCGTCGCCGGGCGGCGTCGGGAGGGTTGGCCCGGAGCGGGAGATGTCGCTGCTGGCGCGGGGTGCGCGGGCGCGGGAAGTCATCACCGCGGCGAGGGCGCGCGTGCGGGCGCGGGCCGCGGCGGAACTCGACCGCGTGGAGCGGGCGGGCGGCGGGTCCGACGGCGATGTTGACGAGGGTGCGGGGGTGCTGCGGCTGTGCGCGGCGGAACTGGCCATGCTCAGGCATCTGGAGCGGACCGGTCGCGTTCCCGAATGGGCCGAGAGGGAAGGGCTGACCGAAGCCGGGGAACGCATTCGGTCCCGGCTCGCGGGAGAAGAACCGGCCGGCGTCGGTAGCGTGATCCGGCCGCCGCGACCGCCCTTGGAATTGGCGTACACGAAGATCAAGGACTATCAGCGTTGCCCGAGATGTTTCGCGGCCAAGCATCTGCTGGGGCTTGCTGAGGCGGCGCGGGTGGAGTCGAGCGTTGGGACGATTGTGCATGAAGCGTTGCGGCGATTCGTCGAGCGTTGGCGACGGGGTGACGCGGAGGGTTGGGAGCGCCCGGGGCTCGAACGGCTGCTGGCGGATGGTCGGGAGGTGATGGGCCGCGTGCTGCGGGGCGTGGACGGCGGTGCGGCAGAACTGCCGCTCGAACTGGTGGAGCGGGTACGAGCCCAGCTACGGACGTATTGGGAGCGGTTCCATCGTCCCGAGGCGCAGGTCTTGGAAGTGGAGCGGGAGGTGCGTTTCGCTTACACGTGCGAGGGGATCACGCACGCGTTCGTCGCGAAAATGGACCGGGTGGACCTGGACGCGGCGGGCGACGGCGGCCACGTGATCATCGACTACAAAACGGGTCAGGAAGGGAAGCTGGCGGCACCCGAGGCCGACGATCTGCAGTTGGGAGTGTACGCGATGGCGCTGGAGGCGCTGTACGGCGCGGCGGCGCTGGAGCGCGCGCGTGGTGAGTACTGGTTGCTGGCAACGGGAAAAGTGGGCCGCCTGCCGTTCGCGGGAATGAAGATGGCGCGGGTGCGGAAGGAGATCGACGGCGTGATCGGGGGCATTCTGGCGGGGGAGTTTCCGCGCCGCGAACGGACCTGCTCGGGTGTGTGCGAGCCGCTGGGTGAGTGATTCCGGGTCGTGCGGGATCAGCGATCACGGGGCGATGGAGAACGACGGGGGCAGTGATTCCTTCCCGGTCAGGGCCCGTTCGAATCGCATTTCGGTGCGGCCGGTCATGTCGCTGCGGACCGTGATGGAGAAAGGCACGTTCACGCCGCCGACGGGGCGATAGTCCGCGTACTCCACCGTCTGCGGGAGCGAGCCGAAGTCCTCGACGAGGGTGGCGGATTCCTCACGCAGGATGGTGCCGTCGGCGGCGGAGAGGTAGCGGATGGCGGGGGGAAGCCCCTTGACGGCCATGCGGAGCACGATGGCGTCCTTTCCGTCGATGGTCTGGCGGCGGACAACCGTGACCTCGTCGTACGAGCGCCGGAAGTCGCCGAGCAGAACGGCGGGATTGGCCAGCCTGAGCTGAACGAGTTGCTCACCCTTCGGCTGTTCAAGGGGTTCGCCCACGGACTCGGCCCAGCCCACGCCGTTGTCGAACGATCCCCGGTTGCGGCCGAAGACCCCGAAATCGAGCGTGATAAGGTACCGATCGAGGCCGGCGAATCGCACATCTGCGGTGCCGTTGACGCCCTGGTTCGGCAGGTTGACGGATCCGATGAGTCGGACGCCGCCGAGCGCCTCGAGCGTGGCGTACGCGCGATCGCGGCCGCCGAGCGCCATGACCTCATCGAGCGTGGGGAGCGAGCCGTCGTTCCCACTTCCGACGTCTCCGACCCGGGGCATGTCGATCGCTTGCCCGGCTTGGAATAGCGTCATGGAGGCCACCTTGCCCTCGTCGGGCGTGAAGGCGACTTCGATGCCCTTGACACCTTCGAAGGCGAAGCGACCCTCGGGTTGAACGGGGCGGAGCTTGAAGGTGGGTTGACCGGGGGCCTTGAGCACGAGGCGGCCCTCCGCACTCTCGACGCGCCAGTCCTGCTGGGCCGGGGCGAAGCGATAGATTCCGGCGAGCCTGGCGATCTGTTCCGCGGGGAGCACTCCGGGCGCATCGGCGGCGGCGGGCTGGGGGGCGCCCGCCTTGGGAAGGACCATCTCCGCGCCGGCCTGGAAGAAGGTGAGCGAGAGGACGTCTCCGGTCTCGTTCTTGTTGAACGCGATCTTGATGGAGTCGGTGAGGGCGAAGGCCCAGCGTCCGTCCGTGTCGGGCCAGCGGAGCGTGTACACGGTCTGGCCGGGGACATCGACCGCGAGTTGCCCATCGCGGATGAGCACGGTGACGTCGGCGTCGAGCAGGTCGAAGCGGTACTTGCCCAGGTAGGCGCTGAGCTGCTCGCGCGTGGGCGCGTCCGCGGGCATGGGCGGCACGGCGCCCGGGAGCATGGCCTGCCAGACCATGTCCTTGACTTCCTCCTGGAGCGGCGAGGCGGTGACGTTCTGGAACATGCAGAACCCGATCTTCTCATCGGGCAGGAGCGCGACCGTCGACGCGAAGCCGTCGATGTTCCCGCCGTGGTCGACCACGCGTTTGCCGTTCCATGTGCCGAGCATCCAACCCAGCCCGTACCGCAGTCCGGAGCCACGGACCACCTCGATCTGGGGCGTCCACATTTCGTCGAGGCGTGCTTTCGAGAGGACGCGACGGCCCTCGAAAGAACCCTCGTTGAGGAGCGCGATGAGCCAGTGCGTCATGTCGAGGATGTTGGAATTGACGGCGCCCGCGGGCGCGATGGCGTTGAGGTTGCGCATGGGAAGGACGCGGTGGGTGTTCTCGTGCTTGAGCCAGCGATAGCCGCGTGAGAGCCGGGCATCACGCTCCACCTCCGCGATCGAGAGCGATGTGCTGGTCATGCGGAGCGGCTGGAAGAAACGGGTTCGGATGAGGGTGTCGTAGTCGCTGCCCGAGGCGGCGCCGGCGGCCAGCCCCGCGGCGAGGAACGCTTCGTTGCAATAATTGAATGATGACCGGAACGGGGTCACGGCCTCGGCGCGCGCCAGCCCCGACAGGACGTCGAGGCGATTGGATTTTCCGGCCGCCCAGAGCGCGCCGAGGCGAACGAGCCCGGTGCGGTGCGTGAGCAGGTCGCGGAGCGTGCACGCCTCCCCGGCCGGCGCGTCGTGCAGCGCGAAGGTCGGGAGGTGCGTGCGCACGGGATCGTCCCAGGCGACCTTGCCTTCTTCGACAAGCGTGGCGAGCAATGCCGCGGTGAAGGACTTTGTCGATGATCCGATCGCGAAGATGGTGTCCGCCTCGACGGGCTTGGCGGCCTCGATGTCGCGCACGCCCATGCCGCGTGCCAGGACCACGCGATCGCCCTTGACGATCGCGATGGCCAAGCCCGGGACGTGCAGCTCGGCGCGACGGGCGTCGAGCCGTTCGAGCATGGCGTCGAGGCGGGAGAGGATTTCCTCGGAGACCGCGGGCTGCCGCGGCGTCGGCGCCGCGTGTGCGCGGGAGTGGGAACATACGAGCGCGAGGGCGAATGCCATCAGCAGGCGGAATGGCGGCCTTGGGCGCATGCGGAGCACTCCTTAGCATCGGCAAAGGTCGGAGCCGGGAACCGGTCCGGCCATCAAGCGTAGTAACCGAGCGGCCCGAAGCGGCGAGGAAGTCGTTCGGTATCGGGAGGGTCCGGGCGGTGCCGATCTACCATGCGCGGTGCCGGGATGGGTGGCTTTGGCGAGGAGCATGCCATGGATTGGATTCGATCGGTGGTGGTCACGGTGTCGGTGCTGGTCTCCGCGATGAGCGGTCTGAGATCGGCGCGGGCCGGCGAGCCACCGGCGGCGTCCCCCGCCCTGCCGTCACACGAGCGGGTCGTGTCGGGCGAACTCCCCAACGGCCTGGGGTACATGGTGTTGCGGCACCCGAATCCCGCCGGGCACGCCACGGCGTGGCTGCTGGTGCGATCGGGCTCGCTCAACGAAACGGACCGGCAACGCGGCGTGGCGCACTTCATCGAGCATCTGGCGTTCAACGGCTCGGAACATTTTCCGCCCGGGAGCGTGATCCCGCTGTTCCAGTCGCTGGGGCTGACGTTCGGGCGGCATCAGAACGCATCGACCGGCTTCGACCGCACGCTGTACACGCTGGAGATGCCGGAGACGAAACCGGAGACGATCGAGAAGGGGCTGCTGTTCCTGTCGGACGTCGCGTTCGGGCTGACGTTCCCCCCCGACGAGATCGAGAAAGAGCGGCCGATTATCCTGGAAGAGAAGCGCGCGCGGCTGAGCCTGCAGCAGCGAGGAGCGGAGGCCCAACTGGGTGTGATGGCGGCGGGCTCGCGCGTGCCGGCGCGCATCCCCATCGGGGTCGATACGACCATCATGGGCATGACGCGGGATGATTTTGTGGCGTACTACCGCGCGTGGTACGTTCCCTCGAACATGACGCTGCTGATCGCGGTGGACGGCGAGACGGCCCCGGTGCTGGAGCTCGTCAGGAAGCACTTTTCGAAGGGCGAGCGGGTCGCACGCCCGACGCCGATGGACCCCGCGGTCAAGGCCACGGACGCGGTGTCCGCGCGCGTGCTCACGGACGCGGAGCGCACGCGCGCCAACGTGAGCCTGACGCGGGTGACGCCGGTTGCCCCCCCGACGCTGACGGAGGCCGATCTGCGGCGCGAGCTGGTCGAGCGCATGGCAACGGCGGCGTTCGCACGCAGAGTTCAGGTCAAGGTCAATCGGGGCGGGATGTCGCTCCTGAACGCCTCCGCGACGGCGGCCGACCTGTACGGCGCGATGCGGACCGAGCGGGTGAGCGGGGACTTCGAGCAGAAAGCGTGGAAGCCGGCCCTGATGGAGTTGACGTTTGAGTTGCGCCGGGCCCAGATGCACGGGTTCACCGAGCGTGAGATCGAGGACATGCGCAAGGACCTGCTTTCCGCCGCGGACGACTCCGCGGAGAAAGAGGCCACGATCCCGGCGGCGGCGGTGTTGATGTCCCTGGCGGCATCGGTTGTCGGGGGTGACGCGGTGATGTCGGCATCGGGACGAGCGGCGGTTGTGCGCCGGCTGGCGCCGACAATCACGACCGAGGAGGTCAACTCGGTGTTCGCGGGCATGTTCGACCCGTCGAAATTGGTGACGATCCTGGAGGTCTCGGACAAGGAGCCGAAAATCTCAGAAAAGGAACTCGCGGCCGCGGTCGCGGACGCCATGCGAGTCTCGCCCGATCGGGAAGAGGAGCGCCCGCGGGCGCTGACACTGTTGCCGACATTACCCACGCCGGGAGAAGTCGCGGAATCTTCCGAACACCCCGCGTCCGGCGTCTGGTCGGGCTGGCTGTCGAACGGGGTTCGGGTGCATCACAAGAAAGTGGACACGCGAAAGTCGGACGTGACGGTCTTGTTCACGTTCCCGGGTGGCGCGTTGCTGGAGACGGCCGCGAACCGGGGCGTCGCGGACGCGGCCGTGCTGGCGTGGTCCGTGCCGGAGACGCGAGAGCTGACGAACGCGGATATCCGGGGGCTGCTCGCGGGCATGAAGGGGACGGCTCGTGCGAACGCGGGCGTGGACTCCGTGACGCTCAACCTCTCGGGGAACCCGGCGGACATCGAGAAGGGACTGCAGCTTGTGCATCTGCTCTTCACGCAGCCGAAGTTGACGGACGCGTCCCTGGAGCGTTGGAAGAAGAACCAGGCCATGGGAATCGAGCGCCGCGAGAAGGACCCCCAGGGCTCGTTCATCTCGGCCGTGTACCGCGCGCTCTACCCCGAAGGCGACGTGCGCCCGCAGCCGTTGACCAGGGCGCAGGTGGATGCCGTCACGGTGGACGCGGCCCAGGCGTACCTCGACCGCCTGATCCGGGAGTCCCCGCTCGAGGTCGCGGTCGTGGGGGACATCGAACGCGCCCCGGCGGTGGACCTGATCCGAACGTACATCGGCTCGCTGCCCAAGCGGGAACGCATCTCCAGCCAGACGCTGGCCGCGGTGCGTCGCGCCCCCGCGCCGAGCGGTGATCGGAACGCGCGGGCGGAGCTCGCCACGGCCACGCCGCAGGCGTACGTCATGTGCGGTTTCTATGCCGCGGACGCGGACGATCTCGAGGCCGTGCGCGCGCTCGAACTCGCGCAGACGATCCTCACGACGCGCCTGGTTGAGCGCGTGCGCGAGAAGGAGGGGCTGGTCTACTCCATTCAGGCCCGCTCGGCGCCGGGGAGGTTGTTCCCCGGGTACGGTCTTTTCGAGGCCCGCGTGCCCACGGACCCGGCCAAGGTCGAGCGGCTGATCGCCGTGATCGAGGAGGAGTTCGGACGTTTCGCGAAGGACGGTCCGACGGACGCGGAAATGGACACCGCCCGGAAGCAACTCGTCACGCAGTTCACGGAGAGCATGGAACGGCCCGAGTTCTGGGCCGGCCAACTCGCGGCGCTCGAGTTCCGCGGCGTGAAGCTCGACGACCTGCTGTCGGCCGAGAGCCGGATGGCGTCGGTCACGGCGACGACCGCGCGCGAGACTTTCGCGAGGTTCCATTCCAAGGGTCCGAGGCTCCGCGTTGTTCAGGTGCCCGTGCCGTCCCCGCAGGGCTCGGAGGGGCCGCCCGTGGGTGGGGCCGCCCCGAAGGGGAAGTGACGCGCCGGGCACGGGTCATTCGGGGATTTCCGGCCCCAGCGTGAGTCCGTCGTAGGCAAGTCGCATGCCCTCGGGGAGGGACGCGTCCGTCTCGGCGTGAGCGAGATCGTGCGCCATGTGCACGAAAAGGGTGCGGCGGGCGCCGACACGATCGGCGATGTTGACGGCCTCGTCGAGGGTGAGGTGGGTGGGATGCTTGCGGCGGCGGAGTGCATCGAGGACCAGCGTGCGCAAGCCGCGGAGCCGTGGCCAGCTCTCGGGCGGGATGGCCGAGACATCGGTGCAGTAGGCGAGCGGAAAATGCGGGTGCGGCTCGGGCGCATCAAAGCGGAAGCCGAGCACCGGCAGCCGGCCGTGCAGCAGGCGGACCGGCGTGACACGCAGGCCGAACAGGTCGAAGGGCGAGTCCGGATCGAGCGGGTGCGGGATGAGCGTGGCGACGAACGAGTCGTTCACGTTGGCCTCGTGATCGAAGATGTGCGTGTACACGCGTCGAAGGTGGGCGAGGGTGCTGGGCTCGGCGAAGACGTCAACCGGGCTGCGCTGCACGACGTTGAATCGCCGCACCTCGTCGAGGCCGAAGGTGTGGTCCACGTGGTTGTGGGTGAAGAGAATCGCGTCGCAGCGCCGGAGCCCGGCCCGGATCGCCTGCTGCCGAAGGTCGGGCGTGGCGTCGATCAGGACGGTGCGGTCATGACCGTGCGGGTCGACGAACCGGATCGCGGCGCCCGTTCGCAGACGGTGGTCGCGCGGGTCCGCTGAGGCGCACACCGCGCAGTCGCAGGCGATGGCGGGGACGCCCGAGCTCGTGCCGGTGCCGAGGAACGTGAAGCGCACCAACAAGCCTACGCGGGGACCGGGGCGGCGCGAGCCCCGGACTCAGCCCACGCGCTCGGCCTTGAGCTCACGCGACATGAGCAGGCCGATGGCGTCCATGGGGTCCAGCCCGTCAAAGAGAACCGCGTGCACGGCCTGCGTGATCGGCATGTCCACGCGGTAGCGGCGGGCGAGGTCCATCACGCTGCGCGTGGTGGCGACGCCCTCGACCACGAACGGGGTCGAGGCGAGGTGCTCGGCCAGGGGCCGCCCGCGTCCCAGCGCCTCCCCGCACGACCGGTTGCGACCCTCGGGGGAGAAGCAGCTGGTCGCCAGGTCGCCCACGCCCGCGACGCCGAAAAACGTTTCCGGCGGAGCGCCCATGGCCCCGCCCAGTCGCGCGATCTCGGCCAGCCCCCGCGCCAGGAGCGCGCTCTTGGCGTTGTACCCCGCCCCCAGGCCGTCGATGATGCCCGCGGCGATGGCGATGACGTTCTTCATCGCGCCCGCGAGCTCCACGCCCAGCACGTCCCCGTGCGTGTACACCCGCAGCCAGCGGGTGCTGAACAGGTCTTGCACCCGCCGGGAGAATTGCTCGTCGTCCGCCGCGGCGATCATCGTGGCGGGTCGGCAGCGGGCGAGTTCTGGGGCGATGGTCGGGCCGCTGAGCACGCCGAACGGCCGGGGAATCCCGTCGGGATTGTCCGCGAGGGATTCGGCGATGACCTGCGTGGGTCGCAGGAGCGTGACGTTCTCGATCCCCTTGGACACGCTGAGCACGGCCGCGCGGGCGGGCACGAATGCACGCACGCGGTCCCATACCCCACGGGCGTGCTGCACGGGCACGGCGGAGACGATCAGGTCCGCTCGGTTCAGCGCCTCGCCAGCGTCGCAGGTGATGAGGACAGACTGGGGCAGGATGAGCCCGGGGAGGCGCGGGCTCTCGCGCGAGACCGCGACCGTTCGCGCCGCGTCTTCATCGTGGCCCCAAAGGGAGATCGAGCCGGCGCCCGGCTCGGAGTGGTTTCGGGCCGCCGCGGCGCGTTCGGCCAGAATGGCCGCGCTCACCAGGCCCATCTGGCCCATGCCCAGTACCGCCACCCTCGGTCCCGACGAGGGTGCGGCGCGGAGGGGCGAGCTCGGATGGTTGTCTGGGTCTCCGGCATGACCTCGGGAATGGCTCATGCGATCTTTCAGAGGCTGACAAGGGCGGAACGACGTTCGAACCGCGCGGGGTCTCGATTCGTATGCGGTTCGGCGGTTGATGGGTAGCTTCGAATTGCCGGGGCTACGATAGACGCGAACGAAGGGGGGTCGAGCGCTCCGCGATTCCGTTCTGGAATCCCGGCGCGATCAGGCGGGTTGGTTTCAGTGTTTGTTTGGCTCACCGAATGGCCTCGGAGACCTGCATGAGCACGCACGAGCACGCGCACGAGCACCATTCCCACGACCGCGCCATCGGGTCGGAGCCCGGCGTGGCGCAGTGCTGCTCCCACCACGAGATCGAGATCGAACGGTACATTCTCGTGTACCTGATCGGCGGCACGCTGGTCCTCACGACCAAGCTCGTCAAGCTGCTCTGGCCGGGCGTGATCGACACGCAGGTCGCCGAGTTGCCCGCGCTGGTGGGCGCCCTGATGCTCTCGGCGCCGCTGTTCTACGCCGCGTTCAACGAGATCCGGAGCAACCGGGCATCGTCATCGACGCTCGCGGCGCTGGCGATTCTCGCGGCCCTGGCGCTGGGCAAGGACGGCAACTACGAGACTGCGGGCCTGCTCGCGTTCATTCTCCTGGTCGCGGACCAGGTCGTGCGCCGGACGGCCTGGGGCGCGCAGCGGGCCATCGAGCAACTCGTGCGGCTGACGCCCGATGCGGCGCGCCTCGTGGACAACGGGCAGGAGCGCGACGTCCGCCTGGCGGAAGTCCGGCCGGGGATGGTCGTGCGCGTGCGGCCCGGTGAGAACCTGCCGGTGGATGGCGTGATCACAGCCGGCCGCTCGACGGTGGACCAGGCTTCGCTCACGGGCGAGGCGATGCCGCACGAGGTGCAGCCCGGCGATGCGGTCTACGCGGGCACGACCAACCTCTCGGGCAACATCGATCTCCGGGTCACGCAGGTGGGCGAGGACACGACCATCGGCAAGGTGAGCCAGTTGATCCGCGAGGCGGAGCGGTCAAAGACACCGCGCCAGCAACTCATCGAGCAGGCGTCGCGGTTCTTCGTGCCGGTGGCGTTGGGCGTGGCCTTCCTTGTGTGGTTCATCACCGGCAAAGCGGAGACAGCCATCACGGTGCTGGTGGTGACGTGCCCGAGCGCGCTGCTGCTGGCGAGCCCGAGCGCCATGGTCGCCGCGTTCGCCGCCGCGGCTCGCCTCGGCATCCTCGTGAAGCAGACCAGCTACCTCGAGGCCGCGGCGAACGTGGACACCGTGGTGCTTGACAAGACCGGCACGCTCACGACCGGTCGCTTCGCGGTGTCACGCCTGGTGCCCGCCACGGGTGTGGAGGGCGCCGAGCTTCTCCTGGCCGCCGCCAACGGCGAGCAGCATTCCAACCACCCGCTGGCGAGGTCCATTCTGGCGACCGCCGAGCAGGCCCGGATCCGGCCCGACGGCACCAACGACTTCGAGGAAATCCATGGTCGCGGCGTGCGGGCCCGCACCGGCATGGGCGAGCTTCACGTGGGACGCTCGTCGTGGCTGCTCGAGCTCTTTCCCGGCGCGCGGACCGATGTCGAACTGGTCGAGTCGCGCATCGAGGGCATGACGGGCGTGCACGTGGCGCGGGACGGACGTTATCTCGGCGCCGTCGGCCTGGAGGACAAGGTGCGGCCCAACGCCAAGGGCGTGATCGACCGCCTGCGCGACCTGGGTGTGCGCTCCATCGCGATCTTCACGGGCGATCGTCTCAGCGTGGCGGAACGGGTCGGTCGGGGCGTCGGGGTTGATGCCATCGAGGCCGAGTGCCACCCTGAGGAGAAGCACGCCGAGATCCTCGCCCTGACGAAGTCCGGCCGGCGGGTCCTGATGGTGGGCGACGGCATCAACGACGGCCCTTCGCTCGCCGCCGCGGACGTCGGCGTGGCCATGGGCCTCTCCGGTTCCGACATCGCAACCAACAGCGCGGGCGTGGCGCTGATGAACGACGATCTGTCCCGCGTGCCGTTTCTCATCGAGCTGGCTCGCCGCACCCGCGCCATCATCGCCCAGAACATCGCGGCCGCGATCGTCATCTCGCTCATCGGACTGGCGCTGGCCGCCACCGACAACCTCAATGTCCCGCTCGCGGCGGCGTACCACTTCGTCGGAGATGTTTTCGTCATCGGCAACAGCTTCCGCTTGTTCCGATTTGGCGAGGCCTTCAGCGCCGCGGAACCCGAGCCTTCCGCCGTCGGCGGGTCGGGTCCGGGACGTCGCGCCAGCCTCCGCGGCCTGGCTTCACAGACACAGCCCGCCTGATTGAGATCGGGTGTCGCTCGCGCGTAGGATCGGACCAGCTCCGTCCGCGGCCTCACCCATCGGGCCGGGCGGCCGGTTCGCCGCGATGGTCCGGCGGAATCGAACGCGGCTGTTCATGACGCGTCCGCCGGACGCGCGGCGTGAGATCAGGCGGGCGGGCTGTCGGGGCACTCACCACCATGACCAGCAGCGGTCCGAGCCGGCGCATCGCCGACATGCACGAGCCGGCCCGCCGCCTCCGACGCGGGCTCGCGCTCGTCTCGGTCTGGGCGCTCGTGCCGACGCTCGTGGGCGTGCTGCTGTACTACCCCGGGCTGACGATGAACGACACGGCCATGCGATCGGTGATGGCCGTGGCGATGTCGCGCGACGTGGCGTGGCGGCCGGGGTTCCTGAGCGACTGGTTCCCGCACGGCATGACGGTCCTGCTCGCGGCGTCGCTCCGGCTGTTCGGATCGACCGGTCCGCTGCTGCCGGTGATGCTCTTCTGGTTCTACGCGTCCGTGGGCTGGCTCATGGTGGGTCTGCGGGCGCCGCGAGCGGCGCTGGCGGCGCAGACCGTCATGGCGATGTTCCCGCCCATCTTCACCCACGCCGCGTGTCAACTCCCCGATCCATGGACGAGCGCCGCGCTCTGCACGCTCGGCGCCGCACTGGCCATCTTGGGTGATCGCGGGCGCGAGGGTCCGCTCCCCGATTGGCTGACCGCCGCGGCTTCGGGGCTCGCGGTGATCGCGCTCGCGGTGCTCTTCACGTTCAGGGCCAACAGCATCGTCCTTCTGCCGCTGGTGCTCCTGCTGATCGTCTGGTTGGTGCGCCCCCGGCTCCGTGCCGGCGTGCTGGCGGCCTGCGCGTTGGCCTTCGGCGCCTTGTTCGTCAAGCTGCCGGGGTGGGTCGGCTGGGAGCACCGCAACACCGCCGCGGCGTCGCTGGTGTGGGAGCACATCGGGATGCTCGGGATGGCGAAGGATCCCGAGCTGACGAAGCGTCACGCGATCGACGACCTGTGTTCAACGCCCGATGGCACCGCCGCCCTGATCGCGCGCCACAACTGGTTCACGCACGATTCCGTCATGTGGGCCCAGCCGCAGATCCTCGATCACGGCAAGCTGCTCAGCCCGGATTCTCCCATGCGCCGCCGCATCGGCGGCTTGATCGGGGAACATCCCAAGCTCTACTTGCGGGCGAAATGGGAGATATGGAAGACGCTGCTGGGCCTGCGCGACTGGATGCCGCTTTCCTGGATCCCCATACACGAGACCAAGTGGGAGCGTGAATGGGGCCTCGACCTCCGGCTGCACGCTCCGCTCCAGAGCACCACCGAGGCGCTCAACGAGCGGCTCCGGTCCGTCGAGGCCTATTACAACGCGTCCACCGCGCCGTGGATCTATCTGTCACTCGCCGGCCTGCTCGCGGCGGTCACCACGGCGTGCCGCCGTATCGAGCGATCGACCGGCGCCGTGCTGCTGCTGGCCGTCGGCTACTACGCGACCTTCTTTATCCTCACACCGGGACTCAACTACCGCTATTTCCTTCCCTCGCACGTGCTGCTCATCGCCGCCATCGGGGCGATGTTGGCGGCGTTGCTGCGTCGCTCCGGGACGCCCGCCGGGCCGGCGCTCAGGCCGGACGACGAAACTCCCGCCACAGGTACTTGAGCAATTTCTTGCCCGTCGGCCACGCCTTGAAGTGCGTCGCCCCGTGCGCGCGGGGCTTCTCCCTGGACGGGAATTCCGCCACGCGGTACCCCTTGCGGTACGCCCGGGCGACCATCTCAAGGTCCATCGACAGGCCCTCGCGGATCGGATCGATGCCGAAGAACTTGTCGCGTCGCATCCCGCGGAAACCGTGCAGCACGTCCATGGCCATCGGCTGACGCACGCCGCGCCGTCGGTCCCGCTTCCAGAGCAGCGCCGTCGTCAGCCCGAGCCCGACGACGAACCACTTCCGCGGCTTGAGCAGCCTGCCGTCCTCCTCGTTCGCGCCGCCCTTCATGATCCGGCTCGCGATCGAGAGGTCGTTCCCCTCGAGCAGCTGCTGTTTGCACAGGAGCGTCTCGGCCGGGTCGATGCTGCCCTTCGGGTGGTACACCACCGCGGCATCGGTCGTGCAGCGCTCGAACGCCTCGATCATCGCGCCGTTATAACCCCGGATCTTCTGGCGATGCACGGGGATGCCCAGCGAGCTCAGATACTCGACGGTCCCGTCGGTGCTTCCCCCGTCCACGGCGTAGACCTCATCGAACTGGTCCATCGGCGCACGCGGCACGTCGAGCGTGCATCCGCCCAGCTCGTTCCACACCAGGAAGCACAGCGACACGCGCATCGGCGGCGCCGCGGGCGAGCCCGCCTCGACCCGCACGGGCGCGCCCGGCATCAGCGACGAGGGGATCGTCCCCGGGCGCGGCATGGGGGAGGACGATGCGCTCACGCGCGCGGCCCCCCGCCCGTAGCGGACGATGCGGCGGGCGCGCGCGAGCCGGTGACAACCACGGGCGCCGATGATTGCAGGCCGGCGAGATCGCTCAAGAACGCATCGAGCAGCGGCAGCTCGCCCTCGGGCAGGAACTTGCCCGCGACCAGGGCGCGGTAGCAGGCCCGAACGTTGTCGGCGACACGGCCCGTCCCCGCGGCAAGATCCAGGCCGTCCAGGCAGCGAGCGATCGCGGCGTTGTGCAGATACCCGGGCACCTCATCCTCGAAATCGCGCATGAGGTTGTGCTCGTTGCGCTCCTGCCGGACCGTCGCGTCGTGGAACAGCACGCTCCAACCGTTGGCCCACGCCACCCGCTGCGCCACGAAGCTGCGCCAGATGTCCGTCATTCGGAAACTGCACAGCGCCGGAAGGTACAGCAGCGGGTATGCATCGGGATAGAACGTCGTGTTCTGGCTGTTGAACGGGCACCACGCCCCCGGCCCGAGCGCCACGGGCGTGCCCCGCCGGCGGAACGTGATCGGCAGCGGCCGCACCAGGCGGTACACGGCGTCCACGTCGGGATTGTCGTCCGCGAGCCCCTGCTGGATCGGACAGTCCGCCATCGCTGCCGGCCCGAGCGTCGGTGGGTCGGTCCGCACCCGGTCGAGCGGCAGCCCCCGCGGCCACACGTCCGAGTCGCCGAAGTACCGGTACACATTCACCCATCCGCAGCCGGCGAGCCGCTCGGCGCGCGCCTCGCGCCGCCGCGGCCCGAAGAACTCCGCCCGGGGGATGTTGTCGTCGTCGGTCTCGACGATGAACGGTGCGCCGCCGCGGACCGCCTCGAGGTACCCGATGTTCTTGCGGCAGTAGTGCCGTGTGGGGCACGCGCGCGCATACGCGAAAGGCCGCTCCAATTGAGCCGCGACCGAGTAGAACTCGGCGCCGTCGAGCTCGAAGACGGCCGGGCTCTTGGTGTCACCGATCACCACGAACCGCCAGCCCGCGGCCCGGGCGCCCTCGGACAGGGTTCGCAGCACAGCATTCACGAGAGAAATCGTGGTGACAACCAACGCGGGGGGCGGTGTCGACGTCAAGGCGTAGCTCCGATGCTCGCAGTCCCCCGGGTGCTCCGGATCACGCGCGGCGAACGCGTGGCTTCACGCCCGGATCCGGAAGACGTGATATTAGCGGCGAAACGCCCCCGCCTCAACGTCCGCATACGTGCGGGGCGGCCAGCCCCGGGCCGCCGCTCAGCCCGGGCGGAGCGGCTCGACCGCCGTGGCGCGATCCACGTCGAAGGTCACGCGTACCCGCGAGCCCGGGTCCGGCGCACGCCCCCCGATGAGCGCCGAGACCGGTACTCGGACCTTGCTCACGCCCCCTCGCTCCTCCTGCCCCGCGGTCTGCACCGACAGCGTGACGTAGGGATCCCCGTCAGGATCGGGCGCCGAGCCGATCACGAGCACGTCGGCCGCGGACCGCAACGGGCCCTGCGTGGCAACGTCCGGCCGCAGCAGCGTCGCCCGCAGCACGAAGATCGCGCACGTGAAGTAGATCACGATCCCCGTGACGTCCACGAGCGTGGCCACGAACGGGGTCGAGCTCGCCGCCGGATCGAGCCGGCATTTCTTGAGTGCGAACGGCAGCATGGCCCCCATCACGCTGCCCCACAGCACCACGCCCAGGAGCGTCAAGCCCATGGTGACCGACAAAATGCCGTAATGGCGTTGCACGTCCGCGTCGCTGAACCAGCCCATCCAGCCGAACAGGTTGATGCGCAGCACGCCGATCGCGCCGATCAACCCGCCCAGGATGGCCCCGACCAGCAGCTCGCGCCGCAGCACCCGGAGCCAGTCCGACACCTCGATCTCGCGCAGCCCCAGCGCCCGGATGACCAGGGTGCTCGCCTGCGAACCCGAATTGCCCCCGGACGAGATGATCGCCGGGATGAACGCGGCCAGGATCGCCGCCCGCTTGATCTCGTCCTCGAAGAACGCGATCGCGTTGCTCGTCAGCAGCTCGCTCATGAACAGCAGGGCCAGCCACGGCGCCCGCTTCTTGAACAGCGAGAACACGCTCGCGGACATGAACGGCTCCTCCAGCGCGTTCACGCCGCCCATCTTCTGCATGTCCTCCGTCGCCTCTTCCTGGGCCACGTCCGCCACGTCGTCGTGCGTGACGATTCCCAGCAGCGCCCCGCGCGAGTCCACCACCGGCAGGGCCACGCGGTCGTACCGGGTCAGCTGGCGCACCGCCTCTTCCTGCGGGTCCTCCGCCCGCAGGGCCACGAAGTCGCGGTTCATGATCGATTCGATCGTCTGGTCCGGCTCCGACAACAGCACCTGACGCAGCCGGAGGTCGTCCACCAGCACGCCCCGCTCGTCCACCACGTACACCACGTTGATCGTCTCGGCGTCGCGGCCGAACTTCCGAACGTGCTCCATCGCCCGCGCGATCGTCCACTCCGGACGCAGCGAGATGTAGTCCGGCGTCATCAGGCGGCCCACGCTCTTGGGCGGGTAGCCGAGGATCGCCTGCGTCGCCCGCCGCTCCTCCGGCGCCAGCGAACCGATGATCCGCTGCGCCACCTCCGTCGGCAGCTCGTCCAGAAGGCGCGCGCGATCGTCGATGTCCATCGCCTCGACGACCCGCACCGCCCCCTTGTCCCCCAAACGCCCGATCAGCTCCTCCTGCTTCTCCGCCGACAGGTACGCGAACGTCTCGCCCGCGTCGTCGCGCGGCAGGAAACGGAACGCGATCGCCGCGTCCGTCGGGCTCAGGTCCGCGATGATGTCCGCCACGTCCGCGTTCGGGATCGCGTGCAGGACCTCGCGGAGCTCGTCGTACCGCTCCTCGCGGATCAGCTCCAGCACCTCCGGCTCGATCAACTGCGCCGTCAGGTTCACGCTCGCGGCTCCCGGCGCCCCCCTCCCCTCCCGGGCGGCACCCTAGTTTCGCCGCGTGCACGCGGCGGTCAAACCCGGCCCGGCATCACCAGCCCGGACAAACCCGCCAGTCCCAGCGGCTCGCGGGCGAAGAAACACTCGCCCGCGCCGCGCCCGATCCTGGACCCGAAGTACCGATCCGCCGCCGAGACCCACTCGGGCACCGCGCGATTGGCCGGGTTGTCCACGAACTGGCTTCGGTACGCGAGAATCGCCTCGCGCTTCACCCCCTCGAAGCCGGTCGTGTCCACGATGAAGCTGGGGCTGGGCACGACCCGCAGGTGCGTGCAGTAGTAATGAAACAGCCATGGCGCGTGCACCGGGGGCGAGCCGCCATCCCCGGGCATCGTTGCCCCGGTCAGTTTCGCGTCGAACCGGGCATCCTCCGCGATCCGGGTCACGGCCCGGTGGTCCGGGTGCGCATCTTCGGGATGCGGCACGAACAGCACATCCGCTCCCGCGGCGCGGATCACCCCCGCCACGGCGTGGCGGGCATGGATCCCGTGCTCAACGACGCGGTTGCGCAGCCCCAACTGGATCCGCGTCACGGGGTTCCCCGGAGCGGAGAGCAACCCCGCCGCGCGCGCCGCCTCGGCTGCCCGGGTCTCCCGATTCCCGAACGGAGTCGGCTCGCCGTCGGTCATGTCCAGCAGCGTGACGCGGTGCCCGTCCGCCGCCAGGCGCGCGATCGTGCCGCCCATTCCCAGTTCCTGATCGTCGGGATGGGGTCCGATCACCAGCACGCGGGCCATGGTTCACTCCGCCTGGCCGATCACGATCAGCCCAAGGAGTTCGTTGCCCACTTCCAGTTGAGCTTGCGCAAGCGTGTCGGCCCGTTCCGTGGCGAAGAACCCACCGGCGCGAAAACTCGTCCCGTAGCGATCCGTGAATTCGTTCAACGGCAGCTCCAGCGTCTCGCCCACTCCGAAGCCATTCAGTTCGCGCGCATACCAGCCGTTGATCCACATCCGGCACGCCCCGAACGACCGCCCGGTCGTGTTCGTCATCCGGACGACCGTCTCCTCCCGGGCCACCTGCACGTCGAGCGTGGTCGCCTGCTTGAGCGTCTCAGGGTAACGGGGCAGGTCATCGCGCACCGTGCTCCCGGCCGTGCCGCAGCCCGCCAGCGCCAGCGCGACGAGCACGCCGGCGCTCATCCGCGCGCGCGCCGGGGTGCGTTCCGACCGATTCCGCGTCCGTGGGTTGTTGCTCACGCCCCTATGATCCCACAGATGAGTTGCCAGAGCAACAACGCCACGCCCCCCGGCCCTCCGGTCGCGCCGGGCTTGGAGCGCGTGGACGCCGCCGAGGCAGCCCGCTGGGTCGCGGCCCGATTCGGACGCGACGGATCCGTTCCGCCGCGCCTCCGGGAGCTCCTGCCCTCGTTCGACGCTCCCTTTTTTCAGGCCGGACTCGCGGGATACTCAGATGCCGCGATGCGCCTGATCGCCCGCCGCCACGGCTGCCCGTACTGTGTCACCGAGGCTCTTCTCGACCGCACCCTGCTCGCGGGAGGACGGGGCTTCGCCAAGGCAGACCTCGGCGAAATCGAGGACAACGTCCCGGGTGGCGCCGATGACCGCCCCCTCGCGGGGCAGGTCATGGGCTCGGACCCGCGCGAGATGGCCGCCGCGGCCATCAAGATGGTCGAACAGGGTGCTCGCCGCGACGGCGCATACCGATCGCTCGCGTACGAACGGCCCGGGTGCTTTCCATCCGGCCCCGGCGCTCCCGATCGTCCCGGCTCGCCTCTCCCCGAGCCCGCCGCGTCGCCGCCGACCGCTTCGAGCTTCGACGTCATCGACGTCAATCTCGCCTGCCCGGTGAAGAAGATCGATCGCAAGGCCCGCGGCGGACACTGGCTGGCCCAGCCGGCGGGCGCGATCGCCATTCTCGAGGCCGTGCGTGCCGCCGTTCCTTCCGCGATCGCGTGCTCCGTCAAGCTGCGGCGCTCGTACGACGACACGCCCGAGATGGCCGACGCCTTCGAGCGCATCTTCGACGCCGCGTACGCGCTCGGCTACGCATGGACGACCGTCCATGCCCGCACCGTCGAGCAGAAGTACGTCGGTCCGTCGCGCTGGACCTTCCTCCGCGACCTCGTCGCGAGCCGGCCCGATCGGATCATCTTCGGCTCGGGCGATGTCTGGGAGGCCGCCGACATTTTCCGCATGCTGCGTTACACCGGCGTGTCCGCCGTGTCCGTGGCCCGCGGCTGCATCGGCAACCCATGGATCTTCCGCCAGGCCCGCGATCTGCTCGCGGGGCGTCCCGCGCGGCCGCCCACGCTGGAGCAGCAGCGCGACGTGCTGCGCGAGCACTTCGATCTCGCGCTGCGCGTCAACGCCGCGCACGGGGTCCGGCGCGTGGAGGCCTTCACCGGGCGCACCATGCGCAAATTCGCCATCCGCTTCGCGGCCTTCCACCCCCGCGCCGACGAGGTTCGGGCCCGCTTCATCGCGGTCGAAACCGCAGAGGAATGGGACGCCGTGGTCGCGGAGTTCTACCCCGCCGCGGACGCCCGGACCTCCCGCGCGCGCGTCTCCGGTTGCGCCGCTCCCCTCGTTCCCAGCGCCGGCTGAGGCGGGCCCGGCCCCGCCGCGCACGACCCCGTCGATCAAGTCCCGGTGGGTGATTCGAGCGACTCGTTTTCCGCGCTGCCCGACTCGGGGTACGCCACCCGCGCATGGTGCAGCGCGGCCAAGGACCGGGACACGGCGTCGCAGATCCGGCTCAGGTCGCGAAGCGTCAGGTCGCACTCATCGAACTGGCCGTCCATCAGCCGCTTGTGGGCGATCGTGCGCACCAGCGACTCCAGCCGCGAGGGCGTCGGGTCCGACAGCGCCCGTGCCGCGCTCTCCGCCGCGTCGCACACCATCACCACCGCCACTTCCCGGTGTCGGGGCTTCGGGCCCGGATAGCGGTACTCGATCTCGGTGGGCGCGGCGGGGGGCAGGGCCTCACCGAGCGGCACGTCCTTCTGCGCCTCCGCGCGCCGGCGCGCCTCGCGAAAAAAGTACTCCACCAGCGTTGTCCCATGGTGGGCCTCGATGAAGTGCAGCACCGGGCGCGGCAGGTCGAACTCCCGTGCCAGCTCCACCCCGTCCTTCACGTGCCCGACGATGACCAGCAGCGATAGCGCGGGGGTCAGCTTGTCGTGCCGGTTGAACCCGTGCGTCTGGTTCTCCACGAAGTACTCGGGCTTGTTCATCTTGCCAACGTCGTGGTACAGCGATCCGACGTACGCCAGCAGGCCGTTGGCGCCGATGCTCTCGGCGGCCGCCTCCGAAAGGCTCGCGACGTTCAGCGAGTGGTTGTACGTGCCGGGCGCGCGACGCTGCAGCTCACGCAGCAACGGGTGGCTCGGGTCCCGAAGCTCGATGAGCGTCATCCCGGTCGTGATCCCGAATGTCCGCTCGACCGTTGGCAGCACCCCAAGCGTCACGAACCCGACCATCAGCGCCGAGAGACCCGTTGAGCCCGCGTCCCACAGCAACGGCCGGAGCGCCGAAGCCACCATCGGGCGGTCCAGCATCCCGGCGATCAGCGTCCCCAGCGCCAGCAGCGCGCCCGTGACCAGCCCCATGCGGATCAGCCGGTCGCGCTGCCGAAGGTCCTTCAGCTGCCACACCGCGAGGCACGTCCCCGCCACGCTCAGCGTGTAAACCGCGGCGCTCTGCTCCAGCGCCAGGCACGCCAGCAGCGCGTGGATCGATCCGATCGCCAGCGCCGTCCGCCGCTCGTACGCCACCGCCAGGATCACGCTCACGAACAGGCTCGGAACGATCGCCGAAGAATGCACCAACCACGGCTCGATCGAACTCGCCCAGCACGCCACCAGCAGCGCCCCAGCCATTAGCCCGTGCAGCGCCCACACCCGCCACGGGTTCCGCGCGATCTTCGGGCAGAACGACGACAGGTACGCCCCCAGCCCGATCGTCACCACGGCCACGAGCCCAGCCAGGCCCAGCCGCGGCGCCCAGCGCTCCCACCCCGTCGCCGTCGCGAGGTGCCCGCGTTCCTCCGCCACGATCAACTCCAGTTGCCCCGCGCTGAGCGTGTCGCCCCGCGCGCCGATGATCTGGCCCTTCGCGTACGTGTTGGTGCGGCTCGACTCACGCGCCGCCGCGGCTTCCTGTGAGACCTGCGTCGTCGCCGGATCGTGCAGAAATGTCGGACGCGCGCCCAGCGTCAGCCGCGCCGTCACCACGTTCAACAGGTCGCCGTCGAAACCCGCGCTCAGCGCCAGGCCCCGCATCACCTCCGCGAGCTGCTGCCCCTCCGCGTTCACCACCGCCCCGCGACGCACCTGAACCCCCGGCCCGCCCGTGTCCGCCCTCAACTCCAGTCGCTCCGATGCCGCTTGGCTCTCCACCTGAAACGTGGCCGCGTCCAGCACCGGCGTCTTCCGCAGCGCCTCGTCCAGTCGAACCACCCTCGATCTCCACGCCTCGTCCGCGACCCCGTTCGCCGCGATCTCCTGCACGGCCCGCAGGCCCTCCTCCGTCAACGCGAACTGCTCCCGGATCCCCGACTCAACGCCCTCCAGCCCCGGCGCGTCCGCCAGTGCCCGAGGCAGGCCTTCCAGCGATGCCCGGAGTTCCCCCAGCACCACACTGTTCGCGACGTACACACGTGGCGTTCGCTGCCGGGCGCCCTCCTTTGCCAGCCGCGTTGCCGCTTCATCCACGACCTCGAACGGGGTGCGAACGGCCCGGGTCTCCGTCAGCACACGCCCCACCGCCAGCAACGGCTGCTCGCGCGTCCAGATGACCGCGGCGGCGACCACCACCACGAACAGAAGCCCCTGCACAACCGCGATCGTGACGCTCGGCGATCGCGCCGCCCGACGCCAATCAAAAAAACCACTCCCGGCGCGGATGATCCGGCTCAGCCCCGCCGCCTCCGCGCGCGTCACCGCCGCCCGACCCGGGCCCCCTCCGTCTCCCCACGTCTGGCCGCGCTGTCGTTCGTCACGTGCCATATGCACCCGACCGGTCGGACCCTGGGTAATTCACTGGTTCACCCAGCGGGATAGCCTATCCACAGACCATCGGTCCGCATGTCTCCACGCTTGAGTTAGCGGACCTGCCGGAACGAACCACTCCGTGACTTCCGATGCAATCCAATTCCCCTGAACAGGCTGGATTCCTCTGGGCGTTGCCTGTCCTCGCGTCGGTGGTGCCAATGGAATCACCCTGCTGCGACTTCGGTGGGGTCGGGCATACCCTCTCGCATGGGCGAACAACAGTCTTTGGGCGGTGCGGGTTCGGGTGCTCGATTTGATCCAGAATTGCCTCACCAGGCCCGCCCGAAGCTACGGCCGGTGCGTGGTTTTCCGGTGCAGGCCACCAGCCCCGACGGCAAGCAGCAGACCATGCTCGGCGTCGCCGACGCCCGCCAGATTTCGGACAAGATCGTTGTGACCGCGCCCGCCGCGCAGTTCGTGCTGCCGCTCATGGACGGCACCCGCGGATTGGACCAGATTGTCGCCGAAGTCGGTCGGGGGCTGAACCGCCAGATCCTCGAGCCGCTCGTGGCCCAGCTTGACGACGCCGGTCTGCTGGAGGGACCGGTCTTCGAAGCCCTCGCCCAGAAGTTGCGTTCCGCCTTCGACGCGTCCCCCGTGCTCCCCCCGGCCAGCAGCGCCGCGTTCGCGGACGCCATCGGTACCGGCGAAGAAAAAGAGGGCGAGGCCCCCAAGGGCCCGGCCTCGGCCGCGCGCCTCCGTACCGTGCTCGATTCCTGGATCAAGCAGGCCCTCGACGATGCCTCGGACCCGAGCTTCGATGCCCTCCCCAAGGCCATCGTCGTTCCCCACCTCGACTATTTCCGTGGGGCCGGCAACTACGCCTCCGCCTACGGCCGCTTGAGGGTCGTCGATCGCCCCGACCGAATCGTCATCCTCGGCACCAACCACTTCGGCTCCTCCACCGGCGTGTGCGGCTGCGACAAGGGGTACGAGACTCCCCTGGGCGTCTCGCCGCTCGATTCCGATATGGAGCAGCGCCTCCGCCGCGCCCTGGGTGATGTCCTCTTCGAGCACCGCTTCGATCACGAACGCGAGCATTCCATCGAGCTCCAGATCATGTGGCTCCAGCACGTGTTCGGGCTCGATGAGCGCGGCGGGCACGTCCCCGTCTTCGGCGCGCTCGTGCACGACCCGGCCGTTCGCAACGGCGACAGCTACGACGGCAAGGGCGTGGCCATCCGCCCGTTCGTCGATGCCCTCCGCGCGGCCATCGCCGAGCTCCCCGGAAAAACCCTGGTCATCAGCTCCGCCGACCTCAGCCACGTCGGGCCGTCGTTCGGCGACGAGAAGCCGCTGGCGGGCGACGACCCCGAGACCGCCGAGCGTCGCAACCGCGTCTTCAATCACGACCGCGAGATGCTCCAGCACGTCCTGCAGAACAACCCCGAGGCGCTCATCGCGTCCATGGCCTGGCAGCAGAACCCCACCCGCTGGTGCTCCACGGGCAACCTCGTCGCCACGCTCCTCACCGTCCAGCCCACCGATGTCAAGCTCCTCAACTACGCCGCGGCGATGGACCAGCAGGGCACCGCCATGGTGAGCAGCGTCGCGATGGTGATGAACTGATTGTGGGCTGCCCCCGTTCCGACCTCGCGCGTGCGTCCAACCGGCCCATCGGCGCCCCAAGGTCCGGCGCCGATTTGGGGGGACCCGGTCTCCGGTTGACGCGGCACGCGCCCTGTGGTCGAATGGAGCGCCCGTCGATCGTGGCGGCAACCCCGAGTGGGCACGGCCCGTAGGTTGTAGTGCAATGCACAAACAGCAGAGATTTATCCCCTAAACAGGCTATTATCCACGAAATTTGTTTGTATTGTGATTGGTATATCGTCCGAATCGCGGAACTTCTGAGCATCCCGAGCGTCTAACGATCGGGCCCGAGGTGCGAACGCGTGGCGCTCCACCGACCGGCCGCAGAGAGGAATCAGTCATGGCGTCGAACGTGTGCTGGGGCATCGAGCTCGGTGCGTGCGAGATCAAGGCCATCAAGCTCGAACGCTCGGGCGAGGGTGTGACCGTTCTCGAATACGTCGTGATCCCGCACAAGCTCGTGCTCTCGAGCCCGGAGGTGGACGCGAAGGAGGCCATGCGCGTCGCGCTGGGCGAGCTGGTGGCGCAGCACAACCTGACCGGTTCCGCGGTCGCCGTGAGCGTTCCCGGTCACTCGGCCTTCGCGCGCTTCGCCAAACTGCCCCCGGTGGAGCCCAAGAAGGTTCCCGACATCGTCAAATTCGAGGCCGTGCAGCAGATCCCTTTTCCGATCGATGACGTGGAGTGGGATTACCAGACGTTCGCCAACCCGGATTCGCCCGAGGTCGAGGTGGGCATCTTCGCCATCACGCGCGAACGCGTCATGGAAAAACTGGCGCTGTGGTCCGATGTCGGCATCACCCCGGACCACCTCACCATCAGCCCGCTCGCGGCGTACAACGCCATCGCCTTCGACCTCGCGTTCACCGAGAAAACGCCCGGAACCGTGATCGTGGACGTGGGCACGACCAGCACCGACCTCATCGTCGCCGAGGCCGGACGGGTGTGGATCCGCACGTTCCCCATCGGCGGCCACCAATTCACCGAAGCCCTGGTCGGCGCCTTCAAGCTCACCTACCCCAAGGCCGAGCGACTCAAGCGGGAGGCCGAGCAGAGCAAGCACGCGCGCCACGTGCTCCAGGCCATGCGGCCGGTCTTCGGCGACCTTTGCCAGGACATCCAACGCTCCATCGGCTACTACCAGTCGCTCCACCGGGACGCCAAGCTCACCCGTCTGATCGGCCTGGGTTCGACCTTCCAGCTCCCCGGCCTGCGCAAGTTCCTCAGCCAGCAGTTGCAGATGGAGGTCATGCGGCCCGAGCAATTCCAGCGTGCCACGGTCGACGATGCGCGGGCCGAGGATTTCAAGGCCCGGGCCGTGAACCTCTGCGTCGCCTACGGCCTGGCCCTCCAGGGCTTGGACCTCCAGACCGTCAGCGCCAACCTCATGCCCGTGAGCGTCGTCCGCGAGGCCGTGTGGTCGAGGAAGACCAAGTGGTTCGCCGCCGCGGCCGGGATTGCGCTCGCCGCCGGCGCGGTGAGCTTCATCAAGCCGATGGCCGACCGCTCGGCCCTGGCCGGGTTGGTCAAGCCCACGGTGATCGACCAGGCCAAGAACGAGCTCAAACGCCTCCGGGGCGAATGGACCAAGGTCGAGGGCGAGTACAAGCCCGATCCCCGCGCCGGCGCGATCGGCCTGCTGCTGGAGCGGCGCGACATCTACCCGCACCTGGTCTCCGACCTCAGTGGCATGCTCGAGGACGCCCGCGTCAAGCTCGGCGACACCGCCGGCGAGGGCAAGAGCTTCGTCTTCGGCAAGTGGGACACCCGCTACGTCCGCCCCGCGGGCGCTTCCGCCGGCGAGGAGCAGCCCCAGGAGGGCGGCGAGCAGAACAACGCGGCGCCCCCCAAGGGACCGAAATTCGAGTTCGGAAAGGTGCAGCTCACGCTCGAGGTGCAGACCACGGCCGCGAACGCGGAAAAAGCCGTGGCCGAGACCATCCAGAAGTGGCTCTTCGATCACGCCGACCGCAAGGGTGTGCCGTACACCATCCACCAGGACTCGGTCCTGTTCAAGGTCAAGAACAAGACCCTCGTGGCCGACAAGGGCGGGCCCGGCGCCGCGGGCGCGACGGCGTCCGCCGCTTCGGCCACTCCCCCCGAGATCACGCCCGCGGGAACCGGCGAGCCCGGCCGCCGCCGCGGCGGCAGGCCGACCCAGGGCGGCGGCGAGCACGGGCGTCCCAGCAACGTTTTCGGGGAGAACGATCCCGGCGGCGAAGTGAGCGATCGTCCCCACGGCGAGTTGATCGTCGTGAACATCGGCGACGGCCCGTCGGGCGGCCCCGGTGTGCCGGTGACCAACGCGAAGCTCGAGGAGCTCGCCCCGCTCCCCGCCCCGCCCACGCTGGGCAAGCCCGGCGAGACCGTGACCGTGATCGAGGTGACGTGGGAGGCGATCCTGCGCGGCCCGGCCGGCGATGACAAGAAGGCCGACGGCGGCGAAAAGAAGACGGACAAGAAGAACGGCTGATCCGATCGTGCAAGGAGCGACGCGGTGAAGAAAGTTCTGGCGATACTCAAACGGCACTGGATGGTGCTCTCCATGGCCGTGATCGTGCTGGCCGCGGTACCCGCCATGATGTGGTTCAGCGGCTCGATGGGGGCCAAGCAACTGACCGACATCCAGTCGAAGGTCGATGCCGACCTGAAGGACATGGCCAACGGCTCGCCCAGGGTCAGCTACGCGCTGCCCGGCGCGACCCCCGGCTCCCCCGCCGCGGTGGAGCTCTCGGCCCCGCCCAACACCGTGCTCACCAACTGGTTCAAGGAGCGGCGCGAGAAGCAGCAGGCCCAGCTCAACGGCCTGGTGGGTCGGGCCCTGGAGTTCAACCGCGGGGCACGCAAGCCGCTGGTGGACGGACTCTTCCCGGAGCCCTCCCGGGCCGAGAAGCAGACCAAGCCGCTGGAGTTCGCGCGGGCGTACACGGAGGTCGCGACCGCCGACTTGCTCAAGCGCATCAACGCCGGCGCGCCGCCCGAGCCCACGGCCCTGGCCATGCAGGTCAGCGAGAGCAACGACCAGAAGCGCGTCGCCAGCGGCGCGGCCCAGCTGCCCCCCGACGAGGAGGCCAAACTCCGCGAGGAGCTGGTCAAGCTCCGCAAGTCCAAGGTCCAGGCTCGCGCATCGGAGATCGCGGTCTACGCCGAGCCGTCCGTGTTCGTCAACGTCCCCAAGCTCAAGCCCGAGGATCCGCCCCGCAGCCTGCGCGAGTGCTGGGACTGGCAGCAGCAGCACTGGGCCCACGAGTCGCTCATCGAGGCGGTTCGCCTGGCGAACGAACAAACCGCCGGCGAGGGCACCGGGGTCCTCGGCGCGGCGGTCAAGCGCCTGGTCTCGATCGTGGTGGACAAGCCGATGGGCGCGCGCCAGACCGAAGAAGACAGCGGCGAGGCCCGCGCCGCCCCGGCCGGAGGCGGCGGGGGAGAGGGCGCCATGAAGCCCAACTACCGCGCCTCGATCACCGGGCGCGTGGCCGGCCCCCGCACCAGCAACGACATGTACGACATCCGCACCGCACGCGTGGAGGCCATCGTCTCCGCCAAGCACCTGCCCGCCGTGATCGACGCGATCAGCAAGTCCAATTTCATGACCGTCACCAAGCTGGATCTTGAGAAGGTCGAGCCGCTCGACGAGATGAAGAACGGGTTCTACTACGGCGACGAGGCGGTCGTGAAGGCCCGCTTCCAGATCGAGACGGTCTGGATGCGCGAGTGGATGAAGCCTTGGATGCCCGCCGAGGTCAAGAAGTCCCTCGGCATCAAGGACGAGCCCAAGCCCGAGGACGACAAGAGCGGCAAGGGCGGGGGCTGATCCGCGTTCGAACGAGGTAGACCCGGTCGCGCACCACGAGGAACACACATGCCGGTCAATCGCATCAAGCCGCTCGAGCAGCACTTCGAAAAGATCATCGTCGGGGTCGCGGGCGCCGCCCTCCTCGGCGTGCTCGCGTGGCAGTTCGTCGGGCAGGGATCCAAGGTCAAGGTGGGCAAGGACGAGGTCGATCTCTCCGGCGCGTACAAACCGCTCGAGGCGACCGCCACCCGCGTCCTGGCCGACCTGAAGAACGAGAATCCCGCGCTCCCCGACGTGCCCGCCGAAAAAATCAAGGACGTGCGGGCGGACTTCGACGCCCGCTACCGCGGCCCGGTCGCCCCCGCGCCGCAGATCGCCGGGGCCGTCTTCGGCCGCGGCCTCGAAACCACCGCGCCGGAGGCGATCAAGGCCGGCGCGACCTATGCCGCGGTGCTCCTCCCCGCGCCCCGGGACCCGGTCGGGCACGCGTACATCTCCACCCTCGATCCGAACGAGCTGAAGCGGGTGCCCGAGCTCGCGGCCTTCGTCCCCAAGGCCGCGCCCTTCGACAAGGTCTTCGTCTCGGTGCAGGCCAGCGTGGACGGGCGGGCGATCAAGGAGGCGATCGGCAAGGACCCCGACGGCGAGGGCCCCATGAGCCCCATTCCCTCCAAATGGTGGGAACGGGCCACGCAGGTGCTCCGTGTTGACCTGCTCCGGCAGGAGTTGCTCCCCGACGGGAAGTGGGGCGAGGAGAAGGCAATCCCGACGCTGCCGGGGAACTATGGTCTGACCGCGGAAATCGAGAAGTCCATCCGCACCACCGCGGACATGCAGGCGGTTGTCCAGCAGGCCGCCAAGGCCCAGGAGCTCATCCTGCGGCCGGAGTATTACGCCACCATCTCGGGTGAGGAATGGCGCGAGCCGGCTCTGCTCGCCGCGGACGTCGACCCCGCGCAGATCGAACGGTTGAAGAACGACCTGGCGCGCCTGGACGTCGAGATCGCGGCGATCGAGGACAAGATCAACAAGGCCGGCGGTTCCAAGCCGCCGGGCGGCGGTCGCAACGAGCGCGACACGGGTTCCGGTGGCGGCGGTGGGGGAGGTGGCGGCGGAAAGGGCGGACCGCAGGACAGCCAGCCGTCCGTGCCCACGACCACGCCCTCGGGGCCGAATATCGCGGCGCTGCAGTCCTCGCTCAATCGCAACAAGGCGCTCCGCGTGAAGGCGATCGAGGAGCTGGCCAAGCTCGGCGTGCAGATCGAGGAGAAACCGACATCCGTCGGGGCGCGCGAGACCGTTCGCCCGCTCGCCAAGCCGTTCCTTGAGGACGAGGCGGTCAAGCTCTGGGCCCACGACATCACCGTGCAGCGCGGCAAGACCTATCGCTATCGCCTCCGCTACGAGATCACGAACCCGTTCTTCGCGCGCCAGGCCGTTCTCTCGCCCGAGCAGGCCAAGCTGGCCGAGCGCCCCCTGGTGGCCAGCCCACCGAGCGAGTGGGCCACGCCCGTCCCGGTCTGGGATGACGCGTACTACTTCATCACCAGCGCGCAGGAGCGAGACTCGCTCGGGCGCGGCGGGAAGGCGATGGCCGAGTTGTACCAGGTGCACTGGGGATACTGGCGCAAGGCCAGCGCCGAGGTCGCCCCCGGTGATGCGCTGACGGCTCAGGCGCAGGTGCCGGACATGGAGAAGATCGTCGCCGCGCTGGCGGTGAAGCCGACGGACGAGACGCCCGGTGAACGCGGCGGACGCCCGGGTTCAGCGCCGCCGGATTCATCCCCGTCGCCGCCCGGGGAGCCCGGGAAGACCGGCGAGAAATCGGAGAAGACTCCGATGAAGCGGCTCACGCTCGCGGCGGACGCGATCGTGCTCGACGTCAACGCCATCCCGGGTTCGGACGCGGGCTCCGGCAACGCGAAGGCGTCATCGCAGGTGTACTTGCGGGACGCGTCCGGTCGGATCGTCCGTCGCACGCCCGAGGGCGATCGCGGAAGCGATATCTTCAAGTCGATCTCGCGCAACGCGCAGATGGGCGAGGCGGCGTTCGCGCCCAAGGAGCCCAAGAAGCCGGCGCCCAAGCCCAACCTCGACACGCCGCGCCCACCCCCGGTCGATGATCACGGCGGCGGAGGTGGCGGCGGGGGCGGGGGCGGTTGAGCCGGCCTCGGCCGACGGACCCGCACTGTGGTTTTCAATGGGCCCGCACTGTTTGCGGGCCCATTTCCTGCGCGGCGCGTCGTTCATGAGACGTGTGGACTGCCCTGTTTGAGTGTGCTCTGCCAATGACAAATTGGCCGCACCTGATTGGGCCCCGAGCGGCTCTTGAGTACGAAAGAGGAGGTGTTTGGAGTTGGTGTGGGTGGGCTGTGGAGAAGGCGGGAAAAGAAGAAGATGGCCTTGACAGGTTCTTTGAGTTGTCTACAGTCTTGACCCACCTCGGAGCGATCCGGGGTGGGTCGGTCCGTATGACGGACCGAACGCCCGGGCGCGGTTCGCCGCGGATCGGGCGGCTCTTTGGCAATCGGATATGGAAGAACGACGCGTCCGGCGTGATCGGAGGCCGCTTGTGGGCCGATGGTGACGTACCGGACGGAAGACACCGAAGATTTCGAGCGAAATGAGAAAGAAAGATGGTGAATTTGGCTCTGGCCGTCCCGCCTCCCAGGCGGGGCGTCCCCGGGTCGCCGCGGCGAATAGGGCCACGGCGGGGTCGGGGAATGCGAGCCAGTCACTCGGGAGCGGCCCCGCAAGGGGAGCGCGGCGTGTGGTTGGCGACCAAGCCATAAGGGCACACGGTGGATGTCTTGGCGTCGAGAGGCGATGAAAGACGTGGGAACCTGCGAAAAGCCACGGGGAGTTGGTAACCGAGCTGTGATCCGTGGATGTCTGAATGGGGCAACCCACCCGCAAGGGTACTTCACTCTGAATGCATAGGGGTGAAGAGCGAACGTGGAGAACTGAAACATCTCAGTACCCACAGGAAAGGAAAGCAACAGCGACTCCGTAAGTAGCGGCGAGCGAAAGCGGATCAGCCAGCGGAAGGATGAACCGGATGGAATGCCGGGCCGGAGAAGGTGAAAGCCCTGTAACCGGACGCTGGTCAGCCTTCAAGTAGAATCGGACTCGTGAAACCCGGTTTGAAGATGGGGGGTCCACCCTCCAAGGCTAAGTACTCCTCGACGACCGATAGTGAACCAGTAAGGCGACTGAACGATGAAAAGCACCCCGATGAGGGGAATGAAAGAGCACCTGAAACCGTGTGCTTACAAGCGGTCGGAGCGGCGCAAGCCGTGACGGCGTGCCTTTTGCATAATGAGCCGGCGAGTTAGCCTGTACGGCGAGCCTAAGGCCTTCCGGGCCGGAGGCGGAGCGAAAGCGAGTCTGAAATGGGCGCCAAGTCGTACGGGCTAGACACGAAACCTTGTGATCTACCGTTGGTCAGAGTGAAGGACGGGTAACTCCGTCTGGAGGCTCGAACGCGTGACCGTTGAAAAGGTCTGCGATGAACTGACGGGAGGACTAAAAGTGTAATCAAACTGGGAGATAGCTTGTTCTCTCCGAAATACCTTTAGGGGTAGCCTCAGGAGTCAGAACTCGGGGGTAGAGCGACTGGATGGACTTAGGGGCCTACCCGGTCACCTGGTCCAACCAAACTCCGAATACCGAGTTCGCTGTCCTGGGAGAAAGACTGCGAGTGACAATATCCGCGGTCAAAAGGAGAAAAATCCAGATCACCAGCTAAGGCCCCAAATCCGTGCTAAGTTCGAAAGGAAGTCAGATTGCAGTGACATCCAGGATGTTGGCTTAGAAGCAGCCACCATTTAAAGAGTGCGTAACAGCTCACTGGACGAGGAATCTGGCGCCGATAATTATCGGGAATAAGCATGGAGCCGAAGCTGTGGGCTCGCAAGAGCGGTAGGAGAGCGTTGCAGGTGCGGTGAAGCGGTCCCGGAAGGGGTCGTGGAGCGCCCGCAAGTGAATATGCCGGCTTGAGTAACGATAAAACGGGTGAAAATCCCGTTCGCCGAAAGCCTAAGGATTCCTGGGCAAGGTCATTCCTCCCAGGGTTAGCCGGGACCTAAGACGAGGCCGAAAGGCGTAGTCGATGGACATCAGGTCAATATTCCTGAGCCGCTGTCGGGGACGAATTCCAAAGCTCCACGGGACTGTCAGACGTCCAGGCCCTTGTGGCCGATGTGGGGCGGCGGGGTTCCTAGAAAAGCCGACAGGTCAGCCCGTACCAAAACCGACACAGGTAGGCGAGGCGAATAGCCTCAGGCGCTCGAGAGAACGGTCGTGAAGGAACTAGGCAAGTTAACCCCGTACGTTCGCAAGAAGGGGGCCCTACCCGCAAGGGAGGGCGCAGAGAAAAGGGTCTGGGAACTGTTTATCAAAAACACAGCACTGTGCCAACACGCAAGTGGATGTATACAGTGTGACGCTTGCCCGATGCCGGAATGTCACGGAAGCGGGTTAGGGAAACCGAAGCTCGCGACCCAAGCACCGGTGAATGGCGGCCGTAACTATGACGGTCCTAAGGTAGCGAAGTTCCTTGTCGGGTAAGTTCCGACGCGCATGAATAGCGTAATCACTGGATCCCTGTCTCCACGACCGACTCGGTGAAATAGTAGTGGCGGTGAAGATGCCGCCTACCCGCAGCAAGACGGAAAGACCCCGTGGACCTTTACTATAGATTCTCATTGGTCACGAGCATGCTCTGCGTAGGATAGGTGGGAGGCGTTGATCCTGGAGTTCTGGCTCTGGGGGAGCCGACGTTGAAATACCACCCTTTGACTAGTTGAGTCCTAACGGCGGCAAGCCAGACAGTGCAT
>JAEUIW010000200.1 GCA_016794925.1 Phycisphaerae bacterium
ACCCCGCCGAGGGAGTCGCCGTCTTTCGCCGCGGCCTTGATCTCGTCGATCATCGCGGCTTCGGCGTCGGGGTCGTTGCAGCGCACCAGCGACTCGTCGATGCGGTCGAGGTCGTCCGGCGTGGGTCGCACGGTGGACTTGGACTCGACCGGCCCCACGGCCACGACGTGCGACAGGATCGACACGCCCAGTTCGGACAGCAGCTTCTTGGCGATGGCGCCGGCGGCGACCCGGGCCGCGGTCTCACGGGCCGAGGCCCGCTCGAGCACGTTGCGGGCGTCGTCGAAGCCGTACTTCTGCATGCCGGCGAGGTCGGCGTGGCCGGGGCGGGGCTGGGTCAGCGGCGAGGCCGTCTCACCGGGGGCGGGCGACATCTCCTCGGTCCACTTGCGCTCCCACTCGGAGTTGCCGATCTCGATGGCCACCGGGGACCCCAGGGTGCGCCCGTGGCGGATGCCGCCGAGCAGCCTCAGCTCGTCCTGCTCGAAGCGCATGCGAGGGCCCCGCCCGTAGCCCAGGCGCCGGCGCCCGAGCTCGACCTGGAGGTCGGCCTCGGTGAGCTCCAGGCCGGCAGGCAGGCCCTCGATCACGACCACGAGGGCCT
>JAEUIW010000201.1:0-351 GCA_016794925.1 Phycisphaerae bacterium
TGGCCTGCAGCCACGCGGCTGCCGAACTGGTGCTCTACGAGCACGACGACTTCGACGGCCGGCCGGTGAGGGCCTACGGGCCCGTCGGCAACCTCAACAGCATGGCCTTCAACGACATGGCCTCGTCGGCCGTGGTGCGCAGCGGCAGCTGGCAGGTGTGCAGCGATGCGGACTTTCGCGGCCAGTGCATCACCTTGAGCCCGGGCAGCTACCCGTCGCTGCGCGCGATGGGGCTGAACGACCGCATCAGCTCGGTGCGGCCTTCGGGCGGGGGCGGCAACTGGGGCGGCGGCTGGGGTGGCGGGGGCGGCGGGCCGGTGGAGCTGTACGAGCACGTCGACTACGGCGGCC
>JAEUIW010000201.1:361-603 GCA_016794925.1 Phycisphaerae bacterium
CTTTGTCGCGGGGGTCGTTACGGGTTGCGGGGGGCTTGGGGGTTCATCCCCCGATTTTGTGGTGTGGGCGTTGGGGGGGGGGGGGGGGGGGGGGGGGGGGGGGGGGGGGGGGGGGGGGGCGGGCCGGTGGAGCTGTACGAGCACGTCGACTACGGCGGCCGCTCCATCTCGAGCAGCGGCGAAGCCAACCTGTCCCGGCGCTCGTTCAACGACACGGCGTCCTCGATCGTCATCCGCAGCGG
>JAEUIW010000202.1 GCA_016794925.1 Phycisphaerae bacterium
TGGGGTCAGGCCGCCGGAACGCCGCGTATCCGGGTCCAATCTCGTCATACAGCGCCACAGGCGAGCACCTTAGCCACTGAGTACGCCACGAAGCGGCGAATCCTCGAAATCGTCGGTTTGAACTGCACCCTCAAAGGCGCAACTCTTTGCCCCGTAACGAGAAAGCCTTTCGACGTGCTCGTCGAAGGGCTTGATCTCTCGATAAGTCGGGGTGACAGTACACCAATAGAACTTTTCTTGGAGGGCGTTAGGGAGTGGAAGCTCGAGATTCGCGGTATGCTGGGTGCCAAGACGGTTTGCAGGCCTGAGGGCACTTCTGATGAAGGATCGCTGCTGAAGGTGATGTCCCGGAAGTGCGATGTCGCACTTTCGAAAGGGCTCGCGAGGCCGCCGCTCACAGTGCAGCAACCACGGAGCATTCAGGTGACTACTCCCGTAACCGTCGGTGCCTTTGCGATTGTGCCCAGCAACGACCTGCCAGCTGCCGTGCCATTTTGGGAGCGACTCGGGTTTCTTCGCGTGGGTGGCGATGTTCAATACGTCATCATGTCAGGCTGGGGGTGTGAGGTCCATCTGACTCAAGCAGGGAAGGGCCCTTGGCGC
>JAEUIW010000203.1 GCA_016794925.1 Phycisphaerae bacterium
AGCGTCACCACATCGGACTGTTCGAGCAGCTCACCGAGATTGCGCACCGAGCGGGCATTGCCCAGGGCCAGGCGAGCGGCGACGTCGTGAAAGACCACCCGCATCCCGAGCGCTTCAGCCAAGATCGAAACCTGCGAACCGATCCGCCCGTAGCCGACGATCCCGAGCGTGCGACCCCGCACCTCGTGCGCCCCTTCGGCCGACTTGTCCCATTCGCCCGCGTGCGCCTTGGCGCTCTTGTCGAACATGTGCCGGTTGAGCGCGACGATCTCGGCGATCGTGAGCTCGGCAACGCTCCGCGTATTCGAGAACGGTGAATTGAAGACGGGGATGCCCGAGCCCCGGGCCGCATCGACGTCCACCTGGTTGGTGCCGATGCAGAAGCACCCGACCGTGAGCAGACGCGGGCAGGCCGCGAGAACGTCCGCCGGTATGTTCGTCTTGGACCGGATTCCCAGGACGTGGGCGCCCCCCACCGCCTTGGCGAGGGCCTTGCCTTCGAGCGCCTTGCCCGAGCTCTCGACGTTGAAGCCTTCGGCTTCGAGCATCTTTGCGCCCGCCTCGTGCACGCCTTCGAGCAGCACGACCTTGATCCGGTTCTT
>JAEUIW010000204.1:0-362 GCA_016794925.1 Phycisphaerae bacterium
TGCCGGGGCCGCTGTTCACCTTTGCCGCCTTCCTCGGTGCCGCGGCGCAGGACGGCTATGGCGGATGGGTGGGCGGAATCGTGTGCCTGCTCGCGGTGTTCGCGCCGTCCTTCCTGCTGGTGGCGGGCGCGCTGCCCTTCTGGGAGCGCCTGCGCGGGGATGCGCGCATGCAGGCCGCGCTCGCCGGCATCAACGCGGCGGTGGTGGGGCTGCTGCTGGCTGCGCTGTACCAGCCGGTGTGGACCAGCGCGATCCACCGCCCGCAGGATTTCGCGCTCGGCCTGGTGGCGCTGGTCGCGCTGATGTCGTGGAAGTGGCCGCCCTGGCTGGTGGTGGCGGCGTGCGGGGTGGCGGGCGGGGTG
>JAEUIW010000204.1:372-600 GCA_016794925.1 Phycisphaerae bacterium
CCCCCGGTGCTGGGGCCGCCGCGGGGGGGGGGGGGGGGGGCGGTGGGGGGTGGGGGGGGCCGGGGGGGGGGGGGGGGGGGGGGGGGGGGGGGGGGGGGGGGGGTGCTGGGGGGGCTGGCCGCGTAGCGCGGGACCGAGAGCCCGATCGCGACTTGCGTCGCTCCCACGAGAGGCCCGCAACGCCCGGGGTGGAGTCGTTCCCACGAGAAGCCCGCAACGCCTGAGGTG
>JAEUIW010000205.1 GCA_016794925.1 Phycisphaerae bacterium
CGGTGACCGGCTGCGGGCGACGGACAACAACAGGCTCGTGGTCAGCGTCGCCCGCAAGTTCTGAAGCCAGTGCACACCCGCCACGATCTCCGGGAGCGACCCATGAGCACATCCCCTCCGGTGGCGCTGGTCACCGGGTCCACCGGCGGCATCGGTGCCTGTGTGGCCGATGCACTGTCGGCCCGCGGCTACCGACTCGTTCTGATGGACCTGGACCCGGCCCGGCTGGCGCAACAGGCTGAACGCCACCCCGGCGCCCGCGTCGAAACGCTGGACCTGTCCCGGCAGGACGCGGTGCTCGACTGGGCGCGGGCGCTGCAGGCCGACGACGCGGCGCCGATCGACGTCGCCTTCGTGAACGCCGGCCTCATTGCCGTCGGCGACATGGTGGAGCTGCCCATCGAGCAGCTACTGCTGCAACTGCAGGTGAACCTGGTGTCCACCGCCGTCATGCTGCAGGCGCTGGCGCGGCGCATGGCTGCGGCCGGCCGCGGCCATCTGATCGCCACGGTGTCGATGGGCGGCATCGTCAGCCTGAAGGGCAGTGCGGCCTATTCGGCGTCCAAGTTCGGCTTGCGCGGCCTGCTGTGGGGGCTGCG
>JAEUIW010000206.1 GCA_016794925.1 Phycisphaerae bacterium
GCGCTGACGACCCGGGTCCGTGGCCTGCGGGCCGGGCCCACGAGGGCCCCGAGCAGCGGCGGAGACGCGCTAGAACTTCCGACTCTTCTGCAGCACGTCGTCGAGCGTATGCACCGTCGCGTCGCGCTCGTCGTTCGAGAGGTCGAGGATCTCCTGGAGCGCGATCCCGATGTGTGGAATGTACTTCTCGATGTACCCGCGCTTCTCGTACTCGGCCTTCAAGCGCTTGCCCTTGCGGATGTAGGTGCCCAACCGCCGGCCGCACTCCTGGAGGCCGAGCTTGATCTCGCGCTGGATCTCGGGGTAGCCGGCGATCGCCTCCTTGCTCTCGCTCGTGAACGGCACCCAGACGCTGGCGATGTGCACGAAGAGCGCCATCGGCCCGATCGGCAGCGCGCCCTTGGGCTGTTGCAGCCCGTAACGCCGCCACTCGGTCTGGATCACGCATTTCGTGATCGCGCAGGCCGCCTGCTGGTGGAGCAGCGGCACGCGGTTCGCGAAGCGCAGCACGCGGATGGGCTCGTCGGCGGCGCCGACGAGGTCCTCGACAGCCGCGGCCGACTTGTCCTTCTCGCGCTTCACGATGCGGCCCTCGTCGG
>JAEUIW010000207.1 GCA_016794925.1 Phycisphaerae bacterium
GATGACCCATGTCCCAGTACTGGGTGATCTGGGCCCGCGGGTCGGGGCAGACGTCCTGCGGGTCGCTGCGGTTGAGGGCCGCGCCGATGCCGACGGCGGCGACGAGGGCGGTCGCGAGCCCGGCGGTCTGCAGGAACTGGCGGCGGCGGCGGGGGCCGGCCTGCAGGGCCTCGATCAGCGCGGCCATCGAGGGGAAGCGGTCCTCCGGGCGATGGGCGAGGCCGCGGTCGAGCAGCCGACGCAGCCAGAGGGGCACCTTGAACGCGGGCGCGGGGCGGCCCGGACGATCGGGCACGGGGCGCTGGCCGTACACGGCCTCGTGGAGGGCGACGCAGAACGAGTACTGGTCGCTGCGCTCGTCGACGTTGGCGCCGCTGCGCTGCTCGGGGGACATGTACGCGGGCGTGCCGACGGTGCCGGGGCGGGTCGAGCCGTGCTCGGAGGAGGGCCTGTCCGCGGACTCGCGGCCGGTGCTGCTGATCGGCCACAGGCCGCGGGCGAGCCCGAAGTCGGCGATGCGTACGCGGCCGTCCTCGCCGACGAGCGCGTTGCTCGGCTTGAAGTCGCGGTGCACGACCCCCACGCGGTGGGCGGCGTC
>JAEUIW010000208.1 GCA_016794925.1 Phycisphaerae bacterium
CTCGACGGCCTGCGTGGCCGCCACAAGGGCCTGCTGCGCTGGGCCGTGGACGTGGACCCGCTGGTGATCTGAAGTCCCGCGCCTCGCCCTTTGACGCTCAGCCGGCCAGCACGCGCTGCAACTGCAGGGCCTCGGCCAGGTGAGCCGTGGTGATGGTGTCGCTGCCGGCCAGGTCAGCCACCGTGCGCGCCACCTTCAGGCAGCGGTGCAGGCGCCGGCCGCTCCAGCCCAGGCGTTCGGCCGCACTGCGCACGAAGCGGGCCGCGGTTTCGTCGGGCTGGCAAAAGCGGTCGATGTCGGCCGGCTCCAGCTGCGCGTTGGGCTGGCCCTGGCGTGCCATCTGCCGCTGGCGTGCAGCGGCCACGCGCAAAGCCACCACCGCGCTGGGTTCACCGTCGGGCAGGGCCATCAGATCCCTGGCCGCAGCGGCCAGCACTTCGACCTGCAGGTCGATGCGGTCCAGCAGCGGCCCGGACAGCTTGCCCTGGTAGCGGGCCACGGCGTCGGGTGTGCAGCGGCAGGACTTGCCCAACCCGGCGGGCGAACCCAGCCAGCCGCAGGGGCAAGGGTTCATCGCCGCCACGAGCTGAAAGCGG
>JAEUIW010000209.1 GCA_016794925.1 Phycisphaerae bacterium
CTGGGCGCGCAGCTGCTCGAACGCTCGCACGTGGGCGTCACGCCCACGCCGGTGGGCCTGCAGCTGTACCAGGACGCGCGCCGGCTGCTGGCCGACGCCGCGGCGATGCAGGAACGCATCCAGCACAGCGCCGCGGGCCCCGAGGGCTCGGTGACGCTGGCGGTGCCGCTGCTGCTGGTGTCGCTGCTGGTCGGGCCGCTGCTCGTGCGGCTGAAGGCGGCGTACCCGCGCATCCGCGTCTACGTGATCGACGACATGAGCCTCATGGTGCAGAAGGCCATGGTCGAGGGCCGGGCCGACCTCGGCATCCTCGTCGACGCGCCGCGCGTGCAGGGCCTCGTGTGCCGCCCGCTGGCCGAGGAGTCGCTCTTCCTGACCGGCCACGACCCTGACGGCCGCGTCCCTGCGCAGACCGTCGACGGGCGGCCGGTCGTGCGCTTCGATGCCGCGGCGGCGCTGCCGCTGGTGCTCGCCGCGCTGGCCGCGCCGATTGCCGCCGGGGCGCAGACCCTGCTGAATGTCAGCTACGACCCGACCCGGGAGCTTTACCGCGAATACAACGCGGCCTTTGCCGCCCATTGGCAAAGCCTCGGCA
>JAEUIW010000020.1 GCA_016794925.1 Phycisphaerae bacterium
GGGACCTTCTTTGCGGTTGCGGCGGTCCCCCCCCCGCCCCCCCCACCCCCACCCCCACCCCCCCCCCCCCCCCCACCACCACCACCACCACCACCACCACCACCGAGCGCGTAGCGCTCGATGAAGGCCGGGTCCGCGGTCCACTTCACGTCAGCCGGCGCGGTCAGCGCCAGGCGCGTGCCGTCCATCCGCACCTTGATGTTCGATGCCTCCAGGCGCGGGGCCTTGACGCCCAGGTCGGCTTCGGTGACGGGGTTCGCGCCCGCGGAGCGCGTCGCGGCGAGCGTCACCGTCGCGTTCTCCCCCAGCGAACCCGTGACCAGGCCGGGCTGGCCCAGGAGCGCCTCGATCCCGGCGTTGTTCAGGTCCGCGAGCAGGACGCGGGCGGAGAGCGGGCCCTCGCCGCCGACCATGAGCGCCGCGTCCACGTTCAGCCCGCCCAGGCGGGCCCGCGCGTCGTTGACGAGGTCGGCGGTGATCTTCGCGTTCACGGATCCGGCCCGCCCCTCGGCCAGAGCCAGCGGGGCCCGGGCCACGAGGTTGAACCTCGAGAGACCCGCGACGACGGGCTTCTCTCCCACCTTCACGCCCGTGAGCATCAGCGGGTCGCCGGGGATGGCGAGCGTCGCCACCGCCTCGCCCGCCTTGGCGAACTCCAGCCTGGGCGCGGCGCCCGCGCCGGCGGCGGGCGCGACGGGGACGTTGAACGGCTCGATCTTCGCGGTGAGGTACGCGGGCCCGGCCAGGCCGTACTGGGCCTGCCCCAGCGCCCGCATCACGGGGGCGAGCTGCTGGGGTGTCAGGCCCGTCTCCACGAAGGCGGTCTTGAGCGCGAGCTGCGTGGTAGAGAGCTCGGCCTCGGTCCGCGCGCCCAGGCGGGCGCCGCTCACCGCGACGAGCGCGTAGAGCGAATCGGCGCCGTTGGGGGTGGTCTGCACGAAGACCTCGGCGCCGGCGCCGACTGCGTCCGCGACCGCGGCGGCGAGGGCCGCCCGCAACTCGTCGGCGGGCTGGCCCGCGGGCGCGGGGGCCAGGCCGGGCGCGTTGCGGACGAGCGACGCGGGCAGGCCCGTGACTTTCAGCGAACCGCCGGGGCGGATGGCGCCCAGGTACGGCAGGAGCGACGCCTTGGACGCGTCGAAGGAGCCGGGCACGGCGTTGGCGATCTCGAATGAACCCTTGGCCGTGAACGGGACGCCGAGGTGCGCGAGCTCCGAGTCCAGCAGGAGTTTCACGGGCGCGCCGGGCGCCAGCCCGGCCGTGGCGCGGAGGGATCGGACCTCGACCACCTCGCCGTTGAGCGCCGCCGCGGCGACGCCCAGGTCGAGCAGCGTCAGGTCGGCCGACGCGGCGACCGCGCCGGCGTTGAAGCCCTTGTCTTGCGGGCCGGGGAGCGGGACGCGCAGGTCCTTGACGGTGGCGGTGAGCACGCCCAGCTTCGAGAGTTTCAGGGCCGCGGAGCCGCTGCCGGCGAGGATGCGCGCGGCGAGCGGGGCGGTCGCGTTGAGCCTGGCGGTCAGCCCGCCCTCGCGGGTGGTGAGGACGTTGTTGTCGAGTCGGAACTGGCCGCGCACCTGCGCGTTGGCCGCGAGCAGGGAGAGGTCCGCGTCGGTGGCGGGCAGGCCCGAGGGCCCGGGCGGGCCCGACGAGCGTGCGGTGAGTTCGGCGTCGATGGTCGGGCCCAGGTCGGCGGCGAGGTCGATGGGCTGGCCGCTCATGTCGGCGAAGGGCTTGGCGAGGGCGCTGGAGAGGCCCGCGATCTTGACGCCGCCGGCGATCGAGCCGGGCATGCCGGTGTTGAGGACGCCGTCCTTGCCGAGCAGGCCCTCGGCGCGGGCGTCGATGGTGAGCGTGCCGGCGCTCTGGCCGTCCACGGTCGCGCCGGCGCCGCCCTTGACCGTGAGCGGGCCGGCCAGGTCGGGCGCGGCGAGGGCGAGGGTGAAGGGCGCGAGGTCGAAGGGCTTGCGCTCGCGCGGCTTGGCGGGGTCCGGGGCCAGCGTGCCGCGGGCGTTGGAGGTGCGGACGGTGGCGCCGAACGCGGCGCCGCGGAAATCGGCTCGCATGGGCCAGCCCGGGGACGCGGCGCCGGCGGGCGCGGGGAGGTTCAGGGCATCGAGGGTGATCTCGACGCCGGGCCAGGTCTCGATGGCGAGCCCGCCGGCCTTGGCCAGGCCGTCGCGCACGGCGGGGATCTTCTGCGCGAAAGAGGCGGACTTGAGCGTGATCTTGCCCGGGCGCGGCGCGACGATGCGGCCGCCTTCCATCTTCAGCCCCAGGTCGGCGGCGGCGCCCGCGGAGGCCAGCGCGACATCGGCGGTCCCGGCGGCCATGGTGCCCACGGCCCGGAGCTTGAGGTCGGCGGTCGGTCCGAGGGCCTCGACGAGCATGCCGTTGAGGTTCGCGACGGCGTCGATCAGCCCGGCGGGGAGGCCGGTGGCCTCGACGGTCGCGTCGAAAGTCGCCTTGTCGAGGGTGAGGGCGCCGGCGGCGTCGGTGAGGCCGTCGATGGTGGCGGCGATGGTGAGGGCGCCGGCGGCGTCGTTGGCCTTGAGGCCGGCGTCGAGGTTGACCTTCCCCGATGCGCCCCTGGGGCCGGAGGTGGCGAAGTTGGCCTCGCCCTTGAGGCGCTGCACGGCGGCGGTCTTGACCACGGCCCGCTCGCCCTCCTCGCGGTAGTTGACGTCGATGCCGCCGATGGCGAGCCGCGCGGAGTAGCCGGGCGGGAGGGCGGTGGTCGGCGCGGGTCCGGGCGCCGGCGCGGGGGCGGGCGCGGACGGGACGACCTTGGGCGCGACGGCGTTCTGCAGGTTGGTCGAGCCGTCGGCGGCGCGGACGATATCGAGGTTGCCCGAGAGCGTGAGCGTGCCGAGGTCCTTGGACCCGGTGAGGATGGGCCACAGGCCTCGGGAGGTCTGGAGGCTGAGGACGCCGACGGACTTTCCCTTGTCGTCGAAGAGCTCGACGGGCCCGACGTCCATGGGCCCGCCCCAGGAGAGGGCCACGCGCTGGACCTTCACGCCGCCGCGGATGGCCCGGGCGGCGTTGGACTCGATCAGGCCCGGGGCGAGGGAGGAGGCGATGGTCGGCGCGAGGAACAGCAGGAGTGCGAGCAGAGCGACGAGCCCGGCGAAGCCGAAGGCCAATCGGCGCGGCCAGCGGGAACGCCGGGGGGCGCCGGTGGGAGAGGTCGCGGGTGCGGTGGCCATGTCGGACTCCTTGCCGGAACGTGTCGCCGGGGGGTTTGGCGGGGCCGGGCGGGCGAACTGTTTGCGAACATTACCGGCGAACCCGTGCCGGTCGCGCGGGTGCGCGCGGGGCGACGGTGGTACGAAGTTCGCGGGTCGGAGGATCCTAGTAGTTGAGTCTCGGGTGCGGAACGGGCGCGGGATGGGGAATAGGTGGGTCATCCACCCATGGGCGAAGCGTGCGTTGCGGCGCGCGCGGGAGGGTGCTTTTCAGGCCCGGTGGGGAGCGCCGAGGGGCGCGCATGTGCCGGTGGGAGCGCGACTTGGGAGAAAACGGCGGGATATCGCGCGCGCCGGGCGGGCGCGGATCGCGCGGGCGCGCCGGGCGGCACGGGGAACCATCAGTAATCGCGGCCGTGGATGCCGTGGCGGGTCTGGAGCACGGGAACGAGTCGGCGCTGCATGTACTCGGTGCGGTCCACGAGCCGCGCGGGATCCTGGTGCAGTTGGCGCACGGACGCGGACCCGTCGCAGAAGGACATGGACGCCTCGCGGGCGGAGTCGGCGGCGTGCGCGGCGGGGTCGCGGGCCCAGCGCCGGAACCAGCCGGAGTTGGTGTCGATGGCGAGGCCCTTGCCGGAAGGGAAGCGCACGTCGGGCAGGCGGACGGCGCGGAGCAGGGAAAGGTCGTTCGGGGGCTCGTCTTCGTCCCAGTAGGGCGGGGCGGCGAACGCGCCGTACATGAGCTCGAAGCAGGAGCGGATGATCTCCGGGGGCATGGCGTGCGCGGCGTTGGCGACGATGGACTGCTCGGGGTCGGTCTCGAGCGCGGACCTGGGCGCATCGATGTAGCGTTGGCTGAGCACGTTGACCCAGAACCGGGTCGCGCCGAAGTACGAGCAGCGGTAACGTCGGCCGCCGAGGGTGATCCAGCCGGAGAATTCGCCGGGGTCCTGGATGTACGGGAACGCATCGCGGGACTCGGCGGCATACGCGGACACGCCCGACGCGAGGCCGCGCTGGATGGAGAGGCTCGCGGTGAGGCGGGCGGCATCACGAGAAGTGGCGAGGGCGGGCACGACGAGCGCGACAAGCACGGCGGCCACCACCACGCAGACGAGGAGCTCGACGAGCGTGAACGCGCGGGCGGGGTTCGTCGCCTCGCGGGTGGCGCGATGCGGAGCCTTGTCCACGGGCGCACCGGCATCACGGGTTATCCCGGGCACGCTGACCAGCACCACGACCATCGCGAGGTTGCGTGTGATGGAAGCGATGAACTCGCCGCGCCCGGTGTTCGCGAAGCCAAGCCCACCGAAGCAGCCGCAAGGGGGCGATCCCGGGTTCAGCGCGAGCACCGTCAGCATGGCCGTGAACATGACGAGCAACGCGGCCGCGGATCGCGCGACGAGGCGGGTCGGAGCCATGATCAGCAGCAACGCGAGGGCCGATTCGGTGCCCACCAACGCCAGCACCGGGATGACGGTCCACGCGTGGTTTGGCCCCGGGACATAGAAGAGGTAATCAAGCACGCGGACCAACGGAAACGGGTCGAGCGCCTTGCCGACCGCGGCCACTAGAAAGATGATGCCGCAGATCGCGAGGAGCGGTCGTCTCCACCGGCACCCGGGTTCGGCGTGCGAAACGGGTTTCATGGTCAATACTCGAGTATGGTCATCTTCTCGGGAAAGTAGTTGGTCATGGCCAGGGCGCAGAGCCTCCATCGATCATCATTTGGATCCCAGACGTAGAAGATGAGGAACGGGCGCCGTGCGCCGTCCGCGAGTTCCATGATCACGCCCACGGTTGCCGATTCGGCTCGCCCGTCCCGCGTGAGGAGGTCCTGCTCGGTGCGGACGGGGCGCCACCAGCGGCGCGCGGTGGCGACGACGGGCCCGCGCCAGTGCTCGATGCCCAGCGTGCCGCGCGGGGTCTCCCACCCCGACTCTTCGGGCGTGAGAACCTTTGGCTGCACGATCAGGCCGCGCGGCTCGGAGGCGAGCGCGACGGGGCGACTCGCGCCGTCGGGGGCGGCCAGGCCACGAACGAAGAGGAACTCGAACACGCCGGCGAGATCAGCGTCGCGCGGCAGCTCGCCGCCGCCAAGGAAGCGGTAATCGTCGGCGACGTCGCCGTAGGCGAGCATGTCTTGGCGTGATTCTCGAAGGTCGCCTTTCGCCATGCGCCAGCGCGAGTAGGACTTCGGGTCGTTCTCGACAAAGCGGCGCCAGAGGAAATCGGCGGCTTCATCGAGCAGCGCGCCGAGCCTCTCCGGGGCGATCGGACCCGCCAACTCCGCGCGGGCGAGCACGGCGCGGATGGCCGCGGGGTCCGGGGCGTCGGCGAGCGGCGACATGGCGATCGTCGCGAGGACACGTTGGGAGGAATTGATCAGCCTGTCGCGGTTGGCCTTCGAGGTGGCCGGGTCCGGGCGGGCGCCGAATCGGTACGCCGCGAGTCCGATCAGCGCGCCCGCCGCGGCGATCGCTGCCACCAGAGCGGGGAATCGGGAACGGGTCACGTTGGGATCCTCGGGGCGAGCCGTCCGCGCCCTCACGGTGGGATGGACTCTTCGGTCGGCGCCGGCGCGTTCGCGCTCAATCGATGCACGTCTGCGTGCTGTCGCTCATGCAGTTCAGACGGCACGCGCATGAGAAATTGTTGCCGCTGCTCGGTCGGCAGCAGCAGCAAGTCTCGCCCGTTCCGCACAACGCCGCGGGATTCAGCTTGAGGCAGCGGCTGCTGCCCGCGCAGTCGCACAACAGGTATCGCGGCGCGATCCATCCATATCCGGTTGAAGCAACCATGACCACGCCCGCACATGCCGCCGCGGCGTTCCGACGCCAATCTCGAGTGTTAAACATGCGTGGACTCCTCTATATGCATGAGCACCACGGCAGCCTACCCCCCCCCTCTCGATTGTCAACCGATTCGGTGCGCCGATCTCACAGAATATGGAGCCGCGGCGGCATCGCGTCAACTTGCGAATTCATGCCCAAAAACACATATTTGTGTGAGAACAACCCCGCAGCACAGAGAGCCGTGCGTAGCGAGTTCATTTTCGCTCCGCTGCACCCAAGTTTGAGCGCTGAGGGCTCGGCGGCGCGGGAGGCCGAATGCGAGCACGGAGAAGCGGAATTATTCCTTCTCGGCCTTGGAGATCTGCCACTCTTCGAGCTCGACGGGGGCCTGACGGCCGAAGATGGTGACGAGGACGCGGACGAGGCCCTTGTCGGGGAGGAGCTCATCGACGGTGCCCTCGTAGCCCTGGAAGGGGCCCTCCTTGATGAGCACGTGCTCGCCCTTCTCGTAGACCATTTTGATGGTGGGGGAGTCGTCCTTCTTGAGGGAGGCGAGGATCATCTTCTCGATCTCGTGGGCCTTCATGGGGGTGGGGCGGCCCTTGGTGCCGACGAAGTCGCCGACGCCGGTGGTCTCCTTGATGAGGAAGAAGACGTCCTGGGGGATGCGTCCGTCGTCCTCGAGCTTCATCTCGACGAAGACGTAGCCGGGGTAGAGCTTGGTCTCGGCGATGCGCTGCTTGCCGCCCTTGATGGTCTTGGTCTTCTCGGTGGGGACGAGGATGCGTCCGATGAAGTGGGCCATGCCCTCGATCTGCACCTTGCGGAGCAGGGTGTCGCGGACGGACGACTCCTTGTTGGAGGCGACGCGGAGCACGAACCAGTTCATGCCCGGCTGGGTGGTGAGGTCGTTGAGGCTGTCGCCGGCGACGCCGGGCGGGAGCGTGTCATGATCGGCCATGGCGGTGGACCTCGGTCGGGGTGGTGAGTGGTTCGGGCGTGACGATCAGTGGACCAGCACGCCGATGCGCTGGAAGAACTGGCTGAAGAGGAAGTCGAACGCGAAGATGAACAGGGCGATGAGCACGGAGGCGCCGACGACGACCCAGGTCGAGCCGGTGACCTCCCTGCGGGTGGACCAGTTGACCTTGCGCATCTCGTAGTCGGTGGCGATGAGAAAATCGACGGCGCGGCGGCTGACGCCGGTGAACCAGAACGCGAGCACGCCGCCGACGACCATGATGACGCCGGCGAGCCCGCCCTGGACGTACTTGGGCTCGATGAGGGCCTGGGCGTTGCGGTTGGTGACGTCGGCGTTGAAGGAGGCGGGCAGGTCGGCGCCCGAGGCGTCCTTGCCGCCGCCGATGCGGACGCGCTTGACGTCGGAGACGACGCTGCCGGCGTTCATGCCGATGTCGTGGATGACGACGGTGGACTGGGCGGCGTCGTAGGAGACGACCTTGGCGGCGCCGATGGGCTCCATCTGGTCGGAGCGGCTGCCGCCCAGGAGTGTGAGCGGGGCCTCGAGCGGGGCGGCGCCCTTGGCGGCGCGGAGGGTGAGTTCCCAGGAGGGCCGGGGCAGCTTCTCGGCCAGCAGGGCGCCCTGCGACCAGGCCCAGGCGGCGGTGGCGAGCGCGATCATGCCGATCGCGCCGGCGGTGAGCACCCGCAACCAGTAACCCTCGCTGTGCTTGTAGATCCCCATCGCCATGACGTGCGTTCCTTTCGGCGTGGGAGCGCGGCGGACGCGCGCTCCCGATTCGATTCCTCACCCCACCCCACCCACCCCCACCCTTCCCTGCCTCTCCCGGACCGGCTCGTTCGATGCCGCGGCGGGATCTTAAGTCGCCGCGCTGCCGCGGAGCCGTGCAACTGTATGTTCGTCCGCCTCGACAGGGTGACTCGATTGGTCGGACGCGCCCCCTCCCCCCTCTCCCCCCGCCCCAAACCTCAACTTCCAACTCCCGCTCGCACGACCTTCGATGGGTGCGTGCGTGGATGCGCTGACACTGGGGCAGGGTCGCGTACGCGCCGGACGCGCGGCGCGTGCCCGCGTGGACGTCGGCGCGCCGGGCGGCGGCCTCTTGGGGACGTGCCGGGCTGGGTTCAACACGCCGGGAGGGACTCGAACCCGCAACCTGCGGATTTGGAATCCGCTGCTCTACCAATTGAGCTACCGGCGTAGGACGAGGAGCAGTAGGCAGCGAGGCGGACGGAGGGCCGTGAGGCGGCGATTACTTGCGCTTGACCTTGTGGAGGGTGTGCTTGCGGAGGCGCGGGGAGTACTTCTTGAGGCCGGCCTTGAGCTTCTCGGCCATGCCGCCCTTGACGTTGATCTCGGTGCGGTAGTTGAGGTCGCCGGTCTCGGAGCACTGGAGCCAGACGAACTCGCGTGCGGCGGATTTGGACTTGGCCATGGTTCAGTCCTGGGTCGGAGGTGTGGATGCGCGGGAGGGGGCGAGCGGTGAAGGCCTGGCGCGAGGGGCGTGGGGTCAGGCGATGATCTCGGTGACGACGCCTGATCCGACGGTGCGGCCGCCCTCGCGGACGGCGAAGCGGAGGCCCTTCTCCATGGCGACGGGCTTGTCGATGAGGTCGACTTCCATTTGGACGTTGTCGCCGGGCATGCACATCTCGACGCCGGCGGGGAGCTTGACGGAGCCGGTGACGTCGGTGGTGCGGAAGTAGAACTGGGGGCGGTAGCCGTTGAAGAAGGGGGTGTGGCGTCCGCCCTCTTCCTTGGTGAGGACGTAGACCTCGGCCTTGTACTTGGTGTGGGGCTTGATGGAGCCGGGCTTGCAGAGGACCTGGCCGCGCTCGATGTCGTCTTTCTCGACGCCGCGGAGGAGGGCGCCGACGTTGTCGCCGGCCTGCCCGGAGTCGAGGGTCTTGTTGAACATCTCGACGCCGGTGACGACGGTCTGCTTCTGGTCCTTGCGGATGCCGACGATCTCGACGGTGTCGCCGACCTTGACGACGCCGCGTTCGATGCGTCCGGTGGCGACGGTGCCTCGGCCCTTGATGGAGAAGACGTCCTCAACGGACATGAGGAAGGGCTTGTCGGTCTCGCGGGCGGGGTCGGGGATGTACGAGTCGATGGCGTCGAAGAGGTCGTCGATGCACTTGCAGGCCTTGTCGTCCTTGGGGTTCTCGAGTGCGGGCTTGGAGGAGCCGCGGATGACGGGGGTCTTGTCGCCGGGGAAGCCGTACTTCTTGAGGAGCTCGCGGACCTCGAGCTCGACGAGGTCGAGGAGCTCGGGGTCGTCGACGAGATCGATCTTGTTCATGAAGACGACGATGTAGGGGACGCCGACCTGGCGGGCGAGGAGGACGTGCTCGCGGGTCTGGGGCATGGGGCCGTCGGCGGCGGAGACGACGAGGATGGCGCCGTCCATCTGGGCGGCGCCGGTGATCATGTTCTTGACGAAGTCGGCGTGGCCGGGGCAGTCGACGTGGGCGTAGTGGCGCTTGGTGGTCTCGTACTCGGTGTGGGAGGCGGCGATGGTGACGGTCTTGGACGCGTCGCGGACGGTGCCGCCCTTGGTGATCTCCGCGTAGGTCTTGGCGGCGAGGCCGTACTTGGCCGACGAGCGCGCGGACATGGCCGCGGTCAGCGTGGACTTGCCGTGGTCGATGTGACCGATGGTGCCGACGTTGACGTGCGGCTTGGTACGCTCAAAGACACCCTTGGCCATGGCAGAGACTCCCAGGAAACCTTGTCGTGTTGGACTGCGTGCGGACGTGCGTGACTTCGGGACGACCGACGCCCCCCGATCATCGACTCATCAAACCATCCCACAACCCGACCCGAAGCGGATCCGGCCGATCGGTCGTGGGCGCGCGATCGGCGCGGAAAGAATGACTAGCCGCTGATGGGACTTGAACCCATGACCTCTCCCTTACCAAGGGAGTGCTCTACCACTGAGCTACAGCGGCAAGCCCGGCCCGTGTCCAAGCCACCGAGCGAGCGAGGATCATACCGGCCAGCCCCACCCGGTCAACCCGGGGGATTCGGGTCGGGGGGTCGGCGCAGCGGCCGCGGATTCGCGCGAGGTTCTCGGGTTGCTTCTCCGTGCGGCACGCGGAGACAGGCGCGGGGCCACGCTCCGGCTTGGGCGGGAGTTTCCTTGGAGTTCGGGAGGATTCGTGGTACCTTTATTACACGCCCTCGACGGAAGGGCGGGCCGGGATTCCGGCCGCGGGCGAACCCGGGAGATCATGATCATGGCACGCGCGCGGGTGTTTTCGTTGCTGGCGGCGGCGGGGCTCGCGATGGGAGCGTCCGCGCGGGAGGCGCGCGCCACATGGTCGATCGTGATCATGGACACCCGAACAGGGGAAGTGGCGTTGGCATCGGCGACCTGCCTGACGGGGTTCGACCTGCAGGCGAACACGCCCGTGCTGCTGACGGGAGTGGGCGGGGCAACGGCGCAGTCGTTCGTGGACCAGACGGGCCAGAACCGGGTGTTCATCCGGGATCAGTTGCTGCTGGGGACACCCCCGCTGGAAATCCTGAATGGCCTGGCGGCACGCGACCCGGGGCACCAGACGAGGCAGTACGGGATCGGGGATGTGATGGGCCGGATGGCGACATTCACGGGAACGGGGGCGGGGCTGTGGGCCGGGGGCCGGACGGGGCAGGTGGGGGACCTCGCGTACGCGGTGCAGGGGAACGTGCTGACGGGAGCGCCGGTGGTGGACGCGGCGGTGGCCGCGATCGAGCAGACCCCGGGGGACATGGCGGACAAGCTGTACGCGGCGATGGAGGCGGCACGCTCGTTCGGGGGCGACGGTCGGTGCTCGTGCAGCCCGGGCGATCCGGACGGTTGCGGGGCGCCGCCGCCGCCTTTTCTGAAATCGGCGCACATCGCGTACATGCTGATCGCGCGGGCGGGCGATCGGGACGGGTGCAACGGGATTTACAAGACGGTGGGCGGTCCGCAGACGACGCTGGCGCTGGACGTGACGGGGGATGGGCGGCCCGAGCTGCTGACGGTGTGCACGGGCGGGAGCGTGGTGGCGCAGCGGAACGCCTCGGCGCACGCGACGCCGGTGTTCCTGCCCTTCGGAACGTACGGGAGCGGGTCGTCGCCGCGGGACATGGCGGCGGGCGACGTGACGGGGGACGGGATCACGGATCTCGTGACGGTGGCGTCGGGCGGGAACCGGATGTACGTGCTGGGGGGCGCGGCGGACGGGACGTTCAGCCCGGTGACGTCGGTGCGGGTGACGGAGGGTCCGGTGTCGGTGGCGCTGGCGGATTTCAATCGGGATGGGAAGCTGGACGCGGCGGTCTCGAACAGCACGAGCAACACGCTGGTGATCCTGCGCGGCCTGGGCGGGGGCAACTTCGAGACCGGGCCGACGATGACGCTCGGGGGCGGTCTGGGCATGGTGCGCGGGCTGGACATCGGAGCCGACGGGGTGATCGACGTCGCGGTGGCGCAGGCGACGGCGGGCGCGGTCACGCTGATGCGGAACGACGGGTTCGGGAATTTCAGCGTGCATCAGGTGATCGCGACGCCGGCGGGACCGAATGGTCTGGCGGTGGGCGACCTGAACGGTGACGGGCGCGCGGACCTGGTGGTGTCGTGCGGGACGGGCAACGCCGCGGTGGTGCTGATGCAGAGCCCGGGGGGCGTGTTCGGGGGTCCGGTGCTGGGCGCGCCGTCGGGCCCGAACTCGGTGGCGGTGGGCGACCTGAACGGCGACGGTGTGCCGGACCTGGTGATCAGCGCGGGCGGGACGAGTTCGGCGGCGGGGAGCGTGACGACGCGGATGGGGACGGGCCTGGCGCAGGAGCCGTTCGGTGCGGCGCGAACGTACGCGCTGGGGTTCAGCGCGGGCCGGGCCGTGGTGGCGGACCTGGACGGGGACGGGTTGCGTGACGTGGCGTTGTCGAGCCCGTCGAACGCGGGGGTGATCACGGTCAAGAACCTGGGGGGCGGGGTGCTCAACAGCGGTCTGGGGTGCGCGACGGGGGATTACTTCATGGAGTTCAACGTCGCGAACCAGGGCGCGGCGGCGAAGGACCCGGTGTGGCAGCTGCGGGAGCGATTCGAGAACTGGCGGACGGGGCTGAAGGGCCGCCCGGACGCGGTGCAATCGCTGGTGTCGTTCCCGGGGCGTTCGTACCTGCTTGCCAACGGGCACGACCAGATCCGGGTGCAGGTGCTGCTGCGCGACTGGCGGGGCGCGGACATGGTGTTCCCGGTGACGGGGTTCGAGGGGTTCCACGCGCCCGGGTCTGCGATGATCGCGACGGTGGGGGCGCCGGTGGAGCTGGGCAAGGGGTGGTACGAGGTGACGCTGACAGCGGGGACGAAGGTCGGGCTGGACCGGATCGGGTTCCGCGCGGAGGGGGGGCCGCGTCCGGTGGTGCTGATGCCGTTCACGCCGGTGCCGGTGGTGGCGGGGGCGGACTTCGACGGGGACGGACGTCTGGACGACTTCGACCTGATGGCGTTCCTCAACGCGTTCGCGGCGGGGGACGTGGACATCAACGGCGACGGCGCGACGGACGACGCGGACTACTTCGAGTTCATGAACATGTTCAAGTAGGCGGGGCTTCCAAGGAGGCGTGGGATGCGGATTCGGGCGTGGGCGGCGTGGCCGCTGGCGGCGTGCGTGAGCGGGGCGTTGGGCCAGACCTACGACTTCGCGCTGACCCAGGCGTCGTCGTCGTTCGCGGCGACGGTGTCGAGTTCGACGCGGTTCGCGGGCACGCTGATCGGCAGCGCGCTGACCACGCCCGGGGGAACGGTGACGCGGAACGGGCTGTTCGGCGGATCGGGCAACCAGTACGTGGGCATCACGGTGCGCGGCACGGCGGGCGGGAGCCCCTCGACGCGTCCGACGGGAACGCTGACGCTGGAGCTGGACACGGGGGCGCTGACGGTTCGCGCGGGGGCGCTGGCGCTGGACCTGCTCGGGGGCTCGGCGCCGGCGCTGGCGACGAGCAGCTTCCTGACGTTCGGGAACTTCCGGACGTTCTCACCCTCCTCGACGTACATCGGGGTGACGAACGCGGAGTTCCCGCTGGGCGACGCGACCATCACGGTGCTGACGCTGACGCAGCAGGGCGCGGCGGCGACGGGCACGCTGACGCCGTCCGGTCCGGGCGCGTACGCGTTCACGCTGACGGGGGTGGCGACGGTGGCCGCGCACATCGAGGCGAGCAGCGGGCCGATCGATCCGGCGCCGCAGGACGTGGCGTACGTGCTCACGGGGACGATCGCGGTGGCGCCGGACGGCGAGACCGCGACGCTGGCGGGGGCGACGGCGATCACGGTGAACGACAGCGACCCCGGGCCGACACCGATCCCGGAGAACACGCCCGCGGACATCCCCACGCTGCTGCCGCCGGGGCAGACGGCTCACGTGCTGCTCAACGGCAACGTGACGGACACGGTGGTGAGCATCGCGTCCACGGCGTCGATCGCCGCGTCGGGAACGAGGCGGGCGTGCGCGGCGGACTTCAACGGGGACACGGCCGCGGACGATTTCGATTCCTTCGATTTCCTGAACGCGTTCTTCGCGGGCGACGCGGCGGCGGATTTCAACGGCGACACGAGCACCGACGACTTCGACCTGTTCGACTTCCTGAACGCGTTCTTCGCGGGGTGCTGAGGTCGGGGGGCGGGCTCAGCGGGGCCTGGCGGCGAGCTCGGCGGCCGTGGCGTCGAAGAATTCGATGCACTTCTTGACGTTGGCCTCGAGTTCGGGCCCGGCGCCGGATTCGTATTCGACGCTGATGACGCCCTTGAACCCCTGGCGCTTGAGCTCGGTGAGGATGCCCTTGGCGTCGCCCTTGCCGGTGCCCCAGGGGCGGTCCTCGCCGTCGGTGATGTCCTTGAAGTGCAGCGTGATGATGCGGCCCTCGTACTTCTTCAGGCAGTCGACGGGGACGAGGCCGGAGCGCGGCCAGTGGCCGGTGTCGGCGCACGCGCCCACGCGCGGGGAGCGGCCCTTGACGGCGTCGAGAACGGTCTGGGGATCCCAATAGCGGGAGGGCTTGGGGTGGTTGTGGCACGCCGCGTTGATGCTGAATTCGTCGGCGAGCTTCGCGACCAGGTCCCAGGCGTCGGGCTCGGGCTCGACGGTGATGGTCTCGAGGCCCATGTCCTTGGCGAACTGGAAGATGGCGCGGGTGGCTTTTTCGTCCTTGGTGGGGGAGACGACGCCGTAGGAGACCGCGCGGACGCCCGATGAAAGGAGCTTGAGCTTGAGCGCCTCTCTGTGCTCGCGGCTCATGTCGTGTCCGACCTTGGCCCCGGGGTGCTCCGGGGAGAGGCTCTGGCCGGGGAAGATCTCGATGTACTTGAGCCCCAGTTTCCTGGCCGTGTCGATGGCCTCGAAGCAGGTGCGGTCGCGGAAAGTCCAGGCCTGCACGCCGAGGCGGAACCCCAGCGACTCGGAAGCGGAGTCGTCGCGGGTGGGCTTGACGTAGGTGATGGGCCCGCCGCCCGGCGAGCCGATCGGGGGCGTGGCGGCGAACATGCTGATGAGGACCGAGAGCACGAGGCTGAGGGCCATGACGGGGCTCCGGAAAGGGGGCGATCAAGAACAGGGGAAGCGTATCGTGGTCGGCGGGAGCGATAACACCCTGTGCGCCGTGGAACGGATGCGACGGAGAAGAGGATCCCGGACTTGGGTGTCGAGAATCGTCGGAATTACCGATCCGAGACGCCGGAACTCTCGAAAACGAGTGGGACCGGGGTATATTTTCATCCGAGCCCACACGAAACCAGATGATCGAATGAGCCACCTACTCGCGAGTACGTTGGTGAGGGCCGCCGTGGTTTGTGCTTTGTTCGTTGCCGCCGTCGCGGCGCGAGCGAGCGAGCCGGACCCCAGCGTGGCTGGTCCGTACCAGGTGGGGTACTACTCGCTGACGATGGTGGACTTCCTGCGCGATGCGCGCGAGATCCCGGTGGACGTGTGGTTCCCGATCGTGAGCGGGACGGGGACGGGAACGGCGTTGTACACGGAAGCGGACTTGATGCCGGGCCTGCAGTGGCCCGCGCCCAGCGCGCAGATCGGGGGCACGGCGTCGGGGGAGGGGCCGTTCCCGCTGGTGGTGTTCTCGCACGGGGCGGGCTGCTCGATCTACTCGTACGTCAACACGATCGAGACGCTGGCCTCGCACGGGTTCGTTGTGGTGGCGCCGACGCATCGCGGCAACACGCTGACGAACTACATGTGGGGGAACGGCGATGCGCTGCCGCGCGTGCTGCTGGACCGGACGCGGGACATCTCGTTCGTGATCGGCGCGATGCTGGACCACGGCGCAACTCCGGGCGACCCGCTGTACCAGGTGATCGACGCGGACGAGGTTGGCGTGATGGGGCACTCGTGGGGCGGGTTCGCGGCGATGGGCACCCCGGGCGGGTACAAGAACGAGATCCCGGACGCGCGGGTGAAGGCCATCGTGCCCTTCGGCCCGAGTTCGGACCTGCTGAGCGGGCGGGACCTGTCGCGCGTGCACGTGCCCGCGCTGCTCATCGACGGCCTGGGGGCGGAGCGGTACCAGGAGCGGGCGTTCAACCTGCTGGGCGGGCCGGACACGCACGAGGCCCTGATCCCGGAGACGAGGCACTACGACTTCGAGTCGAGCTTCTGCGCCTTCTACGAGTTCCTGCTGGCGAACAACGCCCCGTCGGAGGTGATCAACTTCCTGGCCCCGCAGTACGCGGACGTGTGCGGCACGTCGTCGATCGGGGACGCGGAGCTGGCCCGCATCCTGAACACGTACGTGGTCGCGTTCTTCTCGCAGCACCTCAAGGGCGACGCACGCTACGTGCCGTACATCTCCGAGCGTCACTCGCACCTGATGGACCCGGGCATCGCGTGGATCGACAAGGCGTACCCGGACTTCAACGGCAACGGCATCGAGGACACGCAGGACATCGCCCAGGGGTACAGCAAGGACCTGAACAAGGACGGGGTCCCGGACGAGGCGCAGGTGGAGATCCTGTTCGTGAACGCGGCCTCGATCAACGAGGTGCAGGACGGGCTCACGTGGGCGACGGCGTTCCGCGACCTGCAGCGGGCGCTGCGGGTGGCCGAGGCGGGACCGCAGCACGTGACGCGCCAGATCTGGGTCGCGGCGGGGCGGTACACGCCGGATTCGGGCACGTTCGAGCGTTCCCGGTCGTTCTACCTGGTGGACGCGGTGGAGGTGCTGGGCGGGTTCGCGGGTTGGGAGGCCGACCCCACGCAGCGGAACACCAAGCAGAACGTCACGATCCTCTCGGGGGACCTGCTGGCGAACAACTGCGCGGCGTGCGCGAACTACACGGAGGACTCGAACCACGTCGTGCGCATCCACGGGAACATCATCTCGGCGGTGCTCGACGGCGTGACGATCGACGGCGGGAACGCGGACTTCGACGACTACGGCTGGGGAGGCGGGGGCCTGGTGGCCTCGTTCGCCGGCGACGCGACGATCCGCGACTGCGTGATCCGCGACTGCCGGGCGCCGCGCGGCGGGGGCGCGTTCGTGACGCTCTTCTCGCGGCCGTGGTTCGACCGCGTCGCGTTCGTGGACAACGTGGCCGGCGTCGGGGGCGGGGCCTACATCGAGACGCCGGACGCGGACGCGCGGTTCGACAGCTGCCTGTTCGCGCGGAACCTCGCGGATTCTCCCGGGCAGGGCGGGGGCGTCGCGGTGCTGTACGACGCGGCCCCCCGGTTCACCAACTGCACGATCGCGGACAACCACGCGGAGTTCGAGGGCGGCGGCCTGTACGCCTACTGGGACGCGCAGCCGAAGCTGTACAACAGCATCCTGTGGGAGAACACCGCCGAACAGGGCGCGCAGGTGCGGCTCGACACGATCAACCCGGGCGATTTTCCGTGCGACGTGACGGTCTACTTCTCGTGCGTCGAGGGCGGCCCCGAACGGATCTCGGTCGGTGCGGGCAACTTCGTGAACTGGGGGGACGCCAACATCTCGGAGAACCCCCGGTTCCGGAATCCCGCGGCGGGCAACTACCGTCTGGCGCGCGACTCCAGCTCCATCGACTGGGGCACCAAGGACTACCTCACGGAGGGCCGGTTGCTCGACCTCGACGGCCACGACCGGATCTTCGAGTGGTGGTCAAAGAACGGGTACGACACCGAGCCCGAAGTGGACCTGGGCGCGTACGAGTCGGCGTGCCCCGCCGACTTCAACAACGACGGCTCGGTCGACGACTTCGACCTGTTCGATTTCCTCAACGCCTTCTATGCGGGGGACCCCGCCGCGGACTACAACGCGGACCTGTTCATTGACGACTTTGATTTCTTCGACATCCTGAACGACCTGTACACCGGCGGATGCTGAACCCGCCGGCGAGCGGGCGCCTCGGATCCGCGGGCTCAGGGGGGTGGCGACGAAGGGCCGCGCGCGGGGTGCTGGAGGGACCGCCACCGGTCGCGTTCGTCGGGACGGCCCAGGGCCTCGTTGATCTCCGCGAGCACGCCCGCGGCGTCTCGGGCGCGGGCGTGCGACTCGGGATAGATCGATCGGATGGAATCCCAGGCGGACCGGGCGAGCGGGAGGGCCTCGTCGGCGCGTCCGTGCGCGAGGCGGAGCCGGGCGGTCTGGATCTGGATCTGCGCGGCGTGCGGGTGCCCCGACCCGAGCGACTGACGCGCGACCGCGTCCACGCGAGCGAGGGTGGCGTCCGCCTCGTCGAGCTCGCCGCGGCTGATGAGCAACCCTGCGAGGTTGGTTTCGAGCTGGAGCGTCTCGGCGTGGTCGGGGCCGTAGGTGGCGGCGGCGCTCGCGACGGCCTCGCGCGTCAGGGGCTCGGCTTCTGACAGGCGGCCGAGGCGGTCGTACACGGCGGCGAGGTTGCCGGTGGTGTTGATGCGCTGGGGATGGCGGACGGGGAGCGACGCGGTCGCGGCCCCGTGGGCGCGGCGCGCGAACACCAGCGCGTCCTCGAGGCGTTCACGGTCCATGAGGAACATCGAGAGGTTGCCCAGGGCGATGATGGCCTCGCGGCTGTTCTCGCCGCGATTGAGGGTGGTCCATTCGAGGTCGCGTCGCATGAGGGCCTCGGCCTCGTCGTAGCGTCCGATCGCTTCGAGGCAGAGGGCGAGGTCGCTGTCAAGGGTGCGCGTGACGGCGTGATCGGGCCCGAGCACGCGGGTGGCGCGCTCGAGCGCGGCGCGGCAGGTGCGTTCGGCCTCCTCGGAGCGTCCGGTCTCACCGAGGGCGATGGTGAGCATGCGCGCGGTCTCGATGATCTCGGGGCGGTCGAGCTGCCCGGACCGCCCCGCCAGCTCGAGTGTGGCCCGGGCCTGACGCTCGGCCAGGGTGTATTCGCCCAGGGTGATGTACGCCGTCGCCAGCGTGTTGTGCATCGAGAGCCGGACGAAGAGATTGAGGTCTCCGGCTTGCTCCAGGCGGCGGGCGGCGTCGTCGAGCAGGTCCCGGATGGTCGGCTCCCGGCCCTGGGCCCGGGCGGGATCGATCGAGAGGAGGATGTTCTGCAGGAACGAGTTGAGCTGATTGACGCTCGTGATCGACTCGGTCACGCGCCGGGTCTCCTCCTCCGCGCGATCGGCCGCGTCGCGGGCCCGGCGCGCCTGCGCGAGCGCGGCGATCAGGCCGCCGCTCAGCGCCGCGATGACGGCGAGTGTCCCGGCCACCAGGGCCCGGTGCCGGCGCGTGAACTTCGCGGCCCGGTACCACGTGCTGGGCGGGCGGGCGAGGATCGGATCATGGCGGAGGTGCCGGCGAAGGTCCTCGGCGAGCGCGCCGGCGTCGGGGTACCGGCGGGAGGGGTCCTTGTCCATCGCCTTGCGGACGATCGTCTCCAGGTCGCCGCGCAGCGACGTATCGAGCGTGCCCAGCGACGGGGGTTCGACCTCGCGCACGATGCGCGACGCATCGTGCAAGGATGAGCCCGAGAGGTCGAGGGGAAGCCGACCGGCGAGCATCTCGAAGAGCATGACGCCGAGGGAATAGACGTCGGCGCGGGCATCGGCGGCGTCACGTCGGCCCTCGATCTGTTCGGGCGGCATGTACGCGGGCGTGCCGAGCACCTGACCGGTTCGGGTGAAGGTCGCGGCGGAGGGCTGGTCTCCCGCCAGGCGGGCGACGCCAAAGTCGAGGACCTTGGGGTTGCCGGAGGCGTCGATCATGACGTTGCCCGGCTTGAGATCGCGGTGGACCACGCCGCGAGCATGGGCGTGCGCCACGGCGTCGCAGAGGAGCGCGAAGATCTCGACGCGACGATCACGTCCGGGCTGACGCCGCGCCAGGTGGGCGGCGAGGTTCTCCCCCTCGACCAGCTCCATGGCGAGATAGGGAACGGAGAAGGCGCCGAGGCGATCGACGCCGGCCTCGTAGACCTGCGCGATGCCGGGGTGACGCAGGAGGGCGAGGGCCGTGGCCTCCTGCTCGAAGCGCCGGACGAGCTCGGGCGAGACGACCGCGGCGCGGATGAGCTTGAGCGCCACGGGCCTGCGGGGCGCATCCTGTGTCGCCTCGTACACCATCCCCATGCCGCCCGCGCCGAGAAGTCGGACGAGGGTGAACCGGCCCAGGCGGGTGCCCGGCGGGAGCGAGCCGGCCGTCTCCGCCTCGCGGAGCAGGTGCGGGGGTTCCTCGAGAAAGGCGTCGTCGTGATGGAACGCCAGCAGCGATCGCACCTCCGCGAGCACGCGCGCATCGCCGCGGCAGGCGGCCGCGAGCGCGGTCGGGCGCTCCTCGGGCGAGAGGGGGGCCACGCGTGCGAACGCCTGCTTCACCAGTTCGTCGTGCGAGGAGGTCATGGAGGTGAATCGGATCGGCGAGGGGTTACTTGGTTTCGGGAATGGCGGACGACGCGGGTGTGACGGGTTCGTCGGGGAGCCACTTCGTGCCCTTGAGCTTGTTGATCCAGGCCTGGTACTCCTCCCGCCTGCCCCACGCCTCGTAGAGATCGGCGAAGAGCGTCCAGGTCTGGGTCACGCGATCGTGGTCGGGCGGGTAGATCGACTCGGCGTCGGCCATGACCGCACGGGCGAGGATCTCCGCGGGCTCGAACCGCCGGCCGGCGATCAGAAGCGTGGCGCGCAAGCCGTCCATGTCGAGCGAAGCGTCGGTGGCGCGGCCGCTCTCGTCGCGGGCCCGGGATGCGTACGACGCCAGGGTGTCGATCGCCTCCGCGTCGCGCCCCGAACGGGCCAGACACTGGGCGAGCGCCAGGAGGCGGGGAAGGAACGAGGGGTGCCGGACACCGAGCGTGCGCCCGCTGCGAGCGACGACGTCCACGAGCACGCCGCTCGCGTCGTCCGTGCGCCCGAGCTTCGCCAGCACGAGCCCGAGATTGGCGCCGGAGATCAGCGTGCTGGGATGGTCCGGCCCGAGCAGGCGCGTGCGGATCTCGGCGGCGCGGCGGACGAACTCCTCCGCCCCGGCGAGGTCTCCGGTGTCACCGAGTTGAACCGAGAGGTTGCTCCAGGCCATGGCGGCGGAATCGGACTCGACTCCTTCGGCGCGAACGGCCGCGTCCGCGGCCTCGCGATAGAGCGGGGTGGAACGAGGATCCGTCGGGTCGAGCGTGTTGGCCAGGGCGGTGACAAGCCGGAAGATCGTGGAGTCGCGGGCCTCGGGACTCAGGTCCGATGCACGTGCTTCATCGAGCCCGCGCTGCGCCACCGCCTCGGCCTCGTCGCGCTTGCCCTGCCGGCGGAGCGAATCGGAAAGGCCGGACATGACGTCCCACGCGGCGGGGCCGCGCTCGCGTCCGTCGGCCCGGAGGTCGTCGAGGGCGGCACGCTGGTGGCGCTCGGCCTCGGGGTACCGACCCAGCCCGCCGTAGGTCTTGCCCAGGGTGGTGTGGAGCTTGGCCCTGACCCCTGGCCTGGCCGCACGGTCGGATTCGAGGGCGCGAGCGGCCCGATCGATGAGCTCGAGCACCGTGACCTCGCGCCCGCGGGTGTTCTCGGGATCGGGGGCCGCGAGCAGATCGGAAAGAAACTGCGCGACCTGAGCCGCGCTCGCCGATTCCTCGCGGGCGGCGTCGCGCTCCCTGGCGGCGACCCGTGCCTGCCAGAGCGTCGAGGCCATCCCGGCGACGAGGGTCAGCGAGACGCCGACTCCGCCGAGCACCGCCACGCGATTGCGGCGCGCGAACTTGCGGAGCTGGTACGCGCGCGAGGGAGGGCGGGCCAGGATGGGCTCGTCGCGCAGGAATCGGCGGACGTCCTCTCCAAGTTCGGCGGCGCTCTGGTAGCGCCGCGCCGGGTCCTTCTCCATGGCGCGCCCGGCGATGGTCTCCAGGTCGCCGCGCCAACGCGGATCCAGCCGGCCCAGCGGGAGCGGCTCGTGATCTCGGACCAGCCCGGCGACTTCATGGAGGGAGCTCGAACGCACCTCCAGCGGCAGGCGGCCCGAGAGCAACTCGTACAGCATGACGCCCAGGGCGTAGACGTCGGCACGAACGTCGATCCGCGCGGGGTCGCCGAGGAATTGCTCGGGGCTCATGTAGGCGGGCGTGCCGAGCAGTTGCCCGGCGTGGGTCGCGAGCGAGGCGCCGGCGTCGTCGTGCGTGAGGAGCCTCGCGATGCCGAAATCGAGCACCCGGGGGAGACCGGACGCATCGATAAGCACGTTCGCGGGCTTCAGGTCCCGATGGACAACGCCCCGCGAGTGGGCGTGGGCAACGGCGTCGCAGAGGCGTTGGAAGATCTCCAGCCGCGCCCGCGTCGGAGGATTGACCCGTGCGAGGTACACGCCCATCGGGGCGCCGTCGATCAGCTCCATGGCCAGGAACGGGGCCACGCCCGCGGGAGCGCCGTCGGGCCCGGTCAGCCGTTCCATCCCGGCCTCGTACACCTGCGCGATGCCGGGGTGCTGGAGCATGCCCAGCGTCTGTGCCTCGCGTTGGAACCTGCGGAGCATCTCACGCGAGAGCAACCCCGGCCGCATCACCTTGAGCGCCACCGCTCGACGCGGCGCGTCCTGCACCGCTTCGTACACCATGCCCATGCCGCCCGCGCCCAGGAGGCGGACCATGCGGTACGTGCCGACCCGCGTTCCCGGTTCGAGCCGCTCGGCGACCATGGCCGGGCCGCCCGCCGCGGGCGTGGCGATCGAGGATGCTTCGAAGGCCGGCTCTTCGAGGAACGTGTCCTCGTGGTGGAAGCGGAGCAGGGACTCGACTTCAGCCCGGAGCGTTTCGTCACCGTCGCTCATCTCCGCGACGGCCGCGGGGCGCGACGCCGGGGGCAGCGAAAGGACGCGAAGGAAAATGCCCTTCGCCCCGGTGCCGTCGCGCGCGTCGCCCCCGGGTGCCGCGCTCATGCCCGGGTCCCGCCGCGTTCCATTCTGCGGCGCAACCACGCCCGGGCGTACATCCACTCGTTCTTCACGGTGGCCGGAGAGAGGTCCATGACCTCGGCGGTGCGCTCGATGGACAGGCCCGCGAAGAACCGGAGCGACACGACCTCCGCCTGGCGCGGATCGTGCGCGGCGAGCGCCGCCAGCGCATCGTCAAGACCAAGCAGGTCGACGGGATCCTCCGCCGCGGGCGTCGGCGAAGCGATCGTCATCTCGATGTCCACGTCCGATCGCGAGCGGCCGCCGCCGTGAACACGGGCACGCTTGGCGCGGGCGCGGTCGACGAGGATGCGGCGCATGGCCGTCGCCGCGAGCGCGAAAAAATGCCGCCGCCCCTGCCAGCGGATCGGCTCGCCGCCGAGCAGCTTGATGTAGGCCTCGTGCACGAGGGCGGTGGGCTGGAGCGTCTGTCCGGGCGCCTCCTGCGCGAGCTTCGACGAGGCGAGCCGACGCAACTCGTCATAGACCAAGGGCAGCAACTCCGAAGCGGCGTCGGAATTTCCGGCGTTCGCCGCGTCGATCAGTCTGGTGACGTGTTCGGATGTTGTGTGGTTGCTCAAGCCATGTGCTTCCGTAGGCGAGCCAATTGTGGCACCGAATGCGCGGATCCGCCACAGAGTTGAGAAATCGCTGGCCGGTACGCGGCGTGAGGACGCCTTTCAGGTCGTCGGGTTGGTCGGTGATCCACCCGAAAACGGCGGCTCGGTTCGCGCCGCACACACTCGCCCACCGCGTCATTTCAGGAGCGTGATCATGATCTCATCCAGTGTTCGCTTGGCACTCTCGGGCGCGATCTGCCTTTCGGCGGGCGCGGCGGCCTCGGCTCAGTCCATCTGCGACATCGTCTTCCGACCCGGCATTCCCGATTTCGATCAGAAACGACAGACCGGCTCGGGCATCTACGGTCTTCCGAACGACGGGAAGATGTTCTGCGCGCCCACCTCGTGCATCGACCATCTGGCGTACATGGCCAACCACGGGTATCCCAGCGCGGTGGGCGAGCTCCTGCCCGGGCCGCGAACCTGGCAGAACGCCTCCAACTACAACAACGTCGGGCTCTATATCGAGTCCATGGGCAGCTACATGAGCTGCGACCCGATCACCGGCACCGGCGGCGGCTACGCCTCGGACTGGCTGGATTACCTGAGCGACCACAGCCCCGGGAACTACGTCATCGCGTTCGGTGAGTCGTTCAGCACGGACACCTCGATCCCGGACGTGGTCACGCACATGGCGGCGATGATTCAACTCGGCGCGCTGGTGAACCTGCACATCGGCTGGTACCAGCGGTTCGGGTCGGGATCGAACGCGTACTGGGAGCGCGTCGGCGGGCACGTCGTGGCCCTGTGCGGAACGGCCAACGCGTGCTCGACCAGCCCGACGGTGCTCTACCGCGATCCGTCGAGCGGGGATTCCAAGTTCTCCCAGTCCACGTTCACGACCTCGGTGTCGCTCGCGCACAGAGTGACGGACCGGTTCAGTTGGAAGGACGACAGCAACGTCTACACGCGGACGACCTGGCAGCTCGACGCCTACACGGGCGACACCAAGGCGTTCATCGGCGGTTACCGCGCCCTCTGGCCCAACTTCGGCCTGGGCATCGACACGGTGGTCGGAACGCTGAAGTTCCATTTCCCCAAGTCGCTGAACACCATCGGCGGCGCGCCGCAGTCGCTGCACCTGAACATCGCGGCGCTCGGCGACGGGTCGGTGCGCGGCATCGAGCTGCACCCGCAGAACACCCGCGCCATCATCGCCGTCGCGCCCGGAACGGGCACGCCCGCTCGGCTCGCCGAGGTCGGCATGGCCGACGGCTCGGTCCGCGTGATCCGCACCCTCGACCCCAACTCGGGCCCGCTGACGCTCGGCCCCAAGGGGCAGATCTACATCTGCGACGGCGGCGTGCTCAAGGAGATCAACGCCGCCGACGGTTCGGTGGCGCAGTCATTCCCGCTGCCGCGGGCCATCGACGCGCTGGTCTTCGACGACACCACCGGCCACATCCTGGGGCTTGCGCGGGCCGATCGCCGCATCGACACCTTCCGCTCCGACCGTTTCGCGACGCTCTCCAGCCACACGCTGCCGACCGCGGTCACGTTCGGGCTCAACCCCTCCATCGCCATCAACCCCGCCAGCGGAAAACTGTGGCTCATCAGCGGCGACAACGGCGCCGCCTTCGAGCTGACGCTCCCCGCGGCCACCGGACAGGCGAGCGCCGTCTCCAAATCCCTGCCGGGCGTCACGACGCCGCGGAGCCTGCAATTCACGATGAAGGGAGACGCCCTCGTGCTCGACGCGGGCATCCTCAAGGAATTCGGCATCGACGCGACGACCGGGCGATTCGTCCGCGCCAACCGCACCGGCCTGGACGGGCAGGCGTACGGAGGGCTCTTCCGCCTGCCGCGCACCCGCTGGGCGTTCGACCCCGCGACCATCGACCGGTACGACAGCGTGAACCTGGAGCCGCCGATGGAGATCGCCTCGATCCCGGATTGCGTGCCCGACTTTAACCACGACGGCAGCGTGGACGACTTTGACTACTTCGACTTCCTCAACGCGTTGTTCGCCGAGAAGGCCATCGCGGACTGGAACGCCGACGGGGTTCTCGATGACTTCGACCTGTTCGACTTCCTCAATGATTTCTTCGGCGGCTGCTGAGCCCCGGCCGCGCCGGCCGATCGCCTCACTCCACGCGCCCGCTCGCGTGCCTCTCCGGAGCCCCCGGCGACCGTCGCCGGGGGCTCCGCTCGCGCGAGGCGAGCGCGCCGCCCGCTCGCTCAGCACCCCTCGGCGAACGCGTTCCAGAAATCGAACAGATCAAAGTCGTCCACCGACGTGTCGCCGTTGAAATCCGCCCCGGTCGCGGCTGCGAAGAACGCGTTCAGGAACTCGAACGCGTCGAAATCATCGACGGCGGTATCGCCGTTGAAATCGGCGGGACACGCCCCGACCGGGCCCGACAGGCGAAACGCGTGCAGCCGGTTGTCGGAGAGGGGGTCCGCGTCGTCCACGACGCCCAGCAACGCGTACGAGCCGTCGGGCAGCCGCGGCCCGACGCCAGGCCCTCGAGGTTGTTCAGGCCGCCCTGCCAGAGCAGCCGCTTGACCGCCGGGACGTACACCTGCCCGACCAGAGACGAGAGGCCCGACACATCCGTCGCGCCCGAGACGTCCGCCTCATAGATCCGCGTGAGGAAGAGCGGAGAAGCCAGCGCGAAGGAACGCTCCAGAATCAGCAGCCGCCCCGAAGGCAACACGACCACCGAGGACACGCCGCTCCGCGCACCCGGCACGGACGAACCGTGCCACGGCTGGGTGATGTACGCGAACTGCCCCGTCGGCAGCCACCCCCCGCCCGCGCCGGCGTACCGAAGCAGCCGCACGGCCGTGCCCACCGATGGCCCGGACACCGGGCCGTCAACACCCAGGGCCTCTTCGTTGGCGGTCCACAACTCCGCGCCGCTCGCCCGCAGCCCGCACGATTCAAAGCCGAAATTCGCCCGACGCGATTGGAACACGGGCGGCGTCGGCAGCACGCCCGACGCGGCGCCGCCGGCGATCGTGTACCGACGGATCGCGGGCGTGTCCTCCTCCGCCACCAGCACCGCGGCGCCCCCCGCTTCCACCGACAGTCCTCGAAATCGCGCGATTCCGCCAGCGTCAGCCCGGCCGTGGCTCCCGCCGAGACGATCGAGCCGTCCGGCCCCAGCGTCACGCTCAGCCGCACCAGTTTGCTCGAATTGTCCATGACCGCCCACCACCGCGTGCCCGCCGCGTGCGACAGCCCGGACAACCCGGCGATCGCGAACGTGCTCCCGAACTGGTCGGTAGCCGTCCCATTCAGAACCACCGAATTGCGGTACTCGACCGAAAGGGGCTGTCCCGCGCTCGTCGCCGCGAACACGCTCAGCGCCGCCAACACGCCCGCGCTCGACCTGTGCGCCCATCGTCGGTCCACGGATCAAGTATCGGCTCGACGCCTCCGCCGGACCAGGGACACACTCCCGGCCGCCGCGTCGGCCCGCGGCGAACGACCCCGCGGCGGGCGCCGCTGCGCGAACAGCCACTCGACCAGCCCCGGCTCGGCGTACGCCGCGATCCACGACGCGTGGCCCTTGTCCGCGTACTCGGTGTACGTGGGCGCGCCGCCCGCGGCGGTCATCGCGTTGACCATCCGGCGCGTCAGCCCCACCGGCACCACCCGGTCGTCCGATGAATGGAACGCCCAGACCGGCATCGACGCAAGCCGACGCGCGCTCGCCGGATCGCCTCCGCCGCAGATCGGCACGCCCGCCGCGAACAGCTCGGGCCAGCGTGCCAGCGCCTCCCACGTCCCGTACCCGCCCATCGACAGGCCCGTCAGGTACACCCGCCGCGAATCGATCGGCAGCTCGCCCGTCAGGCGCTCGATCAGCTCCTTGACCAGCGCCAGCGCCGGGCTGGGCCGCGCGCCCAGCTCGCGAGACGGATCCGCGAGCACATCGGACCACACCAGGTCCGGCGGGCATTGCGGCGCGACCACGAAGGCCGGGTGCCGCTCCCGCGCCTCCGGCGTCGCCAGCGTCAGGAACTCCTTGTGCGTGAGCTGCAGCAGGTTGTCCGTTCCCCGCTCGCCCATCCCGTGCAGGAACACCACGAGCGGGAACCCGTCCGCCGGGGACGCGCGCCCCTCCGTCCGCGGGTCAAAGAGCCGGTACGGCAACTCGCGCCCGCCCTCGCCACGCAGCGACAGCGGACGGAACGACTCGACCGTGAGCGGCGCGGCGGTCCGCGGCTTCGTCGCCCCGCCGCTCAGGGGAACCCGGAACGAGAACGACCCCGAGCTGAGCCGGCAGCGAAGCGAGCCCGCCCCGCCCGCGCCGTCGAGGACCTCGACCCCAGGCGCCTCGCGCAGCACGCGCCCGCTCTCGGTCACGCCCGCCGGATCTTCCGCCGGAAGCTCGAGCGCTGCGACCACGTTCGGCGGCACCGTGCATTCGTACGTCAACACGCCCCCCTCGACTTTCCACGCCGAGCGAACCATGCCCCGGATCGTTCGGTGCTCGCCCCGGACCCAGCCGATCTCGCCCCCCGGGATCGGCCGCAGCCGGATCCGCCCCCAGCCCGGGCTCTCGGGATCGGGGTTGATCCCCAGCATGGTGCGGAACATCCACTCCCCCACCGCGCCGAAGGCCCAGTGATTCAGCGAGTTCATGCCCGGGTCCTGGAAGGCCGCCTTCGGGTTCTCGGGCGTGGCCCGTTCGCGCACGTAGCCGTCCCACCGCTCCCAGATGGTCGTCGCGCCGTTCTTCACGGCGTACCCCCAGGCGGGGAAGCGCGTGGACGTCGCCAGCGCGTACGCACGGTCCGCGTGCCCGGACTCCGTCAGCTCGATCATCATCCGGTGCGTCGAATGGAATCCCGTGGACATCTGCCCGTCGTACCGGTCCAGGCCCGCCAGCAGCTTTGTCACCGCCCGCGCCCGCGCCGCCTCGGGCAGAAGGTCGAAGTTCAGGGCCAGCGCGTACCCCGCCTGCGTGTCGCCCAGGATGGTCCCGTCGTCCTTGACGAACGCGCGGTTGAACGCCTCCCGCACCTTCGTGAAGAGCGCCTCGTGACGCTCCGCGACGTCCGCGCGCTTGAGCACCTGCGCCGCCCGGCCCACGATCCACGCCGAACGCGCGTAGAACGCGGTCGCGAACACGTCGTTCGGGATGCTCCCGCCCTTGGTCGGGTACCCCGTGTAACGCAGCGTATCCCCGTTGAGCCAGTCGTTGTAGTCGTTCCCGCGCTCCTTCCGCCACAGGCCGTCGGGGTTGTGCCGGGTGATGAACGCGACCCAGCGCTCCATCGCCGCCAGGTTCCGCTCCAGCGTGCGCGCATCGCCGTACCACTCCCACGCGTCCCACGGCAGGAACACCCCGACGTCGCCCCACGCCGGCACGCCCGTGAACGCGTGCGGGCGATCCGGCGGCGCGAAGTGCGGCGCCACGTCCGAGAATCGCCCGTCCTCCGTCTGGCCGTCGCGAAGGTCCGCCGTCCATTTCCCGATGAACGCCGCCATGCCCGCGTTGAAGCACGCCGTGCGCGCGAACACCAGGATGTCCCCCGTCCACCCCAGACGCTCATCCCGCTGCGGACAATCCGTGGGCACGCTGAACAGGTTCGCCCGGTGCGTCCACTGGATGTTCTTCCACAGACGGTTGAGCATCGCTTCCGAGCACTCGAACGACCCCGCGCCGCGCACGGAACTCGTCACCACCCTCCCCGTCAGGTCCGTCCGCTCCGGACGCGACGGCAGGCCCGTCACCTCCACGTACCGGAACCCGTGGTACGTGAACCGGGGCGCGAACCGCTCGTCCGCCCCTCCCGACGCGATGTACCGGTCAACCTGCGGCGCCCCCCGCAGGTTGTCCGTGTAGATCGGCCCGTCCGGCAGCACCGCCTCGGCGTGACGAAGCCGGATCTCCGTGCCCGCGGGCGCGCGCACCCTGAGCTCGCAGAACCCCACCATGTTCTGCCCCATGTCGAACACGTACACCCCGGGCGCCGGTTCGGTCAGGGCCGTCGGCGTCAACTCCTCCACCACACGCAGCGGCTCGTTGGGCTGCGCCACCAGCGCCGCGCCCGGGTCATCGCACACCCGCGCCCGTGACCACCCCGCCCCGCCGAAGCCCGCCCGCGTCCACCCCGGCGTCTCCATGCGGCCATCGACCACCTGCCCGTCAAGCAGGTCGGCCGATCGGTTGGGCCCGGCGGACGTGCACGACCAGCTCGAGTCCGTCACCACCGTCTGCGTTTCGCCGGAGTCGAGCTCGATGGCCAGCCGAGCCATCACGCTGGGGGTGCGGCCGTAAAACCCCCGCCCCGGGCCCCCCGTCAGACTCGCCAACATGCCCAGCCGACCGGCGTACCACCCATCGCCCAGGTCGAACGCCAGCGCGTTCGCACCGTCCCTGATCAGCCCGGTCACGTCGTACGCCTGGTACTGGATCCGCTTGCGATAGTCCGTCCACTCCGGCGCCAGCACGCGGTCGCCCACGCCCGCGCCGTTCAGGTGCGCCTCGTACACGCCCCGCGCCGTCGCGTACAGCACCGCGCGCGCGACCCGCCGCCCCGCCGGCAACGAAAACTCCTTCCGCACCCGAACGCCCGGCAAGGCGTGCGATCCGCGCATGGCATACGACTCCAGACGACCATCGCTCAGGAACGCCCGCGACCACCCGTTGGTCTCGGTCGAGTCGCTCGACGTCACCGCCGCACCGCCCGAAACCACGCTCGCCCCCTCCGCCAGCTCCATCTCCGCCAACGCGAAACCGAACTGCCCGCCCTCACGCGGCGTCAGCCTGGTCACGGTCAGCCGCGCATATCGCGCCGAGACCGGCTCGCGCAGGGCGTACGCCCGCGCCTCGGCCCCCGGATTCGGCTCGTCCGCTCCGGTCCGGTCCAGAACCATCCGGGTCGCCGTCGGCGGAAAGTCCGCGGCATCGCTCACCTCCAGCTTGAACCGCAACGGGAAGAGAAATCCCGGCCGGTCACCCCGCCAATTGAACGGACGTGCCGGATGCAGCCGGAGCGCGTCGAACCGCTTCGCGGCGCCCAGATCGAGCGTCGCCCACTTGGCGGTGTCCTGGACATCGACCATTTCGGAGTGATACCCGTTGCGCCCGGGTTCGACCACGGGCGGGTCCGCGTCCTCTCCGATCCACTTCGCTCCCCACTGCCCGCGCTCGAACAGACCCATTGAGAACCGGCCCGGCGCGCTCCACGCGGATCCGCGCCCGGCTTCGTCCCAGACCCGCACCGACCACCAATAGGGCTTGCCCGCTTCGAGATCCCGGCCCGTGTACATCACCAACGCTGTCGCGTCCGACGCCACCTGGCCCGAATCCCACACCACGTCGGGAGCGGCCTCGTCCCAATTCGGGACGGCCGGCCCCTGACCCATCAACCCACTCGGACGCAACCGAACCACGATGCGATACGCCGATTGACGCGCACCCCGGCGATCGTCTGATAACTCCCACGTGAACCTCGGATGCGGCTCGTCGATTCCCTCCGGGTCAACGAGGTGCTCGGTGTACACGTCTCCCACGCGCATGGGGCTGACGGCTTGCGATGCCGAGACCTCGGCCGGGCCGATCGCTTTTGTTGGGGATTGAGCAACCGCGGACGGCCACCCGCGGAGACACAGGATCAGGAACAGAAACGTCGTCGTGCGCGCGCGAACCATGCCTCGCTCCACCAGATAAAAGAAGTTTGGGGTGCGTGGGCAGCATACCCGCAACGAAGGCAATGCCGCTCCGCCGACGGCGTTACGCATGCCGAGGTCCGCCCACGCGGCGGCCCTTCTTCCCGATCACCCAGCTCGAAGGAGTATCTCGTGCGGAATCTCAGGAATTTCTTGCTCGCCACCGCCCTGCTGGCCGCTCCCGCGTCGATCGTCTTGGCGCAGAGTGCGCCGGCGGATGTCCCACCCGCCCCGCCCCCGCCTCCCGGCCTGGCCGATCGGGCTCAAGGCGGCGCCGCGCCGGACCGGCGCGGCCGCGAATTCCGAGAAGAGCGGCAGATCGAACGCCGCGAATTCCGACGCGACGAACGACCCGACGCCGATGAGGACCGCCGCGAGCCCCGGGAGCGGATGCGCGAATTCGATCGACATTCCCGGCCCGATCAGGGTGGCCCCCGCGGGCCGCGTGCGCGCGCATCGGGGCCGGACGACCGTGCCCGGCGCGCGCCGATGCCGTGGACGGATGAACGCGGGCCCGGCAATCGGGTCGATCTCCCGCCACACGGGCGCTTCCGGGACGATGCCCGAGGCGACGACCGGGGCGGTCCGCGTGCGGGCGACCGCTGGGACGGCGCGCGCGGCCGGGGCATGATGCCACCCCCGCCTCAACCCCCACGGGGCCCGTTCGGTCGCGGCGGGCACGATCAGGATGAACGCCGATTCGACGGACCCCGGAATGGTCCCGGTCCGCGCGGCCCGATGATGCACGAGCGCGGACCCGGCGGGCCTCCCTTTGGCGCGCCCAGGTTCCGATCCGATCGTGACGACCGCGACGCCGGCCCGGAAGCGCGACGCCCGCGCATGGACCGAGACGACGATGGTGATCGGGGACGAGCGGCGCCGCGCCGGCACCACGACCGCCACGATCGCGGCCGCCACCACGGCCGCCGGGACTGAGCAGGCAACCAGACACGGTCACGAGCGACCGGGAGGTTCCCCTCCCGGTTGTTTCGCGCGCAACAATGAGCCATGGACGGGGACCCGAACGCGCGGAAACGACGCGTGCTGATCCGGGCCGGCCTGGTCGCCGGATACTGGCTGGCGCAGGGGCTGCTCGTGATGGTCGCGCCGCGTGTGATCAGCGACGGTGTGACGCTCGACGTGGTCCTGGAGTCGTTCCGCGACCCCGAGTACCTGATGCTCATGGGCGCGTGGGCGTTGATCCTCACGATCGCGCAGGGGCTGATGCTGCTGCCCGCGCGCCGGCCGTTCCCGGCCCGGTCCCGGGGCTGGGACGTGCGCCTCAGCTTGGCGATGGGCGCGCTGGCCGGCGCGGGGCTGATCATCGGGGCGGGGGGTGTCGCCCACGCGATCCTGGAATTGTGCGGCATCGAGATCTCGGGCCTGGAACCGGGTGTGCTCCTGCTGCTGCTCGCGGGCGTCTGGGCCTGCCTGACGCCCGTGATCTGGGCGTTCTGTCTGCGGTCGAAACTACCCAAAGACTCGCTGCTGGCGCGGACGGCGGCGATCCTCTTCACGGGCACGCTGCTGGAGACGGCGTGCACGATCCCCGTGGACGTCATGATCCGCAGGCGGCACGATTGCTACTGCGACTCGGGCACGTTTCTTTCCCTGGTTCTGTGCGCATCGGTCGGTACGTTTTCGCTCGGGCCCGGCGTGCTCTTCGCGCTCATGGCCCGTCGCCGCAAGCGGTACCTGATGGGGTACTGCGATGCCTGCGGGTACGACATGCGGAACCTGCCGCGGGCCGACCGGTGCCCGGAGTGCGGGGCGGGATGGAAACCGGCGGAGCCCGGGTCGGAGCCGCGCGCATGAACCGCGTCACGATCACGCCCCACGCGGGGGCACGCGGCCCCGGAAAGGACGGACGCGGTTACCTCAGCGTCGCGGACTGGGGGCCCGTCGCCGGGCCCGACCGCGTCGCCGTGCTCGCCGCGGCGTGCGGCATGGATCCCTCGCACGGCATGTTGGTTTCCAGGCGAAAGCCCCCTTGCATCCTGGCGGTGGCCGATGCCGAAACGGCCAAGGAGATGGCGCGGGCCCTGAACGAACGAGGGATCGCCGCGCTCGCGCCCACGCGCGCGCAGCTCGGATCGATGGGCGAGCCCTTCCGCGTCAAGTCGCTGGAGCCCGCGGCGGGAGCGACCGAGGCGATGTACCTGGCACGCCCTTGGCGCGGCGAGCCTATGGGCCTGCGCATGCGCGACGTGGCGATCATCGTTCGGGCCCGCCTCGAGAACACGGCCCGCACCACGAGCGTGACCCCCGTGGACCGCACGCTCACCACGCTCGATCCCGAACTGACGCTGATCCGCGCGGCGGTGGCCCCCGGCGACGCCGGCCGGTCGACCCGCATGCGGGTGCGCACGCGGGACATCGCGGACGTGTGGCTGCGGGACCGCTCGCGGCTCCGGTTCGACGCGGACAAACTCTCGTTCGACATGCTGGGGAAAGAGAAGGGGATGAGCGACGGCGAGAACATGAACCGACTGACCCTGCGACTGACACGCGAGGCGCCCCGCGCCATACTCGACCTGGGCTTCTCGGAGTTCGCGCCGCCGCCGGACGTTGTGACGCGGCACGCGGGCGCGTCGTTTCGCAACCCGGTGTCGGGTGATTCCGACACGGTCACAACGAGCGAACATGGTCCTGCCTTTGAGTTCTACTCGCCTTGGATCGCGATGGTCTACGCGCGACTGGCAAAGAGATAGCGCAAGAAAGGCGTCCTAGGAGGCTCCGATAAACGTCCCATAACTCTGATAGAGTGACGAATCTGATTGGATGCCGGTCCAGCACCGGCAATGTGACGTACGCCGCCGGGTTCGTGCTGGACGAAGGAACCTGGGGGGGGGGGGGGACTGGGAATCGCGCTTCGATACCGCGGCGACGCGAGGCAGTCCCGAGCCTTGTGCCGATCTTGAAATAGAATCGAGTGGATTCCGAATGACGCCCTGAACATCGGGTCGGATTCTCGGTGATGACCAGGGTGGGTGGACCCAGGAGCTTGGCGATGATGGCCTTGGGGAGTTTCGCGGAGAGCGAGCAATTCGTGTGGGTGCTCGTCATCGGCGCGGTGACGCTGATCTGGTTGGGCAAGCAGGTCGCGTCCGTGATCAGGGGCGGGCAGCGCGAGCGGACGCGGCGGGAGATCGCCGCGTACATCGCGGAGGGATCGCTCACGCCCGAGCAGGGGGAGCGACTGATGAAGGCGGGCGAATCGCCCCATCACTCATGAAGAAGGAACCTCGACCATGCTGACCCTGGGAGGCTCGGACGAAGCGATCGTGGCCTTTGCCATCGCCGGCGGCGTGCTGGTGGCCCTGGTCGCGATCATCGGCGGGTATGTCCACAACACGGCGGTGGCCCGGCACCGCGAGCAATCGCGTCGGGAGATCGCCGCCTATGTGGCGGAGGGAACGATCTCGCCGGACGACGCGACCCGCCTGATGGCCGCGGGCGAGAACGGGGTTCTCAATCGCTCGTGAACGGGCGGGTCCGGTCGGCGCGGCCTCGGACCACCACGAAAGGGCACAACCATGAACGGACCGATGCTGGGTGTGACGCTGGCCTTCGCGGATGTCCCCGAGGGGCTCATCCAACTGATCGCGGTCGGGGGCGCGTTCGCGGTGCCGATCGTGGGGATCATCGCCGGCATGGTGTACGCGGCGTCGAAGAACAAGCAGCGCGAGCAGTCGCGGCGCGAGATCGCCGCGTACGTGGCCGAGGGTTCGATCACGCCCGATCACGCGCGCATGCTGCTCGACGAGGGCGAGCACCGCTGAGCGCTGCGGCACGGACCGGGGCCGGGACCGGGCCGCGCGGCCCGAGGACCGTCACTCTTTTTCCGCGAGGATGAGGCGGAACGCGCGCAGGCACGTGGCGAGGGACCACGCCTGCGCGGGGCAACCCTGCGGGCGCTGCGGCGCGTGATCGGTCCCCTCGGCATCAAAGATCTCCGGAAGGTGGCCGGGGCAATCGCCCACCGAGAGGTACGCGAGCAACGGCTGGATGGCCCGGCGCGCGTCGCGCCGCGACTTCTCCGAGAACCCGCCCACGCGCAGGACCGCTTCCGCGAACAGGCCGCTGAGCCACGGCCAGGCGGTGCCGTTGTGGTACGCCGCGTCGCGCTGGAACATCGTGCCCTCGTAGCGGGGCGCGTACGCGGGAGAGCCGGGCGCCAGCGTCCGCACACCCAGGGGCGAGTACAGCCGCTCGGCCACGGTCTCGAGCACCGCCCTCTGCTGCGTGCGGTTCAGCGGCGAGTGGGGGAGCGACGCGGCGAGAATCTGGTTCGGCCGTACGGACCCGTCCGCCGGCCAGTTGGGGTCGTCGTTACCCGGGAGGGTGTCGTAGAGGCACGCCGCGCCCGGGTTCCAGAATTTGGCGCGGAACGACGCGGCAACGCGATCGGCCGCGGCCAGCAGCTCCTTTGAAGCCTTGCCCCTGGTCGCCGCGGCGAGCGACATGAGCGCGTTGTACCACAGCGCGTTGATCTCGACGGGCTTGCCGTGGCGTGGGGTGAAGGTCACGCCGTCGCGCTGGGCGTCCATCCAGGTGAGCTGCGTGGCGGGGTCGCCGGCGGCGACCAGGCCGTCCACGGGATCGACGCGGATGTGGTGGTGCGTGCCCTTGCGGTATCCGGCGACGATCGCAAGACAGGCGGGCAGGAGGGCCGCGTCGAAGGCGCGCCGATCGCGGGCTTCCCGCAGGTACGCGCAGGAGGCGTGGATGAACCAGAGCGGCGCATCCGCGGTGTTGTACTTGGGCTCGGAGGTGTAGTCGTCGAACACGTTGGGCACCAGCCCGTCGCGCACGAACTCGGCGAACGTGCGCAGCACGCCGAGGGCCTCCGCGTGCCGCCCGGTCTCCAGCAGCAACCCCGGCAGCGCGATCAGCGCGTCGCGTCCCCAGTCGGCGAACCACGGGTAGCCCGCGATGATGGTCGTGCCGGCCCGGGGCGGGCGGGCGCTCTCCAGCGGCGCGCGCCGGACGATGAAGTCGTCCGCGGCCACGGCCAGCAGGGCGAGCGTGCGCCGGTCCTCGTCGTCGCCGACCGATTCGCGCAGGCCCGAGATCAGCGCCCGCACGCAGCCGCTCAGTCGGGCCGAACGGGCCGCCCGGTCCGCGGCCGATGCGCGAGCGGGAGCTTCGCCAACCGACGCGGCGAGCGTGACCACGCACTCCCGACGCGTCCCGCGGGCCGCGCCGGCGGGAGCGAAGGGCAACTCGGCGTGGAACGAGCCGGGGCAGAAGAGGTCCTCGACGAAGTCGTAGCCGCGCTCGCGCTCCAGCCGGTACTCGAAGTTGTGCCACCAGTGCGGCGCCCGCTCGAACGTGCCGCGATCCGCGCGGATGTCGAGGGCAACGCCGTCTCGCCGGACCATCGCGCGGGCGGCCTCGGCCTCGACCTGGAACATGGCGATCGACGCCGGCGCGCGGTCGTCGCGCAGCAGCGAATGAAAATCCCGCAGCGAGACGAGCGGGCTGAGCGAGAGCCGCGCCGGCACGGCCAACCCACGGATCGTGTACGCCACCTCCACCGCGTTCGCGTCGCGGATCACGTGGACCTGACGCACGACCTCCACGCCCTCGCATTCGTGAACCCAGCGGCATGAGAGGTCGCGCTCGAACCGGGACAGCGTCGGCGAAGCGTCCGGCTCGGCGTGATTGCTCCCGGCGAACACGAAGCTCGTCAGGGGCACCCGCCGCTCGCGCGTCGTGCCCGGTTCGAGCGTGAGCGTGTCGGCCACGGCGTTGAGCGCCATCACCCTTCGCACCGGGGGACGCAGCGACGCGATCAACAGCCCGTGGTAGCGGCGCGTGGCCGGGCCGAGCGCCGTGCCCATCGCGAACGCGCCCTGCCCGCTCGTGAGCAGCCACTCGGCCCGCTGCAGCGCCGCCGCACCCAGCGCCGCGCCCCGGGTCAGGGTCGGCGCCGGACCGTGATCGGACGCCAAGGCGCGGCGTTCACGCGCGATCTTCCCCGCGGGACGGCGAGAGCGGACGCGGGATCGTGTACGGGCCATTGTTCGTTCCTTGGAAGGGTTCGGAGCGCGCCGACGCCCGGGATGGTACCCCAAGGGGGCGGTTGGTTGGTCGGGCACCGCGTGATCTTGGGCCGCGCCGCCGCGCCCGGGGTTGACTGACCCCGCCGCGCCCTCCATAAATGTACATGGAAGCCTCATCCGTCAACGGCGCGCGTTCCGCCTGCCGAGCCGAAGCGCCCGACCTCTCCACCCCGGCCACTTCCAAGATCGTCCTCGAGGGCATGACCTTCGACGACGTGCTGCTCATTCCCCGCTACAGCGCCGTTGTCCCGGCCGAGACCGAGACGATCACCCGCCTCAGCCGCTCCATCCCGCTGAACATCCCGCTCGTCTCCGCGCCGATGGACACCGTGACCGAGGCCGCATTGGCCATCGCGCTGGCGCAGGAGGGCGGGATCGGGATCATCCACCGCAACATGCCCATCGAGGCCCAGGCCCGCGAGGTCAGCAAGGTCAAGCGCTCCGCCAACGGCGTCATCCTGGATCCCCAGACGCTCTCGCCCGCCGACACCGTCGGCCGGGCTCGCCAGCTCATGGCCGGGTACAACGTCTCGGGCTTCCCGGTGACCGAGGGCGGCGCCGCCAAGGGCAAGGTGCTGGGAATCCTCACGCGTCGAGACCTGAAATTCGTCGAGGACGAGACCACGCCGGTGGGCGAGGTCATGACCTCCGCCGGGCTCATCACCGCCCCGCCCGGCACGACCCTGGACGAGGCCACGTTCATCCTCAACCGCAACAAGGTCGAGAAGCTCCTCCTGGTGGACGCGCAGTTCCGCCTGGCCGGGCTCATCACCATGCGGGACATCGACCGGCTCTCGCAGTTCCCCCGCGCCTGCGCCGACGCGCGCGGCCGTCTCCGCTGCGGCGCGGCGGTGGGCGTCGATCAGTACGAACGGGCCGCCGCCCTCATCGCCGCGGACGCCGACGTGCTGGTCGTCGACACCTCCCACGGCCACTCCGAGAACGTCCTGCGCACCGTGCGCACGCTGAAGCAGACCCACGGCATCGAGGTGATCGCCGGCAACGTCGCCACCGCCGAGGCGGCCCGGGCCCTGGTTGACGCCGGCGCCGACGGCATCAAGGCGGGCGTCGGGCCCGGGTCCATCTGCACCACCCGCGTGGTGACCGGCGTGGGCGTGCCGCAGCTGACCGCCGTGATGGAGGCCGTGCGCGGCGTCGCGGGATCCGGCGTGCCGGTGATCGCCGACGGCGGCGTCCGGCAGTCCGGCGACATCGCCAAGGCGCTCGCCGCGGGGGCGCACGCGGTCATGATGGGGTCCCTGTTCGCCGGCCTGGACGAGGCCCCCGGCGAGACCGTCATCCGTCACGGCCGGCGGTACAAGGTCTATCGCGGCATGGGCTCGGAGGGCGCCATGAAGGCGGGCTCGGCCGACCGCTATCAGCAGGGACCCGAGCAGACCAAGGCGCAGCGGAAGTTCGTGCCCGAGGGCGTCGAGGGCATGGTCGCGTATCGGGGCACGCTCGCCGAGTTCGTCTACCAGATGGTGGGCGGGGTCCGGGCCTCGATGGGCTACTGCGGCTGCCGGAACATCGATGAGTTCCGCCGCGACGCCCGGTTCTGCAAGGTCACCGCCGCGACGGTGGTGGAGAATCATCCCCACGACATCCGCATCACCAAGGAATCACCCAACTACATCGCGGAAACGACCGGGGAATAGCCTGCCCACCACCTTGGTTTCCAGATGGGGATCCGAAGCCGACCACGCCGCGGCCGCCTATTCTTGGGGATAGGGAAACGGAATTCCCGCCGGGGCGATGCGCGCCGGCCCTGACCGTTCTCACACTCATCGGAGAGCAACCCATGCTGGTTCGTGCGCTTCTGGCGGCCGGGCTGATCGCCTGTGCCGGTTCGTCCGTGATGGCCCAGACGGAGAAAAAAACGGAGGCCCCGGCCGGGAAGCCCGCCGAACCTCGCCCCCTGACGGTGGGCGACAAGGCCCCCTCGCTCCAGGTCGAGAAGTGGGTCAAGGGCGAGCCCGTCACCGGCTACGAGAAGGGGAAGGCGTACATCGTCGAATTCTGGGCCACCTGGTGCGGCCCGTGCGTCGCGGCGTTCCCCCACCTCAGCGAGACCCAGGCCAAGTACAAGGACAAGGGCCTGACCGTGATCGGCACCAACATCTGGGAGGAGCGCGAGTACAAGCCCGACACGTACGCCAAGGTGGAGAAGTTCGTCAAGGGACAGGGCGACCGCATGTCGTACACCGTGGCCTACGACGGCCCGGGCAAGGCGATGGACAAGGCCTTCATGCAGGCCGCGGGAAAGAACGGCATCCCGTGCGCGTTCATCGTCGACCGTGAGGGGTACATCGCGTACGCCGGCCACCCCATGAACATGGACGCCACGCTGGCGAAGGTCATGGACGGGACCTTCGACCGCAAGGCCGCGATCGAGGAATACGCCAAGGCCCAGGCGGCGGAGGCCCAGTCGATGGGCGCGCAGCGCAAGCTCAGCAAGGCCATCCAGGACAAGAAATTCGACGAGGCCTACGCGATCCTCGACGGCATGATCAAGGAAAACCCCGAGGGCGGGCCCGGTTGGATGATGACCAAGTTCAGCGTGATGCTGACCCAGGAGAAGAACTACGACAAGGCCTACGGCGTGGCCCGCGAGATTCTCGAGGGCAAGGCCAAGGGCAACACCATGATGCTCAACAGCCTGGCCTGGACCATCGTCGATCCCGACGGCGGCGTTGAGAAGAAGGACCTCGACATCGCGATGAAGGCGGCCCAGGGCGCGGTCGAGGCGTCCGGCGGCAAGGACGGGGCCATCCTCGACACCCTCGCCCGCGTGTACTTCCTCAAGGGCGACAAGGCCAAGGCGATCGAGACCCAGAAGAAGGCCATCGGGCTCGCCGATGCGAGCATGAAGGCCGAACTCGAGAAGACCCTCAAGGAATACGAGTCCTCCAAGAACTGAAACCGGCCCCGCGGGGCACGCGGCGGGCTCCCCCGCCGCGCCACGCGAGCCAGGAGCACGATCATGAAGAATCGCATGTTGATCGCCGCGGGCGCGCTCGCCCTGGCGGCCTCGTCCGCGTGGGCGCAGACCGAAAAGAAACCGGAGGCGGCCAAACCCGCGCCGGCGGCGCAGCCGGGCAAGGCGGCCGCCCCGACGCTCAAGGTCGGCGACAAGGCCCCCGCCATCACCGTCGACAAGTGGGTGAAGGGCGAGAGCGTGGCCGGCTTCGAGAAAGGCAAGGCCTACGTCGTCGAGTTCTGGGCGACCTGGTGCCCGCCCTGCCGCGAGAGCATCCCGCACCTCACCGAGCTGCAGAAGAAGCACACCGACGTCACGTTCATCGGCGTGGCCTCCAGCGAACGGCAGAAGGACCCCAAGAACGACGATCGCCTCTCGGTCCTGGAGAAGTTCGTCCAGGCTCAGGGCGACAAGATGAAGTACGCCGTCGCCTACGACTCGAAACGCGCCATGACGGACGCGTGGATGAGGCCCGCGAACCAGAACGGCATCCCGTGCGCGTTCATCGTCGATGCCGGTGGCACGATCGCGTGGATCGGCAACCCGCTCGACGACGAGTTCCCCGCCATGGTCGCCAAGCACAGCAAGGTGAAGGCCGAGCCCGCCAAGGGTGAAAAGGACAAGGCCGTCGGAAGCTGACCGCCGCCCGCCATGCACACGATCGGATTCAAGGCCCGCCCCCCGGCGGGCCTTTTTCATTCCCGTCGGCGGCGTCGGCCTCCGGGTCGAACGGGATCAGGCGACCCACCACGCCTTCCCGATCCAGGGCATCGAGCCTCACCGCCCGCTCCACGCGGTGCGGACCGATCGCGGTGCGCCGCAACGCCACCAGCACGCCGCCGACCCCCAGCGACCGGCCCAGGTCGCGCGCGAGCGAACGGATGTACGTGCCCCGCCCGCAGCGCACCCGCAGCGTCAGACCCGGGAACGTGCAGTCGATCAGGTCAATGGCGTGAACCAGGACCGGGCGCGCCGGCAGCTCGTCGATCGCCCCGCGCCGCGCCAACGTGTACGCGCGCCGACCGTCAACCTTCATCGCCGAGTGAACCGGCGGGCGCTGCATGATCGTCCCCGTCATCGCGTCGAGGGCGCGCCGAACCGCCGCCGCGTCCGGGGGGCTCGGCACGTCCACCCTCGACAGCACGCCCTCCAGGTCGTCCGTCGTGGAGGTCATCGAGAGGTCCACCTGCGCGAGATACTCCTTCTCGCCGCCCATCAGGCCCTCGCACAGGCGCGTCGCCTTGCCCACCAGCACGATCACCAGCCCCGACGCCAGCGGATCGAGCGTCCCCGCGTGCCCGACCTTCAGCGACTTGGGCCACCCCGCACGGAACAGGCTCCCCTTTACCTGCCGGCACACGTCCATCGACGTCGCGTGCATGCCGCGCGGTTTGTCCACCAGCAGGATCCCGCTGGGCCGCGCCGGTTCGTTCGTGCTCGCCGCTTCGTGCGCCATTCAATGCGGCTCCCGGACCCCCACGATCTGATACTCCGGCTCCGGGACGGGCCCCCGCCCCAGGGCCCGGCTGAAACTCATGAGCAGCCTCATGCGCCGGCGCTCCTCGTCCGTCAGGCCCCGCCCCGTGATCACGAGCAACGCGTGGGGGTGCGCGCGCAGGTGCGCCAAGAGTTCGCCCCGCTCGATCCGCTCCACGCGCCCGCGCATCTGGAAAATCAGGCTGTCCTCGTGGTACAGCGACGCCAGCGGGCGCCACCCGGTCGCATCCGCGGACCGGATGCCCCCGGCGATCCGCCTGCTCATCTCGCCCGGCGCCAGCGCCGGCGCGACGGCCCGCGTGGCCGCGAACGCCACGCCGATCGCCGCCAGAATACCCAGCAGCTGCGCCCCGACGTACCCCCCGCCGCGGATCGCCCGCCCGGACATCCACAGCGTCGCGCCCGCCCCGATCAGCCCCGCCGCGCCGAGCACGAGCGTTCCCCGGCTCACGCCGTCGAAAACCACCCACTCCGCGATCCGTTCCGGGCGGATCGCCGCGACGAGCAGAACGACGGAAAGCAGCGACGCCGGGACGAACGCCCCCCACCGCCACAACCCCAGTCCGAAGCGGTTCCCGATCGTGGTCAATCCGCTGAGCCGTCCGGTCCCCGCCGCGAACACCGCCCGCGCGCTCAGCAGCGCCAGCGCCGGGTACAGCGGGAGCGTGTAGTGAGGCAGCTTCGTCCCGATCGCCTCGAAAACGACCCACGACGGCACGACCCACGCCAGACAAAACACCTCGGCGTCCCGCCCCCGCATCCAGGCGCGGCCCGCCTCCCCGCGCGCCCACCGGCCCCGCGCCAGACGCCACGCGCGCGCGACGCCCTTCGCCGTCAGCATCGAGCCCGGCCACAGCAGCACCGCCAGCAACGCCAGGTGATACCCCGGCGGCCCCCAGTGGCCCTCCTTGGCCTCCGCGCTGCGCCCGATGGTCTCATCGAAAACAACCCGCAGGTAGCGCTCCCAGCCCACGTGCCCGGCGACCAGCAGCAGCCACGGGGCGACCATCACCAGCACCACGCACACCCCGAGCAGGGGTCGCGTGGCCCGCATCCACGCCCAGCGCCGCGTGGTCAGCCCCAGGGCCAGCGCGGCCAGCGCGGCAACCATCGGAACGATCGGCCCCTTTGCGAGCACGCCCAACCCGATGCACACCCAGAGCGTCGCCGCGCGCGCGGAACGGCCGCGGCTCACTCCCCGGGCCCCGCGCCAGCACGCCCAGAGCGCCCACTGCGTCCCCGCCGCGCACGCGAGGAGCACCTGGTCCGCGCGGGCCTGGTGGGCATCCCAGACCACCATGGGACAGACCGCCAGCAGCGCCGCCCCCAGCCACGCCGCGCGCGCATCGAACATCGAGCACCCCATCCGCCACGTGAGCAGGACGGCCGCCATCGCGCCCACGACCGACGGCACGCGGTACATCCAGATCGCGTCCCGCCGGGGATCCCCCATCGTGAACACCGCCGCCGAAGCCGCCTGCATCCAATAGATCAGCGGGGGCTTGTTCAGCCTGGGGCGGTCCTGCACCATGGGCACGGCCAGGCCGCCCGCGTGGAAGCCGGCGCGGGTCTCGCCCGCCGGCAGCGCGACGGACTCGAACATCTGCCGGCTGGCCTGCGCAAACCTTGCCTCGTCCCGATCGACGGGGGGGATGGCCGCGAGACCGGGCAGGTACACTGACAGGCACAACGCCGCGAGCGCCGCGCCGCCGCGCACGCCGGCGCACCACCCACGCCACCAGCGGGAGTCCCGGGCCGACATGATCTCGCCGAGCGTCCGCACAGCCCGCGACTATAACCGCACGTTGTGGGGCCCGATCCGCGCCGCGCACGTGGCGTGGGCTGCGGCGCGGGCGGCGTTCGGCCCGGTGTGGGAATGGGCGCGCGAGCCGGTCCGACGGTCGTGGGCGCGCCCGATGGTGCTGGGGCTGCCCCTGCTTGTGGTGCTGTGGCCGCTGGACGGAGCGATATGCGCCGCGGCGCGCGGGTGGCGTCTCGGCGGGGACGTGCGTCGGGAATTGGAAGCGGCCCAGCAATACGGCCAGCTCGTGAGCAGCCTTGTGGCGGCCCTGGCGGTCTTCCTGCTGGATCGGGCCCGCCGCGCACGCCTCTGGGACTGGGCCCTCGCGGCGGTGCTCGCCGCGCTGGCGTACCACGCGCTGAAGCTGTTCATCGGCCGCCCGCGCCCGAAGTTCGAGGATCCCGCGATGATCCTCGGGCCGTTCGGCACGTACCCGCTCACGCGGGACGACGGCTCGGTGGTGCTGCGGCACGCGTGGGAGTTCTGGCGCGGCATTTCTTCGGACCTGTGGTCGATGCCCTCCAGCCACACCGCCAGCGCCGTGGTGATGTCCGTGATGTTGGCGCGCTGGTACCCCGCTTTGCGTCCGCTTGTGATCGCGCTGGCGCTGGGCGTGGCCTTCGCTCGCGTCGCGCTGGGGGCGCACTACCCGACCGATGTCGTGGCGGGCGCCGCGGTCGGCTGGCTCGCGGCTTCGTGGGTGCAGGATGGGTCGCGCGGCCGGCTGCTGGCGGTCCGGCTGGGATGGTCGCGCGCGGATCCCGGTGAGCCGGGCCGCAATCCCGGATCGGGGCTAAACTGACCATTCCGGTGCTCCGGAGAGGTGTCCGAGAGGCTGAAGGAGCAGCACTGGAAATGCTGTATACGGGTAACCGTATCGGGGGTTCGAATCCCCCCCTCTCCGCTTGAGCGGGAGACTCTCACCCCCACGAGGGAGCGAGGGTCTCCCGCTTTGTCGTTTCCTCACGATTGCTCACGAGATCCGGCGCGTCTTGAGCGCCGAGAGACCCGGCAAGCCGCCGACTCGGTCGCCTTCGGGCCGATTCCGCCGAAAAGTCTCTCGGAGCCGATTTCGGCAGTTCAGAATTCGCGGGTCGACCTACTCGGACCTCGCTGTCGGCCAGCGCGGTCGAAGTGCCGCTGACGAGACCTCCACGGGGTTCGCTTCGTCGCCCCAAAATGCGTCCACGAACGGGGTTTCTTCACATGCTGGACAATCGGCCGCGGGGTTAATGCGCCGATGGCCCGGGCTTGGCGCGACCAGTCCAGGTGCCGGGCGGCGCGGAGCAGGTCGGCGAGGGCAACTGTCGACCCAAGCGCGCCGGTGAGGACCGACCTGAAGATCGTCGGGCTGAGCTGGGTGAGGTTGAGCATGGCATGGACGCGGGGAGCCGTGAGACCGGCTCGTTGGGCCACCGACACAACCGTGGCCTCGGTCCGCAGAAGTTCGCGGCGCCACGCGAAGGCGAGGCCAATGGCGCGGACGGGGTGGTCGCGCGCGACCGGGCGGCCATCGGGCGTGATCGTCGTCAGCAGGTCGTGACCATCGGGGTTCAGGAGCACGCGGCGGCCGTCGTGGCGTTTGATCTGGATGCGGAGCGTGAGGGCGAGATGCTGGCCGCGATCTTCGATCTCGGGCGTGAAGGGGCATGCCGGGACCGTGTTGGTACTGTCGTGGCGTTCGCCGCGGCAATCTACACTTCGTTCATGAGCCCACGCCCCCGCCGCGCGCCAGCGCCTAGCCCGTCCGCGCCCGACATCACGAGCGTCTCGCCGGAGCGACGCGCCGCCGGTGCCGTGCTGATAAACCAGATGCAGGCCCTCGACCATGCCCCCGACACGCCCGCGGTCATGTCCCGCCGCGAGCGGCTGCGCGAGGAGGCGAAGAAGTTGGGCCTCCAGCTCAAGAGTTTTTCCATCAGCGTCGAGCCGATCCCCGACCCCCTGATCGACGCGCTCCCCGCAGCCGAGCGCGAGGCCATCGAGCGCGTGCACCAGGCCATGTACGCGCAACCCGCCGCGCAGGTCGAGAAGCTGCGCGGCCTGATCGCCAAGCACCCGCAGATCCCCGTGCTGCGCAACCACCTCTATTCCGCGCTGATGACGCGAGAGGAGCATGACGAGGCCGAGCGCGTGCTGGCCGCCTGCGTGCGCGAGTTTCCCGACTATCTCTTCGGCGTGTGCAACTACGCGATCTTTCTGCTGCAGGAAGGGCGCCTCGCCGAGGCCCGCGCGCTCCTCGAAACCGGTCCGCGCGGCCCGCGCTTCAACCTCTTCGACTTCGACCCCGCCCGCGTAGTCTTCCACATCAGCGAGGCCCTCGCCTTCGGTTGCGCGGCGGGCATATACATGAGCGCGACGGGCCGGCGCGAGGCCGCCAAAATCCAGTTCGCGATGCTGCTCGACCTCTCGCCCGAGGGCCCTCAGACCGTCGCGCTCGCCGCCGCCATGCCGCAGAGCGATGTCCACGCCGTACTCCAGGATTGGGCCGCGCGGATGGTGCAGCGCGAGCAGGCCCGCCGCGCCGCGCGCCCGAAGCACGCGAAGAAGGCCACGCCCACCGAGGCGACCACGCCGAAGGCGCGAGCAACCGGCTCGCACACTGAATTCGCCAATCGGACGAAGTCCGCCTCGCCCAACCGTGCAGCCACCGCTGCCGCCAAGCCCGGCGTGAACAAAGATGGCAATCAAGGCCTCTTCGGCAGTCGCTCATAACCCGTCCCTCATGCACCGGTCAGCCCCTTGGCCCGCTCCCAGGCGATCTTGCTCAGGTCGACCGTCGGTCCAGCCGTGAGCACGGCGGTCTTCTTCTGGAGGTAATCGGCCTGCGCCTCACCGAGTTCCGGGCTCTCGATGATGACCACTCCTGCCCGGCCTTCGCCGTTTCGCCAAGGCGGACCTTCACCTCGACCGCTCGCCCCCGCAGCGGCGACCCGACATGCGTCATCGCCTCGGTGTTGAACGCGACACGAGCGGGCGTGACCACGGTGGGTTTGAGGATCCAGAGCTGAGCAGCCTCGTCCTTGACGCCGTAGCGAGCGATCGCGACCGCCGTGAGCGTGACCTCGTCGGCGTGCGCTTTCTCACCCTCGCCGTGACCGCCGCCGCCGTGGTCGTGCCCAGCGTGATCGTGGGCCTGTGCGGCGGGCGTGCGCTGCGGCTGACTCTCGCCCTCTGCATCCCGCTTTCTGCCGACCGAGAGCAGGGTGGCCGCGAGCGTGACAAGTGTGAGCGTCAGCGAACGCAGAGGCGGACGTGGGCTGCGATGGTGGGTTGAGGAACGTTCTGCGTTCATCATGGGTGTCTCGGAGGGAAACGTGGGCTGGATCGGGGTTGAGGCTTTCTGGGACCGTTTGAGGCTGGGGTCATGGAGTGGACCGGTGAGCGGCTTGAGATACGGGTTGAACGTCCGCGGCGACGCCCGCGCCACCGATCGCTCGCTCCAGACGTGTGAGCGAGAGCGACTGGAGCCGCTCGAGATCGATGGCCTTCGCACGCGACAGGCGAAGATCCTGCTCCGCGAGCAGCAGCGGCGTGACGTCGGTCTGGCCCGCGCGGAACGACGCCTCGGCTTGATCGCGACGCGTCTGCTGAAGAGGCAAGAGTTCCTCGCGCACGCGACGGAGGTTCTCCGCGGACGCGTGGAGCGACTGCAGCGCGACCCGCACCTCCTCGACGACCTTTCGGCTCGCGAGCGTGAGTTCGTGCCTCGCCACGATTTGCTCGGCCGTCACCCGGCTGCGCCGCGCCTGGCCCGTGTCGAAGACGGGGATCGGGCTCGACACGGAGGGGCCCGCGAACCAGCGATCGTCGCGGGTCGCGTCGACGCCCGCCGTGCTTCCCTCCCACGGCAGCAGGCGAACCAATTCCATATCGTCCCCCAGGGCCGCGAGTTTCCAGAGGGCTGACTGGATCTCAGGCCGTCGCTTCAGCGCGATGGCAAGCCAGATGCGCTCGTCCGTTTCTGCCGCAGTCGGAGCCGACCATGGCTCGACCGCCCACAGCGCCGAGGACGAGGGGCGGCCGATCAACGTGGCCAGGCGGAGCCGCTCCTCGCGGAGCGCGCGCTGGCTGTCGGCGAGCTCCACCTCCAGCTCGACACGCTGCGATTCCAGCGTGGTGACATCGTTCCTGGTTCCCTCGCCGGCGTTCAAACGTGCCCGGGACGTGCCCACAAGCTTGCCGAGCAGGTCGCGCCGCTCGGCGATGAGCGGAACGAGCGACTCAAGAGCCTGGACCGTGGCGTACCGCTCTTGCACTTCCGCCACCACGTTCAGCGCAATCGTCACGGCATCGGCGGCGGCGCTGCGCAGGCGGTTGTCAGCCGCCCGCGCTCTCGTTGGGATCTGCAGGGCCTGAACGATGTCCTGAGCGAGCGACACCTCAATCTGCGGCTTGCCGGGCCCCCATCGGAGCAGAACGCTCAGCACGGGATTGGGAAGCAGCCGGGTCTGATCCGAGTCGGCCATGGCGATCCGGACTCGCGCCAGCGCCGACTGCAACGCCGGGGAGGTCATCGCGGCCAGTCGCACCGCCTCGATGCGCGTGAGGGTGCCAGCCGAGGTCCCCGGGTCATCGGGCTCATCGAGCGGCGCCGCCTCGACCCGGAAGACGATGGGCTCCGCAAGGCCGAGCGCGGACGCAACGTCCAGCTCGGCTCGAGGGTCCGGTCGCTGCCCGGCGCAGCCAGCCAGCGATGCGACGATCGCGATGGAGGGGAGCAGGGCGTGGAGAGCCTGTCGGGAAAGGGAGTTTCGCATCATGCACTCGCGAGATGGGGAACGCGTCGCGCCGTGAGTCGGGGCGGACGGCATGGAACATGTGATGAACCGCACGCGCACGGAGAGCTTGCCTCGCGCAAGCCGCTGCACGCCGACGTGACCCGATACTGACGGGATCACTTCGGCGCGTAGAACGAGCGCGAGCGTCAAACAATCAGGATGATGCAGCGAACGTCACGCCAGGTATCGGGCGGTTGAGCGGCTCGTACCCATCGCCAGCACATGCGATCCGTCCATGTCTCGCGAACGCGAACTGAATCGACCGCGATCGCCCCGAACGCACCGATCGCGACGTCGAGAGTAACCCGGACCGTCGGAGCTTGGATGTCCGGAGGGTTACCCTGCAGCGGCGTGTCCTTGCACGGTGGAACCGTGGGCACACTCGTCTGCGCACGATCGAACACGCAGCCGTCACTGGCCGTGAGCACCGTCCTCCCGGCATCCAGCCCGGGACCGCTCAGGTCTGCGACCTGACCGCTCGCGCCGACGTACGGCGCGAAACCGCAAGCCGACACGCACTGGCCGGCGGCATTCCGCTCGCAGCCCCACTCGATCCGAGAAAGTCCGGTTCCAGCGTCACAGACCAGGAGCACGCCGGCCGCGATGGTCGCGTTGACCACGACCGCCGCAAGGCAGGCCCAGGCGATGATGGACTGGACGAGCGGGTGACGCATCAAGAGAGCCTCAGGTCAATCGAACCGGATCATCGGCGGAGCAAACGGCGTGAAGCGGAATCAGCTACCCAGCGTGCGACCCCGAGCCGTGCTCAGGGACGCACGACATGAAGGTTTGAGGCGTTGATGACCACGCCGCCGCCTTCGGCTGACACCACCGTGCCCGTCACGATGACCTCGCTGAGCTCCTTGACGCCGACCCGGCCCTTGAGGTCCGTGCGAAGGGGGTTCCCTTTGGCGTCGGCCACGCGCACGGAGACGGAGTTCGCGGCGATGTCGGTCTTCGTCTCGCAGCAGTAGTCCCACGGGGTCTTGCAACGGTCGTCGGGGTTGGCGTTGCAGGGCTTGAGGGCCGCCCCCATCAGCGTAAACACGGCTCGCCCGACGACGAACGGTTCCTTGCCTCCGCCGATGACGCCGCGCAGCGTGATCGTCTGGCCGGGCTTGAGGTCCCCGTGCTTGCGGGCGTCGGAAAGGTCTTTGGCGTCGGGCGGCGCCTCGCCGAGAAAGAAACCGTTGGGGATGCTGTCTTTCGGGACATGCAGGCCCGTCGCGTTGATCACGAGCACATCCTTGCCGTTGGCCGCCTGGACCTTGCCGATCACGAAGACCTCGGCCCCGGGCTTCAACCCGCCCACGCCGCTTAGTTCGTTGCGGAGCGTCCGTCCGCGCTCGTCGACGATCTGGACCGTGGCCTTGCTCTCGGCGGGGATGTTGCACGAGGTCTCGGGGAGCTTGTCGGCATTCGATGGGCAGCAGCCCTTGTCGGCGGCCTCATCGACGATCGTGAACACCGCGCGGTTCTTGACGAACGCGTCCTGGCTCATCGCCACGCGCCCTCGCACCGTGATCGTTTCGCCGACCTTAGCGGCTTTCATCGCGGCGGAGAGCTCAAGAGCACCCGGAGGCAACGGCTTGACGTCGACGCCGCCCGGCAGAGCGGCGGCGGCCTGCGCGGCCGAAGACTGGGCGTTTGCCGTCGCGGTCACGCCGACCACGGCGAGAATCGAGCCCGCGGCCACCGTGAGGGCGCCGAGCGATTGGACGAGTTGGGAACGGTTCATGGTCGATACTCCTTCAAGTGACTGTGGACAGATCAGAACTGACGGAAGACGAACGCGGCATCACGCCGCCTTCAACGCGACAGGGATGGACAGCCGGAGGCACCGCGCCGCCGGCGGGAGAGAACCGAAGAGCCCGAGCACGAGCCCAGCAAGGAGGCCAATGCCGATGACGATCGGGTCGACGAGCAGGCCGAACGCGCCCATTGAGAACCGGACTGCGAGGCCGTCGAGGACGATCAGCGCGATCACGCACGCGATGATGGATCCGGCCGCGGACGCCAGCAGCGACTCCTGCACCAGGCTGACGACGATGGCCAGACGCCGGTACCCGATCGACTGGAGCGTCCCGAGCTCGCGCACGCGCGAAGAGAACGCCGCGTACATGGTGTTGAGCCCGCCGAAGAGCCCGCCGAGGGCGATCAGCCCGGCGGTGACCCAGGCCACGACCTTGATGGGGCCGAAGAACCCCGCCATGCGCGAGTAGTACTCGCGCTCGGGCATCGCGACCAGCTCAAGGTCAGGCCGCATCTTGGTGAACGCGGCGACGTCGGCGAACTCCGCCTCGTCCGGGTCCAGGGTAAGCAGCACGCACGAAATCGTGGTGCGTTTGGTCGCTGTCATCAGGTCGGCAAGGGAGGTCCAGACTTCACCCTCCATCACCGTGCCCGGCGCCGCGAACCGGCCCGAAACAGTCCACGGCTTGCCGTCGATGTGAAGGATCTTGCCGACCCCCAGGTCGGCATCAGCAACGCCGAGCGTCGTCCCCACCATGCGGCCGACGAGGACCTCGTCCGACCCCGGGCTGGGCAGGCGTCCTTCGATCAGCCTCACCTGCTCATGCACGAGGAGCGCCGTCGGCGTTACCCCGCGGATCATGACCTGCCGTTTCTTCTCGGTCTGCGACTCGGTGCGCACGGGCAGCATCACGTGGACCTGCGGCGACACATAGGCCACTCCCAGGCGCGAGCGGATCCCGGGAACGCTCGCCTCGAGGACGCTCGGAGCCGCGGCCTCGATCTCGCTGCGCTCGACCGAATCCTCGCTGCCCGCGCCCATGATGAGCACATTGTGCTCCGAGCCCGAGACCCGCAGGGACGCGCCCATGCCCCGGACGAACGCCGCTGCCGCCAGCACGAGCACGATGACCAGGGCGCTGCCCAGCACGGAGAGCACCAGCCTCGTGTTGGATCGTCCGAGGTTGCGGATCGCGTAGTCGAAGGGGAGGAGTTTCATCGGTGTTCGCCTCGCTGGTGTTCCTTCATGTCGAGTGGGGCTCCATGACGCTCACACGGCTCGGAAGCAGTGGGCGATCTCGCGCCGGCTCGCCTGCCACGCCGGCACGAGCCCCGCGGCGACGCCGACACCGCCAGCGATCACGAGCCCCGTGATCACGACGCCGGCGTCGGCGCTGACGTTGACGCTGAACCCCTCCGTTGACAGGCTGAATTTGCCCAGTTGAACGATCGCGACCGCCAGCGCCGTGCCGAGGACGCCGCCGATAAGACCGATGATCACGCCCTCGGCGATGATGAGCCGCGCGATCAGCCCGCCCCGGAATCCCAGCGTCTGGAGCACCGCGTGCTCCTTGATCCGGTCCTGCACGCTCAGCACGATGGCGTTGGCAACCAGCGCCAGCACCGCAAAGAGGCACCCCCACCCGAGGTACCGGGTAAACCGCACGATCTCGATCACGTCCCCGCCCACCTGCGCGACGAACGCCTTCTCGGGCTTGGTCGACGTCGGATCGGCCTCGGTGCGGAACTCGTCGTCGATCGCCCGAGCCACCGCGTCCATCTGTGCCGGGTCGGCAACCCGAACGGTGAACTGCGTGACGGTTCCCAGCCCCGCGCCCTTGGCCGCCTGCTGCAGGAAGGGCAGGTGCACGTACGCCACGTTCTGGTCCTGCGGCTCCGGAGAGGCGATGATGGCCGCCACGGTGACGGTGACGCCCGAAGAGTCGAACGAACCTCCGACCTTGAACCCGCGTCGGCTGGCGAGCAGCTCGCCCACGACCGCCGAGTCCGAGCGCGCCCCCCATCCGTCAAGCGAGCCCGAGACGACCCGCCACTTGGCGCTCAGCCCCGCGAGGTCGCCGCTGGGCACGCCCCGGAACGTGATCACGTCGAGCGACGCGCGGCAGTTGTTGACGACGATCTTCATCGGCACGACCGCCGAGACGCCCGGGAGCTTCGCGATGCGGTCGGCGTAATGCTCGGGCAGGCGGCTGGTTGCGGGGCAGAAGCGGTTGGCGCGGAAGACCACCAGCGTCTGGTCCGCCGCCGAGACACTGGTCGCCTCGTGGACGCCGCGTTGCAGCGCCTGCACCGCGATAAAGAGGAACATCGCCACCGTCACGCCGCCGACGGTGAGGAGCGACCGCGTCCGATGCCGCCAGACCTGCTTGAACACCACCGGAAGTAATTTCATCGAGATCATCCCGGCACCCCCTGGCGGGCGTTCTCTCGCCCCGACAGTGAGCGATCTGCTTCGATGGCCCGCATCTCCGCGAGCTCCTGCGCCTCCACCAGCCGTCCCTTCTCCAGATGCAGCGCGCGCCGTGCGTACGCCGCGGACTTCGCGTCGTGCGTGACCAAGATGAGCGTTTTGTCCAGCTCGCGGTTGAGCCGGGTCAGGAGCGCCATGATCGCCGCGGCCGATTCCGCGTCGAGGTCGCCGGTCGGCTCGTCGGCGACGATGATCTTCGGATCGGTCACGATGGCGCGGGCGATGGCGACGCGCTGTTCCTGCCCGCCCGAGAGCTGTCGCGGGAAGTGATCGTGCCGGTCGGCGATCCCGACGAGCTGGAGCGCCGTCTGCACCCGATCGTGCCGCTCGCGGCGCGACAACCGGTGGAGCAGCAGCGGCAGCTCCACGTTCTCGTACGCCGTCAGCACCGGCACCAAGTTGTAAAGCTGGAAGACGTACCCGATGTTGTTGCTGCGCCAATCCGCCAGCCTTGACCTTGACAGTGAGGCGATGTCGACGCCGCCGATGCTCAATCGCCCGCCCGTCGGGCTGTCGATGCCCGCGATCAGATTGAGGAGGGTTGTCTTCCCGCTGCCGGAAGGCCCCATGAGCGCGAGGAAATCACCAGCATCGACATCGAGGTCGAGCTCGTGCAGCGGCGTGATCGTGGAATCACCCTTCCTGTACGCTTTCGTCAGCCTACGGCATTCGATGAGTGGCATGGTGGGCCTCGGTGGTTGGTTCATGGATTGGCGCTCGGCGCTTCGCCGACTACACGGACGCGCGTGCCGGGCCTGAGCGAGGCCGGCGCACTCGCGATGGCCCGTTCTCCCGCTGCGACGCCCGACACGACGCGGACCGCGTCGCCGGTTGAATCAGCCGGGTCAAGAGTGACTTCACGAAGATCCGCGGTCGTCACCGAGGCCGAGACGGGCCGCGCGATCCAGACCCTCGCGCTACCGTCCTTGCGCTCGAGGAGCACGCTCGCGGGCAGATACAGCCCGAGGGCGTCGCTCGTTCCCGCGCGCGATCCCTGTCGGTCGCCCGCCCCGACGGTGCCGTTCTCCGCTCGCGGCTGGAACCTCACGCGCGTCAGCATCTCGGGCTTGAGCGGCGGCGACGGGTCCTTGATCGCGACCTTGAACTGCACCGTGTTCCGCTGGATGTTGGCCTCGTGCACCACACGGGTCACCGTTCCCGCGAAGCTCGCGCCCGCGAGCGCCTCGGTCGTCACCTGCGCCGGCGTTCCGATCCCGATCTTGGCCGCGTCGGCGAGCGGCACGTCGACACGCACCTGGAGCCTGGCGGGGTCGTACAGCCGCATCACCGTGCCGGACATACCCCCCGCACCGGATGATTCGCCCCCCTTCGACCCCATCGTGATGCGGCTCCCTGGTTCGATGAGCCTCGTCATCACGACGCCCGCCGCGGGGGAGCGGATCTCGGCCCGCTCGAGCCGCAACGTCGCCTCGGCGAGCGAGGCCCGCGCCGTCTCGAGCGCCGCCTCCGCCTGCCGCACGCTCGCCTCCGCCTGCTCCACGGCCGCCCGCGCTTGAGTTACCCGCGCCTCGAGCCCCTCAAGACGGATCTCGCGGCGGTGGAACTCGCCAGCGCTGACCGCGCCGGCCGCGACCAGCTCGCGCTGCCGAGTGATCTCGTCACGCAGTTCGTGCACCGCCGCTTCCTCGACCTGGACCGCGGCTCTCGCCTGCGCCACCGACGCACGAGCCTTGCCGAGGTCGGCTTCGCGCTCGGCGACCGTCGCACGGCGTACGCGCTCGGCGATGCCGAGCTCTTCATCCATGAGCCGCGCGACGACCTGACCCGATTCAACCCGGTCCCCCTCCAGCACCAGCACTTCTTTCACCACGCCTTCCGCCAGAGCGGGGACGCCGACCGCGAACGGATCGGGCTCGATCCAACCTGGGGCCTGCACGAGCGTCACGCCGGATCCGTCTTGAGCCGATCCAGAGACCGCCGGCGCTCCCGCCGACGGATCGCCCGTTGACACGGTCATGGCCTTCACCACCACCGGAACCACACGCACGTCCAGCGCTGGAACCAGCACGCCCCGGGCGGCATACACCACGAGGCCCAGCGCTGATCCGAGGACGAGGAGCGGGACAAGCACGCGGGTCTTCCAACGGCGAGGCGGCGGGGGTATCGACGCCTGCTGCGAGTGGTTCATCGCCACGGGGGCGGCCGGGCCGCGCTTGAGCGCAGCGAGATCGGGCGCAGATGGGTGTGACGTCAGCACAGTGAGCTCCGAGCGGGCCATCCAGCGTTTCCGCATGGCGGACGCGGACCGATGGCCCAGATGCCGGTGGTTGCGACGTGCCCCCGCGATGCACGGGAATGGCACACGAGCCCGAGGGGCGACCGATCGTCGGTCAACCTTCAGGCGGTCAGGTCCACGCTCAGAACTAGATGATCAGACGGGTGGAGGCGATGCCAACTGCGACACGCGCGATGCACGGGTCGGGCGGATCACTGGCATGAACCACGACCGACGGCGGCGGCTCGAGCAGCCAAAGGTCCGCAACGATCGCCGCTCGAGCCATCGTCGAGAGGGCCGAGTCAAGGTCACGGCTGGTGGACCCGGTTTCCAGCCTCGTCCGCTGATTCGGGATCGGGAGATCCGTGCAAGAGCCGCAGTCCGAAGGGCACTGCCTCTCTTTGGGCATCGGCGTCGGCAGCCTCGACTGCTTCGACTCCCCGTAGCACTCGCCGCCGAGGGTGGAAGCGACTGGACCCGAGCAGTCACCCGCACGGTCGGTAACGGGGCACGACCCGTTGCTGAAGCACAGCACCGTGCCCGATGGCGCGACACCAACCATCACCTGGACGACCAGGAGCAGAGTGGCAACGAGACGGCCGAAGCGCGGCGACATCAGTGCTCACTATATCGGTAGAACGGGGCAAAGGTTCACGATGCGGACGATTGGTGGCGTCATCGGCGGGCCGATGGCAACGACGATCAAGCTGAGCGATGGGGGTCCATCGACCGTACGAAAACCAATCAAACAGAGCAACTCGTACCGTTGAGTCCCAAACACGATGCACGATTCACGGGGTAACGCACGCGGTCGTCGCTTCAATGGGGCCGCGGCTATTCAGCCGCGGGTCATGCGAGGCGTGCACTCGCGCTGAACTCCGAGCCATCGCGCCAGCGCCAGCGATCCAGTCGCGTTTCGAGGAATGTCACGCAGGCCACCGTGGCACCACCGTCGAACATGCCGCACCGCTTCATCGAGGCGGGGCATCTGGTCGCCGAAGCGGTAGACTTGCCGATCGCTGTAACGATTGAGCCCATCCGATAAACGTGCGCGACGTACTTCTGCGCCGTTTCGGGCAACTCCGACCGCCAGGGCTCCATCTTCCGGAAGTCGTCGATAAGTTCATCGAGCTTGTGCCCGTGACCGCCACGGCGTCGGCCGCTCAGTTGTCGCGCCCGAGCGACAGCACCGTCACTGCCGCCAGGCCCAGCGCCAGCAGAGACGGGCCCGCCGCGGCCCACGGGGCGCGATTCGCGGAACCGTCGCGCGCCGGCGCGTCCGAGGGCGCCACGGGCCCCATCGGCGCGGGCGTGATCCGCGAGGCGCCCAGGGCGAGCAACATCAGCACGAAGGGCTCGATGTACCGTTGGAACGCCGTCAGGCTCGCCGCCTGCGTGAGCATGAACAGCACCCAGGTCCACAGCCACAGCCAGCGCTGCCGACGCGACAGCGATGCGAAGAACAGCCCCAGCACCGCGCCCCCCAGCACCCCCAACGCCAGCACGAGCACGCTCCGTCCGCCCGGGGCGGGGAATCTCGCGGCGACGTTCCACAGCGCGCCGCGCCGGCCCGCGTCGTAGTCGTACCCCGTCCGCGGCAGTGCGCACGCCAGGAATGCCACGCCCATCGAGAGCCCGACGCTCAGACGCGCCCGCCACTCGCCGCGCATGGCGCGCCGCAGCGCGCCCCACGCGAAGCCCGAGAAGAACACCCCGTACACTCCGGCCAGCGCGAAGACAAGGGCGGGCGCGGCGGGATTCCCGCCCTGGTTCCGCGGTGTGGTCTGGTTCAGCACCGGGTCCAGCCCGCCCGCCTGGAACATGGGCGTCACCAACCCGCCCCACAGCCGCGCGAACCCGGCCACGATGAGCACCGCGGGAATGGCGCACGCCAGCGCAATCATCGCTCGGCTCGCCCGCGGCCCGGGAGGTTCACGCTCCAGCTCGGGGATGCCACCCGGCTTCTCGGCACGGATCCACGCACCCAGCACCAGCACCCCCGCGGTCCACAGGTGGATCTGCCGGCACAGCACCAGCGCCGCAAGAACGATCCCCCCCACCACCGCCGCGCGGGCGTCCACTTTGCGCGCCCATGCCGTCAGCACTACGCCCAGCACCCCCCACCAGCCCGCGTTGTCGGGCGTCACCCACGCCGCGGACCCGAAGACATACGTCGAGCACAGACACGGCGCGGCGAGCGCAAGCGCCACGAGGCACGAGGTTCGGCGCGCCAGGGCCCAGCCGAGCGTGCAGACAAGGCCCGCCGAAAAGAGCAAACCCGCCAGGCGCATCGCGCGCTCACCGTCACCGATGGCCCGCGAAGCCGCCGCGAGCGCGAGGTGGTACCCCGGCGTGGTCGCGGAGCGATACTCGGACAAGTCGGGCGTCCACAACTCGGCCGCGAACTGTCGGACCACGCGCAGGTGGTAATAGTCCTGGTCCCATGCCGATCGGCACTGGCCGAAGCGTCCCGAAAGGATCACCCCGCCCGCGGCCAGCGCCACCGCGACGGCCAGCGTCACCCCGAGGAGCCAAGGCCGGCGCGCCGCCCCCGGGTGCAACGGCTTCCTGGCGGGTGAGGCTGGGGTGGACATGGTCGTGGTCCGATCTGCCCGACGGCGTACACCGTATCATCGACGCGCGCGCGTCCCGCCGATGATCCGAGCTCGACACCTTTCCGCATCCGCACCGCCCCGACCCCGATCGCCGACCGGTCCCATCCCCCGCTTCCCCACCGTGCCCCGCCTTCGATCCATGCCGCTGGCCTGCTGGGGGAATCACCCGGTGGTACCCGCGCGTGCGGCCCGGCCCGAGCGACGACGCGACCTCGACGCCATCGTGGGCGATCCCTCGATCGGGACCCTCATTTCCCGGGGCCTGGGACGATCCTACGGGGACGCCGCGCTGCCGCCCGAGCCGCGGGAAGGTTCGGCCGCGATCCTCCACGAGCGGTTGGACCGTCTGCTCTCATTCGAGCCCGCGTCCGGGATGCTCCACGCCGAGGCGGGCGCCACGCTCGCGGGCATCATCGAAGCGTTCCTGCCCCGCGGCTTTCTGCCCGCGGTGACGCCGGGCACCAAGTTCGTCACCCTGGGCGGGGCCATCGCCGCCGACGTGCACGGCAAGAACCACCACACGGAGGGTTCGTTCGGCGCGTTCGTGCACGAGATCACGCTGCTGCTCCCGTCGGGCGAGGTGCTCCGCTGCTCGCGCGCCGAGAACACGGACGCGTTCTGGGCCACGCTGGGGGGCATGGGCCTGACGGGCCACATCCTCTCGGCGCGCATCCGCCTCCGACCGGTGCAGTCGGCCTTCCTCACCGTCCGCTACCAGCGCGCCCGCAGCATCTATGAGGCGTTCGACCTGTTCGCCGGCCCGTTCTCGACGTTCCGGTACTCGGTCGCTTGGATCGACTGTCTGTCGGAAGGCGCCGCGCTGGGACGCTCGGTGCTGATGGGCGGCGACCACACGCCCGCGGCGGAGGTGCCCTCGCCCCAGCGTTCGCGACTGCTCGCGCCCAACGTGCCGCGCGGGTTCCGCGTGCCCTTCTTCGCGCCGTCGGCGCTGCTCAACCCCTGGACGATCCGCGCCTTCAACGCGTTGTATTTCAACGCCCACTGGACCCGCACCAGGACCGTCGGGTACGACTCGTTCTTCTATCCCCTCGACCACATCCGCGACTGGAACCGCCTGTACGGACGGCGCGGCTTCCAGCAGTTCCAATTCGTGCTGCCGCACGAGTTCGCACGCGACGGCATGGTCGAGGTCCTGACTGGCCTGGCCCGGTCCAAGCGGGCCTCGTTCCTCGCGGTCCTCAAGACCTTCGGGCCCTCGTCAGGGGGCGTTCTCTCGTTCCCGAAGCCGGGCTGGACGCTCTCGCTCGACCTGCCGCACGACGGGGGACTCAACGCGTTCCTGAGGGGCCTGGACGACCTGATCGTCAAGCACGGGGGCCGACGTTACCTCGCAAAGGATGCCTGCCTCAGTCCCGGGCACTTCCGACGCATGTACCCGGAGCTGGATCGCTTCCGGGAGATCCGCGCCCGCCTGGATCCGCACGACCGGCTCGCGTCCGCGCTCTCGCGCCGACTGGGGATCACGCCGTGAGCGCCGCGACCTCCCGCCCCGCGACCGACCGCCCCGCCGCGCCGCCGCCGGTGACGACGACCAAGCCCGCCATCAACCTTCCCGCCCGCCACATCCTGATCGTGGGCGCCACGTCGTCCATCGCGCGGGCCCTGGCCCTGCGCCTGGCCCGGCGCGGCTGCAACCTGGTGGTGGCCGGACGCGACGACGACGAGATCGTCCGCCTGGCCTCGGACCTCGCCCTCCGGTCCCGCGCGGCGGTGCACCCGATGCACCTCGACGCGGCCAACTTCGGCGCGCACGCGCCGGCGATCGAACGGGCCGAAGCCCTGCTGGGCGGCCGGCTCGACGGCGTGGTGCTGGCGCAGGGCGTGATGCACCCGCACGAGGAGACGGCCCGTGACCCGGCCCTGGTCCTCGAGATGGTCCACGCCAACTACGCCTCGGTCGTGTCGCTCGCGTCCGCGTGCGCGGACCGACTCCCCGACCGCACCGGGTTCCTGTGCGTGGTGTCGAGCGTTGCGGGGGATCGCGGCCGCGCGTCGAACCCCGTCTACGGCTCCACCAAGGCCGCCGCCAACGCCTATCTCGACGGCCTGCGGGCCGGGTTGTTCCCGCGCGGCGTCGCGGTCGTGTGCGTGCGCCCCGGCTTCGTTGATACCGCGATGACGTGGGGGCTGCCCGGCATGTTCCTGGTGGCGTCGCCCGAGCGCGTGGCCCGCGATATCGACCGCGCGATCCTCCGCCGGCGGGCCGTGGCCTACACGCCCTGGTTCTGGCGCTGGATCATGCTCATCATCCGCGTCATGCCGGCGTGGCTGTTCAACCGGCTGCGGCCCTGATTCGCGCGTGACGTGCGAGCCGAACCGAGCGCGGGTGCTCCCATCAGCGGCGACGACGGGATCCGATCAGGCCCGCGAGCGCCAGCAGCGCGGTCGCGCCGGGGCCGGGAACCGGCAGCTCGCGCAGCGTGAATTCGGCGGGGAGTCGATCGGACAGGTCGGCCTGAATCACCAGCCCGCCCGCCCGCAGCCCGGGCGTCCAGAACGCGCCCCCGGCGATCGTCCCGCCGGTGAAATCAACGCGCGTGGACCCCGCGGAATACGCCCGTGAAGTGAACGGCTCGAACGAGAACGAGGCGGACTGGGCCTGGTTGAACGTCGCGACGGTGCTCGGCCCCCCGCTCGCGCCCAGCAGTTTCATCGAGAACGCCGTCCAGGTCAGGCTGCTGTTGTTGAAGACCACCTCGTCGGTGATCACGATCCGCGTGACCGTCTGCGCGTCGGGCGCGTTCTGGCGGAATGTCAGGTCCAGCGGGTAAGGAAGATCGGTCGAATCGTCCAGCCCGTAGAACTCGGCGAATTTCTCGATCACCAGCACGTTCGCCGAGAGGCTCACGAAGTCCGTCACCGCGTCGAGAAGCTCGTCGTTGCCCGACTGCACCTCCCAGCCGCCGCCGAGGTCCTTCACCGACGCCGAGGCGGGCGCGAACGGAAGGAGCGCGCCCAGAGCCGCGGCGCCGACGGCACGAATCACGAACGAACGGGCGGTGGTCCTCACGTGAGCTTCTCCCGGGCTCTCTCTCCTCACGTGGGGGCACGAACACGGGTTGTCGGAGACCCCGGAGGAGTCTCCCCGATGGTCCTGAACCGCTCAGCGCCGACGCCGCCCCGCCGCGACCGCCGCCGCCAGCCCCATCAGCGCCACGCCCCCGGGCGCCGGCACGGGGATCTCCTTGAGACTGAACGTCACCGGATTGGGCGAGGACAGATTGACGTCCCACACCAGCTCGCCGCCGCCCGCGCCCGCCGAGCCGGGGTTCCAGTTCCCGCCGTCGGGAATGATGCCACCGGTGAACGAGACCGCCGTCGACGCGCCGTTGTAACTCCGCGACGTGAACGGCGTGATGCCGAAACCCGCCGACAGCGACTGGTTGAACACCGCCTGATTGGAGTCCACCAGCACCTGATCGAACTGGTCCCACGCCACGCCCGTCTGGTTCGTCAGCAGTTCCTCATCGATGGCGAACCGCGTGATCGTCGCGCCGTCGGGCGCGGTCTGCGTGAACGAGATGTTGATCGGCTGGGGCCGACCCGTGAACGGGTCGATCTCCAGGAACGTCGCCTCCTTGCGCAACGTCAGCAGGTTGTTCGCGACATCCACGCTCACCACCGTCAGCGAGACGTGATCAGGATCGAAGATGGTCGCCCGCCATCCGCCCCCCAGGTCCATGCTGGTCTGAGCCGACGACACACCGGCCAGGGACAACGCCCCGAGCAGCGACAAGACCACCGACAGCGTGCGCGATGCGTGCACGGTCCACCTCCGGTCTCTCTCTCGCTCTCGGTTTCGGACGAGCGGCGCGCGGCACGGAACACGGATTCACCGTGCCCGCCGCTCGACCTCTCTCTCATCAGGAAGCCGGCGTCTCCACACGCCCGCTCCCTCTCCAATTCAACCATAGCACACTTGGCCCGCCCGGCAAGCGCAATTCATACCAATTACGGTCCTATAACTTTTTTCCTACTCCTTTGCCCCGCCGCGCTCGCTCTGCCATACTCAACGCCCCGATGCCGCCCGCCGCCCACACATCGATCCCGATCACTCCCCTTCCCCCCATGGGCGAGGATCGGGACGCGTTGCTCGCCCGGGCCGCCGCAACCCTTTCCCAGGGCGGGCTGGTTCTGATCCCGACCGAAACCATCTATGGACTCGCCGCCTCAGCCGCGTCCGCCGCGGCGGTTCGCTCTCTGCGGCAGTTGCGCGGCAACGTCGGCGGGTCGGCGCCGACCGGACCGATCGTGTGGCACGCCCCGAGCCGCGCGGCCCTGCTCGCAGCCTGGCCGGCGCGCCAGCCCATGCACAGCCGGATCCTGGACCGTCTGTGCCCCGGCCCGGTCAGCTTCATGATCGAGATGGACCCGCCCACGCTCGCCGCCGCGCGGCGTCACCTGGGCGTCGCGGAGGGGATCATCGACGACGGAACCTCCCTGGCCGTGCGCGTCCCCGACGACGAGATCGCCCGAGCCGTGCTCGCCGCGGCGGGCCGGTGCACCGTCGTGGAGGGCATCCGCGCCGACGGCCGACCCGCCCGCGAGGCGGACCGCGCCGCCGACGGAGTCGCCGCCGCGGGTCTCGCACCCGCGCTGGTCCTGGACGGCGGCCCGGCCCGCTACGGCGTGCCCTCGACGCTCCTGCGGCTGCACGCGGGCGGCGGGTACCGCGTCGAGCGCGAGGGCGTCCTGACCGCCGAGCGCGTGCGCGCCTCGATCGAGCGCATCATCCTGTTCGTCTGCACGGGCAACACCTGCCGGAGCCCCATGGCCGCGGCCCTCGCCGCCGATCTCGCCGACAAGCGGGCCCTCCCCGGGCAGCCGCCCGTGCGCGCCGAGAGCGCGGGCGTGGGCGCCCCGTACGGCGCGCCCCCGACGCCCGAGACCCGCGAGGCCCTGCGCCGCCTGGGCGTCGCGCCCCGCCCCGCCACCTCCCGCCCCGTCACCCCTCAGCTCATCCAGGACGCGGAGGTCGTCTACACCATGACGCGCGGCCACCGCGCCGCCCTGGCCGCCCTCGCGCCCGACCTCGCGTACAAGATCCACCTCCTCGACCCCGCCGGGACCGACATCGACGACCCCATCGGCCAGGGCCAGGAAACGTACAATCGCACCGCCGCCGCCATGCGGACGCTCATCGAGGCGCGGCTGAAGGAACTGGGCGCATGAAGATCGCACTCGGCGGAGACCACCGCGGCGCCGCCGCCGCCAAGCAGCTGGCCGAGTCGCTCAAGGCCCGCGGGCACGACGTGGTCGTCGCCGGCATGCTCTCGGGCGAGACCTGCGACTACCCCATCCCCGCCCACCAGGTCGGCACCCTCGTCGCCGCGGGCAAGGCCGAGCGCGGCATCCTCATCTGCGGCACCGGCATCGGCACCTGCATCGCCGCCAACAAGGTCAAGGGCGTGCGCGCCGCGCTCGTTCACGACGAGCTCACCGCCCAGATCTCCCGCAGCCACAACGACGCCAACATCATCTGCCTGTCCGCCGACCTGCTCGGCCAGCGCCTCATCGAGAAGATCACGGACGTCTGGCTGGTCTCGCCCTTCGAGGGCGGACGCCACGCCCGCCGCCTCCGCCGCGTCGCCGCCATGGAAGAGGGCAAGGACCCCGCGGCCACCGACTGACCGGCGCCGCTCACGCCCGCGTCGTCCCCGGCGGCTCAGATGCACCGGGCGCGTGCCCCGCGCCAGGTCGCGGGGTCCCCCCGGCCGCCGCACGCCGCCCAGACTCCCATCGCTCGATGGGCATCCGCGCATCGTGGATGATCGCGGTCCCGTCACCCGACGCCGTGACCAGCCGCGCCCCGTCCGGGCTGAACGCGGCGGACAAGACCCAACCCGCGTGACCCTCCAGCTTGAGCAGTTCCCGTCCCGTGGCCGCGTCCCACACCCGCGCGGTCTGGTCATCCGACGCCGTGACCAG
>JAEUIW010000210.1 GCA_016794925.1 Phycisphaerae bacterium
TGAAGGCCGGCGTCTCCACCGGCCCGCGCGGCGTGTGGAAGATGCCGCGTCGCGCGCTCGAGGTGCGCGAGCGGTGGATCTCCTCGAAGCGGAACGAGCTCAACGCGCCGACTCCTGGCTCAGCTTGTGAATCTGGGCTCCCGGATAGAAGCGCGCGAGGATCTCCTGGGCGGAGGCGCCGCGATCGCCCATGCGACGCGCGCACATCTGGCACATGCCCACGCCGTGGCCGAAGCCGCCGCCGTTCACCGCGAGCGCGCCATCGACCAAGCTCACGTCGTGCCAGAGGAAGTCGTTCGGCACCGGAGCTCCCGTTCGCCCGCAGGCGATCTTCCATTCGCGCCAGCCGATCGGACGCTCGGCGACATCGCCGGTGACGCGGATCAGGACCCAGCGGCCAGAAGCGGAATCGCGCTTCTCCGCCTGGAGACCGATCAGGCGTGAGCCGAGACCGAAGTACTCGACCAGCTTCCCGGACTGCTCCTTGCTCAAGGCATAGCTCCAGCGGTAGCGCGCCGTGCCCTCGCAATCGGGCGATGCGACTCCGGGGATGGCATCGGCTTCGCCTCGGAACACCTCGGCGCCCTTCGCCG
>JAEUIW010000211.1 GCA_016794925.1 Phycisphaerae bacterium
GCCACCGGACGAAAATCATTATTATTCAACGGCTTGCATATGGCATGGGGCGCGCAGCCCGGAATTGCGTTGTCGCCGACCGGCGACAGCCCCCCGTCCGTAAAGCTTAAAGTTTTGAAAAACAAGGTGTATTTTTTTGTCTCCCGGCACAGACAACTGTGCCGGGAAGAACAAGTGCATAGTCAGGCGCGTTCGGCCTTGAACTCGGCAGGAGTGAGATTGTGCCGCTGCAGGAGTTTGTAGAACTCGGTCCGGTTGCGCTGCGCCAGACGCGCAGCCTGCGAGACATTGCCGCCGGTGGTCTTCATCAGCCGCACCAGGTAATCGCGCTCGAATCCCTTGCGCGCGTCGTCCAGGGCGACGAACGCCTGCGAATCCTCGCGCAGGGCCTGCTGCACCAGCGAGCGCGGAATGACGGCCGTGGTGGACAGCGCAACCGACTGTTCGACCACGTTGAGCAACTGGCGGACGTTGCCCGGCCAGGCGGCGTTGAGCAGCAGTTCCATCGCATCCGGCGCGAAGCTCTGGGCCGCCTTGACGTAGCGCTCGGATAGCCGCTCGAGAAAGCGCGAGGCGAGCAGCGGGATGTCCTC
>JAEUIW010000212.1 GCA_016794925.1 Phycisphaerae bacterium
AAGCCGATCTCCTGCTTCAACGTCACGAGGCCGGGGTCGATGCGCCATTCGAGGAAGTACACGTCCTGCATCAGGCGGATGGCGTACGAAGTGAAGCCGAAGACGTGCGGCGTGCCGGGGCGGCACCACATGTGGTTCTTGCAATAGCGAAGCTCCTCCGGCAACGGAGCCGGGTGCTTCCCCATGAAGAACGTGAGCGGTTCGGCCATGCCGGAAATGTATCGGAAACCGGCCGCGGATCACTCCACCGTCACGCTCTTGGCGAGGTTTCGCGGCTTGTCCACGTCGCACCCGCAGAGCAGCGCGATCTCGTAGGCCAGCAGTTGCAGCGGGATCGCGACCACGATCGGCTGCAGATATTCGGGCACGTCCGGCACTGGAATCACGTCGTCCGCGAGGTTCATTACGTCGGCGTCGTTCTCGCTGCACACGGCGATCACGGGGCCGCCACGGGCCTTGATCTCCTGCATGTTGCTCATCACTTTGTCGAAGGCCGAGCCGCGCGGCACGAGGAACACGCTGGGCGTGTTCTCGTCCACGAGTGCGATGGGGCCGTGCTTCATCTCGGCGGCCGGGTAACCCTCCGCGTGGAT
>JAEUIW010000213.1 GCA_016794925.1 Phycisphaerae bacterium
GAACCAGTTCCAGCCGGGCACCGCCTTCAGGTACTGCAGCTTGGGCGCCGGCGCCTGCTGCCCGGGCCGCGGAAAGTGCGTCAGCACGAAGGCCTTGCCGTCGCCGCTGGCCTTCAGGCCGTCGATCATGGCCCGCAGCACGTCGCCGCCCTGGCCGTGCTTGAGGGCGTTGGTCAGGAGTTCGTTGACGGTCAGCGCCACCGGGATGGATTCGGGCTCAGGCAGCACATGAGGCGGCTCGTCTTCCAGTTCCACCACGATGGTGCGGCCGAAGTTGCGCTGCAGCGATTGCGAGATGGCGCGCAACAGCCCACCCACGGCCAAGGGACCGCCGGCGCCCACCTGCAGGCCGTAGACCGAGCCTTCGAACTGGGCCACGGCACGGTCGCGCTGCGCGAAGACCTGGGCGCCGAACACCGACCACACGGCCAGCACCAGCAGCGCCACGGCGCCCAGCACGAACAGGCCGATGCGGGTGGGGTGGGCGCGGCGCTTCATGGGGCGCTCCGGCGGCGCAGGAAGCGCTGCACCGCCTCCGGCCCTTCGCGGGCCAGCACCTCGGGGCGGTCGGGGGCGATCATCGTGCGGGTCT
>JAEUIW010000214.1 GCA_016794925.1 Phycisphaerae bacterium
AGTCCAGTGCGCGCAGATTGTGGGAAAAGCCGCCGGAGCCGACCACCAGGATGCCCTCGTCCCGCAACGGTGCAAGTGCCTGGCCCAGCCGGTAGTGCCACCCGGCGCTTTGGGAGGGGTTTACCGACAACGCCACCACCGGGATGTCCGACGCTGGATACATCCGCCTCAACGGTACCCAGACGCCATGATCCAGCCCATGGTGGTCGTCTTCGTGCGCTTCGAACCCGGCGCCCAGGTCGCCGAGCAGCACGCGCAGGTTCGGCGGGACGCTGGCGAGCTCGAAGCGATAGCGCCCGTTGCGCGGCGTGAGTTCTTCGATCGCGCCTTCGCGCACCAGCTTGCCCTTGACCATGACCACGACGCGGTCGCAGATCAGCTCGACCTCCTGCAGGAGGTGCGAGTTGATGAACACCGTGACGCCGCGCTCCTTGAGGCTCTGCACGATCTGCCGTACGGCTGCGCGGCCGACCGGGTCGACGCCGTCGGTGGGCTCGTCGAGGATGATCAGCTCGGGCTCGTGGATCAGCGCCTGCGCCAGGCCCATGCGCTGCGTCATGCCCTTGGAGAATTCGCGCAGCTTGCGCTTGG
>JAEUIW010000215.1 GCA_016794925.1 Phycisphaerae bacterium
AGACCTCGCTTCGGCCTACCGCTTGGCGTCGGACGCGCCGATGACGGACACGCTCGCTGTCATCCTGATGATGGACGCTACAGCGCGCTCCGGCATCGTCAGCCACGAAATCCAAGGGAACGCAATAGCCTTCGCTCTAGCGGCCTCGCTCCGGCCGGAAAGCCAAGACCTCGCTTCGGCCTGCAGCTTGGCATCGGACGCGCCGATGAAGGACACGCTCGCTGTCCTCCTGATGATGGGCACAGCATCTCGCTCCGGCATCGTCGGCCAGGACGAAATCCCTGGGTACCCAGTGGCCTCGGCTTCAACAGTCTCGCTCCGGCCCGCATCGCGAAGGTCACAGGCTTCCACAAGCTCAGCCTCGCACCGTACCATCGAGACGCCTAACAAGTCGTTCAACCGGACACGCAACGGCATGGCACCCGGGCCGCGCGGCCGCCTTGGTCATCATCGGCCGCACGGCCCGGGCACCACGCCGCTGCGTGCCGGTTAACTCTGCGTTAGGCAGCACAGGACACACAAGTGGACGCAACCATACCCAAGATCCACATGATCAGGGCACTCACTAGCGGCGCCGATCATGACGCAGAG
>JAEUIW010000216.1 GCA_016794925.1 Phycisphaerae bacterium
CGTTCTCTGCCCTCCCCGGGCCCTGCTTCGGCAAAGAGGCATCGGTCAGGACCTCCAGACGGATACCGGTGATCCGCCCTGGCGGAGCGGGCGCATCGACGCGGTAGACGTCCGCGGGCGGATTGGTCCCGGACGCGACGATGGAATGGTCTTCTCTGACAGTGAGCACCACGCCGTGTTCGCTGGCAACTCGGGCGGCTGGCAGCGCCCGCCAAGGATAGGATCGCGCCGCCTGGGACGATTCCCATTCCCTGAGTTCTGCCAAGAGCGCGTCATCGAAGGTCGCCTCCACAAGTGCGGGGTCGCGGCGGTCCACCGCGACTTGCGCGCGCATCCAACGCTCACGTTGTTTCAGAATCGTCGGGTCGAGGTCATAAAGGCGTTCGGCCTTCTCGGTTCCGGCGAACACGGCCTGCAGCGAGTAGTAATCCCGCTGGGAGATGGGATCGAACTTGTGGTCGTGACACCGCGCGCAATGCGCCGTGGTGCCGGTGAACGTGGACATCACGTTGGCAACGATGTCGTCGCGGTCGAGGTAGCGACCGATCTCACGGTCGATGACATCCTCGCGTATATCACGCAGCGAGCTT
>JAEUIW010000217.1 GCA_016794925.1 Phycisphaerae bacterium
AGATGCAGGTCAGGATCGCGAAAACATATGCCTGGATGAAGGCGATCATCAGCTCGAGCCCGATCAGGGCGACGTTGACGATCACGGGGATCACGCTCAGGAAACCGGTTGCCGTGCCCGCCGCGATCAGGCCCACGCTGAAGCCCGCGAAGACTTTCAGCATCGTGTGGCCCGCGGTCATGTTGGCGAACAGACGGACGGACAGGCTCAAGGGGCGCGACAGGTACGAAATGACCTCGATCACGACGATCAGGGGGATCATCAGCACCGGCAGGCCCTTGGGCAGGAAAAGGGAGAAGAAGTGCAGGCCATGGCGGGCGAAACCCACGATGGTTGACAGCAGGAACACCAGCAGGGCAAGCGCGCCCGTCACGATAATATGGCTGGTATAGGTAAAGGAGTAGGGCAGCATGCCCAGCAGGTTGCCCATGAGGACGATCATGAACAGCGAGAACACGAGGGGGAAATATTTCTTGCCTTCTTCGTGCAGCGTGTCGTTCACCATGCCGGCGATGAATTCATAGAGCATTTCGGAGAGGTTCTGCCAGCGGCCGGGAACCAGCGCACGGCTGCGCATCGTGAGCGTCAT
>JAEUIW010000218.1 GCA_016794925.1 Phycisphaerae bacterium
ACCTCCGCCTTCTCCTCGGCCTTCATCTTGCCGTGCAGCATGGCGACGCGCCGGTGTTTCAGCAGGTTGCCGCTGATCTTTTGAAAGGCCTTGGTGACACTGCTGGTATCGTCGTCGGACTTGGCCTTGGCTGTCTTTGCTTTGCCCTCGGTCGGCTCGATCTGCGGGCAGATGACGTAGACCTGGCGGCCTTCCGCGATGGCGGTATCAGCAAGGCCGTATATTTTCTCGCGGCTGTTGGGCGAGCCTCTCTTCATTGAGGATGCTGACGTCAAGCTCCCCATAGACGGTCAGGGCCAGGCTGCGCGGAATCGGCGTGGCGCTCATCGAGAGCAGGTGCGGCATGCGCCGGCTCTTATCCACCAGCGTCCGGCGCTGTTCAACGCCGAAGCGGTGCTGCTCGTCGATCACCACGAATCCAAGCGAGTGGAACTTGACATTCGGCTGGATCAGGGCATGTGTGCCGACGGTCACGGCGATGGCGCCGCTCTCAATTCCCTCCAGTAGTGCCGGCCTGGCTTTGGTCTTGACGCTACCCGTCAGCAACGCCACGGTAATGTGGTGCGGTGCCAGTAATCTATCCAGTGTC
>JAEUIW010000219.1 GCA_016794925.1 Phycisphaerae bacterium
ATCGTGCTGGATGAGACGCGCGGGCGCGCTTACGTGCTGAACAAGTTCGAGGGCACTGTGAGTACGGTGGACCTGTCCACCGAGAAGGAGATCGCACGCGCCAACTTCTTCGACCCCACGCCCATGGTGATCAAGGCCGGGCGGAAGCACCTGTACAACACGCACGAAGGCTCCGGCACCGGCCACATCGCCTGCGGCAGCTGCCACGTGGACGGCCGGTGGGACCGCCTGGGGTGGGACCTGGGCGACCCGAGCCTGCCCATGGACACCGTGGACGGCAAGGTGCTGCACCCCATGAAGGGCGTGAAGACCACGCAATTCCTCATCGACATCATCGGGCGCGGACGCGGCAACCTGCACTGGCGGGGCGACAAGCGGAACTTCGGCGAGTTCGCCGGCGCCTTCCAGCACCTGCAAGGCATGGACGCCCCGAAGTCCGAAGGCGAGATGCAGGAGTTCGCCGATTTCCTGGCCGCCACCTGGTACGTACCCAACCCCTTCCGCACGTATTACCCGGAAAGTACTCCTGCAGCTTCAGTGGAGCGTTGTAATCCAGATCGAGTGCGTGGAACCGGTACATCGTTTCAA
>JAEUIW010000021.1 GCA_016794925.1 Phycisphaerae bacterium
CGCCGTGGCTGATCGTGGTGTTCAAACTGATGAAGACGGATCGGGGTGGGCGGGTGTACTACGTCAATGAGTCGGTGGGCATCGCGTTCGGGCTGCTGATCGCGGCGATCCATCACGCCGGGCTGGTGACGCTGACGCACACGCCCAGCCCGATGGGGTTCCTGGGGCCGTTGCTGGGGCGGCCGGAGCACGAGCGGCCGTTCCTGTTGCTGCCGGTGGGGTACGCCGCGCCAGGTTGCGTGGTGCCTGACCTGGCGCGCAAATCGATCGAGGAGGTGATGGTGTGGAACGCTGCGGAGGGCGCGTGAGCCGGGAGCATCGGGATCAAACACGCCTCGAAATAGGGATACGTACGAGTCAACGCCTGCCGGCGTGTGCGGAAGTAATGGCGATGAAGAAGTGGCCTTTTCGAGGTTCATGACAGTGCAAATATACGGTTTTTGATTGGGTTGTCAATAGGATTTTGTACGGATTATGCAAATTCCATAAATCATTGTTAATCAATAATTTAGAGACGAATCGCGGGACCAAATGGGGTGAAGATGGCCGATTGTTCTGGTGGGATGACCGAATATCGATGGGCGAGTCGTTGAAGGACCAACCCGACGGGCGAAATCGGGCCGGTGCGTGATGCGAACCGTTGGGGACGATGAGCACAACGGCTCTGCGGAGCGGGAGTACACGTTGAAGATGCTCGATCATGTGGAGCGTCGCCGAGGGGGGAGGGGGGCATCGCCGCGGGGCACCGACAAGGGTACGACACGGGGCCGTTCCCTCCGGAACGGACAAGGGGGGATCGACCGCTCGTGGCCATCACGAGCGGTCGGATCGATACGACCGGGGCGCGAGCCAAAGACGGCACGTGGACGCGGTGGTCCGTGCGGAGCGAGCAGCGGAGAACGGCATACAGGGAGCGCCAGCGGCGGAGGAAGCTGTTGGAAGAGTTCTTCGGTGGGTCAAGGCGGTGGCGGGAATGCGAAGGGCCCGGCACGTGGGACGCGAGAAGATTCGGCAGTGCTTCGAGCTGGCCGCCGCGGCGTACAACCAGGTGCGGATGAAGACACTGCTGACGGCGTGACGCGGACGCCAGCCCCCCCGCGCACACGGAGAAACAATGCAGCAGCAAAAACCGAGGAGTATCGGGGCGTTCGATTCCCTTCAGATCGCGGAGGTTTTCAGCACCCCGCGAAGAAACCATTCAGGAAATCGAAGTAGTCAAAGTCATCCACGTTCGTGTCGCCATTGAAGTCGGCAGGGTCCTCGTTGCTGAAGAAAGAATTGAGGAAGTCAAAGTAATCGAAATCGTCGAGGCTGCCGTCGTGGTTGAGGTCAGTTGTGCACACGACCGTGATGGTCACGGGATTGCTCACTGCAGATACAAAGCAGGCGTCGTACACGTCCCCGTCGGTCAGGTTGATCGGGTCGATCACGAGCGTGCTGGTGTTCGAGCCGGAAATGTTGTCGTGATCTGACAGCGGCACACCTTCCACCCTCCATTGGTACGTGAAGGGCTGAGTTCCCGCGGCCCCGACGTGCAGCGTGACGCGTGCACCGGCCGGCACCGTCTGGTCCGGCGTGATGCCGTTGATGAAAGGAGCATCGGGTGCGACATAATCCCAGAGATCACGGTAGTTCGTCCCGTAATCGGGGCCACCCCCGTAGAGCATCGTCCGATGCCGGTAAGTGTCATACGCCATCCCTTGACGCCAGCGTTTTGTCGGTCCCGCCGGCGCGCTCGTGATGAACCACTCGTCGCCGGTCTACTCCCACGTATCGAGGCACTCACCGCAGGAACCGAGGCCGGGGAAAAGCACGATTCTGCGTCGATTGTCGTCGTACGCCATGGCTGCGTACGCCTGCGCGGGCGGCCCGAGCGAAGCACGAAGCGTCCAGGCCTTTCCGTTCCACCCCCAAGTGTCGCCGTACCAGACGGTGCCGGAAGCCGTGGTTTGCCGCCCCCCGAAGAGCACGGCCTCTCCTCGCTCAGAGTCGTACACCATGCAGTGATCTTGACGCGCCGGCGGTCCGGACGACGCTGTCTGAATCCACGCCGTTGACCTGCCTGACTTTCCTGTACCAGTTCAGATGAGAGGAACCGTGAGGAAGTCTACTGATGTCTCCCGCGGCGTGCAGGCGGGCGACGGAGCGGAGGCGAGCGCAGCGAGCCGGAGCGGAGGAGCCTGCCTGCACGCCGCCGCGAACGCCGCGGGGGTGTGGTAGTTCAGGCTCGAGTGCGGCCGGTGCTGGTTGTAGTGCTCGCGGTAGTCCTCGATGACCACCCGCGCCTCCGCCAGGCTGGTGAAGAGTTCCATGTTGAGGCACTCGTCCCGCAGCTTCCCGTTGAAGCTCTCGCCCACGCCGTTCTGCCACGGCGCCCCCGGCTCGATGTACAAGGGGCCCACCCTGTTCTCCTCCAGCCAGTCCCGCACGCTCCGGGCGATGAACTCCGGGCCGTTATCCGAGCGGATGTGCCCGGGCACGCCTCGGGAGGCGAACAGCCCGCGCAGCACGCCCGCCACCGCCGCGGCCGTGATGCTCCGAGCCACCACCAGCGCCAGGCACTCCCGCGTGTACTCGTCCACCACCGTCAGGATCTTGATGCTCCGGCCGTCGAGCGTCTGGTCCTTCACGAAGTCGTACGTCCACACGTGGTCGATGCGTCGGGCCTGCAGGCGGGTGATCCCGTTCTTGGATGTGCCCAGCCGCCTGCGTTTGTGCACCTTCCGCGGCACCCTCAGCCCGTGCTTGCGCCACAGCCGGTGCACCCGGTCAGGCCCCGCCCTGAACCCTTCACGCTCCAGCATCGCGTGGATCCTCCGGTACCCGAACCTCGGGTTCTTCCCGGCCAGCTCCTGCATCGCCGCCACCAGCGGCTTGTCCGTCTCCACCTTGGTCGCCTTGTACCTCTGCGTCGATCGCGGCTGCCCGACCGCCTTGCACACACGCCGCTCGGGAAGCTTGAGCGTGCCCATCGCACGCTCGACCCCCGCGCGGACGGCCGCCGGGCTCAGTCTTTTCCCCGCATCACCTCCTCGATGATCTGCTTGTCCAGGACCAGGTCCGCCACCGCCCCCTTCAGCCGGCGGTTCTCCTCCTCCAGCTCCTTGAGCCGGCGGATGTGGTCGTCGCCCATGCCGCGGAACTGCTTCTTCCACCGGTGCAGCGTCTGCTCGCTGATCTCCAGCTTCTGACACACCTGCGCGACGGTCTGCCCCTGGCCCTCCAGGACCTCCGCCTCACGCAGCTTCCGGATGATCTCCTCCGTCCCGTGCCTTTTCCGCTTCATCTTCGAGAGTCTCCTGGGTACTTTGTACCCCAAAGCCTCTCATCCGGACTGGTTCAGGTTTTCCAGGGCAGGTCACCGTTCCATCGAACTCCCATGTATCGCCGAGCGTCGTGCTCGCGCTGCTGCCGCCGAAGAGCACGACGCGGTCCCGTCCCGCGTCGTACGCCATCGCCGCGTGGTACCGAACCGGCGCTCCGCCCGACGCAATCACGCTCCACACGTTGTTGTGGAACGCGAGCGTGTCCCGTGTGCTCGATCCTGTGTAATTCGCGCCACCGAAGACGACGACCCGGTGACGGAGAGAGTCGTACGCCGCGGAGGGCCAGGCCCGTTGTTGTGGAAGGTCCGTCAGCTGATTCCACCCGTTATTCCATCCCCAGACATTCGCGGAGGCATACTCCCCTTCACCGGTGCTGTTGTACAAAGCCCCGCCGATAACCATGAATCTGAGATCCCATTCGTTGTATGCGATAGCCCAGCCGTACGTCGCCGTGATGCTTGAAGTCGTCGCTCGTTGTTCCCAGTGACCACAGTCCTGAGCACGGCACGTCACCGACCACAACAACAGAGCAGAAATCGCGGTGATCCGATTCATGGTGGGGCCGTCCAAGTCCGCGCGAGCGGGGATGCTCAACAAGTCTACCTGCGCCCGTCACGCGGACCAGTATCGCGGCGCTCCAGAACCCGCCTTGCCGTGACGGAGATTGGCCGGCCACCTTGCCACCGATGGGTAGCTGTTCCCCTTAGCGCCGGTGACCTACCTGGGCCAGTGCACGTCGCAAGGCCGCATCACCGAACTGTCAGGCCAAGCGTCGCCACGGGTCAGGTGCCAAACAGCCAGAGTTCAGCGTTGCCCCAGCGGCGGCAGAACTCGGCGACGGCGACCTGGTTGGTCGGGCCGTCGAGCATCGTGTGACTCTACGCGAAAGCAGGGATGGGGCACGCTTCGGGGTTCCTTCAACGCTCTGTTACCTCGCCCCCGCGCCCACGCTGAGCTTTACCGGTACGAATGTCGGCTTGACGCGGGCCTCGAACTCATCGCGGTACTTGTTCATGATGGTGCGGATGGCCCAGTTGTTGCCGTCGGCGAGGCCGCAGATGGTGGTTCCCGGCATGGCGCCCATGCTGGTGGCGATTTCGAGGGCGAGGTCGAGGTCCTTGGTGCGGCCCTGACCGTCCTCGATGCGGGTCATGAGCTGGTAGAGCCAGCCGCTGCCCTCGCGGCAGGGGGTGCACTGGCCGCAGCTCTCGTGCTTGAAGAAGCGGGCGATGTTGCGGGCGACGGCGACCATGTCGGTGTCCTGATCGAAGACGGTGGGGCAGGCCGTGCCGAGACCGAGGACGTTGTACTTGCGGCCGATGTCGAAGTCCATCTCGGCGTCCATCTGGTCCGGGCCGAGGACGCCCATGGAGATGCCGCCGGCGATGGCGCCCTTGAACCTCTTGCCGTTGCGCATGCCGTTGCAGTAGTCCTTGCTCTCGATGAGGACCTTGAGGGGGATGCCGAGGTCGCACTCGTAGCAGCCCGGACGGTTGACGTGGCCGCTGACGCCCATGAGCTTGGTGCCGTAGCTGGGGGGCGCGCCCTTGAACGTGCTCTCGCAGCCCTGCTGCATGAAGGCGTCGGCGCCCTGACCGATGATGAAGGGAAGATGGGCGAGGGTCTCGACGTTGTTGATGATGGTGGGGCGGCCGAAGAGGCCCTTGATGGCGGGGAACGGGGGCTTGTTGCGGGGCCAGCCGCGCTTGCCCTCCAGGGATTCGAGCAGGCCGGTCTCCTCGCCGCAGATGTAGGCGCCGGCGCCGCGGTGGACGTGGCACTCGACGGCCCAGGCGCGGTCGCGATTCCTGGTGCGGGCGCCGTTGAGCAGGCCCTGCGTGCCGAAGATGCCCGCGGCGTACGCCTCCCGGATGGCCTTCTCGAGGACCATGGCCTGGTGGTGGTACTCGCCGCGGATGTAGATGTACGCGGTCTGGATGCGGCAGGCGTAACAGCAGAGGGCGATGCCCTCGAGCATGAGGTGCGGGTCGAAGTCCATGAGCAAGCGGTCCTTGAAGGTGGCCGGCTCGGACTCATCGGCGTTGACGGCGAGGTAACGGACGCCGCCCTCACCGTCGGCGTCGGGCTTGGGGAGGAAGGTCCATTTGAGGCCGGTGGGGAAGCCCGCGCCGCCGCGCCCGCGGAGGACGGATTTCTTGACTTCCTCGGTGACCTGCTCGGGTGTGAGCGTTTCGACGGCCTTGCGGAGGGCGGTGTAGCCGCCGGTCCGGGTGTATTCGTCGAGAGGGATGGTGCGTCGGCCTTTGGGATCGGCGAATGGCCAGCACGGGATGCGCTGGGTGAGGACTGGGGAGGTGGTCTTGGGGGTCCAGTTGGGCATGGAGGGGGCCTTGTGGCGGGGAGGGGATTGGCGCGGGCGGTGTCTGAAGTGAACGGGCGCGGGCGGGTAGGAGTTTAGGTGGTGAGGCGCGGGGGATCCGAGTCTGGGGGCGGAGTCCGGGGTCGGGCGGCTGCGGGATGTGTGCGGGATCGTCCGCCGCATGCGGGGAGGGCGTGGGAGAGGGTCGTCGGGGCTCGGGCGCCGGGGTCGCGTGCGACGGGATCCATGGTACCGGCGCCGGAATTGTGCGCGGCGGGTGGGCGTGGGTGTTGACAGCCACCCGTCCGGCGCGGCAGACTGGCGGGGGCCCGATTCGGCGGCGGTTCACCACGTCGCCCGGGCCTGTCGCCCACCTCGTGTTTCACACAGCAAAGGAGATCGCACCATGGCCGGGTCATCCCGTTGGTTTGTGGCGTTGTTCGTTCTGGCGGGCGCGGCGTCGGGGGTATCGGTCGGCAACGACGGCAAGGGGGGATTGGGATCGACGGGCCCGAAGGGGGACTGGCTGCGGGACTGGTACGACACGCGGAACGCGATCATCGAGTCGACCCCGGAGCTGGTGTACGACCCGACGTCCCTGATGGTGCGGTTCACGCCGGATTCGGGTGAGGCGGAGCGGGAGGTCATCCGGACGCTGCTGGGAGCGCGGGTGATCGAGACGTACGACTTGGTGCCGGGGCTGGAGCACCTGACCTCGACGCTCGACGTGCAGACGGCGATCGATCTGGCGAGCGGTGTGGGCGGGGCCGCGGGCGTGGTGGAGTTCGCGGAGGTGGACTTCATCCTGCGGGCCGACCTGACGCCCAACGACACGTACTACTCATTGGAGTGGGGCCTGAACAACACCGGGCAGACGGTGGCGGGCGATCCGGGGACGAACAACTGCGATATCGACGCGCCCGCGGCGTGGGACCTGACCACGGGTTCGAGCGCGGTGGTGATCGGGTGCATCGACACCGGGATCCGCAAGACGCACGAGGACCTGAGCGCGAACATCTGGACCAACCCTGGGGACAGCACCGTCAACGGCGTGGACAACGACGGCAACGGCTACCGCGACGATACCTGGGGCTGGAACTTCTACGCGAACACCAACAACCCCAACGATGACAACGGGCACGGCAGCCATACGGCGGGCACGGTCGGCGCGCAGGGCAACAACGGCAAGGGCGTGGCGGGGGTGGCCTGGAACTGCAAGCTCGCGGCCCTGAAGTTCCTGGGCAGCACCGGATCGGGCTCGACCTCGGGCGCGATCGCGGCGATCAATTACTGCGTGGGCAAGGGGATCAAGGTCTCGAACAACTCGTGGGGCGGGCCGGGCTCGTCGTCTCTGTCCACGGCGATCTCAAACGCCCGCGCGGCGGGGCACCTGCTCGTGGTCGCGGCGGGGAACAGCGGCGTGAACATCGACACCTCGCCGACCTACCCGGCGTCGTACACGTACGACAACATCATCTCGGTGGCGGCGGTGAACAACGACTTCGGGCGCGCCTCGTTCTCGAATTACGGGGCGAGCTCGGTGGACCTGGGCGCGCCGGGCGTGATGGTGGCGAGCTGCTACAACTCGTCGAATTCGGCGTACGTCTACATGGACGGCACGTCGATGGCGACGCCGCACGTCACGGGCGTGGCGGCGCTGGTGTGGAGCCGGTACCCGTCGTGGACCTACGCGCAGGTGCGGTCGCGGATCCTGTCGACGGTGCGTCCGGCGGCGTCGCTGTCGGGCAAGTGCACCACGGGCGGCGTGCTCAACGCCGCGAACGCCGTGCAATGACCCGACCGGGTCCGGACATTTCCATTCCGGAGGCGAGCGCCGGGCCCCCTGGGCCCGGCGTTTTTTGCGCGGATCTGGTCCGGGTGGGCGAGGCGCGTGGCCGAAACTGGGCGGGGTGTGCGTGCAGTGCTTCCGCCTGAAGCTGGGGGTGATTCTCTGGTTTTCGGCTTGTTCCAGAAGAAATTATCTGGTACCCTCACCCAGACAAGGGGCGATGGATCGCGCGAAATCGTCGCGTTGACCGCGCCAATCCTGCCAGTGTTTGCTCGAACACCGAGGAGTCCGCATCATGTCGAAGGCCCCCATCCGTACGTCGGACGCCGCGCAGGATTTTTTCCAGGCCCTCGAGCCGCGGCAGATGCTCGCGACCACGTTCGTGGTGAACAGCACGAGCGACGTGGTGGCGTCGGACGGTTTCGTGACGCTGCGGGAGGCGATCCAGGCTGCGGACACGGACGCGGCGGTGAACGATGCCCCGGCGGGCTCGGGGACGGACACGATCACGTTCGCGGATTCGCTGCGGCGGTCCACGATCCAGTTGGCAGCCGGACAGTTGTCGATCACGTCGAGCCTGAACATCAGCGGTCTGTCCTCGAAGGGCGCGCCGCTGAACCTCACGATCCGCGGAGACTCGTCGGGCTCCGGCAATCGCGTGTTCAACATCACCGACGGGAACACCTCCACGACACAGGTGGTGAACATCACCGCGCTGATCATCACCGGCGGGTACCTGAACAGCGTCAATGTGGGAGGCGCGGGGATTCACAACACTGAGAATTTGACGCTGGACACCGTGCACGTGACGAACAACACCGCGGTGGGCTCGACGCCGGGAGGGGGCATCAGCACCCGGGCGGGTTCGACACTGACGGTGAAGAACAGCTCGATCAGCAACAACTATTCGCAGAATGACGGCGCCGGCATCAGCGCGAACACGGGGGGGTCCTCGCCGGCTACTTCGGTTGTGATCATCAACTCGACGATCGCGGGGAACACCGCGTGGGGGAACGGGGCCGGGATTGCGCAGTCGGGTGCGGGCACGATGAATGTGCAGAACAGCACCATCGCCTTGAATTACGCGAACGCGGACAATTCCGGTCCCGATGCTGGGGGCGGAGTTCGAGCGAACGGGGGGCAACTCGTCTTCACCAGCTCCATCGTGGCCAACAACCGCCTCGTATCTCCCGGCGGCAGCTTGGACGATTTTTCGATCTCCGGTTCGGCAACCGTGGCAGTCAACGCATCGTTCAACAACCTGATCCGCGTGGCGGGCGGGTCGGGGTTCATCAACGGCAACAATTCGAACATCGTGGGACAAGACCCGCTGATCCCCACCTCGGTGCGGGCGATCGGGCGGGGGGGCATGCTCGGTGTGCCGCTGCTCGTGGGCAGCCCCGCGGTGAATGCCGGGAGCAACACGCTGAATCTGGCCACGGATATGCGCGGGGCGGCGCGGGCCAGCGGGGCGCCGGACATCGGGGCGTTCGAGCAGCAGAGTCTGACGCTGGTGGTGGACGCCAACGGCGCCAGCAACAGCGATTATGACGCGGGCGATCTCAGCCTCGGGGAGGCCCTCGCGCTGGCCAACGACAACGCGCTGGCGGACACGATCACCTTCGCGAGCACGATGACGAACCAGACCATCCAGCCGAGCTCGACCCTGACCATCACCGATGGGCTGACGCTCACCGGCCCGGGGATGAGCAAGCTGACCATCACCGGCAACAACGCGCAGCGCGTGTTCAGCATCAACGACAGCACTTCGGCGGCCATCGCGGTCACGATCTCCGGCCTGACGGTCACGAACGGGTGGGATTCCGATTTTGGCGGCGGCGCCGGCGTGCTCAACTTCGAATCGCTGACGCTCAGCGACGTGGCGTTGAAGAACGCGTCGACGTTCGGGGGCTCGTCGGGCGAGGGCGTGAGGAACAACAGCGGCGGCGTGCTCATCATGGACAGGTGCTGGGTGACCGGCAACGCGGGCGTCGGGCTGATGAACTTCGGAACCGCGACCGTGACCAACTCCACGCTCAGCCTCAACACAAACAACGGCTTCTCGGGCGCCGGGATCTACACCACGGGCAACCTGCTGCTGGTCAACTCCACGGTGTCGGGAAACACCTCCATCGGATATGGCGGGGGCGTGTTCGTAGGGAGCGGATCGGCTTCGATCCTGAACAGCACCATCGCCAACAACACTTCGGATTCGGCGAATGTCGGGAATTTCGGGGGAGGGATCGGCGTGACGAGCGGGACGGTGACGCTCACCAGCACCATCGTGGCGGGGAACGTTCACGGCACGTCCAAGGTCGCGGACGACCTCAACGCCGCCGGCGGCACGTTCAACGTGGCCGGCTCGGCCAGCAACCTGATCCAGACCGCGGGCAACGGCGGGTTCGTGAACAACCTCAACGGCAACCTGGTGGGGGTGGACCCGAAACTCTCACCGCTGGCGTCCAACGGCGGGCCGACGCCCACGCACGCGCTGCTGGAAGGGAGCCCGGCCGTCGACAAGGGCGTGAACACGCAGGCGTTGACGAAGGACCAACGCGGGCTGGTGTTCGGGCGTGCGGCGGGCCCGATCGACATCGGGGCGTACGAGCGTCAGATCCTCACGCTGACGGTGGACAACGCGACGGACGAATCGGACGGGAACTTCGCGAGCGGCGACGTGTCGCTGCGCGAGGCGCTGGAACTGGCGAACGCGAACCCGGTGGACGACACGGTGGGCTTCGCCGCGTCGCTGAACGGCCAGACGCTGCTGCAGACGCTGGGCGTGGTCACGATCACGGACGACGTGGCGGTGACGGGACCGGGGTCGGGGCAGCTGACCATCAGCGGGAACAGCGTCGCGCAGATCTTCAAGGTGGATGACGGTGCGGCCGCGTCGATCGTCGTGGGCCTGAGCGGCCTGACGCTCACGAAGGGGAACGCCACGGACGGCGGGGCGATCTCCAACGGCGAGACGCTGACGCTCACGGACGTGACGGTGACGGGCAACAACGCCACGAACTCGGGCGGCGGGATCGGCAATTACGGCAAGCTCACGCTGACCAACTCGACCGTCAGCGGGAACACCACGCCGGGGAACGGCGGCGGGATCGTGAACACCGGGACGCTGACGCTCACAGGGTCGGTGGTCACGGGCAACAGCGGCACCTTCGGCGGCGGCGGGATCGCGAACAACACCGGCGCCGCGACGATCAGCTCCTCGGAGATCAGCGCCAACGTCGCGAGCGGCGGCAGCGGCGGCGGAATCTTCACCGCGGCGACGCTCACGGTCAACAACTCGACGATCAGCGGCAACTCCGCCGCGGGCTTCGGCGGCGGCATCGGCATGCTCATGGGCGTGACGGTGATCAACAACTCGACGATCTCGTTCAACCGGGGCGACTCGAACGGGGACGCCAACGGCACGGGCGGCGGGATCGACGTGGGCGGGTTCGGCGGCGGCACGCTGACGACCACCAGCACGATCTACTCGAACAACATCACCGGCTCCGGCGCGGGCACGGCCAACGACGTGACGCTGACCGGCGGCGGCACGGTGGCGGGGGGGAGCGCCAACAACCTGATCTCCGCCGCGGGCAGCGCGGGCGGGCTGGCGAACGGCGTGAACGGGAACATCATCGGCGTGGACCCGAAGCTGACGGCGACGCTGGCCCTCAACGGGGCCACGCTGGTTCGCAGTCACGCGCTGACGCCGGGCAGCGTCGCCCTGGGCGTGGGCTCGAACCCGCTGGCGCTGACGACGGATCAGCGCGGCAAGGCTCGCGTGGTGGGCGGGCAGATCGATATCGGGGCCTTCGAGGCCGCCGCGCCGGTGGTGGTGAGCCTGACCACGGACGCGGGGGCGGCGTTCATCCGGGGCAACGCGATCATCCTGACGGCCGCGGGCGCGACGGACCCGGACGGCGCGCTCGCGAACGTCACGTTCTACTTCGACGCGAACGGCAACGGCACGGCCGAGGCGGGCGAACTGGTCGGCACGGATACGAGCGCGGCCGGCGGGTACACCGCGACCGTCGCGGGGGCCGTGACCGCGAGCTGGCCGAGCGGCAACCGTTCGGTGCTGGCGCTGGCGACGGACGCCGAGGGCTTCACGAGTTCGATCGCCACCGCAACGTTCAAGGTCGTGTTCTCGACCAGCGCGGCGACGGGGAGCTTGGTGCGCGGCACGTCCAACGGCGTGGCCGGCTCCGCGGGGGCGGACACGCACTTCGTCGTCTCACGCAACGCGCTGGGTTCGATCGTGGTGTACACGGAGGGATGGGCCGCGATCGACCTGCAGAGCGCAACCGGGGCGCCCGCCGCGACGGGCGACGCGGTGGTCTGGGTCGATCCGAAGGACCGCCGCACCTATGTCGCGGCGCCCAGCGCCGCGGGGCTGATCCTGTTCACCTTCCAGCAGACCGGCCCCGGCGCGTCGACCGGGACCTGGTCGTTCCGAAACCTGACCGTGGAAACGGGCGCGACGCTGACGCTGCCGATCGACAAGCTGACGCAGTTCACGTCGGTGTTCACGTCGGTCGGGACCAAAGGCGGCACCACGAACAGCGGCGGGATCGTGGTCGTGGCGGGCGTGCTGTCGAACGGCCTGATCGTGGCGTATCAGCAGACGGGTGCGAGCGGCGCGAACGGATTTACCTGGTCGTTCGTGAACATCTCGCAGGACCTGACGTCCCAGGGCATGACCACACCGAACCTGAAGGAGCTCATCAGCTACGTCACCACCTGGGACGCGTGGCACCTGGCGGGCGTCGATCAGAACGGTCGGATCCAGACGGTCTGGGTGTACCCGTCCCAGTTCAAGCAGTGGCGGACCGACGACCTGACGACCCTCACCAACGCCCCGGCGATCGCGGGGCAGCTCACGGTCACGCTCACGCCGTGGTCGGGGATCAACCTGGCCGGGACCGATGCGTCGGGGAACCTGCAGGTGACGTGGTGGATCCCGGATTTCAAGGGCAACTGGCGGAACAACGACCTGACCAAGGAGTTCTCGGGACCGACGTTCCAGGGCGGCAAGATCACGGGGTACGGCACGCCGTGGGGCGGCATGAACTACGCGGGCATCCGTAGCAACGGCGAGGTGATGGTCTACTGGTGGACGCCCGGTCCCGGTGCGACGTGGCGCATCAACGATCTGACGGAGAATGTGCCGGCGTCCAACCCGCGCCCCACGGGCACGCTGTCGAGCTACTTCTCACCCCAGGGCGCCCTCAACGTGTTCGGGGCGGGCTCGACCGGCCAGGCGATCCGCTTGTCGTGGAAGGTCCCGCCGGCGCCGAACGTGTGGACCATCGAGAACCTGTCCTCCATCGCGACGCTCACCTGAGGTGGCGCGGCCCCCGATGCTCTCCCACCCGCGTGCGATCTTCCGTGTCGGCTGCGCCATCCTGGTCTTCACGGCATTGGCGCACGTGCTCGGGCACGTGTCGCTGGCCGCCCAGACCGGGGAGGACGAGACGCACCGCCAACTGCTCGCACTGATGAAGGGCTACCGGCGCGAAATCGGGGGCTCGATGCGCTCCACGTGGGATTTTTTTCTGGGATTCAGCCTGCACTTTTCGATCTCGCTGCTGGGCCTGGGCGCGGCGGGATGGGCGGGCACGGTCGGCGGACGGCGCCCGGGGGCATTGGCGCTCGTGTTCACGCTGGTCAGCGGCGCCGCCCTGGCGAACTCGGTCGCGTACTTCTTCATCGCCCCGACGGTGTGCCTCGCGGCGGCGACGTTGGCGTTCGCCCTGGCAACGGTCGCGGAGCGGCTCACGACCTCGACGTGAAGCGCCGGTGCGCGGGGCGCAGATTGAGCGATGGCGCGAGGCCGGGGCTATTGCTCGTCCGCGTCGGCCTCCGCGCCGTCACGCACGGGCACGCCGTCGCGGCTGAGTTCGTCGAGCAACTCGACGGCGCGGCGCAGGTGCGGGATGACGATGGAGCCGCCGACGATCAGCCCGACGCTCAGGGCTTCCATGATCTGTTCGTCGCTCAGGCCCAGCTCCTTGCAACGGATGACGTGGTACGCGATGCAGTCGTCGCAGCGCAGCACCGCGGACGCGGCCAGCCCGGCCACTTCCTTGGTGCGCTCGTCGAGGGCGCCGGGCTTGTACGCCTGACCGTCGAGCGTGAAGAAGCGGTTGACGACCAGGTTCTTCCGTTCGAAGATGCGTGCGTTCATGCGCTCGCGGAACTCGCGGAACTGGATGGCTCGTGAGGTCATGCTCGATTGTTGGCGCACGCGTCCGTCGCGGCTTCACTCCACGGGCATGATCAGGGAGTCCCCGACGGCGTTCGCGGCCAGAAGGTCCGCCGCGGCGCGGGCCTCCTCCTCGCTCGCACGGTCCGTTTCGATCCGCACGGCGGCCGTGCCCAGCTCAACCTCGATGGCGCGCACGCCGGCCCTTCCCAGGCTGGCCGACACGTGCTGCGGAGTCAGCCGGTGCCCCGGGCCGCGCACACGGATGTGGCGGCGGCAACGGTCATCGGAAACCGGGCTCGCGTCGAGCATCGTCGGAATCGGGCCGAGCCCGAGCGTGGCTTGCACGTCCCCGAGCACCGCGGCGGCGGTCGCCTCGGGCCCGGCGCCGCGCCCCCGGAGTGTGAACGTCCCGGCCCGCTGAGTCTCGATGAGCACCACGTTCTCGGGGCCCTCGGCCCGTGCGACGGGACCGCCCAGCGGCACGAGCGTGGGCGCGACGCACGCCCTCGGCCCGCCGCGGAGGTCGAGGGATGCGACGAGCCGGATCCGACGCCCTCGCCGTCGCGCCTCCGCGATGTCCTCCAGCGTGACGCGTTCGATCCCCTCGGTGCGCACCAGATCAGGCACCAGCCCCTCAACGCCGCACGCGGACGCAAGCACGCAGAGCTTCTCGGCGCTGTCGCGCCCCGAGACGTCGGCGTGAGGATCCGGCTCCGCGAGACCCCGACGGGTCGCGTCCGCGAGCGCCTGCTCGAAGCTCCAGCCCCGGTCGGCCATGGCGCACAGGATGCTGTTGCAGGTCCCGTTCACCACGCCGCGCACGCGGGTGATCCCGGCCGCCGACAGCCGCGCGAGCGCGGCCAGAACCGGGACGGCGGAGCAGACCGAGGCCTCGGCGGCGAGCGGGGCGCGGTGCTCGCGCGCCAACGCGTGCAGTTCGGCGCCGTGATGGGCGAGGAGCGTCTTGTTGGCGGTGACCACGCCGATGCCACGGCGCAGAGCCTCCGCGACGAAGGCGCCCGCCGGGTACAGCCCCCCGATGAGCTCAACGACGAGGTCGGGCCCGCCGTCGAGCACGCGTTCGAAACGATCCGTGAGCAATCCGGGCGGGAGGCCGCGGTCGCGCCGCGGGTCGCGGACCAGCACATGGGCGAGCTCCACGCGGGCGCGAACCGGCGGCTCGAGCAACCGCCGCGACAGGGCGGATCCGACGGTGCCGCAGCCGAGCACGGCCACGCGGAGCGTCCGACGGGTGAGCGCGAGGCACGCCGATGCCGGCGCCGGGCTCGTCAGGGACGGTGGCGAGGCGATCACGACGGCACCCCCTCATGGACGAGGGGCCGGCGTGTGGCGCGTACGGCGGCGAGAAAATCGTCGGCCAGATCGTCGGGATCCTCCAGCCCGACGCTCAGGCGCAGCAGCGCATCGGTGATCCCGACGCGGGCGCGAGCATCGGGCTCGACGCTCGCGTGCGTCATGGTCGCGGGGTGGCACAGGAGCGATCTCACCCCGCCGAGCGATTCCGCCAGCGGCCAGAGCCGCAGTCGCGACGTGAGCGCGCGGACCCGTTCGACCCCGCCGCCGAGTTCGACGGAAACGATCGCGCCGAACCCGGAGGACTGCGCGCGGGCGAGCGCGTGCTGGGGGTGGCTCTCCAGCCCCGGGTATGTCACGCGGGTGATCTCGGGGTCGGCCTCGAGTCGGTTCGCCACGCGAAGCGCGTTGCGGGCGTGACGCTCGACGCGGAGGGGCAGTGTCCGGATCCCGCGTAGAAGGAGGAAGCAGTCCTGCGGTCCGGGAATGGCGCCGGTGGCGTTCTGCAGGAACCGAAGATCCGCGTGCAGTCGCTCGTCGCGGGTGATCAGGCCGCCGCCGATCACGTCGCAGTGCCCGCCGATGTACTTGGTGGTGGAGTGCAGGACGAGGTCCGCTCCCAGTTCCAGCGGGCGCTGGAAGACGGGCGTCGCGAACGTGTTGTCCACCAGGATGCGCACGCCCGGCCCGGCCGCGCGCCGCACGGCGGAGCACACGGCGCGCAGGTCGGTGATCCGCAGCAACGGGTTGGACGGGGTCTCGAGCCACACCAATCGCGTCTCGGGCCGCAGGGCAGACACAACTTCAGAAGTCCGTGTCGCGTCCACCAGCGCGAATCGCACGCCGAAGCGGGCGAATACCTTGGTGAACAAGCGGTAGCACCCGCCGTACAGGTCGCGCGAGGCGACGACGTGATCCCCGGTCGAGAGCGTCTGGAGCACAGCGTTCGCCGCCGCGATCCCGGAGGCGAACGCCAGGCCGTGCCGACCCCCCTCCAGGGCCGCGAGTGCGGACTCCAGCGCGGCGCGAGTCGGGTTGCCGGTCCGGGAGTAGCACCATCGGGGCGAGCCTCCCAGCTCGTCCTGCGCGTACGTGGTGGTCTGGTAGATGGGAGGCACCACCGCGCCGGTAAGCGGGTCGTTTGTTCCTCCGGCGTGAACGGCGATCGTGTCGATCCGGTATTCGTTGGACATGCGTGGCTCCACGGGCGCCGCGGGCCGGTGCCGTCGCGATGCGATGGCGGGCTCAGATCGGCGCGATCGAGTCTCGGGTTCTGGATTCAACCGATTGGGTGAAGAGACGGCGAACCACGTCCTGCAATCCGGGCTCGGGGCCCAGCGGATGCGGAAACAGGAACGCCGACGCGGGCGAACCTTGCCCGGACGGGGGAGCGATCAATCCGAAGTGCGTTGGGGGATCAGCGGATCAGCACGCCGAATCACCCAGCCGCACGACGGGAGCGCGTCCCGCGTCCGGGCTGGGCATGGACATGAGCATGTCCATCGAGTTGAACGAGGCGTGTGCCATGATCGGAAAAGAGGATAGCACGCACGCTCCCGCCGTCAAGCGCGGCTTCCGCATCGATTCTGAAACCGGGGCCGCGCGCACCGGCCGCGAATTCCGTCTTTCAGGAGATCAGCGCCCGACGCAGCACGGGCAGGAATTCGTCGCGGCACACCACTTCCCAGCTCATGCGTGAAGCCAAGCGTTGACCCACCGACAGGAGCCGTGAACGGTCGCGATCGCCGCGGGGCAGCCGCTTGAGCAGCTCCGTGGCAACGAAGGCTGCGACCGTTTCCTCGATCGCGTCTCGCTCGCCGCGTTTGAGGTGTGCCGGATCGGGGTGCTCGGTCGCGGGGCGCGTGAAATCCGCGATGAGCAGGTTGTGCGCATCGCGTTCGCGGATGCCGAGTTCTTTCAGGGCCCGCCGCGCCAGCCCCACGCATCCGCACACGCTCGACACCACGCACACGGCCCCGGCGTGCAGAGGCTCGAGCATCGCGATGCCGAACGGTTCGTAGATCGACAGCCCGAATTCCGCGTCCGCTCCGCGCCGCAGGTCGGCCAGGGTGAGTCCCTCCGGCGCGGCCTCGCCCAGCCGCGCGCGTGAGAACCCGAACTGGTTGACCAGCACGGCGATGATGGCGCCCGCCCCGGGGCGCGCGGGATCGTTGTAGTGCTCGATGGACCGGTACAGTCCCGTCTCGGGGCCGTCGAGATCGGGGTAACCATCGCGGTGCCGCGCCGGCCATCCGTGCTCGTGGGCCATGCGCGTCGCATCCTGGAACGATCGCGGCGGCGCCCCGCAGGTCAGCAGCACGTACACGGCCCGCTGGCCCCGCTCCGCGAGCGCGCGTTCCAGGTGCGCGCACACCTTCAGGTCGCGCCAGATTCCCTTGCTCACGACCGGGCGTGTGACGTGCGTGAAGAGGTAGTCCGGCGCGAAGCCGAGCACGTTCCTGAGCCAAGCGTCAAGCCTGGCCCGTGAGCGTTTCCGCTCCGCCAGCGTGACGCGCGCCGCGGGAACACCGTTGTACGCGACCCGCACGTTGGCCCGCGACATGTCCTCGGACAGAAACCTCAACTCGCGGGCGGTCTCGTCGCCCACGGCCAGCGTCGCGTCCAGGTGGTGGGCGCGGCTCACGAGCGCGTGCCGCGCGTGCGCGTCCTGCGGCCCGAAGACGTCGGCGACGAAGCGGCTCTTCGCCGTCGCGCGGCGCATGGCCGGGTAAAAACCGGTGTCGTGCCCCTGCATGTGCTCGACCAGGCGGCGCGCGGTCGAGCACTCGTGGGCATGGAACACCGTGCGGAAACGGCCCCGGTCAAGCCCGCAGCGCAACGCCGTGCACAGCCCCATGAACTCGTGGGCCACGATCACCGCCCGAGGCCCGCCGCGCCCGGTCGGCCCCAGCAGCGCGGCCAACGCGTGGTAGGCGGGACCCGCCAGTCGGCAATACTCCTCGTAATCCCAGTCCCGCTCGTACCGATGACTGTCCAGCCCGTACCGCTCGGAGAGAAGGAACTTCTGCTCGGCGAGCCGCGCCTTGTCCGGGTGACTGACGTCGATGAGCAGGACCTCGGCATCCCCGCGCCCACCGCCGGAGGCGCCCCCCGCGTGCTCCTCGAAGCGTCGCGTGCCGTAGACCATGGGGGTGCCGAAGGCCCACGCGATCGGCGCCAGCAGGGCACCATGCCCGTCCGGATCGTGGCCGTCCACCCCGGAGTACCGGCATTCCAATGCGAACGGGCCGAGTCGCTCGAGCGGCTGGCGCTTCGCTCCGGGGTGCGGGAGGGGCCCCACGAGGATCGTCCGCTCCACGGCCCCGCGATACGCTCGGCTCGTGACCAGCCCCTCCAGCACCGTGCCGATGCCGCCGAGATGCTCGATCGCCTCGTGCGTGACGTGAACGAGCGTCATCGGCCCGCTCGTCGCATTCGGTCGCTGCTTCACCGCGCTTTTCCGTGCGCTCATCGTCCCTCCGTGCGGGCCCTGGCCCGAAACTCATGTCCCGTGCGGCGCCGGCATCGTCGCCCCGTCCGCTCCCACGCGTACCAGCACGGCGCCGCCGTCGTCGCGCAATTCCGTCCCGCATTCCGCCGTCGCGAGCCGACCGGGCAGGTCGGTTGCGCGAGGCGTAAGCTGCTCGGGCTCGCCTCCCGGGCGAATCAGAAACAGACGGGTCACACCCGCCTCGGCAAGGTGCCCCGCAGCCCGCACCGCCCGAGCGCGGCGCTCGGCTTCGGTGTCTTCGCTCCGCGCAGCGCTCACGCCCGGTCCTCGATCTCGTCCGGGGCGGGCGATTGGGCCGAAGCCGTCGTGCCCGAATTGCCTTCCGTCGTCAGCCGTTCGCCCGTGCCGCGCAGCGATTCGGCCATGGTCCCCTCGATCATCCCCGGGAACCACAGATCCGAGGGCTCCTGGCCGTCGTTCACACGCCGCATCAGGAGGTACAGCACCGTCCCCGCCGCGTGATAGAAACTGACGAGCACGCTCATGAACACCATCGCCAACGCGGTGGTCCATGCGTGGGTCAGCCAAGTTGTCGCCGCGAAGGTCCCCTCGGCCGCGGGCGCATTCGTCACGAGAAGTCGCAACGGGTCCGCGGCTTCGCTCCCCCGCGGCCCCGCCCAGGCGCCGGCCGCCGCCGCGGCGAGATAGGCGCCGCCGCCCACGATCCACGAGAGCGCCGCGTGCAGCAGCACGCCTTGGGCCAGCAGCACCAGCGCGTACGCCACGAGCCGGCCCGGCCGGTTCACCAGGTACGCGAAGCACCGCTGCACCGCGTCCATCGCGTCCGTGCCTTCGCACGAGACCGCCGGGATCAGCATGGCGTGCGTCAGCACGAATGCCGTTCCCACCGTCGCGGCGAGCAGGCCGCCGGCGAGCGTCAGCCCGTATAGCACGCCCCCGCCCAGGTTCAGCACCGGCCAGCGCAGCAGGACCCATCCCCCTGCCGCGAGCACCGCGACGATCAGCCACACCACCATCGGCATCGCGAGCAACGCGCCCAGGGATGAACGTGCCCGCGCCAGCCCGAACGCCACCCCCCGCGGCCATGGCGTCAGGATCCCCTTGGCCATGTCCTCGGCCGACATCCTCGCCAGCGCCGCGCCCGCGACGCACCACAACAGCGCCAGCACCGGCGCGGCCAGCAGAACGGCCAGCGGCTCCTCCCGGATCATCATGACGGGAACGCCGACGAAGAGCTCCCAGATCGCCGCGCCCGCCGTGCGCATCCAATCGGGCTGCGAAAGAGCCGTCGGCGCCGCGCCCCACGCGTGCAGCCACGGCTCGCGTGCGCGGGACCACGCGTGCGCGACCGACGACCCGGCGCCCGTCACCGATCCGACCAGCGTGAGCCACGAGCCCGTGAACGCCACGAACAGGAACGACACGATTACCCGCGAGGGCTGCAGCGCCAGCGGCACGGCCCGGAACAGCGCGGGCCACACCAGCTCACTCGTCAAATCGCGCAACCCGATGGAGCCGATCGTCTCGACCCGTCCGCCCCGACCTCGGTCCCAACCAGGTTCCATCGACGGCGACTCCAGTTCGGCGATGGTATCCCCCGCTCAACGCCGCCGCGCCGTACGCTCATCCAGCCGGAGCCCGTTGGGATGCGACATACCCCGCCGCACGCCGATTCACCCGATCCGTCCCACGCGCCCCTCGGTGAGGCGGACGCGTACCCACCCGGCGTCACGCCCCGGCGCCTCGCCCGCGGCAACGCGATCGGGTCCGCCCTGGTCGTCGCGGGGATGCTCGCGCTCGGCTGGGTCCTCGGCGTTGTTGCGGGCGTCGGCGTCGAGCTGCTGTTCGATCCCAACGTCTGGGCCGACCACGGTCTCCGGGGTGTGGCCCCGGGGGCGCTCGCCGGGTTCGCGTTGGGGCTGGCGTGCTCCTGCGCGGCCGCGTGCTGGGCCTGGTTCTCCGGCGACCGGGCGATCCTCCGCCTGACCGGCGCGCAGCCGCTCCGGCCGGCGGACGACCCGTTGCTCTTCAGACTCGTCGATGAACTGAGCGTTCGCGCGGGCATCCCTCGACCCCGGGTCTATCTGGTGGACGATTCGGCGCTCAATTCCTTCACGACCGGCCGCTCCGTCTGGTGCGCCAGTCTGGGCGTGACCACCGGCTTGCGGCTGGCGCTCAGCCCCGAGGAGCTCCGCGCCGTCGTGGGGCACGAGATCGCGCACATCCGGCACCTGGACATCCGCTTCGGCCTTGTCATGGCGACGATGGTGGGGCTTCTGGTGCTGGCCTGCGACGGGTTCCTCAGGCTCGCGGTGCGTGCCGGCCCCTTCTTGGGCCGGGACAACCGCGACAAGTCGCGCACCGGCGGCGTGCTCACGCTCGTCTTCGTGGCCCTGGCGGTCGGCCTCTCGCTCGTGGCGCCGCTGCTGGCATGGGTGATCCAGCTGGCCGTCAGCCGCGAGCGCGAGCACCTCGCCGACGCGGGCGCCGTCGCGCTCACGGGCGATGCCGGGCCCATGATCCGGGCCCTGCGCCGCGTGGCCGCGGACACCGATCCCCTGGTCGATCGGGCCAACCGCGCCACGGCCCACCTGTTCCTGGCCAACCCCCTGCTGCACATGCGCGAGACCAGCCAGGGCATCGACACGCCCTTTTCTTCGCACCCGTGCCTGGAGAAACGCATCGAGCGGCTCGCCGCCATCGGGCCCGCCCGCCCGGGCGAGTAGCCCGTGGGCGCGTTCACGCGGGGTTGGGCATCACGCCCGGCGGGAGGTCCCCGGCGTTCCCCTCGCGCGGCGGTGGCGCGGGCGTCGAGGCGGCGCGGGCATCGGCGGCGTTCTTCCGCGCTTCGGCGGCCAGCAGGTCGTCCACCGTGGCTCGGCCCAGCGGCTCGCCCCGCATCAGCTTCCGCACCTCGTCGGCGCTGAGCGTCTCGTGGCGGAGCAGGCCCTCCGCGACCGCGACGACCTTGTCCCAGTTCGACTCCAGCAGCCGCCGCGCGTCGGAATACGCCTCATCGGAAAGCCGCCGCAGCTCCTCGTCGATGGTGCGCTGCGTCGCGTCCGAGTAGTCCTTCTCCGGGATGAACGACTCGCGGGTGTCCGTGCCGCTGTAGCGGACGAAGCCCAGGCGGTCGCTCATGCCCCACTGCTCCACCATCGTGCGTGCGATGCTCGTGACCTGCGTGATGTCCTGCGCCGCGCCCGAGGACACGTCCCCCATCGCGCGCTCCTCCGAGATCCGCCCGCCGCACAGCACCCGCATCGTCGCTTTCAGGAACTTGAGCGAGTACCCCATCCGGTCCTTCTCGGGCAGGCTGTAGGTCACGCCTCCGCTCGAGCCGCGCGGGATGATGGTGACCTTGTGCAGCGGGTCCGCGTCGGGCAGCAGCACCTGCAGCACCGCGTGCCCGGCCTCGTGATACGCCACCAGCTTGTTCTCGTCCGCCTCCCGCACCCGGTTCTTCCGCGACCGCCCGAATTTCACCTTGTCGCGGGCCTCCTCCAGGTCCTCCTGCTCCACGAAGTCCTTGTTCTGCATCGTGGCCGCGATCGCCGCCTCGTTGATGATCGCCTGCAGGTCCGCCCCGCTGAACATCGGCGTGGCCTTGGCCATCCGCTCCAGGTTCGCGTCCGGCCCGAGTTTCACCTTCTTCGCGTGGACCTTCAGAATCTCAAGGCGGCCCTTCACGTCCGGCAGCGGCACCACCACCTGCCGATCGAAACGCCCCGGGCGCGTCAGCGCCGGGTCCAGCACGTCGGCACGGTTCGTCGCCGCCACCACGATCACCCCGTCCCCCGATCCGAACCCGTCCATCTCCACGAGGATGGCGTTGAGCGTCTGCTCCCGCTCGTCGTGCCCGCCGGTCGTGAATCCCCCGCCCCGTCTCCGGCCCACCGCGTCGATCTCGTCGAGAAAGATGATGCACGGGGCCGACTCCTTGGCCTGCTTGAACAGGTCGCGCACGCGGCTGGCCCCCACGCCCACGAACATCTCCACGAAGTCCGAGCCCGAGATCGAGAAGAACGGAACATCCGCCTCGCCCGCGATCGCCTTCGCCAGCAGCGTCTTCCCGCACCCCGGCTCCCCCACCAGCAGCACGCCCCGGGGGATCCGTCCCCCAAGCCGCATGAACTTCTTGGGGTTCTTCAGGAACTCGATGATCTCCGTCACCTCCTCCTTCGCCTCGTCGATCCCGGCCACGTCGGCGAACGTCACCCCCGTCTTTTCCTTCATCAGCACCCGGTGCCGCGACTTGCCGAAATTCCCCAGCACACCCCCGGCCCCGCCCGCCGCCGAACGCAGGCCCCGGAAGATGAACACCCAGATCAGCAGCAGCACCAGCAGGAACGGCAGCACGTTGATCGCGAACTGCGTCCAGATGCTCGTCGGACGCTCCACGAACTCGCCCTTCGTCAGGTCGTTCACCTCCTTGAGGTAGAACTCCTTGCTCGAGGCCGAGAACTTGAAGTAGATCTCCTCCTCGCCCCCGGGCTCGCCCGACGCCAGCCGCTTGGGCCGCAGCCGCGCCGTCACCCCCGTCTCGCGCATCTCCACCGAACCCCGCTTCACCTCGTCGTTCTTGATGTACGTCCGGAACTCCTCCCACGTGGAGACCGTCCGTGCCTGGCCGCTGATCGAGTTCAGCACCAGGAACAGCAGGAACGCCACCATCAGCACCGTGGCCACGCCGAACATGCCGCGGCTGGGCTTCACCGGCGGGGACATCCCACCCCCGCCCCCTCCTCCAGCCCCTCCCCCGCGGCTGTTCCCGTTGCTCCCGTTCGGACCGGCGGACGACCCGTCCCGCTCCTCCCCCGAAGCGCGGCCCCTGCGGCGGTCGTTTCCTTCTTCGCTCATGCTCACGGCATCCCTACATCGGCCCGTCAGGGTCGCTCCCCAAGCGTCCCTCGAACGCACGAAAAGCCCCCATCCCCACCGCTACGTCCCTCGCGCGCAGAAGGTTCCCGGCGGTGTTGGAGCCTAGGCCCGAACGCCTACCAGTTCGACCGCAATTCCGCCACGATGTCCCGCGCCATCTCCTGCACCGCCCCGTGCTGCCCCACCTCGATGGGCTCCCCCACCCGCCGCGCGGGCACGAACGAGTCCGTCGCGGTGAAATCCTTCCGCGCCGCCAGCGTGCGGCCCGATCGGTTGTCCTTCCACATGAAATCGACCGTCAGCACCACGGCCATGTCCTGCGTCAGCCCCCCCAGCCGCGTGGACGAGAGCGTCCGCTGCGTCGCCCGCGTGATCGTCCCCGACAGCGTCGTGCTCGCATCGCCGGGCACCACCCTCCAGTCCGTCGTGGACTGGATCTCCTTGATGATCGCGTCCGTCAGGTCCACCTCGAGGCCGTGCGCGAACGTCCCGTTGGCGAAGATCGGCACCGCCACCGTCGTCACCCCCGCCGGCCGCGACCCCGCGAACGAGTACCCCCGCGACGGATCCGAGGCGCACCCCACAAGCCCCGCACCCGCGGCCGCGACCCACGCGCCCACACTCGCCGCACCGCGCCGCATGACGGCCATCCTACCACGCGTCCGCGCCCCCCGTCACCGTCCCCGTCTCACCCCCGCCGGCGGCGCGCCGCGGCGGCCGCCGCCAGCCCCAGCAGCCCCGCCGCGTGCGGCCCCGGCACCGCCACCGTGTAGACCGCGTCGTACGGGCTGCCGCCGCCGGTTGAGAAGTAGAACGAGACCGTGTTGCCGTACCGAGCCCCGGGGCCGAACTGAAAGAACTGGCTGATGCGCCGCCCATCGATCGTGTCCCCCTGCCCCACCACCCGCTCCAGCCCGTTGCGGGCGTTGGTGTACATGATGTTGCGGTCGTAATCGAGGAACACCACTGTCCCGTTCCAGATCATCGGAACACCCAGGAGACCGAACACGCCGCCCCCGGGCGCGGGCTGCCCGCTCGCGGCCACCAATCGGACCTGCCCGTCGATCAGCGTGAAGATGCTGTTCCCCGTGGACCCCGTCCACGTCGCGCTGAACGCGAAGTCGTCCCCCTGATTCGAAAACTCTCCGACCCGCGTGAGTTCGCCGCCCGTGCCCGGCACGCCCTGGCCCGCGCGCACCACCACCGACGCGACCCCGCCCACCGACCGGTACAGCCCGTTGGACGCAGGCCCGCCGTCGGCCGTGAAGTACGTCACGGCCCCGTCCGCCTGCCAGCGCAGGAAGCTCTGATAGCGCGTCCCCCCGGGGGGCGTGATGGCGGTGTCCGCCACCCGCTCCAGCACGCCCCCGCTGGGCTTGACGTACAAGCCCTCAACCGAGCCGCTGATGCCCCTCATGACTGTCGAGGCTCCGTCAGTGTGCGACTCTCCCGCAATGAACGTGAACAGTCGCCCCGAATTGTCGGGAACCATCGTGTGCGTGTCGGCGACCACCGAGATGCTCCCCGCGGCCGCCCGGTAGATCCCACTGACGCCATTCCCACCGCCGCTGAACGACGTTGCAACCCCGGACGTGGACACGTACGGCCCGCCCTGCGGCAAGTTGGAAAAACCACCCGAAGTACCCGGTTGCGGTGTTCCCGGGCCGACCACCAGCTGCAGTCCGCCGGGCGTGGCATCGAAGATCGCCGTTCGCGTTGCGCTCTGCGTTCGATAGTTCCCGGTAAACGTAACGCGACCAGCGGTCACCACAGGAAAATAGAACGCCGGAAATGATATGAATTTACTATCCGTACCGGGAACAACCGTGTTCGTGTCCACCACCTTGGTGAATTGAAACGGTTGCGCGGACACCACCGAGGTCGCGCAGTGACAGACAAACAAGATGATGAGCCGCGTGCGCATGAGCGTACCTCCGGGCCCTGCCCCGTTCACAACTCCAGCCAGTCCAGGTCCTGGAACGCGTTCGGCAGCGTGCCGTTGGTGTACGGGTTGCTGATGCCGGTCACGAACCGGCCCTCCATCCAATACCAAAGACGTGCCCGCATGTTGTTCGCCATAATGGTCGTCTGGCCTGACCACGGTTCGCTCGGCAGCGTGAACACTCTCGTGACCGCCGTTTCCGGTTGTCTCGATGAAAGAGTACCTCAATGAGAAAAAAGCACAACGAGAATTCAATCGCCGATCTCAACGCGTCCGCCACTCCGATGGGTCGGGCTGAAGGTGCCGCGCGCGTGTTGCACGCGCCGATTCCAGCCGCGCAATCTATGGAACAGGGCTCTCCGCGCCCGCGCTGTTCCCGCCCCCCCGCACCGGTTCGAGCATCCGCTCCAGTTGCGCCGCGTCCGCCAGCCAGCCCCGCTCCCGCATCTCCGCGATCGCGCCCGCCGCGGCGCCCGTCTGCGGGTGCTCCTTCACCAGGCGTTTCAGCCCGTACCGGCCCGCGACCTCGTCGCCGCGCCGCAGGTACCAGCGCGCCACCTCCAGCTTCGAGGCCGCCGACGACTCGTCCAGCCGCGTGAGCAGCGCATCGTCCAGCCCCGCGCGCTCCGCCTCCACCGGGTACTGCGTCTGGAACTCGCGCGTCAGCACCCGCGCGTCGATCAGCGGCGCCCCGTCGTACCGCGGCCCCTTGAACCGCGCGATCTGCGAATACACCCGTCGCTGCATCGCCTTCATGCGGTACGCGCTGGAGCGGAAGTTCTGCAGGAACAGGCCGTACATGTCCCCGGCCATCTCCATCTCGCGCGACCGGTAGTAGTGGTCCGCCAGCTCGATCGCCGCCCGCTCCGCCAGCCGGCTCCCCGGCATCCGCTCCTGCACCCGGATCAGCAGCTCCTCGCCGATGTCCGTCGCGTCCACGAAACGCATCCCCAGGTACTTCCTCCGCAGCCCGTTGACGTACCGCACCCCGATGTCGAGCTCCCGCTCCACCGCCTTCACGAACTCCTCCGACGCCGGGAACTCCTTGATCACCGTCTCGTAGTCGTACAGCGCCGTGTACTCGTTCCCCGCCGCGGCGGTCGCGTCGGCCCGCAGCAGGTACGCCTGCGGCAGGTACGGGCTCCCTTTTCGCTCGTGCTCTTCGATCCAGTCGTCAAGGATCGACCCCGCCTCGCCCGGCTGGTCGTCCGCCAGCAGCCGCCGCGCCTCGTCGAGCCTGGCTTCCGGCGTTCCCGCCTCGGGCGCCGTGGTCTGCGCCCAGTTCCCAGACTCATCCAGCTTGTACTCGCGGAGCTGTCCCCAAGCGCTCCCGCACAGGCAGCACGCCATCCACGCGCCGCGCCACACCAGTTTCCGGGCCCGCCGACTCATGCTCCAAGCCTATCAGCCGTGCACCGCGCCCACCACTCGCGCCGCAGCCGCGCCGGGTTCGAGCGTTCGCCGCGAGCCCGAACCCGCCCGCTACGCCGCGCCGATTTTCTCCGCCATCTCCGCGCCAGGACCCACCCCGGCGATCGGCCCGGATGAAGGAAGGGGCGGTCCCATGGCCTCGATCCGTGTTCGAACGTCCCCGATGAAGCTGATCCGCAGGCCGAAATTCTCGCCCACTTTTACCGCCCGGCCCGTACCCACGGGCTTGTTGTTCACCCGCAGCTCCAGCTCGCTGTCGGCGTTCTTGGGCAACTCGATGATCGCACCGGGGATGAACGACGTCACCTCGCCCAGCGGCAACCGGCGTTCCCCCAGCAGCACGATCACCGGCACTTCGAGCTTCAGCACCGCGGCAAGTTCCGACGCCATGCTCCTCCCTATCGGCCCGCGTCCCTTGCCCGCTGCACGCACCCGGCTCAGGTCGCGTTCGCTATGAGCCTGCCACCCATGGCACCACCCACATCCGGGACACGACCTGCATCGCCACCGCCGCGTACAGCCCCGCCACCAGATCATCCAGCAGAATCCCCCATCCCCCGGGAACGCTCTGCAACCCGCGCGCCGGCCACGGTTTCACAATGTCCAGGAAACGAAAGGCCAGGAATGCAAATCCAATGCTCCCCAGCGCGGGCAGGGGTTGGTGCAAGACCCGTTCGTCAAGCCCTAATAAAGGGATGCACATGCCACAGGTTTCGTCCGCTACCACCTGTCCCGGGTCCTTGCGCCCGAATCGTGCCTCGGCGGCGTCACCAAGGACCACGCACGCGACACCGAATGTGACCATAAGTCCAGTCATGACAATGTCATACGTCCATCCAGCCTGGCCGAAATGCAGCAGCGTCGCCGCAACCACGCACGGCGGCAGCGACCCCCATGTCCCGGAAGCCGGACGCATGAACCCGAGCCCGCCTGTCGTGATCCACCATTTTCCAGCAGGGCTCAGGCTCGAAGTCGAGTACTCAGTCATAAGGTCTTATCAATCAAGCAATTGCGTTCGATCGGTGCCGCAATGATGTTGCCGCGCGGCTGATGTACGGGATGCCTGACCAAACTGTGACGCACGCGGTGAGCCAAACCGCCACATCCACGATCAAGCGACCGATCGGAATGTGATCCTGGCGTGGAATGACGGGAAGTGTCGCGATCGTGATGAGAACAATCGGGATCAGCGCCGATTGCAAGATCATCTTGATCTTGCCAGACCAATCAGACGGGAAACGTACGCCATCGGCTTCCAGAACTCCGCGGATGCAGGTCACGAGGAGCTCCCGCCCGAGCACCAGAGCCACCATCCATGGGGCCACGCCGCTGACCTGTACACCCTTCTCGAATCCGAGGTCGGCGGGAGTCGGAGGGAGAAAAAAACCCGGTCCGGCCAGATAGACGAAGGCGCCGACCACGAGCAACTTGTCGGCGAACGGATCCATGATCCGGCCGAACGTCGATTCGGATCCCCACTTTCGGGCAAGATAACCGTCGAGAGCGTCGGTTGTCACCGCTACGAGAAAGAGCGCGGTCGCCGCCAGGAGCCACGGGTCCGGCCGAGACAGATGCGCCGCCGAGCCCGGGAATCTCCAGGGTGTCAGGACCGCGAAGAACCCCAGCGCAAAGAGCACCCGGGCCGCGGTGAGGTAGTTGGGAATCACCCGACGAAGGGAGCCCGTGGGCGCCGGTCGCGCGCCGGGCCTCAGCGCGGCGATCACGGGTGCGGCCGCCGTCGGATTGGTTCCGAGTCCGGTGGTCATGGCGTAGCCGTGCATGGTATCGATTTGGGCGCGCGTGGGGCGTCAGGGTGCACGCGGCGTGCGCCCGAATGTTGAAGGTACGGGCGGGTGTCTCTATCCTCTCGCCCTCACGCTCCGAGCCTCCGCCGCTTCCCGAACGTCTCTCGACGCGCGGGCGCCGGGCGGAACCGGGCGACGAGACGTGGCGCGGCTCGGGGGGTTGGCGTGGGGGGGTCGGAGCGTTCGACCGGTGGGACCGTTGATCAACCCCTGGTTGCTGTATGGGCTGTGCGCCGTGGGCGCCGCGGGGGTGGCGTTGGCGCTGCCCCGGCGCGGGGTGAGCCCTCAGGTGGTGGGCGCGGGCGTGGGTGGGGCGGGGTTGCTGGGTGTGTTCGCGGCCCTGGGCGTGTCGAACGCGGCCCACCTTCCCAACCTCCATTTCTACCTGTTCTCGGCGATCGCGCTGGGTTCGGCCCTGCGGGTCATCACGCACCCCCGGCCGGTCTACGCGGCGTTGTTCTTCGTGCTGACCATCCTGGCGTCGTGCGGGTTGTACATCGTGCTGGGCGCCGAGTTCATGGGGTTCGCGCTGGTGATCGTGTACGCGGGCGCGATCCTGATCACGTACCTGTTCGTGATCATGCTGGCGACCCAGGCCCCGACCGCGGACCGGGTGGACGCGCTGAGCGAGTACGACCGGGTCAGCCGCGAGCCGCTGGTCGCGACGATCGTGGGGTTCCTGATGGTCGGCGCGCTCACGGGGATGATGGCCCGGGGGGTGGGAACGATCCCGGCCCCGGCCCCCGGCGCGGATCCGCGCGCGGGCTTGCTGATGATGCTGCCCGGCAAGGTGGAACGGGAGCTGCGCGAGCGTGCGCTGATCGGCCGCGACGACGTGATCCTGACGGCATCGGACGGGCTGCCCGCGATGGACCTGGCGGCGCGGACCGTGCGCGTGGGATCGCCCGGCGGCGCGGAGCAACGCACCGCGCCGATCCCGGCGGACGTGAGAGTGAGCAACGTCGAGGGCCTGGCGTTCGAGCTCATCGCCAATCATCCGGGCGCCATCGAGATCGCGGGCGTGATCCTGCTCATGGCCATGTTGGGGGCGGTGGTGCTGGCGAGGAAGAAGGTGGACCTTGACGAGCACGAGCGGCCGGCCGCGTTCGGACCGGGCGGAGGTCACCCGTGAGCGCGATCCTGGCGCAGGCCGATTATCCCGCGCTCATGAGCGCGCCCACGCTCTTCCACTACCTCGTGGTGTCGGCGTTCATGTTCGGGCTGGGGCTCGTGGGTTTCCTCACGCGCCGCAACCTCATCATCATGTTCCTGTGCACGGAGCTGATGTTCCAGGCGGCGGGCCTGGCCCTGGTCGCGTTCTCGCGGTTCCATCTGAACCACACCGGCGAGACGTTCGTGATCTTCGTGCTCACGGTTGCCGCCGCGGAAGCCGCCATGGCGTTGGCGCTGGTGGTGCTGCTGTTCCGCCGCAAGGAGACCCTGGACGCCGAGCGGTGGGAGGAGATGAGAGGATGATCGACCGACGGAGCGCCGCCGGGCCCGACGCGGCCGGCAGGCAGGGAACCAGCGCGTGAGCGACGTGACGACGGGGATCTTGACGGCCCTTGGGGGAGTGGGGACGCTGGCGGCGTCGGGCGGTGACGCGGCCGCGCACGCCCCCGCCTCCGGCGGCGCGCTCCCGGCGGCGTCGCCGCTGGTGCTGCTCATCCCGCTGCTCCCGCTGCTGGGGTGCGTGCTGTGCGGGCTGTGCGCCGCGGCGGGCGTGCGCACCAAGCTCCCCGCGTGGCTCACGGTGGCCTGCCTGGGCGCGGCGTTCGTGGCGGCGCTGAAGATGCTGGGCGACGCCACCGGCGGCCCCGGCACGCACGCGACCATCGCGCACGCGTTCGACTGGTTCCGGATCGAGTGGGGCAAGGGGCCGGGGGGCGTCTCGCGGGAACTGGTGGCGAACTTTTCTTTCTACGTTGACACGCTGACGTGCCTGTGGATGCTGTTCGTCACGGGGCTGGCGACGCTCATCGGGCTGTACGCGAGCGAGTACATGGCCGGCGAGCGTGGCCCGGGCTACTGCCGCTTCTTCGCGGCGTTCAACCTGTTCGTGCTCAGCATGTCCTGCCTGGTGATGGGCGACAACCTGCTGCTGCTGTACCTGGGCTGGGAGGGGGTGGGCCTCTGCTCCTACCTTCTGATCGGGTACTTCTACCAGAAGCCCAGCGCGGTGGCGGCGGCCAAGAAGGCCTTCATCATGAACCGGATCGGCGACCTGGGCCTGGCGCTCGGGATCATGCTGACGTTCGTGAAGTTCGGCACGGTCGAGTACGCCGAGCTGTTCGAGCGGATCCGGCCGTTCGTGGAGCTGGCGCGGCACGGCCGCTTCGACGAGATCCCCTTCAGCGTGCAGCTGATCCCGCTGCTGTTCACGGTTGGCGCCTTCGGCAAGAGCGCGCAGCTGCCGCTGTACGTCTGGCTCCCCGACGCCATGGAGGGCCCGACGCCCGTGAGCGCGCTGATCCACGCCGCCACGATGGTCACGGCGGGCGTGTACCTCGTGGCCCGGTTCATCCCCTTCTATGTGTGCTCGGACCTGGCGCTGCCCGTGGTGGCGTGGGTGGGAACGCTGACGGCGCTGACGGCGGCCACCATCGGCATGGCCCAGTTCGACATCAAGCGCATCATGGCGTACTCGACGGTCAGCCAGCTCGGGTACATGTTCGCCGGCCTGGGGGTGCTGACCAGCACCGGCGCCGCGTTCCACGTTTTCACCCACGCGTTCTTCAAGGCCCTGCTGTTCCTTTCGTGCGGCGCCGTGATGCACGGATTCGGGGGGCAGCTCGATCTCCGCAAGCTCAGCGGCGTGCGCAAGATGCCCGGATGGGGGATCGTCGGCGTGTGCATGCTGGTGGGCTGCCTGAACCTGTCGGGATTCCCGCTCCTGACCAGCGGGTTCTTCAGCAAGGACATGATCCTGGCCCAGGCGTTCACGACGCCCGGTTTCGCTGCCATCGGCTGGATCCTGCTCCTGACCGCCGGGCTCACGGCGTACTACACGTTCCGTGTGTACTTCCGCGTCTTCGAAGGCCCCTCCCAATTCGAGCCCGGCGACGAGGCGCACGCGCACGCGGACCCAGGTGACCAGGCGCACGCCCACGCTCCGGCTGGGCACGCCCACGGCGGCCACGAGCATGGCCACGGCCAGGGTCACGGGGACGGGCATTTCCACCCGCACGCGCCGGGCTGGGCGATCAACACCGTGCTGGCCGTGCTGGCGGTCTGCTCGACCGCCGCCATCGGCGCGTACTTCATCGACCGCGATCATCACGGCTGGGTCGGCCGCATGGTGGACTCGTCCACCGCCGCGTGGGAGGCGCCGGGCGCGGGGCATAGCGGCGCGCACGCCGAACCGCCCGCGGAGACCGGGCACGGCGCGGCGCCGGGCACCTTCCTGGGCATGGACCCGCACGCCGTGATGTACTACGTCTCGGCCGTGGTCGCCTTGGTCGGCATCGGGGCGGCGTGGTGGCTGCACCTGGCGGGCCGGACCGCCGCGGCCACGAGCCGCGCCGACGGTCTGCTCGCGGCGGCGGGTCCTGTGGCGCGGGGCGCGCAGGGCAAGTGGTTCGTGGACGAGGTGTACGACGCGTTGGTGGTGACGCCGCTCTGGGTGCTGGCGCACGTGTTCCATCTTCTCGACAAGCTGCTGATCGACGGGCTGGTGAATCTGGCGGGCTGGGTGCCGCGCGGCGCCGGCCGCACGGCCAGCACGGGCCAGAACGGCCTGCTGCACTCGTACGCGCTGGGCATGGCGGGCGGGTTGGCGATCGTGCTGGTCGTGGCGCTCTTCATGGTGAAGAACTAGATGACGCTCGGTCTTCTCATCCTGATCCCTCTTCTTGCCGCCGCGCTCGTGGCCGCGCTGCCGGCCGCGCGGGCCCGGGGCACGGCGCTGGCCGGGACGCTGGTTCCGCTGGCGGGCGTGATCGTCGCGGCGTGGCGCTTCCCCTGGGCCACCGGCGAGGCGGAGGCGTACGCGTGGTCGGCGGAGTGGGTCCGGGGGCTTGGGGTGCGGCTGAGTCTGGGCGCCGACGCGGTGTCCATGCTCCTGATCATGCTCACGGCGCTGCTGGGGCCGATCTGCGTCGCGGGCTCCTTCACCGCCGTGCGGGAACGCGAACGGACCTTCTACGGGTGGCTGCTGGTGCTGCAGGCGGCCATGACCGGCGTCTTCGCGGCCCGCGACGCGGTGCTGTTCTACGTGTTCTTCGAGTTCACCCTCATCCCCATGTACGTGCTCATCAGCCGCTTCGGCTCGACGAACCGCAAGGCCGCGGCGACCAAGTTCTTCCTCTACACCTTCACCGGCAGCGTCATCACGCTCGCGGGCGTCGCGTACGTCGCGTGGTTCCACCAGGCGCGGATCTCCGCGGGCGTGTGGAGCTTCGACCTGGCCACGCTCACGCGGGCGGCGCTGTCGATGAGCGCCTCGGAGCAGCGCTGGGTGTTCCTCGCGCTGCTGGCGGGCTTCGCCGTCAAGGTGCCGCTCTTCCCGCTGCACACCTGGCTGCCGCTGGCGCACACCGAGGCCCCCACCGCCGGCTCCGTGGTGCTGGCGGGTGTGCTGCTCAAGCTCGGCACGTACGGGATCTACATGATCGCGATCCCATTCTGCCCCGGGGCCGCGTCGGCCCTGGCGCCCGGACTGAGCGTGCTGGCGGTGCTGGGGATTCTGGTGGCGGGGCTCGTGTGCTGGGTCCAGACCGACGTGAAGAAGCTCGTCGCCTACAGCAGCGTGGCGCACCTGGGCTTCTGCGTGCTGGGGCTGCTGGCGTTCAACACCATCGGCGTCACCGGATCGATCCTGTACATGATCAACCATGGCCTGAGCACCGGGGCCCTGTTCCTGTGCATCGGCATGATCTACGAGCGGTACCACACCCGCTCGATGAAGGAGCTCGGCGGCCTGGCCCGGGTGATGCCCGTGTGGGCCACGTTCATGGTCTTCTTCTCGATGGCGAGCGTCGGCCTGCCCGGCCTCAACGGTTTCGTCAGCGAGTTCATGTGCCTCATGGGCTCGTTCCAGGCCTGGTCGGCGTGGAAGGACTCGTCCGTGCTCGCGGGCACGCCCGGCGAGCTCGGGCCGTACGTCACCGCCCTGGCCGGCGTGGGCATGATCGTCGCCGCCATGTACATCCTCATGATGGTCGGGAACGTCGTGTGGGGCCCGCTCAAGGAACCCGGCGGGCACGAGGACCATCACCCCGACGCCGCCGGCCATGGGCACGGCGCCCACGGGGCGTTGCCCAAGGACCTCTCCGCGCGGGAGATCGGCGTGCTGCTCCCGCTCGCCGCGGCGTGCGTCTTCCTGGGCGTGTACCCCAAGCCGGTCATGCGTGCGCTGGAACGCCCCGTCGAGGGGCTGGTGCGGTCGGTGCAGGAGGCGCGTGAGCGCGGTGGGCAGCCGCGGCCGCTGCCGGTACCCCGCGCGGGCGAAGTGGACCGTCAGTCGGGCGCGGGCGTCCGGGAGGGCCGCCAGTGATCCAGAAGATCCAGTCGCTGTGGCCCGAGATCGTGCTGTTCGCGACCGCGTGCGTCGTGATGGTCGTGGGGATTTCGCCCAGCGTGGCGGTGCGGCGCTCGTGCGGCGTGATCGCGGGGCTCGGGCTGGCGCTGGCGGGCCTGGTGGCGATCGACTGGCCCGGTCCCGCCTCCAGCGTGGTGTGGCCCGCGCTGGCGCCGTACGTGAAGGTGCTCGTCGCGGGCGTCGGGGTGCTGCTGCTGCTGGTGCTGGCGGGTCTGCCCGACCGTGAGTACGAGGCCGCGGTCGCCCACGGCCAGCGGTACGACCCCATCCGCGCCAACCGCGCCGAGTTCTACGCCTTCTTCCTGTTCTCGATCATGGGGGTCATGCTCGTATCGGGCGCGGAGGACCTGATCTGGCTCTTCCTGGCCCTGGAGCTCACCAGCCTGCCGACGTACATCATGGTGGCGATTTCGAGCTCGCGCAACCGATCGCTGGAGGCGGGGGTCAAGTACTTTTTCCTGGGTGCGCTGGGCGCGGCCCTGTTCCTGTACGGCTTCGCGCTGCTCTACGGCGCGACGGGCTCCACGAACCTCGAGACGATCCGCCAGGTCATCGCGCAACAGCGGCTGGGGAGCGAGGCCGTCAACGGCGTCGCCCTCGCCGGCGCCCTGCTGGCGGTGATCGGCGTGGGCTTCAAGATCGCCGCGGTTCCCATGCACTTCTACACGGCGGATGTCTACCAGGGCGCGGCCTCGCCGGTCACGGCCTTCCTCGCGTTCGTCCCCAAGACCGCCGGCTTCGTGGCCCTGATCCTGCTGCTGACGACCATCGGCTGGGGGTACGGGCCTTCCGGGCAGAGCCTGCCCGAGCCGATCCGGACCGTGCTCTGGGTCATCGCCGCGATGACGATGACCGTCGGCAACGTGCTCGCGGTTGTGCAGAGCAGCGTCAAACGCGTGCTGGCCTACTCCAGCATCGCGCACTCCGGGTACATGCTTGTCGGGCTGGTCGCCGGACCCGGTCCGGCCGGCGCCCCGTTCGCGCGCAACGGCATCGCCGCCATCCTGTTCTACCTGCTGTGCTACGGGGTGATGAACCTGGGCGCGTTCGCCGTCATGGCCAGCCTGGAGCGGCGTTCTCGCTCCGGCGCGACGGAGGAGGCGGATTCTATCGACGATCTGCGCGGGCTGTGCACCACCCGACCGATGCTCGGCTGGATCATGGTTGTCAGTGCCGTCGGCCTGCTGGGAATGCCGCCGTTGCTCGGTTTCTTCGGCAAGCTGCCGTTGTTCACCTCGGGCATCGGCGCCGGCGAGATTCCCCTCGTCGTCGTGCTGGGCATCAACTCCGCCATCGCGGCGTACTACTACCTGCGACTCGCCGCGCTCGCCCTGCTGGAGGATCCCGACGTCACTCCCGTTGGCGGTGGGCTTTCTGAGAACGCCCCGCCCGGTCGGAAGTTCGCCGGGTTCATCTGCGCCGCGGCGGTCATCGGGCTCTCCGCTCTTGCGTGGCCGCTCATCAATCTCGCCGACGGCGCGGCAAAGTACGAGCCCCGTCTCACGCCCGGCTCGGCAGTGTCCGCTCGCGAGGCGCCCATCGTGCCTTCGGCCGACGCACTCACAGAGCCGCGCGCCGCGTCGGGTCGTCCCTAGCGGTCACCATTCGCCCGCGTTCTTAAGATGTTCGGTGACTCGAGCCGGGAACAACGGAATCGTCGGTCGGAGTTGACTAGCATGACGCTCGATCGGTCCAGTCCGGTGGCCCTTGGCTCGGTTCGCACGAAGGCCGAGAGAGACCATGGCTACACCAGGCTAGCCGACGGAGCGAAGCACACGGAGGGCGTCGTTACGATCGGGGCGCCGAAGGATCCCGACTGAGGAGCACGCATGGCCGGTCAGAACGTTCACGAGTTCAACGAAGCCAATTTCAAGTCTGAGGTCTTGGACAGCACCACCCCGGTTCTGGTGGATTTTTGGGCCGAGTGGTGCGGCCCCTGTCGTATGCTGGCCCCCACCATGGACGAGTTGGCGGGCCTGTACGTCGGGAAGGTCAAAGTGGGCAAGGTCAACACCGACCACAGCCAGAGCATCGCCGTTCAGTTCCGCGTACAGGCGATCCCCACGGTCATCCTCTTCAAGGGCGGACAAGTGGTGAAGACGTTCGTGGGCCTGCAGCCCAAGAAGGAATTCGTCGCCGCGTTGGACGCGGCGTTGAAGTAGCACGGGCGTCGGCCGCGTTCCACGACCCCGACCGGGCCCGGACGCGCGTCGCAACCGGCGGAGGACATGGCGTCGATTCCGCACGAGAACGGACGGGGGAGCGCGAACGCACACGGTCGCCGTCTGCGCTGCGCCGTGGTCGGCGTGGGACGCATGGGCCAGCATCACGCCCGCGTGTACCGCAACCTGCCGGGGTGTGAGCTCGTGGGCGTTGTCGACGCCAGCCCCGGCCGTCGCGACGAGATCGCCGCCAAGTTCGAGACCCGTGCGCTGGACCACGTCGGCCGGCTCCTCGACCTGGGCGTGGACGCCGTGAGCGTCGCCGTCCCCACCACCTTTCACGCCGAGGCGGCGGGCCCGCTGCTGGAGCGGGGCGTGGCCTGCCTCATCGAGAAGCCGCTCGCCGGCACCGCCGAGGAGGCCGAGGCCATCAAGCGCATCGCCGATCGCTCCGGCGCCGTGCTCATGGTCGGCCACATCGAGCGCTACAACCCCATCATGCGGGCCCTGCGCAAGGAGCAGGCCACGGGCGTGCCCATCGTGCCCCGTTTCATCGAGGTCCACCGCGTCAGCCCCATGACCTTCCGCAGCGTGGACGTCTCCGTCGTGCTCGACATGATGATCCACGACCTCGACGTGGTCCTCATGCTCATGGGCGGGCACGAGCCCGAGGAGATCCAGGCCTCCGGCGTCCCCGTTATCACCGAGCACGAGGACTTCTGCAACGCCCGCCTCACGTTCCGTCGCCCCGAGCCCTACGGCGTCTGCGTCGCCAACATCACCGCCAGCCGCCTCGCGCTCAAGACCGAGCGCGTCACCCGCATCACCGGCGAGAACGCCTACGTCAAGATCGACTACGCCGCCAAGTCCGGCACCGTCATCCGGCGCATGGCCAACGAGCTCCAGATGCGCGAGGTCCGTGAGCAGCTCCGCCGCGGCATCGACCTCACCAGCCTCAAGTGGTCCGAACTGGTCAACATCGAGAACCTCCAGATCGACGACGGCGAACCCATTGTCAAGGAGATCGAGGCCTTCCTCGACGCCGTCCGCACCGGCGCCAGGCCCGAGATCGACGCCCGCGCCGGGCTCGTCAACGTCCGCACCGCCGAGCGCATCATCGCCGCGGCGCGCAAGGAATGGAAGGACTACCGGCTCACCGAGGGCTGGCAGCGCCAGCTCATGGGCGCGTGGGAGTCCGGCGAGGGCGAGTAGCCGGGGTTCGCCGCTCGGCCCGTGCGCCGCCCCAGCTACGACCTTCACATCCGGGCCGCTCCGGCGCGGTCACAACGAGATACACTCATACCCCATCCCGCTCCGACCGCCGGGCGCGTCGCCCCGCGATCCACGGGAGATCGACCTCCGTCGCCCAATTCTCGCCCGCGGCGTCGGACCACCCGGACGGAAGGCCCCGTCCCGAATACGGAAACGCGCGGAGCGTCACGGATCGTCGCCCCGCGCCAGGAAAGTGAACCCGCCCGATGGAACCCTCTCCCGCCGGCGACCCCAAGCGCACGCCCCCCGCCGCAGGCTCCCCCGACGTCGCCCCGAGCCCAACCCCGGCGCCCGCCTCCAGCAAGCCCAGCCCGGGCGCCCCCGGCCCGGACCGTGACCGCGGGCCGCGTGAAGGCGGCGGACGCGACCGCGGCCCCCGCCGCGAGCGCGGGCCCGATTCGCGCGGCGAGGAAGGCGGCAACCGCGCCGTGACCGGCGCGCAGGTGCTCGACCACGTCAAACGCGAGGGCTCCGGTCTCGGCGCCGAGATCGATGCCGAGCTCGACGCTGCCATGGGCGAACTCTCTCGGGCCGTCGGCACCGATCCCAACGGGCCACGCTCGCCCGGCCCGCGCGGCGCGCTCACGAACCCCGCCAAACCCGCAATCCGCGGCCCGCGCCTCGTCCAGTCCGGCCGCGAGCACCGCACCGGCAAGGTCGTCTCCGTCGGCCCGTCGGACATCTTCATCGAGTTCGGTCCCAAGGAACTCGGCGTCGCGCCGCGCACCCAATGGAAGGACGAGGAGCTCCCCGTCGTCGGCTCCGAACTCGAAGTCGTCGTCGACAAATTCGAACCCAACGAGGGCCTCTTCGTCTGCTCCAAGCCCGGTTCGGTGCAGAAGGCGGAGTGGGAGCTCCTCGAGGTCGGCCAGACCATCGAGGCCCGGGTCACCGGCGTGGTCAAGGGCGGGCTCGAGCTCGAAGTCGCCCACCATCGCGCGTTCATGCCCGCCAGCCAGGTCACCCTCGACCGCTCCAAGGACCTCTCCGTCTTCATCGGCGAGAAGTTCGTCTGCACCATCAGCCAGGTCGACAAGCGCGGCCGCGGCAACATCGTCCTCTCGCGCCGCGATTTCCTCCAGGCCGAGCGCAAGGAGAAGGCCGAGAAACTCCGGGCCACGCTCGCCGTCGGCGATTCCGTCGAGGGCGTCGTCCGCAAGGTCATGCCCTTCGGGGCCTTCGTCGATCTCGGGGGCGTCGATGGGCTCATCCACATCTCGGACCTCACCTACGACCGCGTGCATCTGGGCGAGAAGAACGTCGAGAAGCACGTCAAGGAGGGCGACAAGGTCGCCGTCAAGGTCCTCAAGCTCGACTGGGAGGAGAACCGCATCTCCCTCGGGCTCAAGCAGCTCAAGGCCGATCCCTTCCAGACCGCCGCTTCCGAGTTGATGGAGGGCGCCGAGGCCATGGGCCGCGTCACCAAGCTCCTCGAGTTCGGCGCCTTTGTCGAGGTCGCCCCCGGCGTCGAGGGCCTGGTCCACATCTCCGAGCTCGCCCACCGCCGTGTCGCCGCCGTCGGAGACGTTGTCAAGCAGGACGAGATTGTCAAGGTCAAGATCCTCAAGATCGACCCCCAGTCACGCAAAGTCTCGCTTTCCATCAAGGCCCTCGCCGAACCGCCCGCGGCCGCGGGCATGGGCGGTGGGAGTGGGGGTGGTGGTGGGGGTGGCGGGCGCGGCGGACGAGGTGGCGCCGGCGGCGGGGGCGACCGTCCCCGTCGCGAGAAGGGAATCATGCGCGATCTCGGCGGCACCGCTCCCCGCTCGCTCGAGGAAATCAAGAAGGAATCCCCCGCCCTCCGCCGTCTCCGCGAGAAATTCGGCAAGACCGGCTTCAAGGGCGGGATCGCCTAAGCCCGTTCCGATCCCCTCTCGTTGTCGCGGCATCGCTCCCGCGCGGCTCATCCCGCGCGCCGGAACCGTGCCGCGTACAGCGCCGCCGCGCCGATCATCCACCCCACCCCGATCAGCACCGCCTCGCGCGTGGAAGGGTCCATCAGCGATCCCGCCAGCAGCGCCCCCTCGCCCACGATGAACACCGCCGCGGCCGCCCGTGCGCCGCGGATCATGCCCCCTCCCTCGCCCCGCGCCCACGCCCCCCAGCTCCCCTTCAGGATCACCCCGGCTGTCAGCACGAAGAACACCCCGTCGATGAACACCACGCCCGTCACGATCTTGTCCGCGCGATCGACTCCCGCCGCCAGCAGCAGGCCGATCCCCAGCACCCCGATCATCACGATCGCCGCCACCGGCGTCCCCCACCGCGCGCTCAACCGTCCGAACGGAGGAAAGAACCGCCCGTCCGCCGCCATCCCGTACACCAGCCGCGGCCCCGACAGCAGCTGCGCGTTCAGCACCCCCAGCGCCGAGAGCGCCACCGCCCCGGCCACGGCGCGACGCCCCCAGCCCGGGAGCGCCGCGCTCACCGCGTCCGCCGCCAGCGCCGTGCTCGTCGCGACGCCCTCCCGGCCCAGCAGCGCCAGGTACGCCCAGTTCGCCAGCACGTACACGCCCACCACCACCGCCACGCCGCCCACGATCGCTCGCGGCAGCGTCCGCCGCGGCTCCCGCACCTCGCCCGCGATCCACAACGCGTGCTGCCAGCCCCCGTACGCAAAGAACGCCGGCGCCAGCGCCGCGATCACACCGCTCAGGCCCGGCAACGCCTCGCCCCGTGCCGGGCCCGTCGGCGCCGGCGGCACCCGCGGCGCCGCCACCGCCGCCAGCGCCACGATCGCCAGCAGCGCCGCCACTTTCGCGAACACCGTCACCACCTGCAGCCGCGCTCCCCATCGCACCCCCAGCACGTTCGCGACTGTCACCAGCGCGATCAGCGCGCAGGCGATCGTCATCGTCGCTTCGGGCGGCGGCGCCCCTCTCCCCTCGCCGCCCACCATCGCCAGCAGATTCGCGGCACAGATGGCCGCGATGATCGCCGCCGCGCCGGCCTGGATCGCCGTCGCGTTGCACACCACGAACACGAACGCACCCAGCCCGCCCCACCCGTCCCGGAGCGCCTGGTACTGCGCGCCGCTCGCGTGATAACGCCGCCCGATCTCCGCGAACGCCACCGCCCCGCACAACGCCATCGCGCCGCCCACCACCCACGCCAGCAACGCCAGCCCCGCCGATTCCGTCAGCGACGCGACCTTCCATGGCGAGAAGAAGATCCCCACCCCGATGATCGCGCCGATCACGATGCACGATGCGTCCAGCGTCCCCAGGACCCGCGCCGGAACGCCGACCCCTTCGCCTATCGCTCCCCCGCTCGGCAGCCCATGTCCGCCCGGTGCATCCATGACCGCGAGAATACCGGGCCTTGGGGTGAGGTGGTAACGGCCCCCAAATTGACCGTTAAGAAGTTATCCCTACCCGCCGCGCCACCCGACCCCCGTTCCCCGCCGATGATCCCTCCCAGCATGGCGCGCAAGGGCAGGACACCCTCCGATCTCCCTCCACCACAAGGCCCCACGCCCCCTCCCGGCGACGGGCGCGGCGATCCGCTCCCTTCCTGCTTCGGCGCCCCCGCGCCCTGGCGCGAGGCGGGCGTCACCGATGACGACTTCCCGCGCCGGGTCCTGCTGAGTCCCGATCAGTGCATCGTCGATGGCGTTCATTACTACCTCCGCGGCCACATCGAGCTGCCCATCCGCGGCCGCGGGTCCCTCTTCGTCTGGTCCGTCTGGTGCAGCGTCAGCGAAGACTCGCACCGCGCCATCGCCCGCCTCTGGCACGACCCCGACCGCGTCCACGATGAGCCGCGCCTCGGCTGGCTCATGACCGAGCTACCCGGCTACCCGCGTACCACGGCGCGCCTGAAGACGTTCCTCCACCAGCGCGAGGTCGGCGTCGTCCCGCGCATCCAGATCGAGCCGGGTTCCCACCCGCTCGCGGACGAACAGGCACGCGGTATCACGCTCCGCCGCTGGCGGCAGCTTGTCCGAGCCGTCGCGAGCTAGCCGGCCCGCTCGTCCCTTCACAGCCCGTGCTCCGCAGCCCGTGCCGATCCCCGGGCGGGGTCGCCCCGCGATCTGGTTGACCCGCCAAGAACAAGGGGCGCTCGGCAATGGTCGGGGCCTCCCACATCGGAACAAACCCGCCGCGCCCAGCGTTCAAGACATACAGATAGAGGTAGGCCCGCAGGGAGCGGGCGTGAGCGCCGTCGTCCGGCGGTCGCGTCCCGAACCGATGCGCGCCCGTTCCATCCCAGGGCCTCGACCACAAGGGGAGACCGCTCATGAAGTTCATCGCCATCGTTCTTGGGCTCGCGGCGGGTGTTTCCCTCCTCTTTGGCGCCCGCCACATGATGCCCTGCTCCACGGGCGGGTGCGCCCTGCAATCGCTCCTTGACTCCCCCAAACCTCCTCATGCCGCGCACGCGTCGGCGGCCGGCGTGACCGGGGCGTTCATCGGGCCGCCCCCCGCCAACATCCCCGGCCCCGCGTCCCCGGCCCCCGCCTCCAAGAAGGAGAACCCCAGCGTGCCGAGCTCCACCGCCGCGAACACCGCCAACGCCGCGCCCGTCTACTCCAAGTCGGCGTACGACGTCACGCCCCTCGGTCCGGCGCGAATCAAGACCCTCGCCGCGAAACTCGCGCCCGAGGATGCGCGCATCATCCTCGCCAAGGGCACCGAACCCGCCTTCTGCGGCACGCTCCTCGACAACAAGAAGGAGGGCGCGTACGTCTGCAAGCTCTGCGGACTCCCCCTCTTTTCCTCCGATTCCAAGTTCAATTCCGGCACCGGCTGGCCCAGTTTCAACAAGCCCTTCGACAAGGACCATGTCAGCTACGTGCGCGACGACTCGCACGGCATGACCCGCGTCGAGATCAACTGCGCCCGCTGCGGCGGCCATCTCGGCCACGTCTTCGACGACGGACCCCAGCCCACCGGCCTGCGCTACTGCCTCAACGGCGCGTCGCTCGAGTTCATCGACAAGGGCGCCGAGTGGCCCGAGGCCTCCCGACCCGTCCGGACCGAGACCGCGTACTTCGCCGGCGGCTGCTTCTGGGGCGTCGAGGATCGATTCCAACAGGTGCCCGGCGTGATCGACGCGGTCAGCGGCTACCAGGGCGGCTCCGTCGACAACCCCACGTACGAGAAAGTCTGCGGGCACGGAACCGGCCACGCCGAGACCGTCCGCGTCGTCTTCGACCCCGCCCGCCTGAGCTACACCGACCTGCTCGCGAAGTTCTTCAAGTTCCACGACGCCACCCAGCTCAACCGTCAGGGCCCCGACGTCGGCGACCAGTACCGCTCCGCGATCTTCGCCGACAACGAGACCCAGCTCAGGCTGGCGAATTCCTACATCGCGTCGCTCGCCGCCGCGCCCAGGTACAAGGGCCGCGCCATCGTCACCCAGGTCCGGTCCGTGGCCGACGCGGGGAAGTTCTACCCCGCCGAGGACTATCACCAGGACTACCACGCCAAGCACGGCGGCCATTGCGCCCTGCCCCCGGACGAGGAATGAGCCGGCCCCCGCCGGAGTGGTTCCGCGCCCGCGGCGCGTCAAGACTTGCCGTGCATGTTCCGAACCACCCCCAACCCCGCGAGTCAGTTGCCGCCGGCGGACCCCAGCCGCAAGTGGACCGGCTGGGTGGCGATCGCCACCGCGACGCTCGCGGCCCTGGCCTCCGTCTCCAGCCTGCTCGCCACCCGCCACACCACCGAGGCCATGATCGACCAGATCAGCGCGTCGGACCAGTGGTCGTATTACCAGGCCAAGAGCGTCAAGGAGGCCATCGTGCGCGGCAAGATGGACCAGCTCGCCGCGCTGGGCAAGGAGCCCACTCAGGCCGACCGCGAGACCGTCGCACGATACGAGCGTGAGCAGAACGAGATCACCGCCGCCGCCAAGTCCCTGCAGGTGAGCGCCGACGACCACCGCCGCCGCTCCGCGCTGCTGGCCAACGCCGCCACGCTCACGCAGATCGCCATCGCCCTGTGCGCCATCTCCCTGCTGACCAGGCGCAGCTGGTTCCTCATCGCCGCACTGCTGGCCGGCGCCGGCGGCACCGTCTTTCTCGTGGTCGGCCTGGTGAGCGCGGGGCCCGCCCGCCTGTACTGAGAGTGAGGCGAGCGCATGCGCGACGAGAGCATCCGTGTCCGTCCGGCGACCGAGCGCGACGTGCCGCTCATCCTGGCGCTGATCCGCGAGCTGGCGGAGTACGAGCGCGCCCCGAACGACGTGGTGGCCACGGAGGACGCGCTGCGGTGCCACCTCTTCGGCCCGTGGGACGCGACGAACGCGCGACCCGGGCCCGCCGCCGAGTGCCTGATCGGCGAGTGCGACGGCCGCGCCGAGGGATTCGCCCTGTACTTCAGCAACTTCTCGACCTGGATGGGCCGCCCGGGCCTGTACCTCGAGGACCTGTTCGTGCGGCCGAGCGCGCGCGGTCGCGGCCTCGGTCGCGCCCTGTTGCGGCGGTTGGCGCGCGTCGCCGTCGAACGCGGCTGCGGACGCATGGAGTGGGCCGTGCTGGACTGGAACCAGCCCGCCATCGGCTTCTACCGCGCCCTGGGCGCCACCCCGATGGACGAATGGACCGTGTTCCGGCTGACCGGCCCCGCGCTGCGGGCCCTGGCCGACGAAGCACGCCCGGCCACATGACCGTCGGGCTCAGCCCGTCCAGGCTTCCCAAGCGAACCCCATCGGGATCAACTCGGGCCGGTCGTTGAGGTAACCGACCAGCCACTCGAAAGCGTCCACCAGGCGCGGCCCGGGCCGGTTGAAATACTGGTTCCCATCCACGATGGCCACGGCGGGCGTGATCCCGGACCGAGCCCGCCTGACCGCGGGGAGATCATCGAACCATGGCGCGCCCGCCAGGGCCGCGAACTCGGCCCGCGCCCGCGCCAGGTCCAGGCCGCACGGGCACACAACCAGCACGTCGGGACGGGCCGCGCCGAGTTCATCGTGCGACACCCGTCGCGAGGCGGCCGCGGTGCGCGCGGTGCTGCCGATGGGGCCCGCCGCGGCTCCAGCTCCCGCGCTCGGGACGGTGGGGTTGAGCGGGTGGCGGGCCCCGGCGCGTTCCACGAGCTGCGCCGTCCAGTGCCCCGCCACGAACGGCGGATCGGTCCATTCAAGGAACGCGACCACGGGCCCCTCGCCGTAGGGGTTCACGAAGTCGCCCGCCGCGTAGAGGCGCTGGCGCAGCTCGATGACGGCCGCGGCCGCGTTGTCATCGAGCCCGACGGCGCGCCCCACCGCGAGCACATCGTCCAGGATGCCCTCGACCGTGAGCGCGTCCAGCGACACCACACGCGCCCGCGTCGGCAACGACTCCGCGACCGAGCGCACGCACGCGAGGTCGATCGAGCACACGCGGCAGAGGTCCTGCGTGAGGATCAGGTCGGGCCGCAGGCGCCCAAGCAGCTCCACGTCGAGATCGTACAGGGCCAGGCCCGAGGCGAGCGCGGCGGAGACCCCGGCATCGACCTGGGCCGACGAGACGAACTCCGTGCGCGCCGTCGTCAGCACCGGTAGCCGGCGCGCTTCCGGAGGCCAGTCGCACTCGTGCGAGCGCCCGACGAGCAGCGACCCGCCGCCGATCCTGCACAGCATCTCGGTCGCGGACGGAAGCAGTGACACGACGCGCACGGGACAGGTTACGCGCGGGCAGAGTTCGGGGAAGAGGGCCGAGGGCTCAGCGCTCGGCACGTGCGGGTCGAACCGCGGGCGGTGGGGTTCCCGTAAGGAATCGTCCGCCGCGCCGCCCCGGCATGGCCGCCGACGTCGTCGGAGGTATGAGGACAGGATGGGGGTGGTGGGTTGTGGGGGGTGGAGGGTGGGGAGGGGAGGGTGGCGGGGTGTGTCTCGTGCGAGTAACGTGGTCGGATGGGCAACGGGGCCACACCAACTGTGCCGGGCGGGCCGCTGCGGGGGGTGTGCTGGATCACCTTCGCGTTCGATATCGGGTTGTCAACGGACCTCGCCGCGGCGGAGCGGGCCTTGCAGGGTGTGGGCACGCATCGACGGCGACTGGGCGCCGCGGCCGCGGGGACAGTGGGGGGTATCGCAGATGCGGGGGAGCACGTGCCGCCCAAGGGCCCTTCGGCCCAGTTTGCCTATCGGCCGCCGCCCCTGGTGGTTCGGCTCGAGGGATCCGCCGTGGCCGTGCGGCCGGGCGATGCCGGGTGCGTCACCGAGGCGGCCGCCGAGGGGGTCCTGTACGATTTCGGCGCGGCGACCGTCACATACCGCATCGCCTTCCAGGCCGATCCCGAGGAACTGGTGCGGCTCAGCGAAGCACTGTACGAGAACGCTCCGCTGATCGACGACGCCCGCGCCCGCGCCCGCGCGCTCCTCGCCCGCCTCGGCGGCGCGGTGTCGCGACCGGGGTTGTCGCCGCTGGTCGAGGACTACCACGTCTGGCGGCTGGAGGAGCCCGCGGGCGAGCCCGACGCCGAAACCTGGCTGGCCGCGCACGCGGCGTGGGTGGCGCGACTCCTCCGCGCCGAGTGCAGGAGCCTGGCCCCGTCGCAGCGGTCCGATGCGCTCGCGTCCCGGCTGTCCTACGGCGAGCGGGACATGGCGATCGTGGACTGGAACGCCGCGCTGCTGATGGGTTCCGAGGGGGAGGACGCCAGGGCCATCCTCGAGTTCGCGAACGTCGAGCTGCTGGAGGTGTGCTTCCTGGACGATCGCCTCGACGAGGCGCTCGAAAGGGCCTACCAGGCCGTGCGGCACGACCAGCCCCCCTGGGCGTGGGCCCGCCAGCTCTTCGGCCGCCCCGCGGCGGAGCTGGAGCAGACGGCGCGCCTGCTGATCGATTCCGCCCTGCTCTTCGAAGAGGTGAACAACGCCCTCAAACTGCTCGGGGATCAGCACCTGGCCCGCCTCTACGGCCTGGCGGCGCGACGGTTCCACCTGCCCGAATGGGACGCGAGCATCCTGCGAAAAATGCACACCGTCGAGAGCGTGCACGACAAGCTGGCCGGCCGCCAGACCAACCGCAGGATGGAAGTCCTGGAGTGGATCGTGATCGTGCTGATCGCGCTCGAGATCGTGCTGGCCCTGCGATAGCCGGCGACACGGGCGCCGCCCTACCACCGCACGTGCACGCCCATGTGGTAGTACCCGCCGGTCGGCCCGTCGTCGGGGAGCGTCGCGAGCGCCACGCCGGTCTTGGCGCCGTCCTCGACCCGCATCGGCGCACCCGGCCCGCCCAGGTCCGTCTTGACCCACCCCGGGTGCGCCGCGTTCACCTTGATCCGCGTGCCCCGGAGTTCGTGCGCGAGGTGGTTCGTGAACATGTTCACCGCGGCCTTGCTGCTGTCGTACGCCAGGAATTTCGTCGCGTGGATCGAGCTGTTCGGATCGGCGTGCTCGGCCAGGCTGCCCAGGATGCTGGTGACGTTGACGATCCGCCCCGCCCGGCTCGCGCGCAGGAGCGGGAGAAACGCCTGCGTGGTCGCGACCAGTCCGAAAAAATTGACCTCGAAGGTCCGGCGGAGCGTGTCGATGGGGACCGCGGATCCGGGCCCGTCCGCGGCGTAGTCCAGCTGCCCGGCGTTGTTCACCAGCACGTCCAGCACCCCGAACTCGCGCGCCACGCGGTCCGCCGCGGCCGCGATCGTTCCGACGTCGGTGACCTCCAGCGCGAGCCACTCCGCCGTGACGCCCGCCTTGCGAAGGCCCTCCGCCGCGGCCAGCCCCCGCGGCCCGTCGCGCGCGCCCACCAGCACCGTCATGCCCAGCCCGCCAAGCTGCAGCGCGGTCTCGTAACCGATGCCCTTGTTGCCGCCGGTGATGAGAGCGATGGTCGCCACGGGGATCCTCCGTGCATGGTGCCGGCGGGGCCGCGCGCCCGGCGCGGTCAGTCCAGATCGTTCTGCAGCACCACCCGGTAGCGCGCCCGGCCGGACTCGAGATGCGCGAAGGCCTCGTTCGCCTTGCTCATCGGGAAACTCTCGGTGACGGGCGCGATGCCGTGCCGGGCGCAGAAATCGATCATCATCGCTGTGGTCGCGGGGCTGCCCAGCGGCGACCCCGAGAGCTGCTTCTGACCGCTGATGAGCGGGAACGCGCCGATCGCCAGCGGCTCGAGAACCGCCCCCACGAAGTGCAGCCGGCCGGCGGGCGCCAGCGCGTCGATGTACGCCCCCCAGTTCAGCGGAACATTCGCCGTGACCAGGATGAAATTCAACGCCCCCTTCAGGCCCGCGATCGCCCCGTCGCTCCGCGAGTCAACCGTGTGGTGCGCGCCCAGCGCCAGCGCCTCCTTCGCCTTCGCTCCCGCGGACGTGAACGCGTACACCTCGCAGCCCCACTTGTTCAGGAACTGCACCGCCAGGTGCCCCAGCCCGCCGATGCCCACCACCCCGACGCGGTCCGTCGGCCGCACGCCGAACTGCACCAGCGGGTTGAACACCGTGATCCCGCCGCAGAACAGCGGCCCGGCTTTCCCCGCGTCCAGCGCGTCCGGCAAGTGCGTCACCCATTCCCAGTTCGCGCGCACCCGCGACGCGAAGCCCCCGTGCCGGCCCACGATCGTCTGCTCGTTGGACCCGCACAGATTGTGGTGGCCGCTCAGGCACTGGCGGCACGTCAGGCACGAGTGCGAGTACCACCCCAGGCCCACGCGGTCGCCCACCCTCACGCCCCTGACCTCGGCCCCCGTCGCCGTCACCGTCCCCACGATCTCGTGCCCCGGCACCAGCGGGTACGCGCTCATCCCCCACTCGTTGTTCCGCATCGACAGGTCGCTGTGGCAGATGCCGCAGCTCGCGACGCGGATCTCGACCTGCTCCTTGCCCAGCGGGCCGGGCTCGAACTCAAACGGCGCGAGCGGGCCCCGCGCTTCGCGGGCGGCCATGGCGCGGATCTTCATGATCTGCCTCCTCCGGGGTGTGAGCGTGCGTGTGAGCGGGAGGGAAGGAGCCGGCCGCTCTCCGGTCGTACGTCATCGAAACAGTCAAACCCGCCGGACCACGTCCTCGTGGCGGGCCCGCACCTTCGGCATCGACGCCAGCGCGTCGTCCGCGCCGCGGTACCCCGCGGTGGCGACCACCACCGCCGCGAATCCCTGCGCACGCAGCCCGAGAATCTCGTCGTACGGCGCCGGGACGAAGCCCTCCATCGGGCACGCGTCGATCCCCAGCATCGCCGCGGACGTGAGGAACACGCCCAGGGCGATGTACACCTGGCTGCGGGTCCATGTCTCCATCGAACCGCCCGGCAGGCCCGCCGGCGCGCCCACCGACCGGGTCATCATCCCCCGATATTCGTCCAGGGACTGGCCCGGCACCGCGCGGACCTCCGCGATCCTCCGCACGTACGCATCCACGTCCGCCACCGTCACCTCGACCTTGCGGGCGAACACCACCAGGTGCGAGGCGTCGGTGATCTGCGGCTGCCCCCACGACGCCTCGCGCAACCGGGCCCGGACGGCGGGGGTCGTCACGACCACGAACCGCCACGGCTGCAGGCCGTAGCTCGACGGCGCGAGCACCATCGCCCGTTCCAGCGCCGCCCACGATGCCTCGGGGATCTTCTTCGCGGGGTCGAATTTCTTGACGGCGTACCGCCACAGGAGCCGCTCGATCAACGCGTCGGGACTGGTGGTGAACAAAGTGCGGGACCCCTCGAAAACGGAGGTGCGGATTCGCCTGCGCTGGAGCGTACGCCCACCGGCGCACCCGCGTCAGAACGCCCGCTGCCGCGTCAGCCCGCGCACGCCCACCAGCCACCCCCCGATCCCGAACGCCAGCAGCACGCCGCACGGCAGCGCCATGTCCGCCGCCGAGTACTCCCGGAACGTCGCGCCCTCGAAACTCAGCAGCGCCCACTTGAACGGGCTGATCGAGGAGGCGGTCTGCATCCACGGCGGCAGGAACATCATCGGAACCGAGCCGCCGCCGATCATCGCCAGCACGATCAGGATCGCGCGGGCCATGCCGCCCGCGCCCTGCTCGGTCGGAGACAGGCCCGCCAGCAGCGTGGCCACCCCCACGAACGCCAGCGAGGAGCAGACCACCGCCGCCAGCATCAACGGCCACGATGACACCCCAACGCCGAACACCAGCACGCCCATCGTCAGCAGCAGCGCCTGCACGATCGCGCACGCCATGAAGCACGCCATCGCCTTCCCCAGCAGGATCGTCCCGCGCCGCAGCGGCGCCACCGTCAGCCGCACCAGCGTCCCCGCCGCCCGCTCCGACGCGATCGACACCGCGAAACCCATCGCGCAGCCCATCAGCCCCCACACCACGCCCTGCGGGAACGACAGCTCGAAGCCCGATCGCGGACCGGCCGAGCCCCGCCGCTCCAGCTCCGTCACCGTCACCTCCACCGGCTGGAACGAGAACCCGCCGCCCGCTCCCTTCACGTCGCCGTCGGCCGCGCCCGCGCGCTCGGTCTGCGCGTTCACGGCGTCCAGCGCGTCGAACAACCGCCCCAGCGTCGGGCCCATCAGCGGATCGGAGAATCGCGCCGTCGCCAGTTGCCCGCGCGCCTCCGCGAGCAGGGCGCGGCTGCGGGCGGGATCAGTGATCCCCGACGCGATCTGCTTGAACGCCAGCTCGTTGAGCTTCCCGGTGATCAGCCCCGCCTCCGCGCCTCGGGCCGGATCGACCACCGCTTCCAGCCTCATCGCGCCGCGGAAGAACAGCAGGTCCGCCGCGCGCCCGAACCCCTCCGGGATCACCACCAGGGCCGTCGCGCGACCCTTCCGCACCGCCTCCTCCCCCGCCGCCCGGCTCTCGGCCCGGCTCACCGCCAGGCCCTTGGCCGACTCCAACGCCCGCGCCATGCGTTCCGCCGCGTCGGTCCGTTCCCCCAGCCACACCGCCAACGCGAGGTCCTGCCGCTGCTCGCCCCGGCCCCCGAATATGCTCCCGAACAGGATCGCGACGCCCAGGGGAAAGACGAGCGTGAAGAACGCCGCCGCCGGATCGCGCAGCAGCAGCTTCAAGTCCTTGGTCGCGATCGTCCACGCGGCGGAGAGCATCAGTCCCGCAGCCTCCTTCCCGTCAGCGTCAGGAACACCGATTCGAGATCGGGGCGGTCCAGCGTCACGCCCCGGATCGTGGCCGCGTCGGGACCGGTCATCACGCGCGTCAGCTCACGCACGGGGTCCGTCGTGGTCACGCGCTCGTCCGCCGTCGCCGGACCGCCGTTCCGCCGCACCGTGAGCACCGACCCGCCCCCGTGCGCGTCGATCAACTCCTCGATGGTCCCGATCGCGATGATCTTCCCGAGGTCCATGATCGCGACGCGTTCGCACAGTCGCTGCGCCTCTTCCATGTAGTGCGTGGTGTAGACCACCGTCGTGCCCCGCGCCGCCACCGACTGCACCAGATCAAGGATGCCCACGCGCGACTGCGGGTCCACGCCCGCCGTCGGCTCGTCCAGCAGCAGCAGCGGCGGATCGTGCACCAGCGCCGCGGCGAGGTTCAGCCGCCGCTTCATGCCCCCCGAGTACCCCTTCGCACGGTCGCCCTTCCGCGGACCGAGCCCCACCAGCTCCAGCGCCGCGGCGACGCGCCCGCGCAGGTCCCGCCCCGACAGGCCCTGCAGGCGGGCGAAGAACGTCACGTTCTCTTCGCCGCTCAGCTCGTCGTACAACGCCAGCGACTGCGGCGCCAGGCCCAGCCCCAGCCGCACGCTCGGGTCGGAAGGGCTCGCGCCCGCGCCCGCGCCGATCAGCACCCGCCCCGAGTCCGGCGCCAGCAGGCCCACCGCCATCGCCATCGTGGTGGACTTTCCCGCTCCGTTCGGGCCCAGCAGCCCGAACACCTCGCCGCGCCGCACCGTCAGCGACAGACCGTCCACCGCCACCGTCGAGCCGAACGCCTTGCGCAGGTTCTCCAACCGGAGCATCGCCCGAGTGTACCGGCGATGACGGCCGGCCGCGCTCACCTCAGCCCGGCGAGGAAATGCTCCAGCGCCGTCGCGAACGATCCCGGCGCTTCCATCGGCGTGACGTGCCCCGCCCCGGGGATCCGCACCAGCGTCGAGCCCGGGATGCGCTCCGCCATGTCGCGCATCATCGCGGGAGGCGTGACGGCGTCCTCGTCGCCGGCGATCAGCAGCGTCGGCACGTCGATCGCCGCGAGCGTCGGCGTCGAGTCGGGGCGCTCGGCCAGCGCCAGCGCCCCGGCCGCGACGCCCACCGTCGAGCTGGACGACATCATCGCGTGCAGCTCCGCGCGCAGCGCGGGGCCCGCCGATCGGCCCAGCACCATCGGGGTCATCAGGTCCGCCGCCACGCGGCTGCCCCTCCGCCGCACCAGCTCGGCGGTGTCACGCCGCTTGCGGGCGCCCTCGGCGGTCTCGGGCGTGGCGCGCCCGTTGGCCAGCACCAGCGCGCGCAGCCGGGCCCGGTGCCGCCGGAAGAACTCGAACGCGATCACCACGCCCATCGACAAGCCCACCAGCACGACCGGGCGGGTTGCGCGGGCCGCGTCGAGCAGCGCGGCGAGATCGTCCGCGTGACGCCCGATCCCCGCCCGCGCGCTCGGCTGGCTCTGCCCCAGGCCCCGGAGATCGGGCGTGAGGCAGCGGCAGCGGCCCGGGAGCAGCCCAACGACACGCGTCCACATCGCGTGCGTGAGGGGATACCCGTGGACGAACAGCACCGGCGGCGCGTCGTCGGGACCCCGGACCTCCATGTGCAGCGAGGCGCCCTCGACCGTCACGAACATGCCCGAGTCTACACCGCCTTTCAAAACGAAAGCCGGGCCCGTCGTGAGACGGGCCCGGCGGAGGGTTCACTTCAAGCCCGGATCAGCGGCCGATCCGGGGCGCTCCGTCGATCAGCGATCGACGAAGTTGGTGAGCTCGTCGTCGCGGACCGGGGTCTTGAGCTCGGAGCAGGTCGTCTCGCCGACCACCAGCAGCTCGCCGGACTTGCTGGACTTGACCACGAAGCTCGAACGCTTCACCACGCCGGGGGCCACGGTGCCGAACACGAACTCGACCTTGTTGCCGGCGATCAGCTTGCCGTCGGCGGACGAGACGAACGTCATGCCCTCGGGCATCGTGACGACCATCTTCGTGTTGGTCAGGTTGATGTTGCCCTGGTTCTTGACCTCGACGATGTACGTGTGGGGCTCGCCGACCACCACCACGCCGTCGTCGTCGGTGACGGTCGTGCCGATGTCGGGCAGGCCGAACACGGCCGTCTGGCACTGCGTCGTCGCGGGGGACGCGCAGGGGCAGTTGGCCGTCGCCGTCAGCGGGATCGACGTGCCGGCGGCCGCCGTCGGACGCACGGTCAGGGTCACGGTCTTGGACGCGCCCGCGGCGAGGTTGCCGAGGTTCCAGACCACGTTCGCGCCGGCCGCCGCGCCGCCGTCGGACGCCTTGACGAACGTCGCGCCGGTGGGCAGGGGGCTGGTCACGGTGGTGTTCGCGCACGCCGCGTCACCGGTGTTCTTGACCGAGATCTCGTAGTTGACGTCACGACCGATGTAGACGCGGTCGGGGGCCTTGCACGAGAGGGCCAGCGCGGGCTGGCGGACGACCGTCGAGACCGTCGCGGACTGCGCGGTCAGGCCGCCGTCGGCCATGGCCTGGGCGCTGTTGTCGAACTTGCCGGTCTTGCTCGCCTTGAGCTGGACCGTGAAGGGCTTGCTCTGACCCGTGGCCAGGTTGCCCGCGTCGAGCTCGAGCGCGGTCTTGCCGTCAACGGTCGTCAGGCCCGCGGGCAGGGTGTCCTTGACCTTGACGTTGGTCGCCGCGCCGGAGCCCGTGTTCTTGACCTCGATCGTCATCGTGATCGGGTCGCAGATCAGGGCCTCGGGGGTGATCGTCTTGGTGATCGCCAGGGCGGGCTGCACGACGTTGACCGCGGCGCACAGCGAGTTGTTGTACGTCACGCTCACGCACGAGCTGGCGTTGCCGACCTTGTCGGCCTTGGCCGAGACCTTGATGATCTTGGTCACGCACGGGCCGAGGTCGCCCAGGTTCCAGACCGCGTTGCCGGCGCCGTCGCGGGCCGAGTTCGGCTCCGCGCTGACCACCGTCATGTTGCTGGTGGCGCCCTGGTTGACCATCACGTTCTGGAGGGTCCCGCCCGTCCGGTTCGTGATGTGGATCTCATAGTTGTACGGCGCGCCGGCGCGGACCTCGACCGGCGTCACGTAGTGCGCCACGATCGCCGAGGAATTCACCTCGCCGGTCGGGAAGGCCAGGCTGCTCACGTTCCAGCCCGCGCCCACGGTCGGGCGGTAGTTGCAGCCGGACGCCGCCGGGGGCGGCGCGGGGTCACGGGGCTTCTCGGCCGGCTTCGCCGCGGCGGGCGCGGCGGGCTGACGGCCCGAATCCCAGAATGCCTCCGCCCGCTCGTCGCCGCTGGCCGTACGAGCCTTCTTCGGGGCCTGCTGCTGCGCGCAGCCGCCCAACGCGAGGCCCGCCGCGACGAACGCGGCCAACAATCCGTTCAAACGTGTCATCGAAATCTCCTTGAAGATCACACTCGTGCAGCGGTGTTCGCCGACGATCCCCACAGTCCGGGCCCGTACACGGAGTTCCCGGCCAAACGTGCTCCAATGCTCTCGATCGATACCGTACCGACCGATCGCCATGCCCGATCCTTGGGCGGGTTTCCCACCTCCAGCGGCATGCGAGAACTTGGCACACACCCGGGACCCGACCGGGACCCAAGGGGAAGAACTGTACGGCCCGCCGCGATCCAGTCAAGCAGGGGGGACGATGCAATGCCGAGACTGCGCACCGCACGGATGGCGCGGACGGCCGCGCGGGGACGCGTGAACAGGCGGGAATCAGACGGAATACTCCCCGTGCGAGCGAGAATTGCGCGATCAGCATCTCGGCCCGGAGCCAGTTCGTTGTGTGTATGGTATTTCTCCTGTATCTGTGCGGTGCTGGTCGGCGTGACCGGCGCCGGCTGCGCGCCCGCGCCGCTGGCGCGATCCGATCTCGGCGGGCCGGAATTGCGAGCGATTCACGATGCGTTTGTCAGGACCGTTGCGCGCACGTACGCGGATCCGGACCGGAGCTGGAGCAGCGGCTGGGCCGGGAACGTGTGGGTGAACTTCGCCGGCGGCACGAACCGGGGTCTCTGCTACGAGTGGCGCGACGCGGTGTACGACGGGGTCAAGGACGCGGTCGCCGCCCGCGGCTGGGACCTGACCGGGATCGCCATCAACGTCGGCACCGGGAGCGAGCATCACGCGGTGCTGGTGTTCGACCCGCGGGTCGTCGGTCGCGAGCGGCTGCTCGCGCAGCCCGCGCCGCGACACGGCTACGTGCTGGACGCGTGGTTGCGCGGGGGTCCGGACATCTGGCGGTTGGATGACTGGGTGAACATCCCGCTGGGGATCGTGCGGCCCGCGGAGCTGGAGGACCTGCCGTACGCGTACCCGGGGTGAGGGCGCGGGGGCACGGGGCGCGGCGGCGGACCGCGGGTGCGTCCGCGGCGTCACTCGCCCGCGGTCATGAGGTCGTTCACGCGCGCCTGGATGGAGTTGGACCAGATGTCGTACCCCTTGCGCGAGAGGTGCAGGAAGTCGGGCATCACTTCCCTGGAGATGGTCCCGTCCGCGGACAGGAAGTCGGGCCCGATGTCCAGGTAGTGAACGAATTTTCCATCGGCCAGCCTGGCCGCGATCGCGTTGACCTTGGTGATCTTCTGGCGCTGCGAGTCGGGCTTCTCGCCGCGCGGGAAGATCCCCAGCACGAGCACCCGGGTGGCGGGCAGCTTCTCGCGGAGCGAGGAGACGATGGCGCCGATGCCGGCGCCGATCTCCTCGGCGGTGTTGTCCTCGCCGTTGGAGTTGTTGGTGCCGATCATGAGGACGACCACCTTGGGGGCCGCGCCGGAGGCGGGCGCGGCGAGACCGGCGAGGTTGCCGTTGGCGAGCCGCCAGAGCACGTGCTGCGTGCGGTCGCCGGAGATCCCGAAGTTGGCGGCGCCGAGGGGGGCCCAGTGCTTCTCCCAGGCTTCCTTGCCGTCGGATTCCCAGCCTTGGGTGATGGAGTCTCCCAGGAAGAGGACGCGGATGTCGCCCTTCTGGGCGGCCTGCTTGGCGCGGGCGTTGAGGGCGTCGTTGCGGCGGACCCATCCCTCGTCGGTCCGGGGGGCCGGGGTGGTCGCCGTGTTGCGTGCCGCGGCCACGTTCTGTGTTCCTTCCCTCGTCTCCGGCTGGTTCGTCCAGGCGAGCCCGATGACGCCCGTGCCGCCGGCCAGGATCATCGCCGCGATGGTGTTTCGTGTCATGGTTCGAGTGTACCAGTGGGTGAGCGGGTTCGCGCTCGGGGCGGGGCGGATGGGGAGGGCGTCACTTGAAGAGGGACACGCGTTGCAGCAGGGGTCCGAGGGTTCCGGCGAGCGACTCGGTGCCCATGACGCGGCTGAGCTGGGCCTGGAAACCGGTGTTCGATTTCTCCAGGTCGCCGGCGTAGGCCTTGACGAGGTTGCCTTTCACGTCGGCGGGGGCGGCGTTGAGGGTCCGCTGCGCGGCGGCCACCTTCTCGACGAGGGGCTGGAGGCGGGGCACGGCCTTGAGCGCATCGGAGAGGTTGTTGACCTTGGCGAGCGTGCCGCTGACGTCGGTGAGGCCGGCCAGGTACCCGGTCATCGCCTCCTTGTACTGGGCCGGGATCATGGACAGGAGCGCGGGCGAGGCCTCGGGCTTGCTCATCGATTCGCACCCCTGCGTTCCGAGCGCGACGGCGCCCGCCAAGATGCCCGCTCGCATTGCCATTTTCATGCCTTGTCTCCTGGGTGGGGCGGGGACCCCGGGGGGCCGCCCCTGACATCGGACAATAGTCGTGGGGCGGGGTCCGCCTCGGGCCGGGCGGCGGCGCGTGGCGAACGGTGGTCGGACGCCCGGGCACGCGGGGGGGTGGGCCGGGTATGCTTGTCCGCCCGCACGCTGGTTCCGGGCCATCGACACAAGGAGTTCACGCATGACCGCGCGGCGATTGATCACGTCCCTCACTGTTGCCTGCCTGGCCTCCGCCGCGCTCTCGGGCTGCGCCTCATCCGGCGCGCGGGTGGCGGGGAACCCGACGCCGCAAACGACGGCGGCGTTCGAGCGGCTCAAGTCGCTGGCGGGGACCTGGGAGATGGCCGACGAGAAGGGCCAGCGGCAGACGGCGAGCGTGTTCGCGGTGACGGCCAACGGCTCGGCGGTGCGCGAGATCATGTTCCCCGGGATGCCGCACGAGATGACCAACGTGTACCACATGGACGGCCCCAATCTGATCGTGACGCACTACTGCGCCGGCGGCAATCAGCCGCGCATGAAGGCCACTCCCGCCGATCTGGCGGCGGACGGCTCGATGCGATTCGGCTTCGATTCGATCTCCAACCTGAAGGACGCCACGGGCGAGTACATGGCGGAACTGACGCTCAAGCCCTCGGGCACGGACAAGCTGACGCAGGAATGGAATTCCATGAAGGAAGGGAAGAAGACCGAGCACGTGGTCTTCGCCATGGATCGCAAGCGGGGCTGAGCGGGAACGCGAGCGGGCTGGGCTCCATCGGGGAGTTAAGCGGGAGCGTCAGGGCCCGGGGGCCGTGTCGGGGGCGTGGGTGCGCGCGGGGTTGGGTGTGGGTGTGGGGAATCGGGAAT
>JAEUIW010000220.1:0-244 GCA_016794925.1 Phycisphaerae bacterium
ACTCCCCGAGCGGGTGAACCATCGACCGGAGAGCCGGGTGCGGGAAACCCGCCAGCCCGGTTCGGAGGGAGGGGCGGCCGGGGTCGCAACCGGCCGCCCCTACCCCTACTGGCTCCCCGTCGCCGCGCTGGACGACACGGACGCCGCTGCGGGCGGCTGCGGATTCGGCCGCCGCGGGGTGCGGATTCCGCACCGGATCACGCGCGATCACCCGGTCTTCCAGGGCATTTCGATGCGGCACGGG
>JAEUIW010000220.1:254-588 GCA_016794925.1 Phycisphaerae bacterium
TTCCGCTCGGACTGCTCGCGCTCGGGCTGCTGCTGCCCCTGCCGCTCGCGGACCGGCGCACGGCGCTGGTCCTCGGCTACCCGGTGGCCCTGGCCGCGAGCGTCGCGATCCGGCCGGATCTGACCGAGCGGGACGCGTTCGGCCCGCTCTCGGTCGGGGTGATCGTCGTGTCGCTGGCGATCTACCTCGCCCTCGCGCTCACCCTGACGCTCGCCGCGTGCGGCGGCGAGTCGCCCACCGACGCGGGAACCACGCCGATGATGTTCCCGCCGCCCCCTCCGATGGGCGATGGTGGTGGGGTGATGCCCCCTCCGATGGGTGACGGCGGGATGAT
>JAEUIW010000221.1 GCA_016794925.1 Phycisphaerae bacterium
ATCGTCAGGCTGAGCCAGAGCCAGACGCCTTCATCGCCGAATTGCAAGCCTGCGCAGGGGCATGACGCCACCGCTTCAGCAATTGCCTTACCCGCCAGGGCAGGGCATTCGGTGGGCTTTACGGAGGCTTCCAGGCGTTGCCAGGGGCATTTGCCAAGGCAGGGGCTGATGCTCTTGCCAGGGGCAGGGCAGGGCAGATGGATATACCTTGCCAGGGTGGGGACAGGGCGGTAGCATGATCCTAGCGCACTCGTGGAGTGCGCCAGCGAACGAAAAAACCTGGCAAAAGTCAAGGATTCCTAGCGTCCCCGTAGCTCAATTGGATAGAGCGTCGGCCTCCGAAGCCGAAGGTTACAGGTTCGACTCCTGTCGGGGATACCTCAACCAAGTCCTTTGCCGAACACAGTTTAAGTGTACCTGCCGGCGGTCGGCAGTGCGGCCAGAAGACCCCGAATAGTGCAGAATCCTTCTGCAATACTCGAAAGGGGCTAGCCGCAATGGGCCGTCCGCGTCTTACCGTCCCTACCTATCGCAAACACAAGCAGAGCGGCCAGGCCGTCGTCACGTTGACGGACGGGCTGGGTGG
>JAEUIW010000222.1 GCA_016794925.1 Phycisphaerae bacterium
CCACCTCCTTGAGCGGCGAGGTGGCCACGTGGGTGAAGCTGTCGGTGTAGCTCTGCACAAAGTCGCCGTTGAGGGCCTGCACCTCGACGCTGTTGGCCGCGATCGACGCGGTCTGCTCGAGCCGGATGCCGCCGGCCTCGCTGTGGATGCCGACCAGGCCGCGCAGGTTGGTGATCGCATCGGTGAGCACGATGTCGGGGGCCACCGGCGCCACGCCGGCGCCGATCGCGCGCGTGGCGTCGGCGTCGTCGAGCGGATTGAAGCGGTTCTCGACCAGGATGGCGGGGGCGTCGCTGCCCGCCTCGGCGGTGACGATCCGCGCGAACGCGGCCGCGCCCGCGCCGCGGTTGATCGCGGCGATGTCGGCGTTGTCGCGCACCTCCACGCCGTTGAAGACCAGCCGGCCACCCGCGTCCGAGGCGATCTCGAGCTTGCCCAGGGTGAGGAAGGACGGCCCCTCGTTGATGATGTGGATGCCGGCATCGCCCGGCGCGTCGAGCTCGCCGGTGCCGGTGAGGCGGTCGGCGCGCACGTCGATGTCGCCCAGTCGGGCCACGCTGTCGCCGATCCGCAGGAACTTCGCCTG
>JAEUIW010000223.1 GCA_016794925.1 Phycisphaerae bacterium
TGGCCCTGTCCGCCGCGGCGGTGGTGCTGGTGATGACGGCGCTGGCCGCGCGTGGCCAGCGCGGGCGCGAACAGGCCCAGGCCGCCGCTGCCGGCGTCCACCTGGAAGATGCGGTGCGGCACGCCGCTATTGTGGATGATGAGGTGGTCGCCGGCCTGGACGCGGCCCAGGTCGCCTCCGGTGATCTGCACCACGTTGCTGTTGCCGCGCGGCGCGGACAGCGTGCCGCCGGTGAGGTCGACCGGCTGTTGCACCCAGGTCAAACGCTCGCAGAACTGGGCGCGGGTCGGGGCGATGCGCAGGCCGGTGTTGAGCTTGTCGCGGCGGGCGCGCTGCCGGGCTTCGGCCAGGGCCGCTTGCAGCACTTGCGCGCCGCGCGCCGCCCCGTCGCGCTGGTAGACGGCGGGCAGGAAGGCCACCGTCAGCCCGAACAGGAACAACAGGATGCCGATCACCACCAGCAACTCGATGAGCGTGAAGCCGGCGCGGCGTTGGCGTTTCAGGTCGCGAATCATCACGGCACCTCACTTGCCCAGGCGCAGGAACTTCGAGGACAGGTCATCCGCGGGCGGCGGCAGCAGGTCT
>JAEUIW010000224.1 GCA_016794925.1 Phycisphaerae bacterium
CTTGATCGCCTCGGCCGCAGCCTGCCTGACCTCGTGCGCATTGTGGGCGAGCTGGAACAGAAGGGCGTCAGCTTCGAGAGTCTGACGGAGAAGATCGAGACGGGCAGTGCGGCAGGCAAGCTGGTTTTTCACGTTTTTGCAGCGCTCGCCGAGTTCGAGCGCAACCTGATCCGCGAGCGCACGCGGGCCGGTCTTGTCGCTGCCCGTGCCCGAGGCCGCGCCGGCGGCCGGAAGCCCAAGCTCACCGAGGCCCAGATCAAAGAGATCAACGAGATGGTGGAGGCGCAGAAGCTCCCCATCGGGCGAATCGCCGAGCTGTACGGCGTCTCGCGCACCACCATTTACAAAGTCGCACCACGCAGGGAGAACGAAGCGGGTGAGGCGCAGCCAGTGAAGAAGACGCCATGACCCGAACCATCCTCCAACAGGATCGAGACGAGTCCGCCTTCAACCGTGACCTTGGCGACCGCTTCGAGCGCCTGATCCGGGCCTACCTCAAGCTCGATCCCCATTACGTCGCCCTCTTCTCTGACGTGTGGCTGTGGAAGGATTGGCCTGAGCGGGAGGCCTATGGCTACAAGGCC
>JAEUIW010000225.1 GCA_016794925.1 Phycisphaerae bacterium
GGCAGTCCGCGCCGCGGCATCCCGCGGCCCTCCAGTGGAGGGATGCCGGGGAGAGCACCCCACTCTCCCACGGCCCTGTCGAACTCCATACCTTGACCCTGTGCGGCGGGCGCCCGAAACGCCCGTCGCCACCCCCGTCCCATTCTCAGGACCCACCGCTCCATGAGACCTCAGATCACGCGGCGCACGACACCCGGCGCCATCGCCCGGGCACTCGCCCTGGCGTTCGCCCTGGCGTTCGCCTTGGCGTTCGCCTTGGCGTTCGCCCCGGCGGCACTCGTACCAACACCGGCCGCCGCCCAGGGCACCCCCCTGCGCGTACCCGTCGTGGTGGACACGCTCCCCAATGGCCTCACCCTCATCATCCACGAGGACCGGACCGTTCCCGCGGTGACGACGAACGTCTGGTATCACGTGGGCTCGGGGGACGAGAAGCCGGGGCGCACCGGGTTCGCACACCTCTTCGAGCACCTCATGTTCATGGGCTCCAAGAACGCACCGTACCCGCAGTTCGACCGGCTCCTCGAGGCCGCGGGGGCCAACAACAACGGCTCCACCACCGGTGACCGCACGAACTACTAC
>JAEUIW010000226.1 GCA_016794925.1 Phycisphaerae bacterium
GCCAGACTGGACGCACTCCGCTTGATTCCAAAACGACCGGACTGCATTACAGTCTCCGTCGAATCGACTGGCACTATGGAAGACTCTCCCGGCGCGTGGGAACACGCTCCGGGTGGCTTGGAACATGCTCCGCTCGGGTTGGAAACCAATTCTGACGGTCTGGAATGCACTTCCGATGGCGTGCAGTGAGTTGCAGATGGATTGGACAGAGGCGGCGCGGGCCGCGGATAGGAATCACTCGTTGCCCACGACCACGACCATCATCCGCGTTGACCAACTCGACTGCGCCGGCGAGGAGCAGGTCTTGCGCAAGGCCGTGGGCGGGATTCCGGGGGTCTCTGGGGTGGAGTGCAACGTCGTGACACGGCGGATGACGGTGATGCACGACGCGGCGGCGGCCACGCCCGAGCAACTGGCCGCGAAGGTGCGCTCGGTGGGGATGACGCCGACGGTGGTATCGCCCGCGGGCGAGACCGGCGCGGGGGCCGGAGCGGACTGCGGCGGGGCGGCGTGCGCGCCGGGGGACGAACACGCGGCGGCGAAAGAGGACACGCGCCCGTGGTGGATCAAGTACGGCCCGT
>JAEUIW010000227.1 GCA_016794925.1 Phycisphaerae bacterium
GCTGGCGACATGGCTGCAAAGCGCCGCGGCCTCCGGAGATGTCGAGGCGAAGCGGATATTGAAGCTCTGGCAGGGCTGACGCCGGCCGAATGTCCGGCCGCCGCCGCCCGCGGGAACGCCGAGCGCAACGCCGGATATTTCTGCGCGCCATGCACTTGCGCAAGTGCGGGACGAATGGCAGGCTCCCTTTCCCAGGCGCACGGTTGCGTCAGCGGCCAGTAGCGCTTTCGCTTCCACAGGCGAAGCCTATAATGGCTCGCGATGAGGATCTCGATGACGGCTGCGGAGCGGTGCTCGTGAGCGGTGCGGGCGGGGCGCGGAGGCTTGACCGGCCGCTCCCGCACGATGCGCGGGTGTGCCGACGACGTGGTCGTAGTTGCCGCAGGGTCCTGTAAATGACCGTCATTCCATTGGCGAGCGGCCATCGCCCGGTCTCGCCTATCCACGTCGCGATCATCATGGACGGCAACGGACGATGGGCGCGCGCGCGCGGGTTGCCTCGCACCGCCGGACACCGACGCGGCGCGGAGGCCGCCCGCATCGCGGTCGAAACGGCGATGCGCATCGGCGTCCAATAC
>JAEUIW010000228.1 GCA_016794925.1 Phycisphaerae bacterium
GAGACGGTGCCGTCGGGCAGCGCGGCGGGAGACCACGTGCCGGCGTCATCCAGCATCAGCAGATAGGCCTCGGTCCTGCGGCGGCTCCCGGTTCGGCCGTTCATCCGGATGACCACCTGCGAGCGGTAGCAGCGCCCGGCGTGCGCCCAGTGCAGGTCCTTCTCGTTCTCCGGCATGCAGACCTGGTCGTAGTACGAGAAGCCGCCCGGCCCGGACTGCGCCGCCCGCGACGGCATGGTCAGGTAGGGATGCAGGTTGTCCATCACCGTGGACTTGCCGCGGCCGTTGGCGCCTGCGATGGCGACCAGCGCGGCACCATCGGCCAGCCGCTCCAGATCGAGGGTCAGCTCTTCCAGCCCGAGGCCGTCGCGGATGCCCCGGAAGCCCCGGAGCCTGAGTGAGAGGGGTTGCATGGCATGCCTCCAGCGCCGCTGGGCGGCGCGATGGGTGAGGTGGGCACTGAAGCAGCCTGGGCGCTATTCGAGCCCTGTTCAGGCGAAGCTTCAGGCCGTCTCGAAGAGGTCCAGTCTCGGACCCTTCTCGGCCGGGTCAAGGCCACCCTGTGCCTTGGCGCCG
>JAEUIW010000229.1 GCA_016794925.1 Phycisphaerae bacterium
TGACCTGGAACGAGCGCGCCAGCCCGCGCTGCGCGCGCTGGTGCGCCGACAGCCGCGTGATGTCGTGGCCGTCGAACACGATGCACCCGCTGTCGGGCGCCAGCTGCCCGGCCAGCTGCGCCACCAGCGTGGTCTTGCCCGCACCGGTGGGGCCGATCAGCGCGTGCACCTGGCCGGCGTGCACCTGCAGGTCGACATGGTCGGTGGCCTGCAGGCCGCCAAAGCGCTTGCACAGCGCCTGCACCTGCAGCAGCGGCGCCGTCATGCGGGCCGCCCGCCGCCGATGCGCGCCAGCAGGCCCGCCAGCCCGCCACGCGCAAACAGCACCACGGCCAGCAGGACCCAGCCGGTGTAGAACTCGAAGTACGGCGTCAGCGCGGCCAGCCCTTCCTGCAGCAGCACCAGCACCAGCGCGCCCAGCAGCCCGCCCCACAGCGTGCCCACGCCACCCAGGATGACCATCACCATCAGCGTGCCGGACTGCGTCCAGTGCAGCAGGTTGGGGCTGACGTAGCCCTGCTGGTTGACGGTGAGCAGCCCGGCCACGCCGGCCACCATGCCCGCCACCACGAAC
>JAEUIW010000022.1 GCA_016794925.1 Phycisphaerae bacterium
GGTCGGATTCCTCAGCAACATGGACCCCGAGCACGTCGAGGCCTTTCTGAACGACGCCGAGTGACCAGAACCACCAACCGCAAGGAGCAACGCCATGACCATCAAGACGATCGTGATCGAGGGCATCGACCAAGACATCAGCATCCGCCGCACTGAGCGCGGCGCAGAGGTGACCATCGAACAGCACACCCGGCGAGCGGGCAGGCAGGAGATCTGCATCGCGCACATCGCCCGCGACGAGAACCGGGAGAGCCGCTACGCGAAGGCGACAGAGGTCGCCAAGGTGGTGTACGGCACCGACCGCCGAGGCCAAGCCGCCGCCACCAACTCGATGGTCCACGACGTGCTCAACGAGATGGAGCGTGTCGCTGGCTGCTGACCCCCATCCCGCCCACGCGGCGTCGCGGGAAACCGCGACGGCCACGCTTCCCCGCCGCAACGTGCGACGGGGGTTCCAACCCCCAGTTCGGAGATGACCATGAGTACGAAGACGAAGAAGTCCGCCAAGCCCCGCACCCCCCGCACCCCGAAGATGTCCAAGAGCGCCGCCCGCGCGGAGGGAGCCGCCAAGACAGACCGCCTCCGCAAGGCAGCGATTGCGGAGATCAACGACCGATTGGCGGGCGGGAAGCAGGACCACGAGGTGCCCAGCGAGAAGGAGGTCGCCAACAACGCGAACCTTGGCGCGGCTACCAAGGGCAAGAAGGCCAAGGGCGATAAGGCCCCCAAGACGCCGAGGGCCCCGAAGCCCGGAAAGGAGACCAAGCCCAAGCGCGTCAGCGCCCTCGACGCGGCGGCGCAGGTGCTCGCCGCGAGCGAGGTTCCGATGCGGGCCAAGGAGATGATCGCCGCAATGGAGGCCAAGAAACTCTGGACCAGCCCCGGCGGTAAGACGCCCGAGGCCACGCTCTACGCCGCCATCATCCGCGAGATCGCCGCCAAGGGCACCGCCGCCCGCTTCAAGAAGCACGAACGCGGCGTCTTCGTCGCGGGAAAGGGAGCCTGAGCCATGAGCGCCACCCCCGCCCCGCAGCCCGCCCCCCCTCACGCGCCGACCCAAGCCCAACTCGATGACGTGCTGCAGGCCGCCCTGTACCTCCTCGGCGCACGGCAGGATCAGATGCTCACCATCGAGGAATGGACGGACCTGGCGCGGGCTGTTGCCGCCTGCCAAGAGTGCAAGACGGCCGACTATCTCACCGAGCACGACCTTGAGGACATCGCCGAGCGCTCCGCCCTTGAATGGGACGAAGCGACCGACGGCCCGCTCCCCCCCGGCCCGAACCTCGACGAGTGAGGCGTCCATCACGCCTTGCTCCCAGCCGCGACGCTCGTGGGGGGGGAGGGAGGGTCGCGGCATTTTCTTCGGCCACGATCGCTCAAGCCACCTTGATATGCGCCAGCCGCAGACTGTTGAGCACCACGCTCACGCTGCTGAACGCCATCGCCGCGCTCGCAATGATCGGCGAGAGCAGCCAACCCGTGAACGGGAAGAGCACGCCCGCCGCGATGGGGATGCCGATGACGTTGTAGATGAACGCCCAGAAGAGATTCTGCCTGATGGTGCGCATGGTGGCGTGCGAGAGGGCGATGGCCTGGGGCACGGCCCGGAGATCGCCGCGCATGAGGGTGATGTCCGCGGACTCCATCGCGACGTCGGTGCCCGTGCCCACCGCGAGTCCAACGTCGGCCTGCGCGAGCGCCGGGGCGTCGTTGATCCCGTCGCCGACCATGCCCACGACGTGACCCTCGGCCTGGAGGGCCTTGACCTTGTCGGCCTTGTCCTTGGGCAGAACGTCGGCGAAGACGATATCGACGCCGACCTGTGACGCGACCGCCTCGGCCGTTCGTTGGTTGTCGCCGGTCATCATGACCACGCGCAGCCCCAGCGCGTGCATCGTGGCGATGGCCTCCTTCGACTCGGGCCGCACCGTGTCGGCAACGGCCACGATCCCGGCTTCGCGGCCGTCCACGGCGACGAACATGGGCGTGCGCCCCATCGCCGCGAGTTCCGCCGCCTTCTCCGCCAGCGCGGACTGGATGCCGCGCTGCGCCAGCAACGCCGCCTTGCCGACGAGTACAGCGTGCCCGTTCACATGGGCCTCGACGCCGTGACCAACCACGGCCTGGAAGCCGATCGGCTCGGTGCGCGACAGTCCGCGTGCCGCGGCCTCACGGACTATCGCCGCGGCGAGCGGGTGCTCGCTGTGCTGCTCGGCCGATGCGGCCAGCCGCAGCAACTCGCGTTCATCGAGCGTCCCCCCCACACCCCCGGGTGCCGGGATGATGTCCGTCACGGCGGGCCTGCCGTGCGTGATGGTGCCGGTCTTGTCGAGGATGATCGCCGTGAGTTTGTGCGCCGTCTCCAGCGATTCGCCACCCTTGATGAGGATGCCCTTCTCCGCACCGCGGCCGGTGCCGACCATGATGGCGGTGGGCGTAGCAAGACCCAATGCGCACGGGCAGGCGATGATGAGCACGGAGACCGCCGTGACCAGCGCCATGCTGAGCCGCGAGTCTGCCGGTGAGACGAACCACCAGACCACGAACGTCACGAGAGCGATGGCGATGACAATGGGCACAAACACGCCGCTGATCTTGTCGGCCAGGCGGGCGATCGGTGCCTTGCTGCCCTGCGCTTCCTGCACGAGCCGCACGATCTGCTGGAGGGCCGAGTCGGCCCCGACCTTGGTCGCAACAAGTCGCAGCGCGCCGGTGGTGTTCATCGTCGCGCCAAAGACGCTGTCGCCGGCCGCCTTCTCGACCGGCACACTCTCGCCGGTGAGCATCGACTCATCTACGGCGGACTGGCCGCTCTCAACGTTCCCGTCCACGGGGATCTTCTCGCCGGGACGCACCAGCACTCGGTCACCCACGACCACAGATTCGATCGGCACATCCTGCTCGGAGCCGTCTCGCATGACCCGCGCGGTTCTGGCCTGCATCCCGATGAGCCGCTTGATGGCCGCGCTGGTCCGGCCCGTGGCCCGGGCCTCGAAGTACTTGCCCAGCAGGATGAGGACGATGATGACGGCGGCGGCCTCGTAGTAGACCGGGACCATCGTCATGCCGCCCATCGAACCATCCGTCGCGCGATCCCCTAGGGCCGTCGCGTGATCCGCTTGGGTGGCCTGCGCCGCGTGCGACGCCGTCCCGCTCACACCTGCAAAGAACCCCGGCCAGATGGTCGCCGCGAGCGAATAGAGGTATGCCGCGCCGGTGCCCATCGCCACGAGCGTGTCCATGTTGGCGCTGAAGTGCCGGAGGCCCTTCCATGCCGACCGGAAGAACTGCCACCCGCACCAGAACAGGACCGGCGTCGTGAGCGCGAGTTGGAGCCAGTTGATCCACGAGACGTTGAACGCCTCGATCTTCCCGTGCGACATCGTAATGACGAGCACGGGCAGCGACAGCGCCGCGCCAACGACCGTCTTGGTCAGCAGTCGCCGCGTCTCGGCCTCGCCCACGTTCATGTGGGCCGAGTGATCCTCTCCCCCCACACCACCGCTCATCGTGTGCCCGGCATGCTCCCCCGTTGTCTGCGCCGCGAGCATCGCTGCGTGATCGTGGCCGGCGTAACCGTGCGCGGGATTTACCGCACCGAGTCTGACCGGGGGCACGACCGCTTTGTACCCGATGTCGTCCACCGCCTTGGCGAGTCGCTCCGGCCCAGTCGCGGCCGCGTCGTATTTCACCGTCGCTACCTTGGTGGCGAAGTTCACGCTCGCTGACGCTACCCCGGGCTGCTTGGCCAACCGCCGCTCGATGGTGTTCGCGCACGAAGCGCACGTCATGCCCTCAATCGGCAGATCGGCCCGCGCGATGGTCGGCGTGGTCGAGGCCGGCGTCGATGGAACATGTCCACCGAGCTGGTGGTCGTTGGGGTGATGCATTTCAGTCATTTGGTAGTCGTCGTCAACTTAGGGCCGGGCCGCTGCGCTCGTCTGTTTGGCATCCTGGTCGTTCGCGTTGTTGCTCTTCTCGTGGCTCTTCAATATTGCCCCAGCGATGAGCGCACCGACCACAGCCGCGGCCACGATCAATGGCACGAACTTCCGCCAGCCAGTGGCCGGGGGCCTGCTGTCATGGCATCCGCAGTTGCAACTCATGGTGTACCTCGCGTTCGTTCGTGCTCACACCAACACCCGGCTCACGGCCTCGACGGCCTTGAGACCTGTGCCGAACCGCGCCATCGACTCGCGGTTCTTCTCCAGTTCGCCGTAGGGCAGGAATCGCACGGACAGGTCGGTGACGCGCCGGAACGCGGGCCGTGCCAGTTGCTGGCGCACATCCTCCTCCCGCGCATCGGGCGCGACCAGGAAGAGTTTCACGCCCGCGTGGTCGGGCACGCCGAGCGCTAGGTCCAGCATCCGCACGATGCCCGAGTAGATGCTCGTGGTGTGCTCGACCTCGAACGCGGCCATCACTCGTCCCACTGTCGAACCGTTGCTCCCCGCTCGCTCCAGCCAAAGCACGTCGATGAGCCGGATGGCTTCCGCGCCGGTTGAAGCCTCCACGGTCGCCGGGAGAGCGTCGATGCATCCATCGCACAAGCGGCCTCCGAAGACGGCCCGGTTGCGGTCGTTGGCCGCGACCCACACGTCAAAGCCAAGCGAGCGGCCCAGGTCGCGGAGCCAGCCCTGCACCTGCGCGTGCGAGCGGTCCTCCTGCTCGGCGGTCTTCTGGGCCTTGACGGCCGCGGCTGATTCGTCGCGGACTTTCTGGAGGTCCGCCTCCCACGCCGCCAGCGCCCCGGCGTCATTCTCGCGCGGCGGCGCGGTATAGCGCCCGCTCCCGATGTCGAAGAGCAATCCCGCGATGGCCCCGAGGTCGTTGCTCAGCACCGCCCGATGCTCGGCGTTGATCCGCAGCACACCTTCCCGCATGGCGAGGTATTCTTCCCACGAGCCGAGCTTCACCTTCGAGCCGGTGAGGGCGTTGTACCCTTTGACGATCGCGGTGTTGAAGGGCGGCACGAGCGTGGGGTGCAGGAAGTAGAGCATGTTGGCCGCGGCGGGGCCGAGGCCCTTGATACCGCGCTCGGCGAGCTGGCGGATCGCCCGGACCACGCCGTCCTCGGTGTCGCAGCACGAGCAGGCGTGCAGGAACCGCCCGAAGGCCCGCTGGTTTTCCGCGCTCTCGTAGATGTCCGGGATGCGGAGTTTGGGCTTCCACAAAAAGGCGTGGTCTGCACCCTTGAAGATCTGCCGCTGCTCGGCGATCGAGTGGACGACCGTCTCCAGCGATGAACCCTTGTAGACGTTGCCGAACGTCCCCGCGTCGATCTCTCGCACGACCTCGGCGATCCCCGCGCGGATGGAGCGGAAGTTCTTGATCCGCTGCTCCCACAGGAACCACGAGCGGTAGGCCCCGCCCGCATCGTCCTTCCACCGCGCAATGAGTTGTGCGAGTGCGCTGTTCATGTCGTCATCGTTCCGCTCCGCGTGCAGGCACGCTCAGCGCGCCACCTTCGCCACCAACTCCAACAGTTCCTCGATCATGTCGTCCCGCTTGTCCCCATCCTGGCTCATCGCGGCTACGGCGCAGTGCGTCAGGTGGTTGCGCAGCAGGTTCTTGGCCACCGAGCGCAGCGACTCTTGCACCGCCGCGGCCTGCTGGATGATGTCGGCGCAGTAGCGGTCCTCCTCGATCATCTGGGCGATGCCGCGGACCTGCCCCTCGATCCGCCGCAGGTGCTTGAGGTTCGCGGCCTTGAGCGCGGGATCCACTCCCGCGGCCCAAGCGCCGGGCCCCACCGCGTGCGCCCCCGGCCCCACGCCCTCGCGGGCCTGACCGACGGCGGAACCCTCCCCGGGCCTGCACCCGCACGCCGCGCCGTTGAGCGCGGGCCGCGCCGCACGCTCGGAGACGCCCTTGCTCGACTTGCCCTTGGCCATCGACATCACTCCTTGGCTCGATGCTTCACCGCACGCCTTCGGGGAATTATACTCCCCAGGAGTATGTACGAGGCGAAGGGCATTTGGGTTCACCCGCTTGGCGATTGGCCAGTTTCAACAAGAGGGGGGCATTAGAAGCGGACAGTACCGGGACGCGGCATACCACGGCATCGGCCACTAAGGTATCCCAGAACTCGCGCTTGGTGTGCGGCCAGTTGCCGTCACAGACGACCCGCAGCCCCGGGCGGCTGATGCGGGAGACCGTGGACATTCTGTTCCCCGCGGGCTGCAACCGCATGATGAGCAGACTCTCGGCGTCGGACAGCTTTGCCGCGCTATGGCGCGAGCCCTTGCCCCAATCTGGGAACCCGGCGTAAACATTCACGCGCCGCAGCGTGCCGTCGTCGAGCCACTCCTTGACCCAGTACTTGTCGGAGCCGTTCCAACGCTCCCGGATAGTGCGCCCGCCCGCTTTCCCTATGTAGAAGATGTCGCCCTCATCGGGATCGTGGTAGGCGTACAAGCACCGGTGGCAGGACCACTTGTCGTCCCGGTCGCCCCTGATCAATCGCCACTCGACATTGACGGAATATGTCATATCGGGATTCTACGGTGGAAGCGCTGAGGCGGACTCAGTGGTGCTTGTACCACCCGACCCCCTTGATGTCGTTCCATGCGTTGGTCTGGTGGCAGAGGAAGCACTGCGACACATCCGCGTGCTCCACGCGGGCCACCGTCATGGAGACCATCTGGAAGTGCTCCATGTAATGGCTCGGCGGGGCCTGGTGGCACTGGTTGCAGTCGGTCGAGAGCGGGGAGGGGTGGCGGAACTCGGGGATCGTCCAGCCGCCCTGGGCGATGCTGGCGGCGTGGCACGAGGCGCAGTCGGTCCCGAAGAGCGTGCGGTGCGGGTCCTGGTTCGCGTGGCAGGCGTTGCAGTCCAGGGCGGTTTCCTCGGGCCGGATGCGGGGATGGGCGACGGGGAGGGACGCGAGGGAAACGCCCGGCGGGAGCGGGTGCGTCTTCACGCCGATCGCGGCCAGAATCGCGTGGTCCATCGTGGTCGGGCGCGCGGCGACGCCCTGATGCTCGACGTGGCAGCCGCGGCAATCACCGATGTCTGCGTGAAAGGCCGTCGGTTGCTTGGAGAGGAGCGGCTGGTTGTTGGCGTGGCAGGCGATGCACTTGTCGGCCGTGGGGCCCTGGTGCGGTGTGTGGCAGGATTCGCAATCGTAAGGGGGGGCGGCGAGGAACTGGTGCTTGGCGGAGAGAGCGCCGGGGTTGACCATCCGTTGCCAGCCGGGCACGGACCTTGACCCCCGCTCGTGGGTGAGGTAGGGGACGGCGACCGCGACGCCGAGTGCCGCAACCGTCACGACCCCGTAGATGACTTCGATGAGTTTCATGTGAGCCACCGGATTCCGAAGTACCACACCGACCACACGTGCACCGCCAGCAGCGCGTACAGGACAATCGCGATGACGATGTGGCACGCGAGCCAGCGGCCGAACGCGGCCTTGGCGATGTCGTGGGACTTGATCGCGTATTCCACATCCGCCATCGACTCGGAGAGCCGGAGGGCGCGCGCCGCTGCCGGCGCGGGGCCGGTCGGCCCGCTCCGGTCTCTCACGAAGAACGGCGCGGCGAGCCGCGTGAAGAAGCCCGCGAGGGGTCGCAGGGTCGCCGCCTGCTCGGGGCTCTGGACAAGATCGTCGGCGATGCGGTCGTACTCGCGGCGCAGGCCGCTGAGGAGTTGCTGCTGGTCGCGGGCGCCCGCCGCGATCTGCCCCATGAGGGAGCGGCCGACGAAGCCGCTGAGCGCCACGACGACCATCATCGTGGTCAGCGCGATCCCCAGCGGGCTCTGGAACTTGTGGCCGCTGTGCAGGATGCCCAGGATCGGGGCGAGCACGCCCGCGTAAATGTGGATCGCCAGCAGCGTTTGCATCGACACCGCGGGCGTCACGGCGCGTTTCAGGGGAGGGATGCGCTTGATGATGAGGTAGACCAGCGGCAGCAGCATCAGCGCGGCGGCGGAGATCCCGAGCACGCCGCCGGTGAGACTCCCTGGGAATCGCGGGTCGCGGTGGATGTAGAACCCCAGGGTCAGCACGACCAGGAGCAGGACGAGGCCGGTCACGATGGGGCGTTCGCGTTCCTGCATGGGCTATGCCTCCACCTCGATGTTCGTGGTGGCTTTGGCCTGGCACGCGAGGATGATGCCGCGGGCCTTTTCGTCCGCCGCGAGCGAGTCTTCGACGGCCATCGTGACCGCGCCCTTGAGGAGTTTGACCTTGCAGGTCCCGCACGTGCCGGCGCGGCAGGAGGCGTCGATCGAAACGCCGACGTGCTCGGCGGCTTCGAGCACGGTCGTATCGGGCGGGAGCGGAGCGGCCTTGCCCGAGATCGTGAACGCGACCTGAGGGAGAGGCGTGGCCGCTGATGGGGCTTCGGCCATCGCCGCCTGCACCGCGGCCTGCCGCTCGTGCGGCTTCTCCGCGGGACCGAACGCCTCTGTCCGAATCCGGTCGCTCGGGACGCCGAGCTCCAGGAGGATCGCGCGGGCCGAATCCATCATGGCCGCGGGGCCGCACACATGGATGCGCCGCTTGGTGAGGTCGGGAACGCTCTGGGTGATGAACTCCTTGCTCAGACGTCCCTTGGCGCCTGTCCATGCCGCCCCACCCGCCCCCGCGCCGTCCGCACGGCTCATGGTGGGCGACACGTGAAGGTTGGGGTGACGCCGCTGAAGGTACTCGAGTTCCTCGCGGAAGAGGTACTCCTCGGGCGTGCGGAACGAGAGCACGAAGTAGATCGGCTTGGCCCAGCCGCGATCGGTGAGGAAACGGACCACGCTCATCAGCGGTGTGGCACCGACGCCGGCACCGATGAGCACGATGCTGTCGGACTCGGTGCCGGTGAAGGTGAAGACGCCCTGGGGCGCGGAGACCTGGAGCAGCGCGCCCTCTTTGATCTCGTCGCAGAGGTACCTGGAGACTACCCCCTGGTCCTCGCGCTTGACGGTGATCTCGGCGTAATCTCGCTGCGCCGGCGACGATGCGATGGTGTAGGAGCGCTTGACGGTGCGCCCGTCCTTGGCCATCGTCAGCGTGAGGAACTGCCCGGCCAGGAACGTGAAGGGGATCGGGCCGCCGGCGGGATCGACGAGCCGGAAGGTCTTGATCACCGGCGTCTCAGCGAAGACCCGGGTGACCCGCAGCGAGCCGCCCCAGGAGCGGGGCGGCGCGCTCGCGAGCTGTTGCAGGAGCCTGGCGGCCCGCTGCATCTTGAAGAAGTACATCACGATCATCGCCGCCGCGAAGGCGATCAGGATCGCCATCCCGATGAGGTGCTCCCACGACATGCCCCACAAGCCGTGCGTGGCCGCCGCGGTCGGCGGGCCGGGCAGGTTCATCTGACCCTTGAACCACTGCATCGCCAGCGCCCGCGGGTCCTTGCCTTCGGCGATCGCCCGGTGCGCCGCCAAGCCGCTGTCGAATCGTGCCAGACCCTCCCGGAGTTTGGCGACCGCCTCCTGCATCGCCGCGTAGTCGGTCGTCGGCGCGGCCTTGACAAGCTGGTCCAACCCCTGTGCCAAGAGGTCCGTGCCGCTCTTCATCCGCTCGTGGGCGGCGCGTTGTACTTCATCACGCTTCTCGGGCGGGAGGTCGGGCAGGTCCATCAACGAGGGGTAGAGCGCCTTGGGCGCTGGCGCGCCCATGTTCTTCATCATCTCCCCCATGCCCTCCATCATCCCGCCCGCCCCTGGGCCTGACGGCGATGGCGGTTGCCCCGCAGTTTGGCTTCCCGAGGCGGTGGCACCAGGGTGGTGTTTGGCGTGCTCTTCGGGGGTCACCTGGCCGTAAGCCAGACCAACGCCGATGAACAGGGATGCGCCCGTAAGAAGAACTCTGAACTCTCGCGTCATGCGCGTGCTCCTAGGCCCGCTGCCGGGGCGGTCTCGGGGTCCTCGAAGAGCGATCGGCCGCCAGAGTCGTGGACAAGCGAGTTGAGCGCAGCGAACGCCGCCGCGTCTACCTTGGTGCCGGCCAATCCTCCCATGTGCGCCAGGGCGTCGTCAACGGCGAGCGGCGTGTGGTATGGGCGCGGCTCGGTGAGTGCCGCGAAAACATCCGCGACGCGAAGGACGCGGGCTTCGGGGGCGATCGAGTCCCCGGCGAGACCCTTGGGGTAGCCGCTCCCGTCCGGACACTCGTGGTGCATGGAGACGATTCTGGCAATGTCCTCGGTACCGGCGATGGGGCGGAGCATTCCCACCGCGATTTCTACGTGCTCTCTCATGCGAGCGGTCTGTTCTTCGGTGAGCGCACCGTTCTTGAAGAGGATGTCATCGGAGAGTCTGGTTTTGCCGATGTCATGCACGAGAGCCGCCAATCTCAAACGAACAGTCGCGTCCGCGTCAAGTCCCGTGCGCACTCCGATCTTTACGGCGACACTGGCCACACGCCGACTGTGGGCGAGCGTGTCCGCATCACGCACGGCCAGGGCGGAGAGCAGGCCGGTGAGCCCCTGGACCATTTCCGACTGACGCGACCTCCGGATCACCTCGTCGCGTTGCCACTTGCGGAAGTTGGCGCTCCTGACGAGTTGACCTGCCGACAGGCCGACGACGAAGTACACGCCGATCATCGCGTATTGGTCCTGGTTGGCCATTGGTGAGTTGCGCCACGACCAGAGGATGTGAGCGAGGTAGAGAACACTGACCACCGCGGCGGCGATCAAGCCGCCGCGCAGCTCGAGGGCCACCGCCGCCTTCAAGACCGGCACGATGAACAGCCCGCCGAGCAGGATGTGCAGCCCGTGGACCGCGTGCGTGCTCGTCCCAAGCAGGAAGTGGGCGGCGGCGATCACCGCCGCCCATGCCAACGCGCTGCGGACCTGATATGCCTGTTCCGGGTCCATGCGGCTTCCTCAGTTGAGTTGACGCACCCTGTCCGCCCGCTCGGCGACCTCCTCGACTAGAAGCACGCGGTTCATCGTTCCGAACTGATTAGCCACGCAGCCGGGGCAGCCGTCATAGGCCTTGTCGCACCCGACTTCGCAACACCACTCACCGTCGACAACGAACTTGTACTCGTACCGGCCGGGGGGCAGGTCCAGCGTGAGCACCCAGTGGCCATCACCGGTGCGCTTGAGCGGATGCGATGTCGGATTCCATTTGTTGAATGTCCCCGCGACGAAGACGTGCTTGGCCTTGGGCGCATTGGTGGACACGACCAGCCCGCCGGGCTTGCAGTTTCTGTCTCGATGTCCCATCTTGAATCTCCTGAAAGAGGTTGTGTGATTGCTCAGACGGTCGACTCACATATCCGACATTCCGCCACCCGCAGGCATAGCCGGCGCCGCTGGAGCCATGGGCGTCGGCGCGGGCGGTAGCATCCCCGTGAGTTGGCGGCGCTGTTCGTCGGTGAGAACCTTGGCTGCCTCACCGCAGGCGCGGATGAACGCCACCCTCTGGTCTCCCTGGAGTTTGGCGATCTCCTGCACCTTCTTGTCGATCGCCATCGCGTCGGGCTGGTCGGCGGCGGTGAGCACCCACAGTTCCTGCTCGGCCTGTTCGATCTTCCGTTGGAACTCGGCCTGCTGGAGCAGGGTCTGTTCCTTCTTCTGGCTCAGTGCGGTCTGCTGCTCCAGCGTGAGCGTGATGTGCTCAGGGTGATCAAGAAAGAAGCCGGTCGCCCCGATGTGGTAGATGTGGGAAGCGCCCGGGAATCCGGGCAGGGCCGATGGCATGGCCATCGCCGCGGGACTTCCCGCGCCGCCCATGGGCATGTTGCCCATGCCCATCATCTTCATCATGCCGTCCATGCCCATCCCGCCACCGCCTCCGGACATCCCGCCCATGCCCCCGCCTGAGGCACCGCCGCCCATTCCACCCATCATCTGGTCCATGCCCATCATGCCCATGCCCGCGCCGCCGGGTTGAGCACCGCCCCCCGGCATGCCCGCCATTCCGCCCGCTCCCGGCATGGGCTGAGCCGGCATCGACGGCATGGGCTGCATCCGGCCGCCGCCCATCGGCCCTTGCATCCGGCCTCTCCCCCCCATCCCCATGCCACCGCTCGTGTTGTTGGCTGGCGGTTGCATGGAGTGTCCTTGCATGAGCGCTGCCTGAAGTTTGGCGACCTCAGCACGCAGAGCCGCGACCTGATTGACAAGGTCGGTGTTCGTGTCACCCGTCGCTGCCGGCTGTGCGTCGCCTGACTGTTTGAGGTGCGCCGCGTGGGTCGCCGGGTCCACGCCCGTGGGCGCCGTGGCGGGGTGGACGGCGGGCGGAGTCGTGGGTTGCGGTTGGGCGAGCGACAGTCCCGCGAAGGCGAGGACAGCCATCGTGGCCGCAGCAGTGAGGACCGTGTTCGAAGTGCGTTTCATGATGTGTTCCTTTCAGAGAGACGTGCATCTGATGCGGTCCGACGCGGAACGACCGCGTGGGCCGGGATCGGACAGGTGGTTTCATTTCCCGGGCGATGCTGTCGTGGAAGATTTGTCGAGAGGGGCCGATGCCGGGCCCGCTCCCTCGGAGTCCTTTGGGGGCTCCTCTAGCCGTCCCCCGACGGCGTACTCCAACTCAATACGGGCCAGCGCCGCGTCGAGCCGCAGGTCGTTGAGTGTCTGCATTGCTGATTGTCTCTCGCGCAGCACGTCCAGCCAGTCGATGAGCGTGATCTCGCCCGCCTGGAACGCGGCCCCGGCGTTCTGCTCGTTGAAGTGGAGGCGCTGCGAGAGGTCTTCGCGGCCTCCCAACGTGTTGTGGCGGAACTCGTCCGCGGCGATGACGGCCTCGGTGGCGTCGATGTACGCCGTGCGAGCCTCGCGGATGCCCTTCTGCAAGATCGCTTCGTGTGTGGCCAGTGCCGCTCGCGCGAGCGATCCGGCCTTGGCTATCTGCGCCTGGTTGCTGTCAAAGATCGGGATCGGCACATCGAGCGTGGGCCCGATGGTCTTCTTGCCGTCCACGTCCCGCTCGAAGTCCACGCCCAGCCCGAGGTCCTTGAGCCGATTCCGTTCTTCGACGCTCAGGTCCGCCGCGCCCGCCTCAACCAGCGCGCGACTCGCGGCCACGTCAAGACGCTGCGTCGTCACGAGCCGGATCACGACATCCTCGGTGATTGCCGGCGGGGGCGCGGGCTCATGATCGGACGCGTCTTCCGCGATGGCGTCCGCTGCGGTCCATCCGTCCGACGCAGACGCGAACCCCATAAGTTCCAGGAGTCGCCGCCGCTCTTTGGCGAGTTCCCGTCGCTGCCGCCGCAGTTCTTCTTCGAGCGTGATGACCTGTTGGCGAGCCCGGTTGACCGCGAGCTGCGTCGCCGCCCCCGCCTTGCGTTGCTTCTCGATCTTCTCGACCAGCTGCTTGGCGGCGTGGATGGACGTCTCGGTGATTGTGACCCCCCGCTGTCCATACAGAATCTTCGCGTGCGACCCCTTGACGTCCGCGACCAATCGCAGGGCCTTATCGGAGACATCGAGCACGGTCGAGTTGAGCCGGGCGTCGGCGGCCTTGATCTTGCCGTCTCGGAGCCACAAGGCCGTCAGCGTTTGGACCGCCTGCGCACCGACAAACGAGCCCCCGCTCACCGGGTCGAATGGGAATCGCAGCGTCAGCGAGACCACGGGGTTGGGGAGCAACCCCGCCTGCACCAGGTCCGCTCGGCCCGCCGCGATCGACTCGACATCGGCCCTGATGCGGCGGTTGTTCTTGAGCGCCGTCACGATCGCCTGGTCGGCCGCGAGCGGCGCGACTCCGTCCCATGCCTCGAAGTGGTCCGACCACGGCGCGGTCCAATCGGCCGCGTAGCCGGAGCGCTCCTGCACGGTCGCGGCGGCCCGGTCGATGTCGGGCTTGGGGTTGAGCGAGGCGCAGCCGCCCGTGCTGAGAAGGATCGCGGCGGTCAGCGGGGCGATTGGGCGTGTGAGTCTTGGTTGCATGGGCGTGCCCTCCAAACGTGAATCGGCCCGCGCTGCGTCGGCGGGGCGGGACGTGTACGACGATTACTTGTGAACGTGGCCTGCGGCCGGACCCTTCCCGGCGTCGGGTACGGCGGGTGCGGGAGCGTCGGCCATCTTGTCCGCACGACTCGACCAGTGCAGGTGCGCGATCTTCTGAGCGCCGCCGTCGTCCACGACGATGTAGGTTACGGCGGCGAGGTACTTCTTCGTCAGTTCCTTGTGATTGGGGTCGGGGGCAGTGAACGAGCCGATCTGGCGAACGATCGAGGTGGTGCCATAGGTCTGCACGTCTTCCTTGGTCACGGTCATCACGAAGTCCGGCATCTCCTTGAGTTCGGGCAGGAGGTGGTGGTCCCGGTACGTCTCCCACGTCCCCTCGTCGCCCGCGTTCTCGCTGATGGTGGCGCGGCCCTTGTCCAGGAAGAGCGCATCGAGCGCCGCGGCGTCGGCTTTCGTGCACGCGGCCATGTACGACCGGGCCACCTGCACCGCCGGGTTGCTCGCGGGCGCCGTGGCATCGGGCTGCGCGTCACTCGGGTTTGCTTGGAGCTTGGTGTTGGGTGCGGCCTCGATCGCCATGACAGCCTCGGGCGCGTCCTTGACGAGCAGGGACATCTTCTCCTCGTCCGTCTTCTTGTCCCATTTGCCCTCGCAACCGGGGCAGCAGAAGCCGATCGTCACACCCTTGAAGGGCCGCGTGGGCGACTGGGCATCAACTTCGCCGCCCTTGATGGGGCACATCTGGTTGACGGGTTGGGCGCGGGAGGTCGTGACCGATGCGGAGAGCGTGGCCGTCGCGGCGGGAGCGCCGTCGTGCCCGGCGTGGCCGCCGGTCGTGGCGGATGAGGGCCCGGCGGGCTTGGACATGCCGCCGCACTGGCCGAGCGCGGCGGGCGCGAGCGCCCCGGCGAAGAGGAGCGATGTCGTAGCGAACAGGACGGTGGAACGGTTCATCGAGAGTCTCCAAAGAAAGGGGTTCTGGTCAGCAGACGAACAGGATCACTTGGTGGCGGCCTTGGGCACGCACCGGTCGCAGTCCACACCCTCGGGGGCGCACGTGGGGCAGCGGACCTTGAGCACGCCGTCCACCGCGTAGACGGTCATCTCGTTCTTGCAGTCCTCGCACATGTGCGTGGTGATGGTGCGTGTGACGGTCGGGCCGAAGCGGCGGCCCTGCCTGTCCTGGACGGTCCTGATCTGGTCGTAGCACTTGGTGCAGACCGAGACCTGCCCGGCCTCGGCTTTGACCATGTCGTGCTTGTCGGTGGCGCACCCTCCGGCAAGCAGCACGGTCACGGCGGCGAGCAGAAGAAGTGTGTGGTTGGTGTTCATGAGTGATTGTCCCGGAACGGCCCGCGCTCCCCCCGCCGAACGCTTCGGCGCGATGGGGAGCGTTGAATCGGCCCGCGCCGCTCTCGCGGGGCGGGACGGGTGTGGCTCTTACTTGCCGTGCTCGTGTGGCTTGGCGGGCGCGGCCGCATCGCCCTGCTTGACCTCGAACGTGAAGGGCGCGGTGAGGATCTTCTCGCTGTCCTTGGTGCCCACGTTGAACTGGCCCCAGCCCTTGTAGATGCCGGGCTTCATGAACATGGCCTCGAAGTCCACCTTGGGGCCGGTCGCGGCGGCCGCGTGCTCGGGGCCCTCCTCGTGCGGGTGGCTGTGCACGAACTCGGCGCGGTCCTCGCTGATGACCACCAGGTGGCCCATCGCGCCCAGGTACGGTGCGAGGGTCGTCACGGGCTTGCCGTCCTTGGTGATGGTGAACGCCAGGTGCGTCTCGCCGCCGGTCTTGACCGGCCCGCCCGTATCGAGCGCGACCGTGTACCCGTCGATGGTCTTGGGGGCCTTGTCATCGACGGTGAGTTTCACCGCCGCGGGCGCAGCGCCCTCGACCGTCAGCGGCACCTGCACGACCTGCTGGCCCACGCTCGGGGGCGTGAAGTCGTGGTACAGGATGTAGTCGCCCCCCTGCGGGAACGTGAAGCCCAGCGTGAACGTGCCGTCCTGCTGCACCACCGGATGCTCGTGGCGGAACCACGAGAGGTCCTTGGAGACGATGAGCAGGTGCAGCAACTTCTCGTGCACGGCCTCGACCTTGGTCACGGCCAAGCCCGTCGGGTCCTTGATCGTGAACGTGAGCGAAGCGGGCTTGCCCGCTTCGACCTTGCCGCCCGCGGGCTTCACCGCGACGCTGAACTTGTCGGTGGTCGCCTTCTTGAGGTTCATGCCGCACTTGGGGCACTTGCCGGGCTGGTCGTAGGTCTTGGTCCCTTCGCAGTGCATGGGGCAGTAATACGAATCATGGGCATGCTCGCCCGCCGCGCTGCCGGCCGGCGCGTACTTCTTGAGCGTCGCCTGGAGGGCGGTCATCTCGGCGAGGACCTTCTTGACGCCCGCCTCATCGCCCGAGTCGCCCGCCTTGTCGATGGCGTCGAACTTCCCGGCGAGTTCCTTGGCGGTCTTGTTGATGTCCTTGACGTTTTCCTTGGCCACGCCCGAGCCGGGCTTCATGGCCAGCGCGGCGAGCGTGTTGGCCACATCCACGACCACCTGGGCCTCCTTGTGCACGTCGTCGAGTTTCTTGGCGGTGATGAGCCCGCCGATGCCCTCCAGCCGCCCGTCGATCTCGGCGATGGCCTCGGCGTAGGTCGCCGGGGGGGCGTGCTTGCTCCCGGCTCCGCCGTGCTTCTCGGGCTGGGCTCCGTGGCCTTCGTGCTGCGCCAGGGCCGCGGGCGTGCCGAACGCGAGTGCGGCTCCGGCGGTGATGAGTGCGAACAGGATGGAACACTTGGGATTCTTCATATCAGGACTCCTTGCGATGCAATAAAGGATATTACGGTCCACATATCCCGGGGTTCGCTTTCCCCCGGGATTCTTGCGATTGCAGCCGCGAACGCCGCGGCTGAAAGTTCAGGGCGTGGGATGCGTGCCCGCCTCCTTCTCCGCCCCACGAGGGGGCAACACGCAGACCCGCGGAGGATTCGGCGGGTGCGTCAGGTCCTCAAAGATGTCGTACACGCCCCGGAAGGCGTCGCTGGCGAAGGCGACGATCAGGTCGCACTCGGCGGGCGAGAGTGTGAGAACGTCGAGCGAGGTCTTGAAGAGCCCCCAGCGTGCCCGCTGGCGCGGGCCGTGCGGGTCGAGATACTCGGTGCCCGACCCGGCCTCACCGTGCCCCGGCAGGCCCAGCGCCTTCCGCACCGCCGGAGCGAGGTAGCGCCCGCCGTTGGTGGAGCCTTCGAGCACATAGAGCGTGCCCAGAAGCGCCACGGGCGATTCGCTCCCGAGCCCGGTGATCCGCTCGCAGAACAGGCCGGTGGCCGGGAGGCGGGCGTGCCGGTCGGGGCGCTCGCCGAGCGTCGAGAGGTCGGCCACGAGCGCCAGCTCGCGGAACTCGTGCTCCCGCACCACCAGGGCCAGGGCCGGATGGTGGTGGGCCGTGTCCCGCAGGGCCGCCTCCAGCGTGGTGTGCACGTGCAGCATCTGGCCGAGGTACCCGGCGTAGGCGGCACGGTCGATGCGGCCGCCGATCATCGCGGCCATCAGGGGGTGCTTCTCGGCACGGGAGTGGTCGGCGCGCGTCTCTTCCCTGAGACGCTCGGAGAGGGGCCTGGGCGGACGGTCTGGGGAGGACGATGTTCGATGGTCAAGCATGGCGGATACTCCTTCGCACGATGGGATTGGTGGACAGGTCGCCGCGATGCGCGCCGGGACCGTGCGGGTTGTTGGGACGAGAGTCCCGTTGAACGGGACGGGCGTGCGTGCGAATCGGACGGGCGGTTGTGCCGTCTGGACGTGCAGGCCGTTGAGTTGGACGGGCGTTCGAGTGGAGTGGCCAGTCGTTCCGGTCGATGGAACGTGCGTCCGACTGCTTCGCACGGGCGTGCGAAGGGTGCGGACGCACGCGGAGGTCATCGCCATGCCCGAACAGCGCATCCCCCGGGCCGACGGCGGCTTCGCCGCGTACGCGAACCACTACTACGAGGCCGTCAAGAAGTGGTGGGAGACGCAGGGGCTGGACCCGACCGACCTCAAGCCGCTGGAAACCGCTCTGGCCGAGTGGAACAAGGACTACCCGGCGCACGTCGCGGCGCAAAACAAGGCCGCGGCCGCGCGCCAGACCAAGGACGCGGCCAAGCGCGAACTGGAACGGCAGATCCGGCCCATCTCCGCCTTCGTGCAGAGTTACCCCAAGACCACCGACGCAGACCGCGCCACGATCGGGATCACGGTGAAGGACACCGGCGCGACGCCCACCCCCGCGCCCACCTCGCGCCCGCTCCTGCTCATCGACAGCGGCAACCGCCTCACGCACCGCCTGAGATTGGTGGACGAGTCCACCCCGACCCGCGCCGCCCGCCCGCGCGGCACGTTGGGCGCTGAGGTGTACGTGGCGCTGGTCGATCCCCGCCAGCCCCCGCCCGCCGATATAAGTAGTTACAAGTTCGTCCGCACCGTCACGCGCGGCGGGGCGGAAGTCGCCTTCCCCAGCGAGCAGGGCGGCCAGACCGCCGCGTACCTGGTCCGCTGGGTCTCCGCCACCGGCGAGCCGGGGCCGTGGAGTGAGACCGTGACCGCTACCGTTGCGGCGTAGTCTCCCCGGGAGTGCTTCATGCTGGATGCCATTAACGAACGGTTCGATTTGAACATCAAGCGAGTTGAGAATCTCGTCATCGCGTACGGCAAGCTCCGTGGTGCCGGCAAGGGACGCCGCAAACTGAGCCAAACCGACGTGCTTCGGTCGAGCGTGGTGATGCTCCACGCCACGCTGGAAGAGTTCTTGCGCGGGCTCTCGCGCTGGAAGCTCCCGGCGGCCACCGACGATCGTCTGAACAAGCTGCCGTTGGTTGGTGAAAAGACGGACATCCTGAAGTTCTCGTGGGGCCAGCTCACGAAGCACAGGGCGAAGACCATCGGCAAGCTGCTGGAAGAATCGATCGAGCATCATCTCGATCACTCGACCTACAACAAGACCGACGACGTGGTGCCCGTGCTGGATCTGCTTGGCGTGGACAAGGCGAAGGTTGAACCACACTTTGCGGACATGGCAGCAGCAATGAAGCGCCGACACGCGATCGTCCATCAAGCCGACCGCCAAACCAAGCCCGGGAAGGGTTATGGCAAGGCACAGCCGATCGACGAGGTGATGGTGAACTCGTGGATCTCGGCCATCAAACGGTTCAAGAAGAAGGTGGTAAAGGAGCTGACCTGAGCAGGCTTCGCTGGTTAGTGGAGCGAGACCGTCACGGCGACGGTCGGCGCGAAGAGCGCGCTCGCGCACGCCGACATTTAATGCTGCATGTTCAAGTCCTGTCGCACATCCGCTGTCTGTGCCGCCGCCGTGCTCGGGATGCTCGCGGGGTGCGCCGCGACGCCCGACAGGACCGCGAGGCCCGCCGCCATGAACGCCGCTCAACCCGACATCGAACTGCTGGGTTTCCCCGGCTGTCCCAACACGCCCGCGATGCGCGCCAACCTCAAGGCGGCACTCACCGCCGTCGGTAAGGGCTGGACCGTCAAGGACACCAACCAGGAGCAGTTGCCCGAGGGCGATCTCCGGCGCGGCTATCCCACGCCCACCATCCTGGTCAACGGCCGCGACCTCTACGGCTTGCCGGTCCCCACCGCGCCCGGCATGGGGTGCCGGTTGTACGCCGGCGGCGTGCCGGACGTCCAAGATATCGCGAGCAAACTGAAGACCGCAGCAGAGAAGTGATACGTCGATTCCGGCCGCAGCCGCCCGCCGGCGCCTCTCGCCGAAGATCCGTTCAGCAAATGTAGGGGCGAACGTGCTCATGGTGTGGCCTCCGGCTTCTTCGCGTCGGCTTGGGTATCCGTCGCGGTCGGCGGCGCGACGACGGGCGCGAGCGTTGGGGTGGTCGGCGCGAGTGGGCCAATCACCACGGGCGCGGCGTGGTCCTCCTGACCATCCCTCGGGGCCAACTCCTTCTTCCTCTCCGTGCTCTCGGTGTTCTCCGTGGTGAAGTGCCTTTCGCCTTCGCTCACGTCCGCGAGCGGGTCGGTCTTGGCCTGCTTGTGCTCACGCGCGAGCCGCTCCGCCGCGTGGCGGCCGAACTTCAGGAAGACCGTCGGCGTCACGAAGAAGTCCAGGAGCGTGCTGGTGATAAGGCCGCCCAGGATGACCACGGCGACGGGGTACAGGATCTCCTTGCCCGGCTCGCCCCGCGAGAGCACCAGCGGGACCAGGCCCAGCCCGGCGGTGAGCGCGGTCATGAGGACCGGCGCGACCCGTTCCTGGCTCCCCTTGATGACCATCTCCTTGCCGAAGGGCAGGCCCTCGTGGGTCATCAGGTGGATGTAGTGGCTGACCATCAAGACGCCGTTGCGCGTGGCGATGCCCGTGAGCGAGATGAAGCCCACCAGCGAGGCGACGCTGAAGGTCTCGCGGGTGATGACCAGAGCCGCCACGCTGCCGATGAAGGCAAAGGGGACGTTGAGCATGATCTGGGTGGCGACCTGGGCGCTCTTGTAGTGGGTGTAGAGGAGCACGAAGATCGCGATCAGGCTGCACGTCCCGAGGATCAGGAGCAGCCGCGTGGACTGCTGCTGGGCTTCGTAGACGCCCCCGAACTCGAAGGTGTACCCCTGCGGGAGTTTCACGTCCTGGCGGATGGACGCCTGGAGTTCCTGCACGGTCGAGCCCAGGTCGCGGCCCCGCACGTTGCACTGCACCACGATGCGGCGGCGGATGTTCTCCCGCTGGACCTGATTCGGACCGAGCCGCTCGGTGATGTCGGCCACATCGCGCACCAGCACCACCGCGCCGGTGGGCGAGATCAGCCGCACGTCGCCGAGCCGGCTCGGGTCGTTGCGGTACTCGTCGTCGAGTGTCAGGACCATCTCGAAGGAGCGCAGGCCGTCGAGCACCTGGCCGACCACCTTGCCCTTGGTGGCCGTCTCCATCGCGTCGGTGAGGGCCGCGGGCGTGAAGCCCAGGCGGGCCGCGGCGGCCCGCCTGACGGCGATGTGCAGTTGCGGCACGAGCACCTGCTGCTCCACCTGCAAGTCGGCGACGCCTTCGATGCCGTTCATCGCGGCCTTGGTCTGGTCCGCCAGCGAGCGGAGCGTGTTCAGGTCATCGCCGAAGATCTTGACCGCGACCTGGGCCCGCACGCCCGAGAGCAGGTGCTCGATGCGGTGGCTGATCGGCTGGCCGACGCTGACGGAGACCCCCGGGAAGACCTTGAGTTTCTCCTCGATCTCGGCGAAGACGACCTCGCGCGAGCGGATCGCGGCCGGGGCCGGGGGCGTGCGGCCGCTGGCCAGGATGTGCTTCTCGGGGTGCTTGGCCTCATCCTTGGTCCAGAAGTCCACATCCATCTCGCTGTAGTGGACGCCCTCGGCGTGCTCATCCTGTTCGGCCCGGCCCGTGCGGCGGCCCGTGCTCTTGACCTCGGGGATCGTGAGCATGATCTCCTCGGCCTTGCGGCCGATCCGGTCGGACTCGGCCAGCGAGACGCCCGGCTGAAGGATGACGTTGACCGTCGCGGTGCCCTCGTTGAACGGGGGCAGGAACTCCGAGCCCAGCCGCGTGACCACGAACAGCGCGATGAGGAAGACGGCGACGCCCGCGCCGATGACCGTCCACGGGCGGGGGAGGGCGACGGCGTAGGACTTCCGCGCCAGGGCCTTGCACCAGCGCAGGACCGGGCCGTCCTTCTCCTCCTTCATCTTCTTCATGTTGGGCAGGAGGTAGTACGACAGGACCGGCGTGACGGTGAGAGCCACCAGCAGCGAGGCGAAGATGCTGATGATGTACGCCTGGGCCAGCGGCCAGAAGAGCCGGCCTTCGATGCCGGGCAGGAACATCGTGGGCAGGAAGACGAGGCACACGATCACCGTGCCCATGATGATCGGATTGCGCACCTCGCTGGAGGCGTCGAAGACCACGCGCATCGCGGGAAGAGGCGAAGCGGCGTGGCGATTCTCACGAAGTCGGCGGAAGACGTTCTCGACATCCACGACCGCGTCGTCCACCAGTTCGCCGATCGCCACGGCCAGGCCGCCGAGCGTCATGGTGTTGACGCTCATCCCGAACCAGTGGAAGACCAGGAAGGTCATGATGATCGAGAGCGGCAGGGCCGTGAGCGTGATGAGCGTGGTCCGCACGTTCATCAGGAAGAGGATCAGGATGATCATGACAAGCACCGCGCCGTCGCGCAGGGCGTCGAGCACGTTGCGGATGGCCGACTCGATGAAGTGCTTCTGCCGGAAGACGTCGGGGTTGATCTCAAGGCCCGGCGGGAGCGTGGGCTTCATCTGCTCCAGGGTCCGGTCCAGCGCGGCGGTCAGAGCGATGGTGTCCGCCGAGGGCTGCTTCTGGATCGCCATGATGACGGCGGGCTTGGCATCGACCGAGCCTTCGCCGCGCTTGATGGTCGTGCCCGCCTCGACCACGCGGGCCACGTCTTTGACAAGGATGGCGCGGGGCGGGTCGTCGTGGTCGCCGGGCCGCGTGACCACGAGCGAGTCGGCGATGTCCTGGGCGTTCTGCACGCGGCCGAGGTTCCGCACCACCAGTTCCTGCGCGCCGGTAATCACAAACCCGCCGCCGGTGTTCTGATTGGAGGCCGAGAGGGCCTTCTCCAGGTCCTCCATCGTCAGGTCGTAGAGGCGGAGTTTGTCGGGGTCGGCCTCGACGCGGAACTGCTTGAGCTCGCCGCCCATCACCGTGACCTGCGCGATGCCCGGGATCGAGAGGATGGTGGGGCGGAGCGTGAACTCGGCGAGTGTCCGGACTTCGAGAGGCGTGAGCGTGTCGCTCCGCACGCTCATGAGCACGATCTCGCCCATGATGCTGGAGATCGGGGCCATCGCGGGGATGACGCCGCGCGGGAGCTTCTCGCTGATGGACGCGAGCCGTTCCTGAACGATCTGGCGGTTGTAGCGGATGTCGGTGTCCCACTGGAACTCGACATACACGACGGAGAGGCCGAGCGCGCTGGTGCTACGGACGCGGTCCACGCCGGGAGCGCCGTTGACGGCGGTTTCGATGTAGTACGTGACCTGGGCCTCGACCTCCTCGGGGGCCAAACCCGACGCCTCGGTCATGATCGTCACCACGGGGCGGTTGAGGTCCGGGAGCACGTCAGTCTTGGTGTGCAGCGCGACGTAGAGCCCGTACACGGACACCAGGAGCGCGGCCATCAGGACCAGCACGCGGTTGTGGAGCGAAGCCTTGATGATCCAGTTCAACACGTGGAGTTCCTCGCTCGGTTAGCCGTTGGTGTGGTCGGAACCGTCGGATGACGGCTTGGGCTGGTCCTTGACGGGGGCCGCGTCGGGGGTCTTGGCGGGTTCGGACGCAGCGCCGGGCGAGATGCCCCGGAGTTGTGACAGGCTGAACGCGCCCTGCACCGCGATCACGTCGCCCGGCGCAACGCCCAATTTGATCTCGACGATCTGGTCATCGCGGGCGCCCGTGGCTACGTCGTGCTTCTTGAAGAACTCCTTGTCCTTCACAAACACGTACTGGAGCGGACCCTCCTTGACGATCGCCGACGCGGGGACCACCACGGCCGAATCGGTCTGCCGGAGCAGCACGGCGAGCTCGACGAACGTGCCCTGCCGCAGGACCCCACCCGGGTTGTCGGCGTCGATGATGACGTGGGCGGTCCGCTTGCTCGCGTCGATGACCGGGCTGATGAACCGCACCGTTCCGGTAGTCACCAATGCCCCGTCGTTCGATCGGCGCACGCGGACGCTCGGCGTTCCGGCAGCAACCAGCGCATCCACGAGACTCTCAGGCACCTCACCCTCGATCTGCACGCTGGCAAAGTCTCCGATCGTGAGCACCTTGGCCCCGGCATCGACTCCCTGGCCTACCACGGCGGCCCGCGTGACTACCACGCCATCGATGGGGGCGAGATAGCGGACAAGCCCCGGATGAGCCGCATCGACCGAGACCTCGCTGCCGTCGCCGGCCTGGGCTGGCGGGATCAGCGCACGGAGGGCCTCAACGGAGCGCAGCGTGGATGCACTCTGGGTGCGCAGCGACTGCACATCGGTTTTGGCCTGATCCAGAGCAACGGCCTTGAGCGCTGCATCGGCGCGGAGCTTGATCGCCTCCGACTTTCGCTGTGCGAGCAGGTTGGCCGACACCGCTTCTCCGCTGGCGGTCAGCCGCGCGGCTTCGGCCTCAGCAAGATCTGCGGACGCGTTCGTCGCCGGCACCTCGATCTCCAGTGACCGCACCACCGACTCCGATTTCTTCACGTCGGAGAGCAGCCGCTCGTAGTCGGCCTCCAGCCGCCGCAACTCATAGATGCTCTTGGCGAGTTCCTGTGACTCGATCTCTGCGAGGGCATCACCCTTCTTGACGGAGTCGCCGGGCTGTACCGTGATCGCTCGCACGATGCCCGCCGTGCGTGGCGATACTGCCACCAGGCGGTCGGGCCGGGCACGCACGGATCCGGTGAGCTTCATCACTTCTTCGATTTGGCCAAAGTCGACCTCGGCGGTCTTCAGGCCGATGGCCAGCGCAGTCTCTGGCGAGACTTTCTTGGGTGCGTTGGGGTCCCAGGATGCGGACTCGGTCTTGCCGTGCCCTTCGTGGGCGAAGGCCGGGATGAGAATGGCGGCGGTAACGACCGCTATCGCGCTGAAGGCCGTGGCCTTTCGACGGTTCATGGGGAACCTCCGTGGCAGGAACTGGGTTGTGGTGTGGGAGTGCGACGGCCGCCAATGAACAACGCCGTGACGGTTGGCGTTCGTGGCGTGCCCTGATGAGGGCAGGCGGTCACTCACGCGCGTGGTCGCGGCGTGGCGGTGCTACACAACGAGCGCGCAATGCTGGCGCAGAAGCGAGGTCAATGGCCTGGCGATGGCCGGATTGCCCCGATACTGGACTCGGTTTGAGGCAGGCGGAAGCATGTCCACCGCCATTGACCAATCCAGAATGGCCACAACGACCGGCATTGGAAGCTCGACGGTCGACTTCTGGACCGTCAGCATCTTGCCGTCGTTCTTCTCGCAGTTGCAGTGATGCTTCTCATCACCGGGCCCACACGGAACCGACGATTGCCCATCCTCATGCTGCTTGTGCCCAGAGGCGTGCTGATGAGGCGCGGCGTGGTCACGGTCCGCGTCATGTGAATGGCCGTGTGACGCTTCGACCTCTTCCGCCACCGGCGCGGCTTGGCAGGACGAGCAGGTGCTCAGCAAGGAGCGGAAGTTGCAGCAGCATAATGGCACGGCGACCACCAGCAGGAGGGTCACCAGAAGCCGAATTGGACTGCCGCGATGGAGCATACCTATGGGGAGTATACAGGCCTACACCGTGATACGTCTCGATCCGACACGAAGTTCGCTGAGAATTTGAGAGGTGGCTACTGCACAAAGCACAAGATCTGTCCTCCGATTGCGCACAACAACACCTCGTCCGCCATACGCGGATTGGCTGAGTCTGCGGAGAATGGGGATCAGCGAATTCGTCTTTTAGTGGTTGGAGAACTCCTTCCGGTGCTGCCACCGCTTGGCGAGGTAGAACACGACCGGATACACGACCAGTTCCATCATGAAGCTGATCAGAAGGCCGCCGATCAGCGGGGCGGCGATGCGGCGCATGGTGTCGGCGCCGGTGCCGTGGGACCACAAGAGCGGGACCAGGCCGATCATCGCCGCAGCCACGGTCATCGCCTTGGGACGGATTCGCTTTACGGCTCCGTCATGAACGGCCGCGTACAGGTCGGTAGCCGACTTCATGCGGCCCTGCTCCTTGAAGCGGTCGAAGCTGTTGTCGAGATAGAGGAGCATCACCATGCCAGTCTCCGCATCGAGCCCCGCGAGAGCGATGATGCCGATGACGACCGCGAGCGACAGATTGAAATCCAGGGCGTGCATGAACCAGAAGGCCCCGACCAGGCTGAACGGGACGGCCATCAGCACTATTCCAACGCGGAACCACGAGCGGCTGCTCACATACAGCAGAAAGATGATGGCGACAAGGGCCATCACACTCGCGGCGATGAGGCGCGGCAGCGTCTTCTCCCAGAACTCAAACTGACCAGAGAACAGCAGTGTATAGCCCGGCGGCAGGTCAACCTGCTGAGCGACCGCCTTGCGGGCTTCGGCGATGTAGCCACCGAGGTCTCGCCCCGCGATGTCCACGAAGATCCACGCCGTGCGCTGGGCGTTCTCCGAGCGGATCATCGGAGCACCGGGCGTGAGGTGAATCTTGGCGATCTGACCGAGCGGCACCTGGACGCGTTCGTCCTTGGGCCCGGGCATCGGGGCCGTGACCAGCACCTGTTCGAGCGCGGGAAGGTCGTCGCGGTAGTCGCGAAGGTACCGCACGTTGAGGGGGTAACGCTCCAGTCCCTCGACGGTGGTGGTGATGTTCATGCCGCCGACCGCCGACTGGATGACGTCCTGAACGTCGCCCGTGGTCAGGCCGTAACGGGCCGCCGCGGCGCGGTCGATGTCGAAATCGACGTAGTACCCCCCGAGCGTGCGCTCGGGGTACGCCGAGACCGTCCCGGGAATTCCACGGACCGCGCTGGCGGCGCGTTCCGCGAGGTCGCCGAGCACCTTGAGGTCAGGGCCGAGGATCTTGATTCCCACCGGGGTCTTGATGCCCGTGGCGAGCATATTGATGCGGTTTTCGATCGGGAACGGCCAGGCGTTGGCCATGCCGGGGAACGAGACAACGGAGTTAAGCCCCGCGTGCATCGTCCCATCGGGGTCGGACCAGCCGAACTTGAGTTCCTCCGTCGTGATGGGGCGCTCGGCGGGCCAGAACGTGCCGTGGAAGGGCTTCTGGAGCCATTCCGGCCATGAACTGAAGAAGTACTCTGGGCGGCGTGTCCGCCACTTCGAACGGTCCGGATTGAGCTGTGCGACCGTTTCGATCATCGAGAGCGGCGCAGGGTCGGTGGCCGTCGCGGCCCGCCCGATCTTCCCGTGGACGCTCACCACTTCGGGGAACGTCTTGATGAGCTTGTCGGTTTGCTGCAGGAGCTGTTTGCTCTTGGTGATGCTGATGGACGGGTCGGTCGTCGGCATGTAGAGCAGGTCGCCTTCGTCCAAGGGCGGCATGAACTCGGTGCCCATGCGCGTCATCGGGTAGTAGGTCGATGCCAGTGCGATTGCGGCGAGCAGCAGCAGTCGCCAAGGGTGCGCCATGGCGAGACGGAACGCCGGCTCGTAGATCCGCTGAAGGACCCGGCTGATCGGGCTGTGCTGCTCGTGGATGATCTTCTGCGGCAGGAGCAGCATCGCCATCAGCACGGCCCAGCCGCCGGCGATCCACCAGCGGAAGTGTTCCAGGTGCGGCATGCCGGTGGCGATGATGAACAGGGCGGTCGCGGGCAGGAACATGGCGCCCAGCGTGATGGCGGTGTTGCGCCAGAATCCCCAACTCTTGGGGAGCACCCGCCCGGTGATGAAGTAGTACATCAGGACCGGGATGATGGTGATGGAGAGGAACGCGGCCGCTGTCATCGCGAACGTCTTTGTGAACGCCAGCGGCTTGAAGAGCCGCCCTGCCTCGCCGCCGAGCACGAACACCGGCAGGAATGAGACGGTGATGATGAGCAGGGAGAAGAAGAGCTGTGGGCCAACCTCCTTGGCCGCCGCCATCATGATGTCCGAGCGGGGCGTGGGTGGCAGCCCGGCATGGACGCGGTCCTCTTCCCGATCCAGGTGCTTGTGCCCGTTCTCGACCATGATGACGGCCGAGTCCACGACCACGCCGATGGAGATCGCGATGCCGCCGAGGGACATGATATTGGCGTTGATCCCCAGCAGGTGCATTACCAGCAGGGCGGCGATGACGCTCGACGGCACGACGAAGACCGCGACCAGTTCGCTGCGCATGTGCAGCAGGAACAGGATGCACACCAGCCCGACGACGATGATCTCCTCCACCAGCGTGTCGCGGAGCGTGGAGATGGAGCGGTTGATCAGGTTCGAGCGGTCGTAGGTGGTCTTGATGAAGACGCCGGGCGGGAGGCCGTCCTCCAGCGAGATCAGCTTGGCCTTCACGTCCGCGATGACCTTGTACGCGTTGGCCCCGAACCTCGCCACGACCACGCCGCCGACGGCCTCGCCCTCGCCGTTGAGATCGGCGACGCCCCGTCGCATGTCGCCGCCGACCCGGAGGGTCGCGATGTCCCCGAGCATGACCGGCGTGCCCTTGTCGCCGAGGCCGACGGGCACCTGGGCGAGGTCCTCAAGGCCCTTGAGATACGCCCGGCTGCGGACCATGTACTCGTTCTCGGCCAGCTCGATGACCGACCCGCCCACGTCGTTGTTGGACCGCTGGATCGCCATCATCACGTCGCGGAGCGGCAGGCCGTACGCCCGCAGTTTGAGCGGGTCGAGGATGACCTGGTACTGCCGGACGTACCCGCCGATGGAGGCGACCTCGGAAACATCCTCGACCGAGGTCAAGGGGTAGCGCATGTACCAGTCCTGGAGGCTGCGGAGCTGGGCGAGGTCCTGGTTGGCCGACACGAGCGGTGTCTGGGTGAGCGGGTCCTTCCCCCCCACGATGCCCGGCTTCTCGAACGCGCGGACCTTCACAAGTTTCTCGCGCCGCTCCCGGGGCGCCTCATCGGGTGAGGCGTACCAGCGGTCGCCCTCGGCGTCGTGCCAGAAGCCCTTGGGGTGGTCGGGGCTGTAGTAGCCGGGGTACAGCACGTACTGGTACACCCAGCCCACGCCGGTCGCGTCCGGGCCGAGCTTGGGCTCGACTCCTTTGGGTAATCGGTCGCGGGCGAAGTTCAGGTACTCCAGCACGCGGCTGCGGGCCCAGTAGATATCCGTGCCGTCCTCGAAGAGCACGTACACGAACGACTGTTCGAACATGCTGTAGCCGCGGACCACGGTGGAGCCGGGCACGGCGAGCATGGCGCTGGCCAGCGGGTAGGTGACCTGCTTGTCCACGACCTCGGGGTTCTGCCCGGGGTACTCGGTCTGGACGATCACCTGCACATCCGACAGGTCGGGGATGGCGTCCAGGCGGATGTTGAAGATGCTCCATACGCCCGCGCCGACCATCATCGCGGTCAGCAGGAGCACCATGAAGCGGTTCTTGATCGAGAGTTCGATGATGCGAGCGATCATGTGTCACCTCGCTCCCTTCGCACCGCCGACCGGGCGCACCACCGAGCCGCACTCCTTCATGTCCTCGGCGTAGTACGGGTTGGCCACATCGGCCTTGCGCTGCACCCAGTCGGCCTTGGCCATCGGGCAATTAAGAACGAAGAGCGACCCGGCCACCCTGGGCGAGGGCGGCATCGCGTCGATCAGCGCGATGACCGCGGCGCTCACGCGCTTGAACGCCTCGCGCTGCTGGTCGATCGGCTTGCCCGTCAGCGACTCGGCGGCCTTCGCCGCCTCCGAGACCAGCCGCGTCGCCCCACCCTCAGCCCCCGAGACCTCGCCGTGCAGGGCGTGGACCGACGCGATCAGGCCCTCGGGCTTGAGCGGCGTGGCGTCCTTCTGCACTTCTCCCAGCGACTCGGCCAGCGCGAGGTAAGCGCTCACGATCGCGTCCACCCGCTCCTGCGCGGCGGGTGAAATCGCCATCGGCGCCGCTGGCGCTGCCGTGACCCCGCCCGAAGACTTTCCCGCCAGGAACTTGGCGATCGCCTCACGGAGACGGCTCTCCGAGTCGATCAGGAACTGCCCGCTGGAGACCACCGACTCCCCGACCTTCAGCCCCGAGCGCACCTCCACGAGGCCCTGCTCGCCGGAAAGCCCGATGGCGACGTTCCGCGGCTCGAAGCGGCCCTTGCCCGTGCTCACGAAGACCAGTTGCCGCTCGCCCGTGTCGATCACCGCCTCGCGCGGGATGAGCATGACCGGGTCCGCCGAGCCGACGTCGATGTCGGCGATGGCGTACATCGCCGACCGGAGCACCCCGTCGGAGTTGGGCATCGCCATGCGGACCAGCGCGGTCCGCGTCATCTCGTCGAGGTGGGGGTGCACGAAGACGACCTCGCCCTCGAAGGTCCGCCCTGGCAATGCGTTCACGCGGGCCACGGCCCGCTGCCCAACCCGGACTCGACCGATCGAGCCCTCGGGCACGCGGGCCTCGAACCACATCGTCGAGCGGTCGGCCAGGCGGAGCACCAGTTGCCCGGCCATCACCGCCGAGCCGTTGTACACGTTGGCCTTTTCGACTACGTGCCCGTCGATCGGGGAGAGGAACGTCACCACGGCCGGGGCGTGCTCCATCCCCCCCCCGCCCAGCTCCGCGATCTGCTCGGCGCTCAGCCCGAGCGTCTGGAGGCGGAGCTCCGCCGCGGCCACCAGCGCCGCGCTGGTTTGGCCCAGCGAGCCGCCCGTATCCAGGCCGGCACGATCGGCGGACTTCCGCGCCGTGATGAGTTCCTCGATGGCCAGCCGCAGGTCCGGGCTGTAGAGGTCGAACAGCGGCTCGCCCTTCTTGACCGCCATGCCGTCGGTGTTCGCGTAGAGGGTCTGGATCCAGCCCGACACGCGAAGATTGATGTCGCGGCGGCCCGGCTCGGGCTCCGCGAGGATCGCCGTGGCCCGCACCGTCTGCTGGAGCGGCCCTTCGATCACGACCGCGGTGCGCACGCCCATGTTCTGCACCACCGCGGGGTCGATGACCACCGCCGCCCCGGCTGATTGGGCCCGGTCCTCGTAGACCGGGACAAGGTCCATCCCCATCGGGCTCTTGCCGGGCTTGTCGGAGATGTACGGCGGGTTCATCATCGGGTCCCACCAGTACTTGACTTTCCGGTCCTCGCCCCCGGCCGCGGACTTCTCCGGCGCGGCCGCCGCACCCGAGTCGCCCGCGTCGCCCGTCACCAGCGGCGTCAACTTCATGTGGCAGATCGGGCAGTCGCCCGGGTGGTCCTGGATCACCTGCGGGTGCATGCCGCAGGTCCAGAGCTGCTTCTTGCCGTCGGTGGGCTTGCCGGATTCCTTGGCGGAGGCGGCCTCGGCGGTGTCGCCGCCGGCAGAGGGCATGAGCCATCGCTCGAAGGTCGTGTGCCAGCGCATCCCCGCGTAGATCCCGCCCGCCGTGAATAGCAGCACGAACACGAGGGAACCGGAACGGCCGCGGCGGGCGGTGGGTGCCGGGGAAGTGGTTTTGGTTGTGGGAGTCTCGGTGGTCATGGCGTTCTTTCTGGTGACCGGTGGTCATCGAGCCGGGAGCATGTGGAGTGCGGAGGAGGACGGCGTGACGGCTGAACTTGGAACGACGGTCTCGATGTCCGTTCCCATGAGCGCTTCGAGTTCGGCAAGCCGCTTCTCCCGCGAGGCGCGGGCTTCGACGATCATGAGCCGGGTGTCCAGGAGCATGTTCTGCGCCTCGATCAGGTCGAGGTACATCGCGGCCCCGGAGGCGTAGGACTGTCGCATGTTGGTGAGTACCCGCTCCGCGAGCGGGAGGAGCGTGGTCTCGAAGAGGGCCGCCTGGCGCTCGTTGTTGCGGAGCGCCACGAGCGTGGCCACGAGCGTCGCGGCCCGGTCGCTGCGGGTCTGCCGCAGCATCGCGTCGCCGGAGCGGAGCATCGCCTCGGCCTCGCGGATGCCGCCCTTGATCTCGGCGATGGTCGTCGGGAGCATGATGGTCGCGCCCACGGCCTGCGACACGCTTCCGGTGAACATGAACGACGGGTTGATGTCGGGGATCCACTGCATCCGCGCCAACTCCAGCGCATCTGTGCGGCCTTGAACTTGATGGGCCAACGCCGCAATCTCGGGGTTGCGCTCGACCGCAACGGCGAGGATCTGGTCATCGGTCGCCGCGATTTCCCGCACATCAGCGGTTGCGGCCGCCAACGGAGCATTCGGGCCCCGGGCGAGCATGCCGTTGAGCATGGCCCGCATCGCGGTGAGCTCTGCGTCGGTGTTTTGGACGTTGTTCTCCAGCGTGCGAAGACTCGCTTCGGCACGGAGCAGGTCCCGCTGCACACCGCCGGCCTGAGCCCTCGCCCGGGTCGCGTCAATCGTCAGATGACCTAGGGACAACTGTTCCTGCTGAATGCGTCTCCTCTGCTCCAACATCTGCAGGTCCGCCCAAGACGAGAGCACGCGGCGCTGCAGATCGAACTTCGCCGTACGGAACCTCTCGGCCGTTGTCCGAGCCTCGTCGAGCGCGACCTGGCCCTTCTGCTGGACCTTCGTCGGGAACGAGAGGTTCATCGACGGGTCGAAACCCAGTGAGAACGTCTGCCGGTCAAAGGTCTTCATCCGCTCGGACGAGAACATGTAGGAGTAGCCGAGCTGGACGTTGGAGTTCGGGTACGCGGATGCCATCTCGATCCGCTGGACCGCCGCCTTCCACTCGAAGTACGACGCTTCGAGGTCGCCGTTGGCGAGGAAGGCACGCTGAAGCACGTCTTGCCACGAAGGAGACGCCGGGAGTTCAGGCTGCGCTCGTTGTGCGAACGGCTCTTCGTACGGCTTGCCCGCCTCGTGCATGCGGGCTTGCTCCTCCTTCGTGCCCGAGGGCGTCAATGCGCAGCCGGAGAGCCCCGAAAACGAGAGCGAGCAGATGGTCAGAAGAGTTGAAACACAATGTGAGTGCGTCGCGGCACGCGAGCGCTTGGCGGGGCGGCTCCCCGTGCGGAACGCACCTGCGGTGCGGTCGAGGGTCATGATGCAGGCTCCTTGTTGTGGGGGATCAGGCCGGGGTTCCAGGCAACAGGTGCCGGGAAACGGGCCGGAATCGCGGGACAGCGGAAACCTCAGCGCGCAGTGCGGCTAAGGCACCGAGTACCTACACGACCCACACACAGAGGAGCGATTGAATCGAATCAGCGGACTGCTTCGGCGGTCCATGCCGGCTGGTCCACCGCTGCTCGAGCACGAACGGCTTCGGGGGCAGAACCGTAAGCAGAACAGGGAGCAGCGCGACGAACTGACTCGTCTGCGCGCTCTTTGGGTTGGAAGGTGGGGTGCGAGGCTCCTCCGGTTGGGACATTCCGCAACGGCAAGCGACGAACCTGTCGCCCGTCGGGCATGAGGCCTTCATTACTCCATCGCCGCCTGGGCAACAGGAGCATTTCGATGCGCTCGTGCTTGTCTTGGCGGGGGGCCCGGGCTTCATCTCCGCGCAATTCAACGTGGTCAGTCCGGGGAGGGACTGCAGCAGCATTGAAAGGACGAGGATAATCCGAGAAATGATCGCCATGGGCCTTACCAACATTACCCGCGAACCTCGCGGACGGTTCACCAGAGCATATCGGTCAGTCGGCTTGTGGGCTTCTGCAACCCTAACAAACTACGCATCGAGGACCTCGGGTAACCGGCTGCGCCAGTTCGCGGCTTGCCGCGCAGCACCAGGTTATCTCCCGCGACGCCGTCAGTCCGGCATCGAGTATTTGCCCCCGCTCGGAGCCCCCCAAAAAGAGGTTTCGACCCCTCCCCCGTTGACAACCCGTAGCCATCGCACACTCATCGGGCCACCCCGAGAGTGGCCTACCAACCCTCCGAAACGGTCTTGGACAGGGAGTTCAAGGCCCTCGTCAAAGGTGACGGGGGCCTTATCGTTTACAGACCGGGCGGCGGAATCGCCCCCGTTACCGTGCCGTGGCGGGGGTTCGTCGCTCTCGGTTTCGATTCCGAGAGAGGGGTCCCGATCCGAACGACCCCGTTTCGGTACCTGAACCCCGTGAACTCTCTCGCTCTCTGGTCCTCGTGGCGGGTCCAGTTAACAGGAGCGTTCCGAGCGGGGGCCGGATGCGAACGCAGCTTCGATCTTGAGCGCGGGGCGTCACTGCAAGCGCCGAACAACTCGGCAATCGGTGGAGCCTGGAGTGCCTGTACACAGGCTCTTCTCAGACCCATTGCACCGCCAGAGGAGATCGAAGCACGCCACACGCTCCTTTCCACTGTGTGCCATAAACTGCGCCTATGGCCAGCTTCTTTGAGCAACTCGTAACCCTTGCGCGAGCCGACGTTCCCGCGATCCAGATCGTCTCGCACGAGTGGGAGCGAGTTCGCGGCCTCGTGGCTGGCCTCTCCCGAGAGCTCTCGGTCCCATCCGTCGTTTGGAGTCTCTCACGAGGCGTTGAGAAACTCGATCGCGATGCCCAAGTAACGCCCGGAGAGCCCGGGCAAACAGATCCGCAAGAGGTCATCAAGCAGCACTGCGAGTCAAAAGACCCACAAATCCTCCTGCTTGAAGACGCTCACCACTTCTACCTGAACTCCGATCGTCGCCACGAGATCGCTCGCTGGCTGCGCGAGGCTTGCCGAGTCCGAGGCGTTCCCCGAAAGCTGCTCGTGCTATCCGGCCCCGTCCCAGGTCTGCCTCCCGAACTGACCAAAGAGATTCCGTCCTTGGATTTACCCCTGCCGGGTCAGGATGACCTGCTTGAGGTTTGCCGCGAGGTGGCCGCGAGCAGATCCATCCCCTGCGATCCCGTCGAGCCATTGCTCGAAGCGGCTCGGGGGCTGACCGTGATGGAAGCCCGAATCGCGTATTCGCGAGCGGCACAGGAACTCGGGAAGTTGGACTCCGCCGCCATCCGCTTGGTCGCGCAGGAGAAGTCGCGAGTCATCAAGCAAAGCGGCGTACTCGAGTATTTCGAACCCACGACGAATATGGCGGACGTTGGCGGCCTCGAGAACCTGAAGGCATGGCTATCGCGACGGGGACGTGGGTTCGGTCATGGAGCTCGCGAGTACGGGCTTGAGCCATCCCGCGGAATCGTGCTGCTCGGGATTCAGGGTTGCGGCAAGAGCCTAATCGCGAAATCGGTCGCAGCTGCGTGGCAGTTTCCGCTGCTTCGATTCGACCTTGGCCGGGTGTTCGGCGGGATCGTGGGGCAATCCGAAGCGAACATGCGATTAGCGCTACAGGTTGCCGAAGCGCTAGCACCCTGCGTTCTCTGGATTGACGAGATCGAGAAGGGATTGTCGGGGATGGGAAGCTCAGACCAGCTTGATGCGGGCGTCTCCGCACGAGTGGGCGGAACTCTGCTGACCTGGATGCAGGAGAAGACCGCGCCCGTCTTCGTTGTGGCCACAGCGAACAGAATTGAAGCACTGCCGCCCGAGCTTCTCCGCAAGGGGCGCTTCGACGAGATCTTCTTCGTGGACCTGCCTACCTCCCAAGCCAGAAAGGAGATCCTCTCCATCCACCTACGGCGCAAGAAGCGCGACCCCGAGAAGTTCGATCTTGACAGACTTGCCCGCGAGGCGAACGGGTTCTCAGGCGCGGAGCTGGAGGAAGCAGTCAAAGAGGGCCTCTTCGACGCCTTCTCAGACGGCCAAGAAATCACGTCCGACCACATCTCGCAGGCTCTGAAGGCGACCTGCCCGCTTTCACGAACAATGCGCAACCAGATCGTACAGCTTCGCGAGTGGGCGAAAGCGCGAGCACGGTTGGCAACGGCGGAATCATCTGAGCCGCTGCCCAATGACAACGTCGATAGCGTTCCGGTGCTTCGGCAGGAGCAGCGCAATCCATTTGTTCCTCGTCCAGACCCGATTGGAACTCCGAATCGAGATCGGGGTCAGAGCTGATCCTGGCAGGCAGATCTTGATGATGAGCCGGAGAACTGAACGATGGGTCTACTCAATTTTCTAGCGATGGAGCCGCCGCAACGAGCGCAGGTTATCCAACAACAGGCGCGTGACGCTCTGGGCCCATTTGAACGGTATCTATTTCAAGCTCGCCAAAATGCGGAGGAGCGGCAGAAGCGACACCGATTCGCTTTCGAGGTTGTTCGACGCAAGCAGGTCTTTCGTCTCAAGCCGATGGACACTCTGCTCTTGCTGCCCGCCAAGGCGGAGAAACGATGGAGGTTGGACGGCTGGCCTGCCACTGCCACCTTTGACATCTCCCGAAAGGTCAACAATCTCACCCAAGAGGGGTACTTCGCCGTACAGCAAGCGGTAGCGACCAGCGACGGGCTGCTCATCGAGACAGATGCTCAAGCCCTCCAATCCGGCGACTTGATCTCGTGGTGCGGTCAGCAATGCACGCTAAAGCCGGCGTCAAGAGCTCGTCGCCCAGAGGTCGTCACCGACACCGCAGGCCGTTCGCTGAAGGTTCGATGGCACCGTCGCGACGGAGACGACGACATCGTCTGTCTGGAGGGCCAGTTCAGTGACGAGCAGCTGATCGTTGATGGTCAGTCGCGCTCAGCTACCCCGCTACCGCCGTGGTCGGAGTGCAGCCAAGCACGCGATAGCAAAGGCACGACGTTTCCAGTTCATGGTGAGCAGCTCCGTACTGAGGCCGCTCCCGTAGGATCCGTTCTCGAGGGAAACTGCGGCGTTCGCTTCACTGTCGAACCGATGCAGGGCCGCGTGCGAAGCGGCAATTGGGTTCAGCTACTGCTTCCCGATGACTTTGCTGTTGAGCAAGCCCTTATCGACCCGCGTGCTGAGTTCTGCGAGGGCGAACAGGTTCGCGAGATTTGGACTGCACCGTTCCGACGCGACGCTAGGTTCATCCAGGTCTATGAGGTCGACAGGGATCGATACCAGCTTCGGCTGAAGGAGCTCCCGCCCACTGGCACGACGCACCTCTATGCACCGCTTGACACTCGGGCCATTGACACTCAGAAACGCGCCGTGCAGCAACTTCGGTACAGCCCGCTTCCATCTCATCGCGGGCTCATTCGACTTTGCGAGAACCCCGACAAAGTGCGATGGCCACATGTTCCAGCGATCTCCGAGCCAGAGTGGGAACTGCTTATCGACGACACCATCGACGGCACGGCTGAACAGCGCGAGTTTGTCCGGGCGGCGCTGGCGAGCACCGACCTGTGCCTTTTGCAGGGCCCCCCCGGGTCGGGAAAGACAACGGCAATCTGTGAGCTCGTGTACCAAGCCATCAGGCGTGGTGAACGCGTTCTCCTCTGTGCATCGACACACGTGGCGATCGACAACGCACTGGAAAAGCTGTACTCGGCACGGCCAGAGTTGATCGAAGCCGTTCGTATTGGCATTGAGGATCGAGTAGACGAGAAGGTCAAAGCACTGCAGATTGATCGCCGAATCGATGACGTCTTGTCGTCGTGGCACTCGGCGGGGCTGTTTGGTGACCTCTCTGACGATGATCGTCGCGAGGCGGCAGCGAGCATCGTGGTGATGAGCGCCAACCTCACGTGCGGCACGACGGCGGGCATTTTGAATCATCCCCAGCTGCGGTCGGCACGCTTCGCCGGCACTGACCGTCCGTTGACCACTTTCGTGCCTTGGGACCTGATGATCATCGATGAGGCGAGCAAAACGACTGTTCCGGAGTTCCTCGTGCCTGCGTTGTTGGCGCGCAGGCACGTGATTGTTGGTGATGTGCAGCAGTTGCCTCCGTTTACGAACATCGAGGACCTAGAGGCCAACGTCGCCCATGTCTCCGACAACGATGGCAACCCCCTGATCCCAGCCGCTCGGCAGCGAGCGCGTTTACTGAAGTGGCGACTGACCCGTGACGCCGTGAAGAACGCGGGGGTGCGCTGGCTGGTGGCGGAACCTCGCGCGGTGCTGGACCACCTTGAAACTGAGCTAGGGGTCGTCAAGCCGGAGCCCGTAGTCGTTCGCGTTGGGCGGGGGCAAAGAACTGGACGCTTCCCAGCGGTAACCCCTGAGGAGTTGAAGCGCGGGTCGCCATCGGCATTGATCGTCAACTCGGCGCAATGGCTGCTGGTTGACCAAGAAGTCTGGCGTGATGTCGCCGACTACTTGCCGCCTGGCGTTGTTGTTGCCAGTAGTCCTTCGGCCGAGATTGGGGCATGGGCTTTCCGCCACGCTGCGGCACTGAATCGCTTCGGGCGTATCACTCCGATTCGGGAGCGTGGCAAGCAGATCGCGACGAAGGGTGACCTGGAAACCCTGGAGCGAGATTTCCTGTCCCGGCGCTCGTGGGCCGCAGAGACCGCCTGGCGTCTCAAACGCGTTCATGAGTTGCGGTGGAGCTCCGATGGGTCAGAGAGAGACCGGATGAAGCGGGGCTTCGATGAACTCGTGCCGGTCGAGTGGGTGGGAGTCCGGGATGTCGTGGGCGAGCTCCGAGACATCGGTTTACCGAGTGTCATTGAGGTGATTCAGGAGGGCGTTGGCTCAGCCCGCACGAGGCGAAGGAACGCGCTGGCAGAGGGGCTCAGGAACGCCCCGCATCCCGGAGTATTCGAGTCACGATTCACGTCACTCTCGTTTCAGCACCGAATGCATCCGGAGATCTCTGACTATCCGCGAGAAGTGGTATACAAGCGTCTCGCACGGCGTGAAGCACTGCTTGATGCAGGGACAATTGCGGAGCGGGACCGAAAGATCAGGTGGGACTTCGAACCGACGCTGGGCAAGCGTCGGGTGTGGATCGACGTGCGCGGATCTGAGCACCGAGGCGTCAACGAGGCCGAGGTGCGTGCGACGCGTCGCATGCTGGATCGGTTTCTGGGATGGGCCCAACGGAAGGGGCCACCTGCGGGGCGACGATCCGGTGTGTGGGAAGTGGCATGTCTGTGCTTCTACCTGAAGCAGGAAGAAGCGTTGTCGGAGATGGTGCGTGACCTGGTGGGTTCTGACGCGAGACACTGCTTTCTCTATCCGGATGAAGACCATCCGCTGGTCGAGATCCGCTGCGGCACCGTGGACCGCTTTCAGGGCCGCGAGGCGGATCTGGTGCTTCTGTCCATGCGGAACACCCGCAGAGTTGGCTTTTTGGACAGCCCAAACCGTCTGAATGTTGCGGTAACGCGAGCCCGTCAACAGCTCGTCATCTTCGGTGACTATGGCTTCTTCAGCCGCGACGATCGGGTAGCGGCGGAACTGCGTGAGCTGGCAACAATGACTCGTACTGCGAACGAGGACGGCAGGAAATGAAGTGTGAACTTGTACAGCCCGTCGTCGTGCATCGTTTCGCAGCCTTTGCGGAACTGGCGGTCTATGTGCGCCGGCCGGAACTGGAGGCGATGTGCAAAGCCGCAGTGGAAGCAGGTGGGACGGTTACTGCGGAAGTCATCCGGACGGTCTTGCCGAGTGCGACGGAGGCTGCGGCCAGGAACATTGTGGACTGGTGCTGCGAGATCGGGCTCTGTGATCGCAACGGAAGACTCAACGAGCATGGCGTTCAAGCGGCGCAGTCTGGCGAAGCGCCGCTGATTGAACAGGGCGTGTATGCGCTTTGGGGCGTGGAACATCCAGTGCTGGGGAATCGCGTGTTGCACTGGGATCGCGTGCGCATCGACCGCGACGAGGACGCGAATCCGCAACCCTTGCCGATGGTTCCTGAAAGGGGCCAGCATTGGCGTTCCGTCGTGTCGGCGCAAGCGTTCGTGCTTCGTGACTTGCCATCCGGCAATGCAGAGCCGCTTGGCCTTGAGGATCTCGTGCACGGCTCAGAGTGCAAGTTTCATTGGACGATCGACTTCAACGCAGGCGTGAGCCGATGGCACCTGTCGGGGCATCTGCGCGGCGGCTCGAAAGAGCCACAACTATCACTTCGCCCTGATGCGACAGATCGGGCATGCGACCTGCGAGCTCTGGCCGACAGGTGGCTGAGCGGCGTTACGGCGACTCTTGGGAGGTGGAATCGTCAGGAACGCAGACTCGACGTTGGTTTCACGGAGAAGGCAGACGAACGAATGCTCTCTGAGTTCCGAACTGCAGTACCCCTTGATGAAGCCGAGGGGCCAGACGGAGACTTTTATTCGGATGTGCGCATTCAGGACGTTCCGGTTGGGCCCGCATCGGCAGCTGATGCACGTCGATGGATGCTGTGGCGACTACGGCGAAAGCTCGCGTCTCCCGGGTACTGGTCCGCTGAGAACATCGCGGCCGAGTACGTTTCCGCGGTGGAGAACACTCCGCTCCAAGTGATGACCACATCACCGCAGGCATCCGATCTTGCGGCTGAATGCCAGCGCGACCGGGCGATGTTCTGGCGAGTCGCAGCACCGATGGACCTCTGTAGTCCTTCTCCAGAGGTGAGGGCTGGTCCTGCGCCAAGTGCAGCCCGCGCCTCGGAGCAATCCCCTTTAGTGGTACGCGTCGGCCCGGGCAGCACGATCACCATGAAGCAGTTCGTGGTTCAACTGCTTAGCGGTGCTACGCCAAAGCGAGTCCTGCTCTGCGACAAGTACGTTCGTGGGGAGTACAACCTAAAGGCACTGGCTTTGCTTCAGAAGACTCTGCAGTCCGCGTCACCCGCAGCGGTTCTGGAAGTGCTGACGGATCGTGATCCGGACGACACTCGACAGGAGGCGTCGGTCCGGACAGTCCTCGGCAGAGCTCCCCAGTGGTACTCCGACGTCTTCGGACGTAGCACTGCAGATCGGCCTCACGACCGATATTTGCTGATTGACGGCGGCGCAACGCGACTGGCGTGGCAGATGTCCAATAGCCCTTTGGACGCTCGCCCTTCGGCGAACGGTACGTGGACCATCGATAGCCCCATGCGATGGAGAGATTTGGCGTGCTCTCCAGTGTCACCGCACGAGCTTCACTTTCCTGCGATGTCTGTGTGGTTCACCCAAGGGAGGCAGTCATGAGCACCCCAACGGGTCCCATCCTCGCGCGGGAACGCACTAAGTTGGAGGATCGCAACTCCACGATCATTCCGGTTGCTTGGGAGCGGTCCGGTTCCGGGCCTGGTCCAATGGTGATCAGCCCCCCCTTTACTCCCGCAGGAGACTCTGCTGCCGTCGACATGGCTCGCCGAATGCTTGCCGACAGAGGGTCTCCCGTCCTTTGCGTTTTGGGGTCATCTCCACCCGAAACGCTCAGTCGGCTGGTGCTTGAGGCGAGCGACACTGAGCGTCGGGTCTACGTGCTTGCTGCCCCTGGCTTTGGCGAAGGCCAGCGAGATCCCGGGCTTCGTGATCGCTTGAAGGCTCAGGTGCTTGTTCGCAGAACTGCCGTGCCCACCATTCCTGCCTTGCTTGACTGCAAGCGGCAGCGAGCCGTGATATGGCTTGGATCTCTCGAACACGGAGCCCCGCGATGGGTCGTTGAGCTCGATGAGGAGCAGTCGAGAGGCATGTTTCGTGTCACTCTGCATTGGTTCTGGCACCACGCTTCCGACGAAGCATGGACTGATCCGTCGGCATCCGGACTGCGATTCCAGTCAGCTCAGGAGCGGCCCTTTGACGTTCCGCCGCCGCGAGATGGCGCGGTACAACTCCTCCGGCGTCCACAGAACGCCATGCCCGTTCCGGCTGGCGCGGTTTGCGTCTGTGGCAACGACGCGACCTTGGCCAAGGGAACGAGTCGGGCGTTTGTGCGGCCTAGTGGCCAAGGCCTGGAAGCGCTCGCGGGCATTTCCGCAGCGGGCTGTCACGTTCTCGGGGCGATCGACGAACTGCCTTCCCTGTGGGTGACAGAAACGTCGGGCATGGTCGAATGGTCGTGCGGTGACCACTTGCTCCGACTCCGGCTGACGGCTGCTCAGGCCAAGTCGTTACACGACGGGCTGAGCCGCGTGCAGTCAGGTGTCAGACTGCGCTGCAATGCGGCGCTTGGATCGATGAACGGTAAGATCTGGTTGGCAGGAGCACAGACCGAACAGGCGTCGCAAGATCGTGCGGTGCTCGAAGCCGGTCAGGTGTCTTGCCAATCGATCGAGGATGTGCTGACGGCCGAACCGGCAGACTTTCCGCTTGCCCCACCCCTGGCTCGTACGGTCGAGTACCGCTGGATCTGCCAGCCTCCGATGCTGCCCCCGAAAGCCAGCAAGTCCGGCCTGTACCGGCAATGGGACGAGGCATCGCAGTTGTTTGAGTCGAGGCTCCAGCAAATCGGTCGGCAACTGGAAGAAGCCAAGTCTGGTGTTGATCACGCTCGCTCAGGGTTGGCGAAGTTCTTTGCCGGCGCACTCGGCTTTGACCGCGCGCGCTACACGCTCATGGCAGAGCACCGTGCGCTGGCACAGATCAAGCTGTCGAGCATCGGTACGGACTCGGCAATCAAGGCGGTTGACAGGATCGGAGAACTGCAGCAGAGGGTGTCGGAGCATCTGCAAGGAATCGAACGCGACATCACTCAAGCGGATGTAGAGCGTCAGCGTGAGGAGTGGCAACGACAGCGGGACGAGCACGCATCCGAACTGCGATCGATTGACTCGCAGATCGGCTCCGTTCGAGACGAGCTTGGACAACACGAGGCCGCACTAAAGCAGGGCAAGCGAGATGGCGAGAGCGATGCAGACTGGTCAGCAAGGAAGCGCAAGCTCGACGACGATGTCAAGGCTTCTCGCGCGACCATCGGAAAACTGAACGGCAGCCGAAGCAGCCACGCCCAGTTTGTCGAGAAGCCGTTTGAACCAAAGAGCAAGCCCACTCCCGACAACAAAGAGAAGTCCAAAAAGGGATTCGTTCCCGGGCCGTCGTTGGCCAGGATCCAGATTCCCGTCGAATCTCTCCCCACTGTCGGCGAGCTGTACGAGGCGGCATCTGAGCGATTCCTCGTGGTTGAGTCGTGGGAGCAGTTGCCTGCCGCCCGTCAAGAAGCAGCACGACTGAAGGGGAAGATGGTCGCCCCTCGGAGATAGCACATGCGAGAACAGCGAGTTGAAATCGAGATTGACGAGAATGGCCGTATCAAGGCGGACGCTCACGGGTTTGTGGGAGACGCCTGCATCAAGGACCTCGAGAAGCTACTCGCTGACTGCGGTGGCGCGTGGCTGCAGATCGATCGAAAGCAGCCCGAGCGGCCTTCGACCACGGCCGCAGCCCCGAAGACAAACCTGCGCACGGGGGGGCAGTCATGAGTGCGTACATTCGATTGGCGACGCCAATGACCAGCGTCGAGTGTCTGCTCGACGCATTGGCTGACGTGGGATGTACTCCAGTCGTCGCCCAAGTGACCGGGCAGTCTGGCACGCGGACCAGAGCAAGCTCGGACAAATCGGGAGCCACGTGTCAGGTGATCAACCTTGACTTAACGGGGACAGCAAGCTTCGTATGGGCACCGACTGGGTATCGGCTTGAAGCTCGCGAAGCCGCCGCATCAAAGTTCGGGCAAAGCTGGCTGAAGAAGGTCACGGAGCGGTATGACTTCCATCGAGCCGCGAAGGAGCAACGGCTTGCCGAAGAGCAGCGCCTCGCCGCGGAAGAAGAACGCAGACGACTTGTCGAAGCCCAGCGTCATGCCGTCATTGAAGCCGCAAAGAAGCAGGGATACCGGATCGAGGAGCGGCAGGAGCATGGCTGCATCAGGCTTGTACTGTCGAAACGGGTCTACTAATGCTCGACGATCACGTTGTCAATGTCGCGAGGTGTCTGCCCCGAAGCAGCACGAATGGTCCTGGGGAACGATTCGTGCTGTGGGTTCAAGGCTGTCCGCTGCATTGTCCGGGTTGTTGGAACCCCGATACGTGGTCCCCATCGCCCCGTGAACTTGTACGAGTCACGGCTCTTGCCGACCAGATCTGCGGAGCGATGCCGATCGATGGAGTCACGTTTACAGGAGGCGAGCCCTTCGCCCAGGCCGAAGTGTTGGCAGAGCTGGCTGAGCGGCTTCGACCCCATGATCTATCGCTCATGGCGTTCACGGGCTACGAGCTCGAGGAACTCACAGGCCATCACCAACAACGTCTGCTCGGCTTGCTGGACATCGTCGTGACGGGCAGATTCATTCGCGAGATGAAGGCAGACGGCCTGCTCTGGCGTGGCTCGAGCAATCAGAAAGTGCATCTCCTCTCGGATCGCCACAGGGGGCTCGACATGTCCGCTGGCGATCACTACATCGCTGAGATCGTGATTACAGGCACCGGTACCAGCGTCGTGACCGGCTTTCCTGATGCGGGGCTTCTACACGAACTGGGAACGGCGCGGAAAAGCCAGCCAGAGGTTCTGTAGGTCCCGCGCGACAGTTTCGAGTCCTCGTGCACATATAGGCGGTGTCTCCGAACGCCAAAGGAGCACCTATGCCTGACCCCGTACCACCGCCGCCTCGGCGGAAGCGACATCCCTCTGCGCCCGTCGTCGATTCCCGCACCCGCCACCGCGAACTCGTGGACCTCATGGCCGCCGGCCTCGAGCGCGTGGTCCTGACTTCCGAGTCATCGGACATCTCTACGCCCAAGGAATCTTGCGGCGATGGACTTGAACTCCCGCAGCATGCCGCCCTCAGTGTGTCCGCTCGGTTCCCCGGTAGTGAACGCCGGGGTCCGAACGGGTTCAAACGCGGAGAGTCGGCATGAGCATGAAGCACGAGATCGCGGGTTTGGAAAAGATGACGGTGGGCCAACTGCAGGCCCGGTACGCCGAGGTCTTCGGCGAGCCGGCGCGGTCGGGCAACCGCCAGTGGCTCTTCCGCCGCGTCGCGTGGCGGATCCAGATGCTCGCCGAGGGGGATCTCTCCGAGCGTGCCCGGGAGCGAGCACGCGATTTGGTCCGCGATGCCGATCTTCGCGTCCGGCCGCCACGAGGGGCGGAGCACGCCGCACTGGCCGCCCAGCCCCAACCGGTCGGCCAGTTGCGGACGCTCTCGGGCAGGCTGTCGCTCAAGCGCGACCCGCGGGTGCCGCCGGCCGGTAGCGTCATTCCCCGCGTCTTCAAGGGGCACGAGTACCGTGTCATCGTGCTCCCGCACGGATTTGAGCACGACGGGCAAGTGTTCAAGTCGCTGAGCGCGGTCGCCCACGCGATCACGGGTTCGCACTGGAACGGCCTGCGCTTCTTCAACCTTGGCGATCGGGAGAATGCGGAGTGACCAAGCGACCAGCGGCAACCAATCGGAAGGATCTCGAGGAACGGGCGGTGGTCCGCTGCGCGATCTACACCCGCAAGAGCAGCGAGGACGGGCTCGAGCAGGACTTCAACTCGCTGGACGCCCAGCGCGAGAGCGCCGAGAACTTCATCGCCAGCCAGAAGCACGCGGGCTGGGTCTGCCTTCCCGAGAAGTACGACGACGGCGGGTTCTGGACGGTGGACATCAATGTCGCCACGCTCAAACGCGTGCGCGGGCTCACGGGCGTCGACCTCATGCAGGTCATCGAAGGGACGCTCATCGAGAAGTTCATCCGCGACCCCGTCCTCTTGTGCGACGTGGTCTACGCCGTCTGCAAGCCCGAGGCGGATGCCGCCAAGGTCTCGGATGAGGAGTTCGGCAAGGCGATGGCGGGCGACGCCATCGAGGCCGCCACGCAGTCGTTGCTGGATGAACTCATCAGTTTCTGCCCGAGCCCGAGGGACCGGGCCAACCTCGGGCGGGTGCTCCAGGCCACCAACCGCGTGATGGACAAGGCCCGCGACCTGACAGAGAAGCGGATCGAGACGCTGACCAGCGAGAGCGAGTTGGACAGGCTCGTGAACCGGATGGCCCCACCCATCCCCGAGCCGCTGACGCCTGGAAGTTCATCTACCAGTGCGCCGGAGCTCTCGGCCTCGACCCCGGGCCCCTAACGCTCCGCGAGCTGATGGCCATGCTCGATGACGGGCGAGACGCACATGTGTGGGTCGGTTCTCGTACATAAAGGTGGGCTCCGTGCACCGGACGGTCCGTGATCGCCGAGGTGTACCCGTCCCTTTGGAGCCGCGGGATTCCCAAGTGCCAGCGCTCATCCGATCGGAGATTTTCACCCTTCATGGCTCGTGCAGGCCAAATGGCTCCAAGTGCGCCCGCAACGCGTCCAGATCCCGGAAAACGCGGCGACGGGAACGCCCGGTCTTGCGTGCCACTGCAGCAACCGTCTCCCCTTTGGCAAGCTCGTCAACCAGCGGAAGGAGGTGTTCAGGCACGGCTTGTATCGCGTCCGCGATATCCACACGCACGTCAATCACCCGACGCTCTTCGGGGCGAACGACGCCCAGCCTCCGCCAACTGGTAGCAGGCGTGATGTGATCGTTGAGGGGCTGATCGTCATTGGTGCTCGCGTCGAGTGAGAGCGTCAGCTTTCGCCCCCCTCTCTTTATCGAGCGGCGTTCGCGGAGCAGCAAAGCGACAGCAGTCGTAATCAGCATGGAAATGAACGCCTCCGGTATCCCACGGCTCCGGTCATGCGCGTGAAGTCGCTCGATCACGTACAGCAGTAGTTGCTGTTTGATGTCGTCCTGATCCGTTACCTTCAGGCCGGCCTTTCCGACAAGCTGGCGCGCTTTGATTGATGCAAGCGACTCGGCAAACGGGCGCACGGCAGCCCATTGCCGAGCGTCGAATGGCTGCTTCGCGGCTTCTTGATCGGGGCTCCGCCGGCGGCGACCATCTCTCTTGGTGCTTCGGGCGGAATCGGAAATCGCGGAGTGCGGGCTGTTCGAAACGATGGGTAGGTGGTGGTTTCTCATGCCGAAGCGTGTCGCCTCGGCTCCCGCCAGAGCTGATCCGGCTCGACCGCGATCCAGATCACCGGATCACGCGGGAGAGTGGCAGCCACCGTTCAATCGCCGAACATGGAGGCTGTTAACCAGAGAACGGCAGCCAGAAACCCGCGTGACGCGTCGGAAACTGGCCTTTGAACCCGTTCCGATCGGGGAGTTCAAGGCCCTCGTCAAAGGTGACGGGGGCCTTATCGTTTACGGCCCGAGCCCAGCGTTTTGGCCCCGCCGCCACGCCACGGCCGCGGTTCGGCGCTCTCGGTTTCGATCCGAGAGCCATCCGCCCAGCGCCGAACGCCCCCTCTCCGGCACCAGATCCGGCCAAACTCTCGCGCTCTCGCTCTCCCAGTGAACAGGGCGTTCGGAGAGGAGGGGGAGATCAGAACGCAGTTTCGATTCTCGCGCAGCCCCGATGAGAACTGTGCGGTGTCAGGCCCTCTCGGCACCGTTACGATCCGCTCATGCGACTTCTCCTTGTACACCTCAGCGACTGCCACTTCAGGGCTGACCGTGGGGTCAGCTCGCTCCTTCGCCGAGCGGACGCGCTTGCCGATGCCATCGCTGCCAAGTGCATGGAGGTCGACACGTGCCTCCTCGCCCTTTCCGGTGACCAGGCGTATTCCGGCAAGCCCGCCGAGTACACGGTCGTCGACGAGTTCGTCCGAGCCGTGAAGTCGCGGATAACCGCATGCAGGAGCGGGCTGACGCTGCACGCCGTCGCGATTCCCGGCAATCACGACTGCGATTTCAGTCTCAATCAGCAAGTTCGGGACGTCGTGTTGAAAAGCCTCGATGTCGACCAGCTCACCGATAACTCGATTGTCGGAGCCTGCACGAGCGTACAGCAGGGTTTCTTCGACTGGGTGAAAACTCTCGATCCGTCGGATCCACATCCCTTCAAGGATCCGCTAATCCACGTTCGAGACATCGCTCTCGGTACGGAGTCGATTCGCTTCGTACTGGTTAACTCGGCATGGTGCTCAACACTGAAGGAGCAACAGGGCAGCCTGAAGTACCCTCCGAATCGACTCGCTCAGGTGCGCGATCTTGACGGACAGCCAGCAGTGGTGGTTGGGCTGGTACACCATCCATTCAACTGGCTTCAGGCGGACAATGCGAGAAATGTCCGTGAGTCGCTTGAGTCAATCGCGGACCTGATCCTCACGGGCCATGAGCACGTCTCCGACACCTACCGCCGCACCGGGCCGCGTGGCGAGCAGAACGACTATGTCGAGGGTGGTGTGCTGCAGGATGACCAGGGCGAGGACTCGTCACTAAACCTCATTGTGATCGACACCGCAGCACAGACACAGCAGGCTATTCAGTATCGCCTGATCGATGGCACCTATCGCCAGTTGAGCGACCAAGCCGTCACCCGTGCCTTTGAGCGCAACAAACGCCGCCTGCGAGGCGAATTCGTGCTCGCCGAATCGTTCGAGCGCGGCGTTCTTGATGATGTTGGCGTGAACTTCACGCACCCGCGCGTTGAGACACTGCGTCTCAGAGACGTCTTCGTCTATCCCGACGCCCGCCGGCTGCGCCGGCGCCCTGGCGAGGAGCCGGGCCAACTCGTGCTGTCTCGCGACTTGTTGTCATTCGTAATGGGGAACAAGCGCAGCCTGCTCCTGGGAGAGGAGCAGGCAGGCAAAACAGCACTGGCTCGAACTCTGTACCGCGAGCTGAGGCACAATGGCGTGATCCCGGTCCTGATTGGTGGTGCACAACTCAGCAAAGGGTCCTGAACAGAACTGCCCGCAGCGTCGCGGAGTGCGATGCTCGGGCACCGGTTACGAGGGAGCCGGCTCATTCGCCGGTGAGCACGTCAAGGTACTTCTGATAGGCGTAAATACGATCGCGACGCTTGCCGGAGGTCTCCTTCAGGATTCCCGTCTCCTCAAGGGCTTCGATAGCCTTGATTACCGTGGGTTTGCTGACGCCCAGCAACTCGATTGCCAGAGGCAGGGTCACAACCGGGTTCGAGGGAAGTAGGTCCAAGAGCCGAACCGCCGGCACGGTAACGCTGTCATGCGCGATCAAGCGGGCCCGGTCCTTGCCGAGCAGCGCGAAGAGCCTCTCGGCCGCACGGACGCCATCGTCGGCGGCCTCGCGGACGCACTCGAGGTAGAACGCGGTCCAACCCTCCCAATCGCCGCCGTCGCGCACTGCCGTCAGATGTGCGTAGTACTGCTGTTGACGCCGCTTGAGCGCGAGGCTGAGGTACAGCATGGGACTCTTGAGGAGGCCCCAGTGCTCGAGAAGCAGTGTGATGAGCAGACGGCCGATGCGGCCGTTGCCATCCAGAAACGGATGGATCGTCTCGAACTGCACGTGTGCCAGACCGGCCTTGACCAGCGGCGGTAGCGCATCGTCCGAGTGAAGCCACTTCTCGAGGTGGGCCATGAGCTCGGACACGACCTCGGGCGGTGGCGGAACGAACCGCGCATTCCCCGGGCGCGTGCCGCCGATCCAGTTCTGCGAGCGGCGCACCTCGCCGGGCATCTTGTCCGCCCCGCGCACACCGCGCATCAGGCGTTTGTGGGCTTCGCACAGCAACCGTGTGCTCAGCGGCAGCCCCTTGGCGCTGGCAATCTCCTTTCGGGCGAAGGTCAGCGCGTCGACGTAGTTGCAGACATCCCGCACGTCATCCGGGCGCTCGGCCTGCTTGGTCGCCTCGAACGTCACCACGTCCTGGAGGGTCGCCTGCGTGCCCTCGATCTCCGACGAGACGACCGCCTCTTTGCGGACAAAGCCGTACAGGAACCACTGGGCGCTGGGCACCATCGCGCCGGCGACGCCGAGCTTGCCGACGGCCGTCACCGCCTCAGCGTGCAGGGCGGACAGCCGGTCATCGAGCACCAGCGGCGGATCTGCCGGCGGCAGCGGCGCAGGCACGAATGCCCGGACGTCCTCCCCTCCGGCTCCCCCAACCCTGGAAACCCGGTATGTCCCTGTCGTGCGTGGCATGGCTAGGCAACTTTTCTTTCCTAGCGGGATCCGCTAGTCAAGAAGTCTTGACTAGTATCGTCCACTAGTCAAGTCCGCTTGACTAGTGCAAGACCAGAAAGGCCTGGCGGCGGCCGAACGCTGGGATTCTGGGACGCAGACCATTCCCCGAGGCCGTTTGGATCGGTTCCCGCGGCCATCGCCCCCTGCCGAGGATCTGGACATGTCCTTTTCCAACATCAAGCTATCCCGTGACGAACTGTACGAGAAGGTCTGGGCGCAGCCCGTGTCGGTGGTCGCCAAGGAGTACGGCATCTCCGACGTGGGGCTGGCCAAGATGTGCCGACGCCTTGAGGTTCCGATCCCGGGACTCGGCTATTGGGCCAAAAAGCAGCACGGCAAGCCGGTCGAACAGATCCCGTTGCCACCGCCGCCAGCGGATACCAAGCTCGAGGTGACGATCAACACCTACCGGAAGGTCGCACCCGACCCCGAGCAGCTCGAGAAGGCGACGGGGATCATCGACGCGGAGGAACTCGAAGCCAATGAGGTGACCGTCCCCGACGTGCTCACGGATCCGCATCCGGCGGTTGCCCGCTCCCTCAAACTTCTCGGCAAGGCGACGCCGGGCGCGGACGGCCTCGTGCATGTTGCCGATCCCACGTGCTTGCCTGTCACCGTTTCACCGCAGCAACTCGATCGCGCGATGCGCATCATGGACTCGCTGCTCAAGGCATTCGCTGCCCGTGGCTACGCCGTCACGATTGGGAACGAGGACCGGCGCGAACTGAAGGTTGTCGTCGCCGATGAGCCCATCACGTTCTTCCTCTGCGAGGACTTGGACAAAGCACCGAGACCGATGACGCCTCAGCAGAAGAAGGACTTCGAGAAGTACCACTGGAAGCCACGGCAGGAGTATGACCACTCGCCATCGGGCACTCTGGCGCTGCATGTGAACGCCAACCTGTGGAATGGCATGCGCCGGCGGTGGTCGGACAGCGCCAAGCGCCCGCTGGAGAAGGGTTTGAACTCATTCCTGGCAGGCGTCGTCAAGGTGGCTGTTGCCGTCCGTGCCGAACGCCTTGACCACGAGCGGCGCGACCGTGAGCAGAAAGACCGCGAGCGCCGGCGAAAGGATCTGTTCATCGCTCAGGAGAAGGAGAAGGAACGCCTGGCACGGCTCGATCGCGAGGTCGCGTCATGGCACAAAGCCCAGGAAATACGGGCCTATGTGGAGACCGTCCGCGGCCTCGGCCTCAAGAAGCATGGAAGGATCGACCCCGGCAGTGAGATGGATCAGTGGATCAAATGGGCGATGGATCAGGCCGATCGGTACGACCCACTCGTGAAGAGCCCGCCGTCGGTGCTAGTGTAGTGCTTCATATTTAATGCAACATATATCTCGACGATTCGTTCTGCTTCTACCTACAAAGGAGCAGAGC
>JAEUIW010000230.1 GCA_016794925.1 Phycisphaerae bacterium
CCTGGACAGACCCGCTGCCCATGGCCGAGGTCGAGCGGGTGGCGCCCAACGAAGCAATCGGCGGCGTCACCTTCGGTATGGAGGCACTGGCGGACGCGGCCGCAGTCGGGGGCCTGGCCCTCGCCGAAGCCCTCTCCGACCTGCCGCGCCAGTATGCCGTGTGGATTACTGGACAGATGGGCCTACTTAACGGCCTTGCCGACCGGCGGCGGCAAGACGCTCTCCAGCCTGGCCTTTGCATTACGGCATGCGGTTCGCCACGGCAAACGGCGTGTCGTCTATGCCATTCCTTACACCAGCATCATCGAGCAGACGGCCGACATCTTCCGCCGCATTTTCGGCGACGGGAACGTCATCGAACACCACAGCAACGTTGAATCCGACGAAAGCCAGGAAACCGCCCGTTCGCGGCTGGCCTGCGAAAATTGGCAGGCGCCGCTGATCGTCACCACCAATGTGCAACTGCTGGAAAGCCTGTTCGCCAACAAAACCTCGCGCTGCCGCAAGCTGCACAATCTGGTCGGCAGCGTCATCGTTCTTGATGAGGCGCAACTGCTACCGGTTGACTACCTGC
>JAEUIW010000231.1 GCA_016794925.1 Phycisphaerae bacterium
GGGCACGCGCGACGAACGCATCGCCCCTCGCTCGCGAGGGGCGCGGATTGAAACGAGACCGCGATCCGCGCCGACGGCCGGTACATGGTGCATCGCCCCTCGCTCGCGAGGGGCGCGGATTGAAACCATTCAGCTTGCGCTGGCGTGTCCTTGCTGGCGAGCATCGCCCCTCGCTCGCGAGGGGCGCGGATTGAAACAGATCTGCACCCATGTTTTTCTTCCCTCAGGTCTGCATCGCCCCTCGCTCGCGAGGGGCGCGGATTGAAACGATCCGGGTCAGATCAACGCGATCCTGACGCTCGCGCATCGCCCCTCGCTCGCGAGGGGCGCGGATTGAAACTACGTTTGCCTGCGCGTGTGGGTGCCGGATCTGGGCATCGCCCCTCGCTCGCGAGGGGCGCGGATTGAAACGTTTTCTCGTGCGCTGATCATGCGGAAATGTCGCGGCATCGCCCCTCGCTCGCGAGGGGCGCGGATTGAAACTTCACGAGCATGTTGATTTCGAGTTTATCGACCACGCATCGCCCCTCGCTCGCGAGGGGCGCGGATTGAAACGATACGTCAGGCGTCGAG
>JAEUIW010000232.1 GCA_016794925.1 Phycisphaerae bacterium
ACGGCATGCCGATATTGCCGCCGGAGTATTGATCACGACCGGCGGTTCGACGATGGAGGAGCTTCTTCGCAGCGATGATTTTGCTGCAACCGAAGTGCTTTCGGGGATGCAGGACGTCAATTTCTGGTCCGGCGAAAATTCGCAGTCGTAGCCACTCTTTTCCGGCCTTTCACATCGGGCCCTTAAAGTGGGGCGGGTAAGTGGGGTGGGCTGACGGGGGGCAGATGACTGCAGCCGACGCCCGATAGCGCGAACACCTCGCTCGCGCTTCGGGGGGGGGGGGGGGGGGGGGGGGGGGGGGGGGGGGGGGGGGGGGGGGGGGGGGGGGGGGGGGGGGGGTTTTGTGGGCGCCCCCCCCGCCTCCGGCCTCCCCACCGCGGCGGCTGGGGCCCCCCCCCCCCCCCCCCCCCCCCCCCCCCACTCGCGCTTGCCGGCCTGCTGCGCTATGCACGCGGCACTGACGATCGACAAAGGCATCGAGGGGAGCGCCGCACAATGGCTTCACGGCAGACGTTGGCAGCACCGCAACTTCCGCCCGCTCCCGTGCGCACCCGCTCGAACGTCGCGGT
>JAEUIW010000233.1 GCA_016794925.1 Phycisphaerae bacterium
TGAGTGGCGGCATTGCCAGTGCAGCCGTGTTATTATCCTTTCTCCTTTCCCTGGCCGTTTTCAGAGAGGTGCAACTGCACACCGCCGTACCCGAGCGCATCGTACTGTTCGAGTGGATTACAGCCGGCGATCTGCAGATTGATTTTTCTTTTCTCATCGACCGGCTATCGTCCATCATGTTGCTCGTGGTAACGGGTGTGGGTACGCTCATTCACATCTATTCCATCGGGTACATGAAACACGAGCCGGATCATGCGCGTTTCTTCTCCTATCTGAACCTCTTTATTTTCTTCATGCTCCTCCTGGTGATGGGCTCCAATTACATCGTGATGTTTGCGGGATGGGAAGGTGTAGGTCTCTGTTCCTATCTGCTGATCGGCTTCTGGTTTAAAAACACGGAGTACAACAATGCAGCAAAAAAGGCCTTCATCATGAACCGGATCGGCGACCTGGGTTTCCTGCTCGGCGTATTCCTGATTTTTCTCACATTCGGAAGCGTGAGTTTCAAGGAAGTATTTGAAGGGGCGCGCAGCTTTAGCAGCAATGACCCGGCCATCACCGCCATCTG
>JAEUIW010000234.1 GCA_016794925.1 Phycisphaerae bacterium
AGCCCAAGGCGTGCGCGATCAGCGAGTCGGTGTACGACACCAACTGGAAGGCCTACGAGATGCAGCAGCCGAAGGGCTCGCTCCCGGTCGGGCCGCTCGCGGTCGTCGTGCACCTCGCGAGCGTCTGGGTGCCGTTCACGAGCGAGGCCAAGGAGGCGGTCGCCCACTACGACGAGCTCCTGCGGGAGCTCAAGCTCGGCCTCCAGGAGTGCGGCCGCAAGCTCGCCGCGCACGTGCGCGCGAAGGAGCGGGCGGCGAGCGAGCAGAAGCGCATGAGCATCTTCCAGCGCTACATCCCCGAGCTCGCCGACGCGATGGGCTTCATCCTCGGCCGCGAGAAGGGCAAGATCGAGAAGTCCTTCTACGAGGCGCTCCCGAACTTCGTGAACCTCAAGCCCGCCGGCGGCTCCAACGAGGGTGAGGGAGGGGCGTCCGAGGAGGGCCCGCCGCCGCCGCCGTCGATGCCGCCGCGCGTTGGGACGGCCGTCGCCGTGCGCGTCGCGGTCGCCGTCGTGGTCGCCGTGGCCGTCCGCGTCGCGGTGGGGGTCGGACTCGGGCCGCTGTCGAT
>JAEUIW010000235.1 GCA_016794925.1 Phycisphaerae bacterium
GTGGTGTTCGGCAAGACCAACCTGCCCGAGCTGGGGCTCAAAGGCGTGAGCGACTCGCGCGCCTTCGGTGCGGTGTCCAACCCCTGGGACCTGGCGCGCAACGCCGGCGGCTCCAGCGGTGGTGCGGCCGCGGTCGTGGCGGCCGGGGTTCTGCCCATGGCGTCGGGTGGGGATGGGGGCGGGTCGCTGCGAATCCCAGCTGCGTGGTGCGGGCTGTTCACGCTGAAGCCCTCGCGCGGGCGCGTTTCCGAAGGGCCCGCCGTCGGCGAGGTGTGGTTCGGCGCCTGCACTCATGGCGTGTTGTCGCGCAGCGTGCGCGACTGCGCGCTGGCGCTGGACCTGCTGTGCGGGCCGGAGCCGGGTGATCCCTTCGTCGTGTCGCCTTCACCGGGCTTCGTGCCGGCGGCATGTCCCTTGGGATCCGCCCCCGCCATGAACACCACTCCAAAGTTTCGCGGCCCAAAGTTGCCGATCCAGACGTCATCATTGCCATCGATGTTAAGTCCCCAAGGCATGTCAACCGCCCCGCCGCCAGTGAATCCTTTGGGCTCGGGCTGCGTGCCGTC
>JAEUIW010000236.1 GCA_016794925.1 Phycisphaerae bacterium
AAACCGAATCTGACCGTCACCGGCTGTTTTGTCTCTCACTCCTTGCGCCTCGCACGCGGGGCGCGGATTGAAACCGTCGTCCCGTCAACGTGGGACGCCCGAACCCCACTTTCGCCTCGCACGCGGGGCGCGGATTGAAACACCAGATACTACCCAACCAGCGTTTCATCTTCGCGCTTTCGCCTCGCACGCGGGGCGCGGATTGAAACGAAGCCCGAATTGCTGAAGAGAGGGAAGCACAGCCTTTCGCCTCGCACGCGGGGCGCGGATTGAAACTTCTCTCCTCTCTTCCTCGAAGATTCCTCGCAGTCGCTTTCGCCTCGCACGCGGGGCGCGGATTGAAACACTGCTGAGACGCAAGGCTGTATTCGCCGCGAAAGCTTTCGCCTCGCACGCGGGGCGCGGATTGAAACGGTTCGTTCAGTGCTCTGCAGCAGGAACTTCGCGACCTTTCGCCTCGCACGCGGGGCGCGGATTGAAACGTGATGGCGGTCGTGACGAGCGGCAGGTTGTCGCCTTTCGCCTCGCACGCGGGGCGCGGATTGAAACGGAATCAATCCGGCCG
>JAEUIW010000237.1 GCA_016794925.1 Phycisphaerae bacterium
CACCATCACGGGGTTGTCGGTGGTGCGCTTCACGCCCACCACGGCGGCGTAGTGGAACACGAACTCGGGGCGGTAGGCGTAGAACACGCTGCCGATGTCCTCGAAGCGGTTCACGTCGCACTTGATGAAGTGCAGGCGCGGGTGCTGGTCGAGGGCGAGCTTGCGCAGGTCGCCGGTGAGGAGGTTGTCCACCGCCACCACCTCGTTGGCGGGGTCCTGGGCGAGGCGGATGGCGAGCTCGCTGGGGATGAAACCGGCGCCGCCGGTGACAAGGATACGGGCCATGATGGGTGACGAAGCTACGGGTACGGCTTTGAAGGACGCGGATCAACGCCGCAGGAGGCGCCGCACGAGCAGCACCAGCAGCAGCATGAGGCCGGCGCCCCACCAGAAGGCCCGGTGCAGCACCGTGGTCTTCACCATGTAGGGCAGCAGGCGCCAATTGAAGCCTTCCTCCTTCCCCACCCGCTCCCGCCACCACGCGGCGTTGTAGGCCTCGGGCGCGAGCAGCGTCTGCCCGGTCAACGACAAGGCGCTCCACCGTACCGAGTCCGGGTACACATC
>JAEUIW010000238.1 GCA_016794925.1 Phycisphaerae bacterium
ACCGTCCGCGACAAGGCTCGCGGCCGCCTGGGCCAGGTCTTCTTTGGCGTCCTGTCGCTGGGGTGGCGGGGCTCCGCGGCTCACTGGCAGCGCTGGCGACGTACCTACCGGATCTGCGCGGCGCTGGCCGTGCCCCTCGTCGTATCGGTCCACAGCGGCGTCGCCATGCTGTTCTCGGTCGGGCAGCTTGCCGGCTGGCAGACGACCATCTTCCCGCCCTACTTCGTCATGGGCGCGATGTTCTCCGGCTTCGGCGTCGTCGCCATGATCGCGGTCGTCCTCCGCCACACCTTCCGCCTCGACAGCCTGGTCACGACCCGTCACCTCGACCTGCTCGCCAAGGTGCTGCTCGCCAGCGGGCTGATAACGTCCTACGGCTACATCATGGACGCCTTCACCGCGTGGTACTCCGGCGATCCCTTCGAACGCTCGACCCTCATCGACCGCTTCACCGGCGCCTACGCCTGGAGCTACTGGTCGGCGGTGATCCTGAACTTCGTCGTCCTTCAGGGACTGTGGTTCGAAGCGGTGCGCCGCAACCCGGTGTTGCTGTTTCTCATCGGC
>JAEUIW010000239.1 GCA_016794925.1 Phycisphaerae bacterium
GACCTGGCCACCGTCGCCCACCCGCAGCCGCGACGCCACGTCGGCCAGGAAGCGCAGGTTGATGACGGCCACCGTCCACTGCCCCTGCACGCCCGGCGCCAGGGGCTGGAAGGCCTGCGCCAGCCGGACCATGGGCTCGCCGGCCGGTGAGTGGAAGGCGCTGCCGTAACCGGTGCCGGAGGGCACCGGCAGCGCCGGCGTCGCCGATGCGTCGAGGGCGTCGGCCGGCGGGCCGGTGGTCGGTGCCAGCGCCAGCGCCGGCGCCGCCCAGATCGCCCCCCACAGGGCAAGCAACCGCGCGGCGCGGCCCCAGCCGGGCTCCGCTGCCCGCGCCGGCAGGTCGAGATAGACGGCATCGTCGGCCTTGGCGCCGCCGCCATGGCCGCCATCGTCTTCGAGTCCCTCGCCTCCCCGCCTCCGACGGATCTCGAACCGGAACTCCGGATCACCACGCTCCCATCCCGCCGCGTGGCGGTGGAATGGCCCGCCGCACATGGCCATCTCGTTCTTGAGTTCGTCACTGCCTTTGCACCCACGGGCTGGGTCTTCAACGTCATCGAACA
>JAEUIW010000023.1 GCA_016794925.1 Phycisphaerae bacterium
CGACCCCCGGCCCGTGGAACGCGAGCTGGCCAAGCTCCCGCCCCCGCGGGGCGAGACCGCCTTCGACGGGCTGCTGGACGGGCCCACCGAGCGTGAGATCGAACGCGGGCTCCCCCCCGAGCAGCGTCCCGGCTTCGAGGTCGTGCTGCGCGTGCCCCTGCGCCATGGCGCGTTCGGCGCCGACGATGAACGCGACGCCATGGACCGCCTCGACGGACGGCTCGAACGCGGCATGAGCAAGAGCAAGGCGGGAATGCTCGAGACCCGCGAGATCGGCGGCGGGTGCGCGGAGTTCTTCATCACCGGCCCGCGCGAGGGTCCCCTGGTCCGGGCCGTGCGGGGCTGCCTCAAGGGGGTCGACCTGCCCCCGCGCACCCGCGCCCGGGTGCGCAAAGAAGGCTCCGCCGGCAGGGGCAAGCCGGTCACGATGTAACACGCGGCACCCATGTTCGCGAACCCCGAGATGAAAGAGCGTGCCCTCGACGTGCTCCGGCAGGTGACGCAGGAGTTCGATCGGGACATGGGCACATCGATATACCCGGTGCTGCATCGGGCGCTGCAGGGTGGTCTGTGAGTCGTGCCCCCGAAGCGCCCGTGCCGGAGCAGGCGCTGTACTTCGTCGGTCAGAAGAAGGCCTCCGACTGGTGGGTGCTGGCCGACCCGGCGTGGGAGCGGGCGCACGCGCACATCACGTTCTGCCACTATTGCGGGCGGTACTTCCCCCCGCGGCCCGCGACCGGGCTCGACATCGCCCTCAAGCAGCTCCAGAAGTATCAGGTCGCCGAGACCGCCTACCGCAGTTCGATCCCGGTGCTGTCGGTTGCGTTCTTCGAGCACATCCGGGCGTACGCGCCCGGGTGCATCACGGGCGCGTGCCGCTGGGGGGACGGCCGCCCGATCATGACGCACCTGACCTGGCACTTGCCCCCGGTCGTCACCATCCGCGGGGGGCCCCGGAGCGGGCTTGCGTACTGCCTTCACTGCCGGCGCACGCAGTACCGACCCAGGTACTCCCGCTTCTGCGATGATCAATACGTGCTGGCCGCGCACGTGCCCGACACGCAACGCGTGTACATGACGGACAGCGGCGAGCCCGCGCTGTGGGGCTGGATGGTCCGGACCATCCCGTGGGAGAAGTTCTCCAACGTGATGTACTACCCGCTCGCGATCCGCGAGACCCCGCTCGACGGTTATCCGGCCGACCTGGAACTCGAACGGAAGCGGCCCGACCCGGCCGCCATTCCGCCCCCCCCACTCCCGCCGCCGCGCTCGCTGACGCCCAATGCCGATTGCTACACGAGGTTCCTGGCCTTGCGCCGGGCCTCGGGAACCTCCGTGGACCCTTTCCTCACAGAGGAGGTCGTGCGCAACATGCTCGCGGCTCTTCCGGCGGACCAGACGCAAGGGATGCTGGAACTCCCCGACTCCACGTTCTGGTGGTGCATCAAAAGGTTTGCCTCGTACCACATCGACAAGATCAACAAGGAGTCCGCTGAGCCGTACGGCTGAGCACCAACACGTTCCGCATGGTCCGGGCCGGCCAGCCCGAGGAAGGCGAACCGGGTGAAGGAGGGGGTGAGGGGGGAGAGGGAGGGGGTGGGGGTAGGGCGGAGGACGAGACGGGCGCATGGCATGCACGCCACGGCTCAACATCATCGCCGCAAAGGCCCGATCCCCGAAATACCCCGGCCGGCGTACCGTTAGGCTCCTCGATCAGCCCCCGTTCGCGGCGGGCCACAAAGGAGTCCGGTTATGGGTCGCTCCACGCCGCCGCCCCTCACCCTCGCGCGCCGCCGCCGCGCCTTCACCCTCCTGGAAATGGTCCTGGTCACCGTGATCATCGCGGTGCTGGCCACCATCGTCGTGATCAACTTTGCGGGCCGCACGGACACCGTCAACCTCAACGTCACCAAGACCCGCATCGGACAGGTGCGCGACGCGGTGCAGGAGTACTACAGCCGCTTCGGCTCGTACCCACCCAACCTCGAGGCGCTCGTCAGCGGAGGCATGCTCACCAAGATTCCCCAGGACCCCTGGAACCGCAATCTCGTCTACATCATCTACGCCGACGCCGCCGAAGGCCAACGGCCGTACGACCTCTACAGCCTCGGCAAGGACGGCATCGCCGGGAACGCCGACGACATCAGCGTCTGGACCATGGAGAACCGCAAGTAGCCGCGCGCGCGCCCGCCACGCCCGTTCCGCAACCCCGTTCGGCTCGGCCGGAGGCCGACATGAACACTGCCGCATCACACTCCATCCGCGGCGTCACGCTGATCGAAGTCGTGCTCGCCGCAGCACTCCTCGGCACGCTCGCCGTCACCGTCGGAGCGCTCCTGGCCCACATGCAGGGCGCCCGCACCCGCGAAGACCAGCGCCTCGGCGCGTACGAGCTGGCCAACCGCAAAGTGCTCGAGTACCTTGACGACCGCAAGGCGGTCGGCGACGACAACCTCCCTCAGGAATACGACCGCTGGCGCTACCGCTGGTCCATCAGCGAGGAGCCCGTCGAGCTCGTCGCCCGTGCCCCCGCCGCGGCACCCTCCACCGCCGCCGCATCCCGTTCCGCCGCCATCGCCTCCCAGCACCCCGACCGGTTCCGGCTCCTGACCGTCAGCGTCTGGGCCGTGGACGAGACCGCCGCCGCGCGATCCTCAGCCCCGCGCGGCGAGCTGCTCGCCCAGATCGCCCGCGTCTACGACCCGCTCAATCTCTCCCGCAACCCCGACGCCGCCGGCCGCCTCATGGACGACAAGCAGGAGCTCCAGCGCCGCCTGTTCGACTCGGGCATCGGCCCCGCCCCGGGCGCCAAGGGGTCCCCGCCACCTCCCCCCCCGCCGTCGCGCGGCACAAGGGGATCAAAGCCATGAACGCCGCCGCACGCCCCCGATTCCCCGTTCATCGGGCACGCCCCGCGCGCGGGTTCACGCTCCTGGAAGTCACGCTCGCCGCCATCCTCGGCGCCACGGTCGTCATGGCCTGCTCGGCGATGTTCATGTCCCTCGACCGCGGACAACGCCTCGCGGAAACCAAACTCAAGGAACGCCAGGAGCTGGTGCGCACGCACCGCACGGTGACCCGGGCCCTTCGCCTGCTGCTCATGTCCGACCTCAAGGCGCCCGCGAAGCCCATCGGCGCCGCGGCTTCCGACGTCCCCGACCCCGGCGCCAATCTCCCGCGCCGCATGACCCTCGAGCCCGACGCCACGCTCGTCGACGGTGTCCGGTTCCAGCGCTTCGAGCTCGTCCTGCGCGCGGATCCCATCTATCTCCATGAAAGCGCGCTCGACCAGCCCGGTTCCGATGCCAACGCGCGCGCGAAGAACGCCACATCTTCCGCGGCTCCCGCGTTCGGCGGCGGCGGGTCGGTGATCCGCGGCGTCTTTGAGGTCCGCCCCGCCTCGCCGGCACCGGGCGCCGGGATCCCGACGCCCCGCCCTGCCGGCCCATCACTCTGGTGGCGCATCATCCCCCCCGACGGTTCCGTGGGCGGCGAGGTCGAACTGGTCCGCGATCTCGCTTCCGTCCATTGGATCGCGCGCGCGAAGAACGAATCCTCCGACACCCTGCGCGCCCTGCGCCCCGACGACCTGCCGGCCTACATCCAGCTCAAGCTCCAGACCCGGTCCGGCGGCTGGGCCGACTGGATGTTCGAGGTCATGTGGCGCAGCGGGTCCGAGGATCAGACCGCCGACGAGACCGACGACGGCGTCAAACCGTCCGGCGCGGGCGGCGGACCTTCGGGCCGCACGGGCGCGGGGTCGCGCCCCGGGGGCCCCGCCAGCAGCGGCCCCAGCCGACAGGTCCAGCCCGCCGGAGCCACGCGCGCCCCGGGCGTGCCCGCGATCCGCTCCGGCTCGCGCCCACCCTCGGGTGGAGGCCAGCCATGACCCGCGACCGGGCCTTCGCACTCGTGCTCGTCGTGATGCTCTCCCTTGTTGTCGGGGTAACGGGCGTGATCATCCTCGATCGCGTCGGGATCGGTCGGCTGGCATCGGATTCGCAAGTCGAGGTTTACAAGAGCCATCACTCCGGGGCGGGGATGAACGAGCTCTTCAAGGACTGGGCCCGAACCGTTAAGAACGATGTCGCCTCCAACCTCACCCCGGACGGTCTCGCGTTCGAGGTCAAGCTCCCCCGCGACGGCCTGGTGCGGATGTACCTGGGTGACGCCCAGGGCGCGGCGCTCCGCAAGCCGCGCGGGCTGACCGAGCCGGCGTTGTCCGCCGCTCGGCGCGCCGCGCGCACGCTGGCCGCGTCGGGCGCCAAGGCCGCTCGGGGCGTGGTCGGGACCGGCCAGGCTCTCCTGCGTGAGGTCGGCCCGGCGCGCGTGAGCCTGAACTCGGCGCCCGAGCCGGTGCTGCTGGCGGTTGCGCAGGCGAGCATGGACGGTGACGCCGCCCAGCAGGTGGTGAACGCCATCATGATCAAGCGGGCGCAGGGTCCGATTCGGCAGCTCGAGCTCGCCGGGATCATGGAGGAAGCCGTCGTGAAGCCCGACGAACGGACGCTCTTCGAGTCGCTTGTCGAAGCCACCCCCACGCTCTGGTGGGCGGAGGCCGATGTCCTCGGGGCCGGAGGCCGGGTGGAGGAACGTTGGGCGGGGCTGATCGAGGTTCGACCGGTCAACGAGACAAGCGGCGAGCGATTCGGCAACAGCGGGCCCGTGCTGGAATGGGCGCGCATCCGCCCGGAAGAAAGCCGACGCAGGAATCGACCCTGAGGCTCGGGCGCGCGGCCCCGTCGCCCGCGGGATAAGGTGTGGACCATGACAACTCCGATCCGCGGCAGAGACTGGGCCCGACGCACGGCGGTGCGCGCACAAGCCGCCGCGGCGGTGCTCGTGGGCGTGGGCGCCATCGCCGCGGTGAGCCCGATGCCGTTCCTGAACACGGAGTCGGCCGACGCATCCGCGAGCGCCGCCGCGCCCCCGCCCCTCTCCCCGCCCAAGGCCGCGCCCCCCGTCGACTACGAGAGCCTCGCGGTCACGCTGGCATCGGCCGGTCCGGCGTGGACGCCGCGTCCCGAGGGTGAGGCGGGGCCCACGGAAGCGTCGCCCGCCGAGCCGCCGCCCCCGCACGCCGTGAACTGGAAGTACATGGGCTCGATCTCGAGCGGCGCCGGCACGCTCGCGGTGCTGATGTACGACGGTCATCAGCACCTGGTGGCCGAGGGCGCCGAGGTGGGCGGGCCGGGAGGACCGAGGCTGGTGCGCGTCGACGCGAAGTCCGCGGTGGTCTCGGAACACGGTGCGGAGCGCACGCTGGAGCTCACGCCACGGGGCACGTATTGGCCCGACGGCGCCGCGTCGGCTTCCCCCCACGGCGCCACGCCGAACGCCCCCAGGGTGATGGGGGAGAGCGTGATCACACCGCCGGGGGTGAACCGGACGGGCGTGGCGCGCCCCGACCGCGGCGGGCTGAAACCCGGGGCACGCGGTCCCCAGACGTCGCCGCCTCTGAACGCGCCGCCGCTGCCACTGTCCAATACCCGGCGCGACCCGCGCGAGCACCGGGAGGAGGCGCCGGATCGTTGAACGGGGTCGTCTGCTATGTCGAGCGGGGCGCGGGGGGGTCGGGAATCCGGCGTCTGCGCCTGATCGGCGGGGGCGACCGCCGAGTGTGGGAGCTCCCGTCCGCGCCCGCCGCGCCGTCCCCGGGCGACGCGGGAGCTTCGGCGACGGAGGCGCTGGACAGCATCCGGCGCGGCGCGGCGTGGATCGCCGACCAGCTGCGCGGGGGCGCGCGGGAACTGTCCGCGGTCTGCCTCGACGCGGCGGGGAGCATCTGCACGTGGCTCGACGCGCCGGGCGATGACGACGCGGTGGTGGCCGCGGCGCTGTCAACGGGGGAGGAGTCGCGCGGCCCGGACGAGCCGATCGAGGACGGAGCGGGCGCCGGAGTTGGGAAGGCGTCCTCCTGGAGCAACCCCGCGGTCGGATACGGGATCGAACGCTCGGTGCAGGCGCTCGCGGACCCGGCCGCCACGACGACCGAGTCCGGCGTGCGCCGTCTGGCGGTGGTGAGCGTGCCCGACGCCGAAGCGCGGGTGCTGGTGGATGAGCTGGACGCGCTGGGAGTGGTGGTGCGCCGGGTGATGAGTCTGTGGCACGCCCTGGCGGCGTGGGACGCGCCGCGATCGGCGCCCGCGCCGGGCGACGGGGTGCTCGATTCGTCATCCGACGGCATCTTCGCGTCGATCATCGTCGAGCCCGCGGAGGCCGGCGGCGCGGGGACCGGGGACGGCGGCCGCCTCGTCTGGTCGTGGTCGCGGGGCGGCGAATTGCTCGCGGGCGGCTCCATGCGGCTGCGGGCAGCGCCCGGCACCAGCCCCGCCGGCGCCGAGCCGTCGGCACGCGAGGCGACGCTGGCGCGCCGGACCGGCATCGGCGCCGACGAGCCGCGCCCGGTGCTCCTGGACCGCGCGGCGGTGGGCCGGCTGGCCGGCGAGTGGATCGGCTGGAGTCTGCAGCTGGGCGGCGCGCCGGCGCGGGTCGTGTGCCTGCTTCCGCCGGGGACAACGTCCGGTGCGGAGGGCGCGGCCGAGGCCAGTTCGGGCGAGATGCTGGTACGCGCGTGGCCCGATGCGACCGTCGACGTGGCCTTCGACGCCGACCCGGTCGGCTCGGCGCTGGCCCGTCTGGCTCGGGAAGGGACGGCCGACGAGTCGATCACGCCTCGGGGGGCGCTGATGGGGCTGAGCACGCGGCCCGGCACGGCCCACCGGTGGGCCCACGGGTGGTCCGCTGCGGCCCTGGCGTGCGCGGGGCTGGCGGTGGGCACGCTCGGCTGGCGGATCGGATCGGCGAGCGGCGCGGCTCGCGATCGCGCGGCGGGGCTGGCGAAGGAACGCCTCATGCTGCTGGGCAACCTGACGGAGATCGTGCCCGACGCGACCACGCACCCGGACCCGGCCCGCCTGCTCGACTCGAAGCTCTCGGAGCTGAACAAGGCGCGGAGCGAGGCCAGGCCCGAGCGGCCGGTGATGGCCGAACTGACGCGCGTGCTGACGGCCATCGACGACCGCACCAAGGCCGTCGGCGAAGGGGGCGACCGGCCGGAGCTGTCGCTGCTGACCATCAGCAGCGGAGGCGCGTCCGTCACCGTGAGAGTCGGCGGCCTGGAAACGGGGCCCTTGCTGCTTGACACGCTGCTGCAGTCCGCGCCCAAGACCAAGGAGATGTTGCTCTGGACGGGTTCCGGCGGTCGGGCCACCTCCGGCCGCCCCGGCGAGGGCCGGACCTACGTCCTCAACGGCCGCTGGATGGAGCGGGCCGCGGCGCCGGAATCCGGCCCGCCGACCGGAGCGTCCACCGGCCCTCCCGGGGGAGGGACGCCATGAGTGACGCCCTGGATCCGCGCGCGGAACTGGCGGCCACGGCGGCGCACACGCAGCGGCGCAACACGCCGCGCCACCTGCTGGTCGCGGGCGCGGGCGTGCTGCTTGTGGGCGTGGCGTACGCGGGGCTGGAATGGTGGGGCCGGGGCTCGGCGCTGCGGCAGGAGGAGTACGAGCGGTCCCAGACCGAGGCGGTGCGGCAGAAGTCCGATGCGATCCGCGCCATCGTGAAATCCGGCGACGCGGAGCGGTTCAAGCGGGACCTGCTCATCGTGTCCAAGCTCGATGACGTGGTCCGCAAGCAGCTGGGCGTGCCGGCGGAGAAGTCCTCGATCCAGGACGCGCAGCCCTCCTCGTCGAGCGGCAGGGGCGAGCTGGTGCGGCAGACCTGGAAGGTGGAGGTCAACGATCAGCCCGCGGAGGTGGTGCTGGCGGTGATCCGCGAGTGCCTGAAGGTCGCCCCGGGCATGGAGGTCTCGCAGGTCCGCCTCAACGCGGGCACGAGCCTCGAAACCTCCGTGGGATGGAAACTCATGCTGGACGTCTCCCGCTGGGAGCGACGGAACTGACGACGGGAAGGAGCGAGGGCATGCGGAGGAATCGGATCATCGGCCTCTCGGGGCTCGTGCTGGTCGCGTGCGTCGTCATGCACGGGTGCGCGTCCGCCGGCGGGGCCGGGGCCGGATCGGGCCAGGAACTCAGCGAGACGGGCCTGAAGATCGAGCGTGCCCACGCGCTGGCGCGCGACGCCCAGGCCGCCGAGCGCGAGGGGGACCTCGCCGCGGCCATCGACCTGTACAAGCGGGCCGTGGTCGAGTACCGCGATTTCGGCGCGGCGTGGAACAACCTCGGCGCCCTGCTGCTGGAGGATCAGAAGACCATGGCCGCGTCCGAGGCCTTCAAGCGTGCCATGGACCTGCTGCCGCGCGACCCGCGCCCGCCGACATCGCTGGGGGTGATCTGGGACCGCGCGGGGTACCCGGACGAGGCGAGCCGGTACTACGAGCTGGCCCTGCAGCGCGACCCCGAGCACCTGCCGGCCTTGCGGGCCTCCGCGGTGCTCGACCAGGAGCGCGGCAAGGGGAACGACGTGACCGCGCAGAACATCAAGCGGGCCCTGCTGCTGGAGACGGACACGAAGTGGAAGGAGTGGTTCCAGCGCGAGGCGCTGAAACTCCGGGCCAAGGGCTTCGAGGGGTAGACGCGTGCCGCGGGGATGCGGAACATCGGATCGGCGTCAGAACGGCGGTTCCTCGTCGCGTTCCGTGTCGGGCGGCGGGAGGTCGAGAGGCTCCTCATCGCGATCGGGGCCCCCGCCGTCGCGGAAGTCCGCCACCGGGCCGCTCTTGCCGCCGGGCGCGAACGCGGGAGGGCCGCCGGGGCCGGAGGCGGGGAATTGCACGCGCGGGGCCGCATCGGGCGCGGCGGCGCGCGGGGCCGACGCGAAGGGAGCGGGCTGGGCCGGTAGGGGCGCGGCGCGCGGCGCGACATGAGCGGGCGGCTGGTACGCCGAATGCCCTGACGCGTAGTTCTTGAAGCGGGTGGTGTGCGCATCCCAGGTGAGCCGGATCATGCCGGTGGGTCCGTTGCGCTGCTTGGCCACGATGAGCTCGGCGACCCCCACCTTGTCCGCGTTGTCCGGGTCGGCGGCCCACTCGGGGTTGCCGACGTGGTAGTACTCCTCGCGGTGCAGCAGGACCACCACGTCGGCGTCCTGCTCGATGGAGCCCGACTCCCGCAGGTCGCTCAGACGGGGGCGGTTGGACTCGCGCGATTCCGGGCCGCGGTTGAGCTGCGAAAGACAGATGACGGGCACGTTCAGCTCCCTGGCCAGCGCCTTGACCGAGCGGGAGATCGCCGAAACCTCGACCTGGCGCGACTCCCGGGCGGCGTTGGGCGCGGAGAGGAGCTGGAGGTAATCGATCATGAGCGCCCGCACCCCGTGCTGGGCCACCATGCGGCGGGCCCGGGCCCGCAACTGCAGGGCCGTCAGGCCCGGGGTGTCATCGACGAGGATGGTCGATTCGCCCAGCTCGGAGCAGGCCGCGATCAGCTTCTGGTAGTCGCTCTCGTGCAGGCGGCCCGTGCGCATGGCGTGCGTCGAGATGCCCGAGCGGGCCGAGATGAGCCGCTGCGTCACCGACGACTTGGACATCTCCAGTGAGAAGAGCCCGACGGGGTGCCCGGGCCGAGCCGCCGAATCGAACGGCCCCGACGAGCCCAGGGCGATCTGCTCGACGATGTTCAGCGCCAGCGCGGTCTTGCCCATCGACGGTCGCGCCGCCAGGATGATCAGCTCGCCCGGCTGCATCCCCGAGAGCAGCTCGTCGAGCTCGTGGTAGCCGGTCGGCACGCCGGAGATGCCCACGCCCTGGGCCGAATCGAGCCGGTCCAGCTCGATCTGGAGCAGGTCCTTGAGCAGTTGCGGGTCGGACGACTGCTGCTCCTGCGCGATCTCGAAGATCCGCTGCTCGGCAACGTCCACCACCTCGCGGGCGCCCTCGGGGCCCAGCTGCCCGGCGTGGTACGCGTCGTAGAGCACCTGGCCCGCGGCGTCGATCAGGCGGCGCAGCTTGTGCTTCTCGGACACCAGGCGCGCGTAGTGCGGCGCGTTGACCGACGAGGGGACGCCCTCGGCCAGCCGCACCAGGTACGCCGGCCCACCCAGCGCATCGAGCACCTTGCGGTCCCGGAGCGTGTCGGTGATCTGCACCAGGTCAACGGTCCGGTGCTTGTCGTAATACTCGACGACGGCCTGGTAGATCGCCGCGTGCGCATCGGAATAGAACGCCTCGGGCCCCCGCACGAGGTTGATGACGTCCGAGATCACCCGGCCGTCCAGGAGCATGGACCCCAGCAGCGACATCTCCGCCTCGGGGGCCGAGGGCGGCTCGATATCGAAGAGCTTGCCCAGCCTCGGACGAGGCGGCTCCTCGCCCCGACGCCGGCGCGACGGGCCGAAGTCCTGCAGATTGAACGGGTTGGACCCCGAGGTGGACATCGCAGCAAACGTAGCGGGGCCCGTTCGCCCGCGGGGCTCGATCGCTCCGATCGACAGGCTTTGCACGGTGCGCCCCGCCCGAGCCCGCCGCGCGAGGTCGCCGCTCAACCACTCACGCGGGGCTGACGGGTACCATCGGAACATGGCCACGTTCGATCAATCCGACGCGGCGGCGGTGTCGCAACGGCTCGACGCCGCGCTCCCCGATGACCCACTCCCCCTTTTTCGGGCATGGTTCGATGACGCGCACACGAGGAACATCCAGCCCAATCCCAACGCCATGACGCTGGCGACGGCCGACGCGTCGGGCCGTCCGTCGGCCCGCATCGTGCTCTGCAAGGCGATGGACACGACGCGCGGGTATCTCGTCTTCCACACCAACCGGCTGGGCCGGAAGGGGATCGAACTGGGGCAGAACCCGCACGCCGCGGCGGTGTTCCACTGGGACGCGCTGGACCGCCAGGTGCGGTTCGAGGGCCCGGTGACGCTCGCTCCGGACTCGGAGAGCGACGCGTATTTCTCGACCCGCCCGCTCATCAGCCGCGTGGGGGCGTGGACCAGCGAGCAGAGCCGGCCGATCGGCTCACGCGAGGAGCTGGAGAACAAGGCCCGCGCGGTGCTGGCGCGGTTCGGCCTGCGCGCGGACGAGGACTGGAACGTGCGCGGCGATGCGCGCATCCCGCGCCCGCCGCACTGGGGCGGCTACCGGCTGTGGGCGCGACGGGTCGAGTTGTGGGTCGGGGGATCGGGGCGGCTGCACGATCGAGCGTCCTGGGAGCGCGAGCTGCAACCGACGACGGCGGACGGCGCCCCGGGATTTGCCGGCGGCGCGTGGCGCTCGACTCGCCTGCAACCCTGACGAGGCGGCGGGGGATCGACCGTCGAACCCGCAACGCAAAGAACCCCGAGAGAGAGCCCCTCGGGGTTCGGCGTTGGGTGTGACGCGGCTGAACATACTCCCGCGTCACGCACGATGAGGACGGTTTTCAGCAGGCGCCGCCGTTGAATGCGTTGAGGAAGTCAAAGAAATCGAAGTCGTCGATGCTCCCGTCGCCGTTGAAGTCGCCGCGGCAGCCGTTGTTGTTGAAATCGTTGAGGAAATCGAAGAAATCGAAGTCATCGACCGAGCCGTCGAAGTTGACGTCGGCGGGGCAGCAGATGTTGACGCATCCCGACGCGATGGCGAGGTCGGCGGTGGTGACCTGGCCGTCGCCGTCCATGTCACCCTGAGCCCACCCGCCGGGGTTGCCGATGTTGTTGGAGATGGTGATGAGCTCGGCGGCGGAGACCGTGCCGTCGAGATTCAGATCACCGAATGAGGTCCCGAGGATCACGGTGACAAGCTCGCAGACGTCCTTCTGATCGACGCCGAGGTCGCCGTTGATGTCGGCCGACAGGTCGGTCGTGCTGGCCTCCGAGGTGTCGGACCAGTCCGCGCGGCCGTCGGTGACGCGGGGGTTCTGCTTGAACTGCTTGGAGACGTAGTCGATGTCCTTGGCATCGACGCGGCCGTCGAAGCCGACCGGGGCGAACCCGCGCGCGGTTCCGGCCGCGCCGGCCACGTCGCCGCGCGTATCGCCGGACTTGTACGGAACTCCGGTCGCGAGCGTGGTGACGAAGAGGTTGGCGTTGGGGTTGCCGGTCTGGGTGCGATAGGCGTCGTCCAGCCGCGTGAAACCCCGCTTGCGGTCGAGCGTGCCGGTCGCCGGGTCGAGCGCCAGACCGTCGGCCCAGTAGCGCAGGTCCTCGAGGTTGAAGTTCCCGTCGCCGTTGAAATCGCCGATGATCTCGGGGGAGATCTCCGTGCCCGGCGCGCCCGCGATGGCCCCGGTGCCGTTGGCCGGGGTCCAGGCCGCCGAATCGTAGCGCCAGCGGAAGGCCTTCACGAGCTCGGAGGAGTCGTTCCAGTTGCGGAGGGCGTCGCCGTTGAAGTCGCCGGAGATGCGGTTGCGCGAGTTGAGGTTCTGGCCATAGGTCAGGTTCGAGCCGTCGTAGCGGATGTAGAAATTCGATGCGCCCGACACGCCGTCCGAGTACGCCGTGTTCAGCTTGCGGGTGGGGATCTTGCCGTTGAGCGTGTACACGCCGAAGTTGTAGTAGCCCGCGTCGCGCAGCACCGAGTTGTTCAGGAGGTAGGTCTGGAGGGCCGCGTTCTTGCCGGCGTTGGCCGACCAGTTGCACGGGTCGGTGAACGCGGGCAGGGAGTCGAACGCGGCCAGGAGCGAGAACTGCGTGGCCAGGAACTCGCCGGGCGTGAAGAGCGTGTTCGATCCGCCGGGAACGGAGATGAACGCCGCGACGGAGCGGGTGGTGTTGTTGATGAACGCCGCCGCTTCCTCGTTGCGAACCTGGGGGTTGCCGTTGGCGTTGCCGCCCTTGGCCACCGACGCGGCCAGGGGATCGCCGATGGTGGCGAGGATCGAAGGTCCGCCCAGGCGGAAGCTGTCCGCCGTCGAGTTGAGCAGCAACGCATCGATGTTGGGGCGAACGTGCAGCGTCCCGCCCTGGAGGTCGTTCCGGATGCTCAGGATCTCGATCTGGCCGTTGATGAGCCAGCCGGAATTCACGCCCCGCTCGGCGCCGGCGTACCCGACCGCGAGACGGTGATTGCGGACCACCGACTCGACCTCGGCGTTGCCGTTCTTGTTGGACGGAATCAGGTCCGGGCCGAGGATGTTCTGCTCGGGCAGCGCCGAGAGCGGCCCGACGTTCTCACCCACGCCCCACGACGGATCGAGGCAGAGGGAGTTGGTGAAGCCGTTCCGCGTGCCCGAGCCCGAGTCGCGGGTGACGACCATGAGGTTCTCGCCCTTGAAGTTCCGACCCGTGGAGAGGAGCTGACGGAAATCCGAGGCGTCGATCCTGTTGTAGCCCGTGCCCAGGTTCGTCAGCGGGGCAATGGGGGCGTAGCAGATGAGCGTGTCGAAGATCGTGTTCGCGTCGGGGTTGCCCGTGTTCAGGTTGCGCGCGCCGAGATTCGCCAGGAGGTTGTCGAGGTCGGCGCCGGCCGACGTGCCCTGCTTGTTCACCGAGCGACGGGGGTTCGTGCCGTAGCCCGCCGTTCCGGGAACATCGGTGGGGTCCGCGTCGACGTTGGCGCCGTTCCGGACCGCCCAGCGGGACGGAACGTCCACCGCGGCAAAGTCGATCCGCACGCCGCCCCCGGAGAACACCTCGTCGGCCGTGAACGTCGCGTGCAGCGTCGTGGTGTTGGAGCAGATCGGGAGACCGCCGGGGTTCTGCGAGTTGCCGATCGCGTCCGTGATCGTCTGGTTGGTCACGTACTGGCGCCGATTGTGGAACGCCTTGGACGCGCGGTTGGACTTCAGATCGACGTTGTCCGCCGTCGTCAGGAAGGTGGTGCCGTAGTCCACCAGCTCCTGGTACCCGTTCACCGAGCCCACCAGCCGCAGGTTGAGCGCCCACCAGCGGCCGCCCGCGCCCGAGATGGGCGCGCCGTACCCGATGGTGTCATAGGTGTACGGGGCGAGCTGGTCGTTCGTGCCGAACTTGCGGGCCACGCCGTCGCCGTCAACATCCCAGTAATCGTTGGTGGCCGCGTTGGACTTGAGGTAGTTCTCCAGCAGCGTCGCGCCCGTCTCGTTGATCACGAACTGGGCGTTGGCGGCCGTGGCCAGGCACGCGGTCGTGCCCGCCGCGAGCATCAAGGCGATTCTCTTCTTCATGACGTTTCTCCCTGCAGAATTGGTGTCTTCCGAAACCCTTCCACTCCGTCGTCTTCCCCCCGCGGCGCGCGGAAACCGCGCGGCACGGGTGCAACACACAGCCTGTGCCCGCTCCGGCCCGACCGTCGGCCCCTCCGCCCCGACGGCCGTTCACGCGCGGATCAGAAGTCCTGCCAGCTCACCTTGTTGTTGCGCCCGGTCAGGCAGTAGAACCGGTCGCCCCACTGACGCTTGGTCACCGTGTCCAGGATGTTCGACTGCTCGACGTGCCCGTCCACGAATACGAAGTTGGCGGTGCCCCCGAAGTCCTTGCTCCCGCCCGGGTGATGCCGGCCCACCGCGTTGAGCGTCGAGTTGGCGTCCACGATCATCGACTCGCCGATCCTCGACACGGGGTAGATCGACGACTTGTTCGGGTAGAAAAACCGCGGCTCGTCGCCGATGTCGGGCTCACGGTACACGTCCGGGGACGAGCCGCCCACGAACGGCGTCACCGGCCGATGGCTCTTGATCACGTTGTCGTCCGGATCGTAAAGCGAACGCCAGTCGTTGTAATATGCGAACTCGGTGGCGAGGATCACGCCCGCCGCGCCCTTCGCGGACGCATCGACGCCCGAGCCGTTCACGAGCCGGTCGCTCCGCTCGTTCGCCGCCGGGGTGAACTTGTTGCGCGGGAAGATCGCGTGGTTCCCGGTATACGCGATGCGGCGCGCCTGGCGGTCCTGCGGCGTCGCCGCGCCCGGAGGACCTTGCCCGACGCCGTTGATCTGCCCGGGCTCCCAATTCTCAGGATCTGGGCCCGGGTTGGTCCGGGGCGCGCCCCGACGCGGCAGCGTCGGGCACTGGAACGCTTCTTCGGCAACCGTCCCGCCGTTCTCGAACAGCGAGTACGACCAGTGGATGTAACCGTTCTCAGGAAACTCCGGCTTCTTCTTCTGATCCTCGACCCGCCAGTACGAACCCGTGGTCTCCGCCCCGTACACATACGCGGGCGGGAAGTACCGCTGGTCCGCGACGTACGACGCGACCCCCAGCCCGACGGCGCGGATGTTCCCCGCGCACTGCGTGGTCCGCGCCGTGGCCCGGGCTCCGCCCAACGTGGGAAGCAGAATGGACACAAGCAGCGCCACGATGGCGATGACCACAAGCAACTCGATGAGTGTGAACGCCCGATTGTCTCTCTTCATTCGCTTCGCTCCCGTGCGTACGTTCGCCAACGCCATTCGTGCGGGCAGAGATTAGACGGCCGCGCGCCGAACAACGGTTAACGTTCCGTGCAGGTTGCGCAAAGACACGGCCAGTGACGATCTCGCGCGCCAGCCGCCCGACTCGCGGAGCCGTTCATGCGCGGTGGAGAACCGCGCCCGACCGCCGCGCAATCGCTTGCGAAGGCACGTGTTGCGCGTCCGCAAGGGCGCGCGCATCAAGATTGCGTGAAGGCGCCGCCGCGTCGGGACCGGTCAGCCCTACCGTTCGTCATGCACGACCCCGGTGCGCAGGGCAACGAGTTTTTCCGCTGCGATTTCTGCCGCGCCGCGTGGGACGAATCGCGCCCCATGGTCGAGGGCCACCAGGGCAGCCTCATCTGCGGGCACTGCCTGACCATCGCGTATGCGCGGGCCGTGCTCGACCCCGCCGCGAGCACCCCGAGCCCGGAACCCGACCCGCGGCCCTGCACCATGTGCCTCGAGTCCCGCGCCGAACCGCGCTGGCGCAGCCCGCTACGCGGCGACGCGAGCATCTGCCGCCGCTGCATCAAGCAGTCCGCGGGCGTGCTGGAACGCGATGCCGAATCCGGATGGCGTCGCCCAACCGCGAACTCGAGCGCGTCCTAGACCCCCCAGGCGGCCCGAGCCAGCAGCAGCGCCGCCGTGGGCGGCGACAGCGACCCGCCCTCGATGCCCGGCGCCCCCCGCGCCGCGTCGCGCACCCAGCGGACGTCGCTGTACTCCCATCCCCTGCGCGCGATCGTGTCGCCCGCCGCTCCCGCCGGGACGTCCCCCGCATCCAGATCGAACACCACGTCCAGCGTGTGCGCGACGTGGTCGCGCACCAACGCGATCGGCGTCGCCCGCATGTCGCCGGGCAAATCCCCCACTTCCTCCCGCAGCTCGCGCCGCAGCTGCTCCACCAGCAGCGTCATCCCCAGGCATTCGCCGCGACCCGGCGGCTCCACCCCGCCGCGCGGGGCGGTCTCCCACATGCCGCCGTAGATCCGCGTTCCCCGCCCGCGCCGCCCGAGCAGGATCGATCGCACGCCCGCCGCCGTCCGCCGCACGCACCCCGTGACGCCCAACGCTTCGACCAGCGTCGATCCCCCGGCTCCGCCCTCGTCCGCGAGCAGCCCCGACACCACGAACGCTCGGTACGAGCCCGCGCGGCAGCGCACCAGACCCGATCGATCGGCGCCCGCCACCACCACGATCGGCGCATCGTGCAGCCGCGGGTTGGCCGCGACCGCGTCACGCCAGACACGCTCCGCGTCAGGGTGCGCGGCGGGCGCGGCACCCTCGACCCATTCCACGCGCGGCGGACCGGAGAGACGCCACACCTCCACGCCGGGAATGGGCCGTACGGCCGCTCCTGTGTCGCTCATCGCGGGACGCCCACGAACGCCACGCCCTCCGCGAGCCCGGCGCCGGTTATCTTCCGGTACGGGGCGATCGCGGCGATCCCAGGCTTGCACGCGGCTGATCTCCGATCCTCGACGAGCTCGCCCTCCGGCCTCTCGCTGCCGAGCGTGGCCGGTATCAGGCCCAGCGTGCGCCCGATGATCGCCCGCCGCGGCGACAACGCGGTTGGCGCAAGGAGCGGGAGGGAGCGCATGGGTCGGTTCTCCTGATGGCGCATCCGAGCGCCGACCGCGGCTCATCCGCCCAGCAGCCGATCCAGCCCGGGCAGATTGCCCAGCCCCACCGCGTCCGCCTCGCGCTGGATCTCGCGGGCGGCCAGCTCCCGCGCCCGCAGGAGCGCCTGGTTCGACGCCTCGACGATCAGCCCCTGCGCGGTCTGCCGCGACGCCTCGCCGCCCAGGTTCGACGCCATGACCGGGTCCATCGTCACCTCGACGATCCGCATGTCCCCGCTCGCCGTCACCCGCACCGCCCCCGAACCCGCCGACCCCACCGCCCGCAGGTCCGGAAGCCGGGCCTTCACCCGCGCCATCGCCCCCTCGATGGCCTCGCGGTTCTTCATGAGCGCGGCGACCTGCCCCGCGGCCTTCAACGCGTCGAACACATCAGACCTCCTCCGGCGCCGCCGGGGCGCGCGCCGCCGGCCGTACGTCCACAATCCGAGCCGAGAACAACTCCATGGTCCGCTTCACGATCGGGTGGTCGGCGGGGTTGGCGGCGGGCGCGGACGGCCGCCCCTCGCGCGGCGGCGCCGCCATGCCGGACTCGATCGCGCGACCGCCGTCGGCCGTGTCCGACGCCGCGCCCGCCTCCTGAAGCGTCACCACCACGGGCCGTCCGCAGACCTGCTCGAAGAGCTCGCCGATCGCGCCCAGCCGCTGCCTGGCCATCGCGCGATACTCGGGCGGGCACGCGAGCACCGCCCGCGGACCGTCCAGCGACACCAGCGCGGCCGACTCCAGCACCGCCCGCGTCGCGACGCGGCTCGCCCCCGCGCGCACCACCGCGGACCAGACCTCCGCCGCGCCGGCGGGACGATCGGCCCCGGGCAGCGGCTCCCGCGCCGGCGGTGCGTCGGGCGGCGCCGGCCTCGGGCCCGTCGCCGCCGTCAGTGTTTTTTTGGTTCGGGCCCTCCCGCCGCCGCCGCGCCCGATCCGAATCGACCCACGGTCACGCCCGCGCCCGCGGCCACCGCGGCCGCGTCCGCGAATCGCTCCGTCAGCGCCAGCCGCACCAGCACCGCGTCGAGGATGGCGCGCGGCGCGGAACTGTTCCGCAACGACCGGCCCGAGGCGTCGCACAGCGCGATCATGTGCACCAGCCCCGCGGTGTCGAATTTCCGCGCCTGCTCCAGCGCCGTCCGCCGCGCCTCCGGCGGCAGGTCCACCAGCTCCGTCTCCGGCCCGCACACGCCCAGCACCATCAGGTCGCGCAGGCGCTCCGCGAGCGTCTCGACGAGCTGATCGGGCGACACGCCGCGGCGCTGCAGCTCGTCGGCCCGCGCCAGCACCACCGCCGGATCGCCCGTCGCGCACCCCTCGACCAGGTCGTGGATCAGTTGCCGATCGGGCAGGCCCAGCAGCGACTCGAGCAGCCCCACCGTCAGGCGCTTCTCACCCGACGCCAGCAGCCGGTCCAGCAGCGACAGGGCGTCGCGCATCGAGCCGTTGCCCAGGCGCGCCGCCGCGTGCAGCAACTCGGCGTCCGCCTCCGCGCCCTCCGCCCGCGCCACCTCGCCCAGGTGCGCCGCGATCTGGGCGGTCGGCAGCGCCCGGAAATCGAACCGCTGGCACCGGGATTGGATCGTCGCCGGCACCTTGTGCGCCTCGGTCGTGCAGAGCACGAACACGACGTGCTCGGGAGGCTCCTCCATGGTCTTGAGCAGGGCGTTGAACGCCTGCGTCGTGAGCATGTGAACCTCGTCGATGATGTAGACCTTGTACCGGCCGCGCAACGGGCGGTACACCGAGTTGGCGATCAGCTCCCGCGCCTCCTCGACCTTGTTGTTGCTCGCCCCGTCGATCTCGATCACGTCCGTGTCGCGGCCCTGCATGATCGCCTCGGCCACGTCCGCGGGCTCATCCCCGGGCGCGTTGAGCGCCTTGGCGAAGATCCGCGCCGTCGAGGTCTTCCCCACCCCGCGCGTCCCCGTGAACAGGTACGCGTGCGCCACCCGGTTCGTCTCGATCGCCTTCCGAAGCGTCCGCGCCACGGGATCCTGGCCGACCAGTTCATCAAAGGAACGCGAGCGGTAGCGGCGGGCGAGGGCGGTGTAGGCCATGGCGCAAAAGGGTACGCGCCCGATGTCGCCCGGCGCGGACGCGGCCGCGCACGACACCCCCCTGGAAGACGGCCAGGACACCGGCGGCACCGGATGACGGCCGCTTATGGCTGCTGCGGTCAAGCCCTGACCAGGTTCACGGGCCACCCGTGTACCGGGCCCGGCCGTCTTCTCGGGGGGTGCCGATCGACGCGGGATCCTACCCCCGACCGTCCCGCCCGGGTAGGCCGCCTCCCTCCATGAACCGGATAGACTGCCGACGTGACCACCCCTACGGCCGACCCGCACGCCCCGACGACCGCGGACGCCGCGCCCACGCTCCCCGACCCGCCGCGCGGCGTTCCCACCCCGTACGAGACCGCGGTGCAGGAGCGGGCCACGCTCACGCGCATCGTCCGCCTCTCCTTCGCCGTGCTCTTCATGACGGTAACGGTGCTCACCGTTCTCAACACCGACGCCCTGCCGCAGGGTCTGCCCGGTCCGGCGGGGCTGGCCCTCAAGAGCGGCTGGTCGGTCGTGCTCACGGTGGCCGTGGGCCTGGCGCTGGCGGTGGTCTCGATCGACCTGCTCACGACCTGGAAACGCATCAGCACGCTGCTGGGGATCTTCCTCGGCCTCATGGTGGCGCTGCTGGCCACTTACGCGCTGGGGCAGATCATCGACCTGCTGGTGCAGGTCAACGACATCCGCGACTCGGGCCTCATCCTCACCAGCAAGACGCTCGTGGGCATCGCCCTCTCCTACCTGGCCATCGTCACCGTGCTCAAGACCAAGGACGATTTCCGGCTCGTCATCCCCTACGTCGAGTTCGCCCGCCAGCTTCGCGGGCCGCGCCCCCTCGTGCTCGACACCTCCGCGCTGATCGACGCCCGCATCGCGGACGTCGCCGGCAGCGGCCTGATCCAGCAGCCCGTGATCATCCCCCGCTTCGTCATCCACGAGCTGCAGGCCCTCGCCGACAGCGGCGACAAGGCCAAGCGCGCCAAGGGCCGACGCGGCCTCGACATCATCGGACGCCTCCAGCGCGCCGCCCCCATCGACCTCACCATCGACGAGACCACGCCCCCGGGCGCCTCCGTGGACCACCAGCTCGTCGAGCTCGCCCGATCCCTCTCCGCCACCGTTGTCACCACCGACTCCGGGCTCGCCCGAGTCGCCGGCATCCACGGCGTGAGCGTCATCAACATCAACGAGGTCGCCGTCGCGCTCCGCCCCTCCCTGCTCCCCGGCGAGCAGCTCACCGTCCGGCCCGTCCGCCCGGGCGAGCAGCCGGGCCAGGCCGTCGCCTACCTCGACGACGGCACCATGGTCGTCGTCGAGCGCGCCGCCGACCGCCTCGAGGAAGCCCTCCGCGTCGAGGTCAGCAGCTCCCTGCAGACCGCCGCGGGCCGGCTCATCTTCGCTCGTCCCATCGACGCCGAGCCCCCGCCGCTCAACGATGCCCCGTCCGAGCCCGCACCCCCGCCCGATCCTCACGCCCCGCCCTCTTCCCCGTCGGGCCCGTTTGGTGGCGCCCGTGTCGTTCCCCCACCCCCCCCACCCCCCCCCCCCCCGCCCCGCCAAGGCGAGGCCCCTTCCCGCTCAAGCCACCCGCGTCGTCCGAGCCCCGGCGCAACCCGCGCCGCTGAGCGACCGAGACGCGCGACCCGGGCCCGCGATCACTCACCCGTCATCAATAATCGCCTCGGCCTCGATCTCCACCATCATGCCCGGCGCGATGAGGCGCGACACCTCGACCATGGTCGTCGCGGGCCGCGCGTCACCGAAGAACTCGCCGTGGGCCCGCCCCACCTCTTCCCATCTCGAGATGTCCGTGACGTAGATCCGCGTCCGCACCACGTGCCGCAACTCCGCGCCCGCCTCCCGCAGCGCCCACCGGATCTTCGCCAGGATGGCCCGCGCCTGCGCCCCCGCGTCCCCCGGCGCGTGCGCCGAGCCGTCAGCGTTCGCCGCCGCGGTCCCGCACACGTGAACCACGTTCCCCACCCGAACGGCGCGGCTGTAGCCGACGATCGACTCCCACGGCGCGCCCGAGGACACCAGCGTTCGCTTGCCCGTCATGCGCCGAGCGTAGCCGCTCGCGCTCAGGGCTGCCGGATCAGCGTCCGCGCTCCGTCCAGCAGGACCAGGACTTCGCCGGGATAGGCGAGCACCGCCTGCAGGTTCGCCTTGACCAGCGCCTCCACCACCGCGTCGTACTCCGGCGTGCCGAACTCGACCGTGCGGTCCGGCTTCTCGTTCTCGTCCCGCATCAGGCGCGCATCGACCCAGCGCTCCCCCCGGAAGAAGAACGACTGGTCCGCCACATTCCGCACCGAGCGCACCTCGACGTGCTTCATGTCCGAATCGAGGTACCCGCCGCCGCCCGCGCCGGCCTGCGCGGCGTCGCGCAGCGCGGCGCCGTTCTGCTCCTGGTTCACGGCCCCGAGACCGGACCGCGTCGCGTTGCGATCGTCGAACGCTTTCTTCGCGGCCGCGGGCGCCTGCGACACCGGCGCCGCCGGCCGCCCCGTCTCGCCGCCGATGGTCGCGCGCCCGATCACCGGCTCGGTGGCCAGGAACGAGGTGTACTCCGTCATGATGCCGAACCGCATGGACAGCCGCACGATCTCGTCCACCAGCTCCTTGGTCGCGGTGTCCGACGACGAGTTCCGCCCGTCCGCCCCCGCCTGCCGCACCGCGTCGATCAGGGACCCGATCTTCCGCATCGCCCACAGCCGCGGCACGAACCCGTTCCGGACCGACGCCGATGCGGGGTCGAACGCCACCTCGAATGTCCGCGGCTCGCCCAGGTATTCGCCTTCGAGCTTGAGCTTCATCGGCGCGGCCGACGTGTACTGACCGAGCACGATCAGCTGATCCGAATCGAACTGATCCGGGATCACCCCGGGCTGCGCCTCACGCACCGCCGATGCACCGCCCGCCCCGGCGCCCTCCCCCACCGCGCTCAGCCGCGGCGCCGCCAGCACCGGCCCGCGCAACCGCCGGAAGACCTGCGAGACCTTCACCTCCACGCTCTCGTCGGGCAGGATGAAGGTCGGCGCGCCCCGGCTGGACGCGGCGAGCCCCGACAGCAGCGGCGTGTTCACGTCCAGGCCCACGCCGAACGTGAAAATCCGCCGCCGGTGGACATTCCCATTCTTCGCGCCCTCGCGGATCGCGACCTCCGACCGCTCGCCGATCGTCGGCAGCCCGTCCGTCAGGAACAGCACCAGCGGCAGCGCGCCGGGCGTCGGCGCGGGCCGGAGCGACTCCATGAGCGCGCCGTGCAGGAACGTGCCCCCCTCGGCCCGCAAGCCGGACACGTACGCCCGGGCCCCGGCCAGGGACGCGCCGGTCTTCTCGACGGGGGCGGGCGCGTACGACGCCACCGAGTCCGAGTAGTCGATGATGTTGAAGAACTCGCCCGGCTCCAGCCCCTCGAGCACGTCCAACGCCGCCTGGCGCGCCTGCTCGATCTTCCCGCCCCGCATCGAGCCCGAGCGGTCGATCACCAGCGTCACCTCACGCTTCACCCGCGCCGCCTCGGTGGGCGCCGCCGCGGGCATGCCCATCAGCAGCATGAAATAGCCCCCCCGCCCGCCGGGCAGCGACGGATCGGGGTACGCCATGACCGTCGCGGGCAGGGGCGAGGACGCATCGGGCCTGGCGATCAGGTACGACAGCCGCCACGATCCGGGCAGGCGCGACGCCGATTCCGCGACCCGGGCCGCGACGTGCCCGGGCGCCCGCCGGTCCAGCGCCAGCTCGTGGCTCGGCGAGTACACCGTCGTGATCGGTCGCGACGAGCGGATCTCCGCCGACATGGACCACCGCACCAGTTCGACGCCCCGCTCGGGTGACGACGAATCGGACCGCGGGAGCACATAATCCACCCGCGCCCCGTCCGCCTGCAGCACCTGCTCGTAGGTGATCCGGACATGCTGAGCCGCGCCGGCGGGAACCGGGAACACCGACGTGCGGATCGCACCGGACCCCGCGAACTCCAGCAACCCCGGATCGCGCGAACGCCGCACGATCGAGTCGTACGCCCGCCGCGCTTCGTCCCGCGGCAGCACGGCCGTGGTCGGTTCGGGCCCCGTCCCGTCGTACTGGAACGACCGCACCACCACGCCCTCGGGCACGGGGATGAGCAACTCCGTTTCCTGCGGCAACGGGGACGGGTTGAACAACTCAAAGTCAAGGGCCGTCGTGCAGGCCTGGTCCTCGATCGTCACCGCCACACCCACCGACCGCACCCGCACCGCCTCGGCCCGCACCCGGTCGGGGCGGACCGAACGCCACGGCACGATGGTCCGCCCGTCGTCGGGCGCGGACGCGACCTGTGCATGAACGAGCGCGCCGAACGTCACGCAGGCGACGGCCAGCGCGGCGAGGATGCGGATACGCATGGAGGTTCCTCCGCGCCGCCTAACCCTGTCCGGGAACCACCGTCCCCATGACCTTCCCGCCGGCGGCCACTACTGAGACTCCCGACGGGCGGGAAAGTTCCCGGAATCCGGAGCGAACGGGACCGGAAAGACCCGCCACGGCCCGCCCGGGCACCCGGGTTGCGGCCCGGACAGGACAGGTCGGGGCGGGCGCGCGATCCGTCGGCTCCCCGCGGGCCTACGCCTCGCCCGCCAGTTGCCGGTACAGCGGGCAGCGGGACACCAGCTCCGCGTGCGTTCCCTGGTCGATGAGCCTGCCCCCGTCCATCACCACGATGCGGTCGGCCGCCAGGATCGTCGATTTGCGGTGCGCCACGATCAGCGTCGTCCGCCCCCGGGCGAACTCGGCCAGCGCTTCGTTGATGCGCGACTCCGACTCCGTGTCGATCATGCTCGTGGCCTCATCCAGGATCAGGATCGCCGGGTCCCGCAGGATCGCGCGCGCGATGGCCAGGCGCTGCCGCTGGCCACCCGAGAGCGCGCCGCCCCGGTCGCCGACCTGCTCGTCGTAACCCAACGGCCGCGCCAGAATGAACTCCTCGGCGCGGGCGCGGCGGGCCGCGTCCCGCACCTCCGCGTCCGTCGCGCCCGGCCGCCCGTACGCGATGTTGGCCCGCACCGAACCCCGGAACAGCACCGTCTCCTGCGTCACCACGCCGATCTGTCCCCGCAACGAACGCAGCGTCACGCCCCGGATGTCCGTCCCGTCCACCAGGATCCGCCCCCCGCCCCCCCCGGGGGGCGTGTCAGGCTCGAACAGCCGCGGCACCAGCGACAGCAGCGTGGTCTTCCCCGAGCCGTTCGGACCGACGAACGCGACCCGCTCGCCGTGCCGGATCGTCGCCGAGAATCCGTCCAGCGCCCGCGACGCCGCGCCCGGGTACGTGAAACTCACCGCGTCGAACTCCAGCGACGACCGGTGCCGCGCCAGCTCCGGGCCCGGGCCGTCCGCCTCGGGCGCGGCCCCCAGCAGCTCGCGCAGCCGGCGCGCCGCGGCGGCGGACTGCTGGATGTCGTTGAGCACGCCCGTCAGCGGACGCAGCGCCGCGCCCGCCACCCCCAGCGAGCCGAACGCGAGGATGAACCGGTCCACCTCGAGCTCGCCGTCGATGATCGCCTTGGCCGCGATCAGCGCCAGCCCGGCCAGCACCACGATCGCCAGCGACTCCACCAGCGGGCTCGCCAGGGCCCGCGCCGTCCGCACCCGGAACTCCTGCCGCATCACCCGCGCGTTGAGCTCGTCGAACCGACCCAGCTCGGCGGCCTCGGCCCCGTGCACCTTCACCACCCGCATCCCGTCGACCGTCTCGCCCACCGCGTGATACAGACCCGCCTGCGCCTCCAGCCCCGTGCGCGAGGCGCGCCGGATCCGCTTGCCCAGCTTCCGCATCACCGTCGCCAGCACCGGGGCCACCAGCAGCGCCGCCAGCGTCAACGGCCAGCTCACCACCAGGGCCACCGCCAGCGCCGCCGCGCCCTTGGTCATCTGGGCCACGGCCTTGCTCAGCAGCGAGTTGAACCCCCCGCTCAGCGTCCCGGTGTCGTAGACGATCCGGCTCACGAGGTCCGCCGCGCCGCTCCCCACCCCGGCCGCTCCCGCGCTCCCGCCCCCGATCACCGCCAGCGACGCGGCCGCCGAGGGCCGCCCCCCCGACGCCGCCCCCGACACCACCTGCCGCAGCGGCAGGTGCAGCACGCGCTCGAAGGCCTCGTGCCGGATGTCCGCGACCGTCCGGCTCTGCACCGTCATCGACAGGTACGCGTGCAGAAAATTCGCGACCGCTCCCACCATCGTCAGCGCGATCAGCCCCAGCACCACCCACTGCACGCTGTGGTACCGGTCCGAGGGCAGCGCCCCCAGCCACGCCGAAGGCACGAACCGCGTCCACCCCGGGCCCAGCGACGCCGCGTACTCCCGCAACCCCCCCGAGTCCTCCCGCCCCAGGATCGCGCGCAGGATCGGGGCGATGGCCAGCAGCCCCGCCCCCAGCCCTCCCGCCGAAACGGCGGCGAACACCATCGCCAGCGACAGCGTCCCGCGGTACCGGAGCATGCGTCGGGCCAGCGCCCAGAAGTCGCCCATGTGCGGGGAGTATTGGCCCCGCGCCCACCCGGGGACAGTTCACGCCCCGCGCGCGGTCACTACCCTACCGGCGGACGCGCGGGGCGGGGCAAGGAGCCGGCGCGGCGATCGATCAGCATGAACTCCGGCGTGCCGAGCGTGACCTTCGTCATCCCGTGCTACAACCACGGCGCGTTCGTGACCGACGCCGTTCGCTCGTGCCTGGCCCAGGAACACGCCGACACCCGCGTCGTCGTGGTCGACGACGGCTCCGACGACGGCGCCACGCCCGCGCGCTGCGACGCCTGCGCCGGCGAGCGCGTCCGCGTGATCCACCAGCCCAACCGCGGCCTCTCCGCCGCCCGCAACGCCGGCGCCGCCCTCGCCGCGACCGAGTACCTCGCCTTCCTCGATGCCGACGACTGGGTCGAGCCGAGCTTCGTCCGCCGCCTGCACGAGGAACTGACGTTCTGCTCCGGCGACGGCTCCCCCCGCGCCTCCCACGCGTACTGCCAGGAGCGGCTGGTCGAGCTCGGGTCGGGCGTCTGGAAGGTCCCCGCCTGGGACCCCGTGCTCCTGATGGTCACGAACCTGCACCCCGTCACCGCCCTCGTCCGCGCCGACTGCTTCCGCGACGCCGGCGGGTTCGATGAGTCCATGCGCGAGGGCTACGAGGACTGGGACCTCTGGCTCCGCTTCGCCTCCCGCGGCTGGCGCGGCGTGCGCGTGCGCGAGCCCCTCTTCGTCTGGCGTCGCCACAGCCACGCCACCATGATCCACGACGCAACCGCCCGGCACGAGTCGCTCTTCCGCCGCCTGATGTCGAACCACGCCGCGCTCTACGCCGCCCACGGCCCCGAGCTGCTCGCCCGGTCCAACGCGCTGCTCCGACGCGCCGACGCCAACTGGCTCGACGAGGACGGCAACGCCATCGTCATCCGCGACCTGCGCAACTGGGCCCGCGAGCTGGAGGGCCGGCTCCACGACCAGCAACGCCGGGCCGAGGATGCCTCCGCCCGCGCCGACGCCGCGACGGCCGAGACCGCGCGCCTCCGCGCCGAATACGAAGCCAAGCCCGTCGTCCGCGCCTCGCGCGCGCTCCACCGCTGGCTGGACGCCCTGCCCGGCCCGATCGCCGCGCCATTCCGCCTGGCCGCGCGCGGGGCCCGCCGCCTGCTGCGTGGATCACCCCGGCCGCGTCCCGACGCGTGACCCGCCGACGCTCGATCAGCCGCCGGAACCGAAGATCGGCGAGTTCAGCGCCGTGGTCGTCCCGAATGGCGAGCCGATGGTCGCGAACCCGCCGCCGCCGGTGATGTCCGTGTGCCGCATCATGGCCACGAACTCGCTCGCCGCGGAGACCTCGATCGAGTAGTAGAACCGCTTGTTCTTCGCGCCCTGGTCCAGGATCGGCTGGTACGTGTGCAGGTCGAAGTCGAACCGGTCCTGGCCCGCCAGCGCCACCGTCCGCGTCAGCGTGAACCCGTCCGTGTACCGGAACGTGAACACCACGTCGAGCGACTTGCTCTGGAAGGGGTTGAACACCGACACCGTCTCGATCACGTTCGTCCCCGCCCGCGCGTTGTCCATGAACCCGTCCGCGAAGTGCCACGACTTGGCCGCCGTGGTGGGCACGAACGTCCCCAGCCCGTCCTGATTCTCGTAATGGATCGTGTCCGCGTAGATCTTCGCGTTGGACTCGTACCGGATGCTCACGCGCGTCCCGTCCGCGAGCTGCGGGATCGTCGAGAGGTCCAGCCCGCCGCGCGAGTTGGGCGGAACGATGAAGACGCTCTCGATCCGGTTCTTCCCCGTCGCGGCGGAGAAGATCAGGTCGTAGTTCACCACCGCCGCCACCGAGTTCGGGTTCAGCACCGTCAGGTAGTTCCGCACGTTCGAGCCGACGTTCGCCACCGGCACGATCCCCACCGTCGAACCCTCGCCCGACACCCCCAGCGTGCCGAAGCCGTTGCCCCCGCTGATCGTCTCGTAGTGCGAGAGCGCCGCCACGATGGGCTGGTCCGACACGATCCGCGTCGAGTACGCCCCGTCCTTGGGCACCTGCGAAACCTCCTCGATGTTCAGCCCGCCCCGGCGGAACGCCTCCGTCGCCACGTTCACCGTCCGCGGCGAGGCCCCCTCCGGGAAGAACGTGATCTGCAGATTGGCCGTCACCGGGTTGGGGTTCTGCCACACCAGGAAGTCCAGGATGAAGCCCGGGTCCTTCCCCTTGAAGCCCTCCCCGAAGAACCAGCTCGTCGAGGTCGCCCCCGTCAGCGCCTCGCCGGTGGCCGTGCCGAAATCGAAGTGCGACAGGTTGGCCGCCACCGGCAGCGTCGAGTGGAGCTCGATCGCGTAGGGCGCGCCCTCGCGCACGCGTGCGTTCGCCGGGTCCTTGAACTCCGAGATCGTGATCCCCCCCCGCGCGTTGGCCGCGATCTGCCCCGCCTCCATCACGAAGTCACGGTCGCTCGTCTCGAACCGCGCGATCACCTGGTAGAACACCGTCGTGGCGTTCGGGTTCACCACCGGCAGGTACTCGTTGATCGTCGATCCCCGGAACCCCTCGGGGTAGTAGATCCGGTTCACGTAGAACACGTTCACGCCCTGGGGCTTGATCACCTCGACATCGATGATCGTCAGAAAATCGTCGGCCTTGGGCGACGTGTCCGCCACGTAGCCCTTCCGCACCGGCACCTCGGCCAGCGCCGCGTTGTTGATGATCCCCGCCTTGAAAAAATTCTGGATGTCCGAGTCGTTCGCCGCGTGGCCGAAATTCACCGGGTCATGGATGTTCGTCCACCCCTGCACCACCTTGCCGAACACCGTGAACCCGCCGGCGTTGCTCCGCGAATCCAGGTTCGGGTTGTCCACGATGTTGAAGAAGAACTGGCTCGTCGCCGAGTCCGGCTGCCCGCTCAGCTTCGCCATCGCGATCGTCCGCTCGATGTTGCTGAACCGGAACTCGTTCTTGATCGCGCTGAACGTCGGCACGCTCTGCACCTGGTTGTTCCCGATGAACTTGAACCCGCCCCCCTGCAGCACGAACGAGTCCACCAGCCGGTGGAAGAACGTCTGGTCGTACCGGCCCGAGTACACGTAGTTCAGGAAGTTCGCCACCGTCCCCGGCGTCGCGTCGTCGTACAGCTCGATGTCCACGTCCCCGAAGTTCGTCTGCATCCGCACCACCGTGTGCAGCGGGTTCTCCAGCGAAGTGATCGCCGGGAACGGCGTCGCGTCCAGCATCTGCCGGCTCTCCAGCGGCTCCATGAACTCCACGCGGGTGCTCGACTCGCTCGCTTCACGGTTCGGACGGTTCGCCATGCAGACCTCTCCCTCTTGGGGTTCGCGCCGGACTCTTCCCCTCCCCACGCGATCGTATGACGGGCGGGTCCGCGCGGCGCACGACGCACCCCGCGCGCGGGCCCACGTCCCCATACGAACGGATCAGACCTATCGGTTCCGGGCGCGTGCGTTCCCCACTTGGTGAGGACGCGTTCTTCCCCTACGCTCCACCCACGATGGGCGACCCCGCCTTGGATCCCGCGCACCAACTCCCCACCATCAGGGTCGGCGCCGCGATTCCAATCGAAACCCAAACACCACCATCCACCCGGTCTCCAACCTCTACATACACGCACGCCATCGCCATCGTCATCCCCTGCTTCAACCGCCAGAGTGACCTCGATGCCCTTCTGGGCGATCTCGCCGCCATCGATACCCGCGGCCTGTCCATCTCCGTCACCATCGTGGACAACGCCTCGACCCCTCCTCTTCACGATCGTCACGCCGCCGAACTCCGCCCCCCCGGTTTCCGCGTCGAATGGGAGCGCCGCGACCGCAACCTCGGAGGGGCGGGCGGCTTCAACGCCGGACTCGCGCGCATCCTCTCCGCGCACGATCCCGACCTTCTCTGGCTCATCGACAGCGACGCCCGCGTCGGCCCCTCCACGCTGCCCGCGCTCCTCGAAGCGCTCCGCGCCGACCCCACGCTCGTCGCCGCCGGATCCGCCATCGCCGACCCCCGCACCGGACGCGTCTTTGAGCTCGGCGGACGCATCGACCGCCGCACCGGCTACATGGGGCCCGCCCATCGCGGCGCCGTCGGCGCGCCGCCCGTGGTCATCTGCGACTACGCCGCCGCGTGCAGCCTCATGGTCCGCGCCCCGGCCGTCCGGCGCGCCGGCCTCATGCGCCCCATCTTCCTCAACGCCGACGACGCCGAGTGGTGCTTGCGCCTGGCCCACGCCACCGGCGGCCGCGTCGGCGCCTGCCGCGATTCCGTGGTCCGGCACCCGCGCTTCGACCGTTTCGCCGGCGGCGCCCGCTACTACACCACCCGCAACAGCGTCGTGCCCCTGGGCGCGCTCGGCCTGGGCTGGCGCGTCCGCGCCCGCCGCGCCCTCGGCGACGCCGCCCGCGCCGTCGGCCTCTTCCTCATCGGACGCCCCGACCTCGCGCGCCTCCACGCCCGGGGCCTCGCCGATGCCGCGGCGTCCCGCTGGCCCGCCGATCCGGGCGTGCAACCCGCGCCCGAGATCCCCTGGGACCAGCTCCCCGCCCGACTCGCGGAGCACGGCGTCACGCGCGGCGAGTTCCACGTTCCTTGCCCGCGCGCCTTCGCCGAGGACGACCTTGATCGGATCCGCGCCGCCCTCGTCGCGGCCGGGCTCCGGCCCGCCTCGCCCGTGCCGCGCGGCGGGATCGCTCGTCTCCTCTCCCGGCGCCGGCCCGCGATCGCCGTGTGCGGCGGCCGCGAGGGTCGCGCCGCGCTCGCCGCGGGACGCCTCCTGCTCTGGACTTCTCCCGGCGCCCGCGGCGTGGTGATCGGCGCCCGCGCCGGCCCGGCCGCGTGGTTCCACGCCGCCCGCGCGGCGCTCCGCGGCGCGTGGGACTGCCTCCGCATCGCCGTCGCGCCCCCCGAGGCCCCGCTCCCGCCCGCCGCGCCCCCGGTTCCCCATTCGACCGCCGGGGCCCGACCCGCGTGCACCGTCGGCGTGGTCGTGCTCAGTTACAACCGCCTCGCCGCGCTGGAGCGCACGCTCGAAAAACTCCGGCGGATGCCGCGGCTCGGCCCCGCGGCGGGGGGGCGCATCGTTGTCGTGGACAACGCTTCCACCGACGGCACGCCCGATCGCATCGCCGCGTCGTTCCCCGACGTGGATCGCCTCGCCCTCCCGGAGAACACCGGCGTGCGCGCGTTCAACCTCGGCGTGGACCGCCTCGACACCGACCTCGTGCTCATCCTCGACGACGACGCCTGCCCCGACGAGGCCGCGCTCACCGCCGCGGCGGACCTGCTCCGAGAACGCGAGGACCTCGCCGCGGTCGCGCTCCACCCGCGGCACCCCGCGACCCGCCGGAGCGAGTGGGCCTTCACCGAGACACGCGGGCTCGGACCCGACGACCGCTGGCCCTTCATGGGCTGCGGGAACCTCGTCCGCCGCGACGCGTGGCACGCCGTGCGCGGCTACGAGGAATCCTTCTTCCTTTACCGCAACGACACCGACCTCGCTCTCAAGCTCCTGGCGAGCGGGCGGGGCGTGCACTTCAACCCCGAGTGGGTCGTGTGGCACGACAGCCCGCAGGCCGCGCGCAAGAGCCGTCGCTGGTTCGAGCTCGCCACCCGAAACTGGATCTGGATGTGCCGCCGGCACGGACGCGGCGCACCCGCACTCCGCGCCGCGCTGCTGGGCTGGGCCTGGGCCCACCGCCTCGCGGGCGCGTCGTTGCCGTCGCACGTCCGGGCGTTCAAGGGCGGCCTGATGGGCTGGCTCGCCTCCCCCGCGAACCCCGCCGCGGGGCACGCGCGCGGGGACGGCTCCGCGCTGCGCCGAATGATGAAGCTCAAGCTGGGCGCGTAGCACCCGGATCAGGATCACGGTCACCATCGCCTCTCGAACACGATCCCGACCCGCGCCGGCACGCGCGGTTCTGGGACGAGGTTCGGGAAAAATTGGGGCGAGATTAGACGCCACGCGCGGTACAGTGATCGGCCGTGCGGGTCCGCGAACGCGGTTGGGGAACCAAGGGGCTTGACGGTATCCGATGCTGTGAAGTGGATGGCGGCGCGCCGAGCGCGTTGCGAGCGGCTTCGCGGAGGGAGAGGATGCACATTCGACGCGCCGACTTCAGTTCCAAGGCCCGCCCCGCGCGGCGGGCCGACGCCCCCGGGTGCCGCGGCTTCGGCCTCGATGCGCCCATGGAGCGCCTGGAGCCCCGCGCGCTCCTCGCCTTCGCGTGGTCGGCCGACGAGGTCTACCTCACCGAGCTGGTCAACCGCGCCCGCGCCAATCCCCAGGCCGAGGCGGCCCGCCTGGGCATCGACCTCACGCTGAACCTCACCGCGCAGGAAGTCACGCGCCTGGTCCCGCAGCAGCCCCTGGCGCTCAGCGAGCCGCTCACCAAGGCCGCGCGCCTGATGAGCCTCGACATGGCCCAGCGGGATTTCTTCGACCACGTGAACCCCGACGGCAAGAACCCCACCGACCGCGCCAAGGACCAGGGCTACGCCGGCAGCGCCGGCGAGAACATCGCCGCGGGCTACAAGTCCATCGACGACGCGCACAAGGCCTGGCTCATCTCCGTGGGCCATCGCAAGAACGTCTTCAGTCTCCACACCACCTTCGACGACGACTTTCGCTATTACGAGTTCGGCCCCGGCTACGCGTTCACCGACATCGGCCCGTACTTCGATTACTACACCCAGGAGTTCGGCTACCCCGGCCTCAACGCCCCCCGCGCCCTGCTGGGCGTGACGTACAACGACGCCAACGGAAACAACTTCTACAACATCGGCGAGGGCCTCGCCAACGTGCGCATTGACGTCACGCTCGCCAGCAACCCCGCCGTGCTCAAGGGCACGTACACCACCGACGCCGCGGGCAACTACCAGCTCCCCCTCCCCAACGGGCAGTACGTCGTCACCTTCACCAACCTCGCCAACGGCCTGGTCAAGGCCCAGACGTTCACCGTCGCCGGCAACAACGTCAAAATCGACGCCAAGGCCAGCGAGATCTCCTCCGACCCCAGGGCCGGGGGCGTTCCCACCGACGATCACGCCAACTCCGGCGCCTGGGACGGGGCCACGGTGCTGACCGTGAGCCCGACCACCGGCGACGCGCAGTCTTCCGGCGCCGTGAATCCCGCATCCGACACCGACCTGTTCCGATTCACCGCCGCGGGCACGGGCGCCGCCGCGGTCACGGTTGTCACGCCCACCAGCAGCGGGCTGGCCGCCAAGTTCCGGCTCTTCAACGCCGACCGCACGCCCGTGGCCGACTCCGCGCCCACGGGCAGCGGGGACGCCAGCTTCCAGTTCAATGTCGTCGCCGGGCAGACCTACTTCGTGCTCGTCTCGAGCATCGATTCCGCCAGCACGGGGGACTACTCGCTGGTCATGGTCGGCCCCGGGGCGCAGGACCAGGGCGGCGCCGGCGGCGGCGGGGGCGATTCGGGCGGCGGCTCAGGCGGCAACTCCGGGGGAAGCGGTTCCTCGGGCGGCGATACCGGCGGGGGTTCCTCGGGCGGTGACTCCGGCGGAGGAGCGGCCCGCGGCGGGGACGGCGGCGGGAGCGGCGGATCCGGCGGCGGGGGCAACACGGGCGTCGCCGCGTCCGACCGCACCAAGGACGCGCGTGGCTCGGCCTCGGCCTCCGGCGCGCTGGCCGTGGTCCGCATCAACGACGCGGGCCGGCCGATCATCTATTACCAGGACTCCGCGGGCAGGTGGCGCAAGGCGGACCTGCTCGCCGTCGCCGGCGGCCCGAACATCACGGGCACGGTCGAGACGTTCGTCGATCCCAAGGACGGCCGCTTCTACGGCGTGGCCCGCTCCGACGCCGGCCTGATCCTCTACACCAACACCGGCGAGGGAGCGTGGACGTTCCGCAACCTGACCGCCGAGATCGGCGGCGCGGAGGTCATCACGTCCGACCTGACGGTGTTCGTCAGCCGCGACGGCCTGGTGAACGTGGGCGGCCTGACCGGGACGGGGGACCTGGTCATCTACGCGCAGCAGCGCAAGACCGACGCGGCGAAGAACTACTTCTGGTCGTTCCGCAACGTGGCCCGCGACGACCTGCGCGCCCAGGGCCTTTCGATGCCCGCGTTCGCCGGGAAGTTCATCAGCTACGTCACCGACTGGAACGGAATGAACATCGCCGGCCTGGACGACAAGGGCCGGATCCAGGTGGTGTGGTGGTCGCCGGGGATGGACCGCTGGACCACCAGCGATCTCTCGGCCATCACCGGCGCGCCGGCCCTGACCGGGGCGGTCACGGTGTACCTGACCAGCTGGGGCGGCATCAACCTGGCGGGCATCGGCTCGGACGGCGTGATGAAGGTGACGTGGTGGGTTCCGAATTTCGGGGGCGCGTGGCGGAACGACGCGCTGATCGACCCGGCGTCGGGGGCCTCGGCCCCGCGGATGGATGCGCTCTCCCTGGCGACGTACGTGACGTCGTGGGGTGGATTGAACGTGTGCGGGCGGGACGAGCGGGGCCGGGTGGTGGTGTACTGGTGGTCCCCCGGCCGGGAGCGTTGGGAGGCGACGGGCATCTCGGATCTGGTCGCGGGCGGGTCGGTGCCGACGGGCTCGATCTGCGGGGTGGCGGCGCCCACGGGCCAGGTCAGTCTTCTGGGCGTGGACTCGAGCGGGAAAGTGGTCCGTTATTTCTGGCAGCCGGGCGGCGAGTGGAGGGCGGAGGACGTTTCGGCGCTGGCGGGCTGAGCCTACGCGTAGCCGCCGGGTCGCCCGGCGTGGCGCTTCTTCGGCCCGCGCGCGGCGGCGGCGCGGGCCTCGTATCCGTCATCGCGGTGCGCGCGGAGCGGGTCGGCGGGCAGCCCGCGCCGGACGCGGTACTCCGCGAGCCAGGGTCGCACGTCGGCGGCGAAGGCGTCGCGCCAGGCCTTCTCGGCCATGACGACGTCGCCGCGGGCGCGGGCGCGGTCCGCCGCGGCGTGGTCGATGAGCAGCGACTTGAGGACGTGCTCCTGCGCGGTCGCGACGGTCTGGATCATGGCCTCGACCTTGGGCTTGATGTTGTGGGACTGGTCGATCATGTACGCGACGGGCGGGGCGGCGGGGCGCTCGCGCCGGAAGGACGTGATCTCGGCGAAGATCCGGAAGAGCTGGTACGGGTCGATCGAGCCCATGGTGAGGTCGTCGTCGGCGTACTTGCGGTCGTTGAAATGGAATCCCCCGAGGAGCCCCTCGTCGAGCAGGAAGGCGACGAGGTGCTCGATGTTGCACCCGGGGAGGTGGTGGCCGGTGTCCACGAGGACGCGGGCGCGGGGGCCGGCGGCGCGTGCGAAAGACGCGGCCATGCCCCAGTCGGCGATGTCGGTGTGGTAGAACGCGGGCTCGAAGGGCTTGTACTCGACGAGCATGGACATGCGGGGGGGCATGGCGGCGTGGGTCCGGGCGAGGGCCTCGCGCATCCACGCGGCGCGGCGGCGGAGGTGGCCCTGCCCGGGGTAGTTGGTGCCATCGGCGAACCAGAGGCTGAGCAGGTCGGAGCCGGCCGCCGCGCCCAGGCGGACGCTGGTGAGCAGGTGGTCGAGGGCGCGGCGGCGGACGTCGGGGTCCTCGTTGCAGACCGAACCGAGTTTGTAGCACTGGTCCTCGAAGAGGTTGGGGTTGATGGAGCCGATGCGAACGCCGTGGGCGGCGGCGGCGGCCCGGGCCGAGGCGGCGAGTGAGGCCACGTCGCCGGCAAGGGCGCCTTCGGGCGTGAAGGGGAAGTCCCAGCGGACGTGGACGGCGACGGAGGGGCAGCAGCCGGTGAGGCGATGGACGTGGCCGGCATCGGCGAATTTCTCCTCGATGGTGGTCGCGGCGGCGTCCTGCAGGAATTTGCCGAAACGGGTGCCGGTGTCGGCGTAGCCCCACGAGGGCGTCTCGATGGAGAACGCGTCCAGATGGGCGGCGAGGTCATCCTCGGTGATGCCGACGGGAAGGGGCAGTCGTGACATGCGGGGAGCATACCGGGCGACGCCGCGCGGGCGGCGCCGGCTCGGGTGGGTTCGGGGGGCCGTGCCTGAGCCGGGCCACGGAGCCGAACATGTCCGCGAAAAAGGCGCGCGCACGCAGCGCCGCGAGAACCGGGAACCCGCGCGGATATCGGGGTTCGCGGTCGCGGCCTGATCCCCGCATCCGCGTGTGCATGGGTGACGGTACGCGGCGTGCCGCGACGGGTCGGGAATCAGTCGAGACGGAAGACTTCCTCCAGGAGTGCGGGGCCCGCCGGCCCAACGGGAGTGACCAGGAATGCGGCCATGTGGGATTCCCAACGCGCGACGACCGGGTCGGCGGCGAGGCGACGCTTGACTTCTTCCCAGTCGTCGCACTCGAGGAACCCGAACTCGTGACCGGGCTCGGGTCCGTCGGTCCACATGTGGATCGAGTAGGCGCGGATGCCGGCGGACTTCAGCGCCGCGAGCATCTCGGGCCAGACCGCCCGGTGGAGGCGGCGGTATTCGTCGATCCGATCCGGGCGGACGCGGAGGTGGAAGCAGATGCGCACGCGTCATGGTTGGCGCGTGGGGCGGGCGGCGCGCCTCAGGGCGCGGGGCCGGGCCAGCCGGCGCGGGCGGCGAGGCCGGCGGGGGACGAACGCGGGGGGTGGCGCGGGGGCGCCACCTGGGGCGGATCGAAGACGAACGAGTCCGCGTCCGCGGTCGCGGCGCGATCGCGGGGCGATGGGGTCAGCGCGGCGGCACGGTGACGGGGGGCGGGCGGCGCGGTTGGGACGGGCGCGCGCAAATCCGCGCGCGGTGACGGGGCGGGCACGGCGGTGGGCGCGAGCGCAGGGATGGAGGGTGGCGCCGCGGCGCGGGGCGGGCTGATCCGGGGGCGGGCACGGAGCAAGCGGGTCGTCGGGCCGACGGCGCGGAGCATTGCGGCGGCGATACGGCGGGATTCGGCCGGCGCGGCGTTGGTGTCGAGCGCACGGCCGAGGGTGGCGAAGGCCGAGGGGGAGAAACGGACAGCGCGACGGAGGGCTTCGAATTCGAGGGTGAGATCGACCGCCGCGCGGAAGGCGGGGGAAGAGAAGGTGGTGAGGACTTCGAGCCGAGTGAGGTTCAGGCGGCGCGCGATGTCGGAGAGGGAGGCGGGATCGGGGGTGAGAACGGCTTCGAGGAGGGCGGACTCCGTGGGGGAAAGGTCAAGAGCGGATGTGGTGGAGTCGGGGATCATAGACGGATAATGTACGGTATTTTTTGAAGATGTCAAGTATTTGTTTGGATATCCTGAAAAAACCCATCAAAATACCCTGATCGGGTGGGTAGTGGCTCTTGGATGTGAAGACGCGTGGTCGAGGTGAGGCCGGTCGGATGCGGGATGGGATGGGCGAGTTGCTGGGTGCAGCCGGAGTGCGGGCGGGAACACATTGCGGACAGATGCTGCGAAAGAACAGAGGGCAATGGCGACACGACGGCGCCACGTGAATCCAGATCACGATCGCGATACGGAGCTTGGTCGGGTACCATGTTCACGAATATGGCAACGCTCTTGCAAGCCGAAGCTGACAACCTCCGGACCATGCCCAAGACGTTGGCGAAAGCGGAGCGCGCCGAATTCGAAATGCCGACAGCCGGTGATGGGCGGAGCTACCAGATGGTCTCCTTGGACGGTCGAACGACCTTTCTCTTCGATGTGAACCGGCGCGGCAAGATCAAGCTGACCCGTTGCTCGTACCAAGAGCGGTACCGGATCACAGACATCCTTGCGCGGCTGGACATTGACGGTCCGCCGCACACCAACCCGGACGTGACGACCCCGCCGCTCCCGGCGCTCGCCGCCCATGCCGGTGCGACCATCGCCTGCCCGCACTTCCATTATTACGTGGAGGGATTCGATGACCGATGGGCCGTGCCCGCGTCGGAAGCGGGATTCCGGCAGACGACCGACTTGATTCTCGCGCTCCGCGAGTTCATGTCTCATTGCGGCGTGCAGGACGTGCCGACAATCCAGCATCCGATGTTCTGACCCATGAACAAGCCGATCGGCCAACTCATCGACGAATACGCCCGCTGGCTCCGGGGCGGCATCACCGTCGCGAAGATTGGCAATTCCTACGAGGTCACGACCCCATTCTTGGACCGTCACAACGACCACATCCAAATCTATGTCCGGCAAGAGAACGGCCACCTCCTGCTGACCGACGACGGGTATGTCCTCGCCGATCTTCGGCAGAGCGGTTGCAGCCTTGAAAGCCAGCGGCGGCAAGCGCTCCTCAAGTCCATCCTCGGGGGATTCGGGGTCGCGCAGTCGGGGGATGAACTGACGACGGTGGCGCACAACGGTGATTTCCCGCAGCGGAAGCACGCGCTCATTCAGGCGATGCTCGCCGTCGGCGACCTGTTCGCCACGGCAAAGTCACACGTTCACAGCCTCTTTCTCGAAGATGTCGCGGCCTTCCTCGATTCGATCCAGGCCCGGTATGTCCCCAGCGTCCAGTTCGTTGGCAAGAGCGGGTTCCAGCACAAGTACGATTTCGCCATCCCCAAATCCGCGACGGCACCCGAGCGGCTTGTCCGCGCCATCAACGCGCCGTCCAAGCAGGCTGCGGAACTTGCGATCTTTGCATGGACGGACACGCGCGCGGTGCGGGACGACGCCGCGAAGATGTACGCGATGCTCAATGACTTGGAGTCGAAGATCGCGGGCGAGGTGACCGATGCGCTCGAGCAGTACGACATCGTGCCCGTGACGTGGAGCGCGCGCCAGAAGTACCAGCAAGCGCTCGCGGCATAGGCCGATCATCATGGCACTCGGGACACGCAGGCCGCAATTCGCTTCTGCCGCTTTGTGAGATAGTCGGCGTGGCTGTCACGCCGACTGCCGAAGAGATGCCAGCCCACAACCTCTTGCGGCATGTCGGCGACCTGCGGGAACTCGGCGGAATTCTGGGGGGCGAATTCCGGCACCATGAGAAGGCGGCGGAGCACCTCGCCACCGAGGATCAGCCGGTCGTCCGTGACTTCAACGGACATCGCGCCTGTTTCGGCAAACGCAACGTTCGTGCCGATCCGCCCCTCGTGCGCGAGCGTGCAACGGACAAACTCATAGAGAACGTCTTGGAGCGGCATCATCCCGTTTGCGTACTTGTTCGTGTCGGCACCGGGGCAAGCAACATTAGAGTTGATGACCGCGCCAGCGGTCACGACCCGTATCTCTTCGCCCAGGAACCATGTGAACGCTTCCCGGTCGTTCATCGCTTTGCGGTCTGGGTATCGCTTGCGCGACGTTGCGGAGATTGCTGTACACGCGCTCAGGAGCGCACCGTCAGCGCGGCCATTGGCTAGAAGGAAGTGAGCGTCTTCAAGACGGCGACGGATACTCATGCGGCCCAATTCCACGGATCATGTGCTCGTGCCGGCGGATATCTCCCCCGGCACCCGCCGCTGGGGCACAAGGTTCATTCGCCCGTGCCGGGTCGGATCTGCTGGGACGTCAGGCGTGTCTCGGGCTTGCGTGGGCGGGCAACTGGGGCGGCGGCGGCGCTCCACCCGGGCCCCGGCCCATCGCCCGGCCGGATCGGGGCGCGGGGTTCCTCGACGGGCGGGGCGCGGGGGTTGACATCGTGCAACCATGTGGTATATTAAACCAAATGGTTGTTGATCGAGCGCGTCGGCTGGACCTCGTCTTCCACGCGCTGGCGCACCCGGCCCGGCGGGCGATGATCCGGCAGCTCTCGATGGCGGGGGCGGGGGGTGAGCGGAACCTGAGCGAGCTCGCCGCGCCCCTGCGGATGAGCTTCCCGGCCGCCAGCAAGCACGTGCGGGTGCTGGAGGGGGCCCGGCTGGTCCGCCGGCGCATCGTGGGGCGGGAGCACCGGTGCCGCTTGCACGCCGCGCCGCTGCGCGACGCGACGCGCTGGACCGAGCAATTCCGGCGGAACTGGGAGGCCCGCTTCCGGGCGCTGGACGCGCTGCTGGAGGAGATGCAATCAGGCGAAGCGAACCCTCACGGACACCCGCGACCTCAACGCCGGTGAGCGTCTCACCGACGTCGCCCCGGTTGGCCGCCCCCCGACTCACCCACAAGGAACCGCACCATGTCCCCCACCGCGCCCAACGGCCTGCAAGTCTCCACTCCCACCGACACCACGATCGTTCTCACCCGCACGTTCAACGCGCCGAGGCGGCTGGTGTGGGAGGCGATGCTCACCGCGGACAAGATGCGCCGGTGGATGCTCCCTCCCCCGGGGTGGACCACGAGCGTCTGCGAGTGCGACCCTCGCGTGGCCGGCTCGCTCCGGGTGGTGTGGAAGAGCGAAGAGGCCGATCCGGCCATGACGCTGCATGGCGTGTTCACGGACGTGGTCCCGCACGAGCGGGCCGTTCACACCGAGGTGATGGTGCTGGGCACCGGCCAACCGATCGGCTCGCAGGTGGAGCGGCACGAGTTTGCCGAGACGAGGAACGTCACCACGATGCGCATCACGCAGACGTACGCCTCAAAGGACGCCCGTGACGGCGCGCTCGCTTCGGGCATGGACGAGGGGATGGAGGCTTGTTACAAACAGCTGGACGCGCTGCTCGATCAGCCCGCGTAGCGGGCGTCGCGTGTTCGGTGCGCGGCGGGGCCGGTCCGTTCGCGCCAACGGTGCGACCGCGCGTCGCGCGGGGGTGCGCGGGGGTGCGCGGGGGTGCGCGCGGACTTGGCGGCGCGGCCTCGACGGTGATCTCCGTCCGCACATCGGGGACCATGGCCGCGGCCCGCGAATCGAGGTCCTGGAGCGTCCCGCGCTCGCGCCTGGCGATCGCGTACGTCTCGCGCGCGACCTTCCCTGAGAAGTCGTGCACCCCCACCCCCCCACCCCCACACCCCCCCACCCCCACACCCCCACACCCCCACACCCCCACACCCCCACACCGCCACGCCACCACACCCCTCCCACCCCCGTGGGCGCGCACGAGGTCACGGAGTGGGCCGGTGACGACAGGATGGAGGTCGTCGCCCGCGCGGGCACGCGGGCCATCGTCATCGAACGAGCAGGACGAGGGCAACGAGCAGTCCGACGCCCGCGATCGCGGCCGCGACGCACCACCGGGCGCGGCGATGGAACGCGGCGTCGGCGTTCTCATCGAGCCAGAAGCGGCCACCGGGGCACTCTTTCAGCACGCCGCCCTGGAGCATGCGTCGGAAAAGATGCCCCGGGGTGAGGCCCAGCTCGTCCGGTCTGCGAGCGGTCTGCGGGCTGCGTGCCCCGGCGCTGGTGAAGCGGCGAACGATGCGGGCACGCATCGCGATGACCCCAACGGGCACGCCGTTGGTGACTGGCAGCATGGCACAACAGTATCCGGCGATGGCCCGGGATACGTTGCGTGCCGCCGTGCCGGCTTGGCGTGGGTCGAAACCGGCGACCCCTCGGCCCGCGACCGTTGACGCGCTGACAAACCCGCGCCGACCCACGGGCGAGTTCGGGGCTGCGGCTGGATGAACGGCTGGACGCCGGCAGGCCGATGGCGTCGAGGCCGATCACGGCACTTTGCCCTTGCCGATTCGCTCGGCCACGAGCGTCTCGCCTTGATACGCGCAGATCAGGGCGGACGCGGGCCCGTCTGCCTCGACTCTGAAGGTGATCTCGCCCTCATCCTCCCGGACGAAAAAGAGGTTCTCGCCGAGCGGGAGCATCTCGATCGGGGACGGGCCCATCGACGCGGTCTGCAGGTGCAGCCTGCCGTCCCGGGTTGTCACGGTGATCGTCGCTTCCGGCGCGTGGGTCGGCGCATATCGCCCGGTGTATCGGGCGAAGAGCGCGGGATCGACCCGCACCGGCTCACGCTCGACGACCTTGAAAGTGGGCCAGTCGTACTCGCGGGCGATGGACCTCATGACCTCGCGCATCAGGCCGCCGCCGCGGTCCGCGTTGGTCATGACCACGGCGCCGCGGCCGGTTTCAACATTCATGATCATCGAGCAGCGGTACCCGACGTTGGCGCCCTCATGGGCGAACGCGACGAGCCGGTCCTTGCCCGAGACCATCATGCCCAGCCCGAAGGACCCGGCCTCGCGCGTGAGCATGCGACGGGCCATCTCGGGGGTGAGCGCGCGGCCGCTCTCGCCCCGCCAGGCGCGCCAGAGATCGATGGCCAGCGACGCGAGGTCGCGCGGCGTGGTCCAGAGTCCCGCGGCGGCCATCTCCGGGTGCCGGCGCCAGCGTTCGGCCAGGGGCGTTCCGTCCTGGGCGTGCCCGCGGGCCGCACGCGACTCCCAGCCGATCCGCAGCGGCTGCTCGAACGAGCTGTTGGCCATCTCAAGGGGCTCGAGGACGGTCTCGCGCATGATCTCGGGAAAGGGCTTCCCCAGCGCATCTTCGAGCAGTTGCTGCACGATCACGTACCCGCCCCCCGAGTAGCCCCACTTGCCGCCGGGCGCGCGTTCGAGCGTGATGGGCGGGTCCTTGGAGGGCGGCAGGCCGTCGAGCACCTGGAGCGTCGTGGGGATCGGTTCGCTCGGCGCGTAGCCGGACGTGCGGTGCTCGACGACACCGGCGTCGTGGCTCAGGAGCCCGCGCAGCGTGACCTTCGTTGTGGAGGTGTGCTCGCTCTCGGGCACGCGCCACGCGCGGAGGCGGAGGTTCACGTCTTCATCGAGGCTCAGCTCGCCGCGTTGCACCGCGGACAGCGCCCCGATCGCGGTGACCGGTTTGCTGATGGACGCGGCCTGGAACGGCGTGTCCGGGACGACCGGAACCGCTGTCCCCGCCTCGATCACGCCGTACGCCCGGGCCCAGGCGATCTTCCCATCATCGATCACGGCGATGCTCATGCCGGGGACCTGATAGAAGGCCATGCGTTCGGCCAGGGTGTGGGTCGTGGCCTCGCCCTTGACGTTGAGGCTGGGCGTCAAGCCGGACTCGACGCGGCGGATCCGGGCCTCGGCACCCTCGAGCGTTCGTTGGAGGGTGGGCGCGGCCGCGGTGATGCCCGCGAACAACGACGCGGCGATCAGGGCGACGGCGACGGCGCGCGGGCGGGGCCACGCGGGGTCGCCCTCATCGCGACCCGAGAGCTCCAGGCAGGCCAGCGCGGCGGCGACCACGCCGCCCGCGCCGCCGAGCCAGAGCGCCAGGGGCAGGCGATCGGGCGAGAGGGAGTTCATCGGGAGCAGCCACGGGACGTACATGCCGACGGCGGCGCGCGAGGCGAAGAGCGCAACGAAGGTCCCGGCGATGCCCACGCCGATCGCGACGGTGAAGCTGGGCCACCTCAGGCTCACCCACGATTGCAACGCGACCAAGAGCCAGGACGCGAGCCAGAGCTTGGCGCCGAGCAGGAGCATCGATCGCCAGGGCGGCGCGCCCGCGCTCGCGAGCCCCGGTCTGAGGAGCATCAAGACGTACCCGACGATGAGCACCAGGGCGATCACGACGAGCGTGCCCAACGCCGCGAGCATCGCGACGACCACGATCTTGGCGACGTACACCGCGTGGCGCGGCAGGGGGAGCGCCAGGACGTGCTTCCAGGTGTGGTTCGAGTGCTCCACCCCGGCGAGCAGCGCCGATTCGAGCGTGATGGTCAGCGGCAGCATGAAGATGGCCCAGGCGGTCATCGCCAGCTTCAGGAGCGAACCCCAGAACTGCGCCGGCGCCTCCGGCGGCCGTTCCGCGGCGACGAGCAGCCCGACCAGCAGCGGCGCCATGAGCGCGGCGCGGAGCGCGAGTGTTCCCTTGAGCTTGAGGCACTCGGCGTGCAGGGCCCGCGCGACCGCCGGGGGGTGGCTGATCATGCGCCCTCTCCGCCGCCGGCGGCGGTCAGATTCAAGAAGATCTCTTCGAGCGAGGCACGCGCGCGCGCCAGCTGGTACACGCGGCAGCCGTTCTGGACCAGCAGCTGATTGATGTCAGCGGCGTCGCCGGCATGGGCCGTCACGACCGAGAGCGTTCCATCGGCGAGGGCATCGACCTGCCAGTTCGCGTTCCGCAGCACGCCGACCGCGCGCGCACCCGGTTCGGCGCGCACCATCAACGCTCCCCGTTGGCGGGCATGGAGTTCCTCCAGTTCGCCCTGGAAGACCAGGCGGCCGTCGCGGACGATGCCCACGCGGTCGGCGAGCTGCTCGATCTCGCCGAGCATGTGACTGGACAGAAACACCGTGACGCCGTGCTCCCTGGGCAGGCGGCGGATCAGGTCCCGGATCTCGTGGATCCCCGCTGGATCAAGCCCGTTCACCGGCTCGTCAAGAACGAGCATGCTCGGGCGGTTCAGGAGCGCGAGGGCCAGGCCGAGCCGCTGGCGCATGCCCAGCGAGTACTCGCGGACGCGCCGCGGCGCGTGCGGCACGAGCTTCACGATCTCCAGCACGCGATCGATGGCGTCTTTGGGCGCGTCGAGCAGGCGGCGCGTCACCTCCAGGTTCTCGCGACCGCTCAGGTGCGGATAGAGCGACGGCATCTCGACGAGCGCGCCGACCCTCCTCAGCAGCTCCAGGCGGTTGGGCTCGAGTCGATCGCCGAAGAGCCGCACCTCGCCCTCGTCCGGACGGATGAGACCCAGGAGCATCCGGATCGTTGTGGTCTTGCCCGCGCCGTTGGGCCCGAGAAACCCGTACACGCCCGCTCGGGGCACGGCCAGATCGATGTGATCCACCGCGCACCGCGAGCCGAATCGCCGCGTCAATCCTCGTGTCTCGATCACCAACGGGCCGGTGATCGTCGTTGCAGCGTCCATTCGATATCCAGCCCCTTGCGATCACCGACACGCGCGGCGGAGCAGTGTCGGTGGTCGGCATACGTTGGTCACGCCGCGCGGGTTCGTGCGATCATCATCGAACTTGGCCCCGCCACCCTCACGGCGCCCAACGGGCGGCCCAACCGAGCCGCATTGTTGCCGGCTCCTCAACCCGACGCTCGGTTCCGGCGTTCCGCGAGACAAGGATGCCGCGTGCCGCATCACGCGGCGTCGCCCGCGCACGACGAACGGTCCGGCGCCCGGAGGGGCCCGCGTACTCCGGCGAGCGCGACAACCCCGGGCATGGACGCGTTCCGCACGGCACGCCGCGGGCACTGGCCAACACGATCGGGATGCCGGAGGATCGGCGGTCTCTTCGGCCCGTGGGCTGAGCACCCGACGAATTGGGATCGAGCGTGACCGCCGCCGCCGTGCGCGAGAGATGCGGAACGTACCATCACGCCATGGTTACGCCGACTCCCCCGTGCCACGCGCCGCGATGCCCGTGCCCAGTCGGCCGGATGGTTCCCTTCGCGTACGTCGCCGACGTGGAGACCTCTCTGGCGTTTTATTCGCACCTGGGATTTCTTGCGACACACATCGAACAAGGGCCGGACGGACGGATCGAGTGGGCGTGGGCGCAATCCGCCGCGCCTGCCATGGACGGCCACTCCGCCGCCGTGATGTTCGGGCGCTCCAGCGAGCCCATCGTCAGCGGGGCGCAGGGTGTGTTCTTCTACATGCACTGCGACAACGTCGTGGCGCTGCGGTCGCATCTGCTCGAGATCGGGTTGCGTGATGGCGGCGTCCGCGTGGGCTCCGCGGGCGCGACGAGAGAGCCGAACATGGTGTTCGCGCTGGTCCATCCGAGGTACATGCCGGCGGGCGAGTTTCACATTCATGATCCCGATGGGTACAGCATCCTCGTGGGCCAGCCGTCCTGAGTGACCCAACGCGGCCGCGATCTGCCGCCAGACCAGCGCGGGGTCGGGCGGCGCCCCACCTACTCCCCTCACCCCCCCCACCGCCCCCGACCGCCTCGGTGATGCAGCAGTGGACGTACGAGCCGTACGGCCGCGTGCTCACCCGCGATGTGCTCAGCGG
>JAEUIW010000240.1 GCA_016794925.1 Phycisphaerae bacterium
GGTAGGCCGCCGCGGTGTCTTTGCCGTTGTTTCAATCCGCGCCCCTCGTTGCCGAGGGGCGATGCGGGCGTCAGCAGCCGCGCGCTGTTCGTCGATCCTGGTTTCAATCCGCGCCCCTCGTTGCCGAGGGGCGATGCGAGCGCGATTCCGGCGCCATCCGTAGCTTGTCCTGGTTTCAATCCGCGCCCCTCGTTGCCGAGGGGCGATGCGCTTTCAATCGTCGCCTCCGAGCGCATCCTTGAACGCGTTTCAATCCGCGCCCCTCGTTGCCGAGGGGCGATGCGCTACGCCTCCAACCCGCTCGGCGATCAGCTTCCGGTTTCAATCCGCGCCCCTCGTTGCCGAGGGGCGATGCCAGCGCGGACGAACGCTTCGACGTCGATCGACGACGGTTTCAATCCGCGCCCCTCGTTGCCGAGGGGCGATGCGGGACTTGCCCCGGTCAATACCTACCTGGCCTTGTTTCAATCCGCGCCCCGCGTTGCCGAGGGGCGATGCCCGCCACGGGAAGGGATACCTCCATGATTTCGCGTTTCAATCCGCGCCCCTCGTTGCCGAGGGGC
>JAEUIW010000241.1 GCA_016794925.1 Phycisphaerae bacterium
TCCCGCAGGTGAAGGGCGATGCCCCCGTTTCGCCGTGCGGGATCTGCAGGCAGGCCTTGTTGGAGCAAGAGACGCGGCAAGGCGCACCGCTGCGCGTGCTCCTGGCCGCATCATCCGGCGCGGTGATCGAGATCGAGCGCGCTGCCGACCTGCTGCCGCTGCATTTCGATGCGTCGTTCCTGACGAAGTGAGCCCCGAAGTGGCGAAGGCCCCCGGCTATATTTGCCCGCACGCCCCACGGGCCTTCCCTGATGAGCACCAAGACCGCCTCCGCCAAGGACAAACCGAAGCCCGCCAGCAACGGTTCCTCCTTCGGCAAGGAAACCTACCTGCGCTGGTTCACGGACATGGTGCTGATGCGCCGGTTCGAGGAGAAGTGCGGCTACCTCTATCAGATGCAGAAGTTCGGCGGCTTCTGCCATCTCTACATCGGGCAGGAGGCCGTGCTCGCGGGCATGGTCACCGCCATCCGCAAGACCGATCGCATCATCACCGGCTACCGCGACCACTGCCACCCATTGGCATTGGGCGATTCGCCCAAGCGGGTGATAGCCGAGCTC
>JAEUIW010000242.1 GCA_016794925.1 Phycisphaerae bacterium
TCGATCGAGGACGCCTCGGCTACTGCGCGGCTGCGCCACCTTTGTGAAGCCCCGGCCACAACGCGCTTTCTGTCTGTGGAGCCACTGCTTGCGCCAGTCGGCGCGATAGACCTTACGGGAATCAGTTGGGTCATAGTCGGCGGTGAGAGTGGACCGGGCGCTCGTCCTATCGAGGCCGCATGGGTTCGTGAGGTTCGCGATCAGTGCGTCGCTCAGGGCGTCGCGTTCTTCTTCAAGCAATGGGGCGGATTGCGCCCGAAGTCCGGCGGCCGTGAACTCGACGGGCGCGAGTGGAATGAGTTTCCACAACCTATTAGATCGGAGACTATCGCGGCCGAATGACAGATGATTCGCCGGTGGAGGCCGAGGTCGGTCCCTGGGCGCTCGAGAAGCTCGACGCCTTGGAGCGCTATCTCGACTACTACACGACCCGCCTGAAGAAGCAGCCCTGGCGGACGATCTTCCTCGATGCCTTTGCCGGCGGCGGCGTGGCTCGGGTTAGGCCGCCCCGGCGTGCGGCCGCCGAAGAGCGCGGCGGCTTCTTCGACGATTTGCTTGAT
>JAEUIW010000243.1 GCA_016794925.1 Phycisphaerae bacterium
GGGGTCCTGCCGTGGGCCGAAGACGTTGAAGAAACGGAACCCAACGGTCTCCAGGCCATATGCGGCGTGATGACAACGGGCATAGACTTCGTTGATGAGCTTGCTGGCCGCGTAGGGCGAGAGCGGACGGCCGAGCGAGTCCTCCTGCTTGGTGGGCAGGGGATCATCGCCATAGACCGCGCTGCTGGAGGCATAGACGAAGCGTTTTACCCCGGCACCCAGCGCCGCCTGCAAGGCGAACAACAGGGAGGCGATTTCACCGCTGGCCGGCTCCATCAGTGGCTGGAACCAGGGCTGGAAATCAGGATCGATGGCGCCGATGAGATCCCTGGCCTGGTTGTCAGCGCCGGCAAAGAACTCGACGGGATGATCGGCATTCGCCGCCGGTTTCTGCACCAGCCACAGCGGCAGCGCAGACAGCAGGACCACGGCGACCAGCAGCAACAGGTTTTGCCGGCGTTTCATACCCGTACCTCGTCGTTCCCGACGAGCTGCAGATCCTGCAGTTCCCTGGCGTTGAAGCGCGCCAGGGCATTGAAGATCAGCACCGTCAGCAGTCC
>JAEUIW010000244.1 GCA_016794925.1 Phycisphaerae bacterium
ATCGCGCCCGTAGTTCTTCTCGGAAAGCGGACCCTGGCAGTAGACCGTGTGGCCGAACTCGCCGGAGAATAAAAGTAATGTCTCATCGAGGAGCCCGCGCCGGCGCAGATCACGAATCAGCGCCGCAATCGGCTGGTCGACGGCTTTTGTTTGTAACCGGATATCGTTGGGAAGATTCTCGTGCTGATCCCAGCTGCGCTGATAGAGCTGGATGAAGCGCACGCCACGCTCTGCGAGACGGCGCGCCAGCAGGCAGTTGGCGGCGAACGATCCGGGCTTCCCAACGGCGGGCCCATAGCTCTGCAGCGTGGCCTCGTCCTCCGTCGTGAAATCGGTCAGCTCGGGAACCGACATCTGCATGCGATAGGCCATCTCCGCCTGGGCGATGCGGGAGCGGATCTCCGAGTCGAAGGTTCGGTCGAACTCGCTTTCATTGATCTTTCCGACAACATCCAGCATGCGCCGCCGATCCTCGCGGCTCACGCCCGCCGGGTCCTTCAGATACAGAACGGGCTCCGCGCCGCCGCGGAGCTGGCAGCCCTGATGCTCGCTCGAAAGG
>JAEUIW010000245.1 GCA_016794925.1 Phycisphaerae bacterium
AACGGCATACGCGACACGCTTGACCCAGGATCGGAGCTTCCGATTGCCGTCGCACTGCCGATCGACTTCAACGCTGGCCTGCAACTGCGTGTCTCCGGTAGCCTGACGGGCAACCTGGCCGGAACTAACCTGGCCGGTGCCGCGCTTCCCGTCAACAACGTCTTCTTCAAGACCGATACGGTGCAGTTGAACGGCAGCGCGCAGTTCGCGCTGACCCGCCAGAGCGTCGATGTGGATACGGACGGCAACGGCAGCAACGACCTGCCGGGCGCGACCTTGGATGGTTTGGCCTTGTCGGTAACCGATGTCGGTGTCGTGGTTCCTGGGGTGGCGGAGGTCACGGTCTCAGGAGCGTTGGCCCTGGCGCGCATCACCCCGGCTGATCTGGGCTTCGAGATCCGGGAACCCTTCGACGATAATCCCGCGCACGCCGGGCAGCTGATCACCTACTCGGTGAAGCCTATCCTGGGCATCCCGCTCACCTGGGTGACGCGGATCGACGACGTGCAGGCCCCGCACCGATTCGTGGATACCCAATTACGCGGACCTTATAAACGCT
>JAEUIW010000246.1 GCA_016794925.1 Phycisphaerae bacterium
TTGGGTACTTCGATGCGGGAAACCTCACCCTGTTCGGTACCCGGCTCACCCGGAGCCAGGGGTACCTCTACTTCGTGTGGGCGGTGGTCGCGGTGCTCGGGCTGGCGGCGCGCAACATCGCGCGATCGCGACCCGGCCGTGCCCTGCAGGCCATTCGCGATCGCGACCTGGCCGCGGAGATCATCGGCGTCTCGCAGGTGCACTACAAGGTCGGTGCGTTCGTGGTGTCCAGCGGGTACGCGGCCTGCGCCGGCGCGATCTATGCGAGTTACGCGCGATTCCTCAGCCCGCTCGACTTCTCGCTGTTCCTGTCCATCCAGTTCGTGGCGATGATTGTCGTCGGCGGGATCGGGACGATCCATGGATCGATCCTCGGTGCGCTCTTCCTGACCGTCTTGCCGCGTTTCATAGAAAGCGTGAGTGACCGCCTGCCGTTCGTGAGTGCGGATGGCGCGGGGGCGGGGCTCACGGTGCAGTCGCTCAACCAGGCGATGTTCGGCATCCTCATCATCGCCTTCCTGCTGTTCGAACCGCTGGGTCTCGCCGAGATCTGGCGGCG
>JAEUIW010000247.1 GCA_016794925.1 Phycisphaerae bacterium
ATGAGGAAGCATTGGCCCGTGGGGATGGCTCGGCGCGTGGGCAATCGTCAACGGGCCGGGCGGGCCAGAAATGGTGCCCCGGGCGGGTCCACCCGAGCGCGCAGTAGACGAACGATGTACGTTCACTGCCTGGAGTACCCCGCGCGTGCAGACCTACGTGGTGTTTGATCCTGAGGGAGTCGAGGCCGGGAAGTACCCGCCCCGGCACGCGCTGCTGATCGGGCCGGACGAGATCCCGATGCAGGGCTCGATCCGGATCCGTGACGGGGTCGTGGAGGCGGAGAAGAACCAGTCTCAGGCCGCGGCCCTTCTGGTGCAGCTCCCGGTTCGGATGCCCGAGGGAGAGGGCGGGGCCGACCTTGGGCTGCTGGCGGTGCAGACGTGCCTGCTGCCCGAAAGGCCCGGGCCCTACCTGCTGTCGATCGAGCTTGCGCGGCACCGGATCATGCTGTTCCTGAACAAGCTGGAGGACTGGGGGCTGTTCGACCTGTCGGCCGAGACGCCCTGCGTGCAGCAGTTCGAGCGTGCGAGGCAGGCGTTCACGTCGGCGCTGGTG
>JAEUIW010000248.1 GCA_016794925.1 Phycisphaerae bacterium
ATCGATGAATTCAAACATGCGCTCCGACTCCAGCCCAACTACTTCGCCGCCCACCTTAACCTGGCCAATACCCTGCTCGATGTCGGGCGGAACGACGCAGCGATGGTTGAATTCAAAGAAGCCCTACGCCTCAAACCCGACGACCCCAAAACCCACAATGATCTGGGGGTCGCGCTCAAAGAAATGGGGAACCTGGAAGGCGCGATTGCGGAGTTTCGAACGGTCTTGCGCCACAACCCCAGTGATGTCAACGCACACAACAACCTCGGCGTGACGCTCAAAGCCATGGGTGATCTCGATGGGGCTATCGCCGAGTATCGCACCGCCGCGAGCCTTCAACCGAACGACGTCAACGCGCATTTTAATTTAGGTCTGGGACTGATGGAGAAACGCCAGCCGGAAGCGGCTGTCAACGAGTTCCGCACCGCCCTGCACCTGCGGCCCAACGATGCGAAGATCCGTCTCAACCTCGGCAATGCCCTGGCAGGCTTGGGGCAGCGGATGGAAGCGGCCCAGGAATTGAGACAGTACCTGCGCCTTGAACTGGACACGCCC
>JAEUIW010000249.1 GCA_016794925.1 Phycisphaerae bacterium
GTGAGCATGGCTGTACGCAGACCCCGGCGATGCAGCTCGCCTACCATATCGATGGCTTCTGGGCGCAACTGATCCTGAAGCGCGATGAGTCCAACAGCTTCGCCCGACATGGCAGCGACGACGACGGTGTTGCCCTCGCGCTGAAGTGCGTTGATCTGCGTTTCCAATGCAGCGAGCGCGATGCGCTGCTCGCGCATGAGCGCAGGACTTCCGATCAGCCACCGCTGCGATCCGATGGTCCCTTGAGCACCCCCTCCAGTGATTGACTGAAAGTCCTGCACCGGCTCACGCGCCAGACCGTGTTGTTCGGCCATCGCGACGATCGCCCGAGCAAGGGGATGTTGCGAAAAATGTTCGACGCTCGCGGCCTTGCCTAATAGATCGTCGCCATCGAGCGAGTGAGCGACTATCTTCGTGACAGCCGGGCGGCCGATGGTCAGCGTGCCAGTCTTGTCGAAGGCGACCGTGCGAATGCGTCCCAGGTGCTCGAGATGCACTCCTCCCTTGATGAGAATGCCGCGGCGGCCTGCACTGCCGATGCCGGCCGCCATCGCC
>JAEUIW010000024.1 GCA_016794925.1 Phycisphaerae bacterium
AGACCGTGGCCGAACAGACCAGCCGCAACTTCGACCGCCTGTTCCAGCGTGTATGCGCGGCAGGGGCGCCGGCATGAAGGCCTGGCTGCGCGCCGCATCGCTGGCCGTGGCGGCTTTGGCGACCCAGGGCATGGCCTTCGCCGGCGCCTACGCCTACAAAACGCTCACCTCCCAGCCCGCGACCGGCGAGGAAACGAGCGAGAAACGCTACTTCCACTGCCTCGAGACCGGTTGCGGCGCCGACTTCGACATGACCACCGGACAGATGGTCGCCGCCCTCAAGGGCAACACCGAGGGCAGCGTCCCCTGCCCAAAGTGCGGCAAGGCGCTCACCCAGGAACGCTACATGTGCGACGGCTGCAACACGACCTACGAGCCCGTCGGCCACGGCGGCCGGCCCGACAAGTGCCCCCACTGCGGCAAGTCGCTCATCGTCGCCCGCCCCAAGCGCTGATCGGCCCGTTCTGCCAACGGCAAGTCACGCCGAGCCCGTCCGCCCCCTCATCGCTTCCAGAGACCTCCCCGCCGAGGCCGCTCCTGTGGACCCACAGCCGACCCCGTTCGTCCCGATCCCCATCCGCGCGGGCATGGAACGCGCGGTCCACGACCTCATCGACCGCTGCTACCGGCCCTACGGCCTGCGCCTGAACCTGGCCGATGAGTGCGAGGCTCACCTCGCCGACCCCGGCGCCTATTTCCGCGCGCGCGGCGGCGAGTTCTGGATCCTCACCGACCCCGATTCCAATCTCGTGGCCACCGCCGCACTCGACCTGCACGATGGCCCCCCCCCGCGCCTCGCCGAGCTCAAAAGCATGTACGTCGATCCCGGCTACCGCCGCCGCGGCATCGGCCGGGCCATGACCATCCACGTCATGGAGGCGGCCCGTTCCCGCGCCTGCGCCCAGATGGAGCTCTGGTCCGACACGCGCTTCGAGGCCGCCCACGCCATGTACGAATCGCTCGGGTTCGTCCGCTTCGGCGAGCGCGCCGTCGCCGACTCCAATCAGTCTCGCGAATTCGGCTTCCGCCGCTCGCTCTGAACCCACGGCCCCTCGGATCATGCGCTCACCCGGCAATGGGGGCCCCCGGCGGGCCACCCAGGAGCTTCGCGTCCCGCAGCGCCGGGAACGTCCGCCTCCACTCCCGCAGCGCGCCCAGGTCCAGGTCCACGCTCAACACGCCCTCCGCCTCTCCCAGTTCACCCAGAATCGCTCCCTGCGGGTCCGCGGCGTACGACCCGCCGGCGTATTCCAGATGCGGGTCGCGCCCGGACCGGTTGACGCACAGCATGAAGGCCTGATTCTCGATCGCGCGCGCGATCCCCAGCGCCCGCCGGTGCAGCTTCCTCGGCGCCGGCCAGTTGGCCCCCAGCGCGAAGATCTCCGCGCCCCGCCGCATCCCCTCTCGGAAGAGCTCCGGAAAACGCAGGTCGTAGCAGATCGCCGGGCAGACCGCCGCCGCGTCCCCGGTGGCGCCCCCGCTTCCCTCCCACCGGTAGGTGACGACCACCTCGCCGCCGGAAAAGTGCGCGGCCTCTTTTCCGAATGAGAACGGGTGGATCTTGTCGTACTCCACGAGCAGCGACCCGTCCGGGCCCAGCACGCTGGCGCGGTTCCGTCCCCGGCCGTCGGGCCCGATCACCGTGCGCGCGCCCTGCAGCGTCACGCGCCACTCCCGCGCCGCGCCGGCGAGGAACGCGAGCGTGGACCCGTCGGCGTCATTCGTGCGCGCCAGGTTGAAGGAAAAGCCCGTGTCGAACATCTCTGGGAGGAGCACCAGGTCCCCCGGACGCACCCCCGCCGAGCCGATCAAGTCCCGTGTCCGGGCGCGGTTCCGCGGACGGTCCTCCCAGGCGATGTCGAGTTGAATCAGGTGCGCGCGCATGGATGAGCAGGAGGCGGTGGAATGTTAAGGATCGACCAAGGCGGCCCCACGATCATCTCGATGAACCACCGTGTATGGCGAAACGTAGGTGTAGCATCTCGTGGAGGCACTTTGCACAAAACGGGTGGGACCATCCCGGGTGGGGCGGGCATGGCGGCGGTGACCCCCGACGTGGCGCCGGCCCTGCCGACGGTTTTCCTGGCCAGCCGCTCACCCCGGCGCCGGGAGATGCTCGGCCGCCTCGGCATCCGCTTCGAGGTGGTCGAATCGGGGATCGACGACGGCCCCATGCGCCCGGGCCGCGTCGGCCCGCAGGCCTGGGTCGCGGCGCTCGCGTACCTCAAGGCCCGTGCCGCGCGCGCGTTCATGCACGAGCGGGCCATGCTCCTCGGTGAGCCCGTCCCGCCGGGCGTGATCCTCGGCGCCGACACCATCGTCTGGAAGGACGGGCTCGTCATCGGTCAACCCGTCGATGCGCCCGACGCCCACCGCATCATCCGCGCGCTCGAATCGGGCGCGCACGAGGTCCACACCGGCGTCGCGCTGCTCGACACCCGGACCGAACGGCGCGAGCTGATCGCCGACTCCGCCCACGTTCGGGTGGGCCCGTTGGGCGAGGAACGCATCTCCACCTACGTGCGTTCGGGCGGTTGGGCGGGCAAGGCGGGCGGGTATAACCTCTCCGAGCGGCTGGCGGCGGGTTGGCCGATCCAGTTCGAAGGGGACCCCGGGACCATCATGGGGCTGCCCCTGATCCGGTTGCCCCGTGCCCTGGAGCGATTCGTCCGCCCAAACGGGGACGATCGGACCGCCTGATCGCCCCGACATCCGCGTCGAGGCGGAGGCATGTGCGGAGAATGCCCACGGCCCCCATGATGTCCGATCACGCACCTCTCCTGCGCGGGCCGGCGGGAAGTCTGGCCTCGTGGCTGTACGGCCTTGAGATTGCGCGCCGGAATCGGCGCTTTGATGCCGGCACGGGCGTCGTCCGGTTGCCGATTCCGGTGCTCAGCGTCGGGAATCTCTCGGTCGGGGGGACCGGCAAGACGCCGCTGGTGGCGCTCCTGGCAGGCGGCCTGACCGCGGGCGGAATCCGCTGCGTGATCGCGATGCGGGGGTATGCGCCGCGACGCTCGGGCGGCGGGCGGGGCCGCCCGGAGGAATCGGACGAGGCGCGACAGTACGCGGAACTGTGCCCGGGCGTGCCGGTGGTGGCGAACCCGGACCGCGCCTCGGCAGTGTCCGCGTTCCTGGCATCCGCGGACGGATCGCGCACGCGGTGCGTGATCCTGGATGACGGGTTCCAGCACCGCCGGCTGGCGCGGGACCTGGACATCGTGCTGCTGGACGCCTCGCGCGATGCGTTCGGCGATCGGCTTCTTCCCGCGGGCTGGCTGCGCGAGCCTGTGGCCGGGCTCGGCCGCGCGCACGTCGTGGTCGCGACGCACGCGGAGATGGTGGGGCCGGACGACCTGGAGCGGCTGGACCGAGCCGTGCGCGCCGTGCGCGGCTCGGGCCTGGACGGCGTCGCCCGGCACGCCTGGCGGGGGCTCGTGGGTCCGGAGGGGGAGCGCGGGGTCGGATGGCTGCGGGGCAAACGGGTCCTCGCGGCCTGCGGCATCGGCAACCCGCGCGGCTTCCTTCTGGCGGTGCGGGAAGCCGTCGCCCCAGGCGGCAGCGTGATCGGCGAACGGGCGCTCCGGGACCACGACGCGTTCACGGACCAGACGGTGGACGAGATCATCCGATCCGCGCGCGCGGCGAAGGCCGACGCGATCCTCGTCACGGAGAAGGACTGGGCAAAGCTCGGCTCGGTTGGGGCTTCTCGGTGGCCGTGCGCGATCCTGCGGCCGGCGCTGGAACTCCGGTTCGACGCGGGCCGGCCGCTCGATGCGGAACGCCTGATCGAGCGTGCCGCGGGCTTGGTTCGCGACCGGAGCGGCTGATCGGGGCCGCCCCTTCGGCCGTGGCGCGGCCCTACATTCATGCTCGGGCCGTCATGGAGAGCACTTCGGGATGTCGCACCTTCTGCGCACGCTGGCCTCATGGGGGGAGTTCCGGGCGGTCGTGGTGGGCGACTTCATGCTCGACCAGATGGTGTACGGGCACGCCGACCGGCTCTGCCCGGACGCCCCGGTGCCGATTCTTCACGTGCAGCGGACAGAGAACCGGCCCGGCGGAGCCGCGAACGTCGCGCTCGACCTGGTTGCGATGCGTGGCCGGGTGCGGGTTGTGGGCGTCACGGGCGACGACGCGGAGGGCAGGCAGCTCGCGGACGAGCTGCGGCGGGCCGGGGCGGACCCGGCCGGGCTGGTGATCGACCCGTCTCGTCCGACCACGCAGAAACGGAGCCTGATCGGGCTGGCTCAGCACCGGCACGCGCAGAAGATGTTCCGGCTCGATTACGAGTCGCGCGAACCGATCGGCGTGGCGGTGGAGCGGGGGCTGATGGGGGCGTTCGACGCGGCGCTGACGCGGGCCGATGTGGTGTGCCTCGAGGACTACGGCAAGGGCGTGTGCACGCCCACGTTCTGCCGCGCACTCATCGACCGGGCCCGGGCCGCGGGCAAGCCGGTGCTGGTGGACCCGGCCGCGATCCCGGATTACGGCAAGTACGACGGCGCCACGACGCTCACGCCCAACCGCATCGAGGCCCAGCGCGCGACGGGGGTGCGCGTGGACGACGGGGCTCCGCCCGAGGCCTTTGCGCCGATCGCCGCAACGCTGATCGAGCGGCACGGCCTGGACGCGGCGGTGATCACGCTGGACCGGCAGGGGGCCCTCCTGATGGAGCGCGGCGGCGGTGACGCGCGGGTGGTGCCGACGGAGGCCCGCCAGGTGTATGACGTGACCGGGGCGGGGGACATGGTGCTCGCCGCGCTGGCCGCGGGGCGGGCGCGGGGGCTGGACTGGTACGACAGCGTGCGACTGGCCAACGCCGCGGCGGGTCTTGAGGTCGAGGTGTTCGGTGTGCAGCCGATCCCGATCGAGCGGATCCACAGCGAGATCCTCGGGCGGGAGCGGAGCACGCGGGGGAAAGTACGAACGCTGGATGAGGCCGTGGTCGAGGCGGAGGCGCTGCGGCGCGCGGGGAAGAAGATCGTGTTCACGAACGGGTGCTTCGACGTGCTGCACGTGGGGCACGCATCGTTGCTGCGGCGGGCCGCGGCGCTGGGGGACTTCCTGGTGGTGGCCGTGAACGACGACGCGTCGGTGCGGAGGCTCAAGGGCCCGACGCGCCCCGTAAACTCGGAGCAGGACCGGGCGGAGCTGGTGGGCGAGCTGGGGGGCGTGGGCGCGGTGGTGGTGTTCGCCGAGGACACGCCCGAGCGCGTCATCCGCGCGATCCGGCCCGACGTGCTCGTCAAGGGCGCGGAGTATCGCGTCGATCAGATCCCCGGAGCGGCGTACGTGATCGAGCAGGGCGGGCGCGTCGAGCGGCTCGACATGATCGACGGCCGCAGCACCACACGGGTGATGGAGCGGATCCGGAGGGGCTGAGCGGCGGCCGTGCGAGCGTTCACCAGCGGATGACGATCTTGCCGAATTGCTCGCCGGATTCGAGGCGCGCGTACGCGTCGCGGGCGCGCTCGGGGGGGAACACCTGGTCCACGACGGGGCTGAGGCGGCCGGCCCGGTACAGGGACGTGACCTCGCGGAACTCGGCGTTGGTGCCCATGGTGCTGCCGAAGAGGCGGAGCTGATTCCAGAACATGCGCGCCAGGTCGGTGACGGCGTCGGGCCCGCTGGTGCAGCCGGGGGTCACGTACGCCCCGCCGCGGGCCAGCGACCGGATGCAGTTGAGATGGGTGGCCTTGCCGGACGAGTCCACGGCCATGTCCACGCCGCGCTTGTGGGTCCACGCGCGAACCTCCTTCGACCAGTCCTGTCCCTGGTCGAGGATCAGGCACTCGGCGCCGAGGTCGCGCGCGCGATCGAGCTTCCACTGGTGGCGGCTGGTCACGGCGACGGGGCAGCCCCGATGGCGGGCGATGGCCAACGCGCTGGTCGCCACACCGCCGCCGATACCCGTGAGCAGCACGCTCTGACCGGGCGCCAGGCGGGCCTTGGTGATCATCATGGACCACGCGGTGAGCGCACACAGCCCGAACGCGGCGGCCTGGCAAGGATCGGCATCGGGGGACACCCTGGCGAGATTGGCGGCCGGGGCGAGGAATCGCTCGGCGAGCATGCCGTGGTGGTGCTCGCCGATGAGCTCGTAGACGGGTGCGAGCGTCGAGGCGGGAGGATCGGTGGGCAGCTCGCGTTCCGGGACCACGGTTGCGGCGTTGACGATCACGCGGGAGCCGGCCCAGGCCGCGTCCACGCCGGGGCCGACGGACTCGACGACACCGCACGCATCGCAACCGGACACACGCGGGTAGGCGAGCTGCAACCCCGGCACGCCCTTTCCCACCCACAGGTCCATGTGGTTGAAGGCGGTCGCCAGGGTCCGGATCAACACCTGCCCGTGCCCGGGCGGCGCCGGGTCGGGCCAGTCCGCCCGAAGGGCGACGTTGGGTGTGACGGGATTACCCTGGCGTTCGACGACGATCGCGCGCATGATCCAGCGTAGCGAAGCGGTACGCAGCGGGCGCGGTAGGATGCCCCGGGCGGGCGACTGGGAGGATGGTCCATGACAAACCGGGCGCTTTGGGCGGTGGTGGCGGGGCTCGCGATGGTCACCGTTCCTGAATCCGGAGCATTCGCACAAGTACTCGAGAGCGGGTTCGAGTCCGATGCTCCGGGAGCCGCGCCGGAGGGATGGCTCGTGCCGACGCCCGGCTACAAGGCCGAGGTGGTGGAGGGTGGCGCGTTCCAGGGTGCACGCACGGTGCGCCTCGCCCCCGATCCTTCCGTTGCGCGCGAGAACCGTCAACCGGTCGGGAATCTCATGCGTTCGATCAAGGCGGATGACCTGAGGGGGCGTCGCGTCGCGCTCCGAGCCAGAATCCGGCTGGAGGGAGGCGGGGCCGAAGGCGGCCGCGCCCAGATGTGGCTGCGGGCGGACCGCGCCAACGGAAAGACGGGTCTCTTCGACAACATGCACGAACGCCCGATCACCTCGGGCGAGTGGACGGAGGCGGTGATCGACGGGAACGTCGATGAGGATGCGGGGTCGTTGAGCTTTGGTTTGATCGTGGCCGGCGGAGCCGCGGCGTGGATCGACGCGGTGCGGCTCGAGAACCTGGGCCCGGCGATCGAGGCCGATGCGCCCTCGAAGGACCTCACCGAGCGCGGACGCGAGAACGTGCTCGCGCTGGCGCGGCTGCTGGGGTACGTTCGGTTCTTCCAGCCGACCTCGGAGGCCTCGGGCGTGGATTGGGACCGCTTCGCGATCGCGGCGGTTGAGCGGGTGGAGGACGCGCCGGACGCGACGGCGCTCGCCCGTGCGCTCAATGAACTGGTCGCACCGGTCGCGCCGGGGCTGGTCATCTGGGCGGGCAGCGAAACGGATGCACCGCCCACCGCGGCCGGTCCGGACGGCGCGACCAAGCTGGTGGGATTCCGGCATTTCGGCGTCGGCATCGACCCGCCCAAGCCCGGGATGATGAACCTGTATCGTTCGGAGCGCATCGAGGTCGATCGCGGCGGGAGCGACGACCGGATCGAGCCGGAGGGCACGAGCGCGGTGCGCACGTTGGGCGGGGGCGTGAGCTGCCGGGTTCCGTTGACGCTCTGGGCGGATCGGACCGGAACCCTGCCGCGCGGGAGCGGCGTCGTTGCCCGGCCCGAACGGCCCGAGGGGTGGAAACCCGGACCGAAGGACCGCTCCACGCGTTTCGCGGCCCTGATCTGGTGCTGGAACGTGATGCAGCATTTCTACCCATACTGGGATGTGCCGGCCGGTGGTCGCGCGGACTGGGCCGCGGCGTTGGCGCGATCGCTCGACACCGCCGCCGTCGGGAGCGGCGAGGAGGCGTGCTTCCGGGCGCTCGGCGAACTGGTGGGCTCGCTGAACGACGGCCACGGCTCCGTCAGCGGCCCCGGCTCGCCCAACGATCGGATCCCGGTCGAATGGGACTGGGCGGACGACCGTTTGATCGTCGCGAAAGACGACGCATCCGGGGAGCTGCGTCGGGGCGATGAGATCCTGGCGATCGAGGGCATGGGCGTGGGCGAGCTGTACGCGCAGGTGCGGCGGCGGATCTCGGCGGCGACGGAGGGGTGGGCCCGGTCTCTCGCGCTGCGGATGCTCTCGGCTTTCCCGACACCCGACCCCGCCACGCTAACGGTGCGCCGCCTCAAAGGCGGCGAGGAGCAGATCGGCGTCAACCGTCGAGGATGGGGCATGAGCGCGAGTCGCCCCGGTGTGCCCGGGCTGCCGCCGCTCGCGTCCGGCTCCGAGGTCGCCCCCGGGGTGGTGTACTTCGACATGAACGGCGCGCCGAACGCGCTGTTCGAGCAACATCTCAACGCGATGGTCAGGGCCAGGGGCGTGATCTTCGATATGCGCGGCTACCCGGGTGAAGCGGGCGTGACGATGCTGCGGCACCTGCTCACCCAGCGCGGGCAGAGCGCGCGGTGGCTTGTGCCGATCACGCGTCGGCCCGACGGCGAGGGCCAGGAGTTCTTCGAAGTCGGACGCTGGGACCTCGCGCCCGCGGAGCCGCGGATCGCGGGCAAGGTCGTGTTCCTCACCTGCGGCGGCGCGATCTCGTACGCCGAGTCGGTGATGGGGATCGTCGAGGCGTACCGCCTCGGGGAGATCGTCGGGGAGCCCACGGCGGGAACGAACGGCAACGTCAATCCGTTCCGTGTCGCGGGGGGATACACCATCACGTGGACGGGCATGAAGGTGCTGAAGCACGACGGGTCGCGGCATCACGGCGTTGGGATCACGCCGACGCACCCGGTATCGAGAACGGCGCAGGGCATCGCGGAGGGACGCGACGAGTCGTTGGAAGCGGCGATCACGCTCCTCCGCGGCGGCTGACGCGGCACGGGGCTCCGCGCGGCGATGCCCACGCGCACGGCCACGGTTCGTTCGGAGCGCACGATGACGTGGTCGCACCTCTGCTCACGCTGCGGCAACGACATGGCAAGGGTGGCACCCTGTCGTGAGCCGAGGCACGGCCTGTGGGTCAGATTCTGCCCCGGCTGCGGGACACCGGGTCCGGCGTGGGAGCGTGGCCGGCACCCGCTGCATCGGCTCGGCGCGTCATGCGTGCGAACGGCGTGGGCGGTGGTCGCGCTCGCGCTCCGGATCGCGCTGTGGACCGTGCTCACGGTCCTGGTCGTGCAGAGCGGGGCCGTGCTGCACGAGGACTTGCGGGTCCACGGTCTGGATGCGCTCGCGGTCGCCGATGCGTTCGTGCCGCCGGGGCCGGCCCTGAGCGACCGGGCCGCGCAGTGGTGGACCGAGGGCGAACCGGTCGCGTTGCTGCGGCTGGCGTGCGTGTGCGTGCTGGGGGGCGCGGCGCTGCGCGCGACGTTCCCGCACGTGCGGTTCCGCGTGGTGCTCGGGGTGTTTCTGGGGTTGATCGCGGGCACGACGATCGTGGCGCTCGTGCTGATGCAGCTCGACCGTGCCGTGGCCGTGCGGCTTGATCCGGGACGCTTCCATCCGGCGGTTCACGATTCGTACTGGACCAACCCCCTGGTCGGGCCCGCGTGCATGCTGATGTTGGCCCCGGTCGGCGCGCCGCTCGGCGCGGTCGCCGCGAGCGCCTGGCGCCGCGTGCGCATCTGGCGCTGGGGACGAACGCGACGCCGGCTGCGAACGGAGCGAAACCCATGATCCCTGAACACGCGCCGCGGTCGATGCCCGAAACCCAGCCCGCGGGTTCCGCTGGCCCCGCGGCGACGGCGCGGTGCCCCGAGGATCGCCTCGGGCTGATCGTCGGCGATCGGGTCTGCGCCGCGTGCGGGTTCAATCTCCACGGGCAGACGATTGTGCGCGAGCCCCATTACGCGATGCTCCTGGTGCGCTGCCCGGAATGCGGCCGGGCCGCCGCGGTGCAGGAGTATCCCCTGCTGGGGCGATGGGCGAACCGCTGGGCCGCGATCATCGCGCTCGCGTGGCTCGCGGTGGTGCTGGGTGCGGGCGTGGGGACAATCGCGGCGATGTGGGGCGCGACCATCGGCTCGGCGCGTTACGCGTCGTTCCGCCTCGGTGCCCGTATCGCCGAGCGGCAGCGTGAATTCCTGCTCGAACAGGAAGCCAAGGCCAGGCAGACACTCGAGAACGCGACACCGGGATCGGTCGTGGGAGCCCCGCCGCTCAACCGGAACAACGCTTGGGTGCTGCAGCAGGAACCGGGGCCCGAGGCGTGGATCGAAGAGAAGTGGTGGAAATCCCAGGACGGTGCGGCGTTGGTGGCCGAACTCGGCGGCCCGTTCGCGGCCCTGGACCCGGCCGCCGTCCGCCTGGTTGTTCCGCTCGCGCTGCTGGGTCTCGCCATCGGGATCGTCTGGTCCTGTCTGCTTCCGCACGTGCCGCGACGTCGGTGCGGGCTGGTCGTGCTCCCGCTGGGGACCTTGGCGGGGCTGCTCTACGCGCTCGTCCCTGACCCCGATTCGAGCCGAGGGATGTCCCAGGCCGCGGACGTCGCCGCCAGTGTGATCGGCCGCGCCGGCGGGTGGCCCGCGATGGGCTGGATTGCGATGAGCGCCGCGGCGGGATCGCTGGTGGGGCGGCCGATCGTGCGGCTGGCTCTGCGGCTGCTGCTCCCGCCCCGGTTGCGGGCGAGTTTCGGCATCTTGTGGTCGTGCGACGGACTGCCGATGCCCCGGCCGGCGCTCGGCCCGCGCCGCTAGCGTGAGGACGCGACGGCCACGATGACACCGACGACAACCAGGACCGCCAGCACCAGCAGCGCGATCTTGGCGACGGACCAGGGGCGATCCCCCTGCACCTCGCCCGTGCGCGCGTTGACGATGAACCGGAACACGGTGTTGTTGAACCGGTACGCCGACACCCACACGGGCAACAAGACATGCTTGAACCTGATGTTCGAATAGCGCGGGTTCATCGAGTCGATCCGCTGTTCGTCCCCGCCGATGTCCGCCCGGACGGACTCCTCGATGGTCGGGCGCATGATGCCGCACGCAACGCCGAACCCTTCCTTCAGGTCGATCTGGTAGGTCTCCGCGCGAAAGCCGGCCAGGTACGACTCCTCATATCCCGTGGCGTCGGTCAGGTCCCACGGCTCGAGCGCGTCGAGGATCGGGGCCGGCAGCGAGCGCGTCGCCAGCACGAGAACGTCATCGAACGTGTTCTCCACGACGCCCGAAGCCCGGCTCCATCGCACGTGCCGAACCTGTCGCGTCCGCACCTGGGGCTTGCCGTTGACCATCACGGTTTCCGTATGCGTGACGTAGTACGCGTCGCCGCGCTGACCGGTGTACGGGGTTCGTGCTTCCGCGTCATAGGTCCACGCGGGCAGGTAGATGCCCGAGATCGACGCGTCGAGGAACGCCGCTCTCCTGAATCCACCCGGCGCGAACCACCGGGAGGCCACCCATCCGCGGAACAGCTCGACCGCCCGATCCCGCGTGATCGCGAAGGGCAGCACGGCGTTGGGCCGAATCCGCGAGGCGCCGGACTCGCTCGCGACGACCGGAGATCCGCAGAACGGGCACGAGCCGGCGCTGGTGTTGGGAGGAAGGTCCACCTCCGCCGCGCACGAATCGCACCGGATCGTCGCCGCGTGCGTCCGGGGCGCCTCCTGCTCAAGCCGCGCAAGAGCCTGCTCGAAGTCGAGTTCGCGCACGGGCTCCCCGGACTCGGGCACGGCGTTCGCATGGCCGCAGTGCGAGCACCGGAGCACGCGGGTGCCGGGCTCGAACTCCAGCCGTGCCCCGCACTGACCGCAGGGGAACCTTCGAACGCCGGCCCCCGGCGCCGGCGCGCCGAGCGATGGGGCCCCGTCGGCGGTCGCGCCGGGAGACGAGGCGGGCTCAGACTCGGACTGGGGGCCTGATGGAAGCATCGAGCTCATTCGCGTGCGGCAGGATCACGCCTGAGGCGGCAACGGCGGAGGCGCGGCGGAGAACAGTCCCGCCAATTCGACCACTTCTCCCGCCGGAACCCAGTTCGTCATCCCCTGCCTCCAGACGAGCGTCGAGCGGCCGATCTCACCCGACGCGGCCTTGGCGCGGATCAGGTTGATTTCGAAGGGACCGGCCTGCTGATTGTTGACGGCGACAAAGAACGAGACCGACGCGGGCAAGGGGGGCGGCGAACCGGGCCCTGCCGGCGCGGACGCCGGTCCTGGTGACGCCAACTGCCCCATGGTGCCGGCGAACACGTTGCCCAGCCCCATGCCCACGACCGTCCCCGCCGCGCCGGGGTTCTTTGCCGCGTCCCGGATCGCATCGGCGGCCTGAAATTTCGCATAAGAATCAAGGTTCCCCAGCACGCCCATGCTCGACCGCTTGTCCAGGGCCGCCTCGACCTCCTCCGGCAGCGAGACATTCTCGATCAGCAGCTTGGGGAGCTCAAGGCCGTACTTTTCGAACTCGGCTCGCATCGGGCCCGCGAGCACTTCCCCGAGTCTCCCGTAATTGCCGGCCATGTCGAGAAGCGGGATTTTGGCCTGACCGACGCCGTCGGCGAACTGGGTCACGATCAGGTTGCGCAGCTGCCCGGTGATTTCCTCGGTCGTGAACCGGTTATCGGTGCCGACAATGGTCTTGAGAAAAAGCCCGGGGTCCTTGACCCGCATGGTGTACGTGCCGAATGCCCGAATCCGCACGGGGCCGAACTCGGGATCGCGCACCATGATCGGGTTCATTGTCCCCCACTTCAGATCCGTGAATGTCCGGGTGGAGACGTAGTACACCTCGGCTTTGAACGGCGACTCGAATCCGTACTTCCACCCCTTCAACGTCGCCAGAATGGGCAGGTTCTGCGTTGACAGCGTGTGGGTGCCCGGACCGAACACGTCCGCCAGTTGGCCCTCATTGACCACGCAGGCAGCCTGGCCCTCGCGGACCACGAGCTTGGCGCCGTGCTTGATCTCGTTGTTGTACCGATCGAACCGGTAGACGATGGTGTTGCTCGTATCGTCCAGCCACTGGACGATGTCGATCAACTCACCCTTCAGCTTGCTCCAGATGTCCATCGCGGGCGTCCTCCTCGGGACCGGCCCCGCGCGACGCGCCGGGTGCCCCGTCCGGGGTATGTTGTTCGGAACATCGTACTCGGCTTTCGCTCCGGTCCCACCGAGAGCCCAACCGAACCCGACCCTCCCGGTCCGAGGATCCCGCTACGCTCCGCGAAGGGAAGGTGAATCCGGAGCCCGATCATGCGTGTCACAATGCTCGCTCTCTGCGCTCTGCTGGTTCCACTCTTGGGCCTAGGGGCCGACGAACCGCCACCCCCCCCGGCAAAGCGCCCGAGCTGGGTGGTGGTGCACTGCGGCACGCTGTTGGCCGTGCCCGGGCGTGCCCCGGTCCGCGAGTCGAGCGTCCTCATCAAGGACGGGCGGGTGGTCGAAATCCGCGCCGGGTACGCGGACCCCGCCGGAGTCATCGGGACCGACGCGACCGGCGCCGAGGTCAGGACTGTTGACCTCAAGGACCGATTCGTTCTGCCCGGACTGATCGACTGCCACACCCACCTGACCATGGAATTCAGCGCGGACATCCGCCTGCGGATGGTGCAGGAGAGCGACGCCACCGCCGCCCTCCGCGGCGCCCACGCGGCCGGTCGCACGCTCGATGCCGGCTTCACCACCGTCCGCGACCTCGGGTCGGTCGGCGAAGCAGGATTCGCGCTCCGCGACGCCATCGAGCGGGGGGACATCCCCGGCCCGCGCGTGCTCGAGGCCGGCCACGCCATCAGCCCCACCGGCGGGCACGCCGATTCCACCCTCGGCTACCGCGAGGACGTCTTCGCGATCCCCGGCTTCATGCAGGGGATCGCCGACGGCGCCGACGCCTGCCGCGCCGCCGTGCGCGCGCAGGTCAAGCGCAGCGCCGACGTCATCAAGCTCACGGCCACCGGCGGCGTGCTGAGCAACACCGCAGCCGGCATGGAGCAGCAGTTCTTCGAAGACGAGCTCCGCGCGATCGTCGAGACCGGGCACCTGCTCGGGCGCAGGGTCGCGGCCCACGCCCACGGCGCTCGCGGAATCAAGGCCGCGCTGCGCGCCGGCGTCGATTCCATCGAGCACGGCACGTACCTCGACGACGAGGCGATCGCGTTGTTCAAGGAAAGAGGCGCGTACCTCGTGCCCACGATCCTCGCCGGAAAAACCGTCGAGGAGAACGCCATGCGCGAGGGGTACTACCCGGCCCCCGTCGCGGCCAAGGCCAGGCTTGTCGGGCCGGTTATCCAGGCCGCATTCGGGCGCGCGTACAAGGCCGGGGTCAAGATCGCGTTCGGCACCGACTCGGGCGTCAGCCCGCACGGTCAGAACGCCCGAGAATTTCAATTCATGGTGGACGCAGGCATGCCCGCGTCCGAGGCGATTGTCGCGGCGACGGTCAACGCCGCTGAGTTGCTGGGCCGATCCTCCGAATTGGGCACGCTCGAGCCGGGAAAGCGCGCGGACCTCATCGCCACCGATGGTGATCCGACCGCCGACATCTCCCAACTCCGCCGCGTCAGCTTTGTCATGAAGGACGGCGTGACGTACAAGGTGCGATAAGTCGAGACCGGGTACGAATGGTCCACCGACTGCGCGTACCGAAGGCGGACCCGTTTGTGCGGCATGGCGCAACCCTTCGGTTCAGAAGGACTTGCACGGCTCGAACGGTTCGCTCGATTAACTGATGAAAACGGGAGAAACGGTCAAGTCGGACCCCCTTTCGGACGATGAACAGGTCGAGCATGACTCATCGGACCCGGTGAGGCGACCGCCTGGAGTCGGGCGGGCGTATGAAAACGAGGGCGCGCGGGCCGCGCGGACCGGAGCGGGAAGGCACACATGAACGCAGATATGTTGGACGGGATGGGCGCGGCGGATGCGCGCCCAAACAGGGGGATCGCGCGCACCGAACTTGAGGCCGCACGAGCCCTGCTCGCCGCCCACCGGCGCGAGCAGGACGAGGTTCTGGACGTCGTCGCCGAGCGCATGCTCGCCGCTCTTGCCCGTGAGGAATCGCGCGCGCAGGGCGAGCGCCGCCCCCGCCGCGGAACGACCCTCGCCCGCGCCAGCATGGGCGGAACCGTCGAATTGCGGGTGCGCGCGCACGCCCCGCTCGCGCTGAGCGTGTGATCCGCCCGGCGCGCGCGGATCGGCGCGCCGCGATGGGTCGGCGCGCTACAGTCGCGCGATGGAGCCAGGCACGCCAGGGGCCCCGGTGCGTTTCGTTTCCGCGCTGTCGGGGCATCTCGATCCCGCCGCCGCGGCCGAGCACGTGTCCGAGCGGTGCGGCGAGGCCCTGGGCGGCTCGCCGGTCGATCTCGCGTTCCTCTTTGTCTCGCGGCCCCATGCCCTGGCGCTGCCGGGCATCGCGCTGACGATCCGCCGCCGCCTCGGCGTCCGCTGCCTCGCGGCCCTCTCGGCCGAAGCGATCGTGGGCGGGGAAGTCGAGCTGGAGAACGCGGCGGGCGTTTCACTCCTGGCGGCGCGGCTCCCCGGAGTCGGGATCACGCCGTTCGCTCTGGACGACCTGCCCCCCGTTCGTGACGAGAACGACGAACGTCTCGATGCGTTCGCCCGACTTGCCGGCCTCGGGCCGGCCAGCCGCGGCACCTTTCTCTTCGCCGACCCTTTCAGTGTTCCCATCAACACGCTCCTGCCCGCGGTCGCGCGCGCGCAGCGGCTGCACCGGCACCCGGACGAACGGCTCCCTGTTCCGCCGGTCCTCGGCGGGCTCGCTTCCGCCGCGCACGCGCCGGGTGAGAACGTGCTGATCCTGAACGACCGGGTCCTCAACAGCGGGGGCATCGGGATCAGCCTGACGGGGCCGATCCGCGTCGAGCCGATCGTGTCGCAGGGTTGCCGCGGCTTCGGACCGACCTTCATCGTCACCGCGGCCAAGGGGCAGATCATCCGCGGGCTGGGCGGCCGACCCGCCGCGGAGGCGCTGCATCAGGCGGTCGAGTCGCTCCGCGAGCAGGATCGCGCGCTGCTGAGCAAGGGCCTCATGCTCGGACGCGTCGTCAACGAGTACAAGGACCGCTTCGGGCGCGACGATTTCCTGATCCGCGCCATCATGGCCATCGACCGGGATTCGGGCGCCCTGGCCGTCAACGACCTCCTCCGGGTCGGACAGACGGTGCGGTTCCACCTCCGCGACGCACGCACCGCCGACGAGGACCTCGCCATGCTCCTGGACAAGCAGAAACTCGATGCGCCCCCGGACGCCGCGCTGCTCTTCACCTGCAACGGTCGCGGCACGCGCCTCTTCGATCGCCCCCACCACGACGCCTCCGCGGTGGCCCGGGCTCTCTCCCTTCCGGAGAGCGGCGAGGAACGCGCCAAGGGCGGGTACCAGGTCGAGCGGGGGGAGCGGCCGCCGCTACCCCTGGCGGGGTTCTTTGCCGCGGGAGAGATCGGACCCGTTGGCGACAGCGTCTTTGTCCACGGACACACCGCGTGCGTAGCGGTATTCCGGCGCGAGTAGCCGCGCACCCCACCCGAAACGCCGAGCGTCTCCCCGGCGAGCGGGCCGCCAATCGCGTCGGCTACACCCACCAGTCGGGCTGTCCAAGGGCCGCGACCGCATCGGCAAGCGACGGCGTCGGGATCGAGAGCTCCTTCGCCCACTGTTCCCATTGCGTCTGCCCCATTTTGAGCTCGGGCAGCAGCGTGAGCGGCGTCTTGCCCGGGTCATTCCATGTGCGCGCGGCATAGGGGCTGTACACCCCAAGGAAGATTCTGGCGATCTCGCCGCTGCCGGCCGAGATCTCGCCGACGAGCCCCCACACCTTGCCCCAGGCGGCGACAAACCCTTCCGCGCCCAGCGCCTCGCGCACCGCGTCCCGCGCGCACAGCGTGAGCCAGTCACGCCAATCCGTCGTCGCGGCCGCGGGCCCGGCGGCGTCTCGGGTCTCCAGCCGGCCGATCAGCACCTCGATCACCTGCCGAAGGTCCTTGCTCAGGGCCGGCAGATCGACCTTGGGCGCGGCTGACACCCTCTCCATGTTGAGGTCCGCGAGGGATCCTCCGATCCGTCCGAAGTCCACGCCCGCGATGTCCCCCGGCACCTCGTTGCGAACCGCCAGGATGCTCTGGACCACGCGCGTGAGCTTCTCGCGGTCCGGGCCATCCCAATTCAGGTCCGAGCACGCGCCCAGGAAATTCACGCTGCACGAGAGCCCGCTGTCGAGCAGGAACGCACGGACGGCGGACCCTCCGCTGATCTCGAGCGCGGCCCACAGACCCAGGCCGTTGAGAATGGCGCGTGCCAGAGTGAGCTTCCGCGCGGACTGCCCGGCCGCACGCTCGGCGCGGTTCTTGAGCAACTCGACCGAGGCGTTGAACAACTCCGCGGGGACGGAGCGGTCGACACGCCGGAGCCCCAACCCCACGCACGCGCAGGCCACGCGCAGGACCACCCGGTCCGGAGACTTGAACGATCCGAACGCGTTCGACAGGCGAGCGATGCGCTGCAGGATCGACATCTCGTTCGGGCCCACTTTGCCCGGCTGACCATTGGGCGTGAACTGCACCAGCCAATCGCTCCGCGTGCTGTCACCGCCATCGCTCGGCGCGGCATCGCGCACCACGGCGATGCGCGCGAATGGCTCGAGCGCCTGCAGCGGGATGCTCGGATCGATGTACTGCAGCGCATCCGCGAGCGCGACCAGCGTGTTGAACAGGCAGACCGCGACGCGCCGGACGCCTTCTTCGCTCAGCGGCCGGCCCGCCTTGACCTCGCGCCAGTAGTGGCTCAGCACCTCGTGGTAGTAGTACAGCCCGGCGAGGTCCCTCGACGTGGACGGCATCAGCACGAAGTCCCCCAGCGCGGCCACGGTCTGGTAGTACCCGTCGCGGCGGTCAGCCGGCTCCTGCAGCTCCAGATGCCCGCGGATGTGCGCGATCAGTTTCTTCAACGCGCCTGTGAGGCGGGCCGGGGGACGGATCGTGAACGTGACCAGCACCAGATCCGAGAACGACTCGGGTGTGATGCCCGGGAGGCTCGCGGCCTGACGGAGAACAGCGGGCAACAGCCGTGCGAAGACCAATCCCAGCCCCTGCGGGTTGTCCGCCATTCGACGCAACTGGTCGCGGTAGAGCACGGTGGCGTCCGCGATAGTGCGGGCGGTGCCGGCGTTGGGGATGCCAAAGCCGGACATGGGGTCCGGCGGTGGCGAGGAAGGCGGATTGGTTCCCGAAGCGGGCTCTGACGACGAACTCGATCCCACTCCCTTTGCTTTCGCCGCATCCTGACGGTTGATCTCTTGCTCAACTTCCCACAAATCGTAAGGCTTGAGACGCGCGCCGAAGACTTCCGCAATCGCCGTAGCCTGATTCTCCGGCAAATTTGCGCCGTACGCGCTGAGGCCGGTCTTCATGAATCCAGTCAGCCATTCCTGCAGCACACTATGATTGGCGTCACGCACACGACGCGCTTCGAGACGTCGCAACTGGACGTTGAAACGGCTGACACCCTCGTCCTCTCTGGTTGGACTGACTCCGGATTGTTGAAACGGAACCTCCTTGTCGGGTCCGTCGCTGGTTGAGTGATCATGCGGATCGGTCGTGTTTGCCATCGCCCACCAATCGGTTAGGTTTAGAAATCAGTTATTGTATTCGCCGATTTCGCGATCCAGCGCGACGTGCATGCACACGATCATGATGGCCGCTATGATCGGCCAGCGCTCGTCCCACTTGATGCGCGCAAGAATCCCGCCGTCGGAACTGCCCGATGCCTTGGCCGCGAGAGCCGCGATGCTGGGGCTGTTCTGCGCACCGCCAAGGTACTCCTGAAGGAGCGAGATCAGCACGCGCGGCGTCAACTGGTTCCGCGCCGACAACGTGGGTCGTCGCCTGCAGATGTCATTCCACGCTTGCTTGATCGCGTTCGATAGGCTCGCTCCCGGTGCGCCATGCCCAAGCTGCTCATTATTTTCTATCCCGCACAGGCCGCGGAGATGTCGATCGCACCACAGCAGGTTGGCCAGGTCCTCGCCGGTGAGCGACGGCATGGCTTTCGTCACGGCGCTGAGATACTTCGACGCGGTCGATTCATGGATCCGTCTCCGCCGCGATGTGCTGACCTGATTGTAACGAACGGCGGATTCCCAGATGTAGTTTCGACGAATCGTGCCGTACGGTTCACGCGCCAGCAGGTGATCCTCGGGGTCGGCTTGATTCGGTGACGAGTTGCTGTTCAGCACATGGAGCGGACGCCAAGAATGAGGCTGCGTCATCGCGGCAGCGTCGGACCTGCTCCAACCGAGCACCTCCAATTCGGAATCGCCCGCAAGCGGATCCGACATGGCCTCGGTGTAGATCGATGCGTACAGAGTCGATGCGATGTCGGAACGAACAACCATCGCGGGGTGAAACGCCTTGAACTCGACCTGACTCTCAACATAGGGCATGACGATGGTCACGCCCTGCTGCGAGAGGCCCCGGCGCACGAGACCGAACGCCGCCTGCACGATCTCGGGCGGGGCCCGATCGATCTCATCGAGCAGCCAGACGATCCGGTAACCCTCCCGCCGCATGCGGGCGAACGCATCCTCCATCCGGGACTGCCACATCATCCCGGGCAGTTCCACGCGGACCGAGTAGTCCTTGATCTGCACGCGCTGCCCGCGCACGCAACGCACAACCAGCCGCGTGAAGAGCAGAACACCGAGCATGGGCGAGTAGTCCAGCCCCCATCGGTGCTCGGCGATCACGTGCGGCTGCGAGAGCAGATTCTCATACAGTGCGAAGTGCAGGTCCGGCTCGCTCGATTCGGCCCAGATGTCCGATTGCACCAGCGCCACCTTCGACCGGTACCCTTCGGTCGGATCACCGGGATACCGCTGAAGACTGGCGGTGAGCATGTCGAGCACGTAGCTCTTTCCGCTGCCGCGGGCGCCGGGAATCGTGATTGTTTTCGACGACGACATCGGTCCATCGGCGCGAATGGCGCGGGAGAGTTCTGCGACAAACTCCTGACGACTGGGCAGGAGCAGGTCGCCATCGTCCTCGTGCACGGGCCGCTTGGCCGCCGCCGCGCGGGACAGGAAGCGGCTCGCGAGGTACCGCTGGTTCGCCGCCACGAGCGCGCCGACCATGGCCATCACCGCCACCATCGGGATGAACTTCAGGAATGGCGTCAGCCACGGGTACGGGTCCGATTCGAAATCAAAGCCCCGATCGACGGGCCCCCAGTGGAACAGCAGCACGCAGAGCGAGCCGAGCGACGAGATCACCCACAGGCCGCACCATGCGTAGCTGCACCTGCTCCGCATGAACAGGCCGGCCGGACTGAGCGCGAAGTCTCGCGACAAGAACATGCGAAACCAAAACCAGATCTGCCGCGGCAACCTGAACATGCCCTACGTTCTAGCGACCTCAGAATCTGGTGTCAATCCGAGTTCCTGTGCACACACATCACGCATAACTTCAGGAATGTGCAGAATCGCGAACCACACGCCCGTGGGATCGCGAACACACGAAATTGTGTGTTCTCCGCGTCCGGAGTGCTTCCGATCGCCGCCGCCGCCCCGCGCTGAGCACATTTTCGGGTTCCGCCCGCCCCCACTCCCTCTTACCCCCTCCTACCTCCTCCCTATCGTCCCCACCTCATGCGCATCGCCTTGGCACACGACTGGCTCGTCTCGTTCCGCGGCGGCGAGGCCGTGCTCGACCGGCTCGCGCGGCTCCTGCTGGCCGACGGGCACTCCATCTCCCGCATCTACACCATGTTCGACAACGGGGCCCGCCTCACGCCCGTGCTCGATGCGCTCCCGCGCACGGTGGCCCCGATCGGGCGACTCCCATTCGCCAGCACGCGCCTGCGTCGCTGGATGCTCCCCCTCTACCCGCAAGCGGTCGGCGCCCTCTCCAACGCTCTCGCGCGCGATCACGCTCGTGAACCGGTGGACCTCGTGGTCTCGACCTCCACGGCCGCCATCAAGGGCCTGAAGGCCCCGCGCGGCGTCACGCACATCTGCTATTGCAACTCCCCCGCGCGGTACCTGTGGGCCCAGACCGACCAATACGCCCTGGGCCGATGGGGCCGGCTGCGCGTGCTCGGGCTCAGGCTCTTCGGCGCGCCGCTCCGCACCTGGGACCGCCGCACCGCCGCGCACAGCGACGTGCTGATCGCGAACTCCACGCACATCGCGGCCCGCATCAGGGCGGCCTACGGCCGCGAGGCGCTGGTCATCCACCCGCCGGTTCGCACGGACTACTACACACCCGCCGACGGAAACAGGCCGCCGCCTGCCCGCGAGGACTTCTGGCTCGTGGTCGGCGCGATCGAGCCGTACAAGCGGTTGGATCTTGCGGTCGCCGCGGCCCGTGCCGCGAACATCCGGCTGGTCGTGGCGGGCGGGGGTTCACAACTCGCGGAGGCTCGGAAGACCCACGAGCGACCCGGACGGGTCGAGTTTCTCGGCCGGGTCAGCGATGAACAACTCCGCGACCTGTACCGCCGCGCCCGGGTGCTGATCTTCCCCCAGGAGGAGGATTTCGGCATCGTGCTGGTCGAGGCGCAGGCGTGCGGGCTTCCCGCCGTGGCCCGAGCCGCGGGCGGCGCCCTCGACATCGTGATTCCCCATCAGACTGGCGAACTCTTCGAAGGCGCCGAGATCGCGCCGATCGTGGATGCCGCGCTCCGGATTACCCCCGAAATGTCCGCCGCCGCCGCGGCAAACGCGCAGCGCTTCAGCGAGAGTCGCTTCGACGAAGCGATCCGACGCGTGCTCGCACGGCCATAGCAACGGCGTTGTTTTCCACATCCAACAGATTGTCCACACTGCCGTCGCGGTTGGGTGGGAAATTGTGGTTCCGACGTGATAAGTCATGTACTGGCAAGCGATTGCGGACGATCGCCGTAGTCAAGAATCGTAGCACTGTCGAAATAGTGGACGTTTTTCCCAAAGCGTGTTGCAAATAGGGGCAAAGTGGGGGATACTCCATCGTCGATCGGGAGCTCCGCCATGCAGTTCATCGGCTTTGCGGAGCTCCAGATCGATCCCAAACAACGCCTCGCCATACCCGCTAAGTACCGCAACCAGTGGAACTTAGAGCGCGACGGCGGTGCGTGGGTCTGCATCCCCTGGCCGACTGGTCTCCTCCGTTTGTACACCGAGAAGATGTTTGAGCACTTGTCCAAATCGGGATCGCTCGCGTCGGACAGCCTGACGCCAACCGCCGATGCCGCGGAGGTCGAGGCCATGCTGTTCGGCTGGGCTGAACGACTGGAGATGGACTCAGCCGGTCGCGTGACGCTCCCAAAGAGCCACCTGGAGCTGACCCGGCTGGGAAATGAGGTGGTGATGGTCGGAGCCCGAAACCGGCTTGAGGTGCGGTCACGGGCATCATGGGAAGCGGACAAACTCCGGAACTTCCAACGCCTGCCCGAACTCGTGCAGCGCATCGAGGCCGAGCGGCGTGTCGGACGGGGGGACTAGACGAAGGGAGAGTCCCGCGTGCGGGCGAGAGCCCGGACTCGGGATTGACAACTGAAGAGTTGTGATCTCGCCGCGGTCGAGCGATTCCGGGTGCACGCGGACCTGGAAGCGGACGCGGGCCGGGCAAGGACGCTCGGTCCGGACCGGGCTCGGGCGCGGCGAGAGACGAGCGAGCGGCGAGAGGATCCGAATGGACTCGACGCTCGCGCGCGACCTCCGGGGCGGCGGTCGGACGCATGGACGCGTTCGACCGTGGCGACTGGTCCACTCGACGGAGTGACCGACAGCCCCCGGAGACCGGCGCGCGAGCATCCTCTGGCCCGACTCGGAACTTGCGCTCGGCCCGGCCAGCACCGGCCGAGCGCCTTTCTTCCCGCGGATCCCGGCCCGTGCGGAGCGCCCGCCGCGAGACCCGACGGAGTCCGTCGTGAGCGACCGGCTGCTCGTGTCCCCGTTGCTGTCCGGCGTCGGCGTGCCGCACGGATTCTCAACCCGGCGCGGCGGCGTCTCGACGGGGATCTTTGCATCGTTGAACTTCGGAAATCCGAGCGAGCTCGGATCGGAGCAACGTGACCCGCCCGAGAACATCGCACGCAACCTCGCCCAGATCATGCGGGACCTCGGGACCGGGTCGCGCGATCTCGCGCAGGTCCACCAGGTGCACGCGGCGGAGGTGGTGACGCTGCGTCGCGGTGATCCCGACGGCGGCCGCACCCGTCACGCGCGCGCCGACGGGTTGCTCACCGACGATCCCGGGCGCGCGGTCGGCGTGCGCGTGGCCGATTGCGCGCCGGTGCTGCTCGCGTCCGAGTGCGGAGCAATCGTCGCCGCGGTGCACGCCGGATGGCGGGGAGTGATCGCGGGGGTTGTCGCGCGGGCCGTCGATTCCATGCGCCGGCTTGCGCCCGGCGCCCCGCCACGGCTGATCGCGGCCATCGGTCCGTGCATCGGGCCCGAGGCCTTCGAGGTCGGCGCTGAGGTCGCGGCGGCGTTCACACGCGCGTTCGATTCGGACGACCGGGTCGTGCGGCCACGGACGACGACCCCGGGCCCCTGGCGCGTGGACCTGAAGGAAGCGCTCCGTCTGCAGCTCGTTCGTGCCGGCGTGGACGCTATCGACATCATCCCCGGCTGCACGGCGTCGGAGCCGCAACGGTTCTTTTCGCACCGGCGTGAGCGCGGCCGCACCGGACGCATGATCGCGGTCATCGGGCCGAAATGAGCGGCACCGCGGCGGGGCGACGCACGTTGATTCTTAGAATTGTCGCGGACCCGGTCACGGCCCCTCGCGAACGCACACCGTGTTTGAAATCTCGGTGCGAGGCTCACATCCGAAGCGCCCGAGCCGCCATCGAAGCACCGCGGCGTGTCAAGATTCGCGTTACGTTCGCACGCCGCGCGCACGCGTGGCGACGCGTGGGCTGCCGGGCACGGTATTCTGAGTCCGGCCCGGCGCGGCATCGTGACCGAGCCCGCGACCGGCCTCAGGAGAAGAGCCCATGCGAGCTTCACTCACATCGTCGGACGTTTCGCTCCTGGCGGGGATCGCCGCCTGCTGCCTCTCGACGTTCATGCCGACCACGGTCGAGGCAAAGGACGGCAATCCGGTGTACACGTTCAGCGACCAGAACCGCGTGGCCATCGCCCGAGGGCAGCTCGGCGTCGATTTCTGGTGGGTCAAGGACGGAGGCAACGCAACAACGAAGAAGGACGCCGTGGGCGGGCTCATCCCCGCGGCCAAGGCGGAGACGATGGCCGCCGCCGTGCTCACCCGCCTGACCGGCGACGCGGAGATCAGCGCGGACTGGGATTTCTCGCTCATGGGCGTGCCGAACAACAACCCCAAGACGTTCATCGTCCAGGGCACGCCGAAGGCGGGCCGCGCCCCCAAGATGAAGTTCGCCAGCGCCGCGGTCCCGCAGCCCTGGGTGAACCTGAAGTACTCGGGCGCCATCGACCCGATCCTGGGCACGGCGCTGTGGGACGTCAACGGGCTCGTCACGAACGACGACATCGGCGACATCGGCATCGGCATCGAGGGGCACGAGGTCGTCACCACCACGTACGATCCGATCTCCGGGATCGCGAAGAGCATCGACCAGATCAAGCTCGACCTGCTCGACGGCCTCCATTCGGAGGGGTACACGTCGGCCTTCATCGACCCCTACAACGGCATGATCACGCTCCCCGACATCACGACCGGCGACCCCGTCGGGACCGACGGCCTGGACCTCGGCGCGTCGTTTTTCAGCACCGACATGGACCTCGGAGGCTCCGGCTGCATCGCGGTGCCCTCCCCGGCAACGGGCATGTTGCTCGCGCCCTTCGCGTGCGCCGCCGCGAGACGACGCAAGCGGTAGCGCGGCGCGTGCCGTGGCCAACGCAACGCATTCCCGCGTACGCGCGGCGGGCCGCGCGCTCGCCCCATGCAACGTCGGACGCTCCCGCGACGCTCAACCCCGCGTGGCCACCGGCAGCGTCACCCGCTTCTCAACGTTCCCCGCGGCGATCTTCTCGAACCCCGAGCCCAATTCACCGATCGGATCCGGCGGGATGATCTCGACCTTTTTTTCTCCGAGCTTGGCCCGTCCCGCGCGAACGTCGTCCTGGAACTTCAGGCATTCGGCGAGCAGACGCTCGAGGATCTCTTCCTCGGGAACGTTCGCGACCTTCTGGCCTTGGACGTAGATGATGCCGCGCCGGTCCCCCGCGAACACCGCCACGTCGGCCCCTTCCGCTTCGCCGGGGCCGTTGACGATGCAGCCCATCACGGCGACCTTCATGGGAACGACGACCTTGGCCGCCAGCGCCGTGCGCACGTCCTGGATCAGCGTGAACAGGTCCACCTGGATGCGGCCGCACGTGGGGCACGCGATCAGGTCCACGCCGATGCGCTCTCGAAGGCCCAGGCAGTAGAGCAGCTCCAGTCCGTCCTGCACCTCGTACACCGGATCGTTCGCGTACGAGATCCGCACCGTGTCGCCGATGCCGTTGATCAGCAGCCCGCCCAGCGCCACGACCGAGCGGATGGTGCCCGTCTCCTTCGGCCCCGCGTGCGTCACGCCCAGGTGCAGCGGATGCTCGAATCGCTTCGAGATCTCCGTGTACGCGTCGATGACGATCTGCGCATCCATCGATTTGGCCGAGATCGCGATGTCATGGAAGTCCTGCTCGTAGAAGATGTCCAGGTACTCCTCGAGCTTCGTGATCATGATCGCCAGCAGGTAGCCGTGCTTGTGGTCGGAGAAAACCTGCCCCAGCTCCTTCATCCGCTTCTGCTTGTCTCGGCGCTCGATGATCGATCCCTCGTTCACGCCCACGCGGATGGGCAGTCCCTTGGCCTTGCACGCCTGGATGACGTCGATCACCTGGGCCCTGTCGTTGATGTTCCCCGGGTTGAGCCGGATCTTGTGCACCCCCGCTTCCACCGCCTCCAGCGCCCGCTGGAAATGGAAATGCACGTCCGCCACGATGGGCACGCGCACGCGCGGCAGGATCTCCCGGAGCGCCTCGGTGTCCTTCTTTTCCGGTACCGCGACCCGCACGATGTCCGCCCCCGCCGCCGCGAGCTTGTGGATCTCCGCCACGCACGACTCCACGTCGTGGGTGTACCCCGCCGTCATCGTCTGAACCGACACCGGCGCGAGCGCGGTCGGAGCCCCGGACTCGGGAATCCAGGCCTGACGGGCCGGGCTCTGCCGCGGCAGCCCTCCCCCGATCTGGATGATCCCGACGCGCTGGTCGCCGACGTAAATGGGACGGGTAGGACGGCGTGGTTGCATGAGGCCGGATTCTAGGTGCGAACCCCGCGCCGCCGAACGACCTCGGGAGGCGGTCGCACCCGCTCCGCGCGCCGGCGACCCGGCTCGTCCGCCACCCGTCCCGCCGACGGAATGAACGCGGCGCCGCGCGAGCAAACGAAAACGGGCACGCCCGAAGGCGTGCCCGCGTTGCGCATCTGAATCTGACCGAATCGTCTCAGCGACGACGACGGCCGGCCACCAGGCCGCCGAGGCCCAGGAGGGCCGCCGCGCCGGGAGCCGGGACCAGCGTGAAGTCGATGTTGTCGACGCCCTGCCAGTCACCGAATGAGCCCGGGACGACGATGATCTTCGTCGTGGCGGAGCTCGGAACCAGCGTCAGACGCTGGATGCCGGGCGAACTGTTGCCCTTCACGAAGTTGATGAGGGTGCTGCCGTTGTAGGCCGCGATGACGCTCGCCGCCGCGCTGATCCCCACGAAATCCATCGAGATCGTGCTCACGTTGTTCGTGAAGTTCATCGTGAACACGGGGTCGCCGGTCTCGCTCAGCCAGCCGTTGAACGTGTGCAGGACCTTGGTGCCGTTCGAGCCGCCGCCGACATCGGTGTTGTGAACCTGCATGTTGGTGGCCGTCGCCGCGGTGCCGTTCCAGGTGGTGCCGCCCGAGAAGATCGTGTTGAAGTTGCCCGTCAGGCCGCCGCTGGAGAAGGTCACACCCAGGCCGGAGTACTGCGTGCTCACCACGTCGTTCAAGGCGCGGTCCTCAAAATTGATGGTCGCGGCGTTCGCAGCGCCGGCCACGGCCACGAGGGCCATAGTCGCAATCGTCCTCTTCATCTCTTCTCTCCTTGATGAATCTCTTCTCTCTGACCGAAACGCGTTTCAGCCGCGAACGCGCGACACGACCACAAGCCGCGCCGCCATCTGCGGACTGTCGACCGGATTGACGGAGCGAGTTGGAGCAGGGTCCCGCGAAACCACGATCCAGCACCCGCGCGACACGCGCTGCGGAAGCCTCGGGCGCGCAAACGCCCGGAACGAATCAATGTCTCGGGGAGCCTCCTCTCTCTCACTCCAAAGACTGAACCCACAAGCAAACGACCCGGAGGATCGTCCGTTGCTCCAGATCCTAGCACAAACTGGGGTGACTGCAACGCCTGTTGCGCTTGGGACGCAATTTTTGGCGAACGCGATACAGTTATCGGACTATATTTTCTTGCTTCGTTTCGCTGTTTGCAATCTCTCGTGGTGCGAACCAGCCCCGAGGCTAAACTTTGAGCGGATCCAAACGGCCACGGATCAAGGAGCACGCCATGTCCATCACCCTGACACCCACCGCCGCGCGCGAGATCAAGACCATCATCGAGCAGCAGGAACTGGACGGCGGCAAGATTCGACTCCGCATCGGGGTCAAGGGCGGGGGCTGCTCGGGCTTCAGCTACCTGCTCGACCTGACCGAGACCGCCAAGGAAACCGACGAGGAATTCGAGCAGCACGGCATCCGCGTCGTCTGCGATCCCAAGAGCCTGCTGTATCTCAACGGCACCACGATCGATTTCAAGGATGAGATCATGGGACGCGGCTTCGTATTTCAGAACCCGAACGCCACCAGCTCGTGCGGCTGCGGCTCGTCCTTCTCAGCCTGAGGAGCCGGTTCTTTACCTGAAAATCGCGCCGGGGGTTGTTCTCGGACCCCACTCTCGGTAGTCTGGGTTTGCCGCCGGGTTCGCGTTCCGCCGCCGGAATGCGCGCCGGTCCGTCGGACCTCAGCCCTCGGGGAGCGCCGTGCCATGACCGAAGGAACCTCGCCACTTGGCACGTGCCGCGGCTACACGAATCCCACCGTCACCCAGTTCAGCGTTTTCCTCGAGAACCGTGTCGGTCGGCTGCTGGACCTGGTCAAGGTACTCGATGATTCCCCGGCTCGGATCTGCGCGCTCAGCGTGCACGAGGCCAGCGACCATGCCGTGGTGCGCGTCATCACCAGCGACGCCGCGGATGCCCGGGCCCTGCTCAAGCGCCAGCAGCTCGCGTTCATGGAGACCGACCTGCTGGTCGTCGCCATGGACAAGGGGCACACGCTCTCGAGCATGTGCCAGCACCTGCTCCGCGCCGAACTCTCGATCCGGTTCGCGTACCCGCTGATGCCCGGCGTGAGCGGCGTGCCCATGATCGCCCTCGCGGTGGACGACCCCACGCTCGCCAGCCAGATCCTCATCCGCAAGGAATTCCGGCTGCTGGGCGAAGCCGAACTGCTGGGCTAGCGCCGCCGTCGCGCCGTCTCAGTGTCCGCCCGCGCGCATGGTCTCCAGGCTCTCCGGGAACGGGTAACTCGGGAACACGCCCACGGTGCCGTACCGCCACGCCGAAGGCGGCGGGTAGACGTCGCCGCGGAACCCCGCGTGGTACATCGTCCGGAGCACCGACTCGAAGCTGGGTTCGCGGCCGTTGGGCCCGAGCAGGCGGTTGGCCCGGGCGTTGAGGAACGAGACCGCGGCGACCGGCAGCCGCTCGCGCCGGTCCGCCAGCATCTTCGACACCGTGCCGAATCCGCGCGAAAGATCCTCCAGCGTGAAGTAGTCGCGCCCCTTCGGGCGCAGCAGCCCCAGGATGAGCAGGCTGTCGAGGTCGTACTTCAGCACGTACGGCTCGCGGTCGTGCGCCGCGTGAACCGCCACCGATTCCTGGAACATCTTCGCGTAGCTGGTCACGCTCCTCGGGGACCACTGGCTGGTCGTGATCAGCTCGACCAGCTTGGCGATCACCCCGTGGGCGTTGTCCGTGTCGTTCACCCCGCACACCACCGTGCGGTAGCGGCCGTCGAGCAGGTCCCGCAGCAGGTCCTGGCCCCACAAGATGCGGGCCCGCGGCGTGGCCCCCGGCGCGTGCCCCGCCGCGTGCGCGGGCTCGATCGGCAGCAGACTCACCCGATCGGGGAACTGCTCCGTGCCCATCAGCAACTCACCCTCGTCGTCGTACAACCGAACCGGAACGTGCGGGGTGGTCATCGCGTGCTCTCCATGGCGTCGGTCGGATTCGAGCGTGCGGGGGCCCGCGCCCGATCACGCCGGAGCCGACGCGCGCGGGACCCCGTCGATCGTATCCAAACATTGCCCGTGCGGGAGCGGCGTCGATGATCGGTCGAAGATCTTCGATGTTCGCAAGAGCAGCCCGTGATGCCGACATGTAGCCCCTGCGCCTCGTGCGCATCAACGGAGTGGCGTCCCCGATGTCGCGTGTGCGATCCGGGCTCGCGCCACGTGGAGAACAATACGTGAAAATCGCCCTCTCTCTCACCGCGGCCGCGCTGGCGCTCGGCGCGTCGCCGACCGCCCAAGCCGAGCTTGTGTACGGGATCACAGGCGGCTCGGCCGGCGGAAGCCTGGTCAGCTTCGATTCCGCCACGCCCGGAACCGTCACCACCGTCGGATCGCTCAGCGGCGTGCTCTCCGGGCACGCGGTCCGGGCCATCGACTTCCGACCCGCCACCGGCCAGCTGTACGCCCTGAGCCACAACGGCGCGGCGGGCCAGGTCTACACCGTCAACCTCACCAGCGGCGCGCTCACCACGGTCGGGGCCGGTTTCTCCTTCGCCGCGTCGCCGAGCAGCCGCATCTCGATGGACTTCAATCCCGTGGTGGACCGGATCCGCATCGTCACGGGCGATACCCAGAATCTCCGCGTTCATCCCGGCACCGGGGCGCTGGTCCTCAACGACACGGCCCTCGCGTACGACGCGGGCGACGCGAACGCGGGGGCGCCCGCGTTCGTGGTCGGGGCCGCGTACACCAACAACTTCGCGGGCGCCACCTCCACTTCGCTCTACGCATATGACTTCAATCTCGACAACCTCGTGACCATCGGCAACATCGGCGGCGCACCCAACAGCCCCAACACCGGCAAGATGTTCAGCGTCGGGCTCTCGGGCCTCGTGACGTCCGACGGCGGCGTGGGCATGGACATCTCACGCACCAGCGCGACCGCCTACCTCAGCTACAACGACGGCGGCGAACGCTTCGGCACGCTGAATCTCGCGACCGGCGCCGTCACGTCGGTCGGCGCCGTTCCGCTCGACCTGCTCGACATCTCGGTGGTCATCCCCGCCCCGTCCACGTTCGGCCTGGCCGGCGTCGTGGGGCTGGGCGCGCTCGGACGCCGCCGTCGCTGAGCCCCCGCTCATCGGCCCGTCGCTCCCGACGAACACGGTTCCGCTCCCGAACCCCGGCCACGAAAGCCGGGGTTTTTTCATCCGCGCCGTTGCCGCGCACCCGCGTCCCCCGTCCGCGCCGCGCGGCGGGAGCGGGGACCCGGACCGAGGACGCGGGCCGTCCTTGCAAACCAGAGTTTCCCCGCTGCCGAACGGCCGTCGCACAAGAAAAACCAGCCTCTGGTCTTGACTCCGATGCAACCCCGATGGCCGCCGCCGGTGCGCACGCGAAGACCACCGTGGGATCCGGGTTCCCCCAGTCGCGGCCCCGCGAACGGACGGATTTGCGCGAATTTTCCTCACCTTCCGCAACTCGCGGGGCGCGGGTGCCTAAGAGTTACCGGTCCGAGAGGAGCAGGAGACTCGACGAACAACGTCGCCGTGAACGCCCACCGATCCCCGCCGAGCACCGCGGGGACCGCGGTTCATCGCTCGTTGTCGTGAGGGAGAGAGGATCGCGTTCACTTGGAAACGCCCCGTTGGATAGGCACCAACGTCACCCGCGAGAAGCGACCCGCGACGGATTTCCGCTGCCGCGGCACCACGGCACTCGTCGCGGCGCTCGCCATCATCGGTCTCGGCGGCGACGGTCGTTCGGAGCCGAACGGAGACGCGCCCGATCCGACCGACCCCCCGCCCGGGGACGCGGCCGGAACGAACGGCATGGCCGACTCCGGGCCGCCCTGCCACGCCCGCCTGATCAGCCGCCCCCGGCCCACGGCGGATTCCGCGCGAGGGTCCAGCGGCGCGCCGTCGCTCTCGTCCAGCGGCCGCCGCGCCGCGTTCGAATCCGACGCCGCGAACCTCGTCATCAATGATGCGAACGGCGTCTCCGACGTTTTCACGATCGATCTCGACAGCGGCGCCGTCTCGCTCGTCAGCCTCACGCCCGGCGGCGACCCGGGCGACGGCCCCAGCCGCCTCGGCCGACACGCCCTCTCCGACGACGGCACGGTCGTGGTCTTCGAGAGCGACGCGACCGATCTCGTGCCCGACGACACCAACGGTGTCACCGACGTGTTCATCCGCGACCTGACAACGGGGCGGACGCGCCGCCTCAGCGTCTCCTCCGACGGCGCCCAGGCCGATGCGCCCTGCACCCACCCCACGATCTCCGGCGACGGACGCTTCGTGGCCTTCGATTCGACCGCGACCGTTCTGTCCGGCGCCCGCCGCCCCGGCCTCAGCGCGGTGTTCATCCACGACCGCGCACTCGGCCTCACCACCCGTATCGATCCGCCCACCCGCGGGAACATGTCCCCGAAGATCCGCCTCGGCGCCAGCCGACCCGCGCTCTCCCGCGACGGCCGCTTCGTCGCCTACGAGACCGACGAGAACGACCTCGTCCCCGACGATGCGAACGGCGCCACCGACGTTGTCGTGTACGACCGGCTCCTCGACCGTGCGTTCCTCGCCAGCGCGACCGCCGATGGCGCGCCGGGCAACAAGGACTCCGGTCACGCGGCGCTCAGCCACGACGGCCGCTTTGTCGCCTTCGCGTCCGATGCGTACAACCTCGTCCCGTCCGACCTTGGCTTCTGCCGCGACGTCTTCCGCAAGGACCTCCACTCCGGCCGGATCGTCCGCGCCAGCCGTCCAGAGTCTGACGAGGAGGCCAACGGCGATTCCGATTGGCCCGATCTCGCGCAGGACGGCCGTCTCGTCGCCTTCGTCTCACGCGCGTCGAACCTCGTGCCCGCTGATTCCAACGCCTGCGACGATGTCTTCGTCCGCGACCCCGAAGGCGGCCGGACCGTCCGCCTCTCCCAGCCCGCTCCCGTCGCCGCCGCGCCGGGATGGAGCGGCTCGCCCGCGCTGGCGCCGGCGGCCCCGTGCGCCGCGTTCGTCAGCGCGTTCCCGACGCTCGCGCCCCGGGACACCAACAACGCCGCGGACGTGTTCGTGCGCGAGCTGTGGTGCGAGCCGCCCTGCCCCGCCGACTTCAACCATGATGGCCACATCGACGACGCGGACCTCTTCGCTTTTCTCGGAGCCTTCCCCGACGGCCTGGCCGACGTGAACCTCGACGGCATCACCGACGATTTCGACTGGACCGATTTCTTCGCGTCGTTCGTCCTCGGCTGCTGAATCGGGCCGTGCCGACACGCGACCGGCCCACGTGTTCGGTCCTTGCGAGGCCGTTATTCGCCGCCCGTGGTGTGCCCCCTTGTGCCCGGCGGCCGTTGTGATACGCTCGACCCCCGGGGATGCCGTCAGGAGGATCAACCAATGTCCCGCGCACCGTCGCGAAACTGGCTCGGCCCGATCGCCGGGCTCGCTCTTCTTCTGAGCCTCGCGCCCGCGGCACCCGCGCAATGCTGGGGCTCGTGGTACATGTTCACGCTCTCGACGCACCCCAGCGGACGCGCGGGCGCGGCGATGGTGTACGACTACGCCAACACCCGCAGCATCCTGTTCGGCGGGTACGCCGGCGCCGCCGGACCCAGCGGCGAGACCTGGATCTGGAAGAACTACATTTGGACCCGGCTCAACCCGCTCAACAACCCCTTGCCGCGGCGGGAGCACGCCATGTGCTTCGACACCCAGCGCCGCCGGACCGTCCTCTTCGGCGGCTACTCCTCCTCCACCTTTCTCGGCGACACGTGGGAGTTCGATGGTTCCAACTGGGCCCTTATCAACAGCAACTCGGCGCCGGACCCGCGCCGGTACGCCGCTCTCGCCTTCGACCAGCAACGCGCCCGCAGCGTGCTCTTCGGGGGGTTCCGCGGCGCGCAGGGCGCCGACGAGTACTTCAACGACACCTGGGAACGCGGCGCCGACTCCTGGATCCTGCGCGCCCCCGCCGCCTCACCTCCCGCCCGCTACCTGCACGCGATGGTCTACGACACCGCCCGCAAACGCACCGTGCTCTTCGGCGGCGCCGACCGCGACGTCGTCTTCGGCGATACCTGGGAATACGACGGCGTCACCTGGAAGCGCATCGACATCCCGGGGCCCCCGCCCCGCGCGTACCACTCCATGGTCTACGACCGGTATCGCGGCGTCGCCGTGCTGCACGGGGGCGTGGACTATGCCGGCAACCGCTTCGAGGACACCTGGGAGTACGACGGCGTCCGCTGGCGGCTCATGGCCACCACCGGCCCGGGCAAGCGATTCTTCTCCGCCGCGGCGTTCGACGAATCACGCACCCAGACCGTCCTCTTCGGCGGGTTCAGCGACGCGGGCTACGCTTCCGACACGTGGATCTGGACCGGGCCGCTCGGAACCGTGCCCGTGAGTTTCGAGGCCCAGCCCGTGGACCGGGTCGTCCGAGCCGGATTCACCGCCCGCTTCGAGGTCCTCGTCTCCGGGAGCGGGCCGGTGTCGTACCAGTGGTTCAAGGACGGTGCGCCGCTCTCCGACGACGGCCGCATCGGAGGCACCCACGACGATGCGCTGGTGATCACCGACGTCTCCGGGTCCGACGTGGGCGCGTACCGGGTCCGCGCGACCAACGACTGCGGCGACTCGGTCAGCGCCGCCGCCCGGCTCCGCCTCGGGTGCCCCGCCGATTTCAACGCCGACGGGTACATCGACGACTTTGACTACTTTGACTACCTCAACGCGTATCACGCCCCGGGAACCAGCGCCGATCTCAACGGCGACGGCGAGGTGAACGAGGTCGATTTCGCGCTCTTCGCCGCGATGTTCTTCTCGGCGTGCGGCTGACGCGCCCGCCCGGGTTGATCCGGCCGCCCGGCCCGGCCCACAATACGCCCATGCGCGACGAGATCGACCCGATCCAGCCGCCCCCGGACCCCACGCCCCCGCGCCTCCCCGGCCGCGTCGTGCTCCGCCCCGAGCCCGAGGACGTCTACACCAGCCTCATGGCCGACATGTGCGCCCACGCCGTCGGCTGCGTCCGTGCCTTCGGCGACTTCCATCTCGCCCTCTCCGGCGGCTCCACCCCCCTGCCCCTGTACCGCCAGCTCATGACCGATCCCATGGCCCGCGGCTTCCCCTGGGCTCGCACCCACCTCTGGATCGTCGACGAGCGCCGCGTCCCCTTCGAGGACGAACGCTCGAACTTCGGCCAGATCCGCGACCTGCTCGTCGAGCACTCCGGCATCCCCGCCGAACAGGTCCACCCTATTCGCGCCACCGAGCCCGACGCCGACCTCGCCTACGAACGCGAACTCCGCGAGACCCTCGCCTGGCGCGAGAAGGGCCACGACCGCCTCGACTTTGTCCTCCTGGGGATGGGCGCCGACGCCCACACCGCCAGCCTCTTCCCGCGCTCCCCGGCCCTGGACGCCGGGCCCGACCGCCTCGTCGTGTTCAACGCCGGCCCCCGCGTCACGCCGCCGGATCGTGTCACCATGACCTACCGCCTGCTCAACGCCTCGCGCTTCATCGCTGTCCTCGCCGTCGGCGCCTCCAAGCGCGACACGCTCGCGCGCGTCGCGGCACGCTCCGCGCCCGCCGCCGACCTCCCCATCCTCGGCATCGAGCCCCTCGGCGGCGAGCTCCGCTGGTACCTCGATTTCGCCGCCTGCGCGCCCTGACTGCCCCGCCCGGTCACCCCCACGACCCCCCCCACACCTCCCCTACGCCGGTCGTACCATGTCTCGGCTACCGGAGAACCCACCGTGACCACAACCCCCGCCGCGCCCGGCCACACGCCCGTCTCCGTCGCCTCGCCCGCGCGCCCGGCCATCCTCGGCGGCGCCCCCGCCGTCACCCTCGATCAGACCGCGGCCAATCGCTGGCCCATCTGCACCCCCGAGGACGAGGCCGCTGTCCTCCGCGTCCTGCGCGCGGGCGAATGGGGCGTCTCCAAGGAGACCGCCGCGCTCGAAGACGACTACCGCAAGTGGCTGGGCGTCCGCTTCGCCGTGGCCCACAACAACGCCACTGGCGCCATCCTCGCCGGCCTTCACGCCCTGGGAGTCTCCCACGGGGACGAGGTGATCGTCCCCAGCGCCACCTGGTGGTCGTCGGTCCTGCCCGTCGTTCACCTCGGCGCCGTCCCCGTCTTTGCCGAACTCGAGGACCACTCCCTGGGCCTCGATCCGGAGGACGTCGAACGCCGCATCACCCCCCGCACGAAGGCCATCGTTGTCGTCCACCTCTTCGGACTTCCCAGTCGCATGGACGAGCTGCTCGCCCTCGCCCGCAGGCACAACCTCGCCGTGCTGGAGGACGCCTCCCACGCGCACGGCGCGATGTACAAGGGCCGGCCCGTCGGCACGCTCGCCCTCGACCTCGGCCCCAAGGGCGCCTCGGTCTTCTCGATGCAGGGCAACAAGCTCTGCCCCACCGCCGAGGGCGGAATCCTCCTCACCAACGACCCCGCCATCTGGGAGAACACCCTCCGCTGGGGTCACTACGAACGGCTCCTCGACCTCGATTCCCCCAACAAGTACTTCGCCGCCACCGGCTTCGGCTTCAAGTTCCGCATGTCCCCCCTCTCCGCCGCCCTCGCCCGAACCCAGCTCGCCCGCCTCACCCCGCGCAACACCGCGCGCAACGACAACTGCGTCTACCTCTCGCGCCGCCTCGAGACCCTCGGCTGCTTCAACACCTTCCTCTCCCCGCCCGGCATCGAGCGCGTCTACTTCGAGTACCTCATCCGCTACGACGAGTCCAAGACCGGTCTGCCCATCAAGGACCTCTCCAAGGCCCTCCAGGCCGAGGGCGCCATGGTCGGTGCCCCTCGCTACCCGCTCCTCCACCAGCAGCCCTTCTTCACCAAGGGTGTCTGGGCCAAGGTCGGCCGCGTCCCGCCGCCCCATCCGGTCTACGACCCCGCCGCGCTCCCCCTCACCACGCGCGGCAACGGCTCTCTCCTCAAGCTCCCCTCATTCCCAAATGCCGAGCGCGCCCTGCTCGATCAGTACTTCGATGCCTTCCGCAAGGTCCTCGCCCACAAGGACGCCCTCCCCCGATCCGCCTGACCGCGCCGCCCCAGCACGACACCGCGCTCCGCCTGTCCTCCCTGCTCTCCCTTGGCCACACTCTCCATCCCACCCAACGAGCGCGTCACCTTCCGGCTGGTCCACGAGGACGAGGACCTCCTCGTCATCGACAAGCCCGCCGGGCTCGTCACCCAGCCCGGCAAGGGCCACGAGAACGACACGCTCCTCAACGGTCTTTTCGCGCGCTTCGGTCCCCTCCTCCAGAACCTCGGCGACGCCCGCGACTTCGGGCTCCTGCACCGCCTCGATAAGGAAGCCTCGGGCCTGCTCATCGTCGCGCTCCGTCCCCGCGCGTACGACGCCCTCCGCAAGTCCTTCGAGCGCGCCGCGGACGCCCCCGAGATCCGCAAGTTCTACTACGCCGTCTGCTCCCGAGCCCCCCGCGCCCCCGAGGGCATCCTCGACTTCCCCCTCGCCGAAACCACCGGCGGCGCCAACACCATGAAGATCGCCCACATCTCGCCCGCCGGCAAGGAGGCGATCACCGCGTACCGCGTTGTCTCAACCTCCTCCACCGGCGCGCTCCTCGAAGCCAGGCCCGTCACCGGACGCCTCCATCAGATCCGCGTCCACCTCGCTCGCGCCGGCGCGCCCATCCTCGGCGACGCCCTCTACGCCCCGCGCGGCGTCGCCGCCGCCTGGCCCCGCGTCGCCCTCCACTCCCACCGCGTGGTCTTCACGCATCCCGTCTCCGGCGCCCGGATCGATGGGCGCGCCCCGCTCCCCAAGGACCTCCGCGCCCTGCTCACCCGGCTCCGCATCAAGAAGCCCGTCTGATCCTCAACGGACCTCGCCCGCCAGCCGTCGCGCCACGAAGTCCGCCACCAGGAACCCCCGGTCCGTCAGCGCCCACCGCTCCCCTCCCGCGGTCATCAGCCCGTCGCGCTCGAGTTCCGCCGCCGCCCGACACATCCGCTCGCCCGCGCCCCCGCGCACCATCTCCGCGTCCCGCGCCGTCCGCGCCCCGCTGATCCCTTCCGCCAGACGGATCCCCATCATGATCCGCTCCCGCAGCGCCCGCGCCGCGTCCGGGCCCTCGTGATCCACGATCGGGCTGTACCCGCTCGCCCGTCCCCCCTCGAGGTAGTCCCCCAGCCGCGCCACGTTCTTCCACAGGTGCCCGTGCGCGAAGGGCGAACCCGACGTGAACACCTGCCCCGACGCGCTCGGCCCCGCCGCCAGCCACTGCTCCTGCCTCCAGTACGCCAGGTTGTGCAGGCTCTCGCGCCCGCCCCGTGCGAAATTGCTCACCTCGTACCGCTCCAGCCCCGCGCCGCGGCAACGCGCCACGCACAACTCGTACAGGTCCGCCTCCAGGTCCTCGTCCGCCCGCGCAAACTCCCCCGACCGCATCCGGGCCGTCATCGCCGTGTTCGGCTCGTACGTCAGCGCGTAGCACGACAGATGCGTCGTCCCCAGCGCCAGCGCCGCGTCCAGGTCCCGCGACCACTCCTCGACCGTCTGACCCGGGATCCCGAAGATCAGGTCGATCGACGTGCGCTCGAAACCCGCGCCCGCCGCCAGACCCAGCGCCCGCCCCACCGCCTCCGGATCATGCCGCCGCTCCAGCGTCCGCAGGTGCCGCCGGTCGAACGACTGCGCCCCCATCGAGATCCGGTCCACCCCGCCCCCGCGCAGCACCCCCAGCAGCTCCCCCGTCACCGATTCCGGGTTGCACTCCACCGTGAACTCACCCGCGCCCCGCCGGATCTCGCTGAGGTCGAAACGCTCCGCCAGCGCCGCGAGCACGCGCGACCACAACTCCGGACGCAGCAGCGAGGGCGTGCCCCCTCCCACGAACACCGTCCGCAGCGGCCCCGTCGCGTGCCGCGACAACGCCCCCAGCTCCCGCACCAGCCGCTCCACGAACGCGCCCTGCTGGTCGCGCGTGTCCACGAAGCTGTAAAAATCGCAGTAGTGGCACTTGTGGACGCAGAACGGCACGTGGATGTACAGCGATCGCACCGCGCCCACCCCCCCTCCCCCCCCCGATCCCGCCCCCACGCCCCGCAGCACCTCGCCGGCATCCGCACCCGGGCGTTGCCCCAGAACCGAAATGGAGGTATCGTGGGCCATTCTTCGGCGGTCCCGATCACCCCATTCCCCCGCCCGGTCCCCCAGCCCTCACGCGCACAGGTCGTCGGGGCACGACACGAAAGGGTAGCCCACCGTGGAAGTTTCTCTGGTGATGGTCAAGGCCGACGGCTCCTCCAAGGAAGTCAAGCTCGATCGCCCCAGGCTCATCGTCGGAAGGGACGAATCCGCCTCCCTCCGCATCCCCCTCGCCGCCGTCTCACGCAAGCACTGCGAGATCGCCACCGCCGACGACGAGCTCATCGTCCGCGACCTCGGCAGCAGCAACGGCACGCTCGTCAACGGCGAGCGCATCAAGGAGCGTGAACTCGCCCCCGGCGATCTCCTCACCATCGGCTCCGTCGTCTTTGTCGTCCGCATCGACGGCTTCCCCAAGAAAATCGACGCCGCCGATTCCTACGCCGCCGGCATCGTCTCCTCGTCCGCCGACGCCGCGCCCCACGCCGCGCCCGCCACCGGAACCTCCAAGACCGTCGATCTCAAGCCCCCGCCCGGCAAGTCGCCCGCCCCCGCCGCCGCGCCCGGCAAGAAAGCTGGCGAGGAGGACCTCGACGACCTCCTCAAGGATTTCGATTTCGGCGATGACGACGACGACGAGCGCCCCGCGTCCTTCAACAAGAAAAAGTGACCGCGCCGCCGCCCCACCACCCCCCGCCGTGCCCGGCCCCGCCTACCTGACGATCAGCACCCCGTGCGGACCCTTCCCCACGCCCACGCGCACCGAGTACGTCTCGCCCGTCGCCGCGTCCGTTTCCATCACCTCGTCCAGACGCGCGTCCCGCCCTTTCGTCAGGTGCCAGAACCCCAGCTCCCCGTCCACGTCCGAAGGGTCGTACGACGAGAACAGCGACACCACCACGAACCGCCCCCGAGGGTCGAACGCCACGCCCTGCGGCAGCGCGTCCAGCGGAAACTCCCCCGCCAGGTACAGATCGCTCTCCCGCTCGTTCAGGTACAGCAACGACAGCGAACCCCCGCGCGTGAATCGCTCATCCGACTCCGGCAGGAACGCCCGCCGCACGTTCGCCGTCACGATGTACCGGCCGTCCGGGCTCACCGCGAAGCCCTCGGGCGAGATCCCCGTCTTCGCCGATGCCGTCACCGCGTGCTCCGCCCTCGGGGCCGGCGCCCCGTCCTCGCCCGGGAGCGTCGAGGGCACGTCCGACAGCCGCACCAGGACCATGTCGCCCTCCGGCGCGCCCACCAGGAACCCCGGCACGTCCTCGCCCCAGTTCAGGCACGACACCAGCAGGTGCTTCCCGTCCGGCGTGAACCGCGCCGCGCCCGGGTACTTCCCCACCCGCACCGGGTCGCCCCACCGCGCCAGCGAGATCGCCGATCCGTCCGGCTCGCGGATGAACTGGTACAGCGCCACCTGCCCCAGCGCCGGCATCGTCACCGCCAGATACGCGCCCGAAGGGTGCCACACCACAACCCCGGGCGCCGTCCCCTCATCATCCGTCCCCATCAACGGGAACAGCATCGGCTCGCCGAATCCCTGCCCCTTCAGCGGCACGATCGCCACCTGCCGCCGCGCCCCCTTCGTCGACACCGCCAGGAAATCACCCGACGGGTGCACGTCCACGCTCGTCGGTTCGTCCGACAACTTCAGGATCGCCGAAATCTCCGGACGCAGCGGCTCGCTCAGGTCAATCGCCGTCAGCACCGATCCCGCCGGAAGGTCGTTCGTCGTCGCCGCGCGCGCATCCGCCGGCCCGCGCGTCTCCACCGCGAACGCCAGCCGACCGTCCGCCGAAACCGCCAGGCAGTGCGGCAGCCCGAACGCCGAATTCGACACCCCCACCTGCGCGTGCGGCGTCACCGGCTCCACGATCGGCAGCATCACCACCGTCAGACTGTCCGCCGCGTTCGCGTCCCGCGCCCCGAGCCGGCCGTCCGCGAACGCCGTCGCCGGCATGTCCGCGTCGCACAACGCCGCGATGTACGTCCCCGAAAGATCCGAGATCCGCGGCATGGCCGACTCGCAGCCCCCGCCCGCCAGACCCGCGGCCAAACCCGCACCCGCGGCCAACATCCACGCACGCTCGGACCGACGTCGCTCCATGCCCGCGCTCCCTGCCCCACCCGATCCTGCCCCGCCGAGTACACGCCCCCTTCGGCCCTTTCCGCACCGCTCACATCCCCGCCACCCGGACCGGATTCTCGAACGGCCGGACGGAGGGATGAGGGCCGCTAGCGTAGCAGAGATCCCCCGGCCGCACCCATCCGCGGCGCGCCGGTTCCCGGTCGTGTGCGCCCGGTGACATGCTCCGCGACGCGCGTGCCCACGTCCATAGCCCGTGTGCCTCGTTTGTTTTTCGAATCGAGCCTCGCCACGAACCGCGGAGCCGAATCGCGCTGCAAGCGTGCCGAATCAGGACCAGCACTGAATCGGCCGTACCCGCGGCCCCTGCAACCACAGTCATACGGCGGCCTAGCTCAGTCTCACACGGTTCAGGTCTTCAGCAGCTTGGTTTTCACTCACCATACCCATCGCTGTATTCATCCAAACTTGCCCGAACAGTGCTTTAAGTTTATAGATATCAAATACTTACAGACGTTTTGCAAAATCCGTACAAAATCCTATTGATAACCCGTCTAAATACCGTATATTTGCTCGACCGTGGTCGCTCCCAGCACCA
>JAEUIW010000250.1 GCA_016794925.1 Phycisphaerae bacterium
GACAGACATAGAAGCTTTGCCCGCCGCGATAATGTTCGCGCATCAATGCATCGCGCAGCACGACTGGGTCATAGGGCAGCACAAAAGTTTTCACCGCAAGGCGGTCGATCGGCGCGGTGGTAATGAGGCTCAATTCCCGTACGCCCGACAGTGCCATTTGCAGCGTGCGCGGGATAGGCGTGGCGGTGAGCGTCAGGACGTGCAGATTATCCTTCAACGCCTTGATCTTTTCCTTCTGCTTCACGCCGAATTTCTGTTCTTCATCGACCACAAGCAGGGCAAGGTTGGAGAACTTGATTTTTTCGGATAACAGCGCGTGGGTACCAACGAGGATATTGATATCCCCCTTCTCTACGCCGACACGCACCTGCTCCGCCTCCCGCCCCGTCACGAAGCGCGACAGCAGGCCGACGCGGATGGGAAAACCATGAAAGCGACGCGAGAACCCCTGATAATGCTGGCGTGCCAGCAGCGTCGTCGGCGCGATCACCGCGACCTGATAACCCGCAAGCGCGGTGACAGCAGCCGCGCGCATGGCGACTTCCGTCTTGCCG
>JAEUIW010000251.1:0-271 GCA_016794925.1 Phycisphaerae bacterium
TGTCGGATTGGCACTCCTTTACCATTTCAGATGGGTTGCCGCTAACCAGGTACCCGATGATGGAGATATCTTTGCCGATGTTCTCCGGAAGTTCTGCGGCCCTGTTTAAACGCGGCGTCCGCAACGATTCCGCGGCGACCGCGGCGTTTAAACAGGGGGCTCTTCCGGGATGTTCAGTTGTTTAATGGGACGCGACAACTCAGCAGCGGTGTTTAATCGAGGCGTCTGTTGCGGGTTCCCGGCGACCGCGGCGTTTTTTCGGCGAATGCCA
>JAEUIW010000251.1:281-554 GCA_016794925.1 Phycisphaerae bacterium
CCGCGGCGACCGCGGCGTTTTTGCGTCTTTGCGAGAAAAATTCTGTAGCCACTTCGCCTTTGCGAGTCCTCCGCGGGGGACTTCTGTTGTGAAAAAAATTTCTTACTTAAACGCGGCGACCGCAACGATTCCGCGGCGACCGCGGCGTTTTTGCGCCTTTGCGAGAAAAATTCTGTAGCCACTTCACCTTTGCGAGCCCTCCGCCGGTGGCTTTTGTTGTGAAATAGATTTCCGTTTTTAACGCGGCGACCGCGGCGTCTTTGCGCCTTTGCG
>JAEUIW010000252.1:0-262 GCA_016794925.1 Phycisphaerae bacterium
AGAAGGAGAACGAGAAGGTGCTCGCGCGTGGTGGCCGCCCGGCCATCGCCGAGGCCCTGTTGCTCGGTATCACCAAGGCGAGCCTCTCGACCGAGTCCTTCATCAGCGCCTCTTCGTTCCAGGAGACGACGAAGGTGCTCACCGAGGCGGCAATCGCCGGTCGGCGTGACAACCTAATCGGCCTGAAGGAGAACGTTGTCCTGGGACACGTTCTCCCGACAGGTACGGGTTTCCGCCTCCACTATCGGACTCTGGTGAAAAA
>JAEUIW010000252.1:272-552 GCA_016794925.1 Phycisphaerae bacterium
GCCACGAAGTACCGGCCGTTCTCGCCGAGCCCGGAGCTTCCGTCCCAGCCCATCATTCCGCCGGAGGCCGATTTCGGGCCGGCTTCGCCGCCGCCTGTTCCGCTGCCGGCGTAGGACCCGCTCCCGTCGAACCCCCCGGGGGCTGCGAACTTGCGGCTGCCCGGGGAGGTGATTACAGTCTCCGCCCCAAATCTCGGAGGGGCTCTCCGTCCATGGAGAAGCCGAGCCTCCTCAGCCATCGATCGCCACGTCCTGTCGCCTCGCTTCGCATGCCCACGAT
>JAEUIW010000253.1 GCA_016794925.1 Phycisphaerae bacterium
GGGGCTCGCCACCGGGCTCACCAGGAACATGCCGCACTTCTGGAACCTGATGGTCAACCTGCGCTTTCGCTTCTGAGTCGGTGATGACGGGCGCGAGCGGGCAGCGCGGGGCGGGGGAGGCTGTGGGCGGGCGACGGGAGGGCCGACGGCTGCGGGTCCCTCACGACGGCGGTCCCCCCTCATGGCACGTGCTCGCCGCTCGGTTCGCGTCGAGACCTCCACGGCTGTGAGCCACCTGCCGAGGGGCCCCCTGGGCCGACGCCGACGCGCGTGCGGAGAAGATTGCCCAGGGGGACGGACTACGCAGATAATTCCCGGCGGCTGCGCGCGCGCCACGAGGACTCCCCCGCCTGTGTCCCCCGCCGTCGGCCCTCTCGTCGCCCGGGGGACCGCGTCGGGGCCCCGCTCATGGTGAGCCCCGCTCATGGTGGGCCCCGCTCGTGGTGGGACCCGCTCGTGGTGGGCGCGGTGGATCGAGTCGACGGCGGCGACGGTGGGTCGTGGATCGTGGGGCGTGGGGCGGTGGGGTCGTGGGGCGGTGGTGGGTCGTGG
>JAEUIW010000254.1 GCA_016794925.1 Phycisphaerae bacterium
AGTTCGACCGGGTGGAGCACGCGGCCCACCTCGGGGCGGACGGGCGGGCGGCCGCCAACAAGCGGGTGCCGGCCGAGGTGGTGGCGGCGGTGCGGGCGTTCTGGGCCGGGTTCGGCGACCTGCGGCCGGACGAGGTGTCGGCCGCCGCGGCCGTGCTGGCCGCCGCGCAGGCGGGCGGCCTGTCGCGGATCGGCCAGTTGCCGGGCGGAGATGGTGCGGGCGGCCCAATGGGAGGGATCGCGGGGAACCAGTCGCAGCGTGGCATCGGCATCAAGCGCCAGGGTCTGCTCACCGACGGTCAGCCGCGCCGGCGCCGCTTCGAGGATCAGTCCGGACGCCTCGGCGGCGAGCCGCAGCAGTTCGACGGCGAGGCCGGGGGCGACCGCCTGGGCGGTGCGGACCAGCAGCGGCACCCGGCGGACCCGGCCATCGGGATCGACCGACAGCGGCAAGGCCCCCATGCCGGAGGCGGCGGCGGCGAGCGTCCGGTTGGGGCCGATGAAGCCGACGCCGCGCCAGATGCCGGGCAATTCGGCCGTGCCGCGCGTGAG
>JAEUIW010000255.1 GCA_016794925.1 Phycisphaerae bacterium
GATCGCCCCGCAGTACGTGCTTTTCAAGCACCTGGGTTGGATCGGGACGTTCCTTCCCCTCTGGGCGCCGGCATGGTTCGGCGGCGCGTTCAGCATTTTCCTTTTGCGGCAGTTCTACGCCGCGGTACCGCGGGAGCTCGACGAAGCCGCGATGATCGACGGGTGTTCGAGATTCGGGGTGTTTACGAGGATTCTCGTGCCGCTCTCGCTGCCCGCGCTTGCGGTGGTAGTGCTGATGCAGTTCGTCGCGTCGTGGAATGACTTCCTTGGGCCGTTGGTCTTCCTGCACCGGCAGGAGCAGTTCACGCTGCCGCTGGGTCATGGCCGCGAGCACGCTGACGGTGGTGCCGGTGCTGGTGGTCTACCTCTTTACTCGCCGATTGTTTATTGAGGGGGCGAGTACGGAGGGGTTGAAGGAGTGATCGCTCCCATCGCGATGGAGTGGGCCATGGCACTGTGGCAGTTCGATCTCGAATTTGTGGCTCGTCGCAAGGCTTCTGGCAGCCGTAACGCGGTGGAACTGTCAATTGACGCTGATGCACTTCAGAAAG
>JAEUIW010000256.1 GCA_016794925.1 Phycisphaerae bacterium
CTGGAGGATTTCGGGGTGCGGCTGGCCGCGATTGTGACGATCGCCGGGCGGCGGGTCGTGGTGGATCGTTCGGACACGACCGGGGAGGTGGGACTCGAACTCGTGATGAGCACGGGTGATGTCCCGGCGGTGTACGAGCAGATCCTCGAGCGCGGCCTGAGCACGAACGGGCCGCCGGGCGCCGGCCCAGCGGCGACGATCACGCCCGCGGGCTATCGGATGCGGCCGGCGGGCTGGCACGCGTACAACATCGCGCGCATCGAGGCGGGCACGCCGCTGTTCAACATCGACTTTGGCCCGAACTCGCTGCCTGCCGAGACCGGAGTGCTCGATGACCGCGTCTCGTTCACCAAGGGCTGCTACCTGGGTCAGGAAGTCGTCGCGCGGATGAAGTCGCTGGGTCATCCGAAGCAGACACTCGTCGGGTTGCGGCTGTACCCGACCGAGGCGCAGCAAGGCAGCGGCCGCGAATGCCAGCCGGGCGCCGGGGCCGTCATCGCCCGGTCGGCCCAGGGCGAGGCGGACCCGATCGGAGCCGTGACCATTTCCA
>JAEUIW010000257.1 GCA_016794925.1 Phycisphaerae bacterium
CTTACGTGCCAAGGCTGTCATTCTTGCCACCGGCGGGAGCGGCCGCGTCTTTTCGACCAGCACGAATGCCGTCATTAACACCGGGGACGGCATGGCCCTGGCCTATCGCGCGGGACTCCCGCTGGAAGACATGGAGTTCGTCCAGTTCCATCCCACCACCTTGAAAGACACGGGCATTCTGATCACCGAGGGCGCGCGCGGGGAAGGCGGCTATTTGCTGAACACGCTCGGCGAGCGGTTCATGAAACGGTATGCGCCGGAGCAGATGGAGCTGGCGACCCGCTCCACGGTGTCGCTGGCCATCGGCCAGGAAATTCAAGAAGGACGAGGCGTCGACGGCTGCGTCTTACTCGACCTTCGACACCTCGGCCGCGCCCGTATGCTGGAGCGGCGTCCGCAGATTCGAGAGTTGGCCCTGGAATTCGCCGGACTCGATCCGATCGAAACACCCATTCCCATCCGACCCGGCGCCCATTACCAAATGGGCGGCGTGAAAACCAACGCTTGGGGAGAGACCGACCTACCGGGACTCTTCGCCGCAGGCGAATG
>JAEUIW010000258.1 GCA_016794925.1 Phycisphaerae bacterium
CCCGCGCCTTCCGACACCATCTTTTCGAGCACATGGCCCTCCGCCGTGCTCAGAATCGTGACCGTGCGCGGGGCCTCATTGCGCTCGGCGTAGTCCGCTATTTGCTTCGGCGTCAGGCCCCACAACTCCAGTCGTTTTGCGCTGGTGTTGGCCAGCGCCTGGCCGTGGCCCTCGCGGTTTTTCAACGAGATCAGCTCGCTGATGGCCTGGTGAATTTCCGGGCTGTACAACTCAAAGAGCGGGTCGCCCGGCGCGATGTACATGCCCTCGGTGTCCGCGTGAAGTTTTTCGATCCACCCGGAAACGCGCAGATTGACCTCGTGGACATTCGGCTCGGCCTCTTTGAGGAAGCCCGCCGCGCGGATCTCGCGAAAGAGCGGACCCATCCGCACTTTCGCGGTGCGCACGCCCATGTTCTGCACCACGGCGGGGTCGATCTGAACCGCGCCGCTGGTGTGGGTCGCGCCCGGACCCTGCTTAAGGGGCTCCAGGGCCATGTGGCATATGGGGCAGACGCCGGGCTCTTTCTGGATTACCTGGGGGTGCAT
>JAEUIW010000259.1 GCA_016794925.1 Phycisphaerae bacterium
ACCCGCGACGCCCGCGAGGTGGAGCGCAAGAAGTACGGCCAGGCCGGCGCCCGCCGTCGCTTCCAGTTCTCCAAGCGTTGATCGCCGAGCCCGAGCGCGGGGGCGGCCTGTCCGCCTTACCCCACGCTCCGGTTTGGAGGCCGCGACAATCCGTATCAACCTCTCAAAGCCCCTCGCGTCGCGGGGGGCTTTTTTGATAGAGTTTCTGGAGAATTCAACACGGAGGGACACGGGGAAACACGGAGGGAGGAGTTCACCGCAAAGACACAGAAGCCCGGAGAAAAAACACAGAGAGAACGCTGTCGGAAAACGGTGTTTCGGCATGTGGGCGGCGCAAAGTCAGCTTCCTTCTTCCGTCAGCCGCGGTTTCCCCTCTGTGCCCCTCCGTGTCGCTCCGTGGTGAAAGAACCTGTCTTCTTTTCTCAGAGAGTTGTTGATGGGCGGGACTGGAATCGAAGTCGTATCGGCGTCGGACGCGCGGGCGATGGCACGGCGCGAGTGGCTGGCACGACGCTGGCTGGGGCTGGTGGAGCGTGTCCGCTCGTGGC
>JAEUIW010000025.1 GCA_016794925.1 Phycisphaerae bacterium
AGCCGCCCTCAAGGTCGCCGCCTACGCCATCAAGGTGTAGCGACCAGGCACGCGATCAAGAGGTTCTGGACTGAGCAGCTGAGGAACACTCCTGTGGAGTTGTTCACGCCGTAGACCGGCCACTTGTGATCGGGCTTGGCCGCGGGGTTCACCGTGACCGTCGCTTCCTCGGCGAAGTGAGCCAGAGGCCGGAAATGGGGGTGGGCCAAGCGGAACTGCGTGGCCCGGGCCGCCTTGATGTCCCAGCGATTGGCGTCTCGCCACCGCACCGCGTAAGCCTGGGGCGCAACGGTCACCGGGCCACCTCCCGCTTTGAGATCGCGGCGATAAAGGCGTCCGGGTTGCGACGGAACAGGCGGTACTGCATGAGCGCCGAGGTCTGCTCCTGCATCCCCTCGGGTAGGCCGAGAACGGGTTCGAGATGCAACTCGCAGGTATCCGGCTCGCCGGTCGCGGAGATGCCGATGTGCTTCGCGTCATACAGGAACACGGGATAGTCGAAACGCTCGCGGAGCAGAGCCCGCGACTCGAGGCGCTTCTGCTCGGTCATGCGGGCCAGGTACTGCTTGAGTTGTGATTGGGCAGCCTTGCGCCGGTCCGCGTCTTTGGCCTGCTTGGCGGCGTCGATCTCGGCTTCGAGACGCGCCGTTTCGGCCGCGATCGCCGGCGCGTGCTTCGCCTCGACCTCCTTGATCGCGGCGTCGCGCACCATTGCGAACTTCGTCGCCTCGGCCTCGGTGTACCTCTGCACGAAGAGCAGCGACGCTTTCACCGTCGCACCGGCGGCGAAGAAGGCCTCCTGCGGCAGGCTCACGACGGCCAGGATGCGGGCGCGGTCCTCACAGAACTCCCGAACGTATTGGAGCGAGGGGTTGTTGAAGATGCCCCCCGGCAGCACGATGCCGAGACGTCCACCCGGCTTGAGCAGGGACAGGCATCGCTCGATAAAGAGAATCTCCGTCTTGATCTTTCCCGGCTTATGCCGTGCACGCTCGGCTTCGTCGTCCTGGCCCTTGTGGGGAAGATCGAAGAGCGAGCCGATGGGAGCCTTGGCCTCAAGAGCCTTCAGTACGCGTTCCTGTGCGTCGGTGTACGCCTTGCCATAAGCCCGCGAATAGCGCCGGCGCTGCTCGTCTGTGGTGCGCACATCGCCTTCGGTGATGCGGTCGGTCGGTTCGACATTGGCCCCGAAGGGCGGGTTGGTCAGGATGATGTCGAACCTGCCCTCAAAGATGCCGTTGACGTTGATGAAACCGTTGTGGTGGTGCACGCCGCCGTGGCCGTCGCCGTGCATGATCATGTTCATCTTGCTGGTGCGGGCCATGCGGTCGTTGGCGTCGCACCCGTAGATGCAGCGGTTGGCGAGTTTCCAGAGCCGGGAATCCTCGGAGTGCTGGTCGATGGCGGCGCGGCGCTGCTCGTCTTTCTCGCGCAGCCGTTCGGCACGCTTGAGCTCCGAGAGTTTTTTCCCCTCGAGCGAGGCAACGAAATCGGCGTACTCGCGGTCCACGTCCCGGAGGACCTTCTCCCGAACGATTTCGAAGAAGCGGATGAGGAAGCCGCCCGAGCCGCTGGCGGGGTCGCAGATGATTTCACCCTCCTGCGGGTCCACCATGCGGATCATGAACTCGACGATAGAGCGCGGCGTGAAGAACTGGCCGATTTCGCCGCGGAAGGTGCGCCCAAGGAACCGCTCGAAGGCGATGCCCTTCACGTCCTCGCTGGTGTCGGAGAGGTTGTACCGCTCGAGGAGCCGGACGATCTCGCGGACGGTGCGAACTTCAGGTTGATCTTCTCGTCGCCGTCGAAGATGTTGTCGTCGGCGTACTCGCGCTTGGTTTCTTCGAAGAGGTTCTCGACGGGATTCGAGAACCGGCGGCGGTCCTCGTCGAGGCTGTCGGCCGTGAACAGGTTGCTGCGAACGCGACCGGCGCGGAGCCGGCGCTCGATGGTGACCTTCATGAACAAGACCTTGGCGATCTCGTCGAAGGCCGCGGCGGGATCGAGATGCTCGCGGTTGCGGATGACGTTGTGGCACGAGTGCAGCAGGTCGGCGAACTCGTCTTCCTTGAAGGTCTTGAGCCGATTGAGTAGCTTCTCGATCTCGGCATCGGAGGCATCCGCGTGTGGGATGTTCTCGATCTCTTCGAGGTAGCCCGGGCGCTTGTCGGTGCGGACCCGCCAGTACTTGGTCTCGCGGCTGTTGTGGGTGACGAAAAAAGCCGCGCCTTCGCGCCGTGCGTAGTTTTCGCCCTGCGCATAGTCCTCCTGGCGGATGGTCACGTTGTCGGACTTGCACTCGATGACGATGAACGCGGGCTTGTCATCGGCGCGGTCCTGGATGGTGCGCCAGATCAGGAAGTCGGCGCGTGCGCCGGCGGACCCGCGGCCGACGACAGATTCTTCCTCGGCGATCTGCTCAAGCCGAAACCCGTACTCGTTGACCAGAATCGGCAGGTATGTCTGCCGGATGGTCTCCTCCGGTGTTTCCACGAGCCACTTGCCGCGGACATGGGACCAAATCAGACCCTTGGCCTCGTCGCGCTTGACGGCCAACAGCACGGGGGCTGCGGGGGCCGGTGCGGTTCTCGCAGGAGGGACCGGCGACGATTTTGTCGAGGCGGCACGCCGCCCATTCGGTGCCGGATGCTGCTGTTTCGTCTGCGTTTTCGCCGAGTTCTTTGCCATGCACGCTCCACGATGCCGGTCCGGTTGCCGCTGGCTGCCCGGGCGCGACGAGCGGCGCGGACGTGGTCATGAAGTGCGGCGCAAGCGCTGGCGGGCTCCGGAGGAGACCATCGTATCGGGTTTGGGTGCTGAAAGGGATCGGACGAAGATCGCCAAGCCCGGCAGGCGGTACACCCCGCCAATGACGGGAGCGCAGAAACCTCGACAAGGCCCCCCCGTACCTCAGGTTTCGTCAGTCCTCGGAAGGAGTTGCCGCGGGCGGCATCGAGGAATGGGCGCGAGTGGTCACGACAAGTGCTTCGAGAGTCCAACTGACTCGAAGTGACGGCGCAGCGCGGCAGCGGCCGCAACGCCGAGCGTGGGGCGACGGCGGCCATCCGTGGCCGCCTCGAGAAAGTCGTTGCAGACCGTGGCGAGGTCCTCGGGCAGGCCGTCGATCGCAGTGCGAACGTCCAGTTCGAGGTCACGCCGAGCGATCGGGGACACCGTCGTGAGCGATGCGTGCGGCCTTCGCCCGGCCGCCATCGCGTCATCCAGGGGCATGGTCGCCGTCCGGCCACCGCGCTTGGCGGCGTGTTGGGCTCGGAGGATCGATACTCCGGCCCGGGTCATGGCGACGGCAAGGAACGCCATCGGGCGGCCGCGCGAGGGCTTGAACCGGGGCCATCGGTCAAGCGCGGCCAAGATCAGGTCCGACCGGAGGTCCGCGTGCCCGTCTCCCTTCCGGCAAGGTCCTGCGAGCCGGTTGGCCAGACCGTGGGCGACTGCGCCGAGTCGATCGATGTCGATCGCGTCGAATGAGACGCGGATCGGCGAGGGAGCGAGTTTAACCACGGGCCACCTCCTCAACGACGAGGCGTGCGGGCAGACCGTGTCGAGAGTCGAAGACGACGTGCGACGAGGTGTCGGCATTCGTGGTGTTCAAGCCGCACCGCCGTGCCCGAGCGGCGCGCGGCGGCGATCGATCCCGGCGAGCTCGGCGCGGACCTGCTCGATGGCCCGGCGGTCAAACAGTCGGACGCGACTGGCCAAGGCGGCGGGCTTGATCCACGGGCGCGTAGCCAAGACGCGCACGACGCGGTGCATGGGTTCGCCGAGTTCGCTGGCGATCACGCCGGCGGTGATCAGCACAGGCGGGGGCGCAACCTGATGGTCGAGTGGGCGCGCGATTCTCATTGCGGCGGCTCCGTTCCCGGGCGATGGGCCCGGTTACCAGTCCGCAAGTGGTCGCGTGACTACCTCGTATGTCTCGTGATTTGCAGGCGCGAGGCTGGTCGCAACCGGGCGCGACCGCTGGCCGCAGAGGCTGGCAACCCCTACCGCTCCGGGCGCTTCTTGGCCGATCTCCGCTGGCGTTCCTCCCGCGTGCGTTCGGACTGCTGCTCCGCAATCAGATGCGCGATGGTTTCATCGCGGTCTGCCGGTGCTTCGTCATCGCCTGCGTGGTAGGCGTCCACACGCTGGTGAGTCTCGCCCACGTCGATGCGATCATCCAGCGCCTCCTGTGCCGACTTGGCATCGGCCCGGGTGTTGCCGAGGTTGTCGGACGACCCGACCTCCTTTGCCTTGGTCGCACCCGCCGATTCCGCGCGGCGGGCCTTCAGGTACGTGGAGTGCTTGAGCACTTTCGTCATCGTGGCCGGCGAACACCCCACGATGTTGGCGAGCTCATTTCGCCCCGGGAAGAAGCCGCCGTGCTCCTTCACGTGCTCTTCGGCGTGCCGCATCGCCTCCTGCCACGGCATCGAGCCCGCCTGCGGCGCCTTGGAGGCTGACGAGCGCCCGTGGACACGAGCCCCGCCGCCGACAACCGCTTCTACCAACGGCAGCATCGCCTCCCGGAACGCCGCTGCGATGTCCGCGGCGTTGGTCAAGTTCACATGGGTCGTCGGGAGCGGCGACGGCGGCGTTGCCTTCTCCTCGGCGACGCTGCGGAAAGAAACGAGTTGTCCGGCCCCACGAACCGGGGGGCGATCTTCCAGTGCGCCGGCCTTCATCACGAAATCGATCACGCGTTCCCGACTGGCAATGACCGAGGCGTGCTCGCGGGACAGTTTCGAGTCCAGCGGGACGCTGAGGTCCGCTCTCGCGAGCAGCCCGTTCTCGGTGAGCCGCCACTCATCGCCGCCGACTTTCGTGACCATGAACGGCCGGCTGGCCGCCCCGGTGCGCCGACGCCAGTCCTCAATGGCCCCTGACCACCGGCTCCAGGACTCGGCGAGCACAGGCTCGATCGCCATGAGAAGGCCCGCTTCGCCCGTCACGGCGATGGTGGCCTCGAAGGCCTCGTTCTGACCCGCCATGTCCAGTCGCAGGGTGTTGCGCCGTTCCACAAGTCCTGCTGCCACAAGGCGCAGGAGCGTTTGCTGCTCGGTGACCGAGAGCTGATCGGTATCCACGCGCTGCCACTTCTCCGGGATGCGACGGAGGAGGGCTTCGATCGCTTTGGCCAGTTCCTGGTTCATTCGGACCTGATGGTAAACCGCTGCATGCCGAAGTGCCCGCCGTGCCGCACTGACGTCCCGGGTCATTCCGGGCCGTTTGCGTATTCAGAAGGAGCAGGTCGGCGAGCCCTGCACCTGCAGCCGGTCGCCAGCCCGTTCAACCCGCAAAGAGCACGAGGAGCTCCCCCCATGTCCACCGCCCAAGCCGTCCAGGCGCGGCCATCGCCCGCCGAGAGAATCACACAGTTCATCGAGCGTAACGGCGGCGAGCACCCACGCTGGTTCATCGGCGTTACCTGCAACCCGCGAGAGCGCCTCCTCTGCGAGCACTGCATCAACTCCACCCGCGACCCGTTCTTGATCGTCGGCTGCGACACGGCCGACGAAGCCCGACGGGCCGAGTACTCGCTGCGCAAGAAGCACGGAGGCTGGGGTAAGCGGTTCGACGGCCTCGACCCCGCGGCCATCTTCATCTACACATTCCGGATGAGCTCGACCACCATCCCCAACCAGCGCTGAGCAGGACCTCGTAGCTCGCCCGGCGGGCCGCGGTCGCGCGGTTCGCCGGGCTTTCATGAGTTCTGTGAACCGCTGGCAGCGCCTTCCAACCTATGCGCGAGCACCTACCGCTTCGAGTCCTCGGACCGATTCGCCGATGCCGAACTCGTTGGGAACAGCAGGACCGCGCCGGTTGCCAGTTCGAACTCCTCCACGTGCCCAGCGAAGCGACCGTCGTCGGTCACAAAGTGCGCATGAACATCGCTCGTGCCGGGCGTGAACACGCCCCGGTGCTCGGTGGAATAGAACCCCACCATCCGCACCGTCCGCGCGGCCACCGAAGAATGCACTTTGGCCTTCTCGTGGTCTTCGAATGTCGGCAGGGTGTGCGCGGGTGGGCTCAAGACATGGTAATGGAGGCTTTCTACCTTCCCATCGACACGGAACGCCAGCGGCACGCGGGCATCGAGGCCCGCCGCCCGCGCAGCGTCGGGCAGGTAGGCGGCCAGGTCTTCCAGCGTCCGCACGGACCCGGGCAACGGCACAGGCTTCCAGTTGGCTGAATACGTCCACACGAAGAACGCCGCGCCGTGATCGAGGCTTGAAGCTGTGCGGAAGGCGCCCCGCTCGATCGTCGAAATCGTCGGCTGACCATCCAGCACCGTGATCTCGCCGGTGAGTCCCTCCAGCGGACCGACCGCATAGAGATGTGGCCTCCGGGCCAGGTCTGACAGCCGCACCTTCGCGCCCACATCACCATCATGCACCGCCTTGTGCTGCTCGCCGGCCCAAGCGACTGCGCCCTCGGCGATGGCGCTTGGTTCGTGCGTCGCCGAGCTGCATCCTCCGAGCAGGACCATACTGGTAAGGAGAAACAACGCGGTCGGTTGGGTGTTCATGTGGGTGACTCAGGTACTTGTGCCCGCGCGGTCGACGGAGCCTCGCCCCCCGACCCCGCCCGGCCCCTGTATCCGCCGGAACACTGCGTAGGTGAACGCCTGTGAAGACCCCCACGGCGTGCGGTGAACTTCCGTGGTGGCGCTGACCGGCTCGAAGAAGGGCGCGAACTCCCGCGCCAGCGCTGCCGCGTCGTAGCGGCAAACATCCAGCCCACTGCACTTGGGCGGCCCTTCGAGGGCGAAGGTGGCCACAATCATCGACCCCCCGGGTATGACGGCGGCCGCGGCCCGGGCCGCATAGGCGCTGCGGTCTTCGCGTTTGGTCAGAAAGTGGAAGACGGCCCGGTCGTGCCAGAGGTCGAACTCTCCCAGGTCACCCGCTTCAAGAACATCGGCGGTGATCCAACGCACGCGGTCGGCTTGCGCCCCGAGCCGCTCGCGTCCGCGCTGGATGGCGGCACCGGAGATGTCCAGAACCGTCACCTGCTCCACCCCCAGTCCTAAGAGTTGCCCGGCCAGGGCAGACTGGCCGCCACCCACGTCGATCACCCGCCGCGGCAACGGGCGCATCGCACCGATCTTCGCCAGAGACAGTGTCGGCTGGTCTTGGAACCAGCTCAATTCAGCGTCTTTCTTGGTCTGGTAGACGGTCTCCCAGTGTTCGCGGCGTTCCATGCCATCTAGTGTAAGGTTGCCGGAGCTCGGCGCTTCGACCATCCGCGCAGTCTCAGGCAATCCCATTGCCTGCGAGCGTGTAGGCCATGCATGGCCGGGGCGATCCCGCCAACGGATTGCCGGCGGGCGGGCTGGTGAACTCGCCCGTCCCGCCCCGCGTACCATTCATCACGGCAGGCCCAAGTTCAGCCGATAATCCTCTGGAGGCTGAAACCACAGCCCGCCATAGGCATCCGAACTCGCGCATCATGTCCATCCTCATCCGGGCCATCTTGATCGTGTCGTTGCTCATGCAGTCCCTGCCGGGACTGGTGATGCAGCGCTGCGTGGCGATGCCCGAAGCGTCGTCGCTTACGGCGATGGGGATGCCAGCGAACGCAAAGTGCGGGTGCTGCGGCGAGAGCGACGTTGGAAGCCGGGTCGAGTGCCCGCTTGCCGATTCCGGATACGTCGGGTGCAACTGCCAGAGCCCACAACCCGAAGACCCCAAGGCTCCGCCATCGGACCATCAGAAGTCCCAGCAGATCGAGCAGCTATTTGCAGCGGCAGCTCCGGCAGTCACCATCCTGCTCCCTCAGCCACTGCCGCGGCACGTGCGCTGGACGGCCTTCGAGCCGCCCAATCGCTGCGGTTCCAACTCCATTCAATCGCTCCTGTGCGTGTAGGTGATGTAGACGCAGCCTCCCTGAGCGCCACTGCGCGCTGAGGGAATCGGCGGCGCCCCATTCCGGCTGTCGCTGCGCATTCGTTGCGCTCCGCAGCCTCCCAAGCCAACACACCCCGCACTTCGGAGCAATCCGCCATGCATCCACACGCGAACGTGGGCGCGCACGCCGCGCCCCCCACGGCACGCCGCCAGAAGGCCCGAACGACTACGGGCATCGTGGCGGTCCTCGCCGCCGCAGCCCTGGGGGGTTGCGCTTTGACTCCAAAGGGCGCGAAGGAAGAACAGGCCCGCCTGAGCGCTGCGGGCGAGAAGTACCAGAAGCCCTTCGAGCAGCGAACACTGCCCGAGATCCCCGCCGAGCCAATGTGGCGCGACGTGTTGCACCGCGCGTTCATGGCCAACGGCGAGTTGGAGGCTTCATATTTCGAGTGGAAGGCGGCCTATGAGCGGATCGACATTGCGGCCGCGTGGCCCAACTCCAACATCGCCCTGGGGTACAGCTACGCGCTCGGCCCCGGTCAGATGAAGACCTTCGACCGGATGACTTTCTCCGGCGGCATCGACTCGATGAAGAATTTGTCGTTCCCGACCAAAGTCGCCCAGGCCGGAAAGGTCGCGCTCGACGAAACGCGGGCCTCCGGTGAGCGGTTCCGCGCGGCCAAGTTCGATCTCCAGCGGCGGGTGCTGGCGGCGTGGGCTGATTACTCATTCCTGGCCGAGCAAGCCCGCATCCAAGCCGACCAGGTGACGCTCACGAGAGCGGCGTTCGACACCGCTCGTTCACGCGTACAGGCGGGTGGGATGCAGGCCGACCTGCTCCGCGCGAGCGTGTCCCTGAGCACGGCCGAGGATGCGCTGCGGACGACCGGGGCTGAACTCACGGCGTCCAGTGCCACGCTGAACGGGCTCCTCGCACGCGATCCTGATGCACCGCTCTCGGCTCCACGGAACACGCAGGAGCCGCGTCCGCTCCCGTCGGACGACTCGTTCCTGCTCGCCGCGGCCGTGGAACAAAACCCCGAACTCGCGGCACTCTCCCACGGTGTCGAAGGACGATCGGACGCCCTCGAACGCGCGAGGCAGGAGTGGATTCCCGACATCAATCCCTTCGTGAGTTTCACGGGAGGCATTGCCCAGATCGTCGGCGCGTCGGTCGTGCTCCCCACGACCATCATGCAGATCGAGGGCGGTATCCGCGAGGCGGACGCGATGCTCAAGGCGTCCGACGCCATGCTCCGCCAGAGCAAGCGGGAGAAGACCGCGACGTTTGTGGCCACGCTCGTTCTGCTCCGCGACGCCGAGCGACAGACGGTGCTCTTTGAACGGACGGTTGTTCCGGCCACCGAGCAGCTCGTCACCACCGTGCGCCAACGCTACTCGGCGGGCTCAGCCACCTACCTCGACCTGCTCGACGCGCAGCGGACGCTCCTGGAGTCCCGGCTCGTGGTCGCACGAGCCAGGACCACGCGAGAGATTCGTCTGGCCGAACTGGAAGCGCTGATGGGCGCTGACATCGAGACCTTGGGCAGCGTGCCCGCGGCGAGCCCATCCCGAACACCCCCGAAATGACCAAGGACGCCCCCAGCGGCGACCGCTGATTGCCAAGGAGACATCCCATGACCACAGAAACCAAGAACACCAACACCCCGGCGGCCCGCACGAGCCGCGCCGGTTGGTACGCCTTTGTCCTCGTCGCGGTCGCCGGGGGCATCTACGCCGGGACACGCTGGCATGCACCTTCGCGCCCATGCTCGGGCTCAGCGCTGCACCCGATGCCGGTGGCCAGAGCGGCGAGCCCGCCCCCGGCGCTTCCCAGCAACTCTGGACGTGCGGCATGCACCCCCAGGTCATCCAGGACCACCCCGGCGACTGCCCGATCTGCCACATGAAACTCACGCCGCTGAAGGCCGACGCGCCCGCGGGCGGCGGATCGATGGCGCAGACCCCATCGGGGAGCGAGCCGATGCCGGGCATGACCGGCATGCAGGGCACGGCCAAGGAACGCAAGGTCAAGTACTGGTGGGACCCGATGCTGAGCCCGCCGTACATCGCCGACAAGCCGGGCAAGAGCCCGATGGGGATGGACCTCATCCCGGTGTACGAGGACGAGGTCAGCGCCACGGGCGGCCAGGTCACGATCGATCCGGCCGTGGTTCAGAACATGGGCGTCCGCATCGCGCTCGTCACCGAGGGGCCGCTGGCCAAGACCGTGCGGCTTGTTGGGTATCTCGACGAGGCCCAGCCCAACATCCGCGAGGTCAACTTGCGGGTGTCGGGCTGGATTCGCCGCCTCTACGCCAACACCGAGGGACAGCGCATCGAGGCGGGCGATCCGCTGTTCGATCTCTACAGCCCCGAACTCCAGGTGTCGATCGAGGAACTGATCAACGGGCGGCGGGCCAAGGCGGCTCTGTCCACCGATGCCGACGAGTCCGCGAAGCAGACGGCCGCGACGCTCTACGACGCCGCGGCAAGCAAGCTCGAACTGCTCGGCCTGGAGCGGGCCCAGATCGACGCCCTCGCCAAACTCGACAAGGCGCCGCCCACGGTCACGTTCGTCAGCCCGATCGCGGGCACACTCACCGAAAAGCCCGTGGTCGAGGGCGCGGCAGTCAAGATGGGCGACCGCGTGCTCAAGATCGTGGACTACTCGACGCTCTGGCTCGACGCCCAGGTCTTCGAGAAGGACCTGCCCTTCGTAAAGGTTGGCGCGAAGGCCGCCGCGACCATCGCGTCCGGCCCGACCCCCGCCAACCAACCCATCACCCCCATCTCCGGCGAGATCATCTTCATCCACCCGCGCGTGGACACGATGACCCGCACCGCGCTGGTCCGCATGGCAATCCCCAACCCGTCCTTCACTCTCAAGCCGGGCATGTACGCGACCGTCCACGCCCGCGCGGAACTGGCCGACCGGGCCGTGATGGTCCCGCGCGAGGCGATCATCGACACGGGCGACGCCCAGATGGCCTTTGTCGCTCAGGCGGTGGGCAAGTTCGAGCCGCGCAAAGTCAAGATGGGACTCGCGGGCGAGGACGGCGTGGTGCAGGTGGTCGAGGGGCTTTCCCCCGGCGAGGCGGTCGTGACCAGCGGGCAGTTCCTGCTCGACTCCGAGAGCCGCCTCCGCGAGGCGATCCAGAAGTACCTCAACCAGAAGAACCAGGCGACGACCCGTGCCGCGCCCGCACCCGGCGGTCTGGCACCGGCGGCGACTCCCACGCTCCCGATGTTCGACGCGACGCCCGCGCAGGTGGAAAAGGTCGATGCGGTCGTCACGGCTTACCTGACGATCTCCAGCGCGCTGGGCGCCGAGCAGAAGGACAGCCCGCCGCCCACGCCCCTCGACATGACCGCGTTGATCGCCGCCGCCCACGCCCTGCACGGCGCGGTCTCGGGCACGAAGATCGAGCCGCTCGCGGCGGGCATCGCCAAGGCGGCGGAGGCGATGAAGGGGCACCCGATCGACCACCAGCGTTCGATGTTCAGCGCGCTGGGTGAGAAGGTCATCGCGCTGGCGGAAGCGCTGCCGCCGTCAAGTGCGGTGGCCAAGACCCTGTTCGTGATGAACTGCCCGATGGCCCCGGGGGGCGCCAAGGGCGACTGGCTCCAGACCTCGCCCGACGTCGCCAACCCCTTCTTCGCCGCGGACATGAAGGAGTGCGGGTCGCAGGTGCGGACGATCAAGACGCGGGAGGTGCCGCGATGATCGTCCCGGCTCGCAGCCTGCCCCCACCCTCCCGCTCGGTGCGCGCCGTACGCGCGCACGGCTACGAACGGCCGGTTGGCGGCGTCGGGTTAGCGCGATCCCAACCGTTCCGCGATCTCGTCCACGCTCGGGGCCCCGCCGGGATACTTTCGGCACCCCATCTCCGCGCTCGTGGGCGCTGGCATTCCGAAGAGGTCGCGGCCGTCCACCAGCACCGTGGGCGTGGGCCAGCCCCGGCGGGTGTCTCCTTCTGGCAATCGCTCCTGGTCGATGTACGCGACGCTCGCGTTCTGCCCCAACCGCGCGATCGCCATCCTGGTGTTGGCCAGGATCGTGGGTGTGTTGGGGCAGCCCGTAAAGCCAAGCACCTCGATCGTCCGCACGCCGCCCCCTGTGCCGGGCATCGCCGCGCAGCCCGCGGCGGCGAGGGCTGCCGCCAGCATGACGCCCTTCGCCCATCGCGTGAATCTCGTCTGGCTCATGCCAATCAGTCTATCGCGCGGCCGCGAGCCCGGTTGAAAGGAGCACGCTGATCCCATGATCGCCCGCATCATCGAACTCTCGATGAAGAATCGCTTCATGGTGCTCCTGCTCACGGCCCTGGCCGTGGGCGCGGGCGTGTGGAGCATCTTCAACATCCGCCTGGACGCCATCCCCGACCTGTCAGACGTGCAGGTCATCGTCACTACCGAGTTCCCCGGCCAGAACCCCGAGGTCGTGGACCAGCAGGTCACCTACCCGCTCGCCAGCGCCATGCTCGCCGTACCCGGGGCCAAGGTCGTCCGCGGCTTCTCCGTGTTCGAGCAGTCGTTCGTGTACGTCCTGTTCGAGGATGGCACGGACATCTACTGGGCCCGCAGCCGCGTGCTGGAGTATCTCAACTTCGCGCGCGACCGGCTGCCCAAGGGCGTCGAGCCGAAACTCGGGCCGGACGCGACGGGCGTGGGGTGGGTGTACCAGTATGCGCTGGTGCCGGGGTGGTACTCGCCGGATCATCCCAAGGGGTGGTGGCATGATCCGGTGTCCGCCGAAGCGGCGGGGAAGAAGGGAGTAGCGGCGGCGGCGGGCATGGAGTCAGGACGCGAGTGGTACGGGTCGCCCGATGAGGCGCCGACGGAGATACGCGAGCGGCTGGTGCGAGTGCGGGCGTTCGAGAAGGCGGGCGTCGATCCGCTGACGGGCGCGGCGTTGGTCTCCGCGAACCTCGACCTGGGCCAACTGCGGAGTTTGCAGGACTGGTATCTCCGCTACCCGCTGACTTCTGTCGAGGACGTGGCCGAGGTCGCCTCCATCGGCGGCTTTGTCAAGCAATACCAGATCGTGCTCGACCCGCAGAAGTTGCAGGCGTACCGGCTCCCGCTCCGCGATGTCATCATGGCGGTGCAGCGCTCCAACAACGACGTGGGCGGATCGGTCGTGGAACTCTCCGAGAACGAGTACATGGTCCGCAGCCGCGGGTATCTCAAGGGGCTGGACGACCTTGCCAAGACGCCGGTCGGACTCGGCGACAAGGGCACGCCGATCATGCTTCGCGATGTCGCCACGATCCAGGTCGGCGGCGAGGCCCGCCGCGGCGTGGGCGAACTCAACGGCGAGGGCGAGGCGGTCGGCGGCGTCATCGTCGCCCGCTTCGGGGCCAACGCCTTCAAGGTCATCCACGACGCCAAGGCCAAACTCGCCGAACTCGAAGACGGCCTGCCGCCGGGCGTTTTCGTCAAGACGACCTACGACCGCTCCGAGTTGATCCAGCGCTCCGTGAGCACGCTCCGCGACACCTTGGTCGAGGAGATCATCGTCGTCGGGCTGGTGTGCATCCTGTTCCTGCTCCACCTGCGGAGCGAGTTGGTCGCGGTCTTCGTCGTGCCGTCGAGCGTCGTGATCGCGCTTCTGGTGATGCACCTCTTGGGCATCAACGCCAACATCATGTCCCTGGGCGGGATCGCCATTTCCATCGGCGTGGTGGTGGACTCGGCCGTCATCATGGTCGAGAACGGGCACAAGCACCTGGACCGCGAGGAAGAGCGGGTTCACGCGGGCCATCTTGCTACGCCGCGCGCCGAGATCATGCTCGCGGCCGCGAAGGAAGTCGGCCCGCAGCTCTTCTTCTCGCTCCTCATCATCACCGTCTCGTTCCTGCCGGTGTTCGTGCTCGGCGGCGAGGCGGGGCGGCTCTTCAAGCCGCTGGCGTTCACCAAGACCTTTGCGATGGGATCGGCGGCGCTGCTGTCGATCACCATCATCCCGGTGCTGATGTACTACTTCATCACGGGGCGCGTGTTGCCCAAGGAATGGGGGCGGCTGAGGAATACGGCGATCACGCTGGGGGCAATGCTGATCCCCGCGGCGGCCCTCTTCATCATCGCCACGGGAATGCCGCACGCGTCGCACTACCGCTGGTGGCTCGCGGGCGCGTGGGCCGTGCTTATCGCCATGCTCCTGCTCCCCCAGAAGATCATCCATGAGAACCACAGCCCGATCAGCCGCGTGCTCCAGTGGCTCTACGAGCCGGTCTTCCGCGCGACGATGGCCCGGCCCTGGCTCACGCTGCTTGTCGCCGCGGGGCTGCTGGCCTCGACGTGGTACCCGATGACGCGGATGGGCAGCGAGTTCATGCCCCCGCTGGACGAGGGCGACCTGCTCTACATGCCCACTTCCGATCCATCGATCAGCATCACCAAGGCCAAGGAACTTCTCCAGCAGACCGACAAACTCATCGCCACGTTCCCCGAGGTGGTCAGCGTCCACGGCAAGATCGGACGGGCCAACACCGCGACCGACCCCGCCCCCTTGTCGATGATCGAGACGGTGGTCCGGCTCAACCCCGATCGCTCGCAATGGCGGACACGCCCCGTCGCCTACTTCTTCAGCAACTGGCCCGCGTGGTTGAAGAAGCCGCTCACCAGCACGTTCTGGCCCGAGGCTCGGCCGATTACGACCCAGGAACTCACGTTCGGGTGGCAGGAGCCCGACGGGGCCATGCACAACGGACTAAACACCGTCGTCAGCCTCCCCGGCGTCGCCAACGCCTGGCCCTACCCCATCGAGAACCGCATCAACATGCTCGCCACGGGCATCAAGACGCCCGTGGGGATCAAGATTTCCGGCCCGGACTTGAAGGTGCTGAGCGACCTAGCCGAGAAGGCCGCGAACGCGATGCGCACTGTCCCGGGCACGGTCTCCTCCTATGCCGAGCGCACGCTCGGCGGGTACTACCTCGACTTCGACATCGACCGCGAGGCCGCGGCCCGCTACGGCCTGACCGTCGGCGACGTGCAGGACGTGATCCAGTCCGCCATCGGCGGCATGAACGTGACGACGACGGTTGAGGGCTTGGAACGCTACCCGCTGAACATCCGCTACGCCCGCGACTTCCGGGACGATGTGTCGGCGTTGGAGAACGTGCTGATCGCGTCCCCGATGGCTGGTCCCAACGGCACGAGGTTGCAGGTCCCGCTCGGGCAAATGGCGAAGATTAAGGTGAATCCGGGCGCGCCCATGATCCGCTCTGAGAACGCCATGCGGACGGCGTGGATCTTTGTGGACATCCAGGGCCGCGACTTGGGAGGATACATCGCGGAGGCTCGGCAGAAGATCAAGCGGCAGGTCGAGTTGCCGCAGGGCTACACGCTCATATTCTCCGGCCAGTTCGAGTTCTGGGAAAAGGCCATCCCGCGCCTGATCGCGGCCAGCGTGCTGGCGCTCGTCGTGATCGTGTTCCTGCTGTATGTCAGCAGCCGCTCGTGGTTCCGCGTCGCGGTGGTGATGCTCGCGGTGCCATTCAGCCTCGTCGGCGCGTTCTGGTTCATGTACGCCTTGGATTACAACCTCTCGCTGGCGGTGGTCATCGGCATCATCGCCCTCGCGGGCTTGGACGCCGAGACGGGCATGGTCATGCTCCTCTACCTGGACAACTCCTTTGACCGTTTCAAGGAGCAGGGCAAGATGGCGTCGCGCTCCGACCTCTGGCACGCCGTCCACGACGGGGCTGTCAAGCGCATCCGTCCCAAGGCGATGACGGTTGCCGCGGCCATGATCGGCCTGGTCCCGCTGCTGTGGTCGAATGGCACGGGCGCCGACACCATGCGGCGCATCGCCGCCCCGATGATCGGCGGCCTTGCGATTTCGTTCCTGATGGAGTTGGTCGTGTATCCGATCGTGTTCTACCTCGCCAAACGGTGGCAGCACCGCAAGGAGTTTGCCGCAAGGTGATGTTCCGCCCGTCGCTGTGTTGGCGTGGGCATGTTTCCGTCCTCGTTTCAAAGGAGTCCGCTCATGAAGTCTCTCGCTTCCCCGTTCGTCCTCACCACCGTCCTCGGTTTCCTCGGCCTCGCCGCGCCCTCGCCGGCCGCTGCCCAGCCCGAACCGACCAAGCCCGCCGCGAAGGAATCGCTTGCACCGGCCAAACCCGCCGACGCTGCCAAAGCCAAGACCCCCGGCGATCCCTACCCGCTGGCCACCTGTCCTATTACGGGCAAGAAACTCGGTTCGATGGGCGACCCAATCGTCAAGACCTACGACGGCCGGGAAGTGCGGTTCTGCTGCGGCATGTGCCCGCCCAAGTTCGAGAAGGACCTCACCAAGACCATCGCCAAGCTCGACGAGGCAATCGTGAAGGATCAACTCCCGCTGTACCCGCTCGACTCCTCAGTCGTCACCGGCAAGAAGCTCCCCGAAAAGCCCATCGACTGGGTCTACAACAACCGCCTGGTGCGTCTGGCGGATGAGGCCGAGAAGGCAGAGTTCCAAAAAGACCCCGCCAAGCATCTGGCGGCGCTCGACAAGGCGACGATCGAGAAGCAATCAAAGGACTACCCGCTCAAGACCTGCCCAGTGAGCAAGGACGAGCTGGGCGCGATGGGCGAGGGCAAGGACCTCGTCATCGCCGGGCGCCTCATCCGTCTGTGCTGCGCCTCGTGCGAGAAGGATGTCCGCAAGGACCCGGTCAAGTTCATTGCGATGATCGACGAGGCGCGCAAGGGAGCGGGCGGCAAGAAGGACGATGGTCACGGCGAGCACCACGACCACGGCAAATGAGCCACGGCGTTGCGCGCGTGATGTTTGAATCGCGCAAGCGCGAGCAAGTATCGATGCGCTGGCGGGGCTGCTATTCGTGGCTGCTTCCGACGACCTGATGAAGCACACCGGCAACGACGCTGACGGTGGCAGCGCTCCCTCTGCTCCGCGTGCGGACTTGAATTGATGGAAACAGACCACGCCCGACGATCTTGGCGATGCTCCGCCTTTGCGGACGGCCACCACCGCGGCACGCCCTGCACGTCGGAGCACCAAAGGAGTTTACCCATGAGTTGCAACTGCGGATGCCATGACGATGCCCGCCCCGCCACACGCTGGCGGCAGTTCGTGCCCTTCTTGATCATCGCGGCCCTGCTCACCGCGTTGATCGCGGGAGCGGTTGCCAAGAAACGAGCACCGGGCAACACCGACGAGAGCGTCGGCACTGCCCGGGAGGTCGGGCCATGACGAGGCACACGCTTGCGATTCAGGGAATGCACTGCCAGCATTGCGTGAAGCGGCTGACCGAGGCATTCGGAAAAGTACCCGGCGTCACATCGGCGCACGTCACCCTTTCCCCGCCGGAGGCCCACATCGAGAGCGATGGACCCGTGCCGATCGAATCACTCGACCGGGCGGCGCGCGGGGCGGGGAACTACTCCGTGAGTGTGCCCCCGCCCGGACCAATCCCCACCGCGCCATCGCACAATCACGCGGAGCACGCGCCGCCGGACGAGAAGAAGCCGAGCCTGTACCCGCTGGGCCTGATCGTGGCCTTCATCGCGGGGACATGCGCCCTCACCACGCTCGTTCGGGGCGAATGGTCATGGCACACGCTCATGCTCGACTTCATGGCGGGCTTCTTTCTCGTCTTCTCGTTCTTCAAGTTGCTGGACTTGCGCGGGTTCGCCGACGCCTATCAGTCCTACGACATCCTCGCGCGGCGCTCGCGGCCCTATGCCCTGGTGTACCCGTTCCTCGAACTCGGCCTTGGTATCGCGTATCTCATCCGCTGGCAGCCGACAATCACATCCGCCGTGACGTTGGCGGTCATGTTGATCGGCTCGGTGGGCGTGCTCCGGGCCGTGCTCGACAAGCGGGCCATCCGCTGCGCGTGCCTCGGCACCGCGCTCAACCTGCCAATGACGACGGTGACGCTCGTGGAGGACCTGGGTATGGCCGCGATGGCGGCGATTGCTCTTGTGTGGTCACATTGAGGTCGCATCGGACGTGACGGTTCACATACGCGTCAACGACGCATGACACGCAGCCCGTTGCCGATGACCAACAGGGTCGCGCCCACATCTGCCAGCACGGCCATCCACATGGTCGCGACGCCAACAACGGCGAGCGTGAAGAAAACCGCCTTGGCTCCCAGCGCGAACGAGATGTTCTGCACGAGGATCGCCGACGTGCGACGACTGAGCGCCAGGAACTCCGGCACGCCGCGCAGGTCGTCCTTCATCAGCGCCACATCGGCGGTTTCCAGCGCTGTGTCGGTGCCCGCCGCGCCCATCGCAAACCCCACGGTCGCCTCGGCCAGTGCCGGAGCGTCATTGACACCGTCGCCGACCATGCCGACCGCGCCGTGCTTGGCGAGGAGTTCCTTGATGGCCGTCAGTTTGTCCTCGGGCAAGAGGCCGCCCCGGGCGTCGTCGATGCCGACCGACCGGGCGATGACTTCCGCCGTCGTCTGGTTGTCGCCGCTGAGCATGACCGTGCGCACGCCCAGCGCGTGCAACTCCCGCAGCGCCTGCACGCTCGATTCGCGGGGCGTATCCGCCACGGCAAGCACGCCCAGCGCCGCCGTCTCGTCGGTCAGCACGACCGTCGTCTGTCCCTTGGCCTCCAGTTCACCCAGCACGGCCTCAACTGTCGGCGAGCACACGCCGCGCTCGTGACCGAAGCGGTGATTGCCGACGAAGTAGGCCTTGCCGTCGATGGTCCCGGACACTCCGCGGCCCGGGAATGAAGCCAGGTTCTCGACGCGCAGCAACGGGCCACCGGCCGCGACCTTCGCGCCGTCCCACGCCGCCGAGACCGCGCGGGCAACGGGATGGTCAGAACCGGCATCAAGGCTCGCGGCCAAGCGGAGGATTTGATCCGTCGAGTGTGAATCGAGCTCGCGGACCTCGGTGACTTTGGGCTTGCCCTCGGTGATCGTGCCGGTCTTGTCGAGGGCGACGAGCTTGATCGTCTTGCCCTGCTCCAGGTACACGCCGCCCTTGATGAGGATGCCGCGTTTGGCCGCGGCCGCCAGGCCGCTGACGATCGTCACGGGCGTAGAGATCACCAGCGCGCACGGGCAGCCGACCACGAGCAGCACCAGCGCCTTGTAGACCCACGGCATCCATTCCTGCTGGAACGCGAGCGGCGGCACCACCGTCACCAGCAGCGCCAGCCCGCACACGATCGGCGTGTAGACCCGCGCGAACGAATCGACGAACCGCTGCGTCGGCGCCCGCTGCCCCTGTGCTTCTTGCACGGTCTTGATGATGCGGGCGAGGGTCGTGTCGTCCCTGCCGCCCGTCGTGGTGAACTCCAGAAGGCCGTTCCCGTTGATGGTCCCGGCGAAGACCGTGTCGCCCACGGCCTTCTCGACGGGGATGCTCTCGCCCGTGATCGGGGCCTGGTCCACCGCCGAAGCGCCGCTCGTGATCGTGCCGTCGAGCGGGATGCGTTCGCCGGGCTTGACCCGCACGGTCGAACCGACGGCGACCTCCGCTGCGGCGACTTCCGCCCACGAACCATCCCCGGACTTCACGCTCGCCGTGTCGGGCGTGAGCGTCATGAGCGAGCGCACGGCGTTGCGTGCCCGCTCCAGCGAGTACGCCTCGATCAACTCGGCGACGGCGAAGAGAAACAGCACCATCGCGGCCTCGGGCCACGATCCGATCGCCGCCGCGCCGATCACCGCGACCGTCATCAGGAAGTTGATGTTGAGCGTGAAGGTCTTGAGGGCGATCAGGCCCTTCCTGAGCACGGGCAGCCCGCCGAGCAATACCGACACGACCGCGAGCGCGATGATGGCCGGCGACCGCTCGGTCTTGGTGGTCCATGCGACGATCTCCGCTCCGAACGCGAGTGCGCCGCTCAACCCCAGAAGCGTGATCTGTGTCCGCGTCGCCACCCACCGCCCGCCCGCGCCCCGGCGCTCCTTGTCGTCCGAGCCGTCAGATTCACCCGCGGCCTCGTCGTGCGTATGACCGGCTTCCCCGTGCGCGTGGCTGCGCCCGGAGTGAGCCGAGCGCTGTTGGTCAGCGCCCTGGGGAAAATCGGGCGGCATTCCGATTCCCTTGAGCGCTGCGACAATCGAATCATCGGACTCCAGCGTGTGCTCGACGGTCAACCGCCGGTTGAAGAGGTCGAACGACAGGCCGTCCACGCCGGGCATCTTGCCCACGCGACTGCGAATGACGGCCTCCTCGGCGGGGCAGTCCATGCTGGGGATGGTGTACACGGCCCGGCTCATGAATCGCCTTTGTAATCGGACTGTGCGCTGCCGAATACCGGCGCTGCCACCGGCACGGGCGGGCGTGAAGAAAGGTGCGGAAGCGCGATCACGGTTGATAGAGCATCTGGGCTGGCGCTACTTGCCCGGCTTCGGCGCCATCGCCTCGAACTTCTCCTTGAGGGTGGGGTCGCACTGGATGCACTGGGACTCGGGCACGCTGTGCTCCTTGCACCAGTCCCCCTTCTGCTTGAAATCGGCGATCAACTTCGGGTTGCACTTGGTGCAGATCGACTCGGGAACGCCGTGCTCGGCGCACCACTCGGCCTCGTCGGCCTTTTCCGTCGTGCCGGCGGTCTTGGTCGTGTCGGGCTTGGCGGCGGACGGCTTCTTGCTGTCACAGCCGGCGTTCGAGAGCGCGGCGACCAGGGACATCGAGAGGCACAGAAGGGCAAGACGGTTCTTCATGATCGAGCTCCAAAAAGAGGAACAGGGTTACTCGGGCACGGTTGCGGACGCAGGAATGACTGGTCGGCCGTTATCGGCCGTTGCACCAGCAGTGGAAGCGGTTGGTGTGACGGGACGAGCAGTGTCATCGGCTTCGCGGGTGTCGGCATCCCCGCGCGGCTCGAACCAGGGATACAGGACGGGCAGGACGAACATGGTGAGCAGCGTGCTTGAGATTACGCCGCCGATGACCACGGTTGCTAAGGGTCGCTGGACCTCCGCGCCCATGCCGGTGGCGAACGCCATCGGCACAAACCCGAGCGCGGCAACCGATGCGGTCATCAGCACGGGCCGCAGACGGGTCAGGCTGCCCTCATAGACGGCTCGATCCACTGGCAATCCGCCACGGCGCAGTTGCCGGATGAACGTGACCATCACCAACCCGTTGAGTACAGCGACGCCGGACAGGGCGATGAATCCCACGCCCGCGGAGATCGAGAACGGCAGGCCGCAGAGCCAGAGTGAGGCGATCCCGCCGACCGCCGCGAACGGGACGCCCGTGAAGACCAGCAGCGCCAGCCGCAGTGAATGAAACGAAAGGTACAGCAGGAGGATGATCAGCAAGAGCGCCACTGGAACGACGATCGCCAGGCGGGTTTGCGCACGCTGCAGGTTCTCGAACTGCCCGCCCCACTCCAGCCGGTATCTTCCCGTGGGCAACTCGACCGCGGCGGCCACCGCGCGTTGAGCCTCCGCGACAAACGAACCTACATCGCGCCCACGCACATTCGCCTGGATCGTGGTACGCCGCTGCCCCCACTCGCGAGTAATTGTCGAGGGTCCCTCGGTTTCGATGACGGACGCCAGACGCGACAGCGGGATGCGCTGACCGTCGGGCGTCGGTACGAGCATGGAACCGATCGCTTCCGGGGTCCTTCGCAGGCGTTCGGGCAAACGAACGACAAGCGGAAATCGCAGCTGCCCGTCGATCACGTCACCGACCTCCAGCGTCCCGACCGATTCGATGAGGTCGAGCACCGCGCGGGCCGGGACACCGTAGCGTGCGATCGCCCCCTGATCGATCTTGATCTGGAGCACCGGCTGGCCCGTGAGCTGTTCGCTGCTCACATCCGCCGCCCCGGCGATCCCCTCCAGCACCGCGGCAATCTCCCGCGACTTCGTGGTGAGCACGTCGAAGTCGTCGCCGTAGAGCTTGATCGCCACGTCGCCGCGCACGCCGGCGATCATCTCATTCATGCGCATCTCGATGGGCTGCGTGAACGCGACGCGCTGACCCGGATAGACGCGGAGCACGCGGTCGAACTCCTCGACGAGTTCCGCCTGCGTCGTGGCCCGCTTCCACTGCTGGCGCGGCTTGAGCGTGATGAACACGTCCATGAGCTCCGGCCCCATCGGATCGGTAGCCACCTCGGCGGTGCCCATGCGAGTCCAGACGTGCTCCACCTCGTCGGGGAACTGCTCGCGGATGACCCTCTCGATCCGGGTGTTGTACGCGACCGACCCGTCCAGATCTGTGCCCGCCAGCCGTACCGTGTTTTCGACCAGCGAGCCCTCCATGAGCCTGGGGACGAACTCGGAGCCGATGCCCCGGGCCGTGAAGACCGCCAGCGCGAGCAGGGCCAGGGAAAGGCCTATCACGACGAAACGGCTGTGCATGGCCAGACGCAGCAGCGGCGCGTAGACGGCGCGCACGGCGCGGACCGCCAGCGGGTCTTTCTCCGACACGCGCCGCGGCAGCAGCAGGCTTGCGAGCACGGGCATGAGCGTGAGAGAGAGGACAAGGGACCCGACCAGCGCGAAAATGAACGTGAGCGCCATGGGCCGGAAGAGTTTCCCCTCGATCCCTTCGAGAGTGAGGATCGGTAGAAACACGATGACGATGATGAGTTCCCCGAACATCGTCGGCCTGCGGACCTCGATCGACGCGTCGCGGATGATGTCCAGCCGCGGCCGCCCGGAGCGGTCGTGCGCCAAATGGCGCATGCTGTTCTCGATCATGATGACCGAACTGTCCACCACCAGTCCGAAATCGATGGCCCCCAGACTCAGCAGGCTCCCGGAGATTCCGAACCGCAGCATCGAATCGAAGGCAAAGAGCATGGAGAGCGGGATAGCCAGGGCGACGACCAACCCGGCCCGAAGGTTGCCTAGGAAAATGAAGAGGACCGCGATCACGAACAGACCGCCCTCGAACAGGTTCTTGCGGACGGTCCCGATGACGTGGTCCACCAGGTCGGTGCGTTCATAGACGACATCCACGCGAACGCCCGCGGGGAGGGTTGGACGAATCTCGTCAAGCTTCGCGCGGAGCCGGGCGGTGACCTTGTGGCTGTTCTCGCCCATGAGCATGAAGCCCAGGCCCAGCACCGCTTCCCCTTTGCCGTCGTAGGTCACCGCACCGCGTCTGATCTCGTGCCCGACCTCCACGTCCGCGACGTCGCGGACGCGGATGGGCACTCCGTCTGCGGCAGTGATGGGGATGTTGGAGATGTCGTCCACACCGCCAACGCGGCCCAGGCCCTGAACAAGGAGCGTGCTCCCGCTGCGGGCGATGTATCCGCCGCCAACGTTGGCGTTGTTGGCCCGGAGCGCCTCGGTCACCTGATCAAACGTGAGGCTGTGCTTGACTAACCTGTCCGGATCGATGCGCACCTGGAACTGCTTCTCGTATCCTCCCCACGAGTTGACCTCGGCCACGCCCGGGACAGTCCGCAGCGCCGGCTTGATGACCCAGTCTTGCAGGGTTCGGAGTTCCGTCAGGTCGTGGGTGTCGCTGGAGAGGATGTAGTGGAAGACCTCACCTAGCCCCGTCGCAATCGGCCCCATCTGCGGGCGTGTGATGCCCGCGGGCAGCTCGACCGTGCCCAGCCGTTCGGCGATGACCTGACGCGCGAAGTAGATGTCCGTGCCGTCGGCGAACGTCGCTACGACCTGCGACAAACCGAACTTAGAGATCGAGCGGAGGTTCTCCAGCCGCGGCAGCCCGCCGAGCGCCTGTTCGACGGGGAAGGTGATCTGCCGCTCGACTTCCTCGGGTGAAAGAGCCGGAGCGGTCGTGTTGATCTGGACCTGCGCGGGCGTGGTGTCGGGAAAGGCGTCGATGTCCAACTGCCGTAGGGCCAACGCGCCCAACCCGGCGAAGAGCAGCGCCCCGACGACGACGAGGAAGCGGTTCCGTAGCGACCAGGTGATGATCCAGTTCAGCATGGGAGGGCTCCGATCCGGGTGTCAGTCATTGGCGCAACACCCCGCGCCCAACTTGCCCCGGTTGGCCTGCGCCGCCAGCAGGTAGCTGCCGGCCGTTGCCACCGTCTCACCGGGGGCAAGCCCGGAGAGGACTTCCACGAATCCGTTAGAACGCCCGCCGAGCGTCACGAGCCTCGGGCGATACACCTCGTCGTTGAGGCGCACGAACACGAATCGCCGCTCCCCGTCGGGTTGCACGGCCTCCTCGGGGACCGCCAGCGCCGCCGGGGTTGCCTGAATCCTGATGCTCGCTCGCCCGAACGCGTGTGCCAGCAGACGCCCTCTGGGATTGGGTACCTCGGCGCGGACCTGGACGGTGCGAGTCTTTTCGTTCACCTCCGTGCTGATCCACGAAATCTGCCCGACGAACGGCTCGCCTGTCGCCCCATCGGGGCGGAACTCCATCTGCTGACCGAGTGTCACCCCGGCGACCTGTGCTGGAGGCAGGTCGGCCGTGACCCACATCCGTGCTGTGTCCGCGACCACAAAGAGGGCGCGGGCCGGATCGACCACATCGCCCGCGATCACATTACGGGCGATGACCGATCCATCCAGCGGCGCGACGACGGGAGCAAGGTTCGCCGTCGCTCGCGCCAGGTCGAGGCCAGCGACGATCTCGGCGGGCAATCCAAGGAACTGGATGTCCCGCTCCGCGGGTACTGTGCCCTCCGCGAACTCCGGCGGCCGCAGCCCGATGCTCGTCATAGCCTGGCGAGCGTTGTAAAGGCGAATCTCCGACTCACGCACCTCCGCCTCGGCGGCGATGAGGTCGGCTTGGTTGCGGAACCCCTCGGTGGTCGATTTTCTGATTCGGTCCAGGGCTGTCCGGCGGCTGGCGAGAGAGGCGGCTGACTGGAGCAGTTCTGCCTTTGCCTTGCCGACCTCGGCCGAGTCGATCAGGGCCAAAACATCCCCTTTCTTTACTCTATCACCCGCCTGCACCCGCACCAAGGCAGCAAAACCGGGTACTCGGGTGGCGACCTGCGCGTAGTGGCTCATGTCGTACCCCGACTCGGCGTTGGCCTCCACAGCCTCCACCATCGCACGGGTTGTTGCAGTGGTGGTCTGCACACCCGCAACGCGCAGCACCTCCGCAGAGGGGACCTGCACCGGGGCGCGCGGCTTGCCCTCGGTCGCGGGCTCCTCGACGGGCGCTTCCTCCGTGGATCGCAGCGTTCCCTCCGCCGCAAGCACCGTTGGGGCCGTCGGCGTGATCTTGAAGCCACGGCATATGACGCACGTCGCCTCGGGGTTGCCGTGGTCCTTGCACCACGCGTCCGTCGGACTCGGGGTCGCGCCGAAAACACTGGCGGCCGTAGGGATCGTCCACCCCGTGCGGTGCCCGAGATAGGCGACGCCCGCGAGGACGCCAAGCGTCGCGGCTGTGGGGAGCACCGTGACGACACGGGAGAGGATGTGGCTGATGGCTCGTGGCATGGCTGGCTCCTCGGGCGACTTCGCCCGTTGGGGTTCTTATTTGGCTTGCTCCGCGGGGATCGGTGTGCCGCTCGACCGAGCGTGCGTGATGCTCAAGCCCGTTGCGTCGTCGAGATCGATCAGGGCCTGTCGATAGGAGGCGAGTGTGTCGATGTACGCGCGGCGGGTGCGCAGCGCCCGCTGCTGTGATGTGATCCAGTCGAGCACGCTCAGGTCGCGGGCCTCGAACGCGCCGCGCGAGAGGTCCTGGCTGCGCTTCAGGAGGGGCAGCACCTCGCGCTCCTGTGCGTCCACCTCGGCGCGGATGGCGCGGGCCTTGGCCCGAGCGGCGAACGCCGAGGAGGTCAGACGGTGCAGGAGGGCCGTGTACTCCTCGCGCAGGCGGTCGCGCGCAGCACTGGCCCCGGCGATTCCGCCCTGGTTGCGGTCGAAGATCGGCAGTTCGACCGTCGCACCGACGCCGATGTAGTTGTCGCTCACCCCGTCGTGCTCGAACGACGGGCCAATCTTGATGCGTGGGTACTGTCGGGAGACGGCCAGCCGGAGTTCCTCCTCCGCAGCCCGGTACTCGGCCTCCTTGGCACGCAGGTCCAGCCGGCCGCCCAGCACCCGTTCGGTCAGGTCTGCATCGGATGGGTCGTCGAACAGCACGACGGTGAGGGGCCTGCCTGCGTCGGTCAGCCGAACCTCATACGACGGTGGCACGCCCATGAGCCGGTTGAGTTCGAACCGCGTGGCTTGGAGACCGACCAGCGCGAGGCGATGGTCGCGTCGCACTTCTGCCAGTTCCAGCGCGGCCGCCGAAGTGTCCAGTTCGTTGGCCTCGCCCAACTGGCGGCGGCTGCGGATCAGGCTTTCCGCGCGTTCGCGGAGCGACACCTCTTCGGCGAGCGCAGCCGCCGTCTGCTCGGCGACGAGCACCGCGAAGACCTGCCCCCGTACCCGCGTCGCCAGGTCGTACTCCTTTGCGAGTATCTCGGCGCGGGCCTGCTCGGACTTGGCTGTCGCCGCGCCGATGCGGGCGCTGCGTTCGCCGGGCTTGAGCAACTCGAATAACAGGTCGGTATCGACGACCAGCCCGGGCGTACCGCCGAAGCCGGGACGCACACCGACGCCGACCTCGGGGTTGGGGAAGACCTTCGCGCCGATCAGCAGGGCTTTGAATTCGCCCAGCCCCGCGCGCGCCGCGCGCAGGTCGGTGTTCAGCGTGAGCGCCACGGCCACCGCCTCGTCCTCGGTGAGCCCGTCGGATGTGTCAAAGGCCGGTGCGGCGTTTGAGCCGAGGAACGAATCGGCGCGGATAGTGTTCACGTCCGGCAGCCCCCGGGCCGACAAACCGGCCATCTCGGCTCGTGCGTCAAGAGGACGTGGTTCGTATGTGGCACAACCGTTGAGCCAGATCAGCGGCCCAAGGACCAGAATGGGCGACATCATCCTCATCAGACGTGTTCCGAAAGGGTGCATGGGATTGGTCAACAACCGCCGCGTGGCCGGCCATAGATGCACGAGGGCGTTCGGAAGGCAATCCGAGCACCCGGCATTGGCGCAGCGAACCCGCTCGCACTACAAGCGCAGGATGACGGTGTCGAGATGGGTGAGCGCAAACCGGCCGCCCCCCGGCGGCCCGGCCGCGAGCGTGCCGCACCAGATTCGCGCCGGGGGCACCCAGTGCGATGCAAGCAATGCGAACGGCTGTACCCCAAGGTCAAACGCCTTCACGTCAGCGGCGGCCTTCTCGCGCGTCGGGGCGCTGATCTGCGCGTCGGCGGCAACCGGCGTGCAGACACAGCCACAACCCGCGGCCGAGACTGTGGATTGATGGTGCGGATCGGCCTTGTCTTCGTCGCACCCGTCATCGCAACACGCCGGTCCGCAATGGGCTTTGCAGCAGCAGGGAGACAGGGGCGAGTCGTAGCACACCGAGCCATCGGGGTCTCGGCAGATCGCGCGCGGCCCGAGCAGGTTCATGCCTTGCACGAGGATCAGGAGGACCGAGATGAGCAACCGAACTGGACTCATTGGCGATGTCATGGTAGGGGTGGGCCGCCAGTCCGGCCCAATTGTGGCGTTTCTCGTACAGAATCGGTCCAATCAGGATCGTCCGTGAAACAATCCCCGGCCGGGGCCTCGTCCATCAGCAAGCCTGCCAGGGCTTCTACGCGTCCTTCGCGGGTGGTTGCGGTTTGATCGATGTGGACGGCGGCACCGAAGGCTTGGCTGCCGACTCCGCTGCATTACTCACATGAGAAACACCGCCCGGTGCCTCCACGGCCGGGGTGAGCACCATCTCCGCGTCAGTGGGCGCGGGCTTCTCCCACTGCTCGGGTCCGGGCGTCTTGTCGCTGCCGGTGAAGATGCGGTAGAGCGCTGGAAGCACCAGCAGCGTGAGGAGCGTGCTTGAGATGAGGCCTCCGATGACGACCGTTGCGAGCGGGCGCTGCACCTCCGCGCCGGTGCCCGTGGCGATCGCCATCGGCACAAAGCCCAACGATGCCACGAGCGCCGTCATGAGCACGGGACGCAGCCGCGTGAGCGAGCCACGGAAGATCGCGTCGCCCACACTGAGCCCTTCGCGGCGGAGCTGGTTGATGAACGACACCATCACCAGGCCGTTCAAGACCGCGACGCCCGAGAGCGCGATGAATCCGACGGCCGCCGAGATCGAGAAGGGCATGCCCCGTAGCCACAGCGCCACCACGCCGCCGGTCAGGCCCAGCGGGATGCCGCTGAAGACCAAGAGCGCGTACTTGACGGAGTTGAACGTGCTGAACAGCAGCAGGAAGATGAGCAGGAAGCAGACGGGCACGACCACTGTTAGCCGCGCCCGGGCCGCGATGAGATTCTCAAACTGCCCGCCCCACTCCAGATAGCCGCCAGGTGGGAGCGAGACCGCCTGCACCTTTTGCTGCGCCTCGGCAACGAACGAACCGAGGTCCCGGCCACGGACGTTGGCTTGCACCACGATGCGCCGCTTGCCGTTCTCGCGGCTGATCTGGTTGGGACCCTCGGCAACAGCGATCTTCGCCAGCGCGGCGAGGGGGATGTACGCCGGGCGATCGGTCGTCGAACTCAACCCGTCGATGTGGCCGTTTTCGCTGGGGCCGAAGGAGGTGAGCGTGACGGCGTTGCCCGGTGCGTCCTTGCGCGGTGGGAGCGGGATGGGAAGCGTGCCCAGCGCATTGATGTCGCGCCGGATGTCGTCGGGCAGTCGTACCACCAGATCGAAGCGACGGTCGCCCTCAAACACCTGACCCGCTTCGCGGCCGCCGATCGCGGCCGAGACGATGTCCTGAACTTCCCTCACGGTGATGCTGTACCGGGCGATGGCGTCGCGGTCGATGTCGATGGTCATCACCGGCAGCCCCTCGGTGACTTCGACCTGCACATCCTCCGCACCATCGATCTTTTCGATGGCCTCGGCGATCTCAGTGGCGGTAGCGCCCATCTGCTCGAAGTCGTCGCCGAACACCTTGACAGCTACGTCGCTGCGGACGCCCGCGATGAGCTCGTTGAACCGCATCTGGATCGGCTGCAAGAACTCGTAGCGGCTCCCGGGCACCTGCTCGACGGCGGCCTCGATGCGGGCGATGATGTCGGTCTTGGCGACCTTGGGGTTGGGCCACTGGTCCTTGGGCTTGAGAATGATGAACGTGTCCGACGTGCTGGGGGGCATCGGGTCGGAGGCCATCTCGGCGGTGCCCGTCTTGGAGTAGACGAACGCGACCTCGGGGACCGAGCGCACGGCGCGCTCGACTTCAAACTGGATGTCCATCGACTGCGTCAGCCCTGTGCTGGGGATGCGCAGCGCGTGCATGGCGATATCCCGCTCGTCGAGCACCGGGATGAACTCCTGGCCCAAGCGTGTGAACATGACCAGCGAGCCGGCGAAGGCGAGCACCGCCGCGCCCACCACGCCCCAGCGCCAGCGCACGGCCCAGCGGAGCGCCGGCGCATAGACCGCCTTTGCGCCGCGGATGATGAAGTTGTCGCCTTCCTTGACCCGGCCCCGGATCAGAATGGCTACGAGCGCAGGCACCAGAGTCATCGACAAGATGAACGCTGCGACAAGTGCCAAGATGACCGTCGTCGCCATCGGCACGAACATCTTGCCCTCGACGCCGCTCAGCGAGAGGATGGGGAAGTAGACGATGATGATGATCGCCTGGCCGTAGACCGAGGGCTGGATCATCTCCTTGGCGGCCACCATCACCTCGTGCAGCCGCTCCTGCAACGTCAGCAAGCGGCCCTCATGGTGCTGCTTCTCGGCGAGCCGCCGCAGGCAGTTCTCGACGATGATGACCGCGCCGTCCACGATCAATCCGAAGTCGATCGCCCCCAGGCTCATCAGGTTGCCGGTTACCTTGCCCTGAACCATGCCGGTCGCCGTCATCAGCATCGACAGCGGGATGGCCAGGGCGCAGATGATCGCGGCCCTGATGTTTCCCAGCAGCAGGAACAGGATGACGATGACCAGGATCGCGCCCTCTGCCAGGTTCTTGGTCACCGTGGCGATGGTCGCGTCCACCAGCTTGGTGCGGTTGAGCACGACCTTGGCGCGGATGTCGGGCGGGAGGTTTTTGTTGATCGCCGTGACCTTGGCGTCGACCGCCGATGACACAATGCGGCTGTTGGACCCGATGAGCATCATCGCGGTGCCGACCACCACCTCGCCGCTGTTCTCGCTGCCCGTGCCCGAGCGGAGTTCCTTGCCCAGCCCGACGCTCGCCACATCATCCATGTGGATGGGCGTGCCGCCCTGCTCGCCGACGACGATCTTGGCGATCTGCGCAATGCTCGCGATCCGGCCCGTGGCTCGAACCGTGTAGGACTCGCCCTTGTGCTCGATGTACCCCGCGCCGGTGCTGGCGTTGTTGGCCTCCAGCGCATCGATCACGTCGGCGAAGGTGAACCCGTAGGAAACCAGTTTCATGGGGTCGGGCTGGACGTGGTACTGCTTGACGTAGCCGCCGATCGAATCGACCGCGGCCACGCCCTTCACGCCGCGCAGTTGCGGCGAGATGATCCAGTCCTGCACGGTGCGGAGGTACGCGGCCCGCTCGAAGTCGTTGACCAGCACCTGCCCCTCGGGCGTCAGGTACGTCCCATCGCGCTGCCAACCGGGCTTGCCGTCGGCGGCCAGCGGCGCCTGCTCCCCATTGGGATGCTCGAACTCCACCGTGTACATGTAAATCTCGCCCAGCCCGGTCGAGATCGCGCCCATCCGCGGCTCGGCCCCCGCGGGCAGTTTCTCGCGGGCATCGCCGAGGCGTTCGAGCACCTGCTGGCGGGCGAAGTAGATGTCCACGGCGTCGTCGAAGACCGCCGTGACCTGCGAGAACCCGTTGCGGGAGAGGGAGCGCGTGTACTCCAGGCCCGGGATGCCCGCCAGCGAGGTCTCGATGGGGAAGGTCACCTGGGTCTCGATCTCGCCGGGCGAAAGCGCCGGGAACATGGTGTTGATCTGGACCTGGTTGTTGGTGATGTCGGGCACCGCGTCGATGGGCAGCCGTTTGAGCGACCACGCCCCGACGGCGGCGACGACGACCGTGGCCAGCACGACGAGCCAGCGGTTGCGGATGGAGAAGTGCAAGATTCGTTCGAGCATGAGGAGGATCGTCCTTTGCTATCGCGGGTGCGATCGAGTCGCTCCAACGCGAGAGATGCGTTAAATGGGGATGCGGCGGGGTGAGGGGGGTTCGGCTAGTGCTCGTGCTTTGCGGAGGACTTGCCCAGTTCGGCCTTGAGGATGAACGTGGCGGCGATGACGATCGGTTCGCCCTCGCGGAGGCCATAGAGCACCGGGAGCATCCCGCCGACCGCTTCGCCAACCGTCACCGGCCGCTTCAGGAACGTGTTGGCCTTCTCGGTGAAGGGCACGAACACTACCGGCTTGCCCTCGATCATCTGGATCGCGGATTCAGGCACCGCGAGCACTCCAGCGCTCGTGCCGCCCTCTGAGCCGCTCGAAGCACCGATGATCTCCGCCCGCGCAAACAACCCCGGACGGAGCGTGCCCTGGGCGTTGTCCACTTCGACGCGGACCTGCGCGGTCCGTGTGGCTTCGTTGAGGTCCGCGCTGATGAACGACACGCTGCCCTCGAAGGATTCGCCCGGGAAGGCGGCAACGGAGATCCGTGCGGCCGATCCCACGGCCACGTCCTTGAGTCGCATCTCCGGCACATCGACCAGCACCCAGAGCCGGCTCGTGTCGGCGACCACCAGGAGCGAGTCGCGGTCGGGCCGGACCAGTTCACCCAGCGTGACATCACGCCGGATGACGCGGCCGCCAATGGGCGACCGCACGGTGTACCGGGGTGTGATGGTCCCGGTCTCGCCGAGGGTCTTGATCTCGGTCTCGCTCATGCCGAGCAGTTGCAGCCGGTTGGAAGCGCCGGTCATCGCGGCCCGGGCGTTGAGGAGCGCCGACTCGGCGGTCTGCTGTTCGGCCAGCCGCTTCTGCACCTCGGTGAGCGAGATGCCCTCGGACTCGTCGTAGAGTTTCTTGGCCCGCTCCGCCGCGCTCTTTGTCAGTTCGACAATTGGAGCGGCGGCGTGGGCCATCGTGCGTTTCTGCACGTAGTCGCTCTGCGCCTCGCCCAGTTCGGGGCTGTCCACCACCAAGAGCGTGTCACCTTCCTTCACCGTGTCGCCCTGACGAACCGGGAGCGCGGCGACGCGCCCCACCACCGCGGAGCCGATGTGGGCCATCCGCTCGGTGTTGTACGCCACACGCGCGGGAGCGGTGAACGACGGCACGAGCGTGCGCAGCGCGGCCGTGTCCAACTTGACACCAAACGCCTTGACCGCCGCGGGCTGGATCACGATCTGGCCGAACCGATCCACGAAGTTCCGCATGGCCTGTGGGAAGACTTTCTGGCCGGTCGCTCCAGAGGTTTCGAAGATCGTCTGGAACTCGTCGGCAAAGTGCTGCGTGAAGAGGGCGTAACGGCCCGCGCGAGTGGCTCGCACTTTGAAGCGCATCGCCGATTGCCCCTCGACGCGGAGTTGGTAGAACTCGGAACCGGGGGTGAACTCCTCGCCCGGCGTTATGGGCTTGGCGTGCCCCGCGAAGACCCGCTCGGCCTCCTCGGCCGCGGCGGTGAACGCCGCGTCTGAACCGTCCGCCACCGCCACGAGCGCGATGTCGATGCTCGCGTCGGGCCCGGGCTGGATCACGAGATCGGTCACGCCCGCCGGCAGTTCGTATACGCCGCCCCACTCGAAGGGCGACTTCTCGGCGTGCGGGCCGGCAGTGCCGTGGGGTGCCTTTTCTCCGGCGTGGTCATCGTGCCCTTCGTGCTGGGCGGCAGCGCGATTGGCGGCGATCGCCACCGCGAACGCTGCGATCGCCAGGAACGGGAAGTGCCGGTGGGGGCCCCGCGCGATGCGGAACAACTTGAGGCCAGTGCTTGTCGTCATCGAAGAATCTCCGGTTCAGCGGCAAGATGCCGCGGTTGTGTCTCGAGTCAATCAACGCTGTTGAGGTTTGACGGTCGAATCCGCCATAGGAACGTGCGGGGGAGCAGAGGCCAGTTGTGCCGCAACGCCCGGCCCACCTACGGCTCGCAGCAACCGGATCAACGCGATGCTTGTTTGCCGCTCCACGTCGATGGCCTTGGCCTGGGTAGCGCGCAGATCCTGTTCAGCAAGGAAAAGTGCGGTGACGTCCGTGTGACCCGCCCGGTATGCCTGTTCGGCTTGGTCGCGTCGCTTCTGTTGGAGCGGGATCAGTTCCTGTCGAACGCGGTTGAGGTTGGCGAGGTTTCCGGCGAGTGACTGGTGCGCGACTCGAACCTCCTCCACGATCCTTCGACGTGAAAGCGTGAGTTCGTGACGAGCCTCGATCTGCTCGGCGGTGACGCGGGCTCTGCGAGCCTGGCCCATGTCAAACACGGGGATCGGTGTTGAGACGGACGGGCCGGCGAACCAATCGGGGTCCTTCTGCGCATCAATCCCAACTGCCGCACCCTCCCACGGCCACAGGCGGGCCAAGGAGTAGTCGTCGCCGAGCGCCGCCAGTTGCCACACGACCGACTGCACCTCCGGCCGGTGGGTGAGCGCGGTGTCGATCCAGTGTTGTTCATCCGGCGCGGCTGAAGGAGGCGCGACCCATTCATCGAGCGCCCAGGTAGCCGCCCCCGACGGTTCGCCGACCAGGCGTGCCAACCGCAATCGCTCCTCCCGCTGTCGGAGGCGGGCGTCTGCGATCTCAACCTCTAACTCCACTCCCTGCGCTTCGAGCGTCGTGACGTCGCCCCGAGTCCCCTCGCCCCCCTCAAGGCGCTTTCTGGCAATCCCAGTGAGTCGGCGCAACAGCTCGAGTCGGCCTTCGAGCACAGGGGTCAAGCGGTCCGATGCTTGCGAGGCCGCGTACCGCTCCTGGACCTCTGAGGTGACGTCGAGCGCCACCGTCAATGCATCCGCGGCGGCTTGGCGCAGGCGGTTATCTGCGGCGCTTGATCGCCTGGGGATTTGGAATGCCTGGATGATGTCCTGCGCCAGCGACACTTCGAGCTGAGGCTTGCCGGGCCCCCAGCGGAGGACGAAGTTCAGGACTGGGTTGGGCAGCAGACGAGATTGATCGGCGTCCGCTATCGCGATACGCACACGGGCGAGCGCCGCCTGTAATCGCGGGTCGGTCGTCACCGCGCGTCGGGTCGCGTCAATGAACGTCAGGGTGCCAACTGCTGCGGGTTCGTCGAGCGGCCCGCCTTCAACGAGAAAGGCCACCGGTTCACCGATCGCCGTAGCCAGGGTGATCGAAGACTCGGCGGCCGGGTCCGGACGGGTGGTCTGGCACGCGGGAAGCGGAAGGAGAGCGAGCGTGGCCAAGCACACGATCGTGCCACGGCCGCGCCCACCCAGGGACGGATGAAAGTCCATGAGGGTCCTCGGATGAGTTGTGATGAAAGAAAACTCGGAACGGGACGTTCGCGCACCGATTGGGCAGACGCCCTGGCGCGACAACGGCGCCACCGGCTGCGCCACGACGTGGGCAACCCGGTGAGGTTCCGCTTGCTCTACACGATCATGATCACAGTGCGCAATCGCGCAACCGTGTCTGGCGGTCGAACACGGATGTCGATCCGCGAAGAACAGCCATGAACAACAGGGTCAAACGCGAACGAACAGAGCACCGCAAGGGTCACGGGCGGCAGCGTGAGTTCCGCATGAACACCCTGCTTGGGCTGCGTGAGCAGATGGTGCGCAAGATCATGGTCTTCACCGACTGGACGATCCTCGCACGGCGGCAACCCTTCTTGAGCCGACTCGTCGAGCAGGTTCCGCTCAGCACCTGATCGAAGGCAGGTGCTCTGCTCGTCCTTCTCGCACACCCACTCCAAGCGCTTGCCGGTCTCTGACGTGCATTCGACTGGGCCAAGCGCATGCAACGCCAAATCCACCCCGAATGAGAACAGGCAGAGCCAAGCGGTCAGGGTATGGACAAGCGAGCGTCGCATGCGGTGCGGGTCGATGATAGGCGTAGCCCAATCGGGATTGGGTGTTCCGGTCGTTCTGAGCACTCAGGAGATTGGCATGTCGGCCGCTCAGGTGCAGCCGGGCGGCGATTCCAGCGTTGGAGAGTCTCGGCTCTCCACTCGCGTGATCGCGGTATCCCCCATCTACGGGCCCAGGTGCGCCTGGCCACGACGCGGCACGCCATCTCCTGTCCGTCCGATGCTGGCCGGGACTAGGCGCGTGTTCGGGAGTCATCGCGGACCTCCAGTACCCAGTTGCCCACATCCGGGGCGAAGTTGCCCACATGTTGCGGATTGGCGGCGAATCCTCGCGGCTTTGCCTTGCCGGTTGGCGAGTGTCATGGCTTCATGTGTCACAACGCGGGGCGGAACCCCGCAAAGGAGACCACGAACATGAACGCGAAGAAGAACACGAAGACGACGACGAACAAGGCCAAGGCCCTCCACATGGCGGCGGCGACGGAAGCGATCCGCAACCGCCTCGGGTTGGAAACGCTCGAGGACCGCAAACGCGACGCCCTCGACTTCCACAACATCTCGGTGGCCAGCATCCGGGACGCGATCGCCATCGCCTTCGAGGCGGGGTTCGCGGCGGGCAGCGGAGCACCCGCCCCCTTCAAGTTCGACCCCGCCGACCCGGGCGAGATGCTCGACACGCTGGAGATCACCAAAAGGACCGGACGCCCGACGGGCGGGACATGGGTAAAGGGGAACATCGCGGGCCACGCCTTCGAGGCGCTGGTCTTCCCCGAGCACGCGACCGACGCCGCCTTCGAACTCGACGACAGCCGCATCTCGAAGCTCTGGCTTCAAGAGCACTTCACGCACGC
>JAEUIW010000260.1 GCA_016794925.1 Phycisphaerae bacterium
GATGCGGGCCTGGCCCCGCATGGTCTTGACCAGCTTGGACAGGCGGTCGGATAGGGTCGAGGCCATCGCGGGGCGGCGCGGTCGGAGCGCGCCGCGAAAGTACACTGTGGACCATGATTTTATCGTCGGGCTCCACTGCCAACCCGGGCGTTGCCGGCTGGGGCCCCGCCCTGGTGGCGGCCCTGCTGTACCTGCTGGCCACCACGCGGGGTGAACGCTTCGAAAAGGCGGCCTCCATGGCCTTGCCTGCCGCGCTGGCGGTGCACCTGCTGGCGCTGGTGATCGACATCGCCAACTGGGGCAGCGACCTGCGCGGCGCGCGGCTGGGCTTTGCGCCGGTGCTGTCGCTCACGGTGTGGCTGGTGATCGTGCTGCACGCCATCGAGACGCGGCTGCTGCCGGTGCCTGCCGTGCGTCGCTGGCTGGCGCCCGCCGGGGCCTGGGTGGTGGTGCTGGCGGCCATCTTTCCGGGCGAGGTGCGGCCGTTGAGTTCCCCGATGGCGCCCTTGCACTTCGTGCTGGGGGTCGGTGCCTACGGTCTGTTCGGC
>JAEUIW010000261.1 GCA_016794925.1 Phycisphaerae bacterium
ACGAGCGGCCCCGCCTGGTGGCGGGCGTCACACCCACGCCCCCCTGGTTGTTGATCTCGCGCCGCGGCAAACGCCTGGCCCGCGAGCGCATTTGGGAGCTCCTGAAACGTTACACCGCGCGAGCGGGGCTCTCGGGCAAGATCAGCCCCCATACGCTCCGGCACAGTTTTGCCACGCACTTGCTGGCTGGCGGCGCCGATCTACGGCAGGTGCAAGAGATGCTCGGACACGCCAATATCGCCACCACGCAGATCTACACGCACGTCGATCAGGGGCGGCTCAAGGCGGTCCACCGCAAGTTCCACCCCCGGGCTTAAGGCGCCCGGCGGGCCCGAGCGACCTTCACGAGCGCGCGGGCCGGGCCCAAGACGGCGGCCGCGAGATCAAAGATCCGAGCCGGCCGCGCTGCGACTCAGCCCGGCGGCCGGGCGGGGGCGAACTTCACCTTCTCGACCAACGGCACAATCGCGTTCTCGACGATGCGCCCCGAAATGGCCGTGATCGCTTCGACCGTGTAGCGGTATTCGAGGTTGTAGTCGCAGTCGAG
>JAEUIW010000262.1 GCA_016794925.1 Phycisphaerae bacterium
GGACGAGGGCGCGCGCAAGTCGATCTCGATCTGGCAGGAGCTCGCCATCGAGCCTTGACCGGGGAGGCCCCGCGAGAATCCGGGCCTTCCGTGATGGGCGCGCGGCTCGCGCGGCGCCTGGGTGGGGGATGCTCAGCACGATCAAGGGAGCCACCACATCCCGCGTGGTGCCCCGCTCGGTTGTGGGAACCCGGCGGCGCCCCCAAGATCGATGCTCGCCGCGCGCTCCGGTGCGGGCCCCGATCCGCATGCTGCCCGAACCCGCCGACGCAACCCGCATCCTGGCGCGTGCGCGCACTGGCGACGCGGACGCGGCACAGGAGCTGTTCGCGCTGCTCTACGCGGAGCTGCGGGCCCTCGCCGGGCGGCTCATGGAGGGTGAGCGCGCGGAGCACACGCTGCAGCCCACGGCGCTGGTGCACGAGGCTTGGATGCGGCTCGCGGACGCCGGCGCTCCGACCGCGGCCGAGGACCGACGCCACTTCGTCCGGCTCGCGGCCCGGGCGATGCGGCACACGCTCGTCGACCATGCGCGCGCCCGCGGTC
>JAEUIW010000263.1 GCA_016794925.1 Phycisphaerae bacterium
AACCTGCGGACAGAGATGCGGCAGGCATTGGCTCGCACGCATCGCCCCTCGGCAACGAGGGGCGCGGATTGAAACAACAAGGCCGATGATCTGCAGCCAGCTCACTTGAGCATCGCCCCTCGGCAACGAGGGGCGCGGATTGAAACATGGTCAGTCCGGCCCCAGGCAGAGGTCCCGCGGCGCATCGCCCCTCGGCAACGAGGGGCGCGGATTGAAACTCCGAAGAAGAGAAGAAGCTCGCCGACTTCGCCAGCGCATCGCCCCTCGGCAACGAGGGGCGCGGATTGAAACAGTGGCCGGGGTGGTTCCGTACAGGTCGCGCAGCTCGCATCGCCCCTCGGCAACGAGGGGCGCGGATTGAAACCCGACGTGTGATCGTGCGTGGGATGTCTGGTATTCATGCATCGCCCCTCGGCAACGAGGGGCGCGGATTGAAACCCGATCGGAACGCACCTGTACAGCACGACCTCACCACGCATCGCCCCTCGGCAACGAGGGGCGCGGATTGAAACAGCGTCTTGTAAGCCGCTGGATGAACGCCGGCGT
>JAEUIW010000264.1 GCA_016794925.1 Phycisphaerae bacterium
CTGTCGATGCGCTTGCCCCCCAGCACGTCGCCCATCCCGATGATGCGCCGCAGGGCGCCATCGACGGACTTGTCGTAGAGAACATAGTCGTGGTTATCCAGGAACACGATATTGCCGTTGTAGAGCGCCGGGTTCGAGAACCCCTCGATGTTGCGATCGGTGCCGATCCCCCGCGTTCGCACATCCGCGATCAGGCTCACGGAGCCGTTGACGAGCGCGTAGATCCCGCGGCTCAAGGGATCCGCCCCGGCCCCGCCGAACGCGATATCGCTCCCCTGTTCCGAGAATGTACCCAGGCCCGTGAAGTGGTTGGTGCCGTCGGGCATGCGCAGGCTGGTGTCGAGGTACGTGGTGATGGTGCCGTCGTTCCATCGGTAGATTCCCCCGGTGTTGTTCTGACCGGAGGCCGCGAAGGTGACCACGCCGTTCGTGACCCGCTGATCGTAGAACTGGACAAACCTGCTGCCGGTGTTCGGCACGTTGACCGTCGGGTCGGCCACGCGCGACACCACGCCGGACTTGTTCACGTAGATGCCGACGGCGTT
>JAEUIW010000265.1 GCA_016794925.1 Phycisphaerae bacterium
GAACAGCCGTGGCAAGCCTTGCTGGCTTCTGCGCTGTGTCCAGTCCAGCGATGAACCCTGCGGGTCGGCGTCCAGCAGGACGACGTGCTGGCCGCGCATCGCAAGCTCGCCGGCGATGTGCGTGGCGAGCGTGGTCTTGCCCACGCCGCCTTTCTGGTTGAGCAGTGCGACGATCATGGCACGGCCCTCCGTGTTGGAAAGCCGGGCTTTTGCTGCTGCACTTGTGGCCGCGTGGTGGTTATCCACCGCAGCGGCGTTTCCCTACTAAAAGTTAGAGAAATTAAGTTAGGGAAGTTAGAGGACGCGCAAACCCAATGCTGGCGCGGGTTTGCGGACGATCGGCACGCCTGATAGCACGATAGTCCCACGCCTGATAGCACGATACCCCGCACGCCTGATAGCACGACACCATTCACAGGCTGTCCCGGAGTTATCCCCGTGCCGTCTGCGGCACGGGCCGGAACGTCAGCAGCTCCATGCCGTTGTCCGGCATCCGCTCGATGCCCAGGACGTAGCCGGGCAGCGACTGCCGCGCGACCAGCGC
>JAEUIW010000266.1 GCA_016794925.1 Phycisphaerae bacterium
TGCACAATACGAAGACGGACCGATACCACCAATCGCCCGCTCGCATGAGCGGGCGCGGATTGAAACTGGTAAGTCGTCGATCACGATCCGCATCACCTGGGATCGCCCGCTCGCATGAGCGGGCGCGGATTGAAACGACTTCAAGCCGGCGTCGAAGCGGGAATCTTCGGATCGCCCGCTCGCATGAGCGGGCGCGGATTGAAACACCACGGCAGCGGCACAGAATAATCAGCAAAGGCAATCGCCCGCTCGCATGAGCGGGCGCGGATTGAAACCGTCTTCGCAGCCCAGACTGTGATCGGGGAAGTGATCGCCCGCTCGCATGAGCGGGCGCGGATTGAAACGCATGTGCTGGGGAAATCTGACATGGCACTGACGGCATCGCCCGCTCGCATGAGCGGGCGCGGATTGAAACCCGCAGCCAGATCCCGCAGCGCCGCCTCAGTCTCATCGCCCGCTCGCATGAGCGGGCGCGGATTGAAACTTAAGTTGGGCGGGCGGTTCCCAATTCGAGCGGATCGCCCGCTCGCATGAGCGGGCGCG
>JAEUIW010000267.1 GCA_016794925.1 Phycisphaerae bacterium
GCCCGGCCCGCGTACTTCCAGGCAGAGGCAGAGCACTCCTGCATGCCCGAACCGGAGACGCCGACATGTCGCCCACCCCCGTTGCCGCGGTCCTTGTCATCACCATCGTCGCCAGCTTCTGCGCACCGGCGGCGGCCCAGCCGGCCTCGCAGGACCCGCCGGAGTCGTACAAGGTCGCACAGGCCCACTACGAAGTGGGGCACTACCTCCAGGCCTTCGAGCTGTTCGCGCGGCTGGCGGACCAGGGACACTGCGATTCGGTTCGCATCGTGCGCCAGATGGCGACGCTGGGGCGCAAGCTCTATCCGGTCGACTTCGAAGTCGACGCCCGGAGGCTGCGGCGCTGGCAGCAAGTCACGGCCTGCGCCGTCGCCACGGCCGGGCGCTGAGCGTCCCGCCGCGGGCTGCCGCCCGCCCCCACCCACCGCAGGGGCGGGTCAGTGCAGCAGGCTCAGTGCAGCAGGCTCAGTGCGGCAGGCTCAGTGCGGCAGGTCCAGCGCCCTGCGCACCAGGGCACGCAGGGCGGCGAAGGTCGGCTC
>JAEUIW010000268.1 GCA_016794925.1 Phycisphaerae bacterium
TTCCCCGTGCAGACCATCCCATCTCGCGCCGCCAGATCGATCCCGACGCGCTGAAGGTGCTGACGCGTCTTCACGAGGCCGGCTACACCGCCTACCTCGTGGGCGGCAGCGTGCGCGACCTGCTGCTCGGCCGCAAGCCCAAGGATTTCGACATCGGCACGTCGGCGCACCCGTACCAGATCAAGAAGCAGTTCCGGAACTGCTGGATCATCGGCCGCCGCTTCCGCCTCGCCCATGTGAAGTTCGGCGACAAGGCGATCGAGGTCGCGACCTTCCGCAAGCTCATCCCGGCCGGCGATCCCGAAGGCACGCCCGATGAGTCCATGGGCGATCTCTCGCCCGAGACGGCGCGCGACCTGCTGATTCACCGCGACAACACCTTCGGCACGCCGGAGGAAGACGCCTTCCGCCGCGACTTCACCATCAACGCGCTCTTCTACGACATCGCCGACCGCTCGATCATCGACTACGTGGGCGGGCTCGACGACATCAAGGCACGCGTCATCCGCTCGATCGGCGATCCCAACGAGCGCTTCC
>JAEUIW010000269.1 GCA_016794925.1 Phycisphaerae bacterium
ACCAGCGCGCTCGACGCCGAGAGCGCGCGCGTGGTGCAGCAGGCGCTGGAGGCGGCCATGAAGGACCGCACCACGGTGGTGATCGCGCACCGTCTTGCGACGGTGCTCAAGGCCGACCGCATCGTGGTGATGGACGGGGGCCGCATCGTCGACATCGGCACGCACCACGAACTGGCAGCGCGGGGCGGACTCTACGCGCGGCTGGCCGCGATGCAGTTCGACCTGCAGCCGGCGAACTGAAGCCGCGGCTTGCGACTTTCAGCACGGCCGGAGCCGTCGTGCTGCGGCGCAGCGAAGGGGCTTGCTTCTCATCAATCAAGCTCGGCCTCCTGGTGCCGAAGATGAGGGTGCTGCAACGCGAAGCGTGCAGCCCGGGTGGCACCGCGGCAACGCGGCCTTCCAGAGACATCCGCCCCCACGCGGCACGGGGGTGAGAACGCACACCCGGGGCCGACTTCGCACGCGCCGGCATCTCTGTGGGTTCCGCGACCCGATGTCCGGCGCCCGAGGAGTTGTCGCCATGTTCACCTTGAATG
>JAEUIW010000026.1 GCA_016794925.1 Phycisphaerae bacterium
GTTCTCAAGCCAATTGCAATACCGCGCGGCGAACCGCCAGCTCATGTCGGCCGGGTGATTTTCCGCGCCGGATACAATGCGGAAATCCGGTGGATGATCTGGGTTCTGATCGTTCGCGTAAATCCAGAGGCTTGTGAACGCACTGGAATTGCGTGAGCCGGTGTAGTACGGCGCGTACGCCTGCACGAACTCGTACCACTGCTTGACCGTAAGTTCGGTCTTGCTGATCCGGTAGGTGTACGGCACCGCCCCGACAAGAATGGGCTGTTGCTCATACGGCGGGTACAGCAGCGGCGCCTCCTGTTCATTCGCCGACCGGTTCCCAGGCGCCCCCACGGTCACCCAGTCGAAGTCATAGTCAGGCGGCGCGGCACGCAGTCCCATCGCCCCGCCGAACACCATCGCCGCGCCGACCGCCCCCACCCGCGGCGCGGACGCCCATCTCCGCACATGCTGACGCATGAATTCCTCCTCGCGCGAGCACCCCGAGTGATTTATCGGCGCTGCCGCTCCCCCCGGCACACAGGATGTCTCTCCCGGTTGCGCTGAAACGCGGCCGCCTTCGCGCCACCGTCACGCCCAGCGGTCCCCGCGAAGCGCCACTGACCCGTCCGTGGCGCTGGCGGCCATCGGCGGCACGCGGCAAACCTGCGCGCTCGCATGTATTCAGTCACTGTCTGCCCGACCGCCTCGCACAGGGGTCACGATCGCAATTCGCACACTGTTGCGTACGTTCAGCAGGCGTCGCGATCGACGTGGGGCTCGCGGTCCCTCTCGGGGCCTCGATCGCCCCTCACGCCGCGAGCGGGCCGCCGGGGGCCACGCCGTCGCGCGTCACGTAGAAGAACTCGCTGGTGATCGGGTACGGCAGGCGGCGGTAGTCGTCCGCCACCCGCTCCGCCAACCGCTTCACGAACGGATTGGGCGCCGGCGAGAGGGCCACGAACATGTCCCGGGCCGGCGTCGCCACCAGGAAGTCGCCGCCCAGGCGCGGCGCCAGCCGGCGGTACAGGCCGCTCAGCAGCAACCGCGCCGCGTCGTAGCCGTCGTGCTCCGCCACGATGATCGCCTTGCCGCCTTCCTTGCTCGTCACCACCTGCAACTGCAGCTCCGAGCTCGACGCGTCCAGGTTCTCGCGCGCGATCCGCTCCAGGTCCTCAGGCGATGTCCCCCACCGCACCATCTGCTCGGTCGTGATCGACACCGTCATCTGCGGCAGGTCGATCACGAACACGATCACCGTCCCGTTCACGAACGGCACGTGCGCCACCTGCTCGCGGTTCAGGTGCTGGAAGATCGTTTCCGGCTGGATGCGCGGCATGACCCGTGTCTTGACGAAATCAAAGTTCATCGTCGCCGCCGATGAAGCCTCGGCGCTGAACAGTTGTTCGAGGTAGTGCTCGACGATCTCGCGGCCGCGCTCCGTGTCGTGGTTCACCAGCCGGAAGAGGTTCTCCAGGTCCAGCCGCCGTCCCGACACGATGATCTCGCGCGGACCCGAAAGCTCCACCGGCTCCCCCGGGAGCATCCGGCGCAGCATCGACGCCACCAGCTCGGCGAACGCTTCAGGCTCGGACGGCATGCTCGACATGACTCGGCTCTCGCTGACGGGGTCCGCCTCTGGCGCGGCTCGCCCGTCCACGGCGCTGACCATCCACCGGGCCACGCGCCCGCCAGGACCCCACGCCTCCGGAACCCGAATGGGTCCTCCCATCAGGTCCCTTACCTCGCCCGTCACGCGGTGGTTCCACAAGCCGCGGGCAAGGTGCTTTATCGTCATTTCCATCCGCGCCAATAAGCCCGTCCCCGAACTCGGCGTCGCCATCCCGACGGAGTCCGTCAGGCGCGAGAGCCGGGGCGTGGCCGCGATGGGGGGGTGTTGTGAGGAAGGGTTCGGTTCGACGGGACGCATGGCCTTCCCCCTGGGTGGGCCGGGGTGGAAGTGGTGAGAATTGCGGAGCGACGCGAGTGGTCCCTCCACAAAAAGAAAAAACGAGGTGAGAGTGACGAGCCCACATCGTCACGCCCAACCTCGTTTTCCCGGGCGAGTACACCTCGCCCGATGCTCGGATGTGTTGACCGGACCATCCGTCAACTCGCACCGGCCCCGAAGGCCGGATTCTGATCTCCTGGTTCCCATCACCCAAACGCCGCCCTTCCCTCCGGACGGCCGATTTCTCTGACCCTGTGCTCGGAACCGAGCCATTCGACAAGAGTGGTTAAACAACTTCCGTGCCAACCAAGCTGGCCTCGGTATCAGCACTCGCGACGCGTATTTTTCGACCGATATGCAAATAATGTGATTAGAAGCAATAATTATTACGAAAAATCGTATTTTCTTCAGAAAATACGATATCACGCATAAATTATTGAATTTTCTGGACAAATAGGCTGTGACGCGTCACATTGGAGTTACCGATGCTGAATCACCTCGCAACCGGCATTCTCAAACTCGATCGATTGTTATCGGTCGTTGATTCGAATGCTGAGGCGAGGTCACTCCTCGTCGCTGGATCATCCCCAATTGTGGGCAATTCGATCGATACCTTCTTTGTGGAGGGGCCGCGGGTCTCGACTGAATTGGGTGAGCGGTTGGCGCGATCACGCTCGGTCGCACTTCTCGGACTGACCGTGCGTCGCGACGACCGCGAAGTGATCGTCGATCTCCATGCCTCTCGCGAAGAGAGCGATTCGACTCCGCATGTTCAGGTGAGAGAAGAGAGCGGAGGGGTGATCGTCACGCTGATCGATGTCACCGCCAAGGTGAGGGCGGACGCCGAGACGGCGCGGCTGCGCGAGCGGCTGGCTGAGTCGGAGCGGGCCCGGCTGCGGTTGGGGGCGATCCAGCAGGAGCTGACGGAAACGGCCGAGACGCCGCGCATGATCGGGCAATCGCCCGCGCTCCAGCGTGTACGCGACCAGGTGGCGCGGGTGGCGGCGTCGCGCACGACGGTGCTCATCCAGGGCGAGACGGGATCGGGAAAAGAACTGGTCGCGCGGGCGGTGCACGCGGCGTCGGGTCGGGCGGCGGAGGCGTTCGTGGCGGTCAATTGCGCGGCGCTGCCGGAGTCGTTGATCGAGTCCGAGCTGTTCGGGCACGAGCGCGGGGCGTTCACGGGCGCCGACAAGCGTCGCATGGGCAAATTCGAGCTCGCCGACGGCGGGACGATGTTCCTGGACGAGGTGGCGGAGTTGCCGCTGGCGGCGCAGGCCAAGCTCCTGCGCGTGCTTCAGGAAGGGACGTTCGAGCGCGTGGGCGGTTCGGAGACGCTGCGCGTGGATGCGCGCATGGTCGCCGCGACGCACCGCGATCTGGCGCGTCAGGTGGAGCGGGGCCGGTTCCGCGAGGACCTGTACTACCGGCTGAACGTGTTCCGGATCGAGGTGCCGCCGCTGCGCGACCGCAAGGACGACCTGCGTCCGTTGGCGGAGCACCTGCACGAGCGTTCCGCCAAGCGCATGGCCAAGCCGGTGCGGCCGATCAGCGATCGTTCGATCCGGCGCATCATGGCGTACGGCTGGCCCGGCAACGTGCGCGAACTCGCCAACGCCGTGGAGCGAGCCACGCTGCTCTCGGAAGGGGCGGAGCTGGACATCGAGCTGCCGGAGTCGCCGGCCCCGGACCTGAGCGGGAGCGGGGGGGGCGGCGGAGGGAGGAGCGGCGGGGGAGGCCCGGGCGAGCAGACCCGCGACATTCTGTTGTCGCTCACGAGCGAGCAGTTGCAGCGCCTGCACATCGTTCACGCGCTCGAGACGAGCCGCTATCGCGTCTTCGGTCCCGGCGGCGCAGCGGAGAAGCTCGACGTCCATCCCAACACCCTGCTCTCGCGCATGGACAAGTTCGGCATCCCGCGCCCGCGCATCACCAAGCGTGCGCGACGGGCCGGGGAAGAGGGGTAGCGGACGGAGCGCGTGCCGCGGTTTCACAAGAAAAGCACGGAATTGAGTTTCACGACATAAGTAGTACGGTATCCATTAATAACTTCTGCTCGGTGCGAGTCAGTATTGTGCACAACGTCTTGCTGTTGCGTTCGCCGCGATGTTGGTGATATGGTCCGACGCGCGGGGATTTCGGGTTCACTCCCGGGAGGTCGAGCATGGCACGGCGAACGACGCGGGTCGCGGCGGGCCGCACGAAATCGGTGGGCGGGAATCCGGGTTCAGCCTCGCAACCGCGAGAGGGCCGGCTTCCGAAAGAGATCGCCGACGCTGTTGAGGCGGTGATTGAGCAACTGCTGAACAGTCGTCAGCGGGGGCAGGAGCGGGTCGAGGTCACGCTGTCCGAGTTCAAGACGGCAGTGATGCCCAGCATCGCCAAGATGCCCCGGATGCTGCCGAGCCGGTTGGCGGGCCGGCTCGTGAATCCCGATGGGACACCGGCGGCGGGAGTCGCGGTGCGCGCGGTCTCGGCCGGTGACGCGAGCCCGTTGCCGGGCGGGGGCGCGGGTCCCGTGCGCACCAGGCCCGACGGCTCCTTCGTTCTGCACCTTCCCTGGGCCGCGATTCCCGATGCCGGGATCAAGCTGCTCGCGACGGGTGGGGGCGCGAAATCGGAAATCGCGGTTCCGCGCGGCGAACTGCGCGCCTCGCAGGGGCGCATCGGGACGGTGGAGTCACGGGTGTCGTTCACGAGCGCCTCGCTGGTGGGGGGCGCGCTCGCGGGGGCGTTGCCGGGTTCGTCTCCGGCGGAACTCGGCGCGGTCCCTGACGATCCCGAGCACACGCACGAGCCCCCGCCGCCGTTGTGCGTGGGGGAGGACGACTGCCAGAAACAGTTCGGGTGGTACGGGGCAACGTTTGAGAAGCACCGCTGGGGCATCGTGTTTCGTCTGGTCGAGCCCGAGGTGGTGCCCAAGACGCCGATCGTGGTCCTCCCGCTTCCCAACGGCAAGGAGTTCAAGCTCCCCAAGGGGTGGAGTGTGCCGGCGTGGATGCAGGATCTTCAGGACCAGGCCAAGAACACGGCCAAAGCTGACTTGATCAATTTTCTTGGGGCCAAGATCAAGCGGCGCGGGTACACCTCGCGGATCCCCGTCGATGAGCCGATCGACGTGGTCGGCTTCCAAGAACGCGCCGCGGCCGATCCGATGGGAATTCCACGGGCGGGAACGCTGGCCCTGGGTTACGTGCTGTCGATGCGACAGGAGTGGATCCTGTCGCGGCTGTCCCTGGGGGACCTGCTGTACTCGCTGCCGCTGGCGCCCGGCGAGCAGCAGCGCATCGCGGTGATCGAGCGGAGCGAGTCGGCTCAGGTGCGGGACAGCGCATCCGAGGCCGCCGCCGAGTCGCAGTCGTTCAGCGAAGCGGCCGACCAGTCCACGCTCGCGACGTTCAGGTCTTCGGCGATGGATGTCGCGGTCGGGGGGACCCTGCAGGGGACGTACGGCGCCGCGGGGGGCGCAGGGGTGGCAGGCGGCATCGGGGGTTTCTATTACGCGCTGATGGGCGCGGGCGCGGCGATGGGGGTCGGCGTCGCCGAATCGCTCGGCGCCAGCGTGAGCGGGCAGGTGAACACGCGCGACTACGCCTCGAAGGCGAGCGAGGATTTTCACTCGGCGCTGGAGCGCCGGGCTCGGGGGAGCCGTTCGGCCTCGCGCACGGCCGTCCGTCTCGCGAGCGCCGACGAGCGTCAGACGATCACGACCAAGGTCATCGTGAACCACAACCGGTGCCACGCGCTCACGATGCAGTACTGGGAGGTGCTCCGCGATTACATCGTGACCACGCACGCCGAGGACGCGCAGCTCGTCGTGTTCGTGCCCATGGAGCTGGTCCGCTGGCTCCCCGAAGGCCAGCCCCGGACGTTGTCCGCGATCGCGTACACGCGTGACGACCTCCTGGCGAGGTACGACCTGCTGATCCGGTACTTCGACACGCTGACCGCCGCGTTCCCGCCGTCGGCGTCGCTGCGGCACGGGCTGCGTTCGGCGCGGGACCTGGCTTCGAACCCCGCGATGACGGTCGAGACGCTCGCGCCGGGCGGGCAGCAGCGTGTGCTGGTGATTGCGAATGGGACGTTCTTCACGTTCGAGGATGTGTACGCCACCGTTGTGACCAAGACCGGGCGTCGCTTCGGTCCGGTGCTGATGGCCGGGCAGTCGATTCCGGACCCGATTCTCAAGGAGATCGGCTCACGGGCCATCGTTTTGACGCAGCTCCGGATGGCCCGGGAGGACGCGAGCCAGCTCAAGCGCCGCACCGCGTCGATCGTCATCGACGAATCGGTCGCGTACTCGGACATCGCACGGATCGAGGTCTCGCGGCGCTTCCGTGACTGGAGGTACACGCTCAAGAATCTGATGCCCACCAACGTGACCATGAATTTCATGGAGTCGGTGGGGATTCCGGACCTGCTGGAGGTGTCGTTCAGCGGCGGCGAACTGGAGCGCGAGCTCGGCGGCCCGCTGCTGAAGGGCCTCGACGCGAGCGTCGGCCTCGAGTCGATCGCGTCGGACCTGACGGCATCTCCCGACCGGATGGGGTCGGTCTGGCCGATGGTGGCCTCGGGAATCCCGCCCATGCTCCGCGCGGGCGACGTGCTGCGGATCGAGGCCGCGTTCCAGCACGTGCTGAGCAACGCCGTGCTCTACTCGCGGGCGGTCTGGGCCGCGCTCGGGCCGGAAGAGCGTGCGATCCTGCTGGAGCGCTACACCATCGGGATCCCGAAGGGCGGGTCCGATGATGCCGAACAGCAGGTGCCGCTGCTGAACTGCGTCGCCAACCAGGTGCTCGGCTTCTACGGCAACAGCATGCTGATGCCGTTCCACATTCCGCCGCGGCTGGCGGACGATGATTTCAACACGGCCACGGTTCAGGACGCGATCCTGAGCTTCCACCGCACCACGTTCCGCCCGCCGCGCTCGATCGTTTCCCTCCCCACCCGGGGCATGCTCGGGGAGGCCGTGCTGGGTTGCTGCAACTCCGCCGAGAAGATCGACATCACGAGGTTCTGGAATTGGAAGGACTCGCCGATCGAGGACGCCGTCGCCGAGCCCGCAGCGCCGCCGGGATTCGAGCGGAAGTCCCTGCTGGACAAGATCGCCGCGGCCGTCGGCGACGGGCCGGCCGCCGGGACCGGCGCCACCGGTCAGAGCATCATCAACATCGGCACCGGCCCGAACGCGCCCGCGCCCAAGCCCGCGGTTCTCGAGAACATGCTGTCGAAGATCCCCGCCGCCAGCCCGATCACCGACATCACCGGGGCGCAATGGCTCTCGACCGTGCTCGGCAAGACAGTCGACGCGGCGAGCTCGTCCGCGACCACCGCGATGACGCAAGCGGGAACCGTCGCGAGCTCGGCCATGAACAACCTCGACAAGGTGATGACCGCGGCCAAGGCGGCGGACGACGCCTCTGCCAAGGCCGCCGCGGACGCAAAGGATGCCGAGGCGAAGAAGGTCAAGGAGGCCGCCGACGCCGATCAGAAGAAGGCCCAGGAGGCCGCCGATGCGCTGACGAAGACGATCACCGACGGCATGGCCAAGTTGAAGGAGAGCATCGCCTCGTACATCGGCGTGGTCGGGTCGCGTCCCGATGACGCCTCCGCGCTCGCGGCCGCCAACGAGATCATGAAGGGTCTCTTTGGAGAGACGAAACCGAAGCTTTCGGATGCCGCCGGTCTGTTCTCGCTGCTCGCGCCCGCGACCGGCGATCAGCCGCCGGCGGTCGTGGGCAAGAGCGCGCTGCGGAAAGCGCTGGGGCTTTGATTTCGTCGTGAACGCCGGAGCACGCACGCCGGCCAGATTGCTCGGTTGTTCTTCGGAGAAGCGTCATGCCAACAGAAAGCACGCCCGCCGTGAGCGCCGTCGAGTTCGCTGGCAGGCTCGTCGACGCGATCGTCGAGACAATCCGTTCCGAGAACGCCCCCGAGCTGCGTCGCGCCCGCGAGCTGCTCGCGCAGCGCCTGGCGGTGGCGGGCGCCATCCCGCCCAGCCGCATCCCCGCTCCCGCGAACATCACCGAGATCGGTGGCTATCTGAACCTGCTGGAGCGGTATCAGGAGGATGAGCTGCGGGTGCAGGCGCTCAGCTCCGCGCTCGGCGTGGCGGGGCGCACGCCGCCCCCCGGCTGGTACGCATCGGGGCCGGTGCGCTTCTTCGTCACGCGACCGCAGTCCTGGGCGGGGGCATCCCCGCCCGGGCCCGCGTTCGCGCGCGAGTTCACGGTCCGCAGCGATTTCGCCGCCCCGCTCGACGCGGAACTGGCCCTGATCCGAGCCCAAGGGGCCGCGGTGCCGATCGCGTCCCCCGTTCGTGCGCTGACGTCGTTCGGGCAACCGCTCGGATCCGCGGCGGATCCGCTCGCGGCGCTCGGCAGGGTGCTCGAACTGGAGCCCGCGGCGGCCCTGGTCGATCCCGACGCCGACCCGCTCGCGCTGGCGCGCCCGGACAGTTCGAGCCCGTACCGGGTCGTGGCCCGGCAACTTGACAGCGCCGCTCCCCGTGCCGGTGACGTTGCCGCGAGCAACTGGCTGGCGCTCGCGTGCGGCGCCGGGTCATGCTCGGAGGGTGGGGGAAATCGAACGTATCTCGATCTCACGACGTACCTCAACCGAGCCGGGTGGTTCCAGCCGGTCATCGTGCTCCCGACGTCACTCGCCGCGCCGGGAAGCTGGAACCGTTGGGAGAACCGTTCCGGACTGGTCGCGGGTCGGTCGTTGCTCGGCGATGAACTTGCGCTCGTGTACCACCCATCGGAAATCGCGCAATCCGCCTGGCGCGACATGCTGGGGTTGCGATGGGATGGATCGCGGTTCGCTCCGTGATGGCCGGCGGCCCAATCAGATCCCGCACGCCGCGGCGACGGATCACCCCTCTTGGCGGCGCGACCCGGCGAGGCTATATTCTGCAATCGTGGCGGCCCGTGGGGTCTGGCCGCATTGTGGTCGAAACGGCCGTGCGCGTGATCGCGAATCCGAACGGAGTCCAACCCGTGACCGAACAAGAAATTGAGGCGAAGGTCATCGAGATCGTGGCCAAGCAGATGGCCACGGACAAGACGCAGATCACCCGCTCAACCAACTTCGTGACCGACCTGAACGCGGACAGCCTCGACACGGTCGAGCTCGTGATGGAGTTCGAGGACGAGTTCGACACATCGATCCCCGATGAGAAGGCGGAGCAGATCCAGACGGTGGGTCAGGCGATCGATTTCATCAAGCAGGCCCAGGGCGGCTGACACCGCGTCCGCCCCGCCCACGGGGTGGGCGGCGTTGGTGGACGGGGCGCGCCGGGCCCGTGCCGATCCGTCGTCGGCCAGGGTGAACCACGCATGCGACGAGCCTACAGCGGACCGCGGATCGTCATCACCGGTCTGGGCGCGGTGACCAATCTGGGGCTTGATGCGCGCACGACCTGGGAGGGCATGCGCGCCGGTCGCTGCGGCATCACGCGCATCGAGGGTCCCGAATTCGACCGCTTCGGGCCCGACGCGTGGGACGTGCGCATCGGCGGCCAGATCCGCGGCTTCGACCCCGTCGCGGCCGTGGGCGACGCTCGCGAGGCGCGCCGGCTCGATCGCTTCACACAACTCGGCATCGGCGCGTCGGTCGAGGCGGTGGCCGCCTCCGGGCTGGACCTGAACAAGGAAAACCCCGAGCGCTGCGGCATCGTGGTCGGTTCCGGTGTCGGCGGCATCAGGACCATCGAGGACGGCACCGAGGTCATGCTCAAGAAAGCGCCCGATCGGGTCAGCCCGTTCACCGTTCCGCGCCTGATGGTCAACGCCGTGGCGGGGAACGTGAGCATCCGGTTCGGGCTGCAGGGGCCCTCTTCTTCGCACGCGACCGCGTGCGCCAGTTCGGGGCACGCCATCGGCGATGCGCTGCACTACCTGCGCCGCGGCGAGGCCGACGTGATGCTGGCGGGCGGGGCCGAGGCCGCGATCTCGCCGATCTGCGTCGCGGCGTTCATGACGATGAAGGCGCTGAGCACCCGCAACGACGCGCCCGAGAAGGCCTGTCGTCCCTTCGACCGCGACCGCGACGGCTTCCTGCTCGCCGAGGGGGCCGCGATGGCGGTGCTCGAGACCGAGGACCACGCCCGTGCCCGCGGCGCGGCCATCCTCGCGGAGTTGGTCGGGTACGCCAACAGCTCGGACGCGAACCACATCACCGCGCCCGATCCCAACGGCCGCGGGGCCCTGCGTTCCATGCGCTGGGCCATGGAGGACGCCGGGCTCAACCCCGGCCAGGTTGACTACATCAACGCCCACGGCACCTCCACGCCCCTGGGCGACAAGGCTGAGGTCGAGGCCGTCACGGCGCTCTTCGGCGACCACGCTCGCGCGTCCAGGGGCGGCACGCTGATGATGAGCTCCACAAAGTCCATGCACGGCCACTGCCTCGGCGCTTCGGGCGCGGTCGAGCTCGTCGCCTGTGTTCACGCGGTGCGCGAAGGCGTCGTCCCCCCGACCGTCAACCTCGATCACGCGGAGGACGGCTTCGACATGGACTTCGTGCCGCACCACGCCCGCGAGCGCCGTGTCCGGTACGCAATGAACAACACGTTCGGTTTCGGCGGCCACAACGTCACGCTCATCGTTGGCCGGTACGAACGGTGACCGCCGCGGGCCGCCCCCGGATCCGGCGTCCGCCCGACCGCGCGCGGATCAGGGCCCGACAATTCCGGCTCGGCGCCTGCCACGTATGGTCCGGTGCTCCTCGCGCGGCACAAGAACCAGCGCGTCGGGAAAGGTGCCCCGGGTGTGAGGTCGCCGGTCCGCCCGTGGACCACAACCACGTCGGCTCCGCGGACGAGCTTCGGTCTTTCGACACGGTGCGCGCGTGGGTTGCCTCCGACCCGTCCCCGGACTTCAATCAGCACAATTCCTTCGACGACCCCGGCCCATTTGGTTTTCGCAAAGCGTTTCTGGCCTGACCTCCGCCCGATCCGACTCAACCTCGCGCTGGAGCGCACGCATGAGACTGGACCGCTGCCCGTTCTTCCGCAGGTTCGCGGCCGGCGCGTTCATCTTCTTCCTGGCCAAGGGCCTGCTCTGGCTGCTGCTCCCGGCGCTCATCCTGCTCTGGGACCGCGTGTTCTGACTTATCGGCGTTCCTCTCGAACGCTTTCCGCTTCGCCGCGCCGCACCGGACGCATCCATGCCCAACACCCTCCCGCCCGCCACTCCAGCCCCCGCAAACCCCGTCATCATGGACAGGCTCCGCGAGGAGACCCGCGCCCACCACGCCGCCGCCGAGCAGGGGGCGTTCCAGCAGCGGCTCGTCCGCGGCGGCCTGGACCGCACGCTGTACGCCCGCCAACTGGTGCAGATGCTCGCGGTGCACCGCGCCCTTGAATCGGCGCTGCGCGATCTCGCCCGCGCCCACCCGCGCTTCGCCCTCGCCGTGCGGCCGCACAGGTTCCAGGAGGCGAACATCGAGGCGGACCTCGCCGCGCTCGCCCCGGGCGCCGATCGCGCCGCGGTCCTCCCCGCCACGCGCGCCCTCGTCGCCGTCATCGAGCGCGATGCCCGATCCCGTCCCGCGGCACTCCTCGGGCACTTCTACGTGCTGGAGGGTTCGAAGAACGGCGCCAAGTTCCTCTCCCGGCTGGTGATGAAGGCGCTCGAACTGACACCCGGCCCGGAGGGTCGCGTCCCCGGCCTGGCTTCGATGGACCCGTACGGCGAACTCCAGCGTCCCCGCTGGGAGGAATTCCGGGCCGATCTCAACGCCATCCCGCTCACGGCCGCCGAGGGCGACGCGATGGTCGAGGCCGCCAAGTCCATGTTCGACGGCATCCGCGCCCTGAGCGATGAGCTTTGCCCCGCCTGAGCCCGCTCTCGCCGCGTCACCCGCCCGCCACGGGCCACCCCGTCCACTGCGCGAAGCGCCGCTGCAGGTCCGGCGCAATCGCCGACGCCTTCTCGCCCTCGTACGAAATGACCGGCATGAAATCCAGGCGGGCGCGGCTGGGCATGAAGAGGCTCCGCCAGGCGTGCAGCGTCCGCGGCGTGTCGCGGATCACCACCGGCAGCACCGGCGCCCCCGAGCGTGCCACCAGCAGGCCCACGCCGGGCCGAAACGCCATCAGCCGTTCGCGCGGCCGCTCGATCCCGCCCTCGGGAAAGATGCCCAGCACCCCGCGCTCCTCGCCCAGCACCCGCAGCGCCGCCCGCGCCGAGGTTGATTCCCTCCCGTTCGCGGAGACCGGGACGATCCCCGCCCATTCGAACACGCCCGCCAGCGCGGGGTGGATCATGTCGTCGGACATCATGAAGCGTACATGAAACGGGACCACCGCCTGGATCAGCAGCGGGTCCACGCTCGCGGTGTGGTTGGCCACGAGCACGAGCGGGCCGGGATGGGCCGCGCTCGGGATGTACTCGCGACCCCCCACGCGCACGCGATGCACGATCCGGCAGTACGCCTTCATCACGAGCCACAACAGGCCCGAGGCGGGATCGTTGCGGGGGTTGTCGATCAGCGCGTGCGCCAGCGGCGCCCACGCCAGCCACGCCGCGCACACGATCAGCAGAGCCGCCACGATGCTGACGGTAGGGCCCCGGCGCCGGATCCCGCGTGCCGCGGCGGGGGGTCGCGGTTCTCGGTGCGCCCCGGCGGCCCAGCGGCGCGCGAACCCGGGCGCGGCGCTTGGGCGCCGCGACGGGCCCCGCTCACCCGCGGCGTCTCCGTCCCGCCCGCAGCGCGGCGAGCGCCGCCAGCGCCCCCGGCCCTGGCGCGGGCACGCCGATCCAGACAAAGGCCTCGTCGCTGTGCCCGATGAGGTTGCTCAGCGCGTACCCGGACACGTAGTACACGCCGTTCACATGGCTCACGCCCGTGGCGATGGACTGGTAGTACTCCCCGGGGGGCAGGAACTGGTGCAGCGACACGAACGAGTCGGGCGTGCCGAACCAGATCCCCGCCGAGGGGTTCCCGGTGTTGGCCCACCCCACCTGGGCCGAGCCGCAGGTGGCGTTGAGCATCGAGACCCCCGCGCCCGGCGGGTTCATGTCGATCCACGACGCGGCCGAGCCGGACCACATGGCGGCGTGCTCGCCGATGACGCTGACGCTCCCCACCTGCTGCCCCGAGGCCATGCCCATCAGGCGCGACTCGCGGGCCCCGGCGGGGTGCAGGTCGATCATCGACTCCGCCGACCCCCGCCACAGGGCCGCGTGGTACCCGTGCAGCTCGGTCTGGCGGAAGTACCCGCCCTGCATCCCGTCCGCCGCGGCGGTGCCGTACGACTCGACCATCCCGGGCGGGTTGAGGTCGATGTGGCTCTGGGGCGTGCCCCGCCACATGGCGGCGTGGTGGTAGGACTGCGTGACCAGCGCCCGCGTGTCGCCCACCTGCACGCCCCCGTCCATCGCGACGATCTCGGAACTCCGTGGATTCGACAGAGGATGCATGTCGACAAACGTTTCCGCCGATCCCGACCACATGGCCGCGTGGCCGTAGGTCTCGGTGGCCACGCCGCCCGCCTGCACGTTGCCCTGGATGGCGCGCACCCGGCCGCCGATGAAGGGCGGCGGGTTGAGGTAGGTCAGTTGCTGCGTCTGGGTGTTCCAGAGCGTGGGCCGACCCTTCTCGATCCAGGACTGCCCGCCGATGATCGGCCCGGATGCCGCGTAGGCCTCGGACTTTCTCATGATGGGCGCGTGCAACTTGATCGCCTGCCACTGCGCGTGCGTGGACGAGCACGCGCCGAGCAGGCACGAGGCCGCGAACGCGAGCTGCAAGCATGTGACGTGGCATGACCCCGCGTGCGGCATCACCCACAGCCTACCACGGGCGGGCGCGAGTGCAGCCAATGCCAATAAAAAACCCGGGAAGCGCGTGATTTTGACTTGACTGTTAGGGGGGGGGGTCGGGTTATCGTGCGTCCGGGTGGGCCGGAGCACACGCATGACCGCACGTCAAACGTTGCCGTTGAGCACGCTGCTCGCAACCGTGTTGCTTGTCGGCGCCGCCGGGGATGGAGCCTCGGGCGCGCCCCCGGGGCCGCTGGTGGGGCCGGAGCGTCAACTCCCTACGGATCCCGGCCTGCCTCAGTCGGCCCATCGGGTGGAGCCCGTGATCGAGGTGACGCCCTTCGCGTTCGGCGATCCCCTCCAGATCCGGCCGCGCGAGATCGTGGTCGGCTGCAACGTTGCCAGCAACCTCGGCGCAAGCCCGAACATGGAGTTCAACCTCAGCTTGGATGAGGGCGTGACCTGGACCACCACCCCGATTACCTGGGACGCTCCATGCACGGGGCAGGTCATCCGCGGCGATCCCATGGTCGCGGTCTCGGCCCTTGTGGGCGACCTCTACATCGGCGGCCTGGCCACGGGCACGCTGAAGGTGCGCCGACGTCCGTACGGCTCCACCGGCACCACGTTTCTCGATCCCGTGACGGTCTTCCCGCCTCCGTGCAGCGGCCGCGCCGGCGGAACCGACAAGGGCTTCATGGCCATGGGCCCGCAGCCCGGCGGCGACCCGGCCCCGGTTGAGGCCCTGTACGCGGCCTGGACCGACACCTCCGTCACGCCCCGAGTGCTCTCGACGATCAAGGCCGCGGAGACGCAGGCCCCGCCCGGTGATGCATGGGGGCAGGCCTATCCGGTCACATCCGACCTCGGTCAAGTCGAGCGAACCGGGCTCGGCGCGTACCCCGTCATCGTGACCGGGGGCCCATTCATCGGCCGATTGGTGCTGGCTTCGCAGGCCGACAAGTTTGAGAGCGTGCCCGAGGTGACGTACACGGATTACGGTGGGCAGCCCGACGCGGTGCCCCCCGGTCAGCAACTGTGGGCGACACGTATGTTTCTCGATGGCTATGGGCCTCAAGGCACAGACTTGGTTTCTCCCATCGGTAATCCCCCTCCGCTCCCCGGCGGCACCAAGCCCCCGGGCGCGCCGAGCGTGGCCGTGGATCCGATCAACCCCTCCCATGTGTACATCATCTTCCCCGGTCGGACCAGCGCCGGCGGCAGCAACATCGACCTGTTCATCGCCCGCAGTTCCAACTCGGGCACGACCTTCGCGCCCGAGGACACCGTCCGCGTGACGGATGCGATGCTGCGCGTCGCCGCCGATTGCCCGGGCGGTCAGAATTGTCCGGAGACCGATGAGTGGCTCCCGGCCATCGTCATCGATGAGCTCGGGGGCATCAACATCCTCTATGTTCGCTCGGCGGCGGCCGATGCGCAGGGCGGCGAGGAACTCGCGGACGCCGTCGCCGAGGTTCGCTACGCCCGCTGGGCGGACGACGGTGCGCTCTCGGCCAACACCACTCCGTTCATCGCGCGCGCCTCGGCCCCACGCGGGTCTGGTTCGCGGCCGGCGGCGCGGGCCACGACTACCAGATGCTCAAGGCGTCCGGGTGCTACGTCTACCTGGCCTACTCGCGCGCCGCGGCGGGGACGGGCCCGTGGCGCGCGTACTTCCGCCGCATCGTGGTCGGCCCCTGCCGCGCGGATGTGTACCGCGAGGGGATCATCGACTCATTCGACATCGTCGAGTACTTCAACCAGTGGTTCGCGAACGATCCCGAAGCTGACATGGACGGCGACGGCGAGGTGACCGAGAGCGATCTCGATTCGTTCTTCGAGGGCTACATCGAGGGGAGCGAGGTGCCGACCTAGCCGCCCCGCATTCAGGCGCGACCGGAAACGCCCCCTCGCGCGTACACTCCCGCATGACCGATCTCTGGGCGGAGCGGCGGAACGCGGCATCGGCCGGGGTCGCCCCGCTCGCGGCCCGCATGCGGCCCCGCACACTCGAGGAGGTCGTCGGGCAGGGGCACATCCTCGGCGCGGGCAAGCTGCTCCGGCGCATGCTCGCCGCCGATGCTCTCACCAGCCTCATCCTCTTCGGGCCCCCGGGCACGGGCAAGACCACCCTCGCGGAAGTCATCGCCGGCGCCACCAGCCGTCACTTCGAGCGCGAGAACGCCGCCGCGGTGGGGGTGGCCCGTGTCCGCGAGATCGTCCGCCAGGCCGAGGAGCGGCTGGCCGAGTCGGGCCGCCGCACCGTGCTGTTCCTCGACGAGATCCACCGCTTCACCCGCGCCCAGCAGGACGTGCTGCTGGGCGACGTCGAGCGCGGCCTGCTCACGCTCATCGGCGCCACCACCGAGAACCCGCTCTTCGCCGTCAACAGCGCGCTCGTCAGCCGCAGCACCCTGCTCCGGCTCGAGCCCCTTACCCCCGACGACATCCGGACGGTCCTGCGCCGCGCCATCGACGACCGCGCACGCGGCTACGGCGGCCTTCCGCTCCGCGTCACCGACGAGGCTCTCGACCTGTGGGCCGTCAAGAGCGACGGCGACGCCCGTCGCGCCCTCACCGCCCTTGAGGTCGCCGTCCGGTCGCAGGCGCCCGCCGCCGGCCCCGCCGCGATTGTCATCGACCGCGCCGTCGCCGAGGACTCCATCCAGCAGAAGGCCGCCGTGTACGACGGATCCGGGGACGAGCACTTCGACGCCATCAGCGCCATGATCAAGTCGATCCGCGGCAGCGACCCCGACGCGGCCCTGTACTGGGTCGCGCGCATGCTCGAAGCCGGCGAGGATCCCCGCTACGTCGCCCGCCGCCTGGCGGTGCTCGCCAGCGAGGACATCGGCAACGCCGACCCGCGCGCCGTGATGCTCGCCGCGTCCTGCTGGGAGCTGGTCGAACGCGTCGGCATGCCCGAGTGCCGCATCACCCTCGCCCAGTGCGTCTGCTATCTCGCGCTGGCCCCCAAGAGCAACGCCAGCTACGTGGCCATCGAGGAGGCGATCAAGGACGTACGCGAAGGCCGGACCGTGGCCGTCCCCAGCGCCGTCAAGGACGGCAACGTCAAGAAGGCCGCCGGCAAGTCCGCCGGCGCGGCCAAGGGCGACGCGTACGTCTACACCCACGGCCTCCCGACCGTCGCGGGCGTGGGCGGCGTCTCGGGGCAGGACTACCTCGGGATCAGTCGTGAGTATTACCGGCCCGGCGACATGGGCGTCGAAGCCGTGCTGAGTGAACGGTTGGCGGCCATCAGGGCCGCGCGCAGGCAAGCCCGGGCGGGCCCCGCCCCGGCCCGCCCCGGCGGCGAGGGCGTGTAACCATGGATGCCCAGCGGGATCCGGATCACGCATCGGACGCGCGCGCGATCGTGGAGCAGAAGCGCGCCCTGCGCGCGCGGATGCGTCAGGCAATGGCCGCGCTGCCGCCCGTCGAACTGCAGCGCCAATCCGCGCAGGCGTGGGGGCACATCCTGTCCTCGGGGCTCCTGCCCGGTCGAGACCGGGGAGCGGGAAGCCTCGACGCGGCGGTGGGGAACGGGGTGGGGGCGGGGGTGCTCATGGCGTACGCCGCCATGCCCGGGGAGACGGACCCGCGCGCCGCCTGTGCCTGGGCCCTCGCCTCGGGCGTGCGCCTGGGGATTCCGCGGGTCAGTTGGGAATCCGGCCTGATGGAAGCCGCGGCGGTCGGTGACCTGGACCGCGACCTCGTGACCGGGCCCCAGGGTCTGTTGGAGCCGGTGGCGTCGGCCCCGATCATCGACGCGGCCGAGATTGACCTGGTGATCGTCCCCGGCCTGGCCTTCGATCGGTCCGGCGGACGGTTGGGGCGGGGAGGAGGATATTTCGATCGATTTCTGTCGCGGCCGGGGTTCCGGGGGCGAACAATCGGGTTCTGCTCCCGGGCGCAGGTTGTGGAACACGTGCCCCGCGAGCCGACGGATGTTGTTCTGAGCTTCATCGCCACGCCGGACGGGCTGATCGTCCGCGGCGGACCGGGATGACCGGCGTTGAAGCGTGTCCGAGCGTTGGGGACGGCGCCGGTTCGGCGCCGGAATTCGTCAGGGAGGATTGACGCATGACCTTGTCGTCGCAGACGCCGCGCAGCTCAAATTGGAAGACTTCCGAGCGCCCCGGGGACCGCAAGGGCCTGTACGTCGGCATCGGCCTGACGGCGGTGGTCGTCATCGGCATCGTGCTGATCTGGCGGGTCAGCGGACCGAGCAAGGCCAACGCCGGTTCGGACGCACCCAAGGCCGATCCACTCGTGACTGCGCCTGGCACGGGGACACCCGGATCGGGGAATGGATCCAAGAAGGCGCTTGGCGAACCCAAGGCCACTCCAACCAACCCGCCCAAGCCGCCAACCGAGTTGGCGAGGGGAACCGATTCCGCAACTCCAAAGACCGCCACTCCCGAGGAGGCGACGCGACTGGCGCTGGGGAACGATTCCGCGAAATCCGGCGTGTCTCCGCCAAGCACGACCGGGACGTCCGGATCCGCCGGCGGCGACCAATCCAGTCCGTCGGGCCTAGGTCCGACCGGCGAACTGACCCCGGGAGGAGTGCCCGCCCCCGCCCCGCCTCAGCCGCCCAAGGCGGTCAACGACCTCGCCGAGGCCGGCGCGAAGCTGATGCGCGAGGGTCGGCTGGTCGAAGCGCGTTCGGCGCTCAACCGCGCGTTGCAGGACGCGCGCACCCCGGATGCCGATCGCAAGGCCTTGCGCGCGCAACTGGGCGACCTCAGCCAGTCGCTGGTTTTCTCCAAACTTGTCGCCAAGGGCGACCCGATCTGCGAGGAATACGCCGTACAGGGGGGTGACTCGCTGATCAAGATCGCGCAGCGGCGCGGGCTGCTGGTGGACTGGCGGCTGCTTGAGCGCGTGAACCAGATGTCGGATCCGGGCGCGCTGCGGGTTGGGCAGAAGATCAAGCTGGTGCGCGGCCCGTTCCACGCCGTGGTCAGCAAGTCGGCGTTCCGCCTCGACCTGTATTGGGGGGAACCGCTCCCGCCGGGCGCCGAGGGGACCAGCGCCCGCCCCGACGGACCGGAGGACGGCTGGACGTATGTCCGTTCGTTCGACGTGGGCCTGGGGGAGAAGGGGGGCACACCGACCGGCGTGTTCGTCGTGAGGCCCAACTCCAAGCTCGTGAACCCGCGCTGGGTCAATCCCCGCACGGGCGAGAAGTTCGCCGCGGATGACCCCAAGAACCCTATCGGCGAGCACTGGATCGGCCTGGAGGGCGTGGACGCGAACACCAAGGTGCTCTCGGGGTACGGGGTTCACGGCACGGTCGATCCGAGCAGCATCGGGCAGGAGAAGTCGATGGGTTGCGTGCGTCTGAACTCGGACGACATCGCCTTGCTGTACGAGCTGCTGACCGACCGCGTGAGCGTGGTCAAGATCGTGAAATAGGTCGGAGTTGGTGGGGGGGTTGGGCGGGGCGGGAAGGGGCGGTGCGGGGCCGCCCAACAGTGGCGGCGCGCGCGACGCGGGACAATAGAAAAGGGGAATCCGGTCCACTTCGGACCTATGATTTTTCTTGTCGTCGAGGGCCCGAGCCGGCCCCGGGATCGAGCCCTTATGACGCGTGAAACGAGCGCCGTGAAGCCCAATCAAGAGCCGGTCGAAGTCAACGTCAGCACGCCTTCGGGCAAGGAGTACTCCGCGGACCAGATCAAGGTCCTGGAGGGCCTCGAAGCGGTCCGGATGCGCCCCGGGATGTATATTGGCGGGACCGGCATCGGGCCGCTGCACCACCTGGTGTACGAGGTCGTGGACAACTCGATCGACGAGGCGATGGCGGGGTTCGCCACCACGGTGGGCGTCACGATCCTCCCGGACGGCTCGTGCAGCGTGACCGACAACGGGCGTGGCATCCCGCTCGAGCCCAAGAAGCACGAGAACCCGCAGTACGACGGCAAGCCGGCGGTCGAGATCGTGATGACGGTGCTGCACGCGGGCGGGAAGTTCGACAACGAGGGGGGCGCCTCCGCGTACAGGGTTTCCGGCGGGCTCCACGGCGTGGGTGTGTCGTGCGTGAACGCCCTGAGCGAGTGGCTCGAGTGCGAGGTCTACCGCGAGGGCAAGGTCCACTCGATCCGCTTCGAGCGCGGGCGCACCGCCCGCCCGCTCAAGGTCGTGGGCGAGATCCCCAGAGGATCGGCGTTCCGGACGGGCACGAAGGTGACCTTCGCCCCGGACCCGGAGATTTTCGCCGACACCCGGTTCGATTACGCGACCCTGGCCACCCGGCTCCGCGAGCTGGCGTACCTCAATCCCGGGGTCGCGATCCGGCTGACCGATGAGCGCGTGGGCCCGGACGGTAGGATCCGCAGCGAGACGTTCCGCGCCAAGGAGGGGCTGCTCGAGTACATCGAGCACCTGATGATCGGCAAGAGCGCGGTGTCGGCGCCGGTCTTCATCCGCCGCAACGCGGAGGGCATGTCCGTCGAGGTCGCCCTGCAGTACCACGACGGGTACAACGAGACGCTGCTCGCGTTCGCCAACAACATCAACAACAAGGACGGCGGGACGCACGCGCAGGGCTTCAAGCTCGCGCTCACGCGGGCCCTGAACGGGTACGCCCGCAAGGCCGGCATCCTCCGCGAGAAGGACCCGGTCCCGACCGGCGAGGACCTCCGCGAGGGGTTGGTCGCGATCGTCAGCGTCAAGCTCGCCAACCCGGCGTTCAACAACCAGCCCAAGGAGAAGCTCCTCAACCCCGAGGTCGAGGGCTTCGTTTCCGCCGCCGCGGCCGAGGGCCTCGAGTCCTGGCTGGAGGAGAACCCCGCCGAGGCCAAGCGTCTGTGCCTCAAAGGGATCGTGGCGGCCCAGGCCCGCGAGGCGGCCCGCAAGGCCCGTGAGCTGACGCGTCGCAAGAGCGCCCTCGAGTCCGGCTCCATGCCGCACAAGCTTCGCGATTGCAAGACGCGTGACGTGGAGCGCAGCGAGATCTACATCGTCGAGGGCGATTCGGCGGGCGGCTCGGCCACGCAGGGCCGCGACGTCGAGACCCAGGCCATCCTGCCGCTCAAGGGCAAGATCCTCAACGTCGAGAAGGCCCGCATCGACAAGGTCCTCTCGTTCGAGGAAATCCGGACGCTCATCAGCGCCCTGCGCTGCGGCATCGGGGCCGAGTTCGACGCCTCCAAGCTCCGCTACGGCCGCGTCATCATCATGACGGACGCCGACGTGGACGGCTCGCACATCCGCACCCTGCTGCTCACGTTCTTCTTCCGCCAGATGCCGGAGCTGATCCGGCGCGGCCGGGTGTTCATCGCGCAACCGCCCCTGTACCAGCTCGCCTGGGGGCACGGGCGTTCCAAGCGCATCGAGTATGTCCTGAACGAGTCCAAGATGGACGAGGTGCTCACCAACCAGGGCCTGGCGGTCTCGTCGCTGATCATCCGCGAGACACCAGGGATCGAGGGCAAGGAGCCGACGGTCGTCCGCCGCATCGCGGGGGATGAGCTCGCGCGGGTCGTCCGGGTGCTCCGCCGTTTCGACGAGCTGGTCACCATCGCCGAGCGTCGCGGTGTGAGGTTCCTCGATCTGCTTTCCGCCCGCGGGAAGGACCCGGCGGGCGCCGCGCGTCTCCCCACCCATCGCGTCACGTGGGTTGGCGGCGAGGCGTTCGCGTGGTCGGAGGAGCAGGCCCGCGAGATCGCGCAGCGCCACGGCATCCGCCTGGACGAGATCGACGCCGCGGACGGCGAGCCCACGCCGCCCGGGGCCCCCGCGGCTCCCGCGTCCGAGCCCTCGTCATCGCCCACGGGCGTGCTGCGAGAACTGCACGAGAACCGCGAGCTCGAGAAGCTCTTTGAGCAACTGGCCCGCTTCGGCCTGAGCATCGAGGATTACGGTCTGGTGCAGGAAGAATCCGTGACGGGCGAGCGGCTGCCCACCAAGTACGCGTGGGAAGTTGAGCCCGCGAGCGCCGCGACGGCGGCGCCCGCCGCCGCGGGCAGCGACGAGAGCGAGGAACGGGACGACCGCGACGAGCGGGGCGTCGAAGCGAGCTTCGGTTCCGCGCGTTCGAAGGCCGACGCGGCGCGGGTCGTGGAGGTGCCGAACCTGGCGGGCGTGCTGGGCGGGCTGCACGAGGTCGGGAGGCGCGGGCTCGAGATCAAGCGGTTCAAGGGCCTGGGCGAGATGGACGCGGAGCAGCTCTGGGACACCACGATGGATTACACCCGTCGGACGCTGCTGAGGGTGACGTGGGATGTCGCCGGCGAGGCCGACTCGCTCTTCTCGATCCTCATGGGCGAGGACGTGGAGTCGCGCCGGCGGTTCATCGAGGAGCACGCGCTCGAAGTCCGCAATCTCGACGTTTGAGCGTGGGCAGCCCGCCCGCGTGCGCGCGGCCCGAGGGTGATGGACGGGCAAACGATTACGGCCCGGGCCTCAACCGCTTCCACGTCCCGCATGGGTGCCGTGGTCTGAATCACTCGGGCACCTACCACGGACGGACGCGGGGCGAGCGTCCGGCGCGCGCGACCGGACTCGGCCGAGCGGAATCTCCCGTGCAAGCGGAGAATGGAGGTAGATTGGGGAGTGGGTCTCTCGCCTGGGGCTGAGCGCGTGGCGGATTTGTGGGCGGTCAGATAGAACTGCGGAGCCCAAGTTTCTGTTTCGCATGGCTTTATCGATTGTCGGCGGCAGCGTGCTCGACACCGGCGGCATGCCGAGAGCGGACACGCTGCAGGCATCAAGCGATGGTGGTGAGGTGGACCCAGCGCTCAATCGCCCTCGGAGCGGGCCGCCCGACCAACCCCGGTTACGGTCAGCCGAACCGCGCGAAGATGGGCCCCGGGTTGAATGCAAGCAGGCGAAGGCTGAAAACGAGGGATGGAATCCGGTCCCGCCTGACGTAACCTGAGCCTGTGCAACCCAAGGACTTCTTCGCGCATACTCGAGGTGCCAATCCTCGCGACTGGGAGCGGCTTGAATCGCACGCCGAGTGCGTCGCCGCCACCTGCGCAGGCTTTGCCGAGGCATTCGGCGCAAAGGACCTCGGTGAGTGGGCAGGGCGCTGGCACGACATCGGCAAGCTGTCACCCGAGTTCCAGCAGATGCTCCGCGACAGCGCCGCCGGGCGGTCCAAGCAGCGCGTCGATCACTCGACGGCGGGCGCGCGGCATGCTTTGAATGTGCTGGGCCGTGAGCACCCGATCGCGGCTCAATCGCTCGTATATGTCATCGCCGGGCACCATGCTGGCCTAGCAGACGCGGGCACGGCGAACTCCGAAGATAGTTCATGCCTGTCGCATCGGCTCACACAGAACCCGGCCGGGATGGCCGCCGCCCTTCGCGCGGCAGAGGCATGGCCCAAACCCGCCAGCTGCGCCATTCCGAGTTGGCTTGACCGAGCTTCGATTCGGGAACCGTTTCGCTTCTCGATGCTCACCAGGATGCTCTTCTCGTGCCTCATCGACGCTGACCGGCTCGAAGCAGCGGCGTTCGATGCCGGGTGCTCTGCGGCGGAACTCGCCCAGACAACCGTGGCAATGGCGGATCTCCGCGCGTGCCTCGACGCTGCGCTCCAGCGCTGTGCGCCGTCCGGCGTTGCCTCCACGGTGCAGCGCGTTCGCGCCGAGTTGCTCACAGCCTGCCGCTCCGCTGCTGCGCTCCCACCCGGATTCTTTTCGCTCACCGCGCCCACCGGCAGCGGCAAGACCCTGAGCTCGATGGCCTTCGCCTTGTCCCACGCGGAGACGCACGGTCTGAGAAGAGTGGTGTACGCGCTCCCTTACACAAGCATCATCGAGCAGAATGCGGCGATCTTTCGCCGAGTGTTCGCCCCAGTGGGTGACGACGTCGTACTCGAGCACCACAGCGCCGTGGCAGAACGGGGGACATCAACGCAAGAGCACGACGCGGATCCGCAGAGACGAAAGCGCGTCGCGGCGACTGAGAATTGGGACGCGCCCTTGATCGTCACCACCAATGTCCGCCTCCTGGAGTCTCTCTTCGCCAGCGACGCGAATCGTTGCCGTCGGCTCCACCGCTTGGTGCGCAGCGTCATCATCCTCGACGAATGCCAGTCGCTCCCCGCCGAACTGCTCCGCCCGACACTGCTGGCCCTACAAGAGCTCGTCGAACGCTACGGCTGCACCATCGTGTTCTGCACGGCCACCATGCCGGCGATCACCCGTCGGGAAGGCTTCGACATCGGCCTGCCGCCCGAGAGCGTCCGCGAGATCGTGCCCGATCCCGCGGGGATGAGTCGGGCGCTCCGCCGCGTGCGCGTAACCAAGGCCCCGACATTGACGAACGACGAGTTGGTCGATCGGCTGGCGGCCGTGCCGCAGGCTTTGCTCATCGTCAACACACGCCCGCACGCCGCTGCGCTGCTCGCACTAGCGCAGTCCCGCGGCATCGATGCCCTGCACCTGAGTGCCTCGATGTGCGTGGCCCACCGACGCGAACGCATCGAAGAAGTTCGCCGATGGCTCAAGGCCGGGAGCCCCTGCCGACTCATTTGCACACAGGTCGTCGAGGCCGGCGTCGACCTGGACTTTCCGCTGGTGCTGCGGGCCATGGCCGGTCTGGACTCGATCATTCAGGCCGCGGGTCGGTGCAACCGCGAGGGCCACCTCTCGACGGGCGAGGTCATCGTGTTCGATACGGAAGTCAAGCCACCGAGCAGCATTCGGGATGCGCTGGGCGTGGCGTCTCAGGTGCTCGCCTCAGACGATCATGATCCCACCCCCGACCCGCTCGATCTCGACACCATGACGCGCTACTTCCAACTCCTGTGCTGGTCCCGCGGCGGACCTACGCCCCAATGGGATGGCCCCATCGGGAGCGACGGCCGTCGAGAGCTCGGCGGGATCACTGGCTTGCTCAGCCACACACCCGAAGGCCCGCGAGGCCTTGCACCCGAATTCCGCACGGCCGACCGTCTCTATCGTCTGATTGACAACGACAATCCTTCGGTGGTGGTCCCTTTCGGCGACGAGGGCGACCGTCTCATCGCTGAGGCTATCGACAATCGCGAGTGGTCCATTTCGGATCTGCGCCGGCTCTGGCGCCGGGCCAGCGCGTACACCGTTGGCATCTTCCCCGATGCGTACAACAAATGCTTTGTCCAGAACCCTGGCGCAACCGTTGAGGATCCCCGTGCGAACAGTTCGGCATGATGAAGCGAGCGACGG
>JAEUIW010000270.1 GCA_016794925.1 Phycisphaerae bacterium
CTCGCGCTGGTTGACGAGACACTTCTTGTTCTGATGCACAAACTCGATCGGGTCTTCCATCGTGATGATGTGCTCACGACGGCTTGCGTTGATGCGATCGATGAGCGTGGCCAGGGTGGTGCTCTTGCCCGAGCCCGTCGGGCCCGTCACCAGCACGAGACCCTTCGACAGGTTGCAAAACTCTGTCACCGACTTGGGCAGCCCGAGCTGCTCGAAGGGCACGATCTCTTCAGGGATGCGACGCATCACCGCCGCGTTGCCGCTGCGGTCGACGTAGGCGTTGCAGCGAAACCGCGCCACGCCCTTCAGCTCATACGCGTAATCGGTGTCGCGACGCTCGGCCAGCTCGCGCCGGTTGGCCACCGGCATCGTGGCGTAAAGGAGCTGCATGATCAGCTCCTGGGTGAGCGTCGGCCAGGTGCCCTCGAGCGGCTTGATGCTGCCGTGAACCCGCGCCATCGGCGGCCGCCCCACGCACAGGTGGAGGTCGCTGCCGCCGAGCTTCGAGAGCGTGCGCAAGAGCGTGTCGATGCGG
>JAEUIW010000271.1 GCA_016794925.1 Phycisphaerae bacterium
CCAATCCGGTGCCGTCGTCGCCGTGGAAGTACTCGTGGAAGAGCAGCAGGTCCTTCCAGTGGGGATCGCCGGCGAAGCGGCCGCATGAACCGTGACAAGGCCGATGACCCGCCTCGCCGGGGACGAACAGGGACGCGAGGCGTTCGCGCAAGATGCGCGCGACCGCACCCAGGTTCATGAACTTTCCCGAGCCGGTCGGACATTCCACCTGGAACGTGTCACCGAAGGCGTAGTGATAGCGATCCAACACCTCGATGAAGAGGTGATTGAGCGGGAACCACACCGGCCCGCGCCAGTTCGAGTTGCCGCCGAAAATGCGGTGCTTCGTTTCAGCCGGCTCGTACTCGGCGCTGAATTCCTCGCCGTTGATCTTCAGACTGTAGGGGCGCTCGGCGTGCACGCGCGACATCGAGCGCAGTCCGTGCGGTGAGAGGAATTCCTTCTCGTCGAGGACGTAGTGCAACACGCTGGCCAGGCGTTCGCGCGAAGGAATCGCGAGCAGCCCGCGGCCGCTCTCGCGGTCGAATTCGAGGT
>JAEUIW010000272.1 GCA_016794925.1 Phycisphaerae bacterium
GACAACTGCGGGTGGCGCCAAGTGTTGGGGCTCTAACAACTACGGCCAGCTCGGTGACAACAGCACAACCAACCGCCGGACACCGGTGGATGTGACTGGACTCACATCGGGTGTTTCTTCGGTGGGCGCCGGGGGCTACCACACCTGCGCGGTGACAACTGCGGGTGGCGCCAAGTGTTGGGGCTATAACGGCTACGGCCAGCTCGGCGACAACAGCACAACCAACCGCCTGACTCCGGTGGATGTGACTGGACTCACCTCGGGTGTTTCTTCGGTGGGCGTCGGGGCCTTCCACACCTGCGCGGTGACAGCTGCGGGTGGCGCCAAGTGTTGGGGCTATAACGGCTACGGCCAGCTCGGTGACAACAGCACAATTGACCGCCAGACTCCGGTGGATGTGACTGGACTCACATCGGGTGTTTCTTCGGTGGGCGCCGAATACCACACCTGCGCGGTGACAACTGCGGGTGGCGCCAAGTGTTGGGGCTCTAACAACTACGGCCAGCTCGGTGACAACAGCACAACCAACCGCC
>JAEUIW010000273.1 GCA_016794925.1 Phycisphaerae bacterium
GGACGGCAAGATGCGTGGGCTGTTCACCCTGCTGTTCGGCGCGGGCATGGTGCTGTTCCTGCGCGGCGCGGAGGCCCGCGAGGCCGGCAGCGGCCCCGGCCTCCTGGCCCGGCGGTTGGGCTGGCTGGCGCTGTTCGGCCTGCTGCACTGGGCGCTGCTGTGGCGCGGGGACATCCTGCTGCCCTATGCCGTGGCGGGACTGCTGATGCTCGGCTTCGCCGGCTACGGCATCGGCGTGTGGACGCCGTCGTTCCTGGTGCGCTCGCACGGCATGTCGCTCAAGGACGCCGGCGCGGTGATGGGCGTGTTGGGCGGCCTGGCGGCCGTGCTGGGGACGCTCACCTCAGGCTGGCTGTGCGACCGGCTGGCCGCACGCGACCCGCGTTGGCGCATCGGCGTGCCCATCCTCGGCTGCGCGATCGCGCTGCCTGCCGGCTTGCTGTTCTACGCGCTGCCCGCCGGTGGCGCGTGGTCGCTCGTCGGCCTGCAGGTGCCGAAACCGATCGTGGCCTACCTGGTGTTCGGCGTCAC
>JAEUIW010000274.1 GCA_016794925.1 Phycisphaerae bacterium
GCGGTGGGCGAATACGACACCTATGTCTCGCGCATCCGCGAGGACGTGACGGTCGAAAATGGCCTCTCGATGTGGGTCGTCTCGGACAACCTCCGCAAGGGCGCCGCGCTCAACACCGTGCAGATCCTCGAGACGCTCGTCGAGCGCAAGCTGGTCGAGCGCAAGGCGGCGTAAGCCGGCTCCGGAGCGGCATCGTGGCACCAAGGGACATCCTCCTCGCGGTCGCCGTCGCTCTTGTCTGGGGCCTTAGCTTCCTCGCGATCCGCTGGGGCGTCGACGAAGTCTCGCCTCTGCTGCTGACGGCGCTGCGCTATTTGTTCGCGGCGCTGCCGGCGGTGTTCTTCATCCGCCGCCCCAAGGTCGGCTGGCCGATCCTGCTCGGCTACGGCCTTGCCATCGGCGTGGGGCAGTTCGGCATCCTGTTCATCGCCGTCAAGCTGGGCATGCCCATCGGGCTCGCGTCGCTCGTCATCCAGCTCCAGGTGTTCTTCACCATCCTCCTGGCGTTCGCCATGTTCGGCGAGCGCCCC
>JAEUIW010000275.1 GCA_016794925.1 Phycisphaerae bacterium
CGTCGCGGCGCACCTTGGGCTCCTCGCCCTCGGCGGCCGGCGCCTCGGCCTTCGGGGCCTTGACGTCGGACAGGTCCAGAGTCTCCTCCACCCACTTCGTCGAGTGCTTCGCCTCGGCGAAGTCGGGGTGGCTGAGGATGGCCACGTCGGCGGGGATCGTGGTGGCGATGCCCTCGACGCGCATCTCGCCGAGGGCCCGCAGCATGCGGTGGCGGGCCTCCTCTCGATCACGGCCCCAGGTGACGAGCTTGCCCACCAGGTTGTCGTAGAACTGGCTGATCTCGTCGCCGGACTCGTAGCCCCCGTCCCAGCGGGTGCCGAACCCGTTGGGCACGACGAGGGTGTCGATGCGGCCGGGGGAGGGCAGGAAACGCCCGCCGGCGGGGTCCTCGGCGTTGATGCGGCACTCGATGGCGTGGCCGCGGCGCTCGATCTCGTCCTGGGTGACCGACAGCGCCTCGCCGCTGGCGACGCGGATCTGCTCGGCCACGAGGTCGATGCCCACCACCATCTCGGTGACCGGGTGCTCG
>JAEUIW010000276.1 GCA_016794925.1 Phycisphaerae bacterium
CGCGTGGCGGCCCTGCGCGCGAAGACGCAGGGACTCCGAAGCTTCGACGGCTGGCCCGCCCGACGGCCGCCAGGGCGCGTCAGCCGGTCCGGAATGAACGAACAAGGGCGCGGGCCGACGTGCGGCGCGTTCCCCCCCGTTCGTGCAAACGGACCAGTTCGACTCCGGTTCCGTCCGCTCTATCGCCTTTTTTCCACCCGCCAGGCGGCCGGCGCCGCGACGGGGCGCAGGCGGTCGCCGAGCCGCCCGACGCCTTGGCGACCTACGCCGGTTCCTTCAGCATCCGGCGGCGTTCCACCGACGAGGGGATGCGCATGGCTTCGCGGTACTTGGCGACGGTGCGGCGCGCGATGTCGACGCCGGCGTCCTTCAGGATCTCGACCAGGCGGTCGTCGGAGTGGACGTCGGCCTCGGCCCGTTCGCCGTCGATCAGTTGCTTGATCTTGTGGCGCACGCTCTCGGCCGAGTGGGCCTCGCCGCCCTCGGACGACGCGATGGCCGAGGTGAAGAAGAACTTCATCTCGAACAG
>JAEUIW010000277.1 GCA_016794925.1 Phycisphaerae bacterium
GGTAGTGGTGCCCGTGGGCGGGCATCGACGTCGAATGGCGGGCCTGGGCTTGGCTCATGAGTCGCGCCGGGGCGCGACGGTCGAGGTATCACGGCGCGCCGATGCGATCCACCCGCAGGTCGGCGGCGACCGCGCGCCCAGGGTTGACTCGCGCGCCAGCAACACGCTACGCCATCCTCCTACTCGAGGAGCATGGCCGTGAATCTCACTGGTTGGCGAATCTCACGCCTGGCGTTGCTGGGCATGGTCGTGGCGCTCGCGGTCACCGCGGGCTGCGAGCGGAAGCGGAACCAGACCGGCGGAGGCGGCGGCTCCTCGGGGTCCGCTGGCTCGGCTGGCTCCGGCGGCGCTGGCGGCAGCGTCCCGGACAACAGCCCGATCAAGATCGGTCACTTCGCGTCGATGACGGGCTCGGAGGCGACGTTCGGTCAATCGACCGACCAGGGCATCCGGCTGGCGATCGAGGAGCGCAACGCCGCGATCGACGCCGGCACCCTCAAGGCGCGCAAGATCGAGCTGACCACCGAG
>JAEUIW010000278.1 GCA_016794925.1 Phycisphaerae bacterium
CTCCCGATAGCGAAAAGTTCCCATGACGGCCATCTCGCATCAGCAATTAGAAACCATTCTCTGCGTCGCCGTCGAAATCGCGGATCTCTCCGAGCGGTCGTGCTATCTGGCACAGGCCTGCGGCGAAGACGCCGATCTGCGTCAGGAAGTTGAGCGGATGGTAGCGAATCACTTTCGCGCCGGTCAATTCCTGGAGCGACCCGGCGACGCACTGTCGGCAAGGGCCCTTCTGCCAATGCTTGAGCGTCCCGGCACGTTGATTGGCCGCTACAAGCTATTGGAACAGATCGGCGAAGGGGGGATGGGCGTCGTCTACATGGCCGAGCAGCTGGCGCCGGTGCGCCGAAAAGTGGCGCTGAAAATCATCAAGCCCGGGATGGATAGTCGCCAGGTCGTCGGCCGATTTGAGGCCGAACGTCAGGCGCTGGCGATGATGGACCATCCTAATATTGCGCGCGTGCTCGACGGCGGCGAGACCGACCTCGGCCGGCCGTACTTCGTGATGGAGCTCGTTTGCGGGATGCCGAT
>JAEUIW010000279.1:0-234 GCA_016794925.1 Phycisphaerae bacterium
AGCTGTTCGAGCCGATCGGTGCGCCGCGCGCCCAGCACGACCTTCGCGCCGCGACGGGCGAGTTCGCGCGCGGCGGCCTCGCCGATGCCGCTGCTGGCGCCGGTGATGGCGATGACTTTTCCTTCGATTCCGGACATGGGGCACCTCGTTGGGGGAACTCGGCACGGGCTGTGCCGGGACGGGGCGCAGTCTGGGCGCCGCCGCCGTGGCGTCGATATCCGGTTCCTCCGCGAT
>JAEUIW010000279.1:269-528 GCA_016794925.1 Phycisphaerae bacterium
CTGATCCTGCGCAGCCCGGCCACAGACGGTTCCATCCACTCACCCGCTGCGTAGACTCGCTTCCAGTCCACACGCCGGCACCGCAGGCCCTTCCATGCCCGACTCCCATTCCCCTCTCGATGCCCGCGTCCGCGAACTGGCCGGACTGATTGAACGATCCACCGGCAAGGACGGTTTCCACACGACCGCGATCCCGGCCCTGAACTTCTCGCGGCTGAGTGCGCCGATGGAACTGCCCATGCGTGGCGTTCAGGAGGCG
>JAEUIW010000027.1 GCA_016794925.1 Phycisphaerae bacterium
ACTTCGATTACTTCGACTTCCTCAGCGCCTTCTTCGCCGACGACCCGTCCGCCGACTTCAACGGCGACACCGGCGTGGACGATTTCGACTACTTCGATTTCCTGAACGCGTTCTTCAACGGGTGCTGAATCGGCCCGGGCCCGCCGGCGGCGCGGCTCGACCCGATTCGGAATCGGGCTTTACAATGAGCGGTGCGATCGACGCTCGGATCGACATGGTGCCGCGTGGCCGCGCGGGCGGGGGCGTGCGGGTGCCTGCTCGCCGCGGCGTGGTCGTGCGCGCCGAACCGACCGGGGATCCAGGGCGGGGCGACCGCCCCGATCCGGGCCGGCGACGCGCCCGCGCCGGGGCTGGGGGAGGTTCCCGTCGCGGCGGATTGGCTGCTGGATCAACTCGCCCCCGAGGCGCTCCGGATCCACCCGCTGACGCGCCTGGAGCGGGACGGGTCCGGCGGCGTGGTGCTGGTCCTGCACGTGGACCTGCTCGACGCCACGGGCACGGGCGTGAAGTGGTTGGGCGTGATGCGGATCGAGCTGCGGCGACCGCCGCTCTCGCCGGACGTGGGCAGCGACGAGCCGGCGTGGGCGATCGACCTGACCGACGCCGCGCGGGCCGGCGCGTACTTCGACGGCGTGGCGCGGGGTTTCGTGTTCGTGCTCGCGGGCGTCCCGGGATGGGTGGCCGCGGCGGACGGAGGGGGGAGCGGAGGGGGGAGCGGCGGGGGCACGGTGGTGGTGGAATTCGCGCCGTTGCGCACCGGGGCGGGCGGGGATGGGCACGGCCGCACGCTCCGGGACACGCTGGAGGTCGGCGGGTAGTCGTGGGGAGGGGGGGAGGGAGCGGAGGGGGAGGAGCGTGCGCTCACCGGATGTCGCGGCCGCGGATGCCGTCAAGGGTGTGCAGGCCGTAGGGAAAATCGACGGTGTGAATGCAGCCGTCCACGTGGCCATCGCCGCCCTCGTACCCGGGCACGAGCTCGTCGAGGCCGAGCACCGAGGCGGAGGAGTCGATGAACGCCGCGCCGAGGCGGATGTTGGGGTTGCGCCAGGCGATATCGACCAGGTCGCGGAAGATCGGGACGGAGTCGATCATGAGGACCTTGGCGGAGGGGAAGCGGACGAGCGAGAGGGCCGTGGGCCGCCACTGCTCCGGCGAGGTTCGGGTCGAGGGGTTCCAGTACTCGGGCGCGGCGATGAGGTCGCACGCGTAGGCGTAGTCGGTGCCGCTGAACGCCTGCGTCCCGGGCGGGTAGAACGAATCGTGGCCGGGGTTGCCGCCGTAGGCGCGATCGGCGAGGCCGTAGTTCCAGTACGCGTGCGTGCCGAAGTGCGGCCCGGTGACCTCGCCGCGGGTGGCGCAGGGCATGACGAATTTCGATGAACCGGGCGGCGTGAAGTAGGGGAGCAGGTCGTGGAAGTCGGACGCGTACGCGGCGAAGACCTGCGCGTGCGAGCGCAGGTTGGAGAGGGAGCCGGTCTCCCGCGAGGCGGCGCGGAAGTGGCGCACGGCGGGGAGGGCCAGCGCGAGGAGAACGGCCACGACGACGATGCAGATGAGCGTCTCGAGCAGGGTGAACGCCGACGGGGCGCGCGAACGTGCGTCGCGCGGTGTGGTGCCGAACCGATCACCGGGGGGGGAGGAGTTCCGTTGCGCGGTGCATCCGGGCGTCAAGCAGGAGCCGACGACGAGCAACCCCAGGAGCGCGCTGTTCCGCGCGAGGTAATGCTGGGTCTCGCCGCGCCCCCGCCAGAATGCGTCGATCTGGGCGAGACACTGGCAGTTCGGGGGGCGTGCGAACAGCACGTGGGCGGCGTACACAATCGTGAACATGATCAGGAGCGATCCCGCGGCAACAGCGGCGGCACGCGTTGACAGCCGCAGGAACCACGAGCATGCGATCGACAGTTCGAGGACGGGCACGAGCAGCGTGAGCGTTGGGCGCAGCGACCGGGGGATCAGGCTCCAACTCAACAGGCTGTCCGCAAAGGCATTGATGGAAGAAAGCTTCCCGATCGAGGCGGTCAGGAAGATCACCATCACCAGATCGAGGCAGCGCCGTCCGATCCGATATCGTCGCTGCCGGGGCGCGGGCCGGGTTCCTGACGCGGGAAGCATGGTCATGGGCAGAACGAGTCGGAAGGATAGGTATCGACGCACTCAACCTCGAATTGCATGAGCGCGATGCACTCGCCGGGGCACGCTCCGCACGCCTTGTTCACCTTCGTGCATGTGCCGATAAGCAATGTCGTGAGTTCGATTCGACCACCCGAGAGCACTTTCTTTACGGTCGGCACCGTGTAGGTATGATCGGATGTTCCCTGGCACCCCCAGTGTGATGGTGGTTCATTGGGCTCACAACTGCCGGAGCAGAGCACGAGCTCGGGCATGCAGCACGACTTCGCGCCGTTGTCCTTCCAACATGCCAAGCCCGCGAGGACGAGCGACGGCGCGAGCAGAATCGCGAGCGCCGCCAAGCAGCGTCCGATGCGCGTGCGCGAGGCGAAACGACAGCGGTCCGTTTGCAGCGTCATGTCATGTCTCCGGTGTGGTCGGTTCGATCACGATTGCTTCGATTCGATGTTGTGCGTGTTCCGTCGCCAGGCGACGAGCAGGCACGCGCCAATGACAAGCCCGCCCGCGCTGGGTTCGACCCACGACGGCCAGCGCCCGGGGTCCGGCGTGGGCCGCGGCGCCACCGCCCTCTTTACGGTTCCGTCACCATCGAGCTCGCGGATCTCGATCTTCTCTCCCTGGTAGTCGAGAACGGACGTGAACGTGACCGTGCCGCGCACCGCATCGGTCCCGTTCGGGGCGGGCTCCTTTGCCACCTCGTTGAATCGACCGGGGTTATTGGGGGCCACCTCCTCCAGCAGGTACACCCGCTGGACAGGTCCGTTCGCGTGACTTTCGACCACACGGTCGCACATCCACCGCGCGAGCGCATCGCGGTAGGACCATCCGGAGAATTCGAACCGGGCGCCGTTCGGATTCGCAGCGTTTGGGTGCGGCCGGATGTATAACGTATCGGTAAAACCACGGCCCGCGGCCGCGTCCCAGTGTCCTTCATAACTCGTTGTTAGGAGAGGAACGGAACCCGCGCTGCGGGATCTGACGGTTACGCTCCAGCGCGTTCCGGACAGCACGAGCGGGTCGCGTTCGCACGATACGCATCCGCTGGCGATGCCGCCGAACATGAACCGTCGGATCTGCGGCCAGAAAGTGTTTTCATGGTATTTCGTATTGTCAAACGCGGGATCACCGGCTTTCGCGCGGGACAGTTGCTGACGCGAGAGCGTCCACATGCCGCTCGGCGACAGGGTGATGTCGGTGTAGGTGGGGGTTGCCGTCGGGCCGTCTTCAATATTGAACCGCCACTGGCCTTGCCCACGCATCCACAACTGATGCCGAAGGAACTCGGGCTCTCCTTCGAATGCCCTTCGCCACGCACGGAGTTTTCCCCGCTCGGGGTGGTCGGGTCGGCCCTCGACGCGGGCGCGGAGTTCCTCGAGTTCGGATTCCGAGGGCACATAGGCGAACTCCATCCGCCAGGTGATGGACGCATCGCCGAGGTCAGGGATCGTTTGAGCGGCCTTCCACTCGGCGTCAAACCACTTCTGAACGGTGTCGCGGTCGGGCGCTTGTGCGAGCGCCGCCGCGGTGGCCGCGGTCAGAGCGATGAACGTACCACCGACGAACTGGAGATTCCGCGAGCGCATGCGCGTCCTCCGCAGTTACAGAGTACCTCCTCCCCCCCCCCCCGTGTGTCAAACTGTGTGTTTTGATCGTACTAAATTTGTATTTATTTTGTCCCGGTGCCTGTTATATCACGAACAGGCAAGTGTGGAAATCGGCGAGTTCACACGAGAACGAGGCTCCGCTGGTCGAAATCACCCAGATATGAGTGTGCACGGGTCAAACGCGCGTGCGGTCATGGTCGTGAGTCAATGGGCGTGCCGCTCCAGATGCAGTGGCGCCCGGCTTTCTCACGGGGTGGGGGGTGGGGGGTGGGGGTGGGGGGGGGGTCGAGGCCGACTCCCACGCTCGATCAGGTCCGGCACGGGTCCGGCGTGACCGGTCTCGGCATATTCTTCATTCCAGAGTGATTTCGCGATCTCCCATCCCGCGGCTGCTGCTGGCGATCGTGTTGGCGTTCTCGCCGTCGGTCTGCCTGTGCCCGCCCAAGACGGCGGTAGCGGTCTCGGCTCGCTGCGCCTTGGCGCCCGCGGCATCCAAGCCCGGTTGCTGCCGGTCGGGCGGGAGCGGCACGGCCGAGCGTGCGTTCGCGTGTGGGGCGAAGGTGCCGGACGGCGCGGCTCCCGGAGGCGGCTGCGAGCGCTGCGGCGGCTCGTGCCGGTGCAAGGCGGCCCCGAGCATGAAGGGCGAGGTTCCCCGCCCGGCCCACCTGTTCGCGCCGGCGGCTCCGGCAGTCTTCGCGTTCATCCCGCCGCCCGCGGAGCGCTCGAGCCTGACGCGCGTGGTTCAGGTCGCGTCGGGGTCCGTTCCGGGGCCCGTGACAACCCTGTTGCGCCAGCGCTGCGCGCTCATCATCTAGGTCCGGTGGTCCCTGATCGCCGCGTGGACCGTGGCGGTCGTGTCGCGATGGTCTCGGGAGTGTCGCGCCGCTCCCGGGCCGCGCCCGTGCCCTTCGGCGTGAGGTTCCGCGGCAGCCGGCGTGCCCGTGCCCGGCTCGCACACATCGCGTCCGCTCCGCGTCCGGGTTCGACCGCGGCCGGCGCGGACGCTCCCAAACTGCTTTTCAAGGACACTCCATTCATGAATTCGAGGGCTGTGTTTCTCTTCATGCTCGCCGTGCCTGTCTCCGCCGTGCTGCTACCCGGGTGCGCGAGTTCACGCGGGGCGTTTCCCACCGAGTCCTTGGCCGACACCGCCACGATCACGGGCTCCTCGGCCACGCTCATCGTCCACGGGATGAGCTGCCCGCTCTGCGCCAGCAACGTGGACACGCAACTCCTGACGGTCCCCGGTGTCGTGTCGGCGAACGTGAACATGGGATCGGGCGAGGTGAGGGTCGGGTTCGCGCCCGGGGCCCGCGTGACCCGGGCGCAGCTCGCCAAGGCCGTGGATGACAGCGGCTTCAGCCTGGTGGAGGTGCGCATCCCATGAACGGCCGAGCCCGCACGCATCCCCTCACGTGGGCGCGAGGTCGCGCGGCGGCCGTCGTCGCGGGGCTGGCCGTGCTCGTTCCGGCCGGCCTGGCCCGCGGGCAGGAGGCGGCCAACACCCCCGCCGCGACCCAGCCGGGGGTGGGAAAGTGGTACCTGCGCCAGCGTCTGCAATACCTGAGCCTGGGCGACGATCCTGCTCCCGAGCGCCGCGACATCGATATGCTCGTCGCCACCACCGCTCTGAGCGTCGGCATCACGCGCGAGCTCTCCGCCACGCTCACGCTCCCCTTGACGCTCAGTATCGAGGACCCGGCGGGCGCGGCGGGGACCGACACGCTGTGGGGCGCGGGGGACGCGTCGCTTTCGTTGAAGTGGCGGCCTTTCCAGTGGGACCTCAACCCCGTGGATTCCGTCCGCGTCGCGTTCTTCGCGGGGGTCCAGGCCCCCACGGGCAGCGGCGATCTGGGCAGTCACTCGTGGGATCCTTTCGCCGGGGTTGTCTTCACCTCCATCCTGGGCCGCCACGGGTTCAACCAGGCCCTTACCTATTCGTTCAACACCGGCGGGGACGCGTTCAACGCCTTCGCGGGCGACGGTCCGAGCGATGCGCTGCGGTACGACACCTCGTATCTGTTCCGGCTCGATCCCGCGGCGTACACGGAGGGAACCACGGCGGCAACGTACTTCACGCTGGAACTCCACGGCCTCTGCGAGACCAACGGGGACAACGAGGTTCTCCTCGGCCCCGGCATTCTCTACGAGGCCCGGACCTTCGCCCTCGAAGCGGCGATCGGCTTTCCGATCTTTCGAGATGTTGACCGTCGCCCCGAGATCGACCTCATGGTCACGCTGGGCTTCCGCATCCTGTTCTGAGGTTCGGGTGAACGGATGTTCACGAGATCACCCGCGCCGCGCGCTGGCCGCGTGTTCTTTGGCGCGGCCGGCGCGCGCCGGGACGGGACCGGTGTCCGCCGCGCCTCACGGCGCGCCCACCCCGCCTGTCGGGTCCACGGCCGAGCGGTTGAACGCCCGGGCCGCCATTCCCGTCGCGCCCAGGATACGGGCCGGGGGTCAGGTGCTCGAGGTGGGCGAACCGGCACGGCGTCGGCGCGCGGCGGCGAGGGCGCCGAGCCCGAGCAGCAACGCGGGGCCGGGCGCGGGGACGGGGGTCAGCAGGTACGCGTGGGTGGCGCCGTTCAGGACGCCGTAGCCGCAGATCTGCCCGGCGTTGTTGATGCCGAATGCGCCGAGGAGGTTCCACCCCAACGACGGGTCGATGCCGTACTGCAGGTCGTAGAACTGGTTGGGGTCGAAGGTCATGCCGCCGTTCATCGCGCCTTCGTAGAGGTACGACTTGGTGACGTTGGGCGCATCCGAGAAATACCCCACCGCCGCGCCCAGTTCGTTCGCGTCATTGCCCGCCGTGTAGAGAAGATTGGGCGTGTAGATGGTGCACACCTGGTCGCTGCTGTTCCAGAGGAAGGCGCGGGGTTGACCTCCGGATGCGTTGCCGCTGCAGCTGCCCGTCACGATCCCGTTGTCGTTCACACCCTCGGCGGCGCCGGGCCCGTAGGCCGCGGAGCCGAGAACATCACCGATGTTCTTGTATGTGTAGCCTCCCGACCCGGGCGTGTAGCGCACCGCCTGATAGGTGCCGCCGTAGCCGGCCATGTGACCGGCGGCCTCGCCCCCGTTGTTCAGCGCCCGCGCCGAGCCGTAGCTGCTGACGGGAAGGATCTGCGTGGTTCCCGAGGTTCCGTTGCTGGTGTTGGGTGTCCACAGGACCGGGCTCGAAGTTGCGGATCCGGCGACCTGCCCCGAATCGTTGATGCCCGTCGGCCAGTAATTCGGGTACCCGACGGAACCGAGTTGGTGCATCGAACCGCCGGTGGTGTTCCAGTTATTGGCCGTGGGACTCCACAGGAACATCTGGTTGTTGCCCGAGGAGTCGGTGGAGTAGCCGGACACCTGCCCGTAACGGTTGATGCTGGTTGCGGCGCCGCTCGCGCCGCCGAACGTGCCGATCGCGTGGATCGATCCGGTGATGCTGTTGGGCGCAACGGGCTGCCAGAGGAACGGCTGGTAGTTCCCGCCCGCCCCGCTGTACCCGACCACCTGTCCGTAGTCGTTGACGTGGTACGCGGCGCTGGCGGTGTCCCCGCCGATGAAGCCGATGTCGGTGATGTAGTACTGACGCGGGGGCGCGCCCTGCGCCCGCACGGTGCTCGCCGTGGCGGCGAGCGAGAGCGCAACGATCGCGGAACTGAGGGCTGGGCGAGCGCGTGGGGCGTGCATCAGGGTTCTCGTTTCTGAACCGGCCGTGGTTCTGTTGCGGCGGCACAGGCCGAGACCGCGCGGCCGGGCTTAGCGATTGATCTCTATGGGTATTCGCACAAGTCGCGAAACCTGACACTTGGGCAAACGAGATCGTGGTGGGAGCGCCTGAACAAGCGTCTGGGCATGGCTCGGCCCGCGGGGCGGGTGGGAGGAGCCGGGGCTCACACAGCCCTCACAAGATCCGACCCCGCGACCAGAACGCGGGTCGCATCCGGAGGCCAAGGCGGTCCCTGGCGCCGCGTTCAGTTGTTTGGTACGGGCGTGCGTGCCGTGGTGATCACGTTCCGGGGCGCGCGAACGCGGCGGTCCTTGCGGAGCCGCCGCGCCCACCCTGCCTGTTGAACGCATGGTTGATCCGGCGTTGCGCGAGCGCGGGCGTCCCCTCCGGAGCCCGTGCCGCTCCGGCGCGTTCCTCCGCCCGGGGGGCGAGGCGGATCAGAACTCGAAGTTGGCGAACGAGTTGCCGGTGGTGATGGCGGCGCCGGGGGAGAGGACGAAGATGGTGCCGACGTTGCAGTTGACGTTGATGCTGAAGTTGGTGGTGTTGCCGGAGCAGGTGTTGCGGAAGACGATGTTGCCGCTGTCGGAGACGAAGATGCCGGTGTCGTTGTCGGTGCAGTTGTTCTCCTCGACGCGGGAGTCGGAGTTGAAGAGCGGGAAGATCCCGCCGTACATGTTGATGCCGCAACCGTCGGCGGAGGAGGCGCCGTTGCTGTCGCAGTTGTTGGCCCGGACGCGGCAGTCGGCGCCGGCGACGATGCCGTCGTCGCCGTTGCCGGACGCGGTGCATCCGGTGACGGTCGAGCCGCTGGTGACGCTGATGCCGTCGTCGGTGTTGGAGACGGCCGAGCAGCCGGTGACGATGCAACCGCCGGCGAGGCTGATGCCGTCGAGGGTGTTCTGGCGGGCGGTGCAGTTGAGCACCGAGGTGCCGGTGGAGGCGTTGATGCCGTGCGCGGCGTTGAGCAGGGCCGAGCAGTTGGTGACGGTGCAGGTGGCCCCCAGCTGCATGCCGGAGTTGAGGTTGCTCTTGACGGTGGAGTTGGTGATGGAGCAGGCGTCCCCGGAGGCGATGCCCTGAAGGCCGTTCTCGTTGGCGGAGCAGTCGCTGATGGTGCAGCCCGCGCCCGCGGCGATGCCCGCCTGCGTGTTGTTGTACGCCGAGCACGAGGCGATCGTGCAGGACTGCTCGAGCGAGAAGCCCACGCCGGCGGTGTTGCCCGAGGCCGAGCTGGTGGAGACGGTCGAGCCGCGGGCGACGGCGCAGCCGAAGGTCGAGTTGCCCGAGAAGGTGCAGCCGGACACGTTCATGTCCGTGCCCCCCGAGAGACCGAAACCGGAGTTGGCGCCCGAGACGGTGTTGAACACGCCCACGCCGTTGGAGGTGGCGATCCCGCCCGGGGTGGCCCCGCCGCCGGCGCCGCACGCGGAGACGATGCACGACTCGATGGTCGAGCCGGAGTTGAGCCCGATCCCGTTGATGCCGCAGGCGTCGACGCGCAGGAACATGATGCGGTTGGCGCCCGAGTCGAGCCCCTCGATGCCCGAGCCGGGGAAGTTGCGGATGGAACCGTTCTTGACGACCATCCCGTAGGTTCCCGGCTGCGGGTCGATGCCGTGGGCCACGGCGCTGCTGCCGCCGTTGCCGACGATCTCGAAGCCGTTGAGGTCGATGGTCACGTTGTTGGCGGCGACCTCGATGCCCTTCTTGCCCGCGGCGGCGGTGAAGCCGCCCGTGAGGTAGTACGACCCCGGCTGCGCGATGCGGAAGGTGCTGTCGGCGTCGCCGCCGGTGGTGGTGGCGTTGATGGGTGTGCGCGGCTCGACCTCGTTGAGGGTCTTGTAGGTCGAGGCGACCGGGCCCGCGGGCGGGTCGAGCGGGCCGGCGTGCAACGGCGCGCGCATGATGACCGCGGCCGCGAGGATGGAACCGGAAAGAACCGCCAGCTTGATGGTTTCTGCCCGCGTCATGCGTGCGCTCCCGTTGGTTGACGCCGCGCGCGTGAGGAGGCGGCGGAGGATCTGTCCGTGCCGCGGATCGCACGGCACGCTCAAGTACCCAGCGAGAAATCGGGAGGCACCGGCCAGTTTTTTCGGGCGGCTCACCAGGTCTGGGAACGAACGACTTGTTGGTCCCATAACTGCGAGGTATCGTTCGAGGCGAATGGGGCGGAACGGAGGGTGATGAGCGGGGCCTGGCGCGGGCAGTTGAAGCGCAGGCCGGGGAACACGGCCTCGCCCAGGCCGCGCGAGATCACGGCCAGGGTGCGGCGGTAGCGGAGCAGGCCGGAAGCGAGGTCGGGGGGCAGGTCGCTCGAGGTGTGCGGCGCGAGGGCGCCGGAGATGCGGACCTGGCCGCCGTGGGTGTGGCCGGCGAACAGGAGCGGGATCCCGAATTCGCCCGCGGGGATGATGGCCGTTGGGCTGTGCGCCAGGGCGATGGTGAAGGCCGGGGTGGGTGGTTCGTCGAGGACGGCGGCGACGACGTCCTCGGGCCAAGACAGGCCGATGAGACGGAGCGGGGTGCCCGTGTTCGATTCTCCCCCGGCCCCGGCGGCTGGGACAAGCAGGTCAACGGCCTGATTATTCAGCCATTCCATGCGTGTTTCGCCGCGAGCCAGGCGCATGAACACGGTGGAATCGTGGTTCCCGGCGATGCCGAAGATGCCGAGGCGGGCGCGGGCGGCCTCGAGAATGTCGCGCAGCACATCGAGTGCGGCGCGCTCGTTTCCGGGGCGGTCCATGTAGTCGCCCGTGAGCAGAACGAGATCGGCGGGGGTTGTGGAAAGGGCGTGGAGGAGTTGGGCATGGTGGCGCCTTCCGCGCATCGGCGTGCGGACGTGCAGGTCTGAGAGGTGGAGGATGGTGAGGCCGTGGAGAGGTGGGGGAACCTCGGGGTGAGCGAGATCGAAGGGTTCGATGGGAGCGGGCGGGTGCGGGAGGCGGAAGACGGGGAGTTCACCGGGCGCATCCGGGGCGAGGGGGGGGTGGGGGGGGTGGGGACCCCGGCGGCGGGCATGGGGGGGCAAGAGAGGCGTCGGTCGGGTATGCTTCCAGTCTCGCCTCATCGGGGATCAATCTAGCCTGCGCACGCGCGTGACGGCGTGCCGGGCGGGTCGGGGTCGGGGTCGGGGGTCGCGAGGGGGTCTTTGGGAGAGTGCCGCGATGGCCAAGTTGTTCTATACCGCCGAGGAAGCCGCCGAGAAACTGGGCGTGACCGTGGACGAGGTCCGGAAGATGGCCGAGAGCGGCCGGATCCAGGAGTTCCGCGATCGCGACAAGCTGATGTTCAAGCGCGAGCAGGTGGATCTGCTGGCGAAGACGGACGACGACGAAGAGATCAAGCTGTCGGGGTCGGGCGCGGGCGGGTCCTCGGTGGGGATCATCCCGCTGGCGGACGATGATGGCCCGGGCACGGCCCCGGGCGTGGCGTCGCCGGCGGGTTCCGAGGAGAGCCCGAAGGAGCGTTCGGGGATCAGCATTTTCGACACGGACGACCTGGAGCAGGCGGACGCGGCGGCGCAGACGCAGATCACGGCTTCGTCCGGGGGCGGCGGCGCGGCGGGGTTCGGCACGTCGGAGGGATCGGGCTCGGGTTCGGGTCTGCTGGACCTGACGCGCGAGGCGGACGACACCTCGCTGGGCGGGGACGTGCTGGAGGAGGTGTACGGCGGATCGAAGGACGAGGCGCCCGCCACGGATGCATCGGGCGAGAGCGCGGGGGGCCTGTTCGAATCGACGCCTGCGACCGAGGGCGGGATGGCGATGGCGGGCGGGGCGATGATGATCGCGGCGGAGCCCTACGACGGGACGTGGTCGGGCATCGCGGGCGGCCTGGCGTTCGCGATGACGGTGATTCTGGGGTTCCTGCTGGTGGTGACGGTGATGGCGCTCACGGGCGTGCAGAAGAGCGGCCTGGTGACGTGGTTCGCGGAGAATTTCTATCCCGGGCTGGGGATCCTGGCCGGGGTGGTGGCGCTGAGCGCGGGCGTGGGCTGGTTCCTGGGTCGGAAGGGGTAGCGTGAGGAACGGTGGTCGCGGCGCTGGGAGGGGGCGCGGGGATCAGCCGGCGTGCATGTCGCGGCAGGCGCGTGCGAAGCGGCGGGTGAAGGCGCGGGCGTCGCAGAGCGGCGAGGCGAGGGTGCGTTCGCGCAGGCCCTCGCGGAGGGCGGAGAGCCGGGGGCGGTCGGTGGCGAGCGCGGCGGCGAGGGCGATGTACGCGTCGCGATCGGGCGCGAGGAGTTGGCTCAGGCCCGCCGCGTGGAGCAGGCTGACACCGACGCGTGCGGCGTGGATGCGTCCGACCAGGCCGACCACGGGCACGCCCATCCAGAGCGCCTCGCAGGTGGTGGTGGTGCCGTTGTAGGGGAAGGTGTCGAGGGCGAGGTGGACACGGTGGTACGCGCGCAGGTGGTCGGCGTACAAGCGGGCCGGGGGTGCGAGCTCGAGGCGGACGGGATCGACGCCCGCGGCGACAAAGCGGTCGCGGACGCGGGCGCGGCAGTCGTCCTCGGTCAGGGCGTGGTTCTTGATCACGAGCGTGGCGTCGGGGACGCGGGCGAGGATGGCGGCCCAGGCGGCGATCACGTCGTCGGTGATCTTCAGGAGGGTGTTGAAGGAGCCGAGGCGTACGGGTTCGTGGGCGGGGATCGCGGCGGGAGCGGGGGGCGGGGCGGCGTCGGGGTCGAGGGGCGCGTAGCAGATGAAGCACGGGTCGAGGCGCACGAGGCGCTCGGTGCAATCGCGGTCCGCGCCGGGGGGGTCGGTGTGCGGATCGACGATGCGGAAGTCCATGGTCTCGACGCCGGTGGTGTTGGGGTAGCCGAGGTAGGTGGCCTGCACGGGCGCGGCCCGGGTCTGGAAGACGGCCAGGCGGTGACCCTGGGTGTGGCCGGAGAGATCGATGAGGATGTCGATGCCGTCGGCGCGGATCCGGTCGCGGAGCGCTTCGGTCGAGAGCGACTCGACCTGCCGGAAGCGTGACGCGAGGGCGCGGGTGCGCTCGGTGACGGGGTCGGAGCGCTCCAGGTTCATGTAGCAGGTGATGTCGAGGCCCTCGGCGCGGGCGTGCGTCAGCAGGGGGAGCGAGAAGATGGCCACCGGGTGGGCGCGAAAGTCGGGCGAGAGCAGGCCGACGCGGAGGGGCTGGCCGGGGGGCACGGCCCGGCGCGGGAGCGTCGGTCCGGGTCCGAGCGCGGCGCGGAGCGCGGCGCCGTAGCGGCGGTGCGCGTCGAGCGATTCGCGCCGGTGCGGGTCGGTGTCGGGCAGGTAGTTCAGGACGTGGGCCAGGACGCTGAGGAGGTTGTGGTTGGCGGGGTCGCGAACGAGGGCGCGGCGCGCGGTGTCGGCGGCGGCCTCGGGTCGGGAGTCGGCGATCTGCGCGGCGGCCAGGCGGGGGACGAGTTCGGGGTGATCGGGCCAGCGCTGCAGGGCTTCGAGGGCGCCGGCCTCGGCCCGGGCGAAGCGGCGGCTCTCGCGGAGGGCGTCGAGGAGGGCGAGGCGGGTCTCGAGGCGCGCGGGGTCGAGTTCGGCGGCGCGCGCGAAGTGCTCGATGGACTCGTCCTGTTTGCCCGCGGCCCAGAGCATGGCCGCGAGGTTGAGGGTGAGGCCGGGATTGTCGGGGACGAGCGCGAGGGCGGCCCGCGCGAAGTACGCCGCCTGGTCGTGCTTGCGGAGCGCGGCGAGGACGATGGAGAGGGCGCTGTGCGCGTCGGCGCTTCGGGGCAGTTGCTGGATGAGGCGGCGGAGGAGCGGCTCGGCCTGGTCCGGCTTGCCTTGCTCCAGCAGGGCGCGTGCCCGCTCGATCTTGCTCCAGGCGTTGCTCATGGGCGCGGGTCAATGTAGGCGTCGCGTCCGCCGCGGCCGGGGGACGCGCACCGGGCCGTCCACATGGCGCGGAACGCGGCGCCGAGCCGGCGCGCGTACGCGGCCTCGTCGCACAGGGCGCCGGCGCAAAGGCGGGCGCGGAGGGTGGCCCGCAGATGGTCGAGGCGGCGCGTGTCGGCGGCGAGGGCTCGGGCGAGGTGGGACGCGGCGGAAAGGTCGGGCGCGATGAGGTCGTCGAGCCCGGCGGCGTGCAGGAGCGTCGTGCCGACGCGGCCGGCGTGGGCGGCGCCGGCGATCGTGATCACGGGCACGCCCATCCAGAGCGCCTCGCAGGTGGTGATGGTGCCGTGATACGGGAAGGTGTCGAGGGCGACGTCGATCTCGTGGTACATGGCCAGGTGGTCGCGCGGCGCGGCGGCCTGGCCGCGGAGGTCGAGGCGGTCGGGCGTGACGGCGAGGGCGGCGAACTGGTCGCGGAGCCGCTGGCGGAGCGTCGCGTCGCCCAGCCCGGTGTTCTTGAGCACCAGCCGGGAGCGTGGGACGGAGCGGAGGAGGTCCGCCCATGACGCGATCAGCTCGGGGGTGATCTTGGCGAGGTGGTTGAACGATCCGAAGGTGGTGTGGTCGTGGGCGCGGGGGGCGGGCTCGGGGGCGTCGGCGGGGGGGCGGTAGCAGGCGAAATGGGGGTCGAGCCGGACGAGGCGCTCGGTGGCGAGGGCATCGGAGCCGCCGCGCGGGTCGGTGCGGGCATCGACGAGGCGGTAGTCGATGGAATCGAGCCCCGTGGTGTTGGGGTAGCCCAGGGCGGTGACCTGCACGGGCGCGAGCCGGCGCGCGAAGCTCGGCAGGCTGTTGCCCTGCGAATGCCCGGCGAGATCGACCAGCACGTCGATGCGGTCGTCCCGCACGGCGCGGTCGAGCGCCGCGGGGTCGCGGCCCGGCGTGCGCCAGGTCACGGGCGCGGGGCGGGGGCCGCGCAGGCGCGCGGTGACGTGGTCGGGCTGATCGGCGGTGTCGTACAGGTGCAGGTGGAACCGGCCGCGGTCGAGGTGGTCGAGGATGGGTTCGAGGAAGCAGACCACGGAGTGGGCGCGGAGGTCGGGCGAGACGAGCCCGACGCGTACCGTTCGCTCGGGGTCGGGATCGTTGGGAAAGGTCTCGCGCGCGGGCCCGACACGGGCGCGGAGCGCGCGCCCGAAGGCGGCGTGCGCCGCGAACGTGCGCGCGGGGTCGGCGTGCTCGCAGTAATTGAGCGCGGTGCAGAGCATGCTCTGTTCGTCGTGCCCGACGGGCCCGCGCGCGGCGGCGGACTCGATCAGGTTCGCGGCTTCGCGGGCGCGTCCGACGGCGATGAGGCTCGCGGCGTAGTGGCCGCGGGGCTCGGGTCGGTCCGGGGCGAGTTCCATCGCGCGGCGGTTGGCGTCGAGCGCGGCGGACGGCTCGTTGCGGAGGGTGAGGGCGTCGCCGAGGGTGTACCAGGCCTGCCAGTAGCGGGGCTCGACCTCGACGGCGCGGCGGAGGGCGGCTTCGCTCTCGGCGTGTTTGCCCGAGGCGTACTGGAGGGTGGCGAGCAGGGTGAGGGATCCGCCGGATGGCGCGAGGTCGGCGGCGCGGCGGGCGTGGTACTCGGCCTGGGTTTTCTCGCCCCGGGCGGCCAGCGCCTGGGCGAGCAGGGTCAGGGCGGCGGCGTCGGTCGGGCGGCGTTGGACGACCCGGCGGAGGATGGCCTCGGCCTGGGCGGGGCGCCCGTGGGCGAGGAGCTCGGCCGCCCGGGACAGGTTGTCGCTTCCGCCGCCGACCAAGCTGGGCTCCCGTGCCGGTGCGGCCGCGTGCCGCGGTGTAGCGTATCGCGCGTGGATTCGGGGGGAGGGGCGGGGCGGGCGCGCGGAAATGAAAACGGCCCTCGGCGCGGGCCGGGGCCGTTGTCGGGCGCGGGGATGGCGCGGCTCGGCATCAGCAGGGGATGCTGAAGGCGTTGAGGAAGTCGAAGAAGTCGAAGTCATCGACGCTGGTGTCGCCGTTGAAATCGGCGCTGTTGTTGTTGGCGTTGAAGGCGTTGAGGAAGTCGAAGAAGTCGAAGTCATCGACGCTGGTGTCGCCGTTGAAGTCGGCGGGGCAGCAGCTGTGGAGGGCGAGCGTCGCGTTGCTGCTGGTGAGGCTGCCGCACCCGTGCGTGACGACGCAGTTGTAGTTGGTGCCGGTGTCCGCGGCGGTGGCGGGGTTGACGGTGAGGGTGGCGGTCGTCACGCCGCTGAAGTGCCCGCCGTTGGTGAGGTTGGTGGTGCCGCGGCGCCACTGGTAGGTGATGGGGCCGGTGCCGGTGGCGCCGACGGTGAAGGTCGCGGACGCGCCGGAGCAGACGTTGACGGAGGAGGGCTGGGAGTTGATGGCCAGCGGGGTTGTGCAGAACGGCACGGGGTCGGACGCGAAGCCGTTGCCCACGGCGTACAAGGAGTACTGCCCCGCTGGGAGCGAGGCCGGGGGGCGGAATTCGGTGCTGAGGACCTGCGCGCCGGTCATGAAGCTGGTGCTGCTCCAGTTGAAGGTGCGGGCGTAGTAGACGTTGGCGCCGCTGGTGAGGCGGACCAGCGGGTAATTCGTGTTCATCTGGAAGTCGTCGCCGTAGGAGGCGCCCTCGGAGATGCCGTTGAGCCCGGTGCCGGTGAGGTGATAGGAGCCGTCGCCGTTGGGGGTGACGCTGGTGATCACGGGCTTGCCCGCCGGGAGGGGCGATCCGCTGGGGGTGTAGATGTAGGCGGTGTTGGACATGTGGGAGTACATCACGGACCCGTCGGGCAGGCAGAGCATGCAGGCCTGATAGCAGGCGATGGGATCGGACGCGCCCGTCGGGCCGGTGATCGAGGTGAAGGCGTTGGTGACGTAGTCGTATTCATAGAAGGTGGTCGGGGAGGGGAAGTGGTTGCCGGAGGTGGCGACGGGGCTGACGGCGCAGAGCACCTTGCCGTTGACCATCATGGCGCACGGGCCGTCGGGGACGCCGTGATTGCCCGGGATGATCGGGCCGGCGGCCCAGGTGCCCGGCGCGGTGGTGCCCGAGGGGGTGTAGAGCGCGGTGTTGGGCAGCGATCCGACGAAGAACGCCTTGCCGTTGGGGAGCATGACGCCGCCACCGAGTTCGAAGCCGAAGGGATCGTACATGTTGACGGGGCAGACGCCGTCGTTGATCCAGGTGTTGGTGACGGGGTTGTAGCGCTCGGAGGGGTTGTTGCCGTAGGTGTTGTGCCCGAAGGGGTCGAGCGTCAGGATGGTGTTGTCGGGGAGCTTGACCCAGGTGGCCTCGTCCTGGTAGGTGCCGCGGAAGAGCGTTCCGCCGCTGGACCAGGTGTTGGTCGATGGGGTGTACTTGATGGCCCGGCCAGAGGTGTGGGGGAACACCGGCATGAGCAGGACGCTGCCGTCGGGGAGGATCTCGCTGTTGCAGTCGTAGAAATCGTCGGTGGCGGGGTTCCAGAGCGAGGCGGGGATGGCGAGGGCCGTCCAGACGTTGGTGGTCGGGTCGTAGATCTCGGCGAAGGGGCCGCCCGTGCCGTACTCGCCGCCGGCGACGAAGACGCGGCCGTCGCGCAGCACCTGGGACGGGTAGTACAAGCGGGTGTTGATCATCGACGAGAGGGAGGTCCACGTGCCGTTGATGTAGCTGCCGTGGATGTCGGGCGTCAGGCGGAACCAGGTCTTGCTGATGGTGCTGCCGTTGTTGCCCGAGCACATGACCGTGCCGTCGGGGAGCAGCAGCATCAGGTTGATCGCGCTGGGCGGGTTGTTGGTGATCTTGGTCCAGACGCCCGCGTCCGCGCCGGTCGCGGCCGCGGCCAGGACGGTCAGCGTGGCGGCGGCGCGGAGACGGGATACGAGCGAGCATGTCCGTGAGAAGAAACGCATCATGGGGTTCCAATATGTGGGCGGGCGTGACTCCGTCCCGGGACGGCGCGGGCACATTTCGCGCGGCGGGGACGGGGGATGGGGTGGGCGTGCACGTCGGGCGCGTGGGTGAAACGGAATTTCAGACTATCATGTCCATGCGGCGCGAGCCACAGTTTTCGGCCTCGGATGGCACGATCTTCGCTCACGAGGTGAACATTCGGCGATCACTCACCTGTGGAGGCCTGTTAACACCCACCAAACAATGCGTTGAGGAAATCGAAGTAATCGAAATCATCGACGGCCGTGTCGCCGTTGAAATCGGCGCTGGCGTTGTTGGCGTTGAATGCGTTGAGGAAGTCGAAGAAGTCGAAGTCATCGACGCTGGTGTCGCCGTTGAAGTCGGCGGGGCAGTGATCGAGGAGCGTGAAGGGGCGCGAGACCGCGAAGAAGATCTTCCCGACGGGGTCGAGACGGACTCGCGCGCCTGACGTTGAAAGGACGGGGAAGGTAACGGACGCGGAGCCGTTGTTCGGGAACGTGCCCAGGTTCACCGGGAAGGTGGCGCCGTCGTCGGTCGAGAGGCGGATGGTGACGGAAGCGGCGGAGATCGGGGCCGCGTTGGTGTTCCCCACGGACCAGGTGACCGTAGCGGGGTGGGCCGCGCCGGACACGAGCGAAGCGCCCGGCGCGGGGGCGGTCACCGCGAACGGAGAAGCGCCCGAAGCGATCGCGAGCGTCACCAGGCCCGACGTCGCGGTGCCGCCCGCTCCGGGGTGGTTGTCGCGGACGAGCACGCGGAAGCGGCGGTTGACGCCGGTGACCGTCGGGAGGCGTTCGCCGGGCGTGGGCACGCCCGCGAGCACGTCGGCCATCTTCGGGAAGGTGCGCGAGGTCGCGCTCGTGGGGGTGAAGATGCGGAAGAGCGAGCCGGTGCCGTCGTCGGCCGAGCCATCGCCCGAGAGCGGGCGGCGGGCGCCGTTGTCGAACTGCTCCCATGAATAGGAGAGCGCATCGCCGTCGGAATCGGTGGCCGCGGCGGTCAGGGTGAAGGGGGTTCCCGGCGGGATCGGCGCGTTGGCGGTGACCGAGACGATGTCGGGCGTGTGATTGGAGGTGGCGGACACGCTGACGCACGCGGCGGAGGAAACGAACGCCCGCATCTCCTCAAGCGAGCCATGGTGGAAGAACGGCTCGGCGAACTGGACGATGTTGTCCGACGGCGGGGCGTCGCCCACCGGGCAGCCGCCCGCGTACGCCATGGGCGAGGAGCCGGAGCCGGCCTCCCATGCCGTGGCGAGGTTGGCGTTGTTGCCGCACCGGCCGCGCGTGCCGCTGAAAGTGTGGTTGGCGCCGAACTGGTGGCCGAACTCGTGCATGACGACCAACGCGGAGAACGGGTCCACGTCTCCGCCGCGCGGGATGCCCGACACGCCGCCGTTGAGGTGGCAGACGTCATTGAGGTACGCGACGCCGCCGGCGATGCGGGTCAGGCAATGGGAAAGGTCGTACGGTGACGTGATGCGCGAGCTGAGCGCGCCGGGCAGGGCGCCGAGGATCGGGCTCGAGCAGTCCGCGCCGCCCAGGCCGTCGCAGGTGTCGGGGAATGGATCGGTTCCGGGATTGAAGAAGACCACGTTGGTCTCGTCGGCGACCAGGTTGAAGTGGACGCCCAGGTCGGCCTCGTACACCACGTTCACGCGGCTGATGACCGTGACGATCGCCGCCAGCGGGTCCGCCACATTGGGCGCGTGCCCCTGGATCGTTGAATGGTGCACGCCGTACTCCCCGGTGCAGGCCATCGCCACGCGGACGGTGCGCAGGCTCTGGAGCGCGCGGGACGACGGGGCGTCGCCGCCACCCGAACCGACGGGCCGGTTGCGGCCGTGGATCGCGGCGTCCGTGTGGCAGGTCCAGTCGGATCCGCCGGGGAGGTCGCGGAGGTGGTACGACATCAGAATGGCCGGGTCGGCGGACCACGCCGGATCGATCATCCAGGTCTCGCCGGAGTTCGTGCGGAGCATGGCGGTCAGGCCGCGCGGGGCCAGCTCCATCCGGCCGTTCGCCGAGGCGTCCGCGGACTGCACGATGAAGGTGCGAAGGTCGGGGAACCGCGCCGCGAGGGCGGGCTCCATGACCGGCGCGCGCGCGACGAAGCAATCGATGAGCGCCCCGGTGGGATCGGGCAGCTGCAGCCGCAGGCCGTACGCGGCCAGGGGCGCGTCGAATCGCTGCTCCGGCGCCGCCGCGAGGCCGTCGGCCAGGCCCGCGTGATCGGCGAAGACCGTGACCCCTGCCCAGGGGCGCGGCCCGGGCGCCGCCGCCGGCAGCGGAGGAGCCGCGGGCGCCCCGTCCGGGCCACCGATGGCGATGAAATACTGCGCGTGCGCGGCAAGCGGCCAACCGGCCAGTGCGAGAAGGGCAAGAGCGACGAGACGGCACGGGCTGCGCATGGGGGGCCTCCTGACCCCAGTCTACAGGCCAACGCTCGGCTTGGGAAGGGGATTTTTCGGTGTTCGCACGGTCCGATACGTCGGGGCCGCGGTCAGCCGCGCCATCGGCACAAAGTCCACATAGGCGACTCGTGCCCGCGGACGATCGTCCTGACGCGGCCCCGCTCCCGGATGCCGCGATCCTTCCGCCCTCATCCAGACCGCGCCACTGTTCCGCATCAGAAATCACGAGCCGTGCGCGTTCCGAACGGTTGCTCAGTTGCTCAGTCCAGAACCTCTTGATCGCGTGCCTGGTCGCTACACCTTGATGGCGTAGGCGGCGACCTTGAGGGCGGCT
>JAEUIW010000280.1 GCA_016794925.1 Phycisphaerae bacterium
CCGTCCTCATCGTGCCGCGGGTGACCGTAGGCGTCGTGGACAAGACCGGCGGATCCGCCGTCAAGGTGGTGGCCAACGTCCCCTTCGGCGTGGCCTTTCTCGGCAGCGTCACCAGCACCGTCGGCCACACGCTCACGGGCCTGTTCGAGACGGCCTTCCAGGTCATCCCAGGTGTCGGTGCCCTGCCGAGCGAACTGAGCTACGAGAAGAACGGCCTGATGTTCGGCAACCGCCTTATCCGGGAGACAGGCGGCGTCGCCTTCCAGGATCCGAACTTCCGCACGGACCTGGTCAACTTCATCCACAACTGCACGATGTACGACCTGATCGACGGCACGGTCGATCCGAGCACGTTCTCGAGTTCGGACGACGTGTGGGCGCTGATGGCATCGCCCAACCCGGCCCGCTTTACGACCCTGACCAGCGCCGGCGGCTCAATCACCGTCGACACCTGCCCGAACGCCTACACGAACCTCAACGGCCGGATCCCGGCGCAGCTGACCCGCATCCAGGGCAAGCTCGCCTTCC
>JAEUIW010000281.1 GCA_016794925.1 Phycisphaerae bacterium
CACCTCCATGATGTGCACGTCGAGCACGGCGTGGTGCGTCTGCGCATCGATGGTGATCTTGCCGCCCGGGCCGGTGATCGACAGGCCCGACTCGATGGCCTTGACCACCTCGTCGCGCTTGACCGACTTGGCCTTGCGCACGGCCTCGGCCCACAGCTGCATGCCCTGGTAGCTGGCCGCGGCCAGCTCGTGCACGTCGTTGGTGTTGCCGTACTTCTTGGTCCAGCGGTCGAGGAAGGCCTTGGTGGCCGGGTTGGAGAGCTCGCGCGAGAAGTTGTAGGCGCAGAGGATGCCGTCGCCCTCGGCCTTGGTGAGCACCGCCTGCTCGTTGCCCGCGCCCAGCGTGGTGGAGCACATCGGGATGCGGGTGTTCATGCCCGCCGCCGCCCACTGCCGGTAGAAGGACATGTGCGCGCCGCCCACCAGCACCGACACCACGAAGTCGGGCTTGGCGTCCTGGATCTTCTTGATGGTGGAGTTGAAGTCGGCCACGTCCAGCGGGAAGAAGTCGACCTGCGCCACGCTGC
>JAEUIW010000282.1 GCA_016794925.1 Phycisphaerae bacterium
CGCCATCGGTGCGACCGTCACCGATGCCGGAACGACCGCTGCGGACGGTGATCAGCCCCGGTGTCACCATCGTGCGCCCCGAAGCGGCCGAGTGGCAGCCCCACCCCGTCTCCCCCGGCGTGACGATGAAGCTCCTGTTCCGCGACCCGCGCTCGGGGGTCTACACGGCGCTCGTGCGGCTTGCCCCTGGCTCGATGCTCGGCAAGCGACGGCACGCCGCTGCAGAAGAAATGCTGCTCGTCTCCGGCATCGCGAGGCACGCGGTTTGCCTGTAGCGTCGCTGCCGCACATTGTGTTGCGGTTCTGCCGGGCGTCATCGTCCGCCGGCGAGTTTGTGATGCTGACAACAGCCGGTTTTACGCAGTCGTTCTCTCTGCTTTCTCCGATGGCAATCCGGGCATTTTACATTCAACGTCTTTTCGAATTTCACGTCCCGGCTTCATTCGGACCCGAGATAACGAACGGATGCCCTTGGGCAGTTGAGTGCATTTCCGGGCAGATTTAAGGGAGGGGGAGGGGATATCAAG
>JAEUIW010000283.1 GCA_016794925.1 Phycisphaerae bacterium
CGGCGCCGTAGAGGTTGCCGCAGCGCGTGATCGCGACGGGCAGCTTGTAGGTGTGGAAGTAGCTCGCGCAGATCAGGTCCGCGCAGGACTTCGAGACGTCGTACGGGAAACGGCCGATGAGCGGCGCGTCCTCGCGGTACGGCAGGACATCGTGCGCGCCGTAAGCCTTGTCGCTCGATGCGACCAGCACGCGCTTGACGAGGCGCGGCAGTTGGCGGCAGGCCTCGAGCAACACCCACGTGCCCTTGATGTTCGCTTCGAAGGTCGAGAGTGGCGAGCGGGTGGCGGTGCCGACGATGGTCTGCGCGCCGAGGTGGAACACGCACTCGATCTCGTGTTCGTTGAGCGCGCGCAGCACGAGCTCGTAGTCCTCGAGTTCGCCGCGCACGACGTTGCAGCGCTCGACGAGCTTGGACGTGAACAGCCGCGACTGCGGGATCCAGTCGCGCATCAGGCACGTGACGTTCGCCTCGCGCGCGACCAGCTCCTCGACCAGCGCGCTGCCGAGCAGGCCGCTCGCGCCGGT
>JAEUIW010000284.1 GCA_016794925.1 Phycisphaerae bacterium
GTCGGAGGCCGCCCTGGCCAGCGCCGCCCAGAACGGGTTCCCGATGGCCTCCCACGACGCCGCGGCGGCGGCCGCGTCGCCTGCCAGCATGAGGGCGAACGGTTCGGCGACGGGCTCCGGCACTGTGCTCGATCCAGCCACGGCGCGTCCACCCCGCACTCCGTGCGGGGCAGCCGCCCCGCGCTGGATCAGGGTCCGGCGCTCACCCGCGCAGTGCAGCCACCAGAGCAGCTCCCCCAGGTACCACGGGCCGCCGCGCTCGACCGCGAGCGCCCACACCGCGTCGACGTGTCGCCGGACGTCGTCGGGATCGTCGCGGGTCCAGGCCGCCTCGGCCAACCCGGCCGCGCAGATCAGCACCCGCTGCGGCTCGCCCGACGGCTCGGCCACCCGCCACGCCTCGGCCGCCGCGGTCGGGTCCGTGCCGGTGCGGGTCCCGAGCCTGCCCAGCACCATGAGGGCGTTGTCGCTGCTGACGGTCGCCGCGGACTGGGTGGCCGCGGCGTGCGCGAGCGACCGCGCCTGC
>JAEUIW010000285.1 GCA_016794925.1 Phycisphaerae bacterium
GTTGCGCAGGAGCAGCGTGCCGAGGTCGTCGCACTGCTCTCGGAAATCCTCAACACGCCCGTCACGCAGGCCGATGTCGTCCGTTGGCTCGATCATGGGCAGCGCCGCGAGACCGCCCGCACCTGGGTGATCGACCCCATCGACGGCACCAAGGGCTTCCTCGCGCTGCGCAGTTACGTGATCGCGGTCGGCATCCTGGTCGATAAACAGCCTGTTGCCGGGGTGATCGGCTGCCCGGCTTATCCGACGAAAGACAACGCTGGCGCGCTGTTCCACGCTCAGGGCGGTGTCGCGTTTATGCAACCGCTGACGGGTGGCGCGGTGCGGCGCGTGCGAGTCTCTGAACACGCGGAGGCCAGCCAGGTACGTGCGCTGGAGAGTGTCGAGAAAAGCCATACCAACCACGAGCGGATGGCGCGGGTGCGCGAAGTCGCCGGGTTAGGGGATGCCACATTGACGCGCATCGACAGCATGGAGAAGTATGCGCGCATCGCCGCCGGGGATGCCGAGATGTATCTGCGGCT
>JAEUIW010000286.1 GCA_016794925.1 Phycisphaerae bacterium
GGCCGAGGAGGAGACGTCGTGCATCTCGTGCGAGCTGAGCACCAGGCGCACGGCGAACACGGCCAGGTACGACGCCAGCGCCAGGCCGGCGGCCAGCGACCAGCCCTCGAGCGCGGCGCGCCAGCGCGGGCCGGCGCGGTCCAGCAGCAGCGTGACGCGGATGTGCTCGCCCCGCCGCAGCGTCTGCGGCAGCGCCAGGAACAAGGCGGCGGCGATCGCATAGCCGGCGTAGGCGTCCAGGCCGACGATCTCCCAGCCGGCCAGTCGGGCGAGCACGCCCAGCGCGACCGCCACGAAGGCGGCCACCAGTGCCAGGCCGGCCAGCGCGGCCAGCAGGCGGTCGAAGGCGGCGACGGTGCGCTGCATCGGGTGCTCCACGGGGTCGGCCCGGCGGGCCTACTTGAGGAAGGCGTCGACGATGGCGCGGCCTTCGGGCCCGGCCTTCTCGAGCCACTCGGCGGTCATGGTCACGCCCACCTTCTTCAGCTCGGCCGCCAGCGCAGGGCTGGGCGCCGCGATCTTC
>JAEUIW010000287.1 GCA_016794925.1 Phycisphaerae bacterium
GTCGTTGTGCGCGTAGACGACGTCGATCTTGGGGTTGGTGGCGAGCGCCGAGGCCATCTCCTTGCGGGCGTTGGGCTCGAGCCACTGCATGTCGGCGGTGAACACGATCTTGATGCCGGTGTTCTTGGCGAGGTCGAGGCCCTCGAGGAACCCGGCGTGGCGATCCTGACCGGGGGTCGAGGTCATGAGGCCCTCGAGCTCCACGACGTTGCCGCCCGCGGCGCCGAGCAGGTTCGCGACCCACTTGCCCGCCTCGCGGCCGATCTTCTTGTTGTCGCCGCCGATGAAGGTCGTGAACTGGTCGCCCTCGACCGCGCGGTCGAGCACGATCACGGGGATGCCCTTCTTGTAGGCCTCGGCCACCGGCTTGGTGAGCGGCGCGGCCTCCTTGGGCGAGATGACGAGCAGATCGATGCCCTGGTTGACCAGCTCCTCGACCTGGGTGCGCTGGGTGAGGGAGTCGTTCTGCGCGTCCTTGAAGACGACCTTGAGCTCGGGGTGCTTGGCGGCCGCGTTCTTCAGG
>JAEUIW010000288.1 GCA_016794925.1 Phycisphaerae bacterium
GCCGCTCACCGGTGGCTCCTCTGCCAGGACGTCGATGCCGGCGCCACCGAGCCGGCCGGCCTGGAGCGCTTCGAGCAGGGCCCCGGTGTCCACCAGGTCGCCCCGCGCCGTGTTGATCAGCACGGCGTCCCGGCGCATGCGCGCCAGCGATTCCCGGTTGATGAGCTGCCGGGTGGCGGGCGTCAGGGGGCAATGCAGCGAGACCACGTCGGCCACGGGGAGCAGTTCCTTGAGCTCCAGCCGGTCCACCTGGACGGCATCCGGAGGGTGGCCGCCGGCCGGTCCCTGCCGGAGGCTGCGGGCGGCGATCACCCGCATCCCGAAGGCCCGGCCCACCGCGCCGACCGCCTGGCCGAGCTGGCCGTGGCCCACGATGCCGAGGGTCCTGCCGCGGGCCGACGCGGCGGCCGTGCTGGTGCCCCCGGCGGCGATCCGCCTGCACCGCCCGGCGTGGTCGCGCGCCTGGTCCGCGGCGGTCGAGCGCTGGACGGCGTGGCGCGAGGCGGCCCGCCACCGCACCGAG
>JAEUIW010000289.1 GCA_016794925.1 Phycisphaerae bacterium
CAGTGCGGTGCCAAGCAGAGCAGCCCAGGCCAATGACTGAACGATCGGATGAGCACGCATGGCTTGATCCTCCTGTAAGAACGTCCCGACGAAAAATCGCGCCCTCAAGGCGCGACCGAACCCACCGGAATCTTCGACGCCGCGTACGCGACCTCGCGCACGAAGCGCGGCACGAGGTAGCCCGGCAAACGCGCGAGCAAGGCTTCGTGCAGGGCACGCACGCTTTGCTCGGCGACCTCGAAATGCGCGGCACCTTGCACGTGATCGAGCAGATGCAGGTAATAAGGCAGGACGCCGATGGCGAACAGGCGCTCCGACAGATCCGCGAGCACCTCCACGTCGTCATTGATGCCCGCCAGCAGCACGGTCTGGTTGAGCAGCGCGATCCCGGCATGGCGCAAGGGTTTGAGTGCGGCGGCCACCGAGTCATCGAGTTCCTGCGCATGATTGACATGCAGCACCAGGCTCACCTGCAGGCGGGTATCGGTCAGCAGGCTGAGCAGCGCGGGGGTGATGCGTTGTG
>JAEUIW010000028.1 GCA_016794925.1 Phycisphaerae bacterium
CGGCGGGGGAGGCAGCGTGTATCAGAACAGGGGCGTGTACACGCTCTTCGACGGCTCCATCCGCGCCGTGGCCACGCTGGCGACCATGGGCATCGGCACCGGACGCACCATCCAGGGGTTCGGCTCGCCCCAGCTCTTCGACCGCAGCGTGGTCTTCTATGACGATGTCGACCTCGTGATCTACACCGACGTCAACGGCACGCTTGAGCGCCTCATCGGGCCCGGCGACGTCATCGACGGGCGCACCATCCGGGGCGTCTACATGGGCCCCAACTCGCGCTCCGGCAACGACCTCGCCTTCCTGGCCGTCAGCACCTCCGCCACCGAGGCGACCTCCGACATCTATATCGCGCATATCCCCGCGCCCGCCACGCTGGCGCCGCTGGCGCTGGCCGGCCTGCTCGCCACGCGCCGCGCACGCCGGGCCGGAACGGGCCGGGCATGACCCGCGCCGCGCTGCACGGCGGGGGCAACTTCGCGATCGGATCCAGCCTGGGGGGCGGAGCGGTCAGGACCATTGGCGCATCGGCTTTGACCTGCGGCGTGAGCGTGGCGCGCATCGGCTGACAATCGGGGGGTTGGGCGCTATCGTTCGGGCCCGCGCGGGGGGCCTTGACCGAACATTCCGCGAACCCCAGACTTTCGGAGCCGTTCGATGAAGATCCGCACCGAGGAAATCGCCAGCATCATCAAGCAGGAGATCGCGCAATTTTCGGAGGCGCTGGATGTCTCCGAGGTGGGCCGGGTGGTGGAGGTTGGGGACGGGATCGCGCGGATCTACGGCCTGAGCAACGCGATGGCGGGTGAGCTGCTGGAGTTCCAGTCGTCCGAGGGGGCGGTGATGGGCCAGGTGTTCAACCTGGAGCTGGACACGGTGGGCGCGGTGATCTACGGCGACTACCTGGCGGTGAAGGAGGGGGACCTGGTGAAGGCCACGGGCCGCCTGCTGGAGGTGCCCGTCGGCGAGGCGATGCTGGGCCGGGTGGTGGACTCGCTGGGCCGGCCGATCGACGGGGGCGCGGCGATCCAGACCGGTGAGCGGCGGAAGGTGGACATCATCGCGCCGGGCATCGCGGAGCGTCAGCCGGTGCACGAGCCGCTGCAGACGGGGATCAAGGCCGTGGACGCGATGATCCCCATCGGGCGCGGGCAGCGGGAGCTGATCATCGGGGACCGGAAGACGGGCAAGACCACGGTCGCGATCGACACGATCATCAACCAGAAGCAGTACTGGGGAACGAAGGACGCGGTGGTGTGCATCTACGTCGCGGTGGGCCAGAAGGAGTCCACGGTGGCGGGCGTGGTGGAGACGCTGCGGAAGCACGGGGCGATGGAGTACACCATCGTGGTGAACTCGGGCTCGTCGGACCCGGCGCCGATGCAGTACATCGCGCCCTACTCGGGCACGGCGATGGGCGAGTACTTCATGTGGTCGGGCGTGAAGCCGGGCCAGACGCTCGGCAGCGGCAAGCCCATGCCCAAGCACGTGCTGTGCATCTACGACGACCTCTCGAAGCAGGCGGTGGCGTACCGGCAGCTCTCGCTGCTGCTGCGCCGCCCGCCGGGCCGCGAGGCGTATCCCGGCGACGTGTTCTATCTCCACAGCCGCCTGCTGGAACGGGCCACGAAGCTCAGCGACGAGAACGGGGCGGGCTCGCTCACGGCCCTGCCGGTGATCGAGACGCAGGAGGCGGACGTCTCGGCGTACATCCCCACGAACGTGATCTCGATCACGGACGGGCAGATCTACCTGGAGGCGGAGCTCTTCCACGCGGGCGTGCGCCCCGCGATGAACGTGGGCATCTCGGTGTCGCGCGTGGGCGGGGCGGCGCAGGTGAAGGCCATGAAGAAGATCGCGGGCCCGCTCCGCCTGGACCTGGCCGCGGCGCGCGAGCTGGAGGCGTTCGCGCAGCTGGGCACCGAGCTGGACAAGGCGACGCAGCGCCAGCTCGACCGCGGCCGACGCATGATCGAGCTGCTCAAGCAGGGGCAGTACACGCCGTTCAACGTGGTGGACCAGATCATCTCGGTGTACGCCGGCACCAAGGGGCACCTGGACGACGTTCCGGTGGCGAAGGTGCGCGAGTTCGAGAAGGCGCTGCTGGAGTTCTTCACCACCACCGGCAAGCCCGCCCGCGACGCCCTGGCCTCCAAGCTGGCGCTCGACGAGGCCACCGAGAAGCTCGTCAACGAGGCCATCGTGCGCTTCAAGAGCGGCTGGAAGGCCTGATTCACCTTGACGACTCGCCGCCCGGGCGCCGGGTCGTTCCGCGCGCGGGGCCGGGCCGCGTGACGCGGCCGCGCCGGGCGGGTCGCGCGGGGCGGTCGCCCGCCACCGCCACGGATCCCTCTCCGGCCGATCCGCCCGCTATTTCACGCTGCCGTTCTGCCCGGCGTCCCACGTGATCAGGCCGGGGACGAACAGGCTGACGAGACGATCGTCGGCGGGCAGGACCCGCACGGAGAACCCGTGCTGGCCGCTGCGGCTGGGGCGGAACGAGCCGGCGAACTGATGCCGGCCCTCGCCCAGGTCGCTCTGGTGCTCCATCGAGATCGCCGCCGGATCCGTCAGCTCGCCGGTCGAGGCGACGCGGCCGTGGTAGAGCTGGACGTGGACCTCGTCGGGTCGGAGCTCGCCCAGCTCCACCGCGGCGGTGACGCGCACCGTTGACCGCACGGGAACCGCGGCGTTGGAGCCCACCTCGTGCGCCACGGACTGGACCCGAACCGAGTGCCAGCAGCGGCGCAACCTGTCGAGGTGCTCGTTCAGGCCCTTGGCTCCCTCGAGCTGCGCGCCCACGAGGCGTGAGGCGGTGTTATGGGCCGGGAAGTAATAGCCGCGGGCGTAATCCATGACCATGCGGTGGGTGTTGAAGCGGGGCGCCAGGTCACGGATGCAGCGTTTCATGCGCGCGACCCACTTGCGCGGGATGCCGCCGGAATCGCGGTCGTAGAACTCGGGGATGATCTGGCCCTCGAGAACCTGGTAAAGGGCCTTGCTCTCGATGTCGTCACGCTGCTCGGCCTGGGCGTCGTCCCACTGCTCGCCGCGCCCGATCGCGAACCCGAGCTCCGGGTCGAAGGCCTCGTCCCACCAGCCGTCCAGCACGGAGGCGTTGACGCAGCCGTTGAGCGCGGCCTTCATGCCGCTGGTGCCCGAGGCCTCCAAGCCCCGGACGGGGTTGTTGAGCCAGATGTCGCAACCCTGCACGAGGCGGCGGGCGATCTCGATGTCGTAGTCCTCGAGGAAGACCACCCGGGTGGAGTGCCCGCGCTGGCGGGCGAACTCGACGATCTCGCGGATCAGGGCCTTGCCCGCGGTGTCGGCGGGGTGGCTCTTGCCCGCCACGAGCAGTTGCAACCCGCGCTCGCCCGAGAGGAGCCGCTCCAGACGCTCCGGGTCGCGGAACAGGAGCGTGCCACGCTTGTACGTCGCGAAGCGGCGCGCGAAGCCGATCGTCAGGCGGTCGAGTTCGAGCGCCGCCGCGGCCGACTCGATCTCGGCGATGCCCGCGCCGCGGGCCGCGAGCTGCGCCCGGATCTTGCGGCGGCACCACGCCACCAGGTGCTCGCGGCGCCGCACGTGCGCCGCCCACAGCTCCTCGTCGGGAATCTCGTCGATCGCGGCCCAGGCGTCCGCGTCGGAGGGATCGAGGTGCCAACGGTCCCCGAGATAGCGATCGAACAGGCGCACGAGGTCGGCGCTGAGCCAGCTCCTCGCGTGCACACCGTTGGTCACGTGCCCGATGGGGACGTCCCCCGCGGGCGTGCCCGGCCACATGTGCTTCCACATGCTCCGGGAGACGTGCCCGTGCAACAGGCTCACGCCGTTGCAGAAACGGCTGGTGCGCAGGGCCAGCACCGCCATCGAGAAGAACTCCTTCTGGTCGGCGACGTTCTCACGCCCCAGCGCCAGCAGGCCCTCGAGGTCCAGGCCCAGTTCGGGGAGCATGTGCCCGAAGTAGGCCTCGACGAACTTCGGCGGGAAGCGATCGATACCCGCGGGAACGGGCGTGTGCGTGGTGAAAATGTGGGCCGCCGCGGCCGCCTCGCGCGCCTGATCGAAGCTCACGTCGTGCTGCCGTCGGATCTCGCGGATCCGCTCCAGGCCCAGGAACGCCGCGTGCCCCTCATTGATGTGCCACACCGTCGGGTTCTCGCCCAGGGCCCGCAGGGCTCGCGTGCCGCCGATCCCCAGCACGATCTCCTGTTTGATCCGCAACTCGAAATCCCCCCCGTACAGGTTGCGGGTGATCTCGCGGTCCTCGCGCGCGTTCTCGGGCAAGTTGGTGTCGAGAAGATAGAGCGGCACCCGCCCCACCTGGCACTTCCAGACCCCCACCGCCACGCCGCGCCCCGGCAGCTCCACCCACACGCGGCGCTGCTCGCCGGACTGCGGATCCAGCACCCTGGTGACGGGCTGGTTGGGAGCATCGATGTCCGGATAGGTCTCCTGCTGGAACCCATCAGGGTTGAGGTACTGATGGCAGTAGCCGTTCCGGTACAGCAGCCCCACAGCGACCAGGGGGAGACCCAGCTCACTTGCGCTCTTGAGGTGGTCGCCGGCCAGCACCCCCAGCCCGCCGGAATAGACCTGAAGGCACTCGGTCAGTCCGAACTCGGCGGAAAAATACGCGACGCGGAACGGATCTCCATGACCCGCGACCGCGCCCTGAGCCTCGCCGAACCACCCGCGTGATTGAGTGTGCTCCACCAGCTGCGAGTGAACCGTGCCCAGCGCGTGCAGGAACGACCGGTCCGCGGCGGCACGCTCCAACCGATCCTGGCTGATCGACCCGAGCATCATCACGGGGTTGTGGTGGCAGCCTTCCCAGAGGTCGCGGTCCAGCCGCGTGAACAGCGCCACGGCTTCGTGGCTCCAGGTCCACCACAGATTGTGCGCGATGTCCAACAGCGGCTTGAGCGGCTCGGGGAGCGCGGGCACCACGCGGAACGAATGGATTCGGGCCAGTGACGGACTGAGCATCGATCGTCGCCCTCCAGATCAGCTGTTGACCCTCTTCAACGCACCCGGCCGGAACGGCCATCGTCAGAAAATGCTCCACGTTCCGATACGCCGGTACGGGGCTGGCACTCAGGATCGACGGGCGGCACCAATCTACCTGTTTCAGGGTGTTGCGCCGCGCCGCGGGGACAAGCCTACGCGGCGCGTACCCGTGTTCCAGCCATCGGTATCGGACGAATCCGTGCCCGAGTGCGGCACGAAATTCGGCTCGACGCCGCGCCGGCATGGGTGTGGCGTCGGGGCGGCGGCGCTCGGGACCTCAGGGACCCTCGCGGTGCGACTCGTGCGCGGGAGCGTCGGGGTCACTTCGCCTTGCTGTCGCCGCGGGCGAAGATCGAGGCGACGTAATTGAGGACGTCCGCCGCTGAGGTCTCGTTGTAGCCGAAGTTCTTGATGAGCCTCTGCTTGACGATGTCGATCTTCTGCTGCGTCTCATCATCGACGACCGAACTGACGAGGTTCTTGAGCTTGATGGTGTCGCGCTGGTCTTCGAAGAGCTTGAGCTCCAGGGCGCGGTACAGCCGCGCGTTAGTGTTGTACTCGAATTTCTTGCCGTCGAGGGCCAGGGCGCCGATGTAGTTCATGATCTCCTGACGGAAGTCGTCCTTGCGGCTCTCGGGGATATCGATCTTCTCCTCGATGGAGCGCATGAGCCGCTCGTCGGGCTCCTCGTCCTTGCCCGTGTACTTGTTCTTGACCTTCTCCTTCTGGGTGCAGGCGCGGACGCTCTCGATGTAGTTCACGCACAGGCGCCGGATGGCGTCCTCGTCCGCGGAGATGGCCCGCTGCACCTCGCCCTTGATGATGTCCTCGTACTCTTCCTTCACGACGGCGAGCAACTCGCGGTAGCGCTTCTTGGTCTCCTCGTCGTTGATCAGCGAGTGGTGCGTCAGACCGCTCTCGAGCTCGTTGAGCACCATGAAGGGGTTGATGCAGCGGTCGTCGAGCGTCTGGCGCGAGACCAGCGCGTTGGAGATCTTGTCCTGCACGTACCGGGGGCTGATGCCCTCCATCCCCTCGTGCGCGGCCTCCTCCTTGAGTTCCTTGACCGAGTCCTCGGTGAACCCGGGGATGGCCTTGCCGTTGTACAGTTTCATCTTCTGCAGGAGCGTCAGGCCCGCCTTCTTGGGCGCCTCGAGACGGGAGAGCACGGCCCACATCGCCGCCACCTCGAGCGTGTGCGGCGCGATGTGGATGTTGCGCACGCGGCTGGGGCCGAAGTCCTTCTGGTAGATCTTGATCTCGTCGTCAAGCCGGATGTTGTACGGCACGTCGATCTTGATGGTGCGGTCGCGGAAGGCCTCCATCATCTCGTTGCTCTGGAGGCGCTTGTACTCGGGCTCGTTCGTGTGCCCGACGATCACCTCGTCGATGTGCGTCTGCGCGAACTTCTTGGGCTTGATGAGGTGCTCCTGGCTCGCGCCGAGCAGGTCATACAGGAAGGCCACGTCGAGCTTGAGCACCTCGATGAACTCGCACAGGCCGCGGTTGGCGATGTTCAGCTCGCCGTCGAAGTTGAACGCTCGGGGATCCGAGTCGGACCCGAACTGCGCGATCTTGCGGTAGTTGATGTCCCCGGTGAGCTCGGTCGAGTCCTGGTTCTTCTCGTCCTTGGGCTGGAACGTGCCGATGCCGACCCGGTCCTTCTCGCTCAGCACCACGCGCCGCACCCGGACGTGTTCCATGACGCGCCGCCAGTCGCCGGCATAGTGCGCCATGAGGTCCGCGTAGACCTTGCGGCAGAACGGGTCCAGGTCACCGACCACCCGCAGCTTGCCGCTGCCGTGGGCGGGCGTGTACCGCTCGTTGAGGCGCGCCAGGATGTCCGCGCGCGCTTCCGCGGGCACCAGCAGCAACGGCTCCTCGTGCATCGGGCACGGGAACTCGTGCGACGTCGCCGACGGTCCGCAGTGCTCGTCCAGCAGCCAGCTGAACGAGTACAACGCCCCCTCGTCCGTCCGCGAGTACGCCTCCAGGCCCTTCTTCAGCAGCCGCGCGATCGTGCTCTTGCTCGAACCCACCGGCCCGTGCAGCAGCAGGATCCGCTTGTCGGTGCCGTAGCCCTCCGCCGCGGAACGCAGGAAATCAACCAGCGACATCAGCGCGAAGTCGAGCCCGAAGATCGCGTCCGCGCCGCGGTCGAACGGATCGGAGAAGAAATTGTACCGCACGCACTCGCGCTTGAAGAGTTTGTACTTCTCGCAGCCGTGCGAGAGGATCGTGTCGTACAGCCGCTGGTAGGCGTTGCGCACCGCGCCGGGGCGCTGCACGAGAATGTCCAGATACTCGCGCATCGAGCCGGTCCAGTGATGCTCCTGAAACGCCCGGCGGTCGAGCCGGGATTCGATCATCGACACCAGCTCCGCGCCCTCGTCCCCCCCCATGCGATCCGACGAACGAGCATGGGGCGATGAACCGGAACGCGACGGGGTGTACTCGACCATGGCCGCACCTCCCTGGCTGCGCCCGCGCCCGCTCGGGACGCCGGCTCGCCGCACGCACACCAACCCTCCCAGCACACGCAAGCTCCGGCCCGGACTCTCGTCCCGTGCCGGCCGGGCCGCCGCGCCCGTTGCCGAGCGCGGCGATGCCCGCACGCCGGTCCACGTCGCGGCGCTCCACTCGAACTCATCGGCTGGCCCACCCAGCCCCAAAAGGGACGCGGCACGGAATGCCCGCTCTTGTCGATACGCACGCGCGGTCCAATCGGATCGCATACGTTCGGCCCCCGAACACCACGCTCGATAACACCCCGGGCGTTGCCCCGGCAGCCTCCGCCGCGCGCCCGGCCCGCTTCTACCATGCTCGCGTATGAGCTTCGGACTCTCCCACGGACGCGATCTCGATACCCGCGGCATCGAGGTCAGCGCCGCGGAGCTGCCCCCGCTCCCGGACGAGATCGTCCTCGATCCCCGCGCCGGATTCCGGGACCCCCGCGCCCTGTTCGCGCACCCCGACCGCCCGCTCGAGCTTGAGATCGGCAGCGGCAAGGGAACGTTCCTGGCGCGAAGCTCCCCGCGCCGACCGGACGTCAACTTCCTGGGCGTGGAATGGGCCGGAGAGTTCTTCGCGTACGCGGCCGATCGCCTCCGGCGCGCCGGAGCGACCAACGTACGCATGCTCAAGGCCGACGCGGTCGAGTTCCTGAAGTGGCGCGTGCCCGACGGCGTGCTGCACGTCATTCACCTGTATTTTTCCGATCCCTGGCCCAAGCGGAAGCACCACAAAAACCGCGTCATCCAGGACGAATTTCTCGCGCACGCGTGGCGCACGCTCGTCCCCGGCGGCGAGCTCAGGCTCGTGACGGACCACGACGAGTACTGGTCCTGGATGGAGGCGCATTTCGAACGCTGGACCTCCCCGGTGCGGACGCGCAACGTCCCCGACCGCATCCCCGTGCCCGCGTTTGAGCGTCGAGCCTTCATCCCGCCCGAGGGGGTGGGCGAGGACGAGCTCGTGGGCACGAACTTCGAGCGAAAGTACCGCGATGAGGGCCGCTCGTTCCGGGCGATCGTGCTCCGCCGCCCCGCGGCGCCGGCATGACCGGCCGCGCCGGCCGATAATCCGCGCCCGCGGACCGACCCAAGTGACCTCCCTGACCGGAGTTCGCGTGCCGGCTGGTCGATGTTCCTCTCGATGCGATCGCCTTCGTCGCGGTCGCCGACGGTGCGGCCCTTCTGGGCTCGCGCACGCGGCGCGCCGGATCGGGCGGCGCGGGAGGTCCCATGCTCCATCGCCGCGGAACGCAAACCGGTCGCAGGCTCCAGACCGCGTACCTAGCGCTGGCGGCGCTGGGCGTGGCCGCCGAAGGGAGCATGCTCGTTTTCAACGGCGCGATGCTGGCCTCACACGAGCGCGCCGTGGGCACGCACGGGGAGTGGACCGAGATTCTCAATGTGCTCAACGAGCTGGCGGAGACGGCGGCAACCGCCCACGTGTCGCTGATCGCCCCTGACTCGACGCCGGCCCGGCAGCACGAGCTGGAGCAATCGTTCGTGTCGCGCACGCAGGCGCTGATCCGAAACCTGCGGCTCGTCAGCAGCGCCGAGGCCGCCGCGGACCTCGAGCTCCGGCTGGGGAACGCCGTCGCGGGCATGTCCCGGATGTGCGAAATGGGAAGGTCACACTGGCGCGGCGACTCCGGTAGCCCCGCGCCGGACGGGGCCGAGACCCGACGCATCGCCGCCGAGCTTGCCCGCGCCCACGCGGACCTGTCGGCGACGCTCACCGGCATCCGTCGCAAGGCCAGGGGCCTGCTCGGCGAACACCTCCAAGACCAGCTCGCCTTCGCGGAGAGCGTGCGCGGCGTCGAGAGCGTCATGGCCGGAGTGCTGGCTCTGCTGATCGTGGGCGCCTGGAGCTACGGCCGCCGCCGCGCCCGAGCCGAGGCCCAGGCCGCGGCCGAGCGCGAGGAACTCATCCAGCGGCTGGAACGGGCCGGCGAGGAGGCGCGCTCCGCCATCCGCGCGAAGGACGCGTTCCTCGCGACCATGAGCCACGAGATCAGGACCCCGCTCACCGCGATGCTGGGGTTCGGCGAACTCATGGCCGACCCCTCGACCACTCCCGAGCAGCGGGCCGCGTTCGCGTCCACGATCCGACGCAGCGGCGATCACCTGCTCGGCCTCATCAACGGCATCCTCGACCTGTCCAAGATCGAGGCGGGCCGCTGCAACGTCGAGCGCGTCCCCACCTGCCCGGTCTGGGTCGCCCAGGAAGTCACGGACCTCTTCCGGTCCCGCGCCCGCGAAAAGGGCGTCGCCCTGACCGTGCGCTTCGAACTCCCGCTCCCGCAACTGATCGCGTCCGACCCCACGCGGCTCCGCCAGATCCTGACCAACCTGGTGGGCAACGCGCTCAAGTTCACGTCCGTGGGCTCCGTCACGCTCTCGGTGCAGGCCTCGGGATCCGACGTCATCATGCGCGTCGCCGACACCGGCGCCGGCATCTCGCCCGAGCAGCTCCGGCGCCTCTTCACACCCTTCGGGCAGGCCGACGACTCGACGACGCGTCGATTCGGCGGAACCGGGCTCGGGCTCACCATCAGCCGTCACCTGGCCCAGCTGCTGGGCGGAACGCTCGAACTCACCAGCACGTTCGGTGCCGGCACCACCGCCACGCTCCGCGTCCCCCGCGGCCAGGCCCTCGGCGCGCCCGACCTCACCACCGAGAGCTCGCTCCGCGAGGCCATCCGCGCGGTCGCCGCCGAGCCCGCGTCGGACCGCCGATCGACCGAGCACACCCTGCGCCGTGTGCGCGTGCTCGTCGTGGACGACGCCATCGAGAACCGCCGCCTGCTGACGCTTTTCCTCGAAAAGGCCGGAGCGATCGTCACGACGGCCACCGGCGGGGCCGAGGCCGTTCGGCTCGCGCACGCGACGGGATCGTCCGCTCCCCCGTTCGAAGTCATCCTGATGGACATGCAGATGCCCGACGTGGACGGTTACGAAGCGACGCGCCGCCTCCGCGCCGCGGGATTCGCCGGGCCCATCATCGCCGTCACCGCCAACGCGATGGCCGGAGATGCCGACCGCAGCCGCGCAGCCGGGTGCGATGACTACCTCACCAAGCCCATCAACCGCGCGCAGCTGATCGACGTCTGCCGCTCCTGGGCGTCGGCGGGCCTGCGCCGCGCGGCCTGACGCGCCTCGGCCGCCCGCCGCGTACGCTCCTCCCCGTGCGCGAACGAACCCTATTCAGCGAAGTCCTCCTGAATCGCCCGCTCGACGAGGTGTTCCCGTTCTTCGCCGCGCCCGAAAACCTCAACGCCCTCACGCCCCCGTGGCTCCATTTCCGCATCCTGACCCCGACTCCCATCCCCATGCGCGTGGGACAGACCATCGCGTACTCCATCCGCGTACGCGGCATCCCGATGCGATGGCTCTCGCGCATCACCGCGTTCGATCCGCCCCGGCGCTTCGTGGACGAGCAGGTCCGCGGGCCGTACGCCCTGTGGCGGCACGAGCACCTCTTCGAGGCCCTCGGTCGGCGGACCCGGTGCATCGACCGCGTCGCGTACCGCATCCCGCTGGATGTCCCCCTCAACCCGGTCAGCGCGGTGGTCCACCGCCTGCTCGTGCGGCCCGAGCTGGAACGTATCTTCGCGTTCCGACGGGGAGCCATGCTCGAACGCTTTGCCCCGCATGACGGCGGCGCCGCGCAACCCTGAGCGTGGCTGCGGCCGACGGCCGCGCGGCCGCCCAAGCGAAGGCCGAACCGGGCCGCGCCCGCGCGGACCGACACGCGCCCATCGTGTTCGGATCGGCCCCTACACTCCCCTCCAATGATCAAGGTCCTCCGAAAATACAACAAGCCCATCCTGGTCGTCGGCGGGTCCCTGCTGATGGTGGCGTTCCTCGTGCAGCCCTCGATGAAGGGCGCGGGCGATGCCCGAGCCAAGCAGGTCGCGCTCAAGGTGGACGGCCGAGCCGTGAAATGGGCCGAGGCCGCCGAATCCGACGCCGAGCGCTACGCCATGTCCGCCTTCGCGGGGCCGTACCTGGGCCTGCTCGGCATCAGGGACCGCGGCCACCACTGGTACCTCGCGACGCAGGAGGCCGAGCGTGCCGGCTTCGTCGGCGGCCGTCTCGACGGGCGCTCCTTCGTACCGACGATCGCGCGGGTCATGACCGAGGTCGGCTACGAGCGCCAATTCCAGGGGTTCCTGCAGCAGATCATGCAGATGCCCCAGTTCCAGCAGCAGTTCCAGGAGCAAATCCAGAAGACGACCGAGGCCCTCAACGCCCAGGGCCGCGAGCAGGTGCGCAGCCGCACCCGCATGTCCGATGAGGAGTTCGACCGCGCCCTCGCCCGCCTGCGCGGGCTGGACCGCATGATCGTCTCCTATCGGTTCGCCGCGCGCCTGTCCGACAAGCGGCTGCTCGCCGCCGTGCGACGCGAGTACGACCGCGCCAAAGTCGATTACGTGTTCGTTCCCGCCGACGCGCTGGCCAAGGACATGCCCGCCCCCGACGACGCGGCGCTCGAATCGCTCTTCAACCGCTACAAGGAAACCCCCGCGGGAGCCGGCGAGTTCGGCATCGGGTACCGGTTCCCCCCGCGCGTGAAGTTCGAGTACCTCAAGATCGACCGCGAGACCATCGCCTCGCGCGTCAGGCCCGACCCGGTCGAGGCTCGCAAACGCCTGACCGCTTCCGGTCTCAAGCCCAACGCCACCGAGCAGGAACGCGAAGCACGCAAGGCATCGATCGAGAACGACCTGCGAAAGGAATCCGTCGATCGCATCCTGCGCGAGGCGGACCAGTTCGTGCGCGCCGAGATCCTCAAGGTCACCCGCCGGCTCGACGAGGACGGCCCGTACCGCAAGCTCCCGGCCGACTGGGACTCCACCCGCCCGGACCTCCGCAAGATCGGCGCGGCCCTCACCGAGAAACTCGCCGCGCAGATCGGCGCCGAGAACGCGGCCGCCTCCGGCGCCACCCCGGAATGGCTCACGGCCAAGCAGATCCAGGACATGCCCGACATCGGCGCCAGCACCCTCAACCGCGGCCCGACGACCCGCATCCCCTTCGCCGCCGTAGCGATGCAGGCACGTGAGATCAACCCCGCCCCCCAGATCCCTGTCCAGGCCGGCGTCCCCTTCACCGAGAACACCGAGGACGCCAAGGGTAACCGCTACTACTTCACCCTCACCGCCGCCGCGAAGGAGTCCGCCCCGGCCGACTGGCGCGAGCTCCGCGTCACCCTGGACCGTGATCACCGGCGACTCGCCGCGTTCCAGAAACTCTCCGCCGACCGGGAGGCCTACCTCAACGCCTCCGTCGCCGCGGGGCTCGACGGGATTGTCGAGACCTTCAAGCCACCCGCCGACGCGGGCCCGGACGCGAAGAACCCTCTGGAGCTCCACTCCGGCGCGGTGCTCTCCCGGTCCGGATTCCAGTCCGGCGGAGACCCCGCCGTGAACGTCCCCGCGGTGCGCGAATCGGTCGCCAACCTCGCCCGCGCACTGGACGCCACCCAGAAGGTCGGCGAGATGGACCCCGCCACCCGCTCGCTCGCCGTGGCGGTGCCGTCCTCGCTCGGGCTCTTCGTCTGCCGCATCGAGGGGCTGCTCCCCGTCACCATCGAGGAGTACCGCCTCCTGGCCGACCGCATGGCGCAGCAACTCCAGATGCAGGAGCAGCGGGAGATGGGAGAGGACCCCTATTCCTACGATGCACTCATGAAGCGTCTGCGCGTCGAGCTGGTCGGCAAGCAGGAATCGGACGAGCACGAAACCGGCTCACCGTCCACCCCCTCTCCGCCCGCGCCGGGATCGGGCGCCCCCGCAAACTGAGACCTCCCCGAACCGGGATCACCGTCGGCGGCGCCGGCACGACACGGCCCCCAGGCCCACGGCGCCCAGCACCCCGGCGCCCGGCGTCGGCACCGCTGTTACCGAGACCTTCACGTCATCGATGCCCCATGATTCATCCCCGAGCCCCTGCAGATTGAGCCCGCGCCAAGTGATCGTCAGCATCTGCGCATCCGACGCGAACGCGGCCTTCAGCGTGTAGACCGAATCGAAGTACCGGGGATCAAACCCGAGCTCCGCGCGCCCCTTCTCGGGCGCGAACGGGTAACTCTGATTGATGTGCTGGTTCGCGAACGTCTCGTTGAACACCGTCTGGCCGTTCGCGATCACCTGGAAGTAGTCCGGCCCGTACCCGCTCGCCGTCGAGGAGCCGTCCCAGGAATCAAGGCAGTAGAAGTGGAATTGCACCAGGTAGTTGCGGGTCTGGCGGTCGCTATCGCCGTTCCCCCCACCGCCGCCGCCGCCCCCCCCACCTGATGGCGCCGTCAGGGTCAACGTCGCCGATTGGCTGGCGCTGAACCGGCCGAGGAACCAGGAGAACGCGCTCCCTTCATCGCGCTGCCACGTGCTCCATTCCGGACGCGGCGCCGTGGTCTCAAAATCCTGCGAGTAGAAGACCTGCCCATGGGCCGCGAGCGAGCCGCCCGCCAGAACGACCAGCGCACCGATCGCGCACGAAACGACCTTGTTCCTCTCCATGTCCCCTCCCCTTTGCTGCTGTTGCCGTGCCGCGGACGCTCCCGTCCTACCCGACGCCGCCCCGCCGTCCATCCCACGGCGTGACCACAAGCATGCCATGCGCGCGGCCGTTCACCAGCCGACGCGCTCGCTCGCCGCCATCGTGGTTCCTCCCGTGACGAACACGCCGCGGGCGCGGGCGAGCCACCCGGTCTCCATCGCCCGAGAACCGCTCCGCGCCCCGAGTCCAATGAACACGGACTAGCCCGCACCGATCTGCGCCCATAAAGTCATCGCTGCGTTGCATCGACCCGGACGGGTTGCGTTAGGTTGACGGCGCAACACGGCCGCCACGCAACCAACGCGGCCACGATCGCACCATGTGACGAGTTCAGGGAGCATCAACGGATGAAGCAGAATCCGATGGACGTGATGATCGGCGCCACGGAAGCCAAGCGCGACGCCGCCGCCGCCGCCGGCCACATCGCCGCCGCGGACAAGGCCATGGCCGCCGCCGACCGCGAGAACGAGATTGTCTCGCTCCGCCGCGCCGTCGCCGCGGACCCCACGGACTCGCGTCTCCTCTTCCGGCTCGGATACCGCCTCGATCTCTCCGGCGAGGAGGACGAGGCGATCGCCATGTACGAGCGGGCCGCGGACCGTCAGCCCGCCCCGATCAACGCGCTCATGAACCTCGCGGTCCTGTACGAGGACCGCGGCGAGCACGCGCGCGCGGAGCGCTGCCTCAAGCAGATCCTCGAAACGCAGCCCAACCACCCCCGAGCCAACCTGTTCATGAAGGACGTGATGGCGTCCAAGAGCATGGTGATCGAGGAGGACCTTGACAAGGACAAGGTGAAGCGATCCGCGCTCTACGACACGCCCGTCGCCGATTTCGAACTCTCCGTGCGCGCCCGCACCTGCCTCAAGAAGATGAACATCCGCACCCTCGGGGACCTCGTGCGAACCACCGAGGCCGAGCTGCTCAGCTACAAGAACTTCGGGGACGGCTCCCTCGTCGAGATCAAGCAGATGCTCTCGAGCAAGGGCCTGCGCCTCGGGCAGGGCCGCGACGAGGCCCACCGCCAGGCCCGACGCCAGATGATCGAGCAGCTCCGCGGCGGTGCGAGCGAGGCCACGCTCAACAAGAGCGTCACCGAGATGAACCTCTCCGTCCGCGCCCGCAAGGCCCTGCAGATGCTCAACATCCACACCCTTGGCGACCTCGTCACGCACACCGAGGCCGAGTTGCTGGGCGTGAAGAACTTCGGCCATACCTCCCTGGTGGAGATCCGCCAGAAGCTCTCTGAATACGGCCTCAGCCTCCGCACGCTCGACTGAGCCAAATCGCGCGCCAACGGTTCCCGCCCGCTCCCGCCCAGGCCCGGCCGGCGGCCCCGCGCGCCCCGAACCCGTCCCCCGGCGTCACGATCCGATAAACCCGCACGCCGCACGCACGCCGCGCCGAACCGCGGTACCCTGTGCCCGCGCCCATCGTGCGGCGCGAACATCCGGGTCCAGAAACGGGAGCGTTCCGCATGGCTGGAAAACTGCTCACGGAGTTCATCGGCACCTTCTTCCTGGTGCTCGCCATCGCCCTCGCGGTGGCTTCAGGCTCGACCCTCGCGCCACTCGCCATCGGGCTGATGCTCATGGCCATGGTCTACGCCGGAGGGCACGTCAGCGGGGCCCACTACAACCCCGCCGTCACCGTCGCCGTCGCCATCCGCGGCAGGTGCCCGATCACCGATGTAGTGCCGTACTGGGCCGCGCAGTTCGCGGGCTCGTTCGCGGCCTCGGCGTGCGCGGCACTCGCCACCGGCAAGGCCTTCTTCGCCCAACCCGGGGCGGGCGTCAGCCCCCCAACCGCCCTGCTGGTTGAGATCGTGTTTACCTTCGCGCTCGCCTTCGTCGTCTTGCACGTCGCCACCCATCGAAAGACCGCCGGCAACAGCTACTACGGGGCCGCCATCGGCCTGACGGTCACCGCCGCGGCCGTCACCGCCGGCCCCGTCAGCGGCTGCGCACTCAACCCCGCCGTGGGGTTGGGCACCGGGCTGCACGCCCAGCTCGTCGCCGGCGCCGACGTCCCGACCTCGGTCTTCCTCATCTACAGCGCCGGGCCGATCATCGGCGCCGCCCTGGCCGCCATCGCCTTCAAGCTCGTCTCGGGCCCCGACGCCGACTGATCGCGTTCCGCGCCGCGCCCGCCGCCCGATCCACATATGATCCCCCCGCCGCGCCACCCCCGCGGCAACCGTGCACGCACGTCCGGCCAGGGGGGCGTGGCCGCAGCCCAAGCATCCGGATCCCCCGCGCCGCGCCAGCCGAGCCCGTGCCGACCGGATCCCACGGAGGTTCCCATGCCCAACGTCAAGTGGACCAAGAAAGAACTCCTCTCCCGCCCCATCGAGCACATCGACATCACCGCCTTCGACGCCCGGCCCGTCATCGACGCATACCGCGACATGGCCTACTCCAGCCGCACGCTCGCCCAGGCCGCCGACATCTACTCCATGATGCTCAAGGACCGCGACTGCGCTGTCATCCTCACCCTCGCCGGCTCGCTCATCTCCGCCGGGCTCAAGCACGCCGTCATCACCCTGCTCGAGAACAACATGGTGGACGCCATCGTCTCCACCGGCGCCAACATCGTCGATCAGGACTTCTTCGAGGGCCTCGGCTTCAAGCACTACATCGCCCCCGGCAGCCCCGAGGCGCCCCCCGTCGACGACATGACGCTCCGCAACCTCATGATCGACCGCATCTACGACACCTACATCGACGAGGACGACCTCCGCGCCTGCGACGCCGCCACCCACCACATCTTCAACGCCTTCGAACCCGGCGCCTACTCCTCCCGCGAGTTCATCCACGCCATGGGCGCCTACCTCGCGCGCAACCACCCCCGCAACCACTCCCTCGTCAAGACCGCCTACGCGAAAAAGGTCCCCATCTTCGTCCCCGCCTTCTCCGACTGCTCCGCGGGCTTCGGCATCGTCCTCCAGCAGACCGAGGCCATCGAGCGCGGCACCGGCCAGGTCGCCTTCGACTCCGGCAAGGACTTCCGCGAACTCACCGACATCAAGCTCGCCTGCAAGGACACCGGCCTCCTCATGCTCGGCGGCGGTGTCCCCAAGAACTTCGCCCAGGACATCGTCGTCGCCGCCGAACTCCTCCACGAGCGCAAGGGCGGCAAGGGCGGGGCGGCCCTCCGCGCCGCCAACGAAGTCGGCATGCACAAGTACGCCGTCCAGATGACCGTCGCCGACTCTCGCGACGGCGCCCTCTCGGGCTCCACCCTCCGCGAGGCCTGCTCCTGGGGCAAGGTCGATGTCGTCCACGAGCAGATGGTCTTCGGCGAGCTCACCGCCCTCTTCCCCCTCCTCGCCTCCGACGCCTACCACCGCAAGGCCTGGAAAAACCGCAAGGGCTTCAAGTTCGCCGACCTCTTCGAAAAAGGCGCCGGACTCCCGGACTTCTCGCCCGGCAAACGCGCCCCCGCACGCTAGCACCTCGCTCCCACCCCTGACCTTCAGCCCCCGCGCCCCTTGGCGACCGCGCCCGGCGCCCGGGCCCCCAACCGAAGGAGCACGCGATGAACTGGGTTCTTGCCGCGCTCGGCGCGGCGATCGGACTGCTCGTCATCGTCACCCTCTGGATGAAGCGCCGCCGCGCCAAGGACACGGGCCCCATCTCGATCGTCGTCCTCCGCCGCACGCCCCGAGGCCTCACCGAGGCGGACGTGCGCGGCGCGATCCGTCGCGCCCTCGACGTCGAGGCCCAACTCGCGCCGCTCGACATGCCCGACGGCCGGACCCGGGGCTTCATCGCCACCGCCGACGGCCTCCCTCCCATCGCGGTGATCGATTCCGCGCGAACCTACTGCGAACCCGACGAACGCGAGAACGAGGCCCGCGGCTTCGAGGACGAACGCGCCCGCGACGCGTACCTCGCACACGCCGCCTGGGTGTCCGTCGATGCGCTCGGCATCGACACCCTCCCACCCAGGGACATCCGCGACAAAATCTACGACCAGTTCCTCGGCAAGGTGGCCGCCCAACTCATCGATGACGACTCCGTGCTGCTCTACCTGGCTTGCGAGAATCGCGTCGGCCTGATCACCCCCGAAACCGCCGACCTCCTTGCCGGCCAGAACGTCGCGGCGGTCTTCGGCGACGACTCCCTTCAGCAGCCCCTCATCCACGTCGCCCCCGACGACCGCGCCATCAACGCCGCCATGCAGATGGCACGGGACCGCCTCCCCGAACTCGTCCAGGCCTGGACCACGCTCGGCGCGACCTCCACCGCGCTCGTCAAGGGCGCGTTCACCGCCGCCGATGGCGAAACCGAGTACATGTGGGTCAAGGTCACCGCCGCGACCCCCGCCGCGATCACCGGCACCGTCGCCAACCGCCCCGCCCACAAGGACCTGCCCCCGGAGGGCGCCGTGGTGGAACTCCCGCCCGAACGCATCGCGGACTGGATGTACATCGACAAGAAACAGCAGCCGCAAGGGGGGTTCGTCGAACGCCTGCTCCTCGCCGACTGATCCGCCGCACGTGGACCCGGTTGCGATCACGCGTGAGATCACAGACCACGTCGCGCGGGCAGCCGCCGGACCCCGCCCCTGCCCGCCTCGATTGCATATCTGGAACGCAATGCGACCGCTCGGAGACCGCCCGCCCCACCTTTGCGGCCGGGTTTGAAGCCATGATCCATGTGCCGGCCTACGACCCGTAGACCATGTCATACAAGATGTCGTAATCGACGCCGTCGGCGTTGCCGTCGGCGTCCACGTCCCAGGGATCGATGATCCATGCGGCAAGATCGGTCTCGTCGGGCGCGGACGAGCTGCCGCGCCCGAGGCTGAGGGGAATCTCGAAGGAGTACGGGTC
>JAEUIW010000290.1 GCA_016794925.1 Phycisphaerae bacterium
TGGAGGAAGCCATGGGCATCAAACGCACCATCCTCCCCGTCATCATGGCCGTCGGCGCCTTCTCCGGCACCTTCCTCGCCCTCCTCATGCAATGGTGGATGGGCGCCATCGACTACCCCACCGTCGTCCAGGGCAAACCACACGGCGCCTGGGAGCCCTGGGTCCCCATCACCTTCGAGATCAGCATCCTCCTCGGCTCCTTCACCGTCCTCATCGCCATGCTCATGCTCAACGGCCTGCCCCGCTGGCACCACCCCCTCTTCGCCTCCGACCGCTTCCTCCGCGTCAGCCAGGACCGCTTCGCCATCGCCATCGAGGCCGCCGATCCCAAGTTCAATCCCCACGAGGCCAAACGCCTCCTGGAATCCGCCGGCGCCTCCCACGTCGAACTCATCGAGGAGTGATCCGACCATGAACCACGATCGCTTCACCTCTCGCGCCGCACGCCTCGCGCCACTCCTCGCCGCCGCCTCGCTCGCCGCACTCGCCGGCTGCCGCGGCGACCGCGAGGACAAGCCCCCG
>JAEUIW010000291.1 GCA_016794925.1 Phycisphaerae bacterium
TGCCCTTCTTGAACAGTTCGCGGTTCTTTTCCGTCCATTCCTTGTACGGCTCGGGGACTTCGTCCTCGGTGTAAATGGCATGGATCGGGCATTCGGGAATGCACAGGCCGCAGTCGATGCAGGTGTCGGGGTCGATCACAAGCATGGCCGGGCTGGTGGTCTCCCAGAAGCACTCCACGGGGCAAACCGTGGCGCAATCGGTGTACCGACAATCAACGCAGCGTTCCGTGACAACGTTTGAAAGGCTCCCTCGGGCTTCGACCATCCGGGGTCCGACGCCTTCTGGGAGGGTTCGCTTCGGGTATGAGACAACGAGTCGGCCCGGGCGTCAATATGGCCGTTCCATGAAAGCCGCATCGAGGCTGACTCGGCCGTATCCCGGTAATGTTTGACCTCGGGCCGTCTGGGAGCGATTGCGTCAGGGGATCAGTAGGCTCAAGAAGCCCTGCACGTCGCCGCCATCGACGCCGCCGTTCGGCTGCACGTCACCTCGGAGGATGTCGCAGGAGGGGTACGCCACGG
>JAEUIW010000292.1 GCA_016794925.1 Phycisphaerae bacterium
CGCCGACTTCGAGCGCCTGCTGCAGTGGCGCTTCGACAGCCTGCTGTCGGCGCACGGCAGCCTGCTGTCCAGCGGCGCCCACGCCGCGGCGGCAGCCGCGGTGCGCAAGGCCTTTGCCTAGGGCCTAGGCGATGGCCAGCAGCGCCTGGGCGTCGGCGACGTCGGGCGTCTGCAGGCCTTCGCACCAGTCCTGCAGCACGCCCTGCAGCGTGTCGCGTGCCAGCGCCGCCCGGCCCTGGCGCCGGTGCAGCCGGGCCAGGCTGGTGGCGGCGCGCAGCTGCCACAGGCGCGCCTGCTGCGCAGCCGCCACCGCCAGCGCACGCCTGAAGTCGTCCAGCGCCGCAGCCTGGGCATCGCCGGCCTGCAGCCGCAGTTCGCCGCGCACCCGCAGCAGCTCGGCTTCATAAAAACGTTCGTCGCTGTGCGCCGTGAAGGCCAGGCCCTCGTCCACCGCCTGCAGGCCGGCGTCGATCTGCCCCGCGCGCAGGTACACCGACGCCAGCTCGGCCAGCGACGCCGA
>JAEUIW010000293.1:0-234 GCA_016794925.1 Phycisphaerae bacterium
GGCACCTCGAAGAAGGACCTGCAGGCCGACGCGTGGGTCTACCTGCCCGCCGGCACCTGCGCCAAGATCGCCGGCGGCTCAAGCCAGCCGGTCAAGGGCTGATGCCGGTCGACGGGGCCGTCTCCCCCGGCCCCGTCGCCTCCCCTTCCTGGCCGGGAGCCCGCCCATGTCGCTACGCGACGCCCGGTTCGACCTCGCCCAGTCCGCGCGCGCCCGCCGCCCGGCCGACGTGCA
>JAEUIW010000293.1:244-520 GCA_016794925.1 Phycisphaerae bacterium
CGTCGCAGCGGAATCGAAGCAACCTGCCTGCAGCGCGGCGAGACGGCGCCGGATTTCACGTTGCCCGCCGCGTCCGGCGGCGCGGTTTCGCTGGAAGCGTTGCTTCGCCACGGCCCGGCAGTCGTGGCCTTCTACCGCGGCGGCTGGTGCCCGTATTGCAACCTCGCGCTTCGGGCGATGGACGCGCTGGTCGCGCCCCTGCGCGGACTCGGCGCCTCGCTCGTCGCCGTCGCGCCGCAGCGGATCGAGGCGCAGCGCGAAACCGTCGGCAAGCAT
>JAEUIW010000294.1 GCA_016794925.1 Phycisphaerae bacterium
TCAGAGGTGCCAGCTCGACCTGGTCGGCCTGCTCGGCCTCGGCCTTCAACGTGTACACGCCGGCGTCCAGCCGGGTGCCCAGGGGCGGCGTGTACTTCAGCTTGACGTTGGGCGGCACGGTGCTGGCATTGAGCTGCGCGGCGCCGAGCGTGAAGCCGCCGTCGACATAGTCGACCGCGGCCGGCGCCGCCCAGCTGAGCCGGGCGCGCGGCTTGCGGACCGTGAACCTGACCCGGGCGCTGGCGGCATGGCAGACCTCGGTCTCGGCGGCATCGACGCGCAGTTCGTGCTCGCCGGGCGGCAGCGTCTGCCCCAATGGCGGCTGGTAGCTGAGCGCGCCACCGCCCGGGCCGACGCGGGCGTCGAGCTGGCTGGCCGTCAGCGTGAACGTGCCGCCGACCGCGTCCTGCGCGTCGGGTGCGTTCCAGACCAGTGTCGGCAGCCGCTTGTCGACGCGCAGCTCGACCTCGATGCCTTCGCCTTCGTAGTGCTGGGGGTCGGCCAGGCGCACGCTCAGGCG
>JAEUIW010000295.1 GCA_016794925.1 Phycisphaerae bacterium
TCCCGATATTGCCCAACATCCGGCAAGCCAAATCCGAAATAACTATACAACGCCAGAAAATTCGTATAATGTATTAACAGGCCGTGAGCGCGATGTTCTGATTGCCGCAGCCAAAGGCTTGTCTATAGAAGCGATGGCCGATGCACTCTGCATCTCTGTTCATACCATTCGCAAACACTTGTCTAATATTTATGAAAAAATTGGCGTTTCGGATAGATCCGAAGCTGTGGCGTGGGCTTGGAAGATCAAACTGATGGAAACTTGAATGAAGAAAAAGTTCCGATACTTTTTTTGTAGCTATAGACTTGCGATATGCCCAATACAACTGTATATTATGAATCCATTTAAGCCCGAATGGCGGAATTGGTAGACGCGACGGACTCAAAATCCGTTGGCAGCGATGTCGTGGGGGTTCGAGTCCCTCTTCGGGCACAATAATAAAAACCGAGTAAATGCTATTTTTTACTCGGTTTTTTGTGTTTCGATAGAGCATTGAGGGATAAAACTTCTTAGAATAAG
>JAEUIW010000296.1 GCA_016794925.1 Phycisphaerae bacterium
GTGCTGATCGAGACCCTCGTTCAGCTGGGCGCTTCGGTTCGTTGGGCTTCGTGCAACATCTTCTCCACGCAGGACCACGCCGCGGCAGCGATCGCCAAAGCGGGAGTTCCGGTGTTTGCCTGGAAGGGCGAGACGCTCGAAGAGTACTGGGACCTTACCTGGAAGGCCGTGAGCCATCCGAACGGAAAGGGACCCGAGCTGGTGGTGGATGATGGCGGTGACGTGACGCTATTGCTCCACAAGGGCTACGAGCTCGAGAATGGTTCGACCTGGGTCAACTCTCCGTCCTCCTCCCATGAGGAGCAGGTCATCAAAGACCTGTTGAAGCGCATTCACGCCGACGATCCTCTGGTGTTTACTCGCATGGTGAAGGATTGGCGTGGCGTTTCAGAGGAAACGACCACGGGTGTGCACCGTCTCTACCAGCTTCACGAAGCAGGCAAACTACTGGTGCCTTCGATCAATGTGAATGACTCGGTCACGAAGTCCAAATTCGACAACCTCTATGGCTGTCGGGAG
>JAEUIW010000297.1 GCA_016794925.1 Phycisphaerae bacterium
CGCGTGGCGACAGGACGTGCTGCGCTTCGGCGGGCGCGAAGTGCCGATCCCGCGCCTGAACGCCTGGTACGGCGAAGCCGGCACGACCTACACGTACTCGGGCCTGCGCCTCGAAGCGCTGCCGTGGACGGAAACGCTCGCCGCGCTGCGCGCACGCATCGAGGCCGCGAGCGGCACGCACTTCGACAGCGTGCTCGCCAACCTCTACCGCGACGGCCGCGACAGCGTCGCCTGGCACGCCGACGACGAACCCGAACTCGGCCGCGACCCGGTCATCGCCTCGCTGTCACTCGGCGCCGTGCGCAGCTTCGAACTGCGCCACCGCCGCGCCCGCGCCCTGGGCCTCGGCACGCAGCGCCTCGCGCTGGCCGACGGCAGCCTGCTGGTCATGCGCGGCAGCACGCAGCATCACTGGCTGCACCGCGTACCGAAGGAACCCGCCGTCACCGCCGCGCGCATCAACCTGACCTTCCGGTTGATCCGGCGCTGAGTGTCGTAGTCAAGTTTTAGTGGACACCC
>JAEUIW010000298.1 GCA_016794925.1 Phycisphaerae bacterium
GTGTGGAAATAGGAGAAGGAAATCAGATCGGTACACGACTTCGAGACGTCGTAAGGGTAGCGCCCGGTCAACGGCGCGTCCTCGGTGTAGGGGAGTTTGTCGTGGACGCCGTAGGCCTTGTCGCTCGAGGCGACGACGACGGCCTTCACGAGCTTGGAATTCTCGCGGCAGGCTTCGAGTAGGTTCCAGGTGCCGCGGACGTTCGCCTCGAAGGTCGAGAGCGCCGAGCGGTTGGCCGTGCCGACGATCGTCTGCGCGCCGAGGTGGAAGACCGCCGAGATCTCGTGCTCGTTCAAGGCGCGCGCGAGCAGTTGCGGATCTTCGAGCTCGCCGCGGACGATCTGCGCCTTGGCGAGCGCGCCGGAGCGCGCCAGTTCGCTCGACGGAATCCAATCGCGTACCAGGCACGTGACCCTGGCGCCGCGTTCGAGCAGCGCCTTCACCAGCCACGAACCGAGCAAACCGGTGGCGCCGGTGACGAAGACGTTCCGGTCCTTCCAAAGGCTCATGGCTTCACC
>JAEUIW010000299.1 GCA_016794925.1 Phycisphaerae bacterium
GGCGCGGTCGCCCCGTTCATCTGAGCGGGGCGCGGATTGAAACATTATTACCTCTAACAAATTCCGAATTTAAATTTAGTCGCCCCGTTCATCTGAGCGGGGCGCGGATTGAAACCTTGAACCAGAACGCATTGCCCGTGAACTTCATGTGTCGCCCCGTTCATCTGAGCGGGGCGCGGATTGAAACTCTGAGATTCCATACAGAGCAAACGCCGTGAAGGCGTCGCCCCGTTCATCTGAGCGGGGCGCGGATTGAAACCTTCACGGCCTTGGCGCTGGCCGGCACCCGGGCGCGTCGCCCCGTTCATCTGAGCGGGGCGCGGATTGAAACAAGCAACAACACGGCCACCATTACGCTGCCTTTGGTCGCCCCGTTCATCTGAGCGGGGCGCGGATTGAAACTCTACGAATACAAGCGCCGCGAGCCCAAGCGGGGGTCGCCCCGTTCATCTGAGCGGGGCGCGGATTGAAACATCGGCACCTACCCGAACGCGACCACGGTTGCGTCGTCGCCCCG
>JAEUIW010000029.1 GCA_016794925.1 Phycisphaerae bacterium
TGCCCCCGCGCACCCGCGCCCGGGTGCGCAAAGAAGGCTCCGCCGGCAGGGGCAAGCCGGTCACGATGTAACACGCGATCGCTGACGCAGCCGCAAGCCGATCGCGACTCGGTCTCGCCAGCGGCTCGGCTCCGCCGGCGCCATCGGGGATCCGTGCGCGGGAATGAGCGGGATCGAGCAATCCGACGGGCCCGTCGCCCGGCTTCATCGCACGACTGCATGACTTCTCCCCGCGCGTCGCGCGCCTCAGAAATCGAACTGATCGATGTTGGACTTGGTGAAGACGAGGATATCGCCGAGGAGGAGCTTGTCGCCCTCGATCGCTTTCGGGCCGAGGCGGCCGGCATGGAGGGCCTTCGCGCCGGGCCGGAGGGCGCCGGTGGCCTGGGCGACCGCGGCGTGGATGGTGAGGTAGCCGAGGTCCATGGTGTTCCAGAGGATGACGGAGGTGACGGTGCCGTCGTGGACGTGGCTCTTCATGTCGTTGGGCGTGGAGAGGCCGGTGACGAGGACCTTGCCGGCGCGGCCGGACTGCTTGACGGCTTCCGCCGCGGCGGGAAAGCTGACGCTGCTGATTCCCCAGATGCCGCGGAGCGCGGGGTACGCGGCCATGAGATCCTTGGCGGCCTGGAAGGCGAGGCGCTGATCCTCGTTGCCGGGCTTGATGTCAACGAGGGTGAGGCCCGGGTAGGTCCGGAGGCGCTCCTTCATGTGAGCGATCCACTCGTTCTGGTTCGCGGCGGTGAGGGAGGCGGTGATGATGGCGACCTCGCCGGAGACGGACCTGGGGTCGGCGCCGGGGGCGGTGAGGTCCTTGGCCATGGTGTCGACGAGCGAGAACCCGATCTCGCGCGAGGTGGCCTGGCTGACCATGATGGCGCGGCTGTCGGCGAGGCCGTCGGCGTCCCAGGTGAGTACCTTGATGCCCTTGGCGAGGGCGGCGCGCATGGCCGGGGCGAGCACGTTGGGGTCGTTGGGGCTGACGGCGATGGCATCGACTCCTTGCGCGGTCCAACGCTCGATCATGGATGCGGCCTTTTCGGGCGCGCCGTCGGTGGGGCCGTCGTAGATGAGCTCAACGCCGAGTTCCTTGGCGGCTTCCTCCGCGCCCTTGGCGCAGCTGGTGAAATACGGGACGCCCTTCTTCTTGGGCAGCATGGCGATCCGGAGGCGCTTGCCGGCGGGCGAGGCCGGCGCGGCGCTGTCGCCGCCGGCGGCGGACGTTGGTTTGCGGTCGCACGCGGCGAGCGTGACGAGGATGAGGCCCATCGCGGTGATTCCGAGCCAGGACCGACGAGAATGCGTCATGATGGGCTCCGATCGTGGGCCGGGCGGCGGAGGGGGCTGAGCCACTGTCCGGCGAGGACGCCGCAGATAAGAACGCCCCCCACGACCACCTGGATCAGTTCGTCATGGTACCACTTCCAGGCGATGAACTGCCTGAGTTCGTGGAGAAGAACCACGCCGAGCGCAACGCCGGCGACGCCGCCTCGTCCGCCGGAGAGGCTGACGCCGCCGAGGACAAGGGCGGTGATGACGTCGAGTTCGATGCCGAGGCCGACATCCGCTTTGGCGGTGCTGCGTCGGGCGATGAACACGCACGACGCGAGGCCGGCGGCGAGGCCGGAGGCGACGTAGGCCGCGAGACGGAGGCGATCGACGGCGATGCCGCAGTAGCGGGCGGCGGTCTCGTTGTACCCGGCGGCGCGGGCGTGGATCCCTCCGGAAGAGAAGCGGAGAAAGGCCCACGCCGCGGCGAGGCCGAGCAGTGCCGGGAGGAGAACCACGGGCGCGCCGACGAGCGTTGCCCGGCCGAGGTTGGTCCACCAGTCAGGGAAACCCGACATGGGCCTGCCGCCGCTCAGGCCCACGGCGAGCCCCCGGAAAAGGGCCATGGTGGCGAGCGTACACACAAGGGGATCGACCCGGCCGCGCACCACGCAGAGACCGTTGACCGCGCCGCAGCCGGCGCCGACGGTGAGGGCGCACGCGAGGGCGGCAAGAGGGCCGACGCCGGATTCGTACGCGAGCCCGGCGGCCACGCCCGCGAGGGCCATCGCGGCGCCGACGGAGAGGTCGATGCCGCCGGCGAGAGCGACCAGGAGCACGGGCGCGGCGAGGAGCGCGATCTCGGCGACCTGGGGGAGGAGCGTCGCTTGCGTGCCGGGAACGAGAAATTCCGGCGCGGCCCACCATGCGCCCATCGTCCCAAGGGCGAGGAGCGCGAGGAGCGTTGGCGCGGCGGGCGCGGCGCCGGCTTGGGCGGGCGGCGGGCGGTGCGCGGCCGCGCGGGACTCTCGGGACCGGTCGGCGAGGACCGCGACGAGAATGGCGGCGCCCTGGATGGCGCCTTCCCAATACGCTGCCTGCGGGCCGAGTTTCATGAAGACGAGCACGCTGCGGACCATGCCGAGCAGAATGGCGGCGAGGGCCACGCCGAGCAGCGAGCCGACGCCGCCGCGGATGGAGACGCCGCCGACAACGATGGCCGCGATGACGGTGAGTTCGAGCCCAACGCCGAGGCCCGCCTCGACGACCGGCAGGCGCGGGACGGTGACGAGCGCGGCGGCCGCGGCCGCGATCCCGCTGAGCGTGAACGTGGCGAAGGTGACCAAGCGGGTGTCGATCCGTGCGAGCCGGGCGGCTTCGGGGTGATCACCGACCGCGCGGACGCGACGGCCGAACCGGGTCCGGGCGCCGACGAGAGCGGCGAGCACGATCGCGAGCAGGGCGGTCCATCCCGAGACGGTGATCCCGAGCCAGACCCCGGTGCCGAGGCGGCGCACGGGCTCGGGGAGATCGGTGATCCAGCGGCCGGCCATGACGAGCTCGGTGACGCCGCGGAGAATGGAGAGCGTGCCAAGGGTTGCGATGATGGAAGGGAGGCGTGCGTACGCGACGAGCAGGCCGTTGCACGCGCCGCAGGCCGCGCCGGCGGCGATGGTCACGGCGACGGCGGCCCAGGCGGGCCATCCCGCGTGGGCGGGCGAGGTGAGCAGGCCGAGCAGCGCGGCGAGCGCGCCGTACAGCGAACCGACGGACACGTCGATCTCGCCCGCGAGGACCACGAACGTCGCACCGGCGGCAACGATGAGCACCGGTGCGCAGGAGGAGAGAAGCTCGGACGCGTTGGCCCATGTGGCGAATGCGGGGTTGAACGCGGACGCGATCGCGACGGTCGCGAAGAGGGCGGCGCCGAGGACGAGCACGCGGGCCCGTCCGTCAGTCGGCGGCGCGTGCCGGAGGAACCCGGGGAAGGCGGGCGGACAGTCGTCGGTGCGCGGGATCGTGATGATGCGACTCCCTTCGGGGACCACGATACCACGTCGCACGACGGCGGGCGAGAGGAACGGTGACCGTTGCCCGGTCAGGCTCCGACGGTTGGCGACGGGTCGATGAAGCGCCGGAGCATGTCGCCCCACTCGCCGTAGCGGTAGGGTTGCTGGTGTCGATCGTGGATGTCGCGGATGTCGGAGAGGAGTTGCTCGTGCACCTCACGCTGCCACGCCGCGGCGGAGCGGTCGCAGAAGTAGAGGCGGCAGCCCAGGGGTTTGATGGTGTGGACCGAGCAGAGGTTGCCGGAGACGAACACGCACGTGCCCCGCGCGATGGCGGACTCGAGCTCGGCCGGGGCCAGGGGTGAGCGATCAAGGCGGACGAGCGTGAGCGCGGCTTCCAGCCCGGTGACGTAGAGGCGATGGCCGGCATCACGGAACCGGCAGCAGCGGCCGGAGGCCCAGCACGCGGGCCCTCGGCGTTCGATTGCCGACGCCGCGCGGGCGTAGACCGCGTCGATCTCGGCGGCGAGCCGGGGGTCACGTACGGCCCGGGTCCAGCCTGCGGGGAGGAGCGTTTCGTCCATGCTGGGTCTAGATGTCGATGGTGTCGCGCAGGATGCGGATGCGCTCGGGGGGAATGAGGGGACCGTGGTCAATGCCCGGGCACGTCTTCTTCGCGGCGACCCAGGCGCGTTCGCTGCGGAGCAGGCTGGGCCAGTACGGCCACGTGCGGCACTGCGCGGGGCGATCCTCGTACACGCCGCAGACCGCCCTGCCCGGGATCTTCTCGCGATCGAGGAACACGCAGTCGAGGCCGTGAGGCGACTTCTTCTCGACAAGCGAACGGCCCTCGCGCGTGAGTGAGGTGTACGCTCGCTCGAAACGGGCGATGGAGAGGCCGAGTCGGGCGGCCAGACGGGCGGACTCTTCGGGAGTCACCAGCACGTAGCCGGGAGGTCCGGAGCAGCAGTTGCCGCACATGGTGCATTGAAATCGCAGGCCTCCCGCCGCGGAGCCGTTGCGACCCTCGCGGGTGTCGCGCGCGAACCACTCGGCTGGCGACGCGGCGTGCGGGTTGGGAGACGAAGGGGAGCTCATCCGAGGCACGTCTCCTCGACCCGGCGGCGGCGTGCGTCACACGCATCGACGATGGCGTCGGCGCCGGCGCCGGCCGTTTCGCGGGCGTGATCATCGCGCAGGAGCGGGAGATTGACGCGGATATTCCAGCGCGAAGCGCGGGCGGCGGCGTCGGCGAGGACGGCGGCGATGGCCAGGTCGCTGCGGAGAAAACGGCTGCATGAGGGTGCGATGGACTCCATGAGCCGGAGCAGATCGGAGCAGGCGGCGAGCGTGGCCCGGGGCGGTCCGAGGGCGAGTTCTGCCGCGGCGGCCAGACGCTCGGGCCGGTCGGGCGAGTCTTTGGGGAGGCGCTGGGATTCCTGGAGCCGCTCAAAGGCGTGAGCGTCCTCGGCGGCGAGCTCCATCAAGAGCGTGCGGGCGCGGGCGAAGCGGCCCATCGCGTCGTCGAGCGCGGCACGGACATCGGGAGGGGTCTTGGCGCCGGCCGAGTAGGCAAGGGCCATCTGGCCGAGCGCGGAAGCGAGCGCCCCGACCGCGGCGGCGACGGCGCCCCCTCCGGGCGTAGGCGTACGCGCGGCCACGGCGGCGAGCAGTTCGTCGAGCGAGAGGTCGGCAAGGCGATCCATGCCGGATTGTTGACGTGTCGGGGCCGGGTTGCTCATGCGCCGCGATCCTCGGTGCGCTGCATTTCCGTCTCGGTTTCCAGCAGCGCCGATTCGGGGACGAGGGACTCTCCCGCATCGACCGGGTGGGGATCGTTCGCCGGGGAGGCGGCCGCGGGTTCGGCCCGCCCCCGCACGCGCAGCATCAGGATCGCGCCGGCGACCGCGACGCCGCCGCTGCACCATTGGGCGGCGGTCAGCCGCTCGCCGAAGATCGCGTACGAGGCGGCGGTGACCGCGAATGGCTGGAGTTGAACGATCCCGGAAGCGACAACAACGCCCAATCGGTTGAGCGCGGCAAAGTAGAACACGTGCCCCAGGGCGATGCCCGCGAGCGAGGAGGCGAAGACCAGCGCGAACTGCGAGGCGGTGAGTTCCAGCCCGCGAGCGCCGCAGCGTTCGCCAAAGACGAGCATGAGCAGGACCATGCCCACGGCGGAGTACTGGCTGATCGCCGCGAACCCTGTGACGGGATGCGTGTCGTGAAGGCAGGCGCGCACGCCGAGCCAATACGCGGCGAAGCACACGCCGCTGATAATCACGATCACGATCCCCGCGGCGGTGGCGCCCGAGGGAGGAGCAGCGCCCAGGAAGATCGTCCCGACAGAACCAGCGAGGACCGCGCCCAGCCCGGCCCAATACGCGGGGCGACGGAGCAGGGGGCGCTCGGCGGGGAAGAGCACGTACGCGCCGAGCATCATGAAGACGATGTGCGCGCGAAAGACGAACGTCATCAGGCCGGGGTCGAGGTAGTAGAACGCGAGTGAAAAGAACACCTGCCCGAGGGTGTTGAACAGAGCGGGAAGAGCGCTGGCCCGCCAGAGGCCGGGTAGCAAGGTGCCCCGAGCGTGCTGGACGATGAGCACGGGCAACCAGACGAGGGCCGAGAGAAGATAGCGCCAGCCGTTGGCGGTCCAGGCGTCGAAATAACCGGTGAAGTGCTTGAGGAAAAGCGGAACGCTGGACCACCCCGCCAGCGTGAGCAGGATGAACATGACGCCGGAAATGCGGCTCGGTGGAGCGGGTGTGACCATACAGACAAGTTCAGCCCGGGGCGCTTCGAAATGGAGCCAAGGGTACGGCGCGGCGCGAGGAATATCGCCGCGCGGGCAGCGGTTTTGCGTCGACCCGGGCGTGAATGACAGCGAACGGTTATCTTGGGATCGAGCGGCGGAGGGCACGGGAGACAGGCGGATGGCACGAAAACGAACTCGCGACGCGAACCGAGGATCGCCCGAGCCGACGGCGGAGCGTCGCGGAACCTCGTCCGCTTCGCGGGCCCGCTCCGACTCAGACTCTCCCGCCGTCGATCCGAATCGCTCGCGCACCGCCCCCCAAGGCCCGCCCCCATCTCAACCTGCGCATCCGCCGATGAAGCGTGCCGCGGCCCGCGCGGCCCCGCCGCCGAACACGTCCACGCCGGTCTTCGGCAGCGACGCGGAATCGCGCCGGCTGGCGGAGGACGCAGCGCGTACGGCGAACTGGAAACGGTGGGGCCCGTACCTGTCCGAGCGCCAGTGGGGGACGGTGCGCGAGGATTACTCGGCGGATGGATCGTGCTGGTCATCGTTCCCGCACGACCACGCGCGGTCGCGTGCATACCGATGGGGCGAGGACGGTCTGCTCGGGATCACGGACCGGGAGTGCCGGCTGTGCTTCGCGCTGGCCCTGTGGAACGGTCGGGACCCGATCCTGAAGGAGCGCCTGTTCGGGTTGACGGGGCCGGAAGGAAACCACGGCGAGGACGTGAAGGAGAACTACTACTTTCTGGAATCGACGCCGACGCACTCGTACATGCGTGCCCTGTACAAGTACCCGCAGCGGGAGTTCCCGTACGCGCTGCTGGTGGGGGAGAATCGCGGGCGCGGGCGCGACGCGGGGGAATACGAACTGGAAGACACGGGGGTGTTCGACGACGACGCGTACTTCGACGTGGAGGCGGAGTACGCCAAGCGTTCGCCCAACAACATCCTCATCCGGTTGACGGTGCGGAACCGCGGGCCCCGCGAGGCCGTGGTCCACGTGCTGCCGACGCTCTGGTTCCGCAACACGTGGTCGTGGGGGAGCACGCACGAGGGCTCCTGGGACAGGCCGTGGATCGGCCGCATGGACGACCACACGGCGCTGGCGTTCCACGAGTCGCTCGGCGGCTTCCGCTTCGCGTGGGACGCGGCACCGGACGGATCACGCCCGGAGATGCTCTTCACCGACAACGACACCAACGCGGCACGCCTCTGGGGAGGATCGAACGCGCGAGCCCACGTGAAGGACGCGTTCCATGCGCGGGTGATCCGCGGCGACGCCGCGGCGGTGAGCGACCAGGCGATGGGAACCAAGATGGCGCCGTGGTACGCGTTGACGCTCCCGCCGGGCGGGAGCGCGGAGCTGCGCCTGCGGCTGTGGGCCGAGGAAGAGCCGCCGGAAGGCGGCGAACCGTTCGGGGCTCGGTTTGCCGAAGTGTTCTCGGCTCGCCGCGCCGAGGCCGAGGAGTTTCACCGGGCGCACGCGCCCGCGGGATTGTCCGTGGACGAATGTGAGGTGCTGCGTCAGTGCCACGCGGGGTTGCTCTGGAGCAAGCAGTTCTACCACTACGTTGTGGAATCGTGGCTGCACGGCGACCCGGCGCAGCCCCCGCCGCCCCGGGAGCGGCTGCGGGGCCGGAACCAGGACTGGGGGCACCTGTTCAGCCGGGACGTGATCTCCATGCCCGACACGTGGGAATACCCGTGGTTCGCGGCGTGGGACCTGGCGTTCCACATGATCCCGTTCGCGCGCCTCGACCCGGTGTTCGCGAAGGAGCAGCTGCTGCTGTTCCTGCGCGAGTGGTACATGCACCCGAACGGGCAGATCCCGGCGTACGAGTTCGCGTTCGGCGACGTGAACCCGCCGGTTCACGCGTGGGCGTGCTGGCGGGTGTACAAGATGACCGCCCCACGCGGGAAGCGTGACCGGGACTTCCTGGCTCGCTGCTTCCAGAAGCTGCTGATGAACTTCACGTGGTGGGTGAACCGGAAGGACCCGGACGGCAAGCACCTGTTCGCGGGCGGGTTCCTGGGGCTGGACAACATCGGGGTGTTCGACCGCTCGCAGCCGCTGCCGCCGGGCGTGCAACTGGACCAGGCGGACGGGACGGCCTGGATGGCGTTCTACTGCGCCACGATGCTGGCGATGGCGCTGGAGCTGGCGCGCGAGGACATGGCATACGAGGACATCGCGTCGAAGTTCTTCGAGCACTTCGTGGCGATCACCGACGCGATCAACACCATGGGCGGGACCGGGCTGTGGGACGAGGCGGACGGGTTCTACTACGACCAGCTCCGGGTGCAGGGGCGGTCCATCCCGCTCAAGGCGCGCTCGATGGTCGGGGTGATCCCGCTCTTCACGGCCGAGGTGCTGGAGGCCGAGGCGATCGACCACCTGCCCGGGTTCCGCAAGCGGATGGAGTGGTTCTTGCGCAACAAGCCGCACATGGCCCGGCACCTGTCCGAGAAGCTCGCGGGCGATGGCGGCTCGCGCGACCTGCTGCTCACGATCCCCTCTCGGGAACGTCTCGTGCGGGTGCTGCGCTACGTGCTGGACGAGGCCGAGTTCCTCTCGCCCTACGGTGTCCGCTCGCTGAGCAAGCACCACGCGACACACCCGTTCGCGCTCCAGAGCGGCGGGGGCGAACAACGCGTGGAGTACGTGCCGGGGGAGTCAACGACGTCGATGTTCGGCGGCAACTCGAACTGGCGCGGCCCGGTGTGGTTCCCGACGAACTACCTACTCGTCGAGGTGCTCAACCGTTACCACTACTTCTATGGTGACTCGCTGCAGGTCGAGTGCCCGACCGGCTCGGGCCGGATGATGAACCTCAAGCAGGTTGCGCAGGAACTCTCGTCCCGGCTGGTGCGCCTGTTCCTCCCGACGGCGTCCGGCCATCGACCATGCCACGGCGGGTCGCCCCGGTATGCCTCGGACCCGCACTGGCGGAGCCTGGTGCTGTTCCACGAGTACTTCCACGGCGACACCGGTCGCGGGCTCGGCGCCAGCCACCAGACCGGATGGACGGGCCTTGTGGCGACGCTGCTGGCCCAGGCCGCGCGATGAGCCGCCCGGCGCATGAAAAACCAGAGACCGCGGGGCCTCCGGTGCGTGTGACGCACAACGCGGACGCGCTCAGGCCTTCTTCTTAAGCAGGTCCCGGATCTCGGACAGCAGCACCACGTCAGCGGGCGGGGGCGGGGGAGGCGCGGCGGCCTTCTGCCGCTCGAAACGCGACTTGGCGGCCAGCATGGCCTTCACCACCATGAACAAACAGAATGCGACGATGATGAACTGGATGACGCTGTTGGTGAACGCGCCCCAGCCGATCACGACGTCCTTGGCGGCGCCCCCCTCGCCCGCCTTGAGCAGGGTGAACACCTTGTCCTTGAAGTCGATGCCCCCGGTGAGATAGCCGATGGGGGGCATCATCACCTTGTCCACCAGCTCCGAGACGATCTTGCCGAACGCCCCGCCGATGATGACACCGACGGCCATATCCACGACGTTGCCCTTCATCGCGAAGTCGCGGAATTCGCTGATCAGACCCATGGGGATCTCCTCTTGGGCGGACGGGGCGCGGGCCCCGGCCGCGGGTGGGACGCGGCGCCGCTCAGAACGAGAAGGCCAGCGTCAGGAAATACTCGATGTCGTTGCGCTTCTTGCCCGGACCGGGGGAGCTCTGGTACTTGTCCTCGACGCCGGCCTTGAGCGAGAGGCCCATGTCGGGGTCGATCACGACCTCGATGCCCGCCTTGGTGTTGAACCGGTATTCGCTCAGGTCCTTCAGGCTCGGATAGAAATCGAACGTGTTGAAGAAACTGGCTCGATCGTTGATCTTCCAGTTGAAATCCCAGCCCAGCAGACCCTCGGGAACGATGTCGTTGCGCTGGCCCCCGAACTCGCGGGCGATGCCGGCTCCGGCCCGCAGGTTCCATGTCACGCGCTCGGTGCGGATGACTTTGTACCCCACGCCGCCGTATGCCGACACGCGCCAATCCCAATCCTGGAACTCATCGTACTCGGCCTTGCCGATGGCGAAGATGCTCCACGGCGTGTCCCCGAGGAGCCAGTCGTTGCGGATGTCGGTCTGGCCGCGGCTCTTGGTCTTGTCGCCGCTGTCGGTGGCGTAGAGGTAGCCGATACCGAACGTCGTCTCCATGTCAGTGGCGACGCGCTTGGAGGTGAGGCCGAAGCGGAGGTTGAGCGTCTCGCTGTTGCCCGCGGAGCCCGTCAGGCCACCCTCCACCTGCGACTTCCAGCCCTTGAAGAACGACTCACCGGGCTGCAGCCGGCCGTCCTTCTTGGGCGCGTCCGCCGGGGGGGCCTCCGCGGCGGGCGGATCGGACAGGTCCAGCGTCGGCGTGCCGAGGCTGACCAGCGAGCCGACCGCGGCATCCGTGTGCGCCATGGCGGCACAGGCGGCCGCCGCGGCCGAGGTGTCCGCGAGATCGAGCGCCCCGTCCGCGGCCGTCGCCACGCGCGCCTGCCCGATGAGCAGGCCCCCCACCCCCGCCAGCAGGGCCAATGCTCTCCGAATCAATGCAATCCGCACGCGTTCGCCCTCCTGATTCCGGTGATCGCCTCGGCCGCTCGCCACGCAGCGCGCGGGCCAGATGACCCGAGCCCAAGCCGGAGCCTATCCGCACGCCCGTGGCAGTCAACTTGCACATCGGCGTCCTCCGCCGTCGGGCGCGCGGCTTCGAGCCGGGGTACCCGGGCGTGCCGACCCTGACCAGGCGGGCGGCCGGGCCGGCTCGCTATCGTGTAGCCGACGGTGAGGTGGCAGAGTGGTTGAACGCGCCGGACTTGAAATCCGGTAGGCGGCTTGTCCGTCTCGGGGGTTCGAATCCCCCCCTCACCGCTTGAGCGGGAGACTCCGAGTAGTTCGGGTCTCCCGTTTTTCGTTGGGGGCGGAATTCCGCTTGGATCACGCAGGTATTCAACCTCACGGAGGGTTCGAATCCGAACGCGGCGTTTGTGCGGAGTCAGATGGCCAACATCGCGCCGAGGAGTCTCTGGGGGCCAGTTTCAGAGTGTGGCTTTTGGCATAGCGTGGAGTCTCTGGCGCGGCGTGCATCACGTTGGCATGCAGTGGGCGTGGGTCCGACTGTCACCAAACGCGGGGCGACGGAGCCCGCACGGGCCGGGGGGTGGGGTGGGGACGGGGGCGGCCAGATCGAGTGCTGAAGGCCGAGTTGGGCGGCTTGCTGGGACCAATCGAGTCGGCGACCCGACCCACTTCGATGCACTAAGAATCGCGCTAGTTTCAATCCGCGCCCTTGTGAAGGGGCGACCGGGAACCTGAACAACGGCGTGCCCCACGCGGGGTTTCAATCCGCGCCCCTGTGAAGGGGCGACCGCCCACTGCGATCACCCACTCGTTGCTGTTGGTGTTTCAATCCGCGCCCCTGTGAAGGGGCGACCCGCCGACTGCGATCGCCCACTCGTTTGTGGCCGTGTTTCAATCCGCGCCCCTGTGAAGGGGCGACCCGGTCGCAGTCCGGCCGCTGCGCAATCCGTTCCGTTTCAATCCGCGCCCCTGTGAAGGGGCGACCTTGGCAAGCTGGGAGGCATTGAGTAGTTCGGCGTTTCAATCCGCGCCCCTGTGAAGGGGCGACGCGAGAATCGCCTCCCCCCGCTCTGCGTCCTCAAAGTTTCAATCCGCGCCCCTTTGAAGGGGCGACGGCCACCGAGGCGAAGCCTCACCTTGGCGCCGCGTTTCAATCCGCGCCCCTGTGAAGGGGCGACGATCTGGGCCCCCGCCGACGTGGTCGCGGATTGCGTTTCAATCCGCGCCCCTGTGAAGGGGCGACCGCGGACAGTGGTGTCGGGGGGCTAGACAGCGAGTTTCAATCCGCGCCCCTGTGAAGGGGCGACTGCGAACCTCGACGGTTACGCGGTCGCCGACACGGTTTCAATCCGCGCCCCTGTGAAGGGGCGACGCTCAGTGTGGACGACGATGATCTCGTGCGAGGAGTTTCAATCCGCGCCCCTGTGAAGGGGCGACACTCAGGCCAGTCTGTTTTTGCTGGAGGGTCGGGTTTCAATCCGCGCCCCTGTGAAGGGGCGACAAGTCGACGCATATTGCTGTCGCTGCTGATCTGGTGTTTCAATCCGCGCCCCTGTGAAGGGGCGACGGGCGGGCACGTTCGCTACCCGCACGTCGAACGGTTTCAATCCGCGCCCCTGTGAAGGGGCGACTGGAGGACTTCGCGAGAGTGACGCCGATGGAGAGGTTTCAATCCGCGCCCCTGTGAAGGGGCGACGTCGCAGGCGTTCGATCCGGTCGCACTGGCCCTGGTTTCAATCCGCGCCCCTGTGAAGGGGCGACCCGCGGGTATGGTGGTCCCGTGCGCGATAATGTGTTTCAATCCGCGCCCCTGTGAAGGGGCGACCTTGCCCCAGAGCACGAGCAGGGCCACGAGCCCGTTTCAATCCGCGCCCCTGTGAAGGGGCGACCGTCGCCATGCGCACCAAGGCGTCGGATCAATTGTTTCAATCCGCGCCCCTGTGAAGGGGCGACAGCTTCTCGCGTTCGGCTTGCTCGAAGGCGTCGTTTCAATCCGCGCCCCTGTGAAGGGGCGACTCCGCCTTCGGGGAGGGCGAGCATTTCTTCGAGGCAGAGGGCCTGGGCGCAGAGCTGGACGAGGTCGGCGTCGTGCTTCTTGGGGCGGCCGCGTTTGTACTCGATGGGGAAGGGGGTGCCGAGGGGGCGGCGTGTGGGCTTGGGGAACGGATTGTGGTTGGGGTTGGGCTCGAACCGTGCGGCGAAAGAGCCGGCGAGTGGATCGTCCTCGGGCGATTCCATGGAGCTGGCGGACCGGGGTGGGGTCGCGTTGTCGGGTGAAGGCGTGGCGGGGCAGGGCGAGGGTGGTTGGAGGCCGGGAGTGTGGAACTCGACGACATCGGCCTTGCCGGTGAGGCCGAGGAGATCGGAACAGAGGGCGAGGCCGCGGACGGTGCGGATGCCCGGGCGGGATTCGTGGCGGCCGCCGCCGCGGGGGCCGGTGCGTTCGGCGTGGGCCCTTTCGTGGAGGACGCGGCCCTCGACGGTGAGGCGGTTCTCGGCCCAGAGACCCTCGATGTGGATGAGGGCGCACTGCCGGGGGCAGAAGATGTAGTGCTGGAGGGCGGAGATGGGGATGGGGTCGGGGCCCATGTAAAGGCCGCGGGGTGGTGGTGCGAAGAGGGCGAGAGGGTTAGAGCCAGCGCTCGAGGGTGATGCCCTTGGGCAGGTTCGCGGTGCCACCGTCGTTGATGATGAAGTCGGACTTAGCGCGTGGCGGGCGTTTGTCGGCGGCGAGGTCGGCTGAGGAAGCGGCGACGCCCGCGATGGGTGTGCAGGTCACTCGGGAGAGGAGTTGGTCGGCGCGGGCGTTGCCGAGGGGGTTCTCGTGCTTGAAGGCGCAGATGGCGACGGGGGACATGAGGCCGCGGGCGGCGGAGCGGTCGTGGTCGAACATGTTGAGGAGGGCTTCTTTGAGGAGGTCGAGGTCTTCGTCGGAGAAGCCGGTGCCGTGGCGCTCGGGGTCAGCGAGGAGGGGGTTGATGAAGAGGCAGGTGCGGTAGAGGGCGTAGGGGAGGGAGAATTTGCGGCCCATGGTGCGGTTGCCGCCTTGCTGGGCCTCGGATTCCTTCTCGGTGGTGACGGCACAGCGGGTGACGCTGTGTTCCTGGGTAAAGATCGGGTGCACGCTTCGGGCGATGGTGGCCTGGACGGGGCCGCGGACCTGGCCGGCGTTCGTTCCGGTGCTCATGACGGCGCCGAAGGCGCGGATGTCGAAGAAGTTCTGGCACATCCACGCGGTGAGCGCGCGGGCCTTGTCCTCGTCCTTGGTCGCCTTGGGGTCATCGGTCTTGATCTTGAGTGCGGTGTATGCGCGCTCGTGCTGATCGTTGAGCACGGCCTTCTCGCGGACGTAGATTTCGAAGGGCGGCACGCCGGCGTGCTTGAGCGCGACGTAGTTGCGGACCTTGCGTTTGAGGCAAACGTCGGTGACCAGGCCGTGGCTGGTCTCGGGGTCGATGCGTGGGAGGTTGCCGGCGTCGGGATCGCCGTTGGGGTTGCCGTCGGTGACGTCGAAGAAGAACACGATGTCGTAGCGGTGCCGGATGGCGGTGGGGGCGGCGGATTTGGTGGGCATGGGGTGATCCTGTTTTCGTTTTTGCGTTGGGGGTGCGGGCAAAGGGGACTCGGCGTGATCAGTTGTCGTCGCCGGATTGTTCTGACTTCTTGGTGAAGTAGGACTGGCGTTGGTGGTAGTAGCCGATGGCGAAGAGGCCCTGGGCTTCCATGCTGAGGGTCCGCGGAAAGCTCACGAGACCGTCGATGATGGCGCCGGATTCCTTCTCGCGCGTGATGCGCTGGCCGCGATGCTCGATCTTGTTGAGATGGTGCCGGGAGAGCGACAGCAAGCGCGGGAAGATGGCGGCAGGGGTGGAGGAAGCCGAGCCGTAATAGGCGTCTTTGATGGTGCGATTGAGGTTCTCGCCCAGGGCGTTCTTCTGGGTGTATTCCAGCACGGCGAAGAGCCGACCGAGCAGGTACGGAGCGTCACGGCGGTTGGTGTCGAGGGCCACAGGAACCTCCATCTGATGGTTGCGGGTGAGCACGGCACGGATGACGGCGCAGCGTCGGTGCTGCGCATCGCGGACGTCTTTGCGGGATTCGCTGTCAGCCAGGCCCTCGACGCGAACGCGATCGAGCACGCCAGCGAGCAAGGCGCGGGGATATGGCTGGCCCGTGAGCACGGCACGGAGCACCTGACCAGCGAGGGCGGGCGAGACGCGATCCTCGTCGGCGAATCCGCCCTTGGGCGGTGCGGTCTCTGCGACGAGACGCCGGATCGACAGACCAGCAGCGTCGGGCGCCGCGGGCTCGATGCGCAGGGCATCGGCGTGGGAAGCCAAGCGGTCGACGACGTCGCGGACTGTTGAGACCATCCACAGCCGCACGCTCAATCGCGACATATTCGGCGCCAGACCCAGGATGCAGAACCGGTTGCTCGCGGAGCCGAACTCGCTGGGCAACTGGCCGTTGCGGACGCGGGCCATCAGGTCGTGGAGCTGCTGTGTGTTCACCGATTCGCTCGGCCGGTCCAGCGCCGCGCCGAAGAACCCCGCCAGCACGTCGTCCTGTTCCGGGCTTGCCTCGGCCCAGAAGACATAGGTGTCGCCGGCGATCCGCACGCGGTGCCGTTCGTCGGTGGTCAAGGCGTTGAGCGCGGTGCAGTACTTGAAGGCGTCGTGCTCCGCCAGCGGCGAGTTGGCACCTTGTTCCTTTGCGTACGACGTGAACGAATCCTGGTTGAAGGAGACGATGGTGGCGCCGGAGGACTGCGCTCCGGCCACGCCCTTGATCTTCGGCTCGTGGAGGCGGGCGAGCGGGGCCCGCTGGCCGTGGGCGAGGGAAAATCCGACGAGGCGATCGGCCTCATCGGCATCGGACGGTGAGGCTGACTGCTGCGAGTCCCACCACGCCTTGAACGCGGGGCTTTCGTGAACGTAGGAGCCCTCGCCGCGGATCTGGAAGACGCCGAAGTTGGTGGCGATGAGGGGCAGGTCCTTGTGCTGGCGTGCGTCGGAAGGGCTCCAGGCCTGCAGGAATTTGGCGACGGCTTTGACGGCGGGATCGCCGAGCTGTTCGGCGAGATGTTCGTGGTGCTCGCGGAAGGCCTTGAAGGCCTCTTTCGTGCGCTCGGGCTTGGGGTCGTCGGGTTTGAAGCCGAGCATGTACGCGGCGTTGTCCCACAGCGTGCAAGGATTGAGGCCGCTGCCTGAGGGCTTGCTTTGGCCCGGCAGGAGCAGCCTCTGTGGCCGGCGCTTCATTTTGACCGGCTGTGGGCTGTCCTGATCGGTGGTTAGCTTGCGGCGTGCTTTGCCGCTGGTCGCGGCGGCGGCTTTCTTGACGGGCTCGGGGATCTCGACGAAGACCGGCTCGATCGCGTGCAGCTCGCCGCGCTTGGTGAGGATGATCTTGAACGACACTTGCTGCTCGCTGTAGCCAGCGGGGGCGATGCCCGAGCCTGGGGTGCTTGCGAGGTGGTCGTAGCGTCGGATGAGGGCGGGGATGATCACGACCGCACCTCCGGCGCGTTGAAAGGCGGTACGGCGATGACGCCGTCCTTCATCTGGGCGCGGAAGAACCGCGCGGTCGCGGACATGTTTACCCACGCCGGAGCCTCCGCGCCCTGGGCGTTGGCCGTCGGCTTGGCGCGGGCGACCAACGCGCCCTTGGGGTCCGGGGCGAAGTCGATATCGTGGAGCATGTACCCGAGATCGCGGTTGCCCTCGGGCGTGCCGGCGAGGGGAGAGCGGGGGATCGAGCCCTCGACAAGCTCGAAGTCGCACGCGAACTCCCGGCAGCCGAGGTAGGGGCGATGGAAGCACTGGCCGGCTCGGGCGCGGTCGCTGAACTGGCGGAGGTGCTTGGCGGCGGGGTCGGCGAGGGCCTGGCCGGAGCTCTCGCGAAGGTCCAGCACGTCGAAGCGGGCCTGGATGAAGTACTCGACGTCGCGGAGCGCGAGGGTCGCGCGCTGCTGGCGGTCCTCGTCGGCCAAGAGCCCAAGTGAGCCGCGGCCGGCCTTCATCGCGGCGGCGACGTTGCCAGCGGGGATCTTGTTGCCGACTTCATTTCTGCGGAGGCTCATGAATCGAACGGGGTTCATGACGTGGATGGTCGAGATGCTCCAGCGAATCTGCGGCTTCCAATAGATGGCTTCGAGGATGCCGCGGGCTGCCGACGGGGTGATCACGTCGTAACTGACCCGTTCGGCCTTCATTTCAGGCCGCGTGAAGCACGCCAACGGACCCCAGACGCGCAGGGCAATGGACATGGCTGGAGACTCCGGTGGGTGCGGATTGCCGCGGGGTGCGTACGGGGTCAGACGAGCGTGGCTTCGCCCGGATTCACAATATCGATTCGAAGTCCGGTATCAAGATCGTACGTGACATTTCCGGCATAATGAGGGTTCAACACTGACAACCCACTGTCTGTCTCGAGCACCGCACCCAACTCAAAGAGTTTGTTGTATGCTCAGTCCAGAACCTCTTGATCGCGTGCCTGGTCGCTACACCTTGATGGCGTAGGCGGCGACCTTGAGGGCGGCT
>JAEUIW010000002.1 GCA_016794925.1 Phycisphaerae bacterium
ACGATGAGACCACCGACCACAGACAAGACAACGTGGCTCGGACGAAGCGCCCCCCCCCCCACCCGAACCACGGCACCCAAGCCCCCCACGTCAAAGCACCCGGCGAATCTCGCTCTCCATTGGCACCCCCACCCCCATCTGGTAGACTTCCCCAGGAGTCACCATGCCGCACTCCCCCCCACCCCTCAAACGCCGCCCCCCCCTCCGCCGCGCGACGTGGGGGGACGGGTTCACGCTCATCGAACTCCTCGTCGTCATCGCCATCATCGCGATCCTGGTCGGGTTGCTCTTCCCCGCCGTGCGATTCGCGCGCGAGTCGGGCAGGACCACCACGTGCCTGGCCAACCAGCGTTCGCTCTCGCAGTGCGTCACGGAGTACGCCAATGACTACAAGGAAGCCCTCGTCAGCTCGTGGACCGACACCACGTACATCGGATGGAGCTGGGTCGACTGGCCCAAGTCCGTGAACGGCACGCCCCTCACCGCCGCGCAACTGGCGGCGCAGACCAACGTCGAGGCGCACATCCGCGGCGTGCGGGACGGCGTGCTCTTCCGCTACGCGCAGGACCCGAGCGTCTATCACTGCCCGTCGGACAAGCGCAGCATCGTCCGGACCAGAGGGGGCGCGAACCTCGCCTGGGTGACGTACTCGATGCCCAACTACATCGCCGGCGACGACGGCTGGGAACAGCAGATCGGCGGCGAGACGCGCTCGGCCAGGCGATTGAGCGACCTGTGGCGGCCTGCGGAGAATTTCGCGTTCCTGGAAGAATCCGACCCGCGCGGATGCAACGAGGGCTCGTGGGTCATGTGGCTCGACCACCCGCAGTGGATCGACCCGCTCACCGTCTGGCACGGCAGCCTGGGCACGCTCGGGTATGCCGACGGGCACGCGTCGATCCACAAGTGGGAAGACCCGCGCACGATCGCCATGAGCGCAGACCAGCGGTTCAACTCGAGGGCCGAGAACAACCGTGACTATCAGTACCTCAGCGAGCGATGGCGCAGGCGGTGATCGCGCGCGATCGGTGTGAGGGGCGGGGGGGGCGGGCGCACCGAATTCCACGAATCGTGCCGCTGACTCGCTGTTCCTCCGCGAGTCAGCGCCCTCCACCCCTCGGCCACGGGTAAACTGAGATCGGACGAACCAATCTCCGTGGCACGAAACCAATGCCACCCGACCCGACGCCGGTTTGCCATTCCCTATGGGCTCGATTTCCTTGGCCTGCCGAGAACCGCACCAATCGCCACGCCGGCCATGGCGCCGATACAGATCCAGATGGCCAGTGAGTGTGTTGCGGCACCGACGGCAACACCGACGCCGATTCCGACTGCCGTCCATACGGGTCGTCATCGACGGCGGCACGGGCGGTGACGATTTCGTTGCTGTGAACCGTTTGATCGATGAGGATCGAGCCAAACAAGGAGCGGAGCATGGGTCAGTTCGGAGAGTCGCTATCGCAGGCTGGGCGGATGGGGGTGATGTATGCGCGAACACTGCTGGAAGGGATCCCGGCGGAGCGGTTCGCGCGGCGAGCCGGTGGCGTGGATGCGAATCATCCGGCGTTCATCCTGGGGCACTTGGGGTTGTACCCGGCGCGGCTGGCGGGGATGCTGGCGGAGGCGGGTGGAGGGAACGGGCTGGCACGGGTGCCTGCCGCGCCGAAGGGGTTTGAGGAGTTGTTCGCGGCTGGGAGGCCGTGCGTGGACGACGCGACAGGGACGGTGTACCCGCCGGCGGTGACGTTGCGGGATCATTACTTCGCGGCGATGGAGGCGCTGATGGGGGCGCTGCCGGGGGTCGAGGACGAGGTGTTCGGCCGGCCGAACCCGCGCGAAGGTCGGATCCGGGACCTGCTGCCGACGCTTGGGGCGCTGTCGGTGTTCCTCGTATCCGGGCATGTGATGACGCACCTGGGGCAACTGAGTACGTGGCGCCGTTGCGCGGGGCTGTCCGCCGCGGCGATGTAGAACGGTGGGCGGCGCGCGCGGGTGCGGGATCAGCCGAGGGGGTTTGAGAAGTGCTGGTTCTGGATGGGGACGACGCGTTCGAGCATGTGCTGGAGGACCTCGGCGGGGCTGCCGACGGCGTCGATCTGCTGGATGAGGTCCTTGGGGTAGTGCGCGAGGACGGGGTAGGTTTCCTTCTCGTACACGTCCCAGCGTCGGCGGATGACGTCCTCGCGGGCGTCGTCGGCGCGGTTTTCCTTGAGGGCGCGCTTGCGGAGGCGTTTGATCATCTCTTCCTTGTCGGGGCAGACGAGGTGGATGACGGCGAGCACCTTGATGTGCTTGTCCATGATGCGGGCCTGGTGCTCGTTGCGGGGGATGCCGTCGAGGACGAGGAGGTCGGAGTGAGGCTTGTAGCGGCTGAGGACGGTCTGGGCGCGGATGTTCTGTTCCCACATTCGGACGGTGACGTCGTCGGGGACGAGCTCGCCGCGCGAGGAGAATTCGTAGAAGGTCTTGCCGAGGTCGGAGTGGATGTCGAGGCTGCGGAAGACCTCGCCGCACGAGAGGTGGTAGAAACCCGGGATCTGGCCGAGGATCTTGCCCTGGGTGCCCTTGCCGGAGCCCGGGGCGCCGAAGAGGAGGATGGTGCGGAAGCGGTTCGGCATGGATGAGGCCCTTGCGTGCGCGTCGCGGCCCGGTACCAGTCGGGGGTGATCGCGGGTCGAGCGGCGGCGCTTGACTATCGACCATCCGGGACGGCCAGTCAACCGGGGAACCAACGGGACCCGGCGCCGCGTGGCGGGCCGGGTCCTCGTGCGCGTGGCGTCGGGGCGGGGAGGGCTTACTTGCCTTCCATGATCTCTTTCATGAGTCCGGCGGGCATGATCTCGTACTTGTGGAATTCCATGGTGTTGCTGGCGCGTCCCTGGGAGAGGCTGCGGAGGACGGTGGTGTAGCCGAACATCTCGCTGAGGGGGACGTGGCAGGTGACGATCTTGACGACGCCGCGGTCCTCGGTGTCCATGATCATGCCGCGGCGGGAGTTGATGTCTCCGGTGACGGCGCCGAAGTAATCCTCGGGGACGGTGACGACGACCTTCATGATGGGTTCGAGGAGAACGAGGCCGGCGCGGGCGGTGGCCTCCATGAGCGCGAGGCGTCCGGCCTGCTCGAAGGCGACCTGCGAGGAGTCGACGGGGTGGTAGGAGCCGTCGATGAGGGTGACCTTGATGTTGATGAGGGGGAAGCCTGCCTTGGTGACGCCGGAGATGGCGGTCTGGCGGACGCCGTACTCGACGCTGGGGACGTACTCGCGGGGGATCTTCCCTCCGACGACGCCGTTCTCGAAGGCGATGCTGTCGGTGTAGTCGAGCTCCTCGGCGGCGGCGCGTTCGGCGGAGTAGGGCTCGATGTTGATGATGCAGTCGCCGAACTGGCCGCGTCCGCCGGTCTGCTTGACGAACTTGCCGCGGACGTTCTCGACTTTCTTGGTGATGGCCTCGCGGTAGGAGACCTGGGGCTTTCCGACGTCGACGTTGACCTTCATGTCGCGGATGAGCTTGTTGCGGATGATCTCGAGGTGGAGCTCGCCCATGCCGGCGATGATGGTCTGGCCGGTCTCCTCGTTGAAGCTGGAGCGGAAGGAGGGGTCCTCGCGTCGGATGACGGCGAGGGCTTCGGAGAGTTTGCGGCGGTCCTCGGTGCTCTTGGGCTCGATGGACATGCTGATGACGGGCTCGGGGAAGTGCATGCGCTCGAGCATGATGGGCTTATCGGGGTCGCAGAGGGTGTCGCCGGTGTAGGACTTTTTGATGCCGATGACGGCGACGATGTTGCCTGCGGTGGCGGTGTCGAGCGCCTGGCGGTCCTTGGCGTGCATCTCGAAGATGCGTGAGCAGTTCTCGCGTTCGCCGTTGCCGGGGTTGACGACGCGGTCGCCCTTGTTGAGCTTGCCGGAGTAGATGCGCATGTAGGTGAGGTCGCCGTGGGCGTCGTTGACGACCTTGAAGACGAGGGCGCTGAAGGGGGCGTCGGCGGAGTGGGGACGGGTCATGCGTTCGTTCTTGTCGCGCGGGTCGGTGCCCTCGACCTCGGCCTTCTCGTGGGGGGCGGGGAGGTAGTCGATGACGGCGTCGAGGACCTGCTGGATGCCGATGTTGCGGAGGGCGGCGCCGCAGAGGACGGGGTAGATCTTCTTCTCGATGGTGCCCTTGCGGAGGCCGGCGCGGACCTCGGCCTCGGTGAGGGGCTGCTCGTGGAGGTACTTCTCCATGAGGTGGTCGTCGACCTCGGCGACCTTCTCCTCGAGGTCGTGGCGCCATTTCTTGGCGGCGTCCTTGAGGTGGTCGGGGATGTCCTTCTCGGTGACGACGGCGCCCTGATCGCCCTCGTCGAAGTAGTACGCGCGCATGTTGAGGAGGTCGATGATGCCCTGGAACTCGTGGCCCTTGCCGATGGGGTACTGGATGGCGACGCCGTTGGCGCCGAGGCGGGAGCGGATGGAGGCGAAGGAGAACTCGAAATCGGCGCCGAGCTTGTCCATCTTGTTGATGAAGCAGAGGCGTGGGACGCCGTAGCGGTCGGCCTGCCGCCAGACGGTCTCGGACTGGGCCTCGACGCCTTCCTTGCCGTCGAAGACGGCGACGGCGCCGTCGAGGACGCGGAGGGAGCGTTCGACCTCGATGGTGAAGTCGACGTGGCCGGGCGTGTCGATGAGGTTGATCTTGTATTCCTTGCCGCGGCACTCCCATGGGCAGGTGGTGGCGGCGGACTGGATGGTGATGCCGCGCTCCTGCTCTTCGGGGAGGAAGTCCATGGTGGCGGTGCCCTCGTGAACCTCGCCCATCTTGTAGGTCTTGCCGGTGTAGAAGAGGATGCGCTCGGAGACGGTGGTCTTGCCGGCGTCGATGTGGGCGCAGATGCCGATGTTGCGGATGAAGTCGAGTTCGCTTGGCATGGTTCGTTTCCGGCGGTCGAGTGCGGGTTTCGAGGTCAACACTTGTCACGTCCGGGCAGCGGGGCGGGTCTGGCCGCGACGCCCGGGGGAATGCTCCGCGATTTTCTGATCGAGTTGTCGGTGGTCCGCTCGACCCCGACTCAGCACCACTCCACCCCACCCCATCGCCCCACTCGTGTCGTGCACCGATGCGTGCGGCATGCGCGACGGGGGTGAGGCGATTGCCCGCGACGGGGCGCGTCGGGGCCTCACTCGTCTTCGATTGGATCGTCCATCCGAAGCCTCCGGGCCGCGGCGGCGTCCGGCCTCGGGAGAGGCCGGTAGGGAGCGAGGGGCTGCCGCGGGTGGAACTGAAAGGGTAGCGCCCGGTGCGTGGAGGTCAAGGTAGGCGGGCGGCCTCGGCCATCTGGCGGCGCTGGTTCTCGGACAAGCCCCGGAGGGGGTCAAGCCGGGACTGGACGTCGAGGGCGAGGGCCTCGCGAGCCCAGCGTGCCGCGCCGGGACGATCGGCGAGCGCGACGCGGAGTTCGAAGAGCTTGACGCGGTAGATCAAGCCGTAGGGATCGATGCGGGTGGCGGCCTCCAGGGCGTGCGTGGCTTGTTCGAGGTGCTCGGCGCGCGGCAACCCGAGGTCCGCGGCGGTCTGGTGAATTGAGGCGAGCCAGTACAGGTCCTCGGCGAGAATGGGGTGGCCCGGGCGAGGGGTGACGGCGGATTCGGCCCGCTCGATGAGGTCGGGGACGGTGGAGGATCGGGATTGCGCGGCGTGCTGGGCGAGGCGGAGCCAGAGGCGGCTGATCTCTCGGCCGATCTTGCGGTCGTCGGCGTCGAACGCGCGGGCGCGGGCGAGCGCATCCACGGCGGCGGGGATGAGGGAAGCGGCGAGCGAATCGAGCCCGCGCGAGAGCGACGCGGCGTCGGGCGCGACGGCGCGGCCGAGGCGAGCGGAGAGCTCGGCGGCGAGCTTTGAGGGGGGATCGTCGGGAAGGGGGTCGTCGGAGAGGGCGAGACGGACGCGGGCGGAGAGTTCGGCGACGGGCGCGACGACGTCCGAGGCGGCGCGGAGCTCGCGTTCCCACCTCCAGGCGGGGGCCGCGCCGAAGACACCGAGGGCGAGGGCGAGGAGGACGAGCGCGGCGGGAAGGAGGCTCGGCGCGGTCGATGAGCCCCGGCGAACCGGGATGGCGGGCGTCGTCGCGGGAGTGTCGGGGGCCGCGGCGGCGATGAGCAGGAGCGCGAGCGACACGGAGCTGATCCAGGTGGCCGTGACCTCGATCTGGGCGTGCGCGGCGACGGCGAGCGCCGCTGCGCCGAGCGCACCTCGGGTGACGGATGTCCCGCGCGACACGGCCAACGCGGCGAGCCCGATGGGGATCCCGATCAGCATCCCGACGACGCGCGCGAGGATCGCCTCCGAGCCGACGGAGGGGCCGTCGAGGAGCACGGTGAGAATGGTGATGGTCGCGGCGCCGAGGGCGAGACCACGGGCGAGGTTGCGGTCGGCGGGGTCCGGCGTCGGACGCGGGTGCGGCTCGGGTGGGCGTGACGCGAGTCGGGAGAGAAGGATCAGGAGGAGTGCGGCCCAGGCGAGCCCGAAGCCGCCGAGCGCGGCCCACCATTCGCACAGGACGCTGTGGGGGCTGGCGACTTCCTCGGGGCTGAGGGGTGACTTGAAGCGGACGTACCAGGGCTTGAACGAGGCGGGGCCGACGCCCCAGACAGGGTTCTCGAATCCGATGCGAGCGGCGGCGGAGATGTAGAACGCGCGGAAGAGCAGGCTGAGTTCGTGCAGGCGCTCCCCGATGAGGCCTCTGAGGATGACGATCGCGAGCACGCCGGCGACGCACGCGGGGCCCACGAGGCGCGGGATGACGGACCATCCCGCACGGCATGCCGCCGCGAGCGCCGCGGATCCGGCCAGCGCGACGGCCGCGGCCCCGAACCCGCCCTTGGAACCGGCAAGGGCGAGGGCGGTGAACGCGAGGAGCACGGCGGCGGCGATTGCGGCGCGGGCGAGCCGGGTGTGTCGGGCGTCGTCGCGCGCGGGGGTGGGCGGGACAGGGCTTCGGAACGCGGACCGGGCGAGCACCGAGGCGGCGACAAGGCCCGCGGCGGAGAAGGTGGCGAAGACGTTGGACAGGCTGAACCAGCCGGTTGCCTCGGCCTGCATGAGACGGCGCTCAAATGTTCTCGCCGTGCTGGAATCGGGCGACCAGCCGTGCGCGGCGAGGATGACCTCGCGGTTGAGGAGGTACTCGGAGACGGTGCGGGGATGCTCCAGGAAAACCTGCTGGGCGCCGCGCACGGCGAGGAGCGCGGCCAGGCCCGTGAGGGCGGCGAGCGCGAGGCGGGCGGCACGAGGGTCGCGGGCCAGGCGCGACATCGCGACGGCGGCGAAGACGGAAGCGGCCCAGGCGGAGCCCTGCACGCGATTGTCGAGGCCCGCGTGCGGGGCGAGCCAGCCGTGGTACACGACGGGGACAGCGCCGAGCGCGGCGAGCGCGAGGAGCGTCAAGGTCGGCGCGGGCGTCGGGCCGCCGCGGAGCGTGGCGCCGAGGGCGGCCGCGGCGCCCAGCAAGAGGATCGCGTCGAGCGAGAGGGACCAGGCGGGGCCGATGCCCGAGGCGGGGGACTCGAACAGGAGCGGATCGAGGTCCCACGCGGGGAAGGGGGAATACGGGGACGCGGCGCGGAGCAGCGCCGCCGCCCAGATGAGCGTGAAGCCGGTCCATTTGAGGAACCGTTCGGCGCGCGAGATGTCGGGTTGCGCGAGCCCGGTCACGGCTTGGGCCTCAACGCGGGATCGGACGCGGGCGGGCCGACGGACTCGTAGAGCGCGAGGACCGCGAGCACGAGCGCGGTCTGGAGGCCGGCCAGCGCGGCTTGCCAGCCGTTGAGGGAGGCGAGCGAGACCCCGGTGATCGAGGTGATCGCGGTGATGCCGTAGATCACGAGGACGGCGTTGCGCGGGGAGAGGCCGCGACGGACGAGCCGATGGGAGAAATGCTGAAGATCGCCGAGGAGCGGCGAGCGGCCCTGGCGGTGGCGGATGATGCAGACGGAAACGAAATCGTACAGCGGCACGGCGAGGGTGACGAGGGGCATGAGCACGGCGTACCAGTGGACGGGGCCGTCGGTGCGCGCGGCCGGGATGTAGGTGGTGCGCACGGTGAGGAACGCGAGGAGGAAGCCGAGCACGAGCGAGCCGGAATCGCCCATGAAAAGGGTGGCGGGGCGCCGGAAGGGGAAGTTGAAGAGCAGGAAGCCGAGGGTCGCGCCCACGAGCAGGGCGAGGCACGAGGCGATGAACCACTGCCCGGCGAGCAGCGCGGCGGCGAGGAAGGACGTCGCGGCGATCGCGGCGACGCCCGCGGAGAGGCCGTCCATGTTGTCCATGAAGTTCATGGCGTTGGTGACGACGATGAGCCAGACGACGGTGAGGACGAAGGAGACGGAGATGCCGATCGGGCGGGGGCCGAGGCGGGAATCGAGGAGGGTGAGGAGACGGGAGTCGGTGGCGGCGACGAGTGCGCCGGCGACGGCGAGCATCACCACGAGCTTGAGGCCGGCACGCAGGGGCCGCCGGTCGTCGAGCACACCGACGGCGTGCAGGACCGCGAGCGCGGCGAGGAGCGCGATGCCTTCCCCGGAGACGGATCGGGCGCCGGCCAGGTGCGGGACGGCGACGGGGAGCCAGCGACTCCAGACATCGTCCGGGAGCCAGCGGAGCAGGGCGATGGCCGCGACGAGGGGGAGGGTGATGGCCCAGAAGACGGCGATCCCTCCGGTGTTGGGAACGGATCGGGCTGCGGCCTTCACCTGACCGGAGACTCCGGGGCCGTCGAAGGCGCGGGCACGTCGGCCCAGGGCCCGCGCGGCCCATGCTCCGGGGAGCGCCAGAGCGAAGGAGAGGACGATGAGCGCGAGGCAGGGCCAGACCATCCCGAGAGTCTACGGGATCGGGGCGCGGCGCTCGCGGATGATCCACGGCAGAAAGGCGAGCGTGACCGCGGCCTGCGCCAGCAGCGCCAGGAGCACCGCGCGAACGGGCCAGGGGCCGAGGGCATCGACCAGCGTGGGGTTCTCCGGCGTGGGACGCCCGATGAACGCGTAGTTGGAACCGAGGCGGGCGTTGACCGCCGCGGCGAGGGCGAGGTAGGGCACGCCCAGGAGCGTGACGAGCCGCCAATCGGCGCGCGTGGGGCGGTAGCCGGCGACGACAAGGTCGTAGATCGCGACGGTGATGATCTGGGTGTGGATGGCCCAGAAGATCCAGAATTCGGGCGCGGTCGGCCCGTTGGTGACGATGGGCGTGAGGAACGCCTGGCTCGACAGGGGCACCCCCCAGCCATAGACGAGGGCTCGGGCGGGGCGGAGGGCGAACGCGAGCGCAAACGGGGCGGCGAGCGAGGCGAGGTCGCACACGTGCAGCGGCAGGCTGCGCGTGAGGTCCACGCGCGAGGGCGTGAGCCAGAAGAGCACGGAGGACAGGGCCACGAGAAGTGCGAGCGCGGCGAGGAATCGTCGGAGCCGGCCCTCGCGGACGGGATCGCGACGCCGGAGAACGAGCCCGGATCCGACCGTGAGCGCGATGATGACCGCGGCGGCGCACACCGCCCCGGCGTGCGTGGGCGAGAACGGGGTGAATCCTCGTTCGGCGAGCGCGAAGAGCACGGGGACTCAGGCCGCCCCGGTCCGGGCGGCGGATTCGCGCCGGAGCTGCCCGCACGCCGCGGCGATGTCCCTGCCGCGGCTGGCGCGGATGTGCGCGTTGACGCCGCGGGTACGGAGGACGGCCTGGAAGGCGCGGACATCGTCCGTCTCGGGGCGTTGGAAGGGGAGGCCGGCGACCTCGTTGTAGCGGATGAGGTTGACGTTGGCACGGAGCGTGCGGGCGAGCCGGGCGAGCTCGAGGGCGTGCTCGGGGCGGTCATTGACGGAGCGGAGGAGCGTGTATTCCAGGGTGATCTCGCGGCCGGTCTTGTCGAACCAGCGCTGACAGGCGGCGAGAAGCTCGGGGATGGTGGAGTACTCGGCCCAGGGGATGAGCGAGCGGCGGAGCTCGTCGGTTGGCGCGTGCAGCGACAGCGCGAGCGTGACGGGCAGGTCAAGGGACTGGGCGAGTTTCTCGATGGCCTTGGGGAGGCCGACCGTGGAGATGGTGATCTTGCGGGCGCTGATGCCGAGGCCGAAAGGGGGAAGGGTGTTGAGCGTGCGGATGGCGGCGATGACGCTGGACATGTTGGCCAGCGGCTCGCCCATTCCCATGAACACGACGTTCGTGATCCGGCCGACGGGATCGGAATCGCGGCGGAGCAGGTCCCCCAGGCGCCACACCTGCTCGACGATGCGCCCGGCGGAGAGGTTGGCGGAGAGGCCGTCGAGGCCCGAGGCGCAGAACCGGCATCCGACGGGGCAACCGACCTGAGACGAAACGCACGCGGTGCGGCGCGGATCGGCGTCCTCGGGGTCGCTGGGGATCATGACGCACTCGGTCTGGCGCGAAGGATCGAACGCTGGGTGGGCCAGTACGGGAAGGGAGGCGCGATCCGGCGGTCCCGACGGATGGCCCTGGGACGCCGGATCATCCGTCCATTGAATCAGCAGCTTGCGGGTGCCGTCGGTGGCGAGTTGTTCGCGGACGGTGGACCCCGAGAGAAAGGTGACCCCGGCGGCGAGCACATCGCGGTCACGTTTGGACAGGTTGGACATGGCGGCGGGGTCGGCCACGCCGCGTTCGTAGACCCATTCCAGGATCTGGCGTGCGCGGAAATGCGGCATGCCGCCGGCCTCGCACCACGCGCGAAGTTCGTCGTGGGAAAGGGCGAAGACATGACGGATCGGGGGCTGCACGCGTCGGATCGTACGCGACCGGGCGGACCTCCACGTGGCTTGGCCGGGTCGGAGCCGATGCCTGGGGAAGCGGTCCGGAACTCACGACCGGGCGGGGGACGGGTCGATACCGCCTTGCACCCTACGGTGATCTCGGGCCCTGGGGACATCCCCGGCGGCGCGACGAGCCCGGCCCGGCTGCGATGTGCGCGTCCGTCCATTCACCCCACGCACCCTCATCCCTTACCCACGCCGACAGGTTCCGTCATGACGCACGATCGATCTTCTGACACTGCCGCGACGCGAGTTGAGGGATCCCGGGCAGGACGGGGTCCGGCGTGCGAATCCGTCGCGCCGGCGTCGGGCTCCGCAGTCGGCGGGGTCGCGGGACGACTGGACTCGCTGGACCAGGTCCGTGCCGTGGCGTTCGGGGGGATGGTCTTGGCGCACTTCCTTCCTGGAGTGGCCGAGCGGTTGCCGCGGTGGGGTCCGGTGTGGGACGCGATGACGTTCGCGAGTCGTTTCGCGACGCCGGGGTTCGTGACGGTGTTCGGCCTGACGGCCGGGTTTGTGTTCCTGGATGCGGCGCGGCGCGGGGATACTTCGCGATTGGGCGGCCGGTTGTTGCGGCGGGTGCTGTTGCTGATCCTCTGCATCGGGATCACGCATTTCGGGATGTTCCGCACGCGGGTGCTGGCGGGTGACTGGCGGGTGTCGTCGTGGCTGACGGCGTTCTACTGCGTGCTGAGCTTCTACGCGCTGGCGGTGGCCTCGCTGCCCGTGTGGGTGCGTGTGCTGGCGCGGGCGCCCGCGTACGCGGCGGCGGCGGCGGGTTTGGTGCTCTGGACGGTGGGAGCGTGGCTCGCGTTCGTGGCGTGGCGGGATGAGCCCGCGGACGATCTGGCGGCGGTGATACGGCTGTACACGGTGAGCGGCGACTATGCGTACCTGCCGCTGATGGGAACGGCGCTGCTGGCGATGCCCTTGGGGGCGGCGGTCCGCGGCGCCATGCGCGCGGGGGAGCTTGACGCGATGCTCCGGCGGGTGCTGACGCTGGGCATGGTGACCGCGGCCGTGGGAGTGGCGTACGGCGAGTTGATCGGTGATATGTCGTACGAGGGGATCGTGAACTCAACGGTGAAGGACCCGGCGCGGGGATGGTACTACATGCTCTTCGGGGGGTGCGCGGCGGCGTTGGTCGCGGGATTGGGATTGATTGTGCCGCGGGTACGGCGGTTCGCGCTGGCGTTGTATCCGCTGACGCTGGCTGGGCGGTGCGCGCTGCCGCTGTACGTGGCGCACATCATGGTTCAACCTTCCCTGGCGGTGGTGGATCGGCTGATGGCGCCGTCGAAGATCGAGGGGGCCGGTCGTGTGGTGCTTGGGCTGGGGCTGATCGGCGTCCTGAGCATGGCGCTGCTGCTGCGGCAGCACATGAAAAACCCTCGTCCGCCGGCGGTGACCGAGGGTGACCGCCGGATGTTGGCACGGGCGGGGGCGGCGGCGCTGCTGGCGCTGGGGCTGGGGTACGCCGTGTACGCGGGCGTGGCGGTGGCCTCGGATTCGCGGGGACGGAACGCGCATTTCTTCTACGCGGCCGGGCGATGCTGGCTGGAGGGGCGGTCGCCGTACCACTTCGAATCGTTCGGGGCCGAGCTCGGGAAGACGTTCCCGCACCCGCCGCAGCCGTTCGTGTACCCGCCGACCATCTCGGTGCTGTGCGTGCCCCTGGGGCTGCTGCCGTGGGAAGCCGCGCGGCACGTGTTCGACGCGTTGAGCCTGGGCGCGCTGGTCGCGGTGTGCGTGTTCTCGGCGCTTCTGATCGGCCGGGCTGGCCCGGTGCGCTGGACGGGGCCGCCGTTGTGGGCGTGGACCGGCGCGGCGCTGCTGCTGCTGCGGCCGATCGTGTTGTGCCTGAACGTGTCGCAGATGAGCCTGATCGCGCTCGCGGGCGTGCTGGGCGCACTCCACTTCTGGTCGAACGGGCGGTGGTGGGTGTGCGGGCTGCTGCTGGTGGTGGCCAGCATGAAACCCCAGTTGTCGATCCTCGTCGGGGCGTACATGCTGGTCGCGGGCTGGCGGGGCGTGGTCCCGGGCGTGGTGCTCACGGGCCTGGTCGCGGGCGGGACGCTGGTGCTCTCGCCGCTGGGAACACTGCGGGCGGATCTGGCGGAGTCCTTGACGAAGCACCTGGAACTTGAGTTCAATCGGTGGCCGAACTATGCGAACCTGCCGTCGGCGCTGGGACGTCTGGGAGATTGGGGCGTGCGGGCCGGGGTCGCGTCGGCGCTGCTCGTGGTCGCGTGGGCGGCGTGGCGGGATCGGCGCGTCGCCGCGGCGGCTGGTGACGGCCGTGTCGTCGTGCCGCTCGCAACCCTGCTCCTGACGCTGGCGGCGACCGGGCTGTGCAGCCCGCTGCACGACTATGACCTGGGGCTCTACCTGCCGCTGATGGCTGCGTTCGGCGTGCTCGGGACTTCCCGCTGGGGCTGGATCGCGGCGATGCTCCCGGGGCTTCTGCTGCTGGCGCGTCCGGGTGCGTTCGTGGCGATCCTGGGCCGGCTCGGCATGGGAGGGGCGCCGAGCAGCGCCGTGACGACCGCGGGCGCGGCGCTGGTCTTCGTGGCGGCCGGCGCGATGTGGTTGCGCGGCACGCGGCGCGACGGGCCGGTCGTGGGGTAACCCGAGCGGGCCCGCGGCCCTCGAGCGGCTCAGGATTTGGCGCTGACGGTGAGGGGCACGGCGCCGTACACCTCCTGTGTGATCTTCCAGTTGCCGACGCGGATCTTGCAGCCTTCCGGATCCAACCCCTTGTCACGCATGATCTTCTTGAGCGTCGATGGAAGGCCGAACTCGACGTCCTCGGGAACGACGTCGCGCTGCTCGATGGTGCCGCCGTACCGTCGCATGAGCGTGCGGCAGATTTCGGCGACCAGGTCCTCGGGGGCGCTGGCGCCCGCGGTGAGCATCACCGCCGCGTCACGGCCGCGTCCCGGCGTTCCGTCGAACCACTCGTCGCGGAGCTCGGTCACGTCATCGAGCAGGAACGCCTTGACGCCGACGTTCTGGCTGATTTCGGTGAGGCGGAGGGAGTTGCTGGAATTCTTGCTTCCCACAACCAGGACAAGGTCGCACTCGGGCGCGATCTGGCGGACCGCGTGCTGACGGTTGGTGGTGGCGTAGCAGATATCGCTGCCGGGGGGTTCCTTGATGTTCGGGAACGCACGCTTGAGCGCGTCGATGATCACGGCGGCGTCATCGGTGCTGAGCGTCGTTTGGGTGAGGTAGACGAGCTTGTTGGGGTCCTTGATTTCAAGGCCGGGAATGTCCTCGGGGCATTCCACGACCTGGGTCGCGTCCGGCGCCTCGCCGCGGGTCCCGATGATCTCCTGATGGTCGGCGTGGCCGACAAGGAGAATCTGATACCCCTGACGCGCATACCGGACCGCCTCTGAATGGACCTTCGTGACGAGGGGGCACGTGGCGTCGACGGCGGTGAAGCGTCGCTGGCGCGCCAGCTCACGCACCGCGGGGGAGACGCCGTGAGCCGAGAAGACGACGATGGAGCCCTCCGGGACCTCGTTGAGGTCCTCGACGAACACGGCGCCACGATCGATGAACCGCTGGACCACGTGCTTGTTGTGCACGATCTCGTGGTAGACGTAGATGGGCTCGTCCTTGCACAGTCCGATGAGCTGGTCGACGACATCGACCGCCATGTGGACGCCGGCGCAGAAACCTCGGGGATTGGAAAGGATGATCCTCATGCGGGGTTCCGGGAAGGCACGCGGGGGATGCGGTCGGTGATGAATGCGCGGCGTTGGCGGCGTTACAGTATGAGGGTCGGGGCCGGCGGGTCTGGCCCACGGGGGCGAGGCGCCTTGCGGGAATCGGCACGGAGACCGTTGTGATGGCGACGCCGGCATTGGACCCGAGCCTGAGCATCATGGAACTGCTGGCGCGGCACGGACCGGCGTCGATGCCCGAGGAGGTCAGCCTCGACGATGCGATGGCGTACGTGCGTGGGCTGGCGTCGTCGCACTACGAGAACTTTTCGGTGCTCTCAGCCCTGGCGCCCGCGGACCTGCGGGACGACTTCGCGGCCGTCTACGCGTTCTGTCGCTGGGCGGACGATCTGGGCGATGAGACCGGATCGGACGACCTGGCGCGGGCGCGTTCGGGCCAGTTGCTGGGCTGGTGGAGGGACGAGCTTCGGTCGTGCTTCGAGGGGCACGCCGAGCATCCGGTGTACGTGGCCTTGGGGCCGACGGTGCGGAAGCACGGGCTGCCGATCCGGCCTTTCGAGGATCTCATCGACGCCTTCCAACAGGATCAGTCCGTCCGCACCTACCGGACGTGGGACGAGCTGCTCGGGTATTGCGCCCGGAGCGCCAACCCGGTCGGGCGGCTGGTGCTGGGGCTGGCGGGGTACGGCGGCGGGGACGCCGATCGGCTGGCGATGAGCGACGCGACCTGCACGGCGCTGCAATTGACGAACTTCTGGCAGGATGTGCGACGGGACCTGCTCGAGCGCGACCGTGTGTACCTGCCCAGCGAAGAGACGGGGATCGGCGCGGCGGAGCTCCGGGTTCTCTCGGAACGCGCGGACGATCCCGCGGCACGGGTGAAGTACATCCGCGCCTTGCGGCCGCTGGTCGAGCGCACGCGGGACCTGTTCGAACGCGGCTCGGCGTTGCCGCGACGGCTGGACGGCAGGATCGCGCCGGTGGTGTGGCTTTTCGGCGCGGGCGGCCGGGCCGTGCTTGACGCGGTGGAGCGCTCCGGGTGCGTGACGCTCTGGGAGCGGCCACGCCTGTCGTACGGTCGGAAGGCGTGGCTCGTGGCCCGGGCGTGGGCGATGGCGCGGTTGGGGATGTTCGGCGACGCGGCGCCGGACGGAAGGGGGGCCTCGTGAAGGGCATCCCGACGGAACTCGGCGACTCGTACCGCGCGTGCGCGGAGATCACCCGTCGGCGGGCGCGGAATTTCTTCTACGGATTGCGCTTGGCGCCAGAGCCGCGGCGATCGGCGTTGTATGCGATCTATGCGTGGATGCGCGCCGCGGACGACGCGGTCGATCAGCAGGCGGACCTGGCCACGAAGCAAGCGGCGCTGGCGCGTCACTCGGACCTGACGGAGCGGGTGCTCACGCTCCGGGACTCGGGAGGGGGCGCTGGGGCGCCGGGCGCGACACCCACGGGCGCGTACTGGCCCGCGTTCGCGCACACGCTGGCGAGCTACCCGATCGACGGCGCCCACGTCCGGGACATGTTGCGGGGGATGGAGGATGACCTCACGCTCACGGCCATCCGCACGGACGCGGATTTGGAGCGGTACTGCTACCGGGTCGCATCGACGGTCGGGCAGGTGTGCGTGGCGGTCTGGGGGCTGCGTCCCGGCGTGGACGTGCCGAACGCGATGCGGCTGGCGGCCTTGCGCGGACGGGCGTTCCAGCTGACAAACATCCTGCGCGATTTCGCACAAGATTTCGATGATTCGCCTTCGCGGGTGTACCTGCCGCGATCGGCGTTCGATCGCGCGGGGCTCGATCCGACGGACCTGCGGCGCTGGGCGGGAGAGGAGGCCTGCGCAACCCTGATCCGCGCGTACGCGGGCAAGGCGCGGGAGGCGTACGAGGAATCGAGCCCGCTCGACGCATTCGTTGATCCCGCGTGCGCGCCGGCGATGTGGGCGATGACGTCCATCTACCGGTCGATTCTGGACCGGATCGAGGCGGAGCCTCGGCGCGTGGTGTCGCCCACGCGGATCCGTCTGCCCTCCTGGAAGAAGCTCGTCATCGCGTTTTCCGCGAGCCTGCGGGCGCGGCGAGCGTCGGCGGTGAACGCATGACGGAACGATTCGCGGGCTTGCCCTCGTCATTGCGGGAGCGGTGCCGCGTGGCACGGATACCCGGCCCCAGCGGTGACATACCCATCCTCGTGGCGCACCCGGATTGGAAGGCGCCCGCTCCGGTGGTGGTTTGGCTCCACGGACGAACCGCGCACAAGGAACTCGATCCGGGCCGGTATCTTCGGTGGATCCGGGCGGGCATGGGGGCGTGCGCCATGGACCTTCCGGCGCACGGCGAACGTTCGGACGTCGGACGGCAGGATCCGTCACAAAGCCTCGATACCATCGCGCGGGCGGCGGGAGAGATCGACGCGGTCGTGACCGGGCTGAACGACCCGGCGTGGTCCGGGATGTTCGATCTCGGGAGGCTCGCCATCGGCGGGATGTCGCTGGGCGGGATGGCCGCGCTGTTACGGCTGTGCGAGCCGCACCGATTCCGCGCCGCATCGGTGGAGGGTTCGGCGGGATGGCTGGAGGGGCTGTACGTTCCCGGAGCGCTGCCCGTGCCGGAGCAGGGGGATGGCGAGGGTCGCGTTCCGGTGTCGGGCGCGCCCGCGACACACGATCCGGCCGCGGTCCGCAGGGTGGATCCGGTGGCACACCTCGAGGGATTCGTGCCCATCCCCCTGCTCGTGCTGCACTCCGAGGCAGATCGGATCGTGCCGTGGTTGGTGCAGCGTCGATTCGTCGAGCGATTGCGATCGCACTATCGGGCTCGGGGCGCGGACGAGTCGATGATCGAGGTGCGAACCTGGGCGAGCACGGGCGCCCCCCTTGAGCACGTCGGGTTCGGCAGGTTCTCCAATGACGCGAAGAACACTCAGGCTGAGTTCCTGGCCCGTGCCCTCGGCGTGGGCAGGGAGTCGATCGCGGGCGGGCGGGCGGGAGCGGAAGCATGACGATCGGGGAGGGCTCGACCAATGAAGCAGCGAACCGCGCGGCACGGGTCAGCGCTCGCTTCTCCCTGGGCGTGCTGCTGGCGATCAACGTTTTCAATTACATCGATCGGTACGTCCTGGCGGCGGTGGAATCGCACGTGCGCGCGGAGTTCTTCGGTCCGGACGATCCGGACGCACGCCTGAAGATGGGGCTGCTGGCCACCGCGTTCCTCGTGACGTACATGCTGACCGCTCCGATATTCGGCTGGCTGGCGGACCGTTCGCGTCGATGGACCATCGTGGCGCTGGGCGTGGGGCTCTGGTCGCTGGCGTCAGGGGGCTCGGGCCTGGCGACGACGTTCGGTTTCCTGCTGCTGATGCGCGTGCTCGTGGGTGTCGGCGAGGCCGCGTACGGACCGGCTGCCCCGACGCTGATCGCGGACTTGTTCCCGGTCGAGCGGCGCGGGAGGGTGCTGGCGTGGTTCTACCTGGCCATCCCGGTGGGATCGGCGCTCGGGTACATGCTGGGGGGCATGGTGGCCAAGGTCTCGACCTGGCACTGGGCGTTCTTCGTCACGTTGCCACCGGGTCTGATCCTGATGGCTCTGGCGTGGATGCGCCCGGAGCCCGCTCGCGGTCTGTCCGACCGGAAGGCCGGCCGGCCCGCGGCACAACTGCGCGATTACTTCTCGCTGGTCCGCAACCGGAGCTACGTGCTGGGCGTCGGAGGGATGACCGCGTTCACATTCGCCGTGGGCGGCATCTCGTTCTGGATTCCAACGTACTTCTATGAGTACCGCGGGGTGGAGAACCTGGCGCATGTGAACCTGACGTTCGGGGCGATCACGGTCGCCGCGGGCTTCGCGGCGACGCTCACCGGCGGCTGGCTCGGGGACCGCCTGACGCGCCGATGGCCGGGGGCGTACTTCCTGGTCTCGGCGGGGGGGATGTTCGCGGGCCTGCCGTTCTTTGTCGGGAGCCTGTACGTGAGCTTCCCCGCGGCGTACGTGCTGCTCTTCGCCGCGATCTTCTGCCTGTTCCTGAACACCGGACCGGCCAACGCAATCCTCGCGAACGTCACGACGCCTGAAGTGCGTGCGACGGGCTTCGCGCTCTCGATCTTCCTGATTCATGCTCTAGGAGACGCCATCTCTCCACCGCTGATCGGGTGGCTGACGGACCAGACCCGGAGCGCGGAGATGCCCAAGGGCGACATGAGTCTTGCCTTCCTGCTGCTCTCAGGGTTCATGGGGCTCTCGGGGGTGCTCTGGACACTCGGCGCTCGGCACCTGGAACAAGACACGGCCGCCGCACGGGAGTGAGCGGGACCGTCGGCGGTGCGTGCGGCGATATAGTCAGGCGGCATCAAGGCGCGACCGAGGGCGCGGCGATCCAGGTTCCGCGGCCGGATCAACGACTCGGATTGCCGACGGACGGGCCATGGCGATGATCTCATGTGTCTCGAAGATGATGCTGTTCATGGCCGGGATCGCGGCGCTCGTGCCCGCGGCCGCGCCATGCGGGATTCAACCAACGCGGGGCCCCGCCGCGGCCGGATGGAGCGAGCCGGAAGGGGACGCGCTGCTCCGCGCGCGCGAACTCCTGGCGCACGCGAACCGAGATGCGGAACCCGAGGCCAGGGAGGCATTTCTGGCGATGCTCGGGAGCGACGAGGGGCACCGTGCCGCGCTCCGGGCCGCGGCGGAAACCGCCAACGCACCCGAATGGCTGCTCGAACCCCTGGAGGCGCTGGCCCGCTCGGGTGCCGAAACAGACTCGGATCGAATGTCGGCGGTGTACCGGGCTCTCGGATCGGTGCGCTCGCCGCGCGCGGTTCGCGCGCTCATCGACGCTCTGGCGGGCAAGCGAGAGGGAGCGGCACGCGACGCCGCGGCGGCGGCACTGTCTCGACTCACCGGCCGGGCGGACCTCGGCGCATCGCCGTCGCGCTGGCGTGACTGGTACGCGTCGGTCGAGTGGCTGCCCGAGCCGGAGTGGCGCCGGATCATTGCCGAAGGGGTCGCGGCGCGGGCGGACGAGCTGGCGCGGGGGCTCGACGGCGCGCTCGGACGCCTCGTGGAACTCAAGCGCAGTGAATATCGGCTGACGGCCTCTCCGGAGGGGCGGTCGGCGCTCCTCGCGGCCCTGCTGCGCGACGACATCCCGACGCTCAGGAAACTCGGCGTTGAACTGGTCACGCGCGAGCTCGCGAATTCGCGCACGCCCGACGAGGCCGTGCTCGACGCCGCGATGACGCTGCTCGGGGACCGGTCCGCCGAGCTTCGCGCCAGCGCCGCGCGGCTCGTCACCACCCTCGCCCCGTCGCGGCCGGTGGAGGCTCTGTTCCAGGCGCTCGGGAAGGAAGAGGACCCCCTGACGGCGGAGGCAATGCTGCGCGCCGCTTCCCGATGGCCATCGGCTCGCTTGTGGCCGCAGATCCTGCTCTGGGTCGAGAGCGAGCCGGCCGGCGCGGCACAGGGAGCTCGCCTGGCGGCCCTGGACGCGGCGGCATCGGCCCTGGCACATGGGGAGCGGCTGGAGGGAGAGGATCGCGAGCGCCTGGTGCGCGCCGCGCGCGCATCGTTCGCGTCGGCCGGTGGCGACGCCGAGGGGGCCCATCCGGGCACTTCCGAAGTGCTGGTTCGCCTGGGCAGCGCCGATGACCGACGCGCGGTCGCGGGCCTGCTCGCAAGCTCCGCGGCGACCTCGCGGTCGGCGGCCGCGGAAGCGCTAGCCGGCCATCCCGACGGACGACGCCTGCTCCTGGGAGCGGCCGAGTCCGATCCCACGCTGCTGGACGCCACCGCGCGAGCCTTGACCCGCAATGGCCCCGATGCCGATGCGTTCATGCGCCTCTCGGCGATCAAGGGCGTCGACGCCGTCACGAAGCGGGATGCGCTCGTGCTGGTGGCATCGGCGCTGCCGACGCCTCAGCTTCTCGCGGTGGCTCGCCGGCTCGATGATGCGACCACCCGCGAGGCCGTGCTGGAGCGGTTTGTCCGCGTTCCGCTTGCGCTCCCCGACGCGTCGATCCGAACAGGTGGAGCCCGAGGCCCGACTCGGGCGCTGCCACGAGCGAGCGTCGCCGCCGGATTGATGCTCCTCGCACGGACGCGCCTGGACCTGGGTCAGCCAGCGGGTGCGCTCGCCGCTCTGGACCTGCTGTTGCCGGTCGCGACGCTGATCGATGCCGCGACGTTGGATTCGCTGCGTACCGTGGCCCTGCTCTGGTTGGACAGGATCGAAGAAGCGGACCTCATCGCCGGCTCTGCCTCGGCGTGGGTGGAGGGGCTCGAACGGTCGGCGGAACTGGCCCATGGCCCGCGCGTGCTGGCCTGGGTTCGCACACGATTCGGCGAATCGCTCGATCAGATTCTGGCCGAACGGATCGAACGGGTCTCGCGTCGGCTCGCGGCAGCTCCAACAGTCTCCCCACCGTCGCCGGCGTCGGGATACACCCCACCCAAATAGCGTCACCAGGCTTCTCAGCCCCGGAGCACGCGCCGGATCGCGCCGCGCAGCCACGAACGGCGGACGATCACTTCCGGGGCACGCTCGGGCACCGCGCCCAGCGCCCGCGCGGCGGACCCGAATCCGCCCGTACGCTCGTCAAGGCCCGCGCGGAAGAACTCGTCCCATGCCGCGTCCAGCCCACGAACGACGCGGGTCGCGGCCACCACCGGGGTGAGGGGCATCAGGCCGGTGAGCAACTGGTACGCCTGTCCCACGATCGAGCGGACCTCCGCCCGCACCAGCCCGTCCGCGGCGTGATCCAGCCCGCGCATCCGCGGCCCGAGTCCGTACAACTCGATGAGCACGCTGCCGCGCCGGTCCACCAGCACCTCGCTCAGGCCCAGACGTCCATGAACCAGACCGTGCGCGTGGGAGAAGGCCGAGGCCGACAGCAACTGAAGCAAGAGTCTTCGGACCTCGGACGCGTCCATCTGACCGCCCTTGAGCGCCGCGAGCCGGTCCAAGGTCATTGCGCCAGACGCATCCCCCGTGTACGGCGTGATCAGACAGAGCCAGATGTCGGCATCGATGCGGAAACTCTCGATGGGCAGCACGTGCGCGTGTCGTAAGGCCGCGACCGCTTCAACCGCCATGAGCAGGCGACGCTGCCCAGCGGCATCGCGCGGGCAGCGGAGCCGATGCAGCACGTGTGCCGTGTCGGGCTGCTCGTTCACCGCCAGCCAGCGCGCGCCCAGGCGACCCGGCTGGAGTTCGCCGCGGATCACGTACGGGCCGAGTCGTGGCAGATCGAGGTCGTGAGGCATGGGTGGCAAAGTGCGGCACGGGACGGTCGCGAACGTCGGTACGAGAAACCGCGTGGTTCAGGGCAACTCTAACGCGGCCGCGGACGCGCGACGTCAGGACAGAACATATCGACCAGACCCGAATTGATTCTAGCGAATCGAGCCCATCCGGACAATTCCCTATCGGAGTGGGCGCGCTCGGGGCGAGCCCGTAGAATATGAGAGAAGCGAATCCCACCCGGAGTCCATGCCATGACGACGATCTCACCCGCGCCGGCCCCAAAGACGCAACACTCCAACGACCCGCTTCACCTCATCGACGTCGACCACGTCCAGTTTTATGTGGGCAACGCCAAGCAGGCGGCGTTCTTCTACGCGCACTGCTTCGGGTTCCAGATCGAGCAGGTGGCGGACCTCACCACCGGGATGCGCGACGCGGCCCATTACCTGCTCACGCAGGGCAACATTCGCTTCATCCTCACCAGCGGTCTCTCGCCCGAGCATCCGTCCAACATGGAGGTCGCGATGTTCGGCGACGGTGTGAAGGACATCGCCTTCACGGTCTTTGACGCCGAAAAGGCCTGGGAGCGGGCCGTGCGCAACGGGGCGCAGTCGGCGTATGAACCCCGCACCTACCGCGACCAGCACGGCACCGTCACCATGGCCGGCATCCGGACCTTCGGCCGCGTGTGCCACAGCTTCGTGAGCCGCACCGGCGCGTATGAACTGACAACGGTCAAGCAGGGAGGCACATTCAAGCCCAAGTTCCGCAAGTTGGAAGGTGGTGGGGCGGCGTGCGCCCCGGCGGTCGGCTGCGGACCTCAGTCGGGAATCTCGTCGGTGCTGGCCATCAACGAGCAGAACCGTCGCAACCCGTGCGGCCTTCGGTACGTCGACCACCTCGTCGGAAATGTCGAGATGGGCAAGATGAACCACTGGGTCCGTTTCTACGAGAACGTGCTGGAGTTCAGCATGTTCAAGCACTTCGACGACAAGGACATCTCCACCGAGTACTCCGCCCTCATGTCCAAGGTCATGTCCAGCGGCAACAACCTCATCAAGATCCCCATCAACGAGCCCGCCGAGGGCAAGAAAAAGAGCCAGGTCCAGGAGTACCTCGACTGGCACTGCAACACGCCCGGCGTGCAGCACCTCGCCCTTCGCACCGACGATGAACTTCAGTCCATCGCCGCGCTGCGGGCTCGCGGGGTTGATTTCCTCACGTTGCCCGACGCCTATTACGACCAGGTCTGGAACCGCGTCAACGGCACCCTGAAGTCGCACGGCCACCCGGAAGTCAAGGAAGACCATCGGCGCATCCACGACCTGGGCATCCTCGTCGACGCCGACGACGAGGGATACCTCCTGCAGCTCTTCACCAAGCCTCTTCAGGACCGCCCGACCCTGTTCTTCGAGATCATCTGCCGCCGCGGAAGCCAGTCCTTCGGCAAGGGCAATTTCAAGGCCCTGTTCGAGGCGCTTGAACTGGAGCAGGAGCGGCGCGGCAACTTGTAGCAGGGCCTGACCCCGGCAGCGGCAGGGCAACGTACGCGAGACCCGACCGATGGAAACCGCGATCATCAACGGGCTCTTCGGGCTGATCGGTGTTGTCATCGCGGTCGTGTTCGAGGAGTATTTGCGCCGACGGTGGTATGGTCGCGCACACGTGTTGTCGCGCGATCGCGCCGGGGGTGAAACGCGATCACTCGGTCACGATGGCGCCGCCGCGCCTGCCCAGCGCCCAACCCGAGATCGAGCCTCGGCCGCGCCCGGACGCCGCCGGCCCTACGAAGAACTGCAGGCGATCGTTGAGGAACTCGGGGGAGAAATGCGGTACGAGAAGGCGGGAAGGCCTCAGGGCGGAACCTGGATCGTGTCGCTGCCGGGACACGCCGAGAAGTTCTTCAACTCGAACGGCGCCGGATTTCCTCCATTGGACCGGTTGTATGTTCCAAGTCGGGCGGCCCCCTCGCACTATCGCGATTACTCCAACGAGCTGTTGCCCGATGCGCCGGAGCAGTGGATCTCGATGCTGCGTACGCCGTAGGCCACGGCTGCGCCGCCCCGTTCGCGCGTGAGGCGATGCGATGACGTTGGCACGCGTCACGTGGGCGAGCCCGCCGCGCGCACCGCCCACCTCGATCTGAGTCTCGACGTCACGCTCCGGATCGACAATTCCCGTTACCAACACCGGCGCGACCACCAATGGGCAAGCCCCGCACCGCGCGGCCACGCCCGGCGTGGCCGCGTCGGAGCGATCTCCACCTCCAACGCAACCACGCCACTCGTGCCCGCGTCCTCGGCGTCGTTCTCATCCCCGACGGCGCCGCCGCAGCGCCACCACGCCGCACGCCGCGCCCAGCCCCAGTCCGCCCGGAGCCGGCACGTAGCACTTCGTGTCGATCACCACCTGGTCGACAAAGATGGTCGTGCCCGGCACCGGCGGAGTGATCCGCAGTCGCTCCAGTTCGGGGCATCCGTTGAAGCGCCAGAGGGACGCGTCGTGCGTCCAACCGTCCGCCAGTTGAGTGATGATCGACGCGCCGACCTGCACCGCAGGTCCGAAGGAACTGCTCCAGTTGATCCCGAAGCTCAGCGGCGCCGGACCGAGGTACGTGACCTGCAGCCACACGTCCTTGATCGCCGTCGGATCCGGCCCGTCGTTGGGAATCGTGAAGTCCAGCGGGTCGTTGCCGTTCACCGCCCACACGTGGTTGCGCAGGTTGGAGAACGGCAGCCAGTTCCCGGGGTTCGACGGCGTGAGGTTTGGCACACCGTATGGATTGAACAACAACCCGCCGTCCGGCGGCCCGCCCGCCGGACCGGCAAAGAAATCCCACGATTGTGCCGTGGTGCCCGGCCCGAACCGATTCCATGGTGGCGGAATCAGATCGTCCGCCAACGCGGGGGCCGCCGCGCCCGCTCCCGCCAGCACCGCGGTCATCCAGCCACGCATGATCGTCGTACGCATGATGCTCTCCTCATCGCGGAGAGTCACGCCGCGCTGCGCAACGCAGCCCCGCACGCGCGCCCCAAGCACTCGTCGGGGCGGCGCGACTCTCCTCTTGCGTCAGTGTACTGGAAGCAGCCGGAATAGGGTGACAAAAAAACCCGCTCGCTCTCTATTCAGCGGCATGCTCCGAGCCTTGGCGTCGCCGAAGTCACTGCTCCAACCGGCCGTCTGGTCTTCCCAACCGGAGTGGAAAACTCGGGTGTTCCCGGCGCGCATCCGCCCGAAAGCCCAGGTCGCGACGAATCGATTTTGTATCGAACGCGGCACGCCGGCGCGATCACGCGGTTCACTCGCACAAAAACGCGCGTCCGCTCCGCCGGCCTAAACTCCGCCCGTGCCGCCTTAGCTCAGCGGTAGAGCAGCGCTTTTGTAAAGCGCAGGTCGCGGGTTCGAATCCGGCAGGCGGCTCTTGCCTCAAACCCGCGCGTGCCCGGCCCTGTCAAGCCGTGCGTTGCCGGACCCCGCCCGGGGTGATATCCTCCCCACCCCTGGGAGCGTGCCGGAGTGGCCAAACGGGGCAGACTGTAAATCTGTTGGCTTAACGCCTACGGGGGTTCGAATCCCTCCGCTCCCATTTCTTGCGCCGTGTCCGGCTTGCCCCGCGGCCTGGCGTTCCCCGCAACGCCTCACGAGGCGTCAGAGCGTCTCGCACCGCAGTTCATCCACCAATGGGTTGATGCACGATGCTCCCGAACTGGAGTTCGCCATCGCCACGATCACACAGCGCGACTTCGTGTTCGCCTCGGCATGGCAGAACCACCCGGGCCGCTGTCCGCCGTGCCGATACGCCACACCCCCTTCGAACACGTGCAGCAGCAGGCCCAGCCCCCAGCAGGGCCCCTCGGCGCCGCGACGCTGGTCCGTGAGCATCTCCGCGACGAGCTTCGGCTCGACGAGGCCGCGCCCCGGCGCCTCTCCGCACCAACCCGGCAACAGCGACTCGAAGAACCTCGCCACGTCCCGCGGCGTCGAATACAACCCCGACGCAGCCTGACAGCGGGAGGGACGAAATTGAATCGGCCGCCCATGCGCATCGAACCCGAGCGCCGCCGGGCCACCGTCTTCCGGGTCGGCGTGAGGCCCGGTGCCCGTCAGGCCCAGCGGCCGCAGCACCCCCTGCTCCAGAACCTCGGCGTATTCGCGGCCGGTCAGGTCCTCGATCCCCGCTTGCAACACCGTGAAGCCGGCGCCGCTGTATTCGACGCGCGCGCCGGGCGCAACGACAATCGATGTCACGCACCCAGGACCGTCCACGCCGTCCAGGATCTGGGAGAGCGTCGGCGCGAGCTCCGTGCCCGTCTCCGGAAAACTGTGGACGCCCAATCCGGACAGGTGGGAGAGAATCCGCCGCAGCGTCACACCGCGGGGATCATGCCCTCCGGCCCGATCCGCCGGCAGGCTCCACTGACGCACCAGCGGCAGGAAGGGCTCGTCCAGGCCGAAGAGGCCGCGCTGCACCAGCCGCAGAGCCAGCAACGAGGCGAACGGCTTGCTGAGCGAGCCGAGGCGGAACCGCACGCCGGCGCGCATCGGCCATCGTCCTACCGCGTCGGCGTGCCCGAAGACGCGCTCGAGCAACTCACCGTCGGCGATGCACGCCATCGACAGCCCCGGCACGCCGAATCGATCCATGAGCCCCTGGGCACGCGCGTCGATCAGCCCGAGCATCCGTCGGGCCCGCGCGGAACGAGCGACACCGGCGGCACCGTGCCGTGCGACGGAAGACACGACCTGAACCGCGGAGTGTGCAGGCGGATGATGCATGGCGCCCACGCAGAATGAGGATCGACCCCGACAGAGCAGCAGAACCGAAGACGGCCACGAGTGGCGGTGGCACGAGCGGGAGGATCAGGCAGACCATGCCCCGCGCACGCGGCTTCGCTCGGCGGACGGTCCCGCAAGGTTCCGGGCCGCGTGGGGATTTTCTATCCGGCGCATCGCCACGCTCAGCCGTTCCACTTCTGCTCCGGCGGGCCGCTGTAGATCGAGAGCGGCCGGATGAGGCGGTTATTGGCGTGCTGCTCCATGATGTGCGAACACCAGCCGCTCATGCGCGCGGCCACGAAAATCGGCGTGTACTGCGGCACCGGGATGCCCATCGTGAAGTACGTCAGACCGCACGGGAAGTCGACGTTGGGGTGGATCTTCTTCTTCTCCAGCATGATCTTCTGGACGTGCTCGCCGAGCCGGAACCACGCCGTTGCCGCGTGCCCGCCGGGGTTCTTCGTGTCCTTCTCGGCCAGCGATCGCCCCAACTTGTGAAGGATCGGAGCCCGATGGTCGCCGTTCTTGTACACGCGGTGCCCGAAGCCCATGAGCTTGCGTTTCGTGTCGAACGCCCGCTGCATCCAATCGTCCACCGCCGGGCTGCCGATGCCCGTCTCCCCGACGTCCCGCATGATCTCCTTCAGCATCTCCATCGCCATCTCGTTGGCCCCGCCGTGGAGCGAGCCCTTGAGCGCCGCGATGCCCCCGCAGACCGCGCCGTGCATGTCTGACAGCGTGGCCGCGATCACGCGAGTGGTAAACGTCGATGCGTTCAGGTCATGCTCGGCGTAGAGCGTGAGCGAGATGTCCAGCACCCGGGCGTACTCGGGGCCGGGCTTCGTGCCGGTCATCATGTACAGCAGGTTCGCGGCGTGACCCAGCATCGGGTCGCCGCCCTTGTCCTGACCGACGATCGGCCGACCGTCGATCAAGTTCTGCATGTGGCCGATGATGGTGGGCGTCCTGGCCAGCAACCGCCGCGACTTGCGGAGATTCGCCTGCGCGGAATTGTCCTGGCAATCCGGGTCGAGGTGGCCGAGGATCGAGACCGCCGTCCGCAGCACGTCCATGGGCACGGCCGTGCCGGCCTTGAGAGACGGAACGACGGACCTGAGAAATTCCACCACCGCGGCGGGGAGCGCCCGCTCGGCGACCAGCTCGCTCGTCCAGCGCGACAACTCGGATGGGCTGGGCTTGTGGCCCACCAGCAGCAGGAACGCGGTCTCCTCGAACGAGGCGTGCTCGGCCAGGTCGTGGATCTCGTAACCTCGGTAAATCAGCTTGCCCTGCTCGACGGAGCAGATGGACGTCTCTCCGGCGACGATGCCCTCCAGGCCGCGGGCGAGTGCGGCCTGCGCGGCGTTGGCGACGGCGGTGGTCATGGCGGTTCTCCGGGTGCGATTGTTCGCAAACCCGATTCTAGACGCACCGCTGCGCGTCGTCCGCACAACGTTCACGCGAGCACGCGAGGGCATTCCGCGGCGGACGAACGGACCCCATCCGAATGGCCCGGGGCGGCCCCCCGGCTCAGGCCGATTCCTTGCGCTTCACGCGCAGGTCGGCCAATCGCCGGCGGGTGTCGACGTCAACGCCCTCGATGACGTACTCGGCGTTGCGGTTGTCGGCGTCGGGCAGGTCGTACAGGAGATCCGTCATGATCTCTTCCATCACGGCCCGAAGCGCGCGGGCGCCGGTGTCGCGGCGGATGGCCTTCGACGCGATGCCCCTGAGGGCCTCGTCGGTAAACGTGAGCGTCGCCCCCTCGAGGCCGAACATGTGCTGGTACTGCCGCACCAGCGCGTTCTTCGGTTCCGAGAGAATGTTCACCATCGCATCGAGCGTCAAGGGCATGAGCGGCGCCATCACCGGGAGCCGCCCGATGAACTCAGGGATCATGCCGAACTCGATGAGGTCGTCGGGCGTGACCTGCGCGAGCAGACTGCCCACCTCGCGGGTCTCGTCCCGCTCCCGCGACGAATCGGTGAAGCCGATACGGCTCTTGCCGACCCGCCGGCGGATGATGTCGTCCAGCCCGACGAAAGTGCCGCCGCAGATGAACAGGATGTTGCTCGTGTCGATCTGGATGTACTGCTGCTCGGGGTGCTTGCGTCCGCCCTGCGGGGGGACGTTCGCCACGGTGCCCTCGAGCATCTTGAGCAGCGCCTGCTGCACGCCCTCGCCCGAAACGTCGCGCGTGATCGAGACGTTGTTGCTGGTCTTGCCGATCTTGTCGATCTCGTCGATGTAGATGATGCCGCGCTGCGCCGATTCGATGTCGAAGTCCGCGCTCTGCAGCAGCTTGAGCAGCAGATTCTCGACGTCCTCGCCGACGTACCCGGCCTCCGTGAGCGTGGTGGCGTCCCCGATGGCGAAGGGGACCTTGAGGATCCGCGCCAGCGTCCGCGCCAGCAGCGTCTTGCCCGACCCGGTCGGGCCGATCAGCAGGATGTTGCTCTTGTCCAGTTCGATGCCCGACTCCTCACGCTCCGAGTGCATCAGCCGCTTGTAGTGCGAGTGCACCGCCACCGATAGGGCTTTCTTCGCCTGCTGCTGGCCGATGACGTACTGATCAAGGAAATCCTTGATCTGGCGCGGCGAGGCGATCTCCGTGAAGAGCGGGCCCGACGAGCCCACCCGCCGACGCTCCTGCTTGAAGATGTTCTGGCACAGGTCCGTGCACTGCGAGCAGATGTACACGTCCGACGGCCCCTCGACCATCGGGCCCACCTCGCGGCTGGTCTTGCCGCAGAACGAGCACGTCGTCAGCCGCTTGCCACGGAAGCCCCGGCCCGCGTCGCCCTCGCCGGCCGCGCCAGTCGGGGGAAGGGTCGGATCATTGCCGTCGGGTTTCTTGGCCATGTGTTCCTCGGGGCGCGCGGCACGCCGGCGCGCAGGCGTTCACGGCAGTGTATCGGCGGTCCAAGGCGGATTCTCAATCCTCGGCGCCGCACCTCGCTCAACATCACTTCTCGGGCCAGAGCCGCGCGCTTCGACCCCTCGCGCACGGCTCCGTGGCACACCATCCACGTCCGCGCCCGGTTATGTTGTCCACGTCTTCCAACGGTTACATCGTCACGTGCGCCGGTCCGCGCTTCCCGAAACTCCCGTTGCGTGTCCGGCAATCCCCTTGGCGAGGTTCTTCCTCGCCGCGTCGTACTCCTGCTGCGTGAGGCGCCCCTCGCGGTGCATCCGCCGAAGATCCTCGAACAGGCCTTCGGCTGGGTTCGTGCGGTCGCCTCCCAGCAACCGCCGCCGCGCCAGCATGATCCCCGCGCCGGCCAGCATCACGACTCCGATCAGCACGCCGGCCCAAACCAGTGCGGGAACGGGCGAGCGCACGGGCGCGGTCCCGAAGATCGCGATCAGCATCCGCGCCGCTCCTGTGTGCCCGCCGGACGCACGCTCACTCGCGGCCGGTGCCGATGGCCTCACGGATCGGCACCAGCAGGTCCGGGACCAGCCTGTCCTCGACGAGCTTCTCGCCGTGCGCCGCCAGCGTGTCGAGGTGCGTGCCGAGCGCACGAACATCCGTGACCTCGCCGTATCTTCTCAGTGTCAGAAAAATGCTGATGGGCTGTGCGTTGGCCTCGTACGCCTTGGGATGCCGGATACCCGAACGGGTCTTCACCTCGAAGTGCGCCTGCAGATCACCCTCATCGTTCAGGCTGAGGCCGAACACCGGCTGACAGTCAACCGGGCGCGCGCCCGGTACGGTCAGCAATCGGGCGAACGCGGACCCCTCCAGCAGCGCCTCGAAGATGATGGAGTCATGGTTGCCCGCGGCGGGAAGATCGAACCCGTACATCAGCTCCACGAAGTCCACATCCAGCGGGCTGATCGAGAGGAAGTACGGCGCCATCTCCAGCACCATCCGGTGCAACGAGTACGCCTCCTCGGTCCGTTCAGGATTCGCGACGCCGGCCCGCAGGCTCGTCCGCCGCAGCGCCACCCAGCTCTGCCGCCCATCCTGGGGTTCCGATTCGAGCGCCAGTTCGTTCGAATAGCGGCGGAATCCGCTCATCTCCGGACGCTCCTTGCGGATCCGGTCGAACAGCGCCAGCACCGTCTCCCGCCCGGACGGCAGGTCCATCTTCAGGTTCAGCCGGGAGTTGATATAGAAATCCGAGCACAAGGCCCCGAAACTGTGGGACATGCTGGCTCCTCCCGATAGTGGTCGCGCACAATTGTAGTGGCGACGCCGGGTGCCGTCGAGGCAATCGTGGCGGGCCGCGAACGTTGAACCCGCGCGGCAGCGCCGCGCCGGAGCACGCGACATGCGTTTCGATCGTCTCATCGTGCCGGGGCTCCTCGGCACGGCCGGGTTGTGCGGTTGCGTACGCGAACTCGCGCCCGCGGATCGCGAGGCGCCCGAGCCGGCGCTCCCGGCCACCGCGACCCAGCCCGCGCTCGCGGGCCCCCGGCTCACACCCCGCGACGGCGCGCCGGAATGGGTCGATGTCGCGAACGCCCACTGTCCGATCTCGCCCGACCGTGCGGTTCTCGCGTGGCGCGTGCCGCGTGAGAACGCCAGGCCGTACCGCGGCGTCTGGATCGGATTATGTTGCGACGGGTGCCCCGATACCTGGGATTCGATGTCGGAAGATGACCGCCGCACCGCGTGGGCGTCCATCGATCGAACCGATCACGGCCGCTGAACAGGCTCAGCACGGTCCGGCTCGCCAACCAGCCACCGGATCACGTCCTCCGTCGCGGACAGGTTCGGAACCACGCGGTCCGCGCCGGACGCCGTCAGTTCCTCTATGCCGTACGAACCGGTCGCCACCGCCAGGACGCGGCAACCGTGGACGCGCGCGCAGCGCACGTCGTGGGGCGTGTCCCCGATGATCGTCACCCGTGCCGGCGCGATGTCGCGCCCATGCCGCTCCCGGAACCGCCGCAACGCGACCGGGGGCAGGTCCGCTCGGTTGGGCCGATCCGGTACGGCGTCGTCCGCCCAAACGGAAAGATGGAACTGGTCGGGATCGATGCCGCAGGCCCGGAGTTTGATGCAACCCGTGTGCCGGAAATTTCCCGTCAGCAGTCCCACGGTCACGTCCGCGCGCGCGAAGAGGCCGGCGAGCAACTCCGGCACCCCCGGCAAGGGGCGGCAGATCCCCGGGGTCGCCAGCAGGGGCACGAGATGGCGCGCGTACCCGTCGCGCAGCGCATCCTCGTGCGCGGGCGTCAAGGCGGCCCCGTTGTCGCGGAGCAGGTCGCGGATGATCGCCGGATCGAGCCGACCCGCGAACTCGGTGCGCTCGACCGAAAAGGCCGGGCCGAACCGGTCGCGACCCGCGCGTTCCAGCGCGCGCACGCCGGTCCGCGTGGTGGTCAGGAGCGTGGCATCGATGTCAAAGAGAATGAGCATGTCGTCAGCGGATGATCACGAACCCCCGCTCGCACGCAACCTCGGGAACGTTCTCGGCGGTCTCGGATCGGATGAAGTCCCGCAGGGCACCTCGGAGTTCGTCGAGGTACCGGTCAATCTCGCTGGTCTCACCCTGGGCATGGAGCTCGACCGAACCGTCTTGGAGATTCCGCACCGCACCGGACAGGTCGTAGCCGGCCGCGACCGCGCGGGCCGTAGCCCGAAACCCGACCCCCTGGACGCGGCCCGAGAACACCACTTTGCGACGCATGGGCCTGAGGTTAGGCGGTCCTTTCCCCGCGACTGTGGCACGGCGCGCCCGGTGTGGTACGGTTGACGATGACCCCGACGAGACAAATAGGATCTCGTCGCGCCGTTACCGGACGTTGGCGCCGTACGATTGGAGCAAAGGTGATAGCCGGGCCAACCTGGGTCCTAGATGTATAGAGGAGCTTGCGATTTTTCCGGGGACGAATCGGAACGGCCTTGGAGCGGAAATCGGCGGTTTCGAGTCCGAGAATGTTTCGCGCGCTCTTGAGAGAGGATGATCATCGCGTGAATCTGCCACGATCCAATTGGAACGAGGACGTCGATCGCGTGCGCGAGGCGACGGACATCGTCCGGTTGATCGGCGAGCATATTTCGCTGCGTTCCAAAGGACGCGAGTACCTGGGTCTCTGCCCCTTCCACGACGACCACACCCCCTCGATGGCGGTGGTTCCGAGCAAGCAGATCTACTACTGCTTCTCGTGCGGCGCGGGCGGGGACGCGTTGAGCTTCGTGAAGAACTACCACCGGATGGAGTTCCGAGAGGCGCTGGAATATCTGGCCAACCGAGCGGGCATCGCGCTGGCTTCTCGACGGGCGTCGTCCGTGGCGGAGGGCGAGACGCCGACCGAGGGCGAGCGCGAGCGCATCCTGTCCGCGAACCGCACGGCGTGGGACTTTTTCCGGGCTGTGTGCCGACACGAGCAGCACGGGCGTGCCGCGCGGGACCTGCTGGCCCGACGGGGCGTGTCCGAGGAGATGGTCGAGCGCTTCGGGCTCGGGGCCGCGCCCGCGTTGTGGGACGGTCTGATCCGGACCATCGACGCGAAGGGGCTGGCTCGCGGGGCGTTCGTGACCGCGGGGCTGCTGAAACGGCGCGAGAGCGGGGGTGAGTACGACGCGTTCCGCGACCGGCTGATCTTCCCGATCTTCGACCAGCTCGGGCGCGTGATCGCGTTCGGCGGCCGTCGGCTGAGCGACGCCAAGCGGGAGGACGGAACGGAGGAGGCCAAGTACCTCAACAGCCCGGAATCCGCCGTCTTTGACAAGGGATCGACACTCTACGGGCTGCACGCCGCGGCGGGCGCGATCCGGACCAGTCGCGTCGCGGTGGTGTGCGAAGGGTACCTCGACGTGATCGCCTGCCACCAGGCCGGGTTCACGAACGTGGTGGGCACGCTCGGCACGGCGCTGACCCCGCGCGGGGCCGGTCTGTTGCGGCGGCTCTGCGACACCGTGGTGATGCTCTTCGATGGAGATGAGGCGGGGCTGCGGGCCGCGGACCGCGCCATCGAGGTCATGTTCGCGCAGCCCGTTGATGTACGGATCGTGAACATGAGCGACACCGGAGCGTTGGGGCTGGCGGCGAAGGACCCGGACGAACTGCTCAAGCAGCCGGGTGGAACGGAGGCCCTGCGATCGCTCATCGCCGGCGCCGCGGACGCGCTCGAGTTCCGGTACGCGCGGCTGCAACATCGGCTGACTGGGCTGGGCGTTTCGGCCCGGGCACGTGCGATCGAGGAGGACGCCGCGCGGCTCGTGGATCTGGGAATTGCGACCGTCTCGCCCATTCGGCGACGGATGGTGCTGCGTCGCTTGGCGCAGGTCGCGGGGCTCGACGAAACCACGATCGTGGCCGCCGTGGAACGCGAGGGGCGGCGGCGGGACGCTCGACCCCCGGCGGCGCCGCCGAGCGCCCCGGACGATTCGGCGCCGGCGCGCGCCGCGTTCCTCGGCACGCCGCCCGGTCCGCGCGAGCTGGTGCTGGGGTGCATCCTGACCGAGCCCTCGATGCTGCTGGAGCTGACGCCCGAGCAGCGGGACTTGATCTCTGCTCCCGGCTACGCTTGGCCGGAAGCGGAGGAGGTGGCTCGTGCGCTGGAACGAACGGCGGCCGCCGGGAGGGTGCCCGGTCACGCCGCGGTCATGGACGCGTTGGCGGGCGCGGGGCACGAGGATGCCCGTCGGGCAGCGGCTCGCATGGTGATGGAGGTCGAGCAGGTGACGCAAGGGCGTGCCGATCGATTGCGAGTGTGCTTCGCTTCGTACCTGGGTGAAGCGGACGAACGTCAGCTCCGGCGCGAGGTCGCGGCGGCGAGTGCGGGCGCGGTGCGCACGGGCGAGGATGTCGCGGCCCGCGTGGCGCGGCTGGCCGCGACCGGGGCGAACCCGCGGGCGATGCCTCGGGCCGGGCCCGGCTGAGGGATCACCCGGGCAGCGTCGAGGAGCACGCGGAGTGTGTGGCGATCGGGTCGGGCGTGTTGGTAGGCCGCAAAGAGGATGTCACGATGCGAGAGATGCACCCTTCGGTCGTGGATCTGCTGCAACGCGGGAGCGGACGGGGGTGGCTGAGCTACGAGGAGCTCAACAACACGCTTCCGGACGAGATGGTTGATCCCGAGCGGCTGCACGAGTTGCTGGTGCGCATCGACACGCTCGGCCTCGAGTTGATCGACGAGATGGAATTCCGGGCGCGGCACTTTCGCGAATCGAAGCGGCGGGCCGAGGGCGGGGGAGCGTCGGCGCCGACCAACTTGCGTGCGATGACGGTGCAAGGCGGCGAACGCCTGGGTCAGGTGGGCTGGCTGAGCATGAACATCGTGCCGGGCATGCCCGGCGCCACGGGCAAAGGGAAGCTCCCGCCCCCAACGCCCCCCCCACCGCCGCCTCCACCCGCACCGGTGACGCCCCCGTCCGCGCTGCGGCACGATGTGGTCGCTCGTCCGGGCCCCGCGGAGTCGGACCTGGAGGGCGCCGCGCCGGACGACGATGACGCGGCGGTGGAGCTGGGAGAGGAGATCGTCAGCGAACCGGGCGCCAAGCGGATCGACGACCCGATCCGGATGTACCTGACGCAGATGGGCGCGATCCCCTTGCTGGCGCGCGAGGAGGAGATCCGGCTCGCGAAGAAGATCGAGACCACCCGGATGATCTTCCGGCGCCGGTGCCTCGAGAGCGATTACGTGGTCTCGCGCGCCGCCGAGATCCTGCGTCAGGTTGACGCGGGCGAGTTGCCCTTCGACCGCACGATGCGCATCAGCACGCTCGATGCGCACGCCAAGGACAAGCTCACGAAGCGCATCCCGTACAACCTGCGGACGATCGAGAAGCTCCTGGCCGCGAACCGCGAGACGTGGGAATTCCTGGAACGCGCCCTGGGCGCGGGAGACGAGGAACGGGCGGCCGAGCTGCGGGCGCTGCTGGCCTCGCGGCGACGCAAGCTCGCGGCGCTGACCGAGGAGCTGTGCCTGCGGACGGGGCGGATCATCCCGCTCATGAAGAAGCTCCGCAGCATCTGCCGCAAGGTGCTGGAGCTGGAGCACGAGCTGAAGCGGGCGGACAAGTTCCCCAAGCGGTTCGATCCGGACGACGTGTCGGGCATGCGCGAGGAACTGTCGGGCCTGCGGCGCGAGGTCCTGGAAGATCCGTCCGAACTGTCGCGGAGGATCAAGGCCATCGACACCGTGTTCTGGGAGTACGAGCAGAGCAAGCGGGACCTCTCGGGGGGCAACCTGCGGCTGGTTGTGAGCATCGCCAAGAAATACCGCAACCGCGGGCTGAGCTTCCTGGACATCATCCAGGAAGGCAACACGGGCCTGATGCGGGCGGTGGACAAGTACGAGTACAAGCGCGGGTACAAGTTCAGCACGTACGCCACGTGGTGGATCCGGCAGGCGATCACGCGCGCCATCGCCGATCACGCGCGCACGATCCGCATCCCGGTTCACATGATCGAGACGATGAGCAAGCTGCGGAACATCCAGAAGGCGATGTTCCAGGAGGTCGGGCGCGAGCCGACGATGGAGGAGCTGGCGACCCGGGCCGGGCTGAGCGTGCCCGAGACACGCCGGGTGATGAAGATCAGCCGCCAGCCCATCTCGCTGGACCGGCCCGTCGGCGAGAGCGAGGACAGCTACTTCGGCGACTTCATCGAGGACCAGGGCGCGTCCAGCCCGGTTGAGTCGGCCGGGCAGGACATGCTCCGCCAGCGCATCGAGCAGGTGCTCAAGAGCCTCACCTACCGCGAGCGCGAGATCATCAAACTGCGGTACGGCATCGGCGACGGTTACACCTACACGCTCGAAGAGGTGGGCAGGATCTTCAAGGTGACCCGCGAGCGCGTGCGGCAGGTGGAAGCCAAGGCCATTCGCAAGCTCCAGCACCCCGTGCGGGCGCGCAAGCTCGCGGGATTCCTCGACGCATCCGCCGAACGCGCCCGGCAGCTCGCCGGCGCGGAACGGGGCGGAGAATCGCCCGAGGCCTTGGACGTCGCGGACGCGGGCGAGCCCGCCGGAGAGAACGCCGAGGCCTAACGTACCCGCTCTCGGGAGCGTGCCCGACCGGGACCGCGCGCGGATTGGGGCGCGGCGAGCGGCGGCGATCCGCCGCGGACCGACGGATTTCCGCCTGATCGGATCAGACCATGCTCGACCTGTTCAGCGTGCTGTCGGCGCAGGATGTGACCGCCATCGGCGGTGACCACAAGTGGATCGCCTACGGCCTGTTCCTCGGGCTCGTCGCCGCGTTCCTCGCGCTGGACCTGGGCGTGTTCCATCGGGAGGCGCACGAGGTCTCGATGAAGGAGGCGACCCTGTGGTCGGCGGTCTGGGTCGCGTGCGGCGTGTCGTTCTCGGCGCTGGTGTACGTCGGGTACCAACAGCACCTGCTGGGGCTGGGGATCGATGCGCCGATGTACAACCCGGCCGCGGCGTCGGACCCGCATGCGCCGATCATCATCCGGGGCACGGTGAGCGGACTGGAAGCAGCGAAACAATACCTGACGGGGTACGTGGTTGAGAAATCGCTGGCGATGGACAACATCTTCGTCATCGCCCTGATCTTCGCGTACTTCGGCACGCCCGCGAAGTACCAGCACCGGGTCCTGTTCTGGGGGATCCTGGGGGCGCTGGCGATGCGGGGCGGGATGATCTTCCTCGGCGCCGGGCTGGTGCTTTCGTACACCTGGGTTCTGATCATCTTCGGCGCCTTCCTGATCCTCACGGCGCTCAAAATGGCGTTGATCGAGAGCGAGAATGACCCCGGCAGCAACCCGGTCGTCCGGCTGGTGAAGAGGTTCTACCCCGTCACCGATTTCTTCGACGGGCAACGGTTCTGGACCCGACGCACGCTGGCCCCGACCTATTCGGCCGACGCGGCGACCGGGAAGCTCACGATGGACCCGCCGCCGCAGGGAACACTCCGGACGCGCTGGGCCATGACCCCCTTGTTCCTGGCCCTGATCATGGTCGAGATCACGGACCTCGTGTTCGCCGTGGACTCGATCCCGGCGATCTTCGCCATCACGCCGGACCCGTTCATCGTGTTCACCAGCAACGTGTTCGCGATTCTGGGGCTTCGGTCGCTGTATTTCTGTCTCGCGGCGGCCATCGCCAAGTTCCGGTTCCTCAAGCCGGCCTTGATCGTCATCCTGATGTTTGTCGGTGTGAAACTCCTGTTGCTGAGCCTGCCCCCGTACCTGGACGACATCGGGCGCTGGTTCGGAGCGAGCGTGGGCCCGTTCGGAGCGATCAAGATCGACACGACGATTTCGTTGCTGGTGATCGTCGGCCTGCTCTCGGGCGCGGTCGTTCTCTCGGTCCTGCGACCGGATGGCGCGTCCGAGAAGCCCGCTGACCAAACATGACGCTGCTCACCTGCTGGGGTGAGTGCTCGGACGCTGCGTGACCCCATAACTCGGCTTGCCCGGCATTTTCGGCTTCAATCCCAGCCAAATCGCTCGCGTGCGGTGGACACATCGACGGTTGCAGGGCATATTTTCGTTGCCCGGCGGATCGGTCCCGTCGGGGTCGTCGTTCTCTCACCCGCGGGTCGTCGCGGGGCGCGGCGGCAGTGCCGGAATCAGCCCGGCACGGGGGTGGTGACGCACGTTGACGAGATGCGGGAGGGCACGAATGAGTTGCAAAATCGCTGCGATGATCGGATTGTCGGCCATGTTTGTCGGGTCGGCGGCCTCGGCCGACACCGTCGATATGAAGTTCGTGGGCGTGGGCAAGGCGCAGGTCGTCTCCGTAAGCGGCGTGTACAACGGCAACGTGTACGCGGGCCAGCTCAACCACCAATTCTCGAACGGAAACGGCGAGGGGGCGGCGCTCTCGGGCATCCTCCCGACATTTTGCACCGAGATCACGCAGCTGGTCACGTCGAGCACCAAGACGTACACGTTGATCGGTGTTCCCAACGGACCCCGGCCCGGGGCCGGGATGGGCGCGGTCAAGGCGCAAGCGATCTACAACCTCTACGCGGCGACCAGCGGCGACCAGAACTCTTCGAACGACAAGGCCGCCGCCTTCCAGACCATGATCTGGGAGCTCGTGTACGACTACGACGGGTCGGCGGGCAGCATCTCCTTCAACTCCGGCAATGTACGTTTCGGGATGAGCAGCGCGATCCAGACGATCTTCAACAGCTTGAAGACGCTCGTCACGAGCTCTTCTCCCGCCTCGGCCAACGGTCTGCGGATCGCCACCAACGACTTTGCGCAGGACCAGCTCGTGCAGGTGCCGAACCAGGTGCCACTGCCGGGCGCCGCCGGACTCGGGATCGCGGGCATGGGCCTGATGGCGGCCCGCCGCCGCCGCGCCTGAGCTACCTCTTTGTTCGTTGAGAAACATCCCAGAGGGCTCGGCTCAGAGGCCGGGCCCTTTTTCACTCGCGAAGGAGAGCCGAGCGGTCATCGGGCCTTGGGCGGGATCACAGTTCGGGCGCGAAGCCGCGGCGGAGCGTGTTCTCGCAACTGGCACGGGGCTCGACGAACTGCAGGATGTAGTCCGCGCCGCCGGCCTTGGAACCGATTCCCGACATGCCGAAGCCGCCGAAGGGTTGCCGACCCACGAGCGCCCCGGTGATGCCCCGGTTCACGTACAGGTTGCCGACTCGGAATTCCTCCTTGGCGCGGGAGATGTGCGCGGGCCGCCGCGAGAAGACGCCGCCGGTGAGCTTGTAGGGAGACTGGTTCGCCAGAGCGAGCGCGACGTCGAAGTCGGGCGCGTGCAACACCGCCAGAACGGGGCCGAAAATCTCGTCTGTCGCAAGCGGGTGGTCCGCGGGAACACCCAGGAACACGGTCGGCGGAACGAACGCGCGGCCGGTGGAGGCCTCAAGACCGGATGGGACGTCCAGCGAGATGTGCCGCAAGCCGTCGCGGCGGCCCCGCTCGATGTAGCCCATGATCTTGGCTTTCGCCTCCGCATCGATCACCGGCCCGATGTCGGTGCCGGGCCGTTTGGGATCGCCGATGGTCAAGGAACGCATCGCCGCGCCGAGTCGCTCGCCGAGGGCTCGGATGGCGGGTCCGTCCGGCCCCACCGGGTCAACCACAATCAGGCGCGAGCACGCCGAGCACTTCTGGCCTTGGAACCCGAACGCTGATTGGCGGATCCCGAGAATCGCCTCGTCCGGATCGGCGGATGTGTCAACGATGATCGCGTTCTTTCCGCCCATCTCACAGACGACGCGCTTCACGAACGGCTGACCGTCGGGCGTCTGGGCGGCCGCACGCACGATGTCCAGACCGACCGTCTTTGAGCCGGTGAACGCGATGATCGCAACGCGGGGGTCGCGGACCAGCGCCGCGCCGGTGGTCTCTCCCGGCGCGGGGCAGAATTGCAGCGCCGACCTGGGCACGCCGGCCTTCCAAAGCAACTCGCACAGAAGCAGGGCGATGCCGGGGGTTTGCTCGGCCGGCTTCACAACGACCGTGTTGCCCGTAACCAGAGCGGCGACGGTCATTCCGGCGCAGATCGCGAGCGGGAAGTTCCAGGGCGCGATGACGGCGCACACGCCGCGCGGCTGGTACCAATGCTCGTCGAGCTCACCGATAAAGCGACCGAGCCGAGTGCGGTCGAAAAGCGACACGGCCAGGCGGGCGTAGTACTCGCAGAAGTCGACCGCCTCGCACGCGTCCGCATCGGCCTCGCGCCAAGTCTTGCCAGCCTCCTTGATCATCACGCCGGCGAGCATGTCGCGCTGCTCGCGCAGCAGGCCGGCCGCCCTGAGCACGATCTCCGCCCGGGCACGCCCGCCGGTATCACGCCAGGCCGGGAAAGCCGCCAACGCGTCACGCACCATCCGTGCCGCGTCGGTCGGGGATCGATCGTTGGGGACGTTCGGCACGGTCGCGGCGGCGACGGCCTTGGCGAACGCCTCGTGCTGGGGAGTCTTCGAAAAATCACGCATCGGCTCCGAGAAGAACGGCCGCGCGTTCCCGAGTCCGGAGACGGAGGGGCTGAGCCGATGGCGCTCGGGGGCGACGGTGCAGAGGTCGGGCTTTTCCGCGGTCGAGAACGAGCCCGGGGGCGGCGTGTGCCCGAATGCCGACCGGCCGTCTCGCTCCGCGCCCGCCCCGCGCGCGTGCCGCGGCAGGTACGAGGTGCCGGGCTCGGCCCCAAGGCTGGTCGACGGTGGGTTCACCTCGGCTGATTGACGCGCAAAGAACGCCGTTCCGGGTTCGGCTCCGTCGTAGCTCTCCTCGTTGGGCGGCCCATGAGGCGGGGCGAGCAGAACCGACGGATCGACGCCGTCGGCGAAGCCGGCCTTCAGCCACGATTCGTTGGATGTGTTTTCCAGCAGACGCCGTACGAGGTAGGCCATACCGGGGATCATCTGGCCGACCGGGACGTACTCGCGGATACGCAGGCCCATTTCCGCCGCGGCGTGCTTCAACTGATCCGCCATGCCGTGGAGCATCTGGAGCTCCAGCGCGGACGGGGGCAGCCCGGCGCGCTCGATGGCGGCGAGCGCCGCGGAGATCGAGCGAACATTGTGCGAACCGAGGGCGAGCTTCACGCCGCCCTCGCCGCGCGAGCGCGGCGTGGCGTCGATGAACGCGGCCGCCATCCGCTCGAAACAGGCGTCCGTGTCGCGCTTGACGCGCCACACCGGGCACGGCCAACCCTGCTGTTCGGCATGGATGACCTCCCAGTCCCAGTACGCGCCCTTGACGAGGCGCACCGTTACCGCCCGTCCGATGGACTTGGCCCAACGGCAGATCGCGCGGGCGTCCTCGTCGCCGCTGACGAGGTAGGCCTGCATCGCCAGACCGGCATGGAAATCAACGGCCTCGCAGCAGCGGCGGAAGAGCGCCAGGGTGAGGTCCTTGAGATTGGACTGCTCCATGTCGAAGTTGACGAAGACTCCCGCGGACTTGGCCGCTTCAAGGATGGGGATGATGCGGGAGCAAAGGTCGTCGATCGCGCCGGGCGTGTCGATCGGATCGCACCGTGCCGACAGCGATGAGATCTTGATCGAGACGTTGGTGCGCGGGATCGGCCCGAGGTGGTCCGTCTCGAGGCGCGCGTCCGCGGCCCACGAGGCGACCTCGCGCGGCAGGTTGTTCACCAGGTCCAGGTACTTGCGCTGGTAGACTTCGGCCTCACGGTCCGCGACGCACGCCTCGCCAAGAAGATCGACGCTGAACGCGATGCCGTCGGACCACAGCGTCTTGAGATTCGGCAGCGCGGATGCGGCATCGGTGCCCGCGATGAACTTTGAGGCCATGGACGTGATCTGCCTCGACATGGCCGCGACTGCCAGGCCCTTGGCGAGGCCCCCCGCCTTCAGCCCGAGGTCCAGCCCGGGGGGCAGCTTGACGCCCGGCTGCGTGAGGTAGTCGTTGAGGTGCTCGAAGATATCGTCGGTGTCCCGGAGCACCGGAAACGCGTCCACGAATCGGAAGAGTTGGACCTTGAAATTCGGGTCCCGCATCGACCAATCCATCAGCTTGTCGGAGTAGAACCTCGCGGAGAGCACGCCCGACTGGTGCGCGCGGGCACGAGCCAGCAGGTCCTCGCCCAACTGGCGAATGCGCGATTCCCTGCCGGCAACGCCGCCGGAGCTGCCCGGCGGAGTCGGCAGTCGGTCGGCGGCCGGGACGGCCTTAGTCTTGCGCGAAAACCAGCCCATCAGTGCAATCTCCGGAAGCCCGGGTAGGACGTGACCACAACGAACGGGAGGGCAGTCTAGGAGCACGCGGGGGGCTCGCCGCGCCGCCAACGGGTGTAGCATTGCGACCCTCTTGCACGGTTGCGGCGCCATCACGATCGGCTCGTTCGACGGGGTTCACGTCGGGCACGCGGCCTTGGCACGGGCGATGATCGATGCCGCGGGCCGCGCCGGCACGCCCTCGATCGCGCTGGTGTTCGATCCGCACCCCGTGGCGGTGCTCCGGCCCGGAAACGAGCCGGAACGAATCTCGACGCTCGCCCAGCGGGACCTCTGGCTTCGCGAGCTCGGCGTGAACCGCATCGTGCGGCTCGATCCCACGCCCGATCTTCTCGACCTCAGCCCGGAGCAGTTCGTCCGCCGCGTGCTCGATGAGTTCGCGCCGGCCAACTGGATCGAAGGCTGGAATTTCCGATTCGGACGCGGACGCGCCGGAGACACGGCGCTGCTGCGCCGGCTCGGGGAGGAACTCGGATTCAAGACGGTTGCCGTCGGAGCGATCGATGCCGCGCTGACCGATCACTCCGTCACGCCGGCGTCGAGCAGCATGGTCCGCTGGTTGCTGCGGCACGGCCGTGTGGGCGACGCGGCACGCGTGCTGGGACGGCCCTTTCAGTTGACCGGCGTCGTCACCCGCGGCGACCAACGGGGGCGTTCCATCGGGTTCCCCACCGCCAACATCACGCCCGACCAGATGGTCCCCGCCGACGGCGTCTACGCGGGCCGGGCCGAGCTCGCGCCGGCCCGAGTGTTCGCCTGCGCGGTGAATGTCGGCGCCCGCCCGACGTTCGACGGCACGGAACACCGCGTCGAAGCGCACCTGATCGGGCCCGCGTCCGACGGCTCACCGGCCCCGGCGCTCGATGCCTACGGCTGGCCGATCCGCATCGAGTTGCTCGCGTATCTCCGTGATCAGGTCCGGTTCGAGAGCGTTGCCGTCTTGCGCGATCAGTTGACGCGAGATTGTGACCGAGCCCAAGCGATCGCGGCTCGGCAGTTTCCCCTGGGACTCGGACATTCGATCCGCAGCGCCTCCGCGATCGGAATGGAGCATCGTGCATGACCACCGCACCGCGAACGGACCGCATCGCCGGGTGGACCGGGACCCTGGACGTGGAGGGCGCGGCACGCGTGCTCCGCGCGGCCCGATCGGCGGTGGTCGTGACGCACGCCAAGCCTGACGGCGACGCCGCCGGCTCGGCACTCGCGCTGACGCGGACCATCGTCGCGCTGGGGGCCGATGCCACCGCGTGGTTCCTTGGGCCCTTTCCGGGATGGCTGAAGGCGATCGTCGGCGACACGCCGGCCCGCACGCTCGGGGCGCCCCCGGGTCCGTCCGACCCCGCCATGGCCGATCAGCCCGATCTGATCGTGGTCGTGGACACCGGCTCGTGGCAGCAACTGGGCGATTTGCGAGAGTGGGTACGCGAGCGATCGAACCGGGTGTTGGTCATTGACCATCATCGTCAGGGTGACCCCGACATCGGCTCGCGACGCGTGCTCCGCACGGACGCGGCAGCCGCGGCGGAGCTCGTTGCGCCGATCTGCACCGCGGCCCTCGGGTTGCCAACCGTTTCGAAGTTGCCGACGGCCATCGCCGAGCCCCTGTACCTCGGCATGGCCACCGATACGGGTTGGTTCCGGTTCTCGAACGTCACGCCGGCGGTCTTGCGCATGGCGGCCGATCTGCTCGAAGCGGGGGCCGATGCGCCCCGGCTGCTTGAGCTCACGGAGCAGCAGGAGGCGCCGAGCAGGCTGCGGCTCATGGCGCGCTCGCTCGCCTCGCTGGAGCTGCATCACGACGGGCGGGTGGCGCTGGTCAGCCTTTCAAAGAAGGACCTGCACGAGACGGGAGGACAGGAAGACCAGACCAGCGGCTTCGCGGAGATGCTCAACCAGGTGGCGACGGTGCGCGTCGCGGTGATGCTCACCGAATCGAGCACGGGAGTGACGTCGCCGGTGCTGACGAAGGTGAGCATGCGGAGCAAGCCCGGGCCGGGCGCCGTGGACGTGAGCGAGGTCACGGCGCGATTCGGCGGCGGGGGTCACGCCCGAGCCGCCGGCGCGCGCCTGGCCATGCCGCTCGCCGAAGCCAAGCGGGCCATCATCGCGGCGCTCACACCATGATGCGCCCGCACGGGCGCGATCCCGATCGGGCCGGACCGGGACCCGGGCGCGGGCCCGGGGGCGCCGCGCGACCACGCCCGAGGCCGAACGGCGGGCTCACCCCGCGACCGGCGTTGCGCCTCCAGACTACCACGCTTTGGGAGTACCCCAGCCAGCACTACGACGCGTCTTCGGGCGAACGGATGCAGGGCGACCGGGCGTACGCCGGCGCGACACCGAGCTGGGTGATCTGGCAACTGCTGACACGGTACACGCGGCAGAAAGACCTGGTGATCGACCCGATGTGCGGCAGCGGCACGACGCTGGACGTGGCCCGCGACCTGGGCCGGCGCGCCTTGGGATACGACCTCGCGCCTACGCGGCCGGATATCTTCCGCGCCGATGCACGAACGCTCCCACTTGAAGACGGTAAGGCGGATTTCGTCTTCATCGACCCCCCGTACTCCACGCATATCGAGTACTCGAACCATCCGGCCTGCATCGGGAAGCTCGACGCCGGCGGGGCCGACGGCGGGTTCGCCTACTACGAAGCCATGCGGAACGTGTTCCGGGAGGCCCACCGTGTGCTGCGTGACCGCAGGTACATGGCGGTGTACGTGAGCGACTCGTGGCGCAAGCGTGGGCGCGCGGACACCGGACGCGGCGCGGGGCACTTCATGCCTATCGGATTCGAGCTTTTCGCGCGCCTCCGTGAGCGGTTCGAACCGGTGGACATCATCTCGGTGGTTCGGCACAACCAGAAATTAGAGCGGGGCAACTGGCGCCGGGCCGCGGAGGAAGGGAACTTCTTCCTCCGGGGCTTCAATTACCTTCTGATCATGAAGAAGGACCACGAGGGCGCACCGAACCGCTGAGCCCTGACCCGCCGCCGCGCGGCGGGAGCCGCCGTCTCGATTCGCGCTCACATGGAGGCCGAAGGTTCCGGGTCGGTGTTGAACTTGAGATTGACGTCCTTGCCGCCGGCGGCGAAATCGTACCTGGAACGGGGCTTCTTGGGATCGAACTTGCCGGCGACCCAGGTGTCGAGGAGCAGCGTTTCGAGGGTGGACATGCACTGGCCGATGAACTGGTCTGGCGTCATGCTGAACCGCTTGCCCGCTCCCATCGCCGCGGCGGATTCGAGTGCGCGGTACACGCTGATGAAGTCAGAGTTGGCCTTGAGCACGTCAACGAGAACGCCGTAGAGGCCGACGATCGGCAGCGTCTTGCCGTTCTTGATGTAGGCTTCGGCGGTGACAATCTTCCCTTCGTGGTACAGGGGAACACGCTCTTTCTTGGCGCCGAGAAGGTTGAGCTTGAAGACATTGAAGTTGTTCAACTCCCACGAGTTGGAGTCGGCGCCGGTCACGATGCGCGTGAACTCCTTCACCGCGAGGATGTCGAAGGTCGCGAGGCCCGGGGCGAGCCAGTCCTCGTGGGTAAAGCCGCCGAAGCTGAGCCAGCGGAAGGCCCCTTTCGCATCAAGGTCCAGCCCCGCGTCCTTGGCGATTTCCGTCGTGAACTGTTGCAGATCGGTGAACTGCCCGTTGGCGGAATACCAGTAGTCGGCGAACCGGATGTACTGATGGATGCGCCGCAATTGCTGATCGTTGTAGTGACGCTGGAGCCACGTCACGTCGTGCGTCGGTCCGCCCGCTTTGAGCGCCTCGAGCAGGATGTAGGCAACCTCGCGCCCGCCCGAGTGCGCCAGCGTCATGCCCGCCGAAAGGATCGGGTCGGCGAATCCCGCGGCCTCCCCGACCAGGAACCAATTGTCCCCGACAATACGCTCGGCCTTGTACGACCAGTCGCGCGTGGTGCGGACCTTGCCCTCGCGAGCGGCGCTGGTCACCAGCTCCGCGATGCGCGGCTCGGAGGCGATGGCCTCGGCGTACAGCTCCTCGGGGGTCTTGCCGCATGTCTTGTAGTAGTCCGCGGGGCAGATGAAGCCGATGCTGGTGCGGGTCGGGCCCAGCGGGATGAACCAGATCCAGCCGTGCTTGAGGGACATGATCTGCACTCGGGTGCCGCCGACGCCGATGTGCACCGCCCAGCGCGTGTTGGTCCAGTAGTCCCACATCGCCACGTTCTTCAGCTTGGTCGGAACATCGATGGGAATGTCCATCGCCCGTCGGAGCACACCGACGTGCCCCGACGCGTCGACGAACCACTTGGCGGTAACCCGGCGGGAGGACCCGTCAGACGTCTCGATCCGGACGGCGGAAATGCGGTCATTCGGCCGACTGCCCTTGTGCGCGGAGGCGCCGCGCTCGATCGCGACGACCTTCGCTTGCTCCAGTGCCTCGCACCCCAACGATTTGGCGTGCTCCAGCAGAATCTGGTCATAGATCGCACGGTCCACCTGAAACGCGGTCACCCGACGCTGGCCTTCGTACTTGGCCGGGCGGGGCTCGTCGTGGAACGCGGACACGGGCAAGAACTCGAAATCCCATAGTGTTCGGCTGTTCCCCCATCGATAGGTCGCGCCGATCTTGATCGGGAACTGCGCATCCTCAACCTTCTGCCACACGTCCATTTCGTGCAGGATGGCGCCAATGGGCGGGAGTTGGCTCTCGCCGACATGCTCGCGCGGGAATTTCTCTTTTTCGAGAATGAGCACCCTCAAACCGGGGTTGTATTTCTTGAGGAATGTACCCACCGTAGTGCCGCCGGGACCCGCGCCCACGATGACCACGTCATATTCCGGAGCTGTGGCTGAGACCATGTCAGAATCTCCCCATCGAGAAAACCATTCCGCCTCATTAGGCGGCTCCGCGACCGAGCCATCGTACCGAGAATCGGCCGCCGCGCCAGCGCCGCTGAACCCACCGGTTCGGCGTGCAGCCTAATCCGCGGAACGGATCCAACCTCCCCCGAGCACAAGGTCCGAGTTCACGCGATCGTACAAGACGATGGCCTGGCCGGGGGTCACGGCCTCCTGAGGCTGTTCAAAGCGGACTTCGAACTCCCCAGCGCGACCGCTGGGAACATTGGATCGCGCGCCCGAATCCACGCCGGAAGGCGCCGCCCGCGCACAAGCCGGCACCGCATCCGAGTTGTACCGATGCTGAGCCAGGCACGGGATCCAACCGTCCGTGCTGGCAATCCCCGCGGGGTCAACCAGCCAGTTCGCCTCCGCGGCGTGGCAGCGTGTGCGCGCCAGAGCGGCCCTCGGGCCGAGCACCACGCGGTTGGACCCGACGTTCTTCTCGACGACGTAGACCGGGTAGCCCAGCGCGACGCCCACGCCGCGACGCTGCCCGATCGTGAACCGATGATGCCCGGCGTGCCGGCCCAAGACGGCGCCCGATCCGTCGACCAGATCGCCGGGCTCACCGGAGAACCCCGCGTGCCGCTCGACGAACGACGCGTAGTCCTGGTCCGGTACGAAGCAGATCTCCTGAGAGTCGGGCTTGTCGAAGACGGGCAGCTCGAACTCGCGCGCGAGCCGGCGGATCTCATCCTTGCGGTGGCCCCCGACCGGGAACAGCGTGCGCGCCAGTCGCTCCGGGCTGATGCCGAAGAGCACGTATGACTGGTCCTTGTCGGCATCGATGCCGCGTAGGAGCGAGCGGCCGCCGCGCCCATCATCGGCGATGCGGGCGTAGTGCCCCGAGGCGACGTAGCGAGCGCCAATCTGGTCGGCGTATTCGTGAAGGCGGCCGAACTTGAGCCAGTCGTTGCATCGCACGCAGGGATTGGGGGTACGGCCGGACCGGTATTCGTCCGCGAAATAATCCATGATCCGACCGAACTCGCGTTTGAAATTACAGACGTAGAAGGGGATTCCCAGGCGTGCGGCGACGAGGCGAGCGTCGGAAGCATCCGAGATCGAGCAACAACCCTGGTGGCCGATCTTCGTGGGGCCCGGCCCTCGCGCCGCGGTGCACGCCGTATCCCCGGACGGCGTCAACGTCCCGAGTGATTCTCCGGGGCTGCCCAACCGCATGAACGCGCCCACGACGTCGTAGCCCTGGCGCAGAAGCAGCGCCGCGGCGACCGATGAATCCACGCCGCCCGACATCGCGAGGAGCACCTTGTCGGCTCGGTTCGCCACGAACGATGGTAGGGGATTGTGAGCGGGCGAGTGGCCGGAACGCCATCAGGATCCGCCGTAGAACTGCTTGCCGCGCGGCTTCTCACGCTTCCGGTTCGCCGCGGGGATATTGGAAACCGCGTCCGGCTCCGTGACCGGATTGAAGAAGTTCGCGGCCTGCTGGGCCACCAGCGCTTCCTCGGCGCGCGAGATGAGTCTGCCCTCGCGCGCCTCGCTTTCGCGCCCGTGACGGATGGCCCACCACGCGTTGCCCGCGAGCCTCGTCATGCTGAACAGGAAGAACATCATGCAGCCGATGGCGAGAAAGAGAATGACCACGTTGACGATGAAGACGCCCGCCGTCAGCACGCCGAAGAGCGGGGACATGAACGAGAGCACGAACGACACACAAATGAAGACATTGACACCGACCGTGCACCGCAGGAACCGATCGCCAAGCGTGGTGTCGCCCGCGACATAGCAGAGCTCGTAGAGCAACCGACCCACGCCCACGGATGAGAACATCGCGACCGCCTGGAGCACGAACGACAGGTTGAGCATCGCGGACGGGAGCGGGTTCGTCGCCTCCATCACCAGCACCAGGGTGCCGAGCGCAACCCACACCGTCTGCGTGATCGCGTTCAGCGTGTACAGCGCACGCCAGCGCTTCAGCTCATCGGGACCGACCTGATTCGCGGGGAAGGGCAACTTGAGCGCGAGCATCATGCCGGCCCACCACACGATCCCGCCCGCGATCAACGCCAGCGCGAACACGCGGGCCGTCCGCGTGAACGTCTGCGATTCGAAATCGAAGCACCGCTCCTGCCCGAACACACCCGCGATCATGACGAACCCGCCCGCGAGCATGAGGTACGCGCCGACACCGATGACCCGAAGCCGCCACGGCGAAGCCTCGTTCAGCGGCGGGATGTGCTCATCCACGCGCTTCCGCTCGGCCGCGCTGAGCCCCCACTTCTCCCGCTCAAACTTCGAAAGCGTGCTGCTGGACGTGCCGCATTCCGGGCACGGCTGGCCCATCCGCACGCCCTTGAGGTTGTACCCGCACTTCGGGCAGGGCGTATCGGCGATGATGAAGCCATCGACGGCCACCGGGTTCAACTCGCGGGGGTCAACGGGACACATGTGCGCAGTCTACTCGCTTTCAGGCGGGCTGAAGCGTCGCGCCGACGGACCGCACCGCCGCCTCGAACATGAGCCTCCCGGGAGTCAAGCCATTCCGGGCCATTGGGTCCATTCGTGTCCAGAAGGGATGACGGTTCCAGTCCAGATACCTTTCGGGATGAGGCATCAGCCCGAAAATTCTGCCGGTGGCATCGCACAGCCCCGCGATATCCGCTGTCGAACCCGACGGGTTATCCACGTATCGCAGCGCGACCTGGCCGGCCCGTTCCAGGCGCGCCAGCACGTCGGGTGATGCCAGGACGAGGCGGCCCTCACCGTGCGCGGTGGGCAGCCGAAGAATGTCCTCGGCTTCAGGTCGTGCCGCCAACTCGACCCACGGACGCGTCCACAGGCACCGGGAGGCGGCCTCGGCCCGGACACGGACCCAGGTGTCGATGAACCGGCCTGAAGCGTTCACCGCCAGGGAAGCGGTAGGTTCCGGCGGCGCGGCCTCGGGCCATTGGCAACCGGGATCAGGCCCGGGAAGCAGCCCGGCCTGCACCATGACCTGGAACCCGTTGCAGATCCCGATCATCGGCACCCCGCGCCGTGCCGCGGCGCGCAACGCGGGGTACAGACCGATGCGCACCTTGGCCGCGAAGATCCGTCCGGACGCGATATCGTCGCCGTAAGAAAAGCCCCCCGGAAAACCGATCAAGTCAAAGTCGGCGATGCGCTCCGGCGCGCGCACGAGCGCATCCAGATGGACCAGACCGACCGAGGCGCCGGCCAGCTCGAAGGCGCGCACCATCTCGGCGTCGCAGTTGGTGCCGGCGGTCCTGAGTACGAGCGCACGGGGCATGGCACACGGTAGGTTGGCCGGGCCGGTCCGAGACTCGGATGCCGGCCGTATACTCGGCCGCGAGGGCCCATTCGCCGATCCCGCGGCCCCGACGGAGGCAAGGACATGCCCGCGGTCTATCCATTCCGGGCCGTGCAGTACGCGGCGGTGTCGGACCTGAGCACGCGGGTCGCCCCCCCGTACGACGTGCTCGATCGCGGGAGCAAGGACGCGCTGCTCGATCGTGACCCGAGGAATATCGTCGCCATCGATCTCCCCCACTTGCCGGCCAAGGAACTCGGACCGCCCGCGGCGTACGAGGCCGCGGGCGCGACCTACCGCGATTGGCTGGCGAATGGGTTGCTGAAGCGGCGGCAGACCCCCGCGATGTTCGCGTACCGGCAGACTTTCCAAAGTGACGGCCGGAGCGTGCAACGAACCGGCATGGCCTGCGCGATCGCGTGCGTCCCCTTCGGCCCGCGCGCCGGCGGCGGCATCCTGCCGCACGAGCAGACGTTTTCGGGACCAAAGGAAGACCGGCTCGCGTTGATGCGCGCCACGCGCGCGCAGCTGTCCCCTGTGTTCGGGCTGCACCACGATGCGGCCGGCCGCGCACGCTCGCTGCTCGCGGGCATCGTGGGTTCGAAGCCGGCGGACGTGACCGCTCGGACCGCGGACGGCGTGCTGCACGAAGTGTGGACGATCGAATCGACTGGGGCCATCGCCGCCTACGCCGATGCGCTCGCCGGAGAAGATGTGTTCATCGCCGACGGCCACCACCGGTACAACACCGCGCTGAACTACCTCGCGGCTCTCGAAGCCACCGGACCTGTTGGTCCGGATCACCCAGCGCGTCGATCGTTGGTGGTGCTGGTCGGGATGTCGGACCCCGGGCTGGTGATCTGGCCGACGCACCGGGTGTTGGGGGGCATGAGCGGGTACTCATTCGAGCGTTTCCAGACCGCGGCGGCCGAACAACTCCGTTTTTTCGACGTGACCGGGGGACTGACCGAATTGGACCTCGCACTCCGAAGCCGGGATGACCTGGGCGGACCTCGTCTTGGCCTGCATGACTTCGCGACCGGGCGCGGAGTTCTGGCTGTGCCTCGCTCCGCCGACCCGCTGGCACGCATCTTCGGGAACAAACCCGAAGCATGGCGACAACTGGACGTCGCGTTCTGCCAGCACATTCTGGTCGATGGAATCTGCCAACCGAAGCTCAACAACGGCGCCCCTGTGAAATGGGCGTTTCCGCACACGATCGCGGAAGTCGAAGATATCGGACGTGGCCAGGAGCGCGGCTCGGGTGGAGGTTCCGCATTCGCGCCCCAGTTGGCCGTGCTCGTCCGGCCGACTCCGCTCGACAGCGTGCGGGCGGTAAGCGCGGCCGGGGAACTGATGCCTCAGAAATCGACGTTCTTTTACCCCAAACTCGCGACCGGGCTGTTCATCAACCCGCTCGGAGAATAACCACCGCACGAACTACCACGCGGCGAGCTCGCCGGTGAGAGGCTCGAAAAGGTCCTTGGCGGTGACAATTCCCAGGGCTTTTCCGAATCTGGTCACAACCGCCAGCTTGGCGCCGGCGTCGGTCATCCGCACGAGCGCTTCGCGGACCGACAACTCGGGTGAGACCTCGACGAGCGGGCGGGCGATGCTGGTCAGCGCGGTCCAGGGCTCGACCGTCGCGGTCAGGTGCTCGACCACGCCGACGACGTGCAGCACCTGGCCGGAAACGTTTACCGCCGGACCCGGGCCCGAGGGCGAGAGCAGGGGGAACCGGGACGAGCCGTGCTCCGAGAGGAATGTCAGCACGCGACGCCGGTCCCAGGTCGATTGAATGGAATGGACGCGGCTCCAGGGCACGAGCTCCTCGCCCACGGTGGTATCCCGGAGTTCGAGGGCTCGGTCAAGAAGCGTCGTCTGCGCTTCGGAGAGCACGCCGTGATGGGCGCCCTCCTTCAGGAGCGCGGCCATGCGGCCACGCTCGTCAGAGAGGGTGGTGTCCGCGGGCACCCTGACGATCCGGGCCAGGAGCTGCACCGCGGTCGTCGCGAGCGGGAAGATCAGGCTGAGCGTGAGGATCCAGCGCAGACCGACCAGAAACAGGCCGGTTCGATATGCGAGCCGGTCCGCATCGGCTCGGAAGATCTCCTTGGGCAGGGCATCGCACAGCACGAAGAGGACGGGCGTCAGGGCTCCAACGTTGATGGCCGCCACCGCGAATTCGGAGTAGCCGCGGGCCACGAGCAGCGGCGTGATCGAATTGGCGGCGAGCGAACTGAAGAAATTATGGCCGAGCATCAGCGTGGTGAGCAGCCGCTCGGGACGCTCGATCTCCGACTTGAGGCGCACCGCGGCCGGGTCCGGCCTACCTCCGACGCCGCCACTGGCGCGGAGATTCAGCCTCACGCGGTTGACGAAATAGGCGCCCGCCTCGCAGCCGGCGCAGACGAACGAGCCCGCGATGCCGAGCATCACCAACGCCGTGCAGAGGATGGTCTGCGACGCGCTCATGTCGCGGGATCCCCTGTACCCGGGACCGCACGCTCGTGCGACGGGCCGGCGCCACCGCCACCGTCGCGCAGCGTAACCAGGACGCGGTCCACGACGCGACCGCTGACGGATTCGATCCGCAGCGTGATCGTTCCGAACACCGCCTCGTCACCGACCCTCGGGATTCGACCCAGGAGCGCAAGCACGAGCCCGGCGACTGTCGAAACTCGTCCGCGAACGGGCACCCCGAACATCTCGGTCCAATCGCGAACCGTGAGGCGTCCGGGGACGCTCCAGGCGCCGGGCCCGACGCGCCGGACGTCCTCTCCCGCTTCCACGGTCCCACCTTCTTCACCGAGTTCGGCGATGAGACGCTCGGCGATGTCCTCGATGCGGACGAGCCCGGTCACGGCGCCGTGCTCGTTGGCGCACATGGCCGCGTTGACCCGCCACCCACGGAAGAGATCGAGCAGCTGATCGAGGCGAGCGTTCTGCGGCACGAAGCGTGCGGGTTCGATGAAGCGATCGAGCGCCGGGTTCTTTCCCAGCGCCACCTCCGCGAGGTACCGCTTGGTCAGCAGCCAGCCGACCACGTCGTCGTCGGGCGAACGCCGGTAGACCGGTATGCGTGTGAGCTGTGATTCTCGAACCACCGCCGCGATGCGGTCCGGCGTCGCGTCGAGCGGGAGCCAGACGAGGTCGATCCGCGGCACCATGACGTCTCGGACCCGAAGCGAGCCGAGCGCCACGACCTGGGCGAGGAGGCGCTGCTCGTCCCGGTCGATCGCCCCGCCCCTCGCCGTGAGTTCGAGCAGCGCGGCGAGTTCCGCGACGCTCAGCGGTTCGCCGCCCGCCGCGGACCCGCTGGCGACCCGCGCCAAGGGGCCGACGATGCCCCGGTCGAGCAGCACACGCACCGGCCCCAACAGCACGAACACGGCCCGGAGCGGTCGCGCGGCGTGCCGCATCAGCACCACCCTGTGCCGGGCGGCGAGCGTCTTGGGGAAGATCTCGCTGAGCACGATCAGGGCGAGCACCATGGCCGTATTGACCGCGATGCCCCCGAGCGTGCTGTCGCTGGCCACGACCAGCAACGACGAGAGCACCATGTAGGTCACGTTCACGAGCGTGTTGAGAAGCAGCAGCGTGATCAGCGCCGCCCGCGGCTCGGCGAGGAGCCGGGCGACCGCGTCCGCCGCGCCGGGGCTCAGCTTGCGGAGCCGTACCCGGTCGTGGTACGACAGGCTGAACAACCCCGTCTCCGAGGAGGAACAGGCGGCGGAGGCCAGCATCAGCCCCATCAGCACCGGGATGAGCACGAGGTGTGCGGTGGGCATGGGCGCCGGCGGCGACTAGGCCGCCCCCTTCCCGTCAAGGCTCTCGATCAGCCGCTCCACATAACGCAGAGCGTTGAGTTCGATCCTGATCGCCCGGAGCGACTCCGCGGTGGGGAGGGCTGGAAGCGCGGCGAACGCACGCTGAATTTCTTCGAGGCGCGCGGACCGCAACTCGTCCGCCCAATTCCGCCAGCGCCCGACCTCGGTCGGATCTCCCGCTGACGACACCTGCTCCAGCCGCTCCCGAAGATCCATGATCTCAGCCAGAAAGCCCTGGGGGAGCCCGCGCTCAGTCTCACGAGACGGACCGCCCAAGAGCCGGAGGAGCACGTCGGCGCGGAGTTCAGGATCGGCCAGATCCTGGCGCGCTCGATTCAGGCGCGCGGTTGCCTGCAGACGCTCCGGATCCGAAGGATCACGGTCCGGATGGACGCCTGCTGAGCGTGTCAGATAGGCCCTGCGAATGGCAGTCGCGTCCAACGCAAACGAGCGCGGCAGCCCAAGGGCAGCAAATGGATCATCCGGAGGTTCACCTGCGGGTCGCACGTCCATGCGGCCTGAGTGTACGGAACCGGGGTTCGGGTTCGGAAGTCCGACGCGACGTCGCGCCGCCGTCCCCGCTATTCTGCCGGGCACGCGCTGCGGCACTCTCGCCAAGGCACGGGAGACAACCACGCGTGGCCAAGCACATCGGCATCGTCGCGGTCAGCCCGGAAGGCTCGGCGTTGTGCTATCGGGAGATATTCCGCCGCGCCCGGGCCGTGCTCGGGGATTCCGGGCACCCGACCGTCACCATCCACAACGAGCCGCTGGAGCGGTACATCGACGCGGTCCGTCGCAACGACTGGGCCGCGGTCGGAGACATGCTGCGCAGGTCGGCTTCGATCCTCGCTGCGGCGGGTGCGGAAGTATGCATCCTCCCTGACAACCTGATGCAGCACGGGGTGCACCTGGCCCAACACGGCTCGCCCATCCCCTGGCTCACCATGACCGAACTCGTCGCGGATGCGCTGGCGAGAGACGGGCGACGCACCGTGGGGCTGGTCGGCACCCGGTTGGTGACCTACGGCTCGACGTATCAGACGCATCTTGGACTACGCGGCATGACGGTGCTGGTCCCCGAGCCATCGGACGCGGACGCGTTCGATGCGATTATCTTCCGCGAATTGGTGCACGGGCAGATCGTGCCGGCTTCGCGCGCATTCACGCTCGGCCTGCTCGCCAAGCTCGCCGCGAACGGGTGCGATTCGGTCGTACTGGGAAGCTCCGAGGTCCCACTCATGCTGGCTGATGCGTCGTCTCCGCTGCCGCTGTACGACCCCACGGTGCTGCTGTCGGAAGGCGCACTCAGGTTTTCGCTCGGCCATCCGACGATGAGATAATGAAGACATATTCTGAACAAATACCGAATTACCCTATTAAAGGGTATTGCGGCGAGTTGTTGGGGAGATTCGACGCCGGGGATTCGGTTTCGGTACACTGTGGCACAGCGGTTCGCAACCGCTCGGAGAGTCGGAGCGGAAGGTTTGTGGTCGTGAGGGGAAGCGGTCGAAAGCCGCCCGCGGATGTTCTGCACCCGTTTCCGAACAGCGCCCCCTTCACAACATGCACACCAGTTTGGAGTCAGAGATGAACAGCCGGGATGCTCGCTTGTTTGGCCGCGACTCTCGTGGGGCAGACTCGGATCGGACGGATGGCGTGAATCGACTGCTGCGCAGGGCGGGGCGCACGACCGGCACCGGACGTGATGAACATCGCGCCCTGATGGAGATGCTGGAAGGCCGGGTGCTGCTCGGGGGTGATCACCCGAGCCTGAGCCAATTCCCGACGGCCACGGCGGTGGCTGTGGATGCAAATGGGAATGGCACGGTCAACGGACAGATCAACCCTTCCGGCGACGACGACCTGTTCAAGTTCGTCGCCCCGGCTTCGGACTTTGTGACCGTGCTGGCGGACGCGAACAACGCCGCGAGCCTGCTGGACACCCGCGTCGAGGTGTACACGGCCCTTAACGGCACCACGTATCAGCGACTCCCGGTCTCGACGGGTTACGACGCCGCGGGGAACCTCGTCACGCTCGGAGTGAGCTCGGGCAACGGCCGGCTGACGGGTGGCACGCCGACCGACGCATGGATGGGTTTTATCGCGCAAGCCGGGCAGACCTACTACATCCGCGTGCTGTCCGACCAGCCTTCGGGCGCCGGCTCAACGGGCGCATACACCCTCCGGCTGGATGCCCTCTCCACCGTCATCCCGGCAAACGTCATCAATCAGACGACCGGCGAGGGGACGCGGAACGGAACAATCACGCTGCGCGGCACGGACACCGTCTTCAAGCTGACTTCGCCGACGGGCGCGATTTTCGACTCGATCGCGACCGCGGTGGTTCAGCCCGGCACCAACGCGCCGGTGCTTGATCCCCATCTGGAGATCTATGACGCGACGGGCAAGGAGCTGATTTCGGACCGCCAGTCCGGGTATCTGACCAGCCCATATGCGTCGTGGCTGAGCGGGCAGAACAAGGTGTTCTACCTCCGCGTGCGCGGGGACGAGTTCTCGGCGACCTCGACGGCGAGCACCGGGGCGTTCACGCTGATTCTGGATGTCAGCGCGGCACAGTTGTTCACGCCGGTCAGCACGATCACGCGTCGCGGCAACGATACCACCGGCAACCTGCTGAGCAACTGGGACAGCGACGTCTGGACGTTCCAGGCCCAGGGGACCGGGGTCACGTTCGTCACCGCGCAGCGGTTCACCCCCGGCAACGACATCGAGCTCCGCCTGTACGATTCGAGCGGCGCGAACATCGCCAACAGCGACGACTTCGTGGGCGCTTCGCCCGAGATCCAGATCAACCTGGTGGGCGGACGGACGTATTTCGTGGTGGTCGATCCCTTCGACCCGCTGGCGGCGGTGTCGCCGTTCAATCCCGCGCCGTACGGCCTGTGGATCGAGACGCACAGCACGTACAACGACCTCGATCCGGCCAACGCCGTCGATGATCACGTCAACACGCCCGACTTGACCCAGCCGTTCGCGGTGCGGCAGCGCGAGTTCGAGCAGTCCACGCCGCTCGTGTTCGGCGCCCCGCGGCTGTACTCGGACTCGGACCTGAACGCGATCCGCGACCACTCGTTCGTCTCCGACGCGTTCGGCACCGGCCGCATCCAGAAGGAGGGCGACACCGACCTGTTCCAGTTCGTCCCTCCCGTGGACATGCTCGGGAATTACGCCGGTAACAACGACGACGCGGGCACCTCGATCTTTGTCGGCGGCGCGTTCAACGTCGCCGATCCGGCCAGCTCGGTCCCGGTCACGTCACGCAACGTTTCGGTGTGGGACGCGGGAGACTTCTGGTTCGTCGGGCGCCAGGACAACCCGTACGGGTTCAAGGACAATCCCAACACCGCCGGCACCACGCGCGCCGAGGTGTACACCGTCTTCGGCCTGACCACCGATCAGCAGGTGACCGACCTGGGGCTGGCTCGCCCGATCCTGTGGGTGGGCGGCGACTTCGATCTCGTGGTGCCGTCCCCGAACGGTCCGGTCACGTTCAAGAACCTCGCGGCCTGGGTCTACAACCCCCTGGCCGGAAAGTATCAATGGGCTGGTTTCGGCGACCCCAACAACGCCGTCCGGGCCATTACGTATTACGATGCGCCCACCCCGCCCGGCGGCGCGACGGATCCGACACCCGGCGTGTACTTCGGCGGTGATTTCACGCAATTCAACGGCGCCACGCGCAACCGCATCGTCAAATGGGACGGCGCGCAGCTCTCAAACGTCGGGAGCGGCTTCGGCGGGTCCGTCCGGGCGCTTCAGGTCTACGACCCACCAGACCCGGGCGGCGGCAATCCTCCATCGGTGCCCGATCCGCCGGACTTTGGCGCTCTGCTGTTCATCGGCGGCTCTTTCACCAATCGGCTTGCTGCTTACGACGGCGTCACTGTGTACACAGGCGGTCAGGGAGCTGGGCTCAATCTCAACGCGGCGCTGAACGGCGACATCAACGCGTTCACCACCTACGACCCCCCGGACCCCGACGGAGCCGGCCCCTTGCCGGACCCCGCGCTGACCCTGGTGATCGGCGGGGCCTTCACCACCGCGTTCGGAGCGAGCGCCAACCGGGTCGTGATCTACGGCCTGGTCGGCGACACCAATCAACAACAGACCAATCCGATCCTGCTTTGGGCGACGCTCGGCACCGGCGGCTCGAATGGGGTCAACAACACGGTCTTCGCGCTGGCATCGTGGGACCCACCGGACGTCAATGGGGGCGCGGATCCCGTTATCCCGCGCGGCGTGGTGATCGGCGGCCAGTTCACCCAGGCCGGCGGCGCCGCGGCCAATCGAATTATCGGGTTCTTCAACAACGCATTCGTCAACTTCTGGGGGAACGGACTGAACGGCACCGTCCGCGCGCTGCTGCCGCTGGCCGACCCGCAGGAGCCCGACGTCCCGAACATCGCGGGGTTCACGCAGGCCGCGCAGGACCCGCAAGAGGTTCTGTACGTGGGCGGCGATTTCACCGCTTCCGGCCAGACCCAGCTCAACCACATCGCGCAGTTCTTTTTCGATCCGAATCTCCCCATCCCGAATTTCCGCTTCAACGCGATGGCGTCGGGCGTGGACAACGCCGTGTTCGCCATGGGCGTGTTCGACGACAACAACCCCACGTACGACAACAGCGCCGGGCAATGGGACCGCAACGACCGGCCCAGCGACCGGATCGCGATCACGGTCTCGCCCGTGGACGGGTCGTTCCTTAACACGTTCATCAACGTGTACGACTCGAAGCACACCCTCATCTACTCGAACGCCACCATCGCGCCCCCGTTCCCGGACCCCTCCGGGGCGCAGGACCCGGCCCTCTCGCCCGGCGCCACGTTTATCCTGCCGCCCACATGGGGCGGCGAAGTCCTCTACATCGAGGTCCGCAGCGAGACGCAGTCATTCCGCAACACCGGCCGCTACCAGCTTGCCGTCACGGTGGATGCGCTGGCGCCGGACGTCACGGTCCCGCCCGATCAGGTCTACGACGACGTGATCTCGAATCAGTTTGAGGAAGTGAACGCGGGCAGCTTCGCGTTGGCCTCGAAACTCTCTCTCGACTCGAGCGCCGCGGGTGATGCGAGCATCTACACCGCCGCCGCGTCACCGCCGCCGCACGGCAACGCGTTCCGGGTCTACCAGGTCACCCCCACCCGGAAGCAACTCGTCACCACCAGCGACATCGGCACGATCGAGAGCGTGACGGACACGGACTTGTTCTACTTCACGTCCGTCTCGGACGGCACCGTTGAGATCCGGGTCCAGAGCGGCAACCTCAACGACGAGGCCCTGCGCCGCATCATCGACGTCAACACGGGCGGGGTCGCCGACAGCGGCATCACACGTACCTACAACAGCCCGCTGCACTCGGCCATCCGCATCTTCAACAACGACCAGCAGCAGATCTCCTACGTCGACTTCAACGCGGCGGTCACCGGCGAATCGATGATCGAGACGGCGGGGGTCTTCTCCGGGACGTTCTACCACCGCGACGCACGCCTGGTCTTCAAGGTCAAGGCGGGCGAGAAGTTCTTCGTGCAGGTGGAGAGCGGTCAGCGGGCGGTCTTCCTTGCCGATCCGACCAAGGTCGATTGGCGGTACGCCACCGGCTCGTACCAGCTCTATGTCAACGGCATGCCCGACTTCGCGCCCACGTTCGACGACGACCACATCGACGGCGGGCCGAACCTGGCCAACGCGGCGGTCGCGACCATGATCCCGATCGGGACCGATCCGACGGACACCACGAATTACGGCGTCGGGACCATCACCGGCAACATCCTGAACACGGTCTCGAATCCGGGCGATGACGACCTCTTCTCGTTCCTCTCGCCCGTCGGCGGCACCGCGAAGGTGAACGTGACCGCCGCGGCGGGATCGCTGCTCCAGCCCTTCGTCAGCGTGTTCAACTCCACGCAGACGTTGGTCAGCCAGAAGGGGTCCTTCGGCGGTTCGTCCGTGGACCTCTCGTTCCCCGCCGCCCAAGGGGAGAGGTTCTACATCGTCGTCTCGGGCGACGTGAACACGCAGGGCGGGTACGCCGTGGCGGTGTCCAATCTGCCGTACGTGGACGACTTTGCGGACTATCTGCACTGGGACAAGGCCAAGGCCCTGACCGTGAGCACGTATTTCGGCTCGGCGGTGCTCGACGGCAAGATCGAGAACCCGGCGGACACGGACCTCTTCACGTTCACCGCGCCGGACTACGACGTCGCGACGATCACCATCCGCACCAACTCTGCGAACCTGGATCCGATGGTCCGCGTCTTCGAGACCGGTCACGACTCGGCCGCGATCCCCAACGCGGTCTTCCTCCGCATCGCCTACAACGACAATGCGTCGGGCACGACCCGCGATGCCTCGATCACGTTCTCGGTCACGCGGGGCCGCCCCTATTACGTCCTCGTTGCCGGCAAGGATCCGTTCTTCGATACCGGCAACTACACGTTGACCCTCAATCTCAAGCCGACCGACGATCACCCCAACCTGACGGACTTCCCCGTCGCCACCGACATTCCGGTGGACGCCACGAGCGGGATCGGTCAGCTCACGGGCGTGTTCGAGACCACCACCGACGACGACATGTTCGCGTACCTGCCTCCCGAAACGGGGACTGCCTCGATCACCATCACACGCTCGAGCGGCACCTTCGAACCGACCGTCCAGATCTATGACACGAACAAGAACCCGCTCCTCGGCTCGACCGTGGTCGGCGGCGGCGGCGTGCTGATTCTGACGATCCCGGGCAACGTGGTGCGCGGGCAGCGGATCTTCATCGACGTGGGTCAGTCCGGCGGGACCGCCGGCGGGTACACGATCCGTCTGGTCGGGCCCGGACAGGACGATCATGCCAACGTCGGCGGCTTCGACTTCGCGACGCCCATCATCCTCAACTCGACGACCGGCATCGGGACGTCCTCCGGCACCCTTGAGAAGATCGGCGACACCGACCTCTTCACATTCACCTCGCTCGCCGCGGGACCGGTCTCGATCGCCATCAACACGCCCGCGAGCCTGCTCAACCCGCACGTGGCGATCTTCAACGCCGCGCGAAACCAGATCATCAATGACGCGGGCACCATCACCGACGCGGTGGTCAGCTTCAGTGCCGGCGCCGGTGGTGAGATCTACTACATCCTCGTGTCGGCGGACCCCATCACCAGCGGCAGCACGCTCACGGGCGCCTACACCGTGACCGTGACCGGCCAAACGAACTCCGGCGGGGGTGGCGGCGGTGGAGGCGGCGGGGGCGGGGGCGGCGGCGGCGGATCGGGCGACGACCACCCGAACGAGGGTCAGTTCGATCAGGTCGGCACGCTCGACACGATCACGCTCGATCCCATCACGGCGTTCGGGACGGGCACGGGCATCATCGAACGCGCCTCCGACTCCGATCTGTTCCGATTCCGCTCGCTGGGCGCGGGCAACGTCAACCTCCAGGTGAACGTGCCCCGCGGCGGCCTGCTCGACGCCGACCTGCGCATCCTGGATTCCTCCGGTAACTCCGTCGCGTACGACACCATCGGCATCCCCGGCGCCTCGGCCAACATCAACTTCGCCGCCGGAGCGAACACGCTGTACTTCCTGCTCGTCAAGCCCACCGGCGGCACGACGGGGTCCTATTCCGTCCGTCTGGCGGGCGCGCCCACGTCGTTCTACCTCTACTACCCGGAGGGCTTCGCCTCCGACACCGTGAACGAATTCGTGCCGATGGTCAACTCCAACGGCTTCTCCGTCAGTTACGAGGTCTTCGCGCGGTACGAGACCGGTCCCAACGACGCCGTCCCGATCGCATCGGGCGTGATCCCCGCGAACTCGCGCGGCGGCATCACGATCAACGCGGGCACGGACACCGCGTCCTCGCTCGTGCGCCGCAACGAGGGCTACGCCATCGAGATCCGTTCGAGCGGTGAGCTGGGCGCCACGTTCAGCCATTACGACTTCGGTGTCACCACCGGGGAGTCGTTCACCCGCCGCTCGTCCGCCGTCTGGACGTTCTCGCAGGTCACCAAGAACCCCGCGGAGTTCCGCGACTTCCTGCTCTTCTACAATCCCAACGCGAATCTGGCGACGCTCAAAGTCCGGCTGATCGCATCCGACGGATCGGTGGTGCAGCTGAATGACCGTTACGTCGGCCCGCAGCGCCGCGCCGGCATCAGCTTCACCGACGACGAGTCCATCCCCGACGGCGTGTTCGGTGTCGTCATCAACTCCGATGTGCCCATCGTCGCCGCGCAGTCGTCGTACAACATCGGCAAGGGCCGCGGGTACGGCTTGCTCGGCAATTCCGAAGGCGGCGCGACCGAGGGCGTGCTCCCGCAGGTGAGCTCCGGCGGCGGAATCGATTCGGAAGTGTCGATCCTCAACGCCACCAACTCCACCGCCGCGGTCAACGTCAGGCTCACGTACGCCAGCGCCAATCTGCCCGAGATTGTCAAGTTGATCACGGTGCCCGCCAACGGCCGCGTGAGCACCTCGCTCAAGGACCTCGGCCTGATCGACTCGCAGCCGGCCGGGTTGCTCTACTTCACGTCCGTTCCCGTCACGCTCACCGTGGCCCAGTACCGTTTCGGCGACGGGGATGCTTCCGTTACGCCCACCGCGGCGGCGACCACGCAGATCTTCGGTGACGCGTTCATCAACCCGGAGAGCGCCGGGATCACCTATATCGAGACGCTCGGCCTGTACAACCCGACTGCCAACGACATCAACGTCACGCTGACCTTCCTCTTCACCGACGGCACCACGGCGAACCGCACGGTTCGTGTTTCCGCGGACAACTACTCGCTCGTCAGCATCCACGACGAGCCGGCGATCCTCAACAAGGTCGTCGCGACCGCGTTCTCAATCCGGGCGGACAGCGCATCGCCGTTCGTGGCCGCGTTCACGCACTACGATCTGTTCCTCAACGGTGGCTGGTCCGCCGCGGGCGCCCCCATCGGTCTGACCACTTCGCTCAGCCAGCTCTGATCCGAACGCCACAATCCGCACGACAGATCCGCACCCCGGCCCTCGCCGGGGTGCTGTCTTGTGCTCCCGAACCCGCGTCCGGACGCCGACCGCGGCGCGTCACCTGCTCGTGTCGGAATCGGGCGTCTTGGCGTCACCACTTCCCTCGACGGGAAGCCCCGCGCCGCTCCATTCCGCGAACCCACCCGAGAACATCCGCACCCCGTCGTACCCGCTCGTGAGCAGCCGCTTCGCGAGCGCCCGGGCCGGGGCGCTCCCCGGGTCCTCGCCGTACACCACAAGCGTCTTGTACGGTCCGAAATCCGGGTTGGCGCCGGTTCGATCCGCGCGAATGTCCGTGAGCTGAACGCTCCGAGCCCCTCGGATCCGCGCACGCTCGTAGGCCCGCGGCGGGCGGGCATCGATCAGCAGCGCCGAGGGTTTGTCGGCGTCGACGGTCAGCCGTCGCACCTCATCGATCCCGATCATCTTGATGTCTTTGTCCGTGATGCCCTGGTTGCAACCCCCGGCAACCAGGCACACCCATCCCACCGCAATCGCGATCGCGTTCCGCATGCGTCTATCATACTTCGAGCGCCGCTGCGGGGTAACCCGTGCCGCTCAGCCGATATGGGTCCCGCCTGCCTCATCCTGGCGTTCTTCGCGGCGTTCGGGCCGCCCGCAGTATCGGATCCCGTTCGCTCGCACGCTCGCCCCGTTCTCATCGCGGAGCACGAACGACTCGTGCCCGGCAAGACCACCTACCTCGGCGTAACGTTCGAGATCGACGAGCGCTGGCACATCTACTGGGACGGGCTGAACGACGGAGGCGTGCCGCCGAAGTTCGAGTGGACGCTCCCACCGGGCTTTGAAATCGGCCCCTTGGAATGGCCCGCTCCGACCCGGATCGTACTCCCAGGTGATCTCGTTGATCACGTGTACGAGGGCCGTGTCACGATCCTGGTTCCGCTGCGCGTGCCCACTTCTGTTCCGGACGGTCAGATCGTCGAAATCAACGCCGAAGCGAAATGGCTGGTGTGCAAGGACGTCTGCCTGCCGGGCTCGGGCACGCTGCGGCTCGCCTGTCCGGTTGGCCTCGATGCCGGAAAGGCGACGTCACCCACTGTTTTCGCCTCGGCTCGTGCGCGAATTCCCAAACCAATCCCAATCAACAGTTCGGTCGTGATCGTACGACGCACGGCTGGTTCCCTCGAGATCGAGTCGGCCGGAGCGACGGGTCTGTCATTCTACCCGTACGCATGGAGCGCCCAGATGACGGACCCGGCCCGCTCCGGCGTCTCGGAGAGCGATATCCTTCGCTTGGCGTTCGATGCGGAAACCGCAGGTTCTCAGCCACGAATCGGGGGGATCATCGAGATTCGACGAACAGGCCACGAACCAGAGTTTTTCACGTTCGAATCGCGTTGACGGACCGCTCTCTTCCCTCACGTCGTCGCGCCAGCACGCTCAGGTTCACGGCGGCGCACGCGGCAATCCGAAATACTCTCGACCCGGGCTCGCCCGGGCGATCCGAAACGCACGTAACTCGTACCAACGGACACACCAAGGAGATCCAACGATGACCTGCAAGATGTGCAACGGCGGCATGTTCCTGGGCCTCGTCGCGGCTGGCGCGCTCACCGCTTCCGCGATCAGCCTGTCCAACACGTCGGTGTTCGCGCAGACCGCGGCGCCCGCCAAGGCGGAGCCGCCCGCGAAAGACGTGAAGAAGGAGCAGAAAGTCGCGACGGCCAAGGTCGGCGAGACCGCGCCCGATTTCACTCTCACCGACACCGACGGCAAGACCGTCTCCCTCGCGGAGTGGACCAAGTCCGGCAACACGGTCGTCCTCGAGTGGTTCAACCCCGGCTGCCCATTTATCGTCAAGCATCATGAGAAGAACCCGACTTTCGCGAACCTCAGCAAGGAATTCAAGGACAAGAAGGTCGCGTTCCTCGCGATCAACACCGGCGCGTCCAAGGCCGACCTCGCCAAGGCCAAGAAGGACTGGAACATCGCCTATCCGGTCGCGCTCGACACCGACGGCAAGGTCAGCAAGATGTACGGCGCCAAGACGACGCCCCACTGCTTCGTGATCGCCGCCGACGGCAAGCTCGTCTACTCCGGCGCGATCGACAACGACTCGGACATGGCCAAGGCCGGTGACAAGAACTACGTCAAGGCCGCGCTGGACGAGATCCTCGCCGGCAAGAAAGTCACGACCGCCGAGACCAAGCCCTACGGCTGCCCGGTCAAGTATCAGAACTGAGCACGCCCCGGCGTACGCTGGCATCCCCGCGGGCCCGGTCCTTACGACCGGGCCCGCGTTCTATTTTGCGACCAATCTCACACCCGACACGATCGGCCCGCCGCACGCGCCAGTAGAATCTGCCGATGGAGGTACGATGAGCACCCTCGCCGACGCCGGCTACCTCGCCATCATGATCGCCGGGTTCACGCTCGTGATCGTGGTTCACGAGCTCGGGCACCTGATCGCGGCCCGCTGGGCGGGCATCCGCGTGCTCGCCTTCGCGGTGGGTTTCGGCCGGGCGTTGTTCTCATATCGCCCCGGACTCGGGTGGCGCCGCGGCTCCAGCGACGCCGAATTCCAGAGCCTGCAGCGTGATGACCCCGCAACCGCTTCCCGCGTCAGCCCCACCGAATACCGCTGGAACATCCTCCCGCTCGGCGGGTACGTCAAGATGCTCGGACAGGAAGACGGAGATCCGTCCGCTCGCAGCGAAGCGCCCGACAGTTTCCAATCCTGCCCGCCCTGGAAACGATTGGTGGTGATGTCGGCCGGCGTTGCGTTCAACGTCATCCTCGCCGCGGTGCTGTTCATCGTGGTCTTCAGCGCGGGCATGCGCGCCGAGCCCGCCCGAATCGGGTTCGTCGAGCCAAACTCACCGGCGGCCGCCGCCACGCCCGTCCACGCATCGTCGGCCGGCGCGTCCGGCCTCCGCCCCGGCGACACCGTCACGGCGATCGACGGAGTCAGACCCGATTCCTTCTACGATCTCGTGCTGGCGACGGTGATCGGAAGGCCCGGCCGGGAGATCGAGATCACCGTTGTACGTGAGGGCGTGCCCGATCCGCTCTCGTTCCGGATCACTCCCAAGGAGAGCCCCGAGACTCGCATCCAGTCCATCGGGGTGTACCCCGCGTCGTCGGGGGTACTCGCCCCGCGCTCGCCCGAGCTGCTCGATCGGCTCGCCCGCGCCGGCCTGGCCGCAGTCCCACCCGATTCTGCGCTCGCTGCCGTCAACGGTGTCTCCACGACGTCGTTCTACGCCCTCGACGCGGCGGCACGAGCCTCGCGGGGGCGACCGTTGCACATCGATTTTCGCACCCCGAACGGATCCACCATCCCGGCGACCATCAACCCCACGGCGGAATTGCAAACCGGCGCGGTGACCCTCTCCCCGGGCGTCCGCGCCCCGATCCGCCACCTGCTGGGCTTCGCGCCGGTGCTGCGCGTCGAGCACGCCACGGAGCGGGCCGCGGCCCTCGGCCTCCGGGACGGCGACGTGTTCGCGCGCGTCGGCGACATCGAATGGCCCTCGTTCGCCCAGGGGATCGCCGAGATCCGCCGCAACAAGGACAAGTCGATCCCCATCGTAGTTGTGCGATCAACGGCCGAAGGCAACCTCGACCACGCCACGAGGATCGACCTCGGCGCATTGCCCGTTTCATCGGCGGGCACGATCGGTTTCTCCGCGGGTGATTCGGCCGGGTCCGCGATGCTGCTCGCCGCGCCCGAGTCCCCCGCTCCCGCCGGCGAGTCGGAGCGTTCTTCGCGATACTCGACCGCGTCCCTTGGGTTGCCCCCGGGCACACGCATCCTGAGAGTCAACGGAGCGACCGTTCACGACTTCGCCTCGTTCCGCGAGGCGCTCCGCACGGCGTTCACGCCGGTCGTGCCGGAGGCTCGCTCCCACGCGGTGACGCTCACCGTCCTGCCCCCGCACGAGAACGCGCAGCCCTTCGAGATTGTCTGGAACGTTCCCCGACGCGAGATCGACGCCGTCGCGGCGCTCGGCTGGCTCAACCCCCTCGCGGAGGACCTGTTTGTCCCGGACCAGATAGTGCTCCGGGCCAAGGACCCTCTGGGCGCCCTCACCATGGGTCTCCGTGAGACCCATCGCGTGATGCTGACCACGTACCTCACGTTCGTGCGCCTCTTCCAGGGCTCGGTCAAGGTCGAGCACCTCCAGGGTCCGGTCGGGATCGCGCACGCCGGGACCATCGTCGCCAGCCAGGGGCTCATCAAGTTCCTGTTCTTCCTCGCCCTGATCAGCATCAACCTGGCCGTCGTGAACTTCCTTCCGCTCCCGGTGCTGGACGGAGGGCACGTGTGCTTCCTGCTCTACGAGCAGATCACGGGCCGGCCCGTCTCGGTAGGAGTTCAGAACGTCGCCACGATTGCGGCGCTGCTCCTGATCGGCTCGGTGTTCCTGCTCACGACCTTCAACGACATCGCTCGGCTCTTCGGTCGATAGGGTGATCCGCGCGCCCGCGTTCGGAACCGGCACCCCCACCGCGCACGCATATGCTGGGCCCCGTGGCTCGCCGCCTCGGCCCGCCCGATGAACGGGCCGGCCTATGGTTGAGGCTCATCGGCACACCCCAGAAAGGACCGGAACATGTCCGACAATCCCCAGCCGCAATCCCAGCAGGTCCAGCTCCGCATCGACGAGTCGCGGATGGATACCACCTACGCCAACACCATCCGCACCAGCACCACCCCCGACGAAGTCGTGCTCGACTTCGGCATCAACCTGCCCATGCCCTCGCCCGACGGCAAGCCCCTCATCTCCTTCAACGTCGGGTCCAGGATCGTGCTGAACTGGCGCGGCGCGAAACGGCTGGCCATCTCGCTCGGGCAGGTCATCAGGCAATTCGAAGAGCGCAACGGCGAGATCCCCCTCGGCGGAACGGGAGAGAGCAGCCAGGGCGGTCCCCGTCTCGCGGAATAACAACTCCGCGAATTTCCCCACGATCCGTCAACGCCGACCGGTGCCCCGAGTGGTACCGTTCGCACGTCATGTCGCGCGCTCCGGCCACCCCCTTGCTCGAAGTCCTCGACCTCGCGGTCGACTTTGATCGACGTGATTCGACGCCTCTCCGCGCCGTCGAGGGAGTGACGTTCCGCCTCTATCCTGGCCAGACGCTCGCGATCGTCGGTGAGTCGGGCAGCGGGAAATCCGTCACCGGACTCAGCCTGCTCGGGCTGCAATCGCCGGGCAGGATCGCCCGCGGCCGCGCCCTTTGGCGTGAGTCCTCCTCCCACGATGCCGAGGACCTTCTGTCCCTCAGAGGGGACGCGATTCGCGCCTACCGCGGCGGGAAGATCGCGATGATCTTCCAGGAACCGATGACCAGCCTCAATCCGGTCATGCGTGTGGGCGATCAGATCGCCGAAGCGGTCCGGCTGCACACCGATGTCTCGGCCCGCGACGCCAGGTCCCGAGCCGTGGACGCGCTCGCGGCAGTCGCGATTGACGAGCCTCACCGCCGGGCACGCGAATACCCGCATCAGTTTTCCGGCGGCATGCGCCAACGTGTGATGATCGCCATGGCCATCGCTTGCCGCCCCCGAGTGCTCATCGCCGATGAACCCACGACCGCGCTGGACGCCACCACGCAAGCACAGGTGCTCACGCTCATCGACCGCCTCCGCCGCGAGCAGCGAGTGGCGGTGATCCTGATTACGCACTCGCTCGGCTTGGTCGCCGGACACGCCGATGTCGCCGCGGTCATGCACTCCGGCCGGATTCTCGAGTTCGCTCCCGCGAACACCATTCTCGCTCGCCCCTTGCATCCCTACACCGTGGCATTATTGAGGTGCATTCCCACGATCCGGGGGCCGATCCGACAACGACTAACGACCGTGCGTGACTTGGTTCGTTCTGTCGAACCCCTCTCCCCAGGATTGGCTGGACATCGGCCTTGGTGGCCAAACGAATTTCACGAGGCCGATCGAACGCGGGCCACCGTGCTCATCGAGCCTGAGGAACATCACTGGGTACGTGTATGGGCCGATTCCAAGGCTCCCAGAGGAGACTGGGCGATACCCGGTGTGCAGACCACTCGAATCCCGTGATCGCGGCAGTGGCATCCAAGCAGATCAGCGAGCCGCACGAGTGATTTGGCTCGGACCGTTTTGATGTCCGATAACAAAACGGCCTTTGTGCCCTCCCGAGTGCGTGTTCGGCACATCCCGCGAAGACCTAATTGCAGCGCCAGCGAAAAAACTCAGGACTGAGCTCGTAAATCGAGTACACTCTCCCCATTCGGGGTGTCGGCGATGGAAGGGATACCGCATGAGTTCGATGCGTTCGTTGGTGGCTGTGGTGTTCGGCTCGGTACTCATCGCGGCGAGCATCACGGCAATCGCGCACCCACCGGGCTTTGATCCACTGGGAGACTTGCCGGGCAACCGGTTCTTGAGCGAGGCGTTCGGCATCTCCAAGGATGCGGACTCCGTGGTGGGCACCTCGATCGCTGCGAACGGCTACCTCCGAGCCTTCCGTTGGCAGGAGGGTGCCGGGATGAGCGGCCTGGGCGTTCCAATTCCCGGCAACTACCGCGAGAGCATCGCGTACGCCACGAATGCCGACGGATCCGTCGCGGTGGGGTATGCATTCAACAGCACAGGTGGTCTTCCGTTCGAAGCGCCGTTCCGCTGGACGCCGGGCGGCGGGATGCAGCTCTTGTCAGGGATCCCCGCCAACACGATCTATGGCGTGGCGTACGACACCAGCTTCTCTGGGAATGTCGTGGCCGGCAGCCTGACCGGGTACCTAATCCCCGGCAACACAACTCCGGTGACACGTGGCTTCCGATGGCTCACGACCACGGGCTTCACGCTGATCCCACCGCTCGGTAATTGCTACTCGGATTCGGAGGCCCGAGGCGTCTCATCGAACGGCTCGGTTGTCGTGGGAGGGACCTACAACGCCAATTGCGATTACGAGGCGTTCCGCTGGACTCCGGCTGGTGGCACCGTCGGCTTGGGCGACCTGCCCGGTAACTTCTTCTCCAGCAAAGCGCTCGGCACCAACTCCAATGGATCGGTCGTGGTTGGCCGGGGTACCGGCGTGAACGGCTTCGAGGCCTTCCGCTGGACGAGCTCCGGCGGCATGAGCGGACTCGGCCGCCTCCCCGGCAATCAGTACTCGTACGCCAACGCGACCTCCGACGCCGGGAACGTCGTGGTCGGGTATTGCACCCCACCGAACCAGTCCGGGCTGAGCACCGCGTTCATCTGGTACGAGGGACGCGGGATGTTCACGGTGCATGATCTTCTGCACCGGCGCGGCATTCATGACGCTGATGGATGGCTGCTCCTCGAAGCCACGGACGTCGATGCCGATGGCGCCCTCATCGTCGGGTATGGGATCAATCCGTCCGGAGCGTGGGAGGGGTGGCGGGCCTCGATCCCGGTCTGCTTCGCGGACTTCAACGCCGACCATTCCGTCGACGATTTCGACTACTTCGACTTCCTCAACGCGTTCAATCTCAACGCGCCCGAGGCCGACTACAACCAGGACGGCAACGTCGATGACTTCGACTACTTTGATTTCCTCAATGATTTCTTCGCGGGCTGCTGATCGCATCGCGGACGGGACATCCCGGTCTATGCCCTGAGAACGACCGTGCCGCCGTTCTCGCCGTCGCGTCCGCCGTCAATGCACTCGACGATAACCCGGGCCACCATGTCCGGCGTGAGGCAGCGCGAGGCCGGGACCTGTTGCTCGGTGAAATTGGCTCGCAGCATGGGCGTCTCGACCGCGCCCGGCGCGACCGCGAAGGCCCGGATGCCTAGGGACGCCCCCTCCTTCGCGCACGATCGGGCCATGAGGTTCAGAGAGGCCTTCGCCGCGGCGTAGCCGAAGAACCCGGGGAACGGATCGATCGTCGCCAGGCTCGACACGTTGACGATGCAGCCGCGCCGCTGGGCGGCAAACACGGGCCAGGCCAGCGCGATGAGACGCGCCGGGCCCAGCGCATTAACGGCAAAGACCTCGTCGAGAACTCCGGGCGTGTGATGATCGATCGAAGCCACCGGCGCCCACCCCGCGTTGTTCACCAGCACGTGAAATCCGCCGAGATCGCGCCGCGCCGAGGCGACGATCCGGGCGTCATCCGCGGGCCGTCCCACGTGGGCCGCGAGCGTCATGGTCCGCGGAGCGCCGGCCTCGCGGCACAGCCGGGATGTCTCCTCGATCGGTTCGCTCCGCCGTCCGATCAGCGACAGCGACCAGCCCGCCGATGCCAGCCGAACGCAAACGGCTCGACCGATCCCCGAGCCGGCGCCCGTCACGACGGCCACCCGATCCGATGCACGCGTTGGTCCGCTCATGGCCGCTCCCTTTTCCGCTCCCATCGCCGCGACGGCGCACCCCTGACCGTCGCAACGCTCGATCGCTGAACCCCGCGAGCCGGCGCTCCGTGGGTGCACGAACCGGGGTCAGCCCGATTCTCCCTCGCCCGCGATATCCAACGCCACATCCACCGCGACCGCGCTGTGCGTCATCGCGCCGCAACTGATGCGATCGACGCCCGTTCGCGCGATCTCCCCGACGGTATCGATCCGCACGCCTCCGCTGGCCTCCAGCTGCAGCGGCGTGCCGCTCGCGTCGCGGAGCGCCACGGCGCGCCGCAGGTGCTCGGGCGTCATGTTGTCGAGCAGGATCACGTCCAGCCCGCACGCGCGCCCGTCGGGCGCGGCGAGCACGGCGCGGAGTTGATCCAGCGTATCGACCTCCAATTCCCGGAACGCCGGGCCGGGGTTCTCGGCGCCCGATCGCTTCATCGCCGCCGCCACGAACGCCGCCAGGTCATCGACGGGCACGTGGGCGATGTGATTGTCCTTGATCAGCACGGCGTCGAACAACCCGATCCGGTGGCAGTGGGCTCCGCCGCAACGCACCGCGTACTTCTCCAACACGCGCAGGCCGGGGATTGTCTTCCGGGTGTCGTACACCCGCGCGCCCGTGCCGCGGACCGCGTCCGCGAAGCGCCCCGCGAGCGTCGCAACGCCCGAGAGCCGACCCAGGAGATTCAGCAGCGTCCGCTCCACGGCGAGCACGGCCCTCAGGCTGCCTCGCAGCTCGCCCAGGGCGACACCACGATCCACGCGCGCACCGTCGGTCACGAACGCCGACCACGCGAGATCTCCCCCGAACGCATCGAGCAGCGCGGGAACGGCGCGCAATCCGCTGACGACGCACGCCTGCCTCACGACCAGGGCGGCTCGCGCCCGGCGGTCCTTGGGCAGGCAAGCCCGCGCGGTGACGTCGCCCGTGACGCCCAGGTCCTCGTCCCGTGCGAGTTCGAGCAGGCGGCGCACGAGGCCGCGCCCGTCAAGGGCCTCGTACAGACGCTCCAGCGGCAACCGGTTCAGGTCCTGCATCCGAGCGAGAGCGTAGCCCCCGGCCGCGCCGAGCCGAACTCCTCGGGCCGCCCTCGCCCCTATCCTAATACGGCCGCGGAAGGAGATGACACGGATGCCCCTGCTCGACAACAAGTCGGCGCTCATCGTCGGCATCGCCAACGAGCGCTCGTACGCCTGGCATATCACGCAAGCGCTGCTGGCTCACGGTTGCCGCTGCGCGTTCACGCACCTCCCTGGTGAGAAGAACGAACGCCGCACCCGGCGCGCCATCGAGGCGCTGGGCGTGACCAACCCGCTCCTATTTCCGATGGACGCCTCCAGCGACGCGGACGTCGATGCCGCCGCCACGCGATTCGCCGAACGGTTCGACCGCATGGACGTGCTCGTCCACTCCATCGCGTTCGCGGATCGCGAGTTTCTCGCGCCCGGCCGGTTCATCGACACCCCGCGCGCGGCGTTCGCTCAGGCGCTCGACATCTCCGCGTACACGCTCCTGGCGATCACACGCCGGTGCAGGGAACTGCTCGCGCGGGCCGCTCCCGCCGGCGGAGCGTCGGTGCTGGCCATGTCCTACTACGGCGGCGAAAAAGTCGTGCCCGGGTACAACGTGATGGGCGTGGCCAAGGCCGCGCTGGAATGCACGGCGCGGTACCTGGCCTGGGAGCTTGGACCGCACAAGATCCGCGTCAACGTCATCTCGGGCGGGTACCTCCGCACGCTCGCCTCTTCTGCGGTAGGCGGCACGGACGAGATGGAGCGGCACTCGGCGGAGCGCGCGCCCCTCCGCCGCGCGGTGGAGGGCGCCGATGTCGGCAAGACCGCCGTGTACCTTGCCTCGGACCTCGCCTCAGGAGTTACCGGAGAGACGATCTACGTCGATTGCGGCGTCAGCACGCTGGGCGTGTGACCACCGCGATCCGCCTCAAACCCCGCGATAGTGACGGATCGTCGGCTCGCCACCGGCCATCGGCCACTCGATCGCGACCACGTCGATACGCACCGTGCGCGACGTCCAGTCGTTGGCGCGGGCCAACCAGTTGGCCACCGCGACGAGCCTGCGTCGCTTGGCCCGCGTCACGCTCCGCTCGGGCGGCACGGCCGCGCGATCACGCCCCGGCTTCATCCTCCGGGCCTTGACCTCGACCACGACAATCGCCTCACGGTCCGGAGACTCGCAGATCAGGTCGGCCTCACCGATGCGCACGCGCACGTTGCGCCCCAGCACGCGGTACCCCGCCGCCTTCAGGAACGCCTCGGCGCACCGCTCGCCCTCGGGCCCCAGCGGATCGCGACCGCGCCCGAGCACGCCGCGGCGTCCGGTCCATCGCGCGAGCAGCGCGATCAGGGCACCCACGATTCCATGCGACCCTGGCACGCTCGGCTCCTGTTGCGTGCCCTCAGCGCGGCCCGAGCAGGTAGCGGTCGGTGGCGATCCCCACCAGTTTCTCGGTCATCTCCTGCACGTCGCTGAAACTGCCCCGCTTGAGCAGGCGGTTCAGGAACCGGCTGGTCTCATCGTTGAACTTCTTCTCACGGAGCGAGAAGTAGATGTCGAGTTGCGCATCCTCCAGCAGACGCGGCGGGGGCTGATCGATCCTCTCCAGGTGCAACCAGACCACGCGGCCTCCCTGCTCAAACGGCCCGACCGTCTGCCCCGTTTCGAGCCGCTGGGCCCGCTCGTTGAGGTCCTTGGGGCCGAAGATCACCGCCGAGCTGAGGGGAGCCTTGAACGTCTTCTCGATCAGGCCCCCGGAAGGCCGGCTGAATTCGTTGGCCTCGCTCGACGCCACCGCCTCGAAACTCTCCCCCGCGTCCAGCCTCGCGCGCACGGCATCGAGCCCCTCCGCGTTCGCGGGGTTGACGCGGATCATCCGCACCAGCGCCTTGGGCGGCGGGTGGAACTCCTCGAGCTTCCGCTCGTACTCACGCTCGATGTCCCGCCACGAGACGTTCACTCTCGGAGCCACGGACTTGGTCACGATCATCTTGATCAACTCACGGTCCAGCTCGTCCTGAGCCTTCTCCTGCAGCCCCAGGCCCTCGCTCTCGCGCAGCTTCTCGTTGGCGAGCTGCGCCGAGCCGTAATACAGGCTCGACAGGTTGTCGCGCAGGCGGTTGACGAATTCGAACAACCCCTGTCGCTGCTCGGGAGTGAGCGTGGAGCGGGCCTCGGCGAGCAGCAGGTCGTCGCGGATCCGGTCCATCAGCTTCGCGTAGATGATCCGGGCCGACTCCTGCTGCCAGTCCCGCGCGATCTTGATCTTTTCGACGTTGGCCCGCAGCCGCGCATCCAGCGATTGCAGGAACTCGGTCGCGTACACCGGCTGGCCGTTGATCTGCCCGACGAGCGCATCGAGCATCACGGGCGCGTCCGTGGGCCGAGCCGTCGGGCTCGGGTCCGCCGGATTCCCCGGCGTCGCGGAGAGGTTCATGTGGGCCTCGTCGCGGCGCAGCTCGCGCGTCGCCATCGGCTTGGCCCCGGACCAGCCCGGTCCGTCCCCGCCGGCCACGGCGGGCTCGGTCGATCGGAAATCATCCGCCCGGAGCACGGTGCCCTGCGGATCCGCGTCCCGGCACCCGAAAGCCGCGAGCGACGCGACCCCCGCGACCACCAGCCTCAGCCGGAGTTGATTCAGCCGCCGCCAACGAGTCTCGAGCATGGCCAACTCCGTTGTGCCCCGCTGGGTCCGCCGCGCACCCTCCGCGGCCCATCGCCGAACGCTCCGATCCGTGATCGTCTCGGCTACCCCGTTCCGAGCCGACTACATTTTACTCCAACAGAGGAGCTCCCAATGGCCGAACAGCCCGGCGGCAGCAAGATCATCGTCGACAGCGATTGGAAGTCCCAGGCCCAAGCCGAAAAGGAGCGCCTGGCCGCCAACGAGCGAGCGGACAAGGAGAAGCTGGCCGCCAAGGGCGGGCCCGCGGCGGCGGGCGCGCCGGGTGATTCGCGCGAGCTCCCCCCCGCCGATTTCACGTCCGTGGTCGGCACGCTGGTCACCCAGGCGCTCATGTACCTGGGCGGGTTCCCCGATCCGCAAACCGGGCGCGCCGTCGTTTCGCTCGAGTACGCCCGGTTTCACATCGATCTCCTCACGGTCCTGCAGGAAAAGACCAAAGGGAATCTGGCCGAACGCGAGGCCCAGGACCTGACCGAGGCCATCTACGAACTCCAGATGCGCTACGTCCAGATCGGCAAGATGATCGCCTCGCAGGCGCTGGGAAAGGGCCCCGCGGCGGGCGTCCCGGGTGCAGAGGTTCCCGGCCCCCTCGGCACATGACCCACGCCGCACATCCCTTTCTACCGCTCGACGCGAAGCTGTTGCGGCGGCCCGGATTCGAGCCGCGCTCGACGCGATGTCGATCAGAATCCGGCGATGGCCGGTAGAGCCAGCCCGATAATCTCGCCCAACACTCTTTCGGACACCACGATGCGCGTCACGACCGATTTTCCCCCCGCCTCGGCACGGACGTTCGGGATCCTCAACGCGGACCGCTCCACGTGGGCCGCGCATTTCGCGCGCGTCATCTCCTCCGACGCGCGCACCAAGGGGCGCGTGCTCGATGTGGGATGCGGCAGGAGCGGGCCGACCACGCCGCAGCTCAACGCGATGGAGCGGGACTTTGGACCGATCGACGGCGTGGATCCGAGCGAGGAGATCCACCTGAACCCCTACGTTCGCGAGAAATGGGTCGGTGAATTCGAGTCGGCGCCGATCCCCGCCGGGGTGTACGACATCGTCCTGAGTGTCTTTGTCGTGGAGCACGTCCGGGATGGCCGCGCCCACCTCCAGGCCGCGTTTCGCGCGCTCAAGCCCGGCGGCGCCCTGTACGCCGCAACCCCCCACCTGAACCACCCGTTCCCGTACATCGTCAAGACGTTTCAGATGCTCGGCCTGAAGGACAAGGTCCCCGACGAAGGCGACAAGAAGATCAACACGTACCCCGCGTACTACCGGCTCAACAGCGCCCGTCAGGTGCTGGCCGCGGCGGAGGGCCTGGGATTCACCGAAGCGGCGTTCTACTACTACCCCTGTCTGATGTGGGATTGGTACTGGCCGCGGCCGCTGCGGTTCTTGCCGCACGCCTATGACTGGGCGCTGGGACGGAACTTCCAGTCTCTCGCGCAAATGTTCATGTTCAAGCTCGAAAAACCCAACACCGCGTGAGAGCGCGGCGCCGCGCGACGAGACGCGACCCACGACGTGTGTCAACGATCGCGAACCTCACGCACGCAGATCGAGCCGCCTGACAGGCGGCGCCCCGGACGCCGTCGGCCCCAAGCGGGCTTCGGAGCGGGCTCGTTTTTTCCCGGGAGCCCGGCCGTCGTTGTCGGCACCGGGGTCCTTCGGCCCGTTCTGCACCGCGCCCTCACCCTCGACGGCCTCGATGCTCGCCTCGTAGTGGTCAGCTTCGCCGGATGTGTGCTCCGATGCCTTCAACTCGCGACGAAGCTTCGCGGCGGCACGCCCCGAAAGCGGCGCGGCACGCTCCGTCACGCCTTGGACCGCTTGTCCGGGGATGGGACCCAACATGCTCATGCCCACCCATCATCGGTTCCGACCGCATCGGCACCACAATTCGTGTTCCCGAACACGGCCGTCCGGAGTCGAACCAGTTCTCCTGAATTGCCAATGCCGGAGGAGGGAGTCGAACCCACACACCTTTAAGGGGTAACGGATTTTGAGTCCGTCGCGTCTGCCAATTCCGCCACTCCGGCTTGGAAGCACAGAATAGCGACCCCACAACCACCCGGATTGCAACCACAAATGACGGGCTGTCACTCGAGCGGCTCGTCACGCGGGCTCTTTGATCTTCGCAAAATCAGCCTCGAATAGTCATTTTTGCTGCAATCTTGCTGGAGGCACGAATTCCGCTCGCCCACCCGCCCACCCAAGGGTCGTTAGGATTGTGCAAGCGGGGCGCGGAGCAGGCACATCAGCCAGTTGATCGACAACAAGGTTGGCGCTTCGCCCGGCCCGTTGACGGTTCGCGGCGCACAAGGCGGACTGGATTCGGAGTCATTTGCCCTTCTTTACGAGAAGCACGCGAAAGCCCTCTGGGGAATTGCTGCGGGCGTGCTGGGTGATCGAACCCTTGCCCACGACGTCGTCCAGGAAGCTGCCATGATCGCGCTCGACAAGCTCAACTCGTTCACACCCGGAACGAGCTTCGTCGCGTGGATGGGACAGATTGTCCGCTTTGCCGCCCTCAACGAGCGACGTCGTGGCGTGGCCCGGCCGCAACAACCCCTCGTGGAGAGCGGGGCGGCCTTCCCGGCCGATCGCCCGGGCAGCCGCGTGGCAAAGGAGGACGAGTTCGAGACGCTCGTGAGACCGGCATTGGCGGTGCTGGACGAGACCGCTCGAACCTGCCTCGTGCTGCGACTGGCCAACGGAATGTCGTACCAGGACATCGCGGCGGCGCTGGGAATCCCGGAGGGCACGGCCATGAGCCACGTCCACCGCGCGCGCAAGTCGTTGCACGAGGTCGTCACGGCGAAACGGCGCCACGCATCCGCCGGGCGAGAGCGCGCGTGAGCGACTTCGCACCCACTCCGACGCAGGACTTCCCGTCTTCGGGGGATAATCTGGACCCGCGGATCCCGTTCGTCCTCGATGGAGCGCTCAAAAACGAGGAACTGGCCCGTTTCGAAGCGGATGCGAAAGCGAGTCCGGTTCTGCGCGCGCAACTCGACACGCAGCACGACATCGATCGAGCCATACGTTCCATGTTCCGTCCGCCCGAGGGGATCACCCTCACGACGCACCTGCCGTACACGCTCCATCCGGCAGCAACGTCTCGCAGGCCGATGTGGCGGCTTGCGATCTACGCCGCGGCCGCCATGGTGCTGCTGGTCTCGGCTGTGGCGGTCAGGCAATCCGTGCTCGGGCCAGAGTTCAAGGTCCTGACGCCGTCACAGCTCTTCAACCGCCTGGAATCCAGCGGTTTCAAGCCGGAATTTGTGTGCACGACCGACGACGCCTTTGCGCACACCATCCGGGAACGCTTCGGACAGGCCCTGCTGGTTCCGGCAGCCAAGCAGGTCGCCTCGGGTGGATCGATTGAACTGACCGGATGGGCGTACGCCGACGGGTACAACGGCAGCCCGATCTCGCCGAGGACCCTGATCCTGCTCGCTCGTGAGCACGGGCAAGACGTTGTGGTGCTGATCGATCGCCACGACGCGGACCGAACGGTCGCCCCGCCCGAGGACGGCACGTTGTCGGTGCATCGGCGCCGGATCGGCGATCTTGTGGTGTACGAGCTGCGCCGCAGAATCGTGTCGGCCGAGAGCGGAGCCGAAGGTACGGTCGCCGCCGCCTTGTTTGATCCTGACTCCCGCTGATCGCGGGAGCGTTGTTCGCCCGGGACATCCGCCGGCTTCACTCCCCGCAATCCATGCGATCGCGCGCGCGTCGCTTGGCTGCCATGAGCGGACTCTGGTCGTTGTCCGGCGCGCCCGTTCGCTCGGGCTGAGTTTTCTCGCTCGATGATGGAGCCACGGACAGGGGAGCTTCCGGGGCTCGGGCACCCCCGGCCGCGCGCGCGGCACGACGCAGCGACTGGTGCTCGCGCGCAATCTGTCGGGCGTCTGCTTCGCCAAGCATCGCGGCGCCACCGCCGGGGGGGGCGCTCCCCGCCGCGCCCCGCTTGCCGCGCAAGGAGGCAAGCCGACCCACGGTCTCGGCCCCGCGTTCACGGAGCGACGCGAGCACGCTCCGCTCGGCCTCGGATCGGAATTCGCGCGCGATCAGCCGGTCCCAGGCGATCCGCCGCGTGCCCACGTCCAGGAGCAGCACGCACACCGAGGCCACAAGCAGTGAGGGCCAGAGCGGGGAACGAGCTTCAACGGGCCTTGCGAAGGATGGGTCAAATATCCCTCGTTCGGGCGGATTGTCGATATCGAGCAGTCTTCCTCCCGTCGCGCGCGCGATCGAAGCGAGAAGACCGACGTTGGAACGAAGCGCCCGGAGCTCGCCGCCGGGCGGTCGGACCGCACCGGCGATCGCGGGGGCGAGGCGCGTGGCGCCGGCACGCGGCGCCGCCGTGACCACGTATGCACCCGAATCCTCGGCCGGAACGGATCCGGTGTACTGACCAGGGCCGACTTGAACGAGCCGGGACTCGATACGCTTGCCGGTGGGGCCGAACACGGTGACGGGCACGTTGAGCAGGTCGATGGGTCGCCCGTCCTCCTGCACCGCCTCGGCGCGGATCCGCAGAACGTTCCCCACGATCGATGACGTCATGTCCAGCGTGCGACCGATTCCCGGTCGGGCGACCGAGCGAGCGATCTGCGTCCAGAGCCGGCCGTACCCCTCCCACTCAAGCCATGGCGAGGCCCAACGTTCGGCGTCGGAGGTGAACGCCGCGACCCTGCCGAGCCCGACGTTCCACGAGGCCAGGAGGGGCTCGCCCTGAGGTGTGAGCATCGACAGGGCGATGCCCGGGTCGCGCCTGGCCTGCGTGAGATTCACGCCAGTCAGCCGAGGGACCGCACCGATGCCTTCGACCACTGACGACGCGCCGGGGATGAGCACGGGATCGAACGGAGCCAGACGCACCATGGGCGTTCGCACCACACGAACGGCCTTGAGGAACACACGGGGCAGGACGTTCGGGTCGGTCACCTGAAAGAACTCGCCCCCGCCGTCGCGGGCGATCCGCTGCATCGCGGGCAGGTCCGCGCCGTCGCCGACGGCGATCGCGGAGACCGTGATCCCCTCGGCACGCATTCCGGCGACGATCGCGGGCAGCTCGTCGCGGCCGTGTGACTGACCGTCCGAGAGCACCACGACGTGCTTGATCTGTGCGTCGACCCTGGCGAGCGCGGCGCGGGCGTCGCTGAGGGCCGGCGGCATGTTCGTGCCCCCGCCGGGCGCGATGCCGCGCACGGCGTCGGCGGTGCGGTCCGGATCTGTGTTCTTGTGCAGCGGGACGACCTCCTCCGAACCCGAATTGAACGCGTACACGCCCACGAGGTCGTTCTTGTCGAGTGTGCGGAGCGCCATGGCGGCGCCCTCGTTGGCGATCTGTTGCTGGGATCGGGAGGAGCCCATCACGCCGCGCGCCATTGACCCGGAGTTATCGAGCACGAAGACAACCGCTGCCGCGGAGACCACCAGCTTCTCGGGCAGGTCGAGCCGAACGGGGAGGATGGGCTCGATGTCCGTGCCCTTCCAGGCGCCCGCCCCGAAAGAGTCCGGTCCACCGAGCATTACAAGGCCGCCCCCGAGGTCCGTGACGTAGGAGGCGATCGCGCCGTGGGTCTGGCGTCCGAACGCGTCGGCCGGTACGTTGTCGAGAATGACGAGGTCGTACGCCTGCAGACCGACAAGGTCCGGTGGAACCCCTGTGAACGGCCGCACCACGACGTCCATGCCCTGCGCGGCGAGGAGGCGGGCGAGCGGCGAAGCCGCTTCCGCCCCGGGCGCGGCCTGTCCATGCACGCCGTCAACGATGAGCACCGCGCCACCCCCGGGCGTGACGGTGAACGCCTCGGAACGCAGCGCCGCGGCGGGGGAGAGGTTCGCGTATGCGCCCTCGGGCTCAAAGACGGCCTCAAAGCGATGCACGCGACCGGGACCGAGCCGCGCATCAACGGCCTGGATGTTGAGGCCGCGGCGCAGTTCAATGTTACGAGGTCCCAGTCCGTCTCCACCGGGGTTCAGGATCGGTTCACCGTTGTAGAGCACGCTCAACCGACCTCGGACCGGGTCCGAGGCCTGGAGCGCCACCCGGAGGCGGATCACCGATCCGGCCGGCGCCTGCGAGGGTGCGTCGAGCCCTTCGATGATGACGCTGTCACGACGCGCAAAGGCCAGCGGGACGATGTCGATCGGGGTGCCGATCGCCTCCGAGGCGGCCGGAGCGCCGCCGCCAGTGAGCTCCCGGGCCGCCGCGAGCGCGTCGCCCGTGGTCTCGTTGCCGTCGGAGAACAGGACCATGCGACGGGTGGCGTCGGGTGGAAACAGGGCGGCGGCAAGCCGGATCGCGCCTGCGAGGTCCGTGCCTTCGGAGCCGGAGCCGGCGGCGCCTCCCGGGGGTTCGAATGGGCGGTCGAGCACATCGACCGCGGTCGGCGTCGCCACGACGGCCGCTCTTCCGTCGAAAACCACGAGCCCGAGCTGGTCATCCGGGCGGCGAGCCGCGGCGGCCGCGCGCAGAAAAGCCCGTACACGCGTCAGCGGATCGCTGCGGGCGCCGGATTCAGAATCAACCTGGGGCACGAAACGGCGCACGGATTCGGACACATCGATCACCGCGACCACGGACAACCGCTCGGTTCTTCGGATGGCGGTCAGCCCCGCCAACGCCAGGGCCAACAGGCTCGCGAGCACGATCCTGGCGACGATCGCGCTCCAACGCCGAACGGAGGACATCGCGGGAAACGTCTGCCGGGCCGCGAACAGGGCAGGGATCGCCGCGAGGGCGAAAATGGCCAGCCACCAGGGCTGCTCGAGACGAAGGTCCACGCCGCAAGCGTACAACCGTATTGACCGCGGGGAGGACTGGTGTCACGCCCGACTACTTCGCGTCCGGAGCCGAGGGCACGGGGCGAGCGGGCGGCCCGGGAACGGCCGGGTTCGCCGGCCGGAGGATCCCGTCGTCGAGACGTTGGAAATACCGGCGCACGTAGCGGTCATAGCGGGCGGGCACCGATTTTTGTTCGAGGGCTCGCTCGGCGCTACGCTGGGCCTCACGGAGCAATTCCGCGGGTTCGGGGGCCGCTGTCGATACGCTGCCACGATCGGCCGGCTGCTGCGAGAGCCATTCGGCCACCACGCGCTCACGACCGGGATCTCGGCCGCCTCCATCCGCCCCGGTCCGGCGCGCATCCACGTTGCGCACCCTTGGCGCTCCGGGCTCGACGGCCGGGGCGCGCGAGCGATCACGCTCGGGGACGGGAGGAGTTGCGACATTCGCGCGATCCGCCGTCGCCTGGTCGCCCGGCCCGCCCGTCGCCGTGCCTGGCGCGCCGGTCGCGGAGCCTGACTCGCCGTGTGGCGCATGGGCTTCTCGGGCGAGCGCTTCGCCGAACCGTTCAAGCTCGCGCCGCTCTTCGGGGGTTCGCTGCTCCAGCATCTGGCGGGCTCGCCGGCGAAAGTCCTCTGCCGTTTGGCGACCCGATTCGCTCTGTTGGGCTCGATCGGTCATGCGTCGCATCGTTTCCTGGAGCCTCTCGATCGCCGTGGGCTGCGATGGGTCGGGAGATGGGAGCCGCTCGGTTTCGCTCGCATCCGAGCCCTCGGGAGCTCGATCCTGATCACGACCGGCTGGTCTGGAGGAATTCTGACTCGCCGGAGGCCTTTGCCCTGCGGGAACGTCTGGACGCGCGGCGGGCCTCGGAACTCCGGGAGCCTGAGAGTCCTGAGCGTCTGAGGGAGCCCCCGCCGCACTTGGCACTCCGGCATCGGGAGCGCCCGACGGCCTCGTGGCGGAATTGCCTGAATTCGGGGTGCTCGGGGGAGCGTCTTTCTTCTGGTTGGTGTTCTGCGGTACGGTCGTTCCGGGCTGATTCAATTGACCGGGTTGCTGCGAAGATGGCCGAACCCCCTCACGACTTGGATCTTGATTGGAGGTAGGTTTCTCGGAAGCCGTTCGACCGGATGGGTAGAGCTGAGGATCGTCGGCGGATCCGCGAGGGTCGCTGGGCTTGGCCTGTGGGGAGTCCGACGGTTTGATCTCGCTCGGACGCTTGCTGGCGGCCTCGGGTGTTCCGCCGCGATGGGACGGGCTGCGGCCCGGGCTCGAGCCCGTGGGTTCCGCGACGGGCGTGGATTGAGTCGGCTCCGAGCGGGCGCTCGGCGGCTCCCGCCGCTCCTTGGTCGGTGATGATTGAGAAGGAGGCTCGTTTGGACCGCGAGACGGCTGGGCCGCTTTCGGAGAATCGCCGGGGGGCGTTTGACGTGAAGAGTCTGTTGGATCGGAGGTCGCGGAGTCCTTCGAAGCACTATCCTGCTTAGTTGGTTCGGAGGGTCGAGGCAATGAGCCGCGTTCTTCGGGATCGGGTCCGCGCCTGACGACGTCGGCAGCCTCTCGAAGACGCCGCGCCAATTCGTTCACCTCACGATCGGAGGCCTGGCCGGCTTCGCGCCGCTGCCGATCGCGGTCGATCCGATCCGCAAGATCGGCGGCGGCTTCCGGCGTCGCGCCGACTCTCCGGAGCTCCCGCGCCGCCTGGTCGGGGCCGCCGAGCTGCTCGATCTCGCGCCGTCGATCGGCGTCGATACCCAATTCGGAGAGGGCCCGATCGAGTTCCGCGTCGTGCGCGGGACTGCCCGGCGACGCTCCATCCTCACGAGATTCGCCGAGTGCGGCGAGGTCGTCCGCGAGGCGTTCGAGCTCTCGGGCCTCTTGCTCGCGTTCCGCCGGATCGGCGTCGGGACCCAGTCCCGCGAGACGATTGCCCGCCTCGGACGCTTCCGACAACCGCCCCGATCTGAGCGCTTCCCGAAGTGCGGACGCCGGAGAATTCAACGCCGGCGCGGCGGGAGGAGGCAGCGCGGCAAGCTTCTCCCGCACGGCGGCGTCGCGGCTCGCGTCCCGCTCGCTGGCGACTTCTGTCTGCGTGGCGATGCGGTCGAGGATCGCCGCGCTGCGGTCGCGCGCGACAGAGGGGTCACCGTCTCCGCGGGCGAGCTGCTGGTGGATCTCCTCGAGGGCGCGGACCTGCTCGGGGGTGGCGGCGGGTGGGGCTCGGTCTGGATCGCGGGGAGCGGTGAGGGACTCGGTCGCGCTCGCAAGGGCATCGGCCAACGCCGACGCGCGGACTTTCGCCGCGGCGACCTCGGGCGCTTGCTCCGCCCAGACACGAACGACCGGAAGTCGCCAGGCTGCCGTGGCAAGGAGCCCGCACGCGAGCACACCAATTGCGAGTCGGCGGGAGTCGGGCAAGGGGATGGCGCGGCGAACATCTACGGATCGTGCCGCGCGCTCGGCGTCCGCGAGCGCCAGCCGGACAAAGCCGGGGTCGTTGACGCCGACGGGTGACGCGTCGCTCGTGGGTGCGACCCGTTCACGCCACGCCAGGGCGGACGCGACTCGGTCCTTCAAGCCCAGTGTCCGGTCCATCTCGTGCGCGACGGCGTCGAGACTGGGCGACCGGAGCATGGCCATCGTGAGCGCAATCAAGACCGCGGCCGCGACCGTCGCTCCCACCGCGATGATCCGCTCGGCCGGGGAACGTTCAAACGCGATCGAGGCGACCAACACCAGCGAAGCGGCTGCGCCGGCCCAAGGGAGGCCGTTCGACAGCGATGTCAGCAGCGAGCGAATTCGCGCACGCCTGCGCCCCGCGACGAGGATCCGAGCGGTTTCGTTCACGGTTTATTGTACGAGTCAGCAGGCCGGATGGATCGGGGCCTATCGGTCCCCGCGCACAATCGCGGGCAACGCCGCGCGGAGCGAGGCGGGGCAACGTTTGGCCGGAACAAACCACGTAAGGGACCGATCCTGATCGTTCGGGTTGCGTGCGATCCAGAGGACGGCCCCGGGGCGAGCGAGGTCGGCTTCGAGCCAGCGGGCGATTACCTGCCGGGCGTCGTCCGAGCCGGCTGGGATGAGCCCAAGGGCCTGCCTGAGCGAGGCGACGAGCGCCGCCTCACGTTCGGTGATCGAGCGGTCGCTGCTTCGGCCAATCCCCACGAGTTGCACACCGGCGGCCTGGAGCGCGGCGATCGTGCGGTCCGCAGAGCCGGCGTGCGCCGGGCTCGAATTGAATGACTCACGCAACACCAGCACGGGCGTGCGACGGATCTCATCCGAGAGACTTGGCGCCGTGGGGGAGGGAGTCGGTGATGCCGTCTTCACCACGGACATCGCGGCGCTGACCGCGTTGTCGAAGTCCTCCGCGCTGGCCTGACCGGCCTGAGTGAGCGCTCGCTTGATCTCATCGATCACGCGCCGGGTTGAGTCTTCGAAGCCCTGGATGCTCTGTTTCAGGACCTTCGTGTCGGCGAACGGAATACCCCGGGACGACCACGCCTCGGTATCGCCCGGGACCAGGAACACGGCGGATTCATCGGTAGCGGGGACCGGGTCGATGGGGTCGGCGAACGCGAATTCCGAGGCGGATCTCACGATCGCCTGGTCCGCGGCACGGTGCAGGCGTTCCGCCGCGATGAACGACCAGCCCGCGAGACCGCCGACGGCAATGAAAATCAGAACGGCACCGACCATGCCCGCGTTGATGCCGGCTGGCCCTTCGGTGGCACGTTCGCGACGTTGAGCCTGGCGGCGCGACGCTCGATCTCGCAGCGCCTCGGCGCGTCCCCTGGCGCTGGCAAGTTGCTCGTGTGCGGGGCGACGGGGACGGCCCGCCGGGGCGCCGCCCACACGGATATTCCCGAGACCCACTCCCACGACGGCGGAACGTGGCCCGGCAGCCGGGGCAGGAGGGGCCGGGCGCGGGGACCCGCCCACGCGACCAGGATCCACCTCGATTCGTCCGCTCCACCAGTCCACCAATCGGATGCGCGGCTTGGCGCGTGCGCCGGGCGTTGGGCCGGGCGGTACAGGGGAACCTGCGACGGCATCGGGAACGGCATTCCGCCGTGGCGCGGCAGCGAACGGCGGCAAGGGCGGCGGGTCCGCAGCGGGGACGGGAGGGACATATCCCTCGCGGGTCGAGGGAAGATCGGCGGGCCGGATCGCAAAGGGATCGACCGCGTTGAGCACGACACTCAGGTCGGCCAGCACGGCTTGTGCGGAGGGATATCGCTTGTCGTAGTCGGCCATGGCGCGTCGGATGATCCAGCGGATCGCTTCCGGGCAAGGCTTGGTCACCTGCGACAATCCGCCGTGGGCGGGGAACGAATTCTCAATGATGGAAAAGAGCACGGCGCCGACGGCGTAGAGATCGAACTTCGCGCCGTCCACCTCGTGAACCTTGACGCCCTTGAGCGCCAACCGCACCATCTCGGGGTCTCGGAAATACTCCGTGCCGTGGGTGGTCAGTGTCATCGATGACCGCAGCGGCGTGAGCAGGCCGAAGTCGACAAGGTGGGCCCGGCCGTCATGAACGATGATGTTGTCGGGTTTGACGTCCTTGTGCCAGAGTCCGGCACGGTGATAGGTGTCGAGCGTGGAGAGCAGATCCCGGACGTATCGCATGGCCTCGCCGAGTCCGCCGCCGCGCAGGCCATCCGCGCCGGCCTGCCCGTGCAGACGCTGCGTGACGATGCCGAGGGAATCGCCGGGAACGTACGGCATGACGTAGAAGAACCGCTCGTCGGTGAGCTCGTGATCGAGAACCAGACCGAGCTTCTTTGCGGCGTCGAGTGCGCGCGATTCGCGCACGATTTGCGGCAGCGAGGAACCGTCCTTGAGCGAGAATGCCTTGATGACCACCCGGCCGGGGTCTACGAACCCGCAGCGCTCGAAGACGGCACGCTTGATGGGATCCGCGTCCGCGATGTACAACTTCCCGCCGGAGCCGCCGCCGGGCAGCGATCCGACGATGGTGTAGCCTTCGAACTGACCCACGCGCTTCGGGGGCGTGTCGCGCCCCGGAGCGGCGTGCACAACTTCAGGAACCCGGTTCTCGATCCCCTCCGTTAGCCCCGTCAGGCACAGCAGACGCGCCGGGTGTCCGATCGCCATCCGATAGAGGCACAGCCCCGCGGTCCTGCACTCCGACTGGATCGCACGCCCGAAGTGCGAGGCCGCCGACCACCGCCCGATGACAATGTTGATGACCGTGAGCGGGACGAAGATCGCGGAGACCACGACGGTTCCGAGCAAGCGGGCCGCGTCGCCGATCTCGCCGAACACGAAGCCGAACACGCGCCCGAGAACAAAGCCGACGGCCCGGAACACGATCGAGAGGCCCTTGGAAATCACCACGACGATGATCCCGAAGAGCAACCCGATGACCAAGATGCTGGCGATCAGTGCGAGAATGATGAGGGCTGGGGATGTGCTCATGCCTGGCCTTCCACGACGCGTCCGACGGTCTAGCGGCGGGTGGCCGACTCGTCCTCGCGACGGAGCTCGGCCTGCTTGTGGAAAATCTCGCCGATCGCCTCGTCGAACAGGGCGTCGTCGGCCTTATTGGGGTTGAGGGTCAGCCCGTTTCGCTCCGCCTCCTGGCGTTCCTCGTCGGTGAAGGAATACGTGGAGATCACTTCCGCGAGCCGGGCCCGGAGCGCCTCACGCACGCGGGCCAATCGTCGCGAGATGGTCGGCTCGGACATGCCCAGGGAGGCCGCGACGTCCTTTCCCGGCTGGTTCTCCAGCACGCGCATTCGGTAGATCGAGTAGTCCACGAACTCGCATTCCTTCTCAACTATCCGCAAGGCCGCTTCGACCTTGGAGCCAAAGACCGCGGCCTCGTACGCCGCGTCCGCACCCATGGTGGCGGAGGCCGTCATCCACGATTCGTCGAATTCCGCCGCTTTCTTGCTGGAATTTCGCTTCTTCGCACCCCGCCGATCCAGTTCATCGCCGAGCACGTGCTTGGCAATGGCGAGCAGCCATGTGGAAAACCTGGCACCCTTCCCGGGGTCATATCGATCGATCGAATCGGACAGCGCGGCCATTGTTTCCTGGGAGAGGTCCTTGACGGTTTCGGAACCGATCCGCCCTCTCCCCCACTTCGAAAGCTGGATGCGCAGGACCGGCCCGAACGTCTCCCAGAGGTCGAACCATGCCGCCTGGTCTTGGGCGCGCAAACGTGCGATAAAACTGCTGGTGACCGGATGGAGCATGGCTTCTGGCACCCCTGGACCCCACCCGCTGAGCCCCCTCGACAGCCGGCGTTCGGCCCGTCTCTCGTCATGAACGATATCACGGGATCGGTCATCGGGCTGGAAATCCGCTCGAATCAAGCTCGCTTCAGGGTCATGAAATCGATCGACCCGAGTTCCCAACAACGTTCGGTCGGGGCCCTCGCGGGCGGGTGGAAGCACCGCCGCGGAGCGCCAAGCCACCGACGGAGGAACTCAACATGGCAGGCATCGTCAAGACGGCAATTCGAGTGGGTGTGGTGGGGCTGCTGGCTTCGGGCGGCCTGGTGCTGATCGCGGGCCCCGAGCGCGTGCACGCGGCGTTCTCCCAACTCCGCGGGGCGGTCAATCGGACGATCGACTCGAACATCACCGATCCGGTCGCGCTGCGGGCCCAGCTCCGCAGCCTTGAGTCGGCCTACCCGGAACGCATCAAGCAGGTCAAGGGCGACCTGGCCGAGCTGCGGGCTCAGGTCGGCTCGTTGGAGTACGAGCTGGCGTGGAGCGAGCGCGTCTCCGAACAATCTGGCGCGGAGGGCGAGACGCTCCGGACGCTCCTGAGTCAGGCCGAGCAGGCCCGCGTGCAGGTCGCGTCGATGGGCGACCCGACGCGGCTGGAACTCGTGTATGGCAATGAACGACTGAGCGTCGACCAGGCGTGTTCGCGCGCGAATTTCGTCTCCTCAACGCACTCGTTCTATGTGTCCAAGTGCGAGGACATCCGGCGCGACCTGGGGTACCTCTCGCAGCAGGAGGGCCGACTGGTGGCGTTGCTCGAGAAACTGGAATCCGAGCAGAACGATTTCCGGGCCCAGCTCATGCAGCTTGACCGCCAGGTCGATTCCATCGCCCGGAACGAGCGCATGATCGACATGCTCGCGTCCCGACAGAAGACCATTGATGAGCAGAGCCGGTACCGCGCGGCGAGCCTCGATCAGTTGTCCTCTCGACTTTCCGAACTGCGCGCCCGCCAGGAGGCCGAGCTTTCGACGCTGGCCAGCGCGGAGGCCCGGACGACCTTCGAACAGAAGGCTCGAATCGAGGTGGACCGTGAGCGTGCGACCAAAGCCATGCTGGAGCGCCAGGTCCGCGCCAAGTCGCAACTGGACTCGCGGAAGAGCGTGGTTGAGATTCGCGTGCCCGCGGCCGGCACCGCCGAAGTCCGACCGGCCCTTCCACCGGCAGGAAAGAACGAAGAGCGGGAGAAGTCGGTCGCCGCTTCGGGTGGTCGATAAGCCGAGGATTCGAGCACAAGGCCCAGTCTGAAGAACGCCAAGGCCCCGGGAGCAGCCCGGGGCCTTTTGCTTGCCCAAATCAAGGAGGCGAAAGAGGTGAATCGGTCAATCGGAGTGGCAATCGGGCCTTCCTACCGATAACCTCTTGCGTCACCCCGAACACGCCGACGTACGCGGCGAGCCCTCGGGTGATTGCAGCCCGACGGGCAATTATCGTGGAGCACGTATTTGGGCCTGATGGATCGCATTCTGGAGCACTTCAGCGTCGATATGGGGATCGACCTGGGTACGTGCAACACGCTCGTATCTGTGCGCGGCCAGGGCATCGTCCTGAACGAGCCGAGTGTTGTGGCGGTCCGAAAAGACACCAACCAAGTCCTGAACAACGGTCAGGCTGTTGGTTGGGTGGCGAAGGAGATGCTCGGAAAGACCCCGGGCTCGATTACGGCGATCCGTCCTCTCAAGGACGGCGTCATCAGCGATTTCGAGATCACCGAGGCGATGCTGAGCTACTTCATCCGCAAGGTAAACGGACGGAGACGGAGTTTTCTCAAACCTCGCGTGGTGATCAGCGTCCCCAGCGGCATCACGGCCGTAGAGAAACGCGCGGTGTTCGACTCGGCGGAGCGCGCGGGGGCGCGGCGGACGTATCTCTGCGAGGAGCCGCTGGCGGCGGCCATCGGCGCGGGACTGCCCTTCACCGAGCCCACGGCGTCGATGGTGGTGGACATCGGCGGCGGCACCACCGAGGTTGCCATCCTGTCGCTCGGGGACATCGCCGTGTGCGAGTCGTTGCGGGTCGCCGGCGACGACCTCGATGAGGCCATCATCAACCACATGAAGAAGACGTACAACCTGATGATCGGCGAGCAGACGTCGGAGCGGATCAAGATCGAGATTGGCTCCGCGGCGCCGGTGGGCGAAGAAACGACGCTGGACGTGCGCGGCCGCGACATGATCTCGGGCCTGCCGCGCAAGACCACGGTGACGAGCGAGGAGATCCGCGAGGCGCTGCAGGAGCCGGTGACGGCGGTGGTGGACGCGGTGATGCGCACGCTGGAACGCGCCGAGCCCGAGCTGGCGGCGGATCTGGTTGACAACGGGATCACCCTCGCTGGGGGCGGCGCGCTGCTGCGAGGACTGACCGTGGTGCTGCAGAACGCGACCGGCCTGACGGTTCGGGTCGCCGACGACCCCCTGACGTGCGTGGCGCGTGGCACGGCGATCTTCCTCGAGAACATCGAGTTGCTGAAGGCAACGCTCGACAACGACATGGAGGGGTAGCCCCGTGCCGTCCGCACGTTCCTCTGCCCGACGTCACGCTCGGCCACCGCGCACCGCGCTCGGTGGCTCGCCATGAATCGCAGGCCCAGCGCGGGCAAGCCGGGCCATCGCGCGGCGCTGGTGGGCGCGATGAGCCTGTTGGTACTGCTCTCGCTGCTGCCGGCGGGCTGGATCCGCTGGGTGGGCTGGTTCGGCGGCGTGGCTAATTTTCTCGTCGCGCCCGTGCAGGATCCGATCGGCCGGGCCCTTCGACGCTTCCACGCCTCGCGCACGGCCGACCGGAGTGTCGATCCCGAGCTTCGCGAGCTGCGCGAGAGGATCGAAGCGTTCCAAGCCGTGAATTTGCGGCTCGCTGACGAGCGGCAGCAGCTCGAGGCACGGATCGTCGAGTTGCAACGGGGCCTGGCGCTCAATGAGGAACTTCCGGTTGCGATGTTTCTCGCCAACGTCATCGGTGGCGGGAGCGGCGGGCCCGGCGGGCCGATCAAGGTGCGAGCGGGAAAACGCCAGGGCGTGGAGCACGGCTCCGTGGCGGTGGTGCAGGGCGTGGATGTGTTCGGCCGCGTGGTTGACGTGGGCGACCGCATCAGCGCCGTCCTCCCGATCACCGACCGAGCGTCCGGAGCGATCCTCGGCGTCGTGATGCCCTCTGAGGACATCGATCCGCGAAAGGCGGTGGACAACGAGGTGACCTGCCTGCTGACGCCGCGGCGTGACGGTCGGCTCTCGGGCCCCATCGGAGTGACCCGGGATGTGCGGGGCGCGGGCATGCCGTACGACATCAGGCCCGGCGCCATCGTCCGCCTGAAGGACACCAAGTGGCCTCGGGATTCGCAGTACCTCGTCGTCGGGGTGGTCGAGGACGTCGTGCCGCGGCCGAACCAACGCCCGGATATCGTGGTCCGGCCCCGCTACGACCCGCCCCGCATCGGGCAAGTCGTGCTTCGCGTCAGCGGCGAGATGCCGTTGGACAAGTCGGAGGGCCGCCAGTGAACGCATGGGTGCTCGCGTTGCTCTCATACTTGCTGCTCGGCGCCGAACTCGCGCTGAAAGACCTGTTGGCCCTGGGTCCAACAGGTGTCGCGCCGATCGTGCTCATCCCACTGGTGGTCTACGTGGTCATGCTGGCACCGCCCACTCCCGCGCTGTGGTACGCCCTCTCCGTGGGGGTGGCCTTGGACTTGACGAACCTGGTGGCCACGCGCGAGGGCGGGCAGACGCTCACGCTCGTTGGTCCTCACGCGATGGGCTTTCTCTTGATGGCCCACCTTGTCCTGGCCACGCGCGGGTTGCTGATGAAACGGAACCCGGTTTCGATCGTGTTTCTCAGCGTCGTCAGCGCTGTGGTGGAGGGCATTGTCGCCATTGCGCTCGTCACGCTCCGTGCCCGGCTGCACGCTGAACTCGACTGGCACGCCACCCAGGAATTCGTGGCGCTCTTCGGAGCCGCGCTGTACACCGGCGCGGTCGCGGCGGTCCTCTGGTGGCCGCTTCTCAAGCTCACGCCGCTGCTGGGTTTGAGTGATCATGCCAGCCGCCGGATCATGCGCCGAGTCGTTTGAGCTCGCCCCCGGGGGCGCTCGCAACGGCTTTCGTCCGGAGCGCGCGGAAGCTGATTTCGCATCTTGGTCCGGGCCGGGTTAGACTCCCGCACATGAGCCGATCGGCGCTGGTATTCGATGACGGCCTACACCCGCTGGGGGCGCTGCGCGACCTTCGGGCGATCTTCCAGGCCCGGACCGGCGCCCTTACCACTCTCGAACGGCTCGCGGCCGTAACCGGCCTCTCGTTCCACGATGCCTGGGTTCCCGAAGCGCTCGCCCCGGTGGTGCGTGAGCGTGCCGCACTGCCGATCGACGCACCGTTCGCCGCGCCCGAAGTGGCCGGAGTCCGGATCAACACCGAGCCCCGCGATCAGCAGCTGCTGATCGTGAACGGGCGGTGCGTCGCGCCGCCGCAGGCGCTTGACGACCTCGCGCACGGCGAGGCGTGGGTGGAGGGAGATTCCGGTGAGCTCATCGCGGTTTCGATCCCCGCCGGTGAACTCCGGGCGCTGGCCGCCGCCAACTGGCGCTGGAACGGTCCCGCGCGACGCACCGCCGAGCGCTGCCTGCTCTCACGCCCGTGGCACGTGCGTGCCTTCCGCGACACGGCGCTCGACGTGGACCTGAAGACCCTTGCGGGCCGCCTGCCCGCATGGAGCTTTGCGCCCGGTGATGGGGTTTTCGTCATCCCACTCGGCGGCGCTGTCCACCGCGCGCCCAGCGCACGGATCGGGCCCGGCGTCGTCCTGGACGCCGAAGCGGGCCCGATCGTCCTCGACGAACACTGCATCGTGCGCCCCGGCGCGACGATCATCGGTCCCGCGTACCTTGGCCGGCACAGCGTCGTGCTCGACCGCGCCATCATCAAGCCGCGCACCGCGATCGGCCCCTGGTGCAAGATCGCCGGAGAAGTGGGCGGGACCGTCATTCAGGGCTTCACCAACAAGAGCCACGACGGCCACCTCGGCGATTCCTGGGTCGGCGAGTGGGTTAATCTTGGCGCCGGCACGACCAACTCCAACCTGCTCAACACGTACGGCGAGGTGACGTGCCGCGCCGGACCGCTGGGGCCGATGGAGCGAACCGGACAGGTGTTCCTGGGTGCGACCATCGGCGACCACGTCAAGACCGCGATCGGAACCCGGCTGATGACCGGCGTCCAGCTCGGCACGGGGGCGATGTACGCCGCGACGGCGGCCGCGAGCGGCCTCATCGATCGCTTCGCGTGGATCACCGATGCGGGCGCCAAGCCCTACCGTTCCGACCGCTTCGAAGCCGTCGCCCGGGCCGCCATGTCCAGACGAGGCGTCACCCCGGGGCCGGCGTACCTCAGTCGCCTTGCGGACCTCTCGAAGGGGTCTTGAACGGCCGACGTCCTCGCACCGGAATCACCGGCTCACTCATGCTCACTCTCTACCTCATCGACGGCTACGCGCAGTTCTTCCGTGCGTACCACGCCATCCGAACACCGATGACCAGCCCGGTCACCAAGGAACCCACCAACCTCACCTTCGGGTTCATCGGAATGCTCCTCAAGCTCCTCCGCGGCGAAGGCAAGATCGGGGGCACGCCCGACTACCTTGCGCTCGCCCTCGACGTCTCGGGAGACACCGAGACGTTCCGATCCAGACTCGATCCGCAGTACAAGGCACATCGGCCGCCGCCGCCCGAGGACCTGTTCCCGCAGGTCGAGCGATGCCTCTCGATGCTCCGCGAAATCGGTGTGCCGGTAATCGGCGCCGAAGGCTTCGAAGCGGATGACGCCATCGCCACGATCGCGGCCCGGCTGGAAGCATCCGCCGACCCGGTGCGCGTTCGCATGGTCAGCAAGGACAAGGACCTGAAGCAGCTCCTGCGGGGCGAGCGCGGCGATTCCGCGGGCGCGCCGGTCGAGATGTACGATGTACACACCGACGAACTAATCACCGAGAGCACGCTCCGCGATGAGACGGGGCTGTCCCCGCCTCAGGTTGTTGACATGCTCGCGCTCATGGGCGATACCGCCGACAACGTCAAGGGGGTTGAGGGAATCGGACCGAAGACCGCCGTGGAGTTGATCAGGAAATACGGCACCATCGAGTCGCTCGCCGAACACGCGGGCGAGATCCCCGGCAAGCGCGGCGACTCGCTGCGATCTTCGCTGAGCCGCCTGCCCCTCAACAAGCAACTCGTAGAGCTGCGCCGCGACGCTCCCATCGAGTTCGATCTCGCGACCGCTCGCGTGCGCACGCTGCGGCTCGAACGCCTGCTGCCGATCCTGAAGGAACTCGGATTCAACCGCTATCAGACCGAGCTCCGTGAGATCCTGGCCTCGCTCGGTCGTCCGCTCGCCCCCGAGCGTGCGCCCGCGGCAGATTCGACCGCGGAGGGCATGCCCCCGCCACGCGCTCCGGCCGACCGTGCGCCGCCCTCGCCCCTCGCCCCCGGCCTGTTTGACCGAATCGATGCGGACGCGTTGCCCGGCACGCGGGCCGGAGCGACTTTCGGCGTAACGGACAACTGGTACGACCGTTATGAATGCGTCCGCACCCACGCGCAGTTGCGACGTTGGATCGAATTGGGACGCGCCGCCCCCGTGATCGCGATCGACACGGAGACCACGGGGCTCTCCCCCCTCACGAGCGCACTCTGCGGAATCTCGCTGGCAGTCGAGCCCGGGCTCGCGTGCTATATCCCCGTGCGTTCCCCGGAAGCAGACTCGCACCTTGACGCGCGGTCCGTGCTCGACGCGCTCCGCCCGATGCTGGGCGATCCCGACCACCGGAAGACCGGCCACAACCTCAAGTTCGACATGCTCGTGCTGCGCGCGGCGGGCGTCGATCTGCGTGGAATCGCGTGCGACACCATGGTCGCCTCATTCCTGATCGACTCCTCTCGCTCCAGCCACGGCCTCGATGCGCTCACGCTCGCCCTGTTTGCTCATGCGAACATCTCGATCACCGAACTCATCGGCACGGGCGCGCGGCAACGCCCCTTTTCCGACGCGCCCCTCGATCGTGCCGCGATCTACGCTGCCGAGGACGCCGACGCCGCGCTCCGTTTGCACAACGTGATGGCGCCCCAGCTCCGGGCGATGGGACTGGCCGAGCTGTGTGCCAAGGTCGAGATCCCGCTCGTCGAGGTGCTCGCCGAGCTGGAATGGAACGGCATCGCCGTCGATCAAGACGAGCTCGATCGCCAGCGAGCCCGGCTGCTGAAGCAGCTCCAGGAAATCCGTGGCCGGATCGATGATGCCGCGTACGCGGCCCTCGGCCGCACGCTCAACCCCGACTCGCCCAAGCAGCTGGCCGCGGCGCTCTTCAACCCGCGCGACGCCTCGGAACCGGGCCTGGGTCTCAAGCCGATCAAGAAGACGAAGACCGGCAACTCCACCGACGTGGAGGTCCTCGAGGCTCTCGCGGAGGATAACGCGATCACAACCCCGCTTCCGCGGCTCATCCTGGAGCACCGGCAACTCGCCAAGCTTGTCGGCACCTACCTCGAGAGCCTGCGCGAGGCCATCAACCCCGCCACCGGACGCATCCACACCAGCTTCCACCAGACCGTCGCGGCCACCGGGAGGCTCGCCTCAAGCGACCCGAACCTGCAGAACATCCCCATCCGTACGGACGTCGGCCGCGAAATCCGCCGCGCCTTCGTCGCGCCACCCGGCCGGGTGCTGGTCAGCGCGGACTACTCGCAGATCGAGCTGCGCATCCTGGCACACCTGTCGCGCGATCCCGGCCTTATCGCCGCTTTCGAACGCAACGAGGACATCCACGCCGCCGTCGCCGCGCAAATCCACGGCGTCCCGCTCGAACGCGTGACCCGGGAGCAACGGTCCGGCGCGAAGATGGTGAACTTCGGCATCGTGTACGGCATCACCCCGTTCGGTCTGGCGCGCCGTCTGGGGATCTCCAACGACGCCGCGGCGGCGATCATCGACTCGTACAAGCGCCGCTTCGCGGGGATCACCACGTTCCTCCAGGAGTGCATCGAGCAGGCGCGCCGCCACGGCTATGTCGAGACCATGCTCGGCCGGCGGCGCCCGGTCATCGACATCGACTCGACCAACCCTTCGCGCCGTGCCCTTGCCGAGCGTGTGGCCATAAACAGCGTGGTGCAGGGCTCGGCCGCGGACCTCATCAAGCTCGCCATGATCGACCTCCATCGCCGCCTCAGCCCGATCGCCGCCCATCACAGATCGGGTGCCGCGCCCGAAATCCCTGACGTGCGGATGCTCCTGCAGATCCACGACGAGCTCGTCTTCGAATCGCCGGAGAGCTCCGCCCAGGAGCTCCGAGCGCTCGTGGTGGCTCGTATGGAGCGCGCCATGCAGCTCCGCGTGCCCATCCGAGTGGATTCCACCACGGCGCAGAACTGGTACGACGGTGCATGACCGATTCCGACGCCCGCCCCACCACGGCACTACTACAGTGCCCGAATGAGCCGAGCCGCCAGTGAGCGATCGGAGAACTGGACGACCCGCCGCCTGCTCGCGTGGATGACCGAAGCGTTCACCAGGGCAGGTCTCGACTCGCCCCGACTCTGTGCCGAGTTGCTCGTTTCCCACGTCATCGGCGCCGAACGTCTCAGGCTCTACACGGACCCGGACCGTCCCGCTTCTCCCTTGGAACGAGATGCGCTACGCGACCTTGTGTCACGAGCACTGAAACATGAGCCCGTCCAGTACTTGGTTGGCCAGGCGTGGTTCTTCGGCCTGCCATTCCGGGTGGACCGGCGCGTGCTGATCCCACGCCCCAGCACCGAAACAATCGTCGAGGAGTTGCTCCAGCACGCCCGCGCCGAACCGGGCTGGGGCGTCGCGGGCGGCGCCTCCGGGACGGGACTGCTCATCGCCGATCTCTGCACCGGCTCGGGTTGCCTCGCCGTCGCGATTCTCAAGAATCTTGCGGGCGCGCGCGCCGTGGCCACCGATCTTTCATACGACGCGATCGAGATCGCAGTGGAGAACGCGCGACGCCACGCCGTTTTCGACCGGATCGAATTCCAACAGGGCAACCTCCTCGAACCGCTGCGCACGCACGCCGCGGCCGGCTCGTTCCACGCGATCATGAGCAACCCGCCGTACATCCCCGATCACGAATGGGACGAGGTGGCGCCCAATGTCAGGCTGCACGAGCCGCACCTCGCTCTCCGAGCCGGCACGGAAGGCCTCGATTTCATCGCGCCGATCCTGGCCGGGGCGCCGGACCTGCTCCGCCCGGGAGGCATGCTGCTCGTGGAGACCGCCGCGTGTCACGCGGCCCGTGCTGCGGAGCTGGCCCGCGACGCGGGCCTGACGGCCGTACGCACGGTGCGCGACCTGGACAATCGACCCCGAGTGCTGATCGGCTTTCGATCGCAGTGAACCGGAACGATGGGCGCCCGCGACGGCGCGTCCGCCACCCTCAGACCGTTTCCTTGATCGCTTTCTGGATCTCGGCCAGGAGCTGTTCAACCGGGAACGGCTTGAACAGCACGCACTGGAGCCCCTCCTGCGAAGCCCGAACGATCGAATGATGCGGGTCGTACCCGAACCCCGTCATCAGGATGACGGGAACCTGCGCGGAGGTGCGCCTGGCCGCGGCGTAAATCTCATACCCGTTGTGGTCGGGCATCTTGATGTCCGAGAGCACGAGGTCGAACGAGCGAGCTTTTGAGTTCACGCCCCCGCACTCGTTCAGGGCCGCGATGGCCTGCGCGCCATTCTCGCACACGGTCACGTCGCAGCCCCGCGTCCGCAGCACATCGCGGATCAACTGCCGGATGCGCGGCTCGTCGTCCGCCACCAGGATTCGCTTGCCAAGAAGCAGCGGATCGATCCGTCCCTCCGCGATGGCTTTCTCCGCTCCCAGCAGCGTCTGCGGTCCGGCGCCGACCTCTCTCACCCGACGACGGATCGAATCCACATCGGTCGTGATCCTCTCGATGATCCGGGCCAGTTCGGGCTGTGACGCCGCCGCCTCGCGGAGCCGATCCGCGACCTTTGCAAGGTCCTCCAGCGGCTCGCTGATCTCTCCCTGGACCGTACCGGACACCGCCTGCCCCGTCGTGCACCGTTCGATGACGAGCAGGTCCAGGATGTGCAGCGCCAGCGCGATGTGGTTCGCGAAGATCTCGGCGTACTGCCGATCCTCTTCCGTGAACGCGTGCGGCTCGTTCGATTCGATGTTGAAAATACCGATGATCTTATCATTCAGCCGCAGCGGCACGGTCAGCGAAGATCTCGCCTCGTGAAGGCCCGCCAGATAGCGCGGGTCGCTCCGGGTGTCCTCGCACAGGTAGCTCTGACCGGTCGCCGCGACATACCCCGAGATTCCGTTCCCCTCCGCCCGCGCATAGATTTCCAGTTCGATCGCCGACTGCGGCAGGCCCGAGGCCACCACCATCTCCAGCCGCTGCGTCTGGGGATCGATGAGACGGATCAGGAAGTGATCGAAGTGCATCAATTCGTGGCAGAGCCGGATGATCTTCTCTTCCACCAGACGAAGCCGGTCCCCAACGCTCCGCCGCTTGGCCGAGTCGGTCTCGAATCGCACCAGCTCGGCGCCGGCACGGTTGATCGCCTCCATCTTCCGCTGTGCGCGACGCATCCTCGTCACGTCCCACACCAGCGCCGCCACCCGCACCCGAGCCTGGTCCGCCCCGAACGTCGGCTCGAGAACGGGCGAGGCCAGCACCTCGTAGAACCGCGAGTCATCCGGCTCCGACACGTCGAACCGCCGCCCCGCCAGCCCCGGTGATCGCGTCGGCTCCAGGCTTCCCGCCGCGTCCGTGGACCCGATCTGGCCGAGCGCCGCGCGGAACCCTTCGCCCGCGCTGCGGCACACCTCCATGATCCGGGCCCGCATGGCCTGCGGGTACGTCCGAAACCGGTCATTCGACCATAGCGGCCGCCCCTCGATATCGGCCACGCACACGCCCTCCCCCAGGGCGTTGAGAACCACCGACGCCTCACGCTCAACCAGATCACGTTCCAGCGGCACGAAATCCGCAGCTTCCGCGAGCACCAGGCGACACTCCCCCCGCCTGATGATGTCCAGCGCCGAGCCGGGAGCCGCAACCACGACGTCGAATCGTTCGCGCAGCGACGACAGGACGTCCGAGGCCTCGGCGCTCGGATCGCTCAGCACCAGCAGACGCGGTCGCTCCTGTGTGGTCGTCACGTGTTCACTCTCACCCGCAGGATGAGCGTAGCAGGGGTCGCCCGATGTACCATCGTTCTTCACTATCGGTGCCTCACCGGTTCGAATTGGACCGTAACCTGAACAACTCCTCGACCATGTCCAGCAAACCGAGTTGAAGCCGCGACTTCATGATTGAACTCACCCACATAACCAAGAGTTTCGGCCCCACGAACGCCCTGTCCGGGGTCACACTTACCATTCGCAAGGGTGAGACGGTCGGATTGCTCGGTCCCAACGGGGCCGGAAAATCGACACTGATGAGGGTAATCACGAGTTTTTTACCCCCTAATGAAGGGAAAATTGCTGTTTGTGGTTTCGATACCATAGCAAACTCTGAACAGGTCCGAGAACGTATTGGATACCTTCCAGAATCCAATCCTATTTATCCCGAAATGCGGGTAGTAGACTATTTGAAACACCGCGCGCAGTTGTTCCGACTGAATCGCGCTCGGCGTCGAATTCGAGTCGACGCGGTACTCGAACAATGTCGTCTTCGAGAATCCTCACAACGTCGAATTGGCGTGCTCAGCAAGGGTCTGAGGCAACGCGTCGGGCTGGCAGCGGCACTCCTGCACGAACCGGAGGTGCTGATCCTGGACGAGCCGACCAGCGGCCTGGACCCGACACAACTGGATCAGGCTCGCGAACTGCTACGCGAACTGACTGGGACGCACACGATGCTCATCAGTTCGCACATCCTCCCCGAAATCGAGCGGACGTGCAACCGGGTGGTCATCCTGGCAGGGGGCCGCGTGCGGGCGGACGGCACGCCTGACCAACTCTTGAGGGAGTTTGGCATTTCGGGAGGCTCCGACGAGATACTCATTGAGATACAGGATTCCTTGACCGCGACCGCCACCCGGGCGCTCGCCGATGTCCCCGACATTGCCGGTGTGTCAGCGGAACCCCTGGGCGGCGGCTGGACGCGATTGCGCGCGCGACCGAAGGTTCCGAGGTCGGACGCCCGCGAGCCCGTGGCCCGAGCGCTCGCGGGCGCATCGATCGTCGCTCGGGATTTGCACCGGGAACGGGCCACGCTCGACCGGGTTTTCAAGTCTGTCATCGAGCGCGCGGGCTAAGGTCGGGGCGGAGCTGACCCCCAAGGGAGCACGATGCGGAGCGTGTGGACCATCGCGAGCCGCGAGTACGCGGCGTTCTTCCGACTCCCCGTCGGGTGGCTGGTGACGGCGCTGTTCGTGTGCCTGAGCGCTGTGATTTTCACGCGGTCTTGCCTAGCGCCGGGCCAGCCCGCGACCATGCGGGAGTTTTTCGGTCTCTGGTGGAGCATCCTGATCATCGTCGCGCCCTCGATCTCGATGCGCCTGTTCAGTGAAGAACTCCGTACCGGCACCATCGAAACGCTGCTGACGTCACCCGTGAACGAAGCCGCACTGGTGGTCGGCAAGTTCCTCGCGGCGTGGATGTTCCTTGCGACCATCCTGGCGCCGACCATCTGCTTCGTGGGCGTGCTGTGGATGCTCGCCGCGCCCGATCCCGGCCCCATTCTGTCGGGGTACATCGGGGTGATGCTGCTCGGCATGCTGTACCTCGCGGCGGGCACGCTCGTGTCAAGCCTGACGTCCAGTCAGACACTGGCATTCCTGGGCGCCATGTTCCTGCTCATCGGCGCCGAGGTGGCGGCGCAGCGACTGTCGGGGCTTCTGTCCGAGCCCTGGAGCGGGCTCGTGGATGGGTTCTCGGTCCAGCCTCGGATGGCCGATTTCGCGCGCGGCGTCATCGACTCCGCGCACGTCGTGTTCTTCGTGTGCGCGGCAGTCTGGTGCCTCGGGATCGCCACGGTGCTCCTGCAGAGCAGGAGGTGGCGATGATCGCGCCGATTGGTCCGCACGCCGGGGGCGTGCGGCGCAAGACGCTGGCGGCCCGGAGCGTGCTGCTTCTGATCGCGATGACTGCGGCGTGCACGCTCGCCGGGGTGATCGGCGCTCGAACGCGGGTGGCCTGGGACGTGACGGCGATGCGCGAGCACCACCTCTCACCTTGGACGACCGCGCTGCTGCGGGGCGTTGTCGGCCGATTCGACGTGATCCTCGCGGCTGATCTGCGGTCGCTGGATGCACGCACGCTCACGGCCGTGGCGGATGTCACGGATCGCTTCAATCAGTGGACCGACGACGCGGTGCCGAACGCCTCAGGGGCACGCGTCGATTGCACGGTGCTGGACGTTGGCACGGCCGACGGCCGGGCTCGCTACGAATCGCTGCTGGCGAGGCTGGCGGGAGATTTCCGCACCGAAACTGATTCGCATGTGTCCAAGGTCTCAGATTCCGTCGCCGCCGCTTCCGAGTTCCTTCCGACGCTCGCCGAGATTGCGGCGGAGCTCGCCGCCGCGGCCGAGATTCAGGGGGACGAGGGCCACGATTCGAAGAGGAGTCTCGGCGCGGCCGCGGCCGCCATCCGAGCGGCGCGGGCGGACGTCGCGCGCGCGACGGATGCCGCACGGGCCGCGCTGACGGCCCCACTTCCCGGCACACTCTTCCTGCCAAGCGATGAGGCCGCGAACGGCTTGCGCGCGACCCTCTCAAGCCTGACACGGGATCTGGGATCGCTCGCCGAAGCCATCGATCGCCTGACCGCGACCGGCACGCAGAGCACAGGTTGGCGGGAGAAAGCGGTCCACGCCCGCGTGCTGATCGCTTCGGTCCGAGAGCGCGCCACCTCGCTCGACGATGCGCTCGGCATGCTGCGCCCGCCGCGCATCCTCTCGGTCGCACGCACGCTGCGGGGCGGGCGCGCGGCGTTGGTCGTCGGCCCTCCCTCGGGGGCGTCAACCGGCGTGGCGTCCATCAACATCGATGCGCTGCTGCCCCAGCCCGGGTCCTCGCCCACGTATGACGTTCGGGCTCGCGCCGAGGAACTGATCGCCACCGCGGTCGTTTCGCTCACGGATGCACGCCGACCGATCCTCGTGCTGGTACACGCGGCGCCGGTGCGGCTGGCGCCTCAGTTCCAGCCTCTCCGCGCGCTGCTGGAGCACCTCTCGGCACGGGGGATCGATCTGGCGGAGTGGCCGATCACGCTCGATCCCGATCTCAAGACCGCGGCGATCGATCCATCCGGGACCAGGCCGTTGATCTTCGCCTTGGTGCCGACAGATGTACGCCGTCCGGAGAGCGCGCTGTGGGCGCGAAACCTCGCGCAAACCATGGGGCGGCTTCTGGAACAGGGTCGCCCGGTGCTCGTCTCCGTCACGCCTTCGGCCCTGCCCGGGGTGGGCGAGAAGGACCCTCTCGTGGAGTTCCTCTCGCCTTGGGGCGTGCGGGTCGATTCGGGTCGACCGCTGATGCATGAACGTCGCGAGGGGAAGAACCGGATCGTGGATCCGGACACCACGCTGACGTGCGAGGAAGACGGGCACGTCATCGCGCGGGCCGTGCGCGGCCTTCGAGCGCGCCTGCCGTGGGCCGTTCCGATCGGCCCCGCTCCGCGCGACGGATCCGGAGCGACATTCTCACCTCTGCTCACGGTGACCGCGGATCCGGCCGCGTGGGCGGAGGCGGACTGGATCGACTACCGCTCGCTCGCTCCGACCGAGCGAGCCGGGTCCCCCTCGGCGCCGGCGAACGACTCGTCCCGCGACGATCCTGTCGGGCCGTGGGTTCTCGGCGCGGCCATCGAAGCGCCGAACAGCTCAACGGGAAGATCGGGCCGCCTGGTCGTGATCGGATCCAACGGTTGGTTTTTCGATGAGGTCGCGGCGGCCGCCGAGGTCGTCGACGGGCGCGTGGTCGCCCGAACGCCCGCGAATTTCGAGTTGGCGCAAGCCGCGGTGTACTGGCTCGCGGGTCGGGACGAACTGGTGGCGTCGGGCGCGACCGCGAGGGTTGTCCCCGTGATTGGTCCGATGACCTCGGGCCAGATGTCCACGCTCCGATGGATTCTGGTCGCGGGACTGCCGCTGCTCATCCTGCTGCTGGGCGCGGCGTGGCGGATCCTGAGGGGCTGAACGACATTGGCCGGGTGAGCGGAGCGACGACCCGCTCGCGCCCGCACGCCGGGCAGTGCGTCAGTTCTGGATCGACGCCCGACAGGTACAGGCAGCAGCCGGGGCAGACGAGATGGGCCGGGGGCGGGGAAGGAATGAGATTGGACGGGGTGCCGCATTCCGGGCACACCAGCCCGACAGGATCGAGTCCGCTCAGGTCATAGCGGCAACGCCGGCAGACGTGATTCGGGAGCCGCGTGGGCATGAGCAGAATGAAAAGGCCCACGATCGCAACCATGACGGTGTACGGCCCGAGCATGACCGACACCAGCTCGGGCATGATGATGGGCAATCGGGTGATCTGGAAGAGGTAGACCGCGTACCACGCCGACGCGAGCAACGACACGGCCATCGTCAGCACCGAGGCGCCGAGCCACGTCCGCCGCCAACGGAAGGTGAGGTACCAGACGATCACAGAGATCATTGGGAAGATCATCACGTCCGGGCCCTCGATCGGCAGAGTTTAGCCGCGGAACGCCACGGCCCGTCGGACTCGGGGGCTTCATCGGCCGGACTTGAAGAACGTGCGGAGCGACTCGAGAATGTCCTCGCGCTCATTGACCCGCGCCGCCACAACCTTGGACCCCTGGTCATCGCAATGCGGGCCGCCCTTGTCGGGGAACGCCTCGCGCAGCACGCCGTAGAAGCTCCCCGATCCGTACGCCGACTTGACCTGGCAGTAGCCGAACATGTTGCACACGGGAAGGAGCTGCCGATCGAGCATCTGCACGCACGCGCGATTGTCCGCCTCGGACGAGTTGTCGCCGTCGGAGAAGTGGAAGAGGTAGCAGTTCCATTCGGTCGGGGCGTAGTGCTCCTGGAGGATCTTTGCGGCGCACTGAAACGCGGAGCTGATCCGCGTGCCGCCGTCCTCGCGGACGGAGAAGAACGTCTTCCGGTCGACTTCCTGCGCGGTGACGTCGTGGACGACATACCGGGATTCGATGCCCTCGTAGTTACGGCGCAGCCAGGTGTCGATCCAGAACGCCGCGAGCCGAACCATTTCCTTCTGCTCGTCGCCCATGGAGCCCGAGACGTCCATCATGTACACGATCGCGGCGTTGGACTGCGGCTTCCGAACCTCGGTCCACGAGCGAAATCGCATGTCGTCCTTGACGGGGATAACGATGGGGTTCGCGGGGTCGTACGCGCCCAGGCCGATCTGGCGTCGCAGCGCCTCACGGTAGGATCGCTTGAAATGCCGGAGCGACGCGGGGCCCACCGGTCGGATCCCGGAGTAACGATCGCGGATTGTCGTCAGCTTATGCCGCCCGCGCGGTTTGATGCGCGGGAGCTGCAGCTCCTCCGCCAGGATGTCGGCAAGCTCCTCGATGTTGATATCAACCTCGAACAGGTGGCGGCCCTGAGACTCGCCCCCTTTGCCCTTGCCCGCGTCCTGCCCCTCGTCGCCCTCGCCCATTCCCACGGAGCCCGCGTTGTCGCCGAACCTGAATGTCGGGATATCGATGTCGTGAACCGGGATGGACACAAAGCGGCCGCCCTCGCGGCCGATCAGTTCATCCCGCGCGATGAAACGACGCAGGTCGCGCCTGATCTTCCCCTTGACGATCTGACGGAACCGGCCGTGATCTTGTTCGATCTTGTTGACCATGACTCACCCCGGAGCAACGGCCCCTTCGAAGCCGCGATGGCGCCCGATCGCTCCAAGCCGACCGGTACCTCACATCGGCACGATCCCTTGCGAACCCGTCCCACACACTTGAATGCCTGAACCGCCGGCTCCCTCTGGAGCACGGCGGTGAGTTAGCGGACGAACTGCGCGGCAGGCCCACCCCGGCCACCACCCCTTCCGCACCCTCATGGTGCGGTGGTCACCATGTCCGTACGCATGACTTGCCGCGCGGTTCGTGCCGCACCGTACATGAAGCCCAGACCGACCACGAGCAGGGCACGGGGCATCACGTTCCGCACGCGAACCGAGCGCGGCCCAGCGATGGGTCGGGCCGTTACTTGGCCCCGGGATCCTGGTTCTCAGCGCCGGGCTCGAACCGCGGCACGCTGGTTGCCAGGCGTGCATAGCAACGAATGTCCGGACCACGGTCGAGCCGTTCTTTGATCATCTCGGCGAGCGCCACAGTGGTAGCGTCGGACGAGAACAGGCACGCGCCAAGGAACGCATCGTCGGGCTCGGAGACGCGCGTCAGCAGCCGCAGCGCGGCCACCGCCGGATCAGCGTCGTCAGGGAGCGACCGATCGAAGGTCGCCATCCCGGGCGCCAGCACATGGTGGGGCGTCATTGCCAGCATGAGCAATCGCTCCTCGCGATCCGCTCGGGCGTACCGCCGGCTCAGGGCGCCCGCCACGGACTCGACCTGCTCCGACGTGATCCGCTCGCGAGACTCCGGCGGCAGGAGTATTCTCCAACGCGCCGCGCCCAGTACAGAGGCCAGTCGCTCGCGCGCGGCGTTTTCGATGAGCCCATCAAGGGCCGTCGCCTCCGCGCTCGCTTCGTCGAACGCGGACCGCTCCAGAAGATCGGATTCCGTCGCGATGCAGTGCGGCCCGACCTCGAAGCCGCCGGACTGACCCGCCGTGAAGCCCTGGATGATGCGGTACCGGAGGCGGGAGGCTCGTCCGCCGACCAGCTCCAGTGCCCACCCGAGATAACCGGGATCGGCCCAGACACGAACGTCGATTTCCTCGCGCGGCATCAGCCGCAGTCGGCGCTCGACCGAGACCACCTCGGGCACGGCGCTGGCCACAACTTGCTTCGAGTCCACGTCGACCCGCGGCGCGAGCAGCAGCTGGGAATTGATGGGGCCGGCGGGTGATACGCCCAGCGGGATTGGCGCGGTGTTGCGGAGGCGTACGCGGAGCACGGCGCGATCGATGGGCCCGATCTTGCGGTTCTCGAAACTCGCGGTGAGGCTCATGAAGTTCCGCGGGTTCTCGACCATCCGATCCAGGTGCGCGGGGATCGACTTGGCCCAATCCTCGAGCGCCTTGGCCTCGGGGCCAGGATCAAAGGCGGCTCCACCCGCTTTCTCCGCCCTCGTGGCCGCCCATGCTCCCGCGAGCGTGCCGGCCTGCCTGCGGGCCACGGCGGTGTAACGGGCGCCCGCGCCGGCGTCGCCGCGTGCCTCGAGAACCGCGGCCATTCCCATGTCGGCGAGCGGGTCCGTGCCGCTCAACGGGGCAAGCAGCCGCTCGGCCGCGACGAGGTCGCCCTTGTGGAGGGACATCCAGCCCTCGAGGCGTGATCGCGCATCGGGGTTGATGCCCCGTTGCTCGCGGAGTTCGGCCAGCGCAGCCTCGGCCTTGTCGAGCTGCTGACCCGTCCACACGCGGAGCCACGTCGCCTCGTTGGTCCAGCGGCGCGTCTCCTCCTCGGCGTCGGACTCGGTCATGTTGTCCGGCCGGGTGGCCGGGCTCGCGATGCGGCTGACGTATCGCTCAAGAGTGCCCTCGAACTCCTCCATGCAGCTCGTGGTCCGGGCATCGTCTCCGACGGCCGAGGCCGAAGCGAGGCGCACGCGCTCCATGTCGAGGGTCAGGCGGATGTCCTTGGGATCCTGAATGCGGCGGGCGGCGATGCCCGACTTCAGGGCCTCCTCCCGCAGCTGCTCCATCTGTTTGCGGGGCCGATCGATGAGCGCCGAGAGGTCGGCCAGCACGCGCGAGCCGCCCTGCACCCGCCACTTCTGCACCTGAAGTTCCGCGTCCATTGCGTCCGTCAGCCGCACACCCTGCTGCTCAGCCAGGGACTTCATCAAGTCGTAGAACCGCTGGGCGCCCTTCGCGGCGCCGGCCGCAGCCAATTCTCGCGCCAGCCGCAGGTGCGTCGCGTGATCCAGTGGATCGGCGTACAGCAGCGTCGCGAGCAGGTCCAGGCGAGCGCGATGATCGGTGATGCGCGTGTCGGCAAAGTCGACGGCGAGCAAGGCGGCATCCTTATTCGTCGCGTCGAGTTCAATCGCGCGCGAAAGCCAGCGTGCGAACACGGGCGACTCGCCCCGCTGATGGTGCAGGAGCGCGGCTTCGAGCGCCAGACGGGAACGTACCGACGGGTCGAGCGCCCGGGCCCCATCGCCCGTGAGTCGCTCCAGCTGGGCGAGACGCTCCTCGACGCTCTGCAAACGGCCGATCTGCCCGAGCACGAGTCGGAGCTGCGCGACCGTGTCCGACGCATCGCCACGGACGACCGACCGGAGCGCCTCGGTTTCCGCGTCGGCGTCACCCGCCGCGCGGGCCGCGTCGGCGACCATGCGGGCGATGTCCGCGTCCTGCGGCGCGAGCGTCGATGCCATGCGCAGAACCGTGTGCGCGATCCGGAAGTCGCTCTCGCCGGGGTCCCGGATGAGCTTCAGGTCGAGCAGCGCCGTCCGTGCAACCTGACGGGCGACGAGCGACCGCCAGAGCTGGTCCGCATCCGCACGCGGCGGCTCGATGGCAACGTGAACGCCCAGCGGCATCGGCGCTCCCCACGCCGCGGCGTTCCGCGTCGCGCCAACGGCCGCGAGCGCCAACACCGCCGCTCCCGGCAGCCCGAATCGCACCCGCTTGATCACTTGGCGTCTCCGATCACAAGAAGGAGGAACTTCGTCAGAAGAGCCAGCACCCCTGCAAAGAAGACCAGCGCCGCCGCGACCTGAAAACTCCCGGTCAGGCGCTGGCTCGCGCCGGGGAACAGGCGATCGGCCACGAGCGCGGAGAAGAGGAACTGCCCCATCGCAAGAAATGTGACGCCGCCGAGCAGGCTCGCCGTCCGGAACACGGGCCAACGCCCGGGCCACTCAACCACCACCCAGATTCCGCCCGTGACCGCGAGAAGGGCCCACGCCGATGCCAGCGCCATCACCGCCCAAGTCCAGAATCCTCGCCCCATGATCGTGCCCCGCGTGGTTCCGCTCAGCACCGACGTCGCCCCCAACCCGCCTGCCCGCTCGGCTCAGCCGAGGTTCATCGAGATGAGGAACTCCGCGTTGGTCTTGAACTTGGCCAAACGGCTCTTGAGCAGCTCCATCGCCTCGACCACGTTCATGTCCGCCAGCACCTTGCGCAGCCGGTACACCAGCTCCAGCTCCTTCTTGTCCAGCAGCAGCTCCTCACGACGCGTCCCCGATGCCGCGACATCGATGCACGGGTAGATGCGTTTCTCCATGAGTTTGCGATCGAGATGCAACTCCGAATTGCCCGTCCCCTTGAACTCCTCGAAGATGACCTCGTCCATCTTCGAGCCGGTGTCCACCAGCGCCGTGCCGATGATCGTCAACGATCCCCCGTCCTCGATGGCGCGAGCGGATCCGAAAAACTTCTTCGGACGCTGCAAGGCGTTCGCGTCGATGCCGCCGGACATGATCTTTCCCGAATGCGGCATCTCGGCGTTGTACGCGCGAGCCAACCGCGTGATCGAATCCAGCAGGATCACCACGTGCTGGCCGAACTCGACCATCCGGCGAGCCTTCTCGATGACCATCTCCGCCACCTGAACATGTCGCGACGAGTGCTCGTCGAACGTGCTCGCCACCACCTCGACCTTCCGGTCGGTGTGCCTGCGAAAGTCCGTCACTTCCTCCGGACGCTCGTCAACCAGGAGCACGATGATCTTCACGTCCGGGTAGTTCTTGCTGATGGCTCGAGTGATCTTCTGCAGCAGCACCGTCTTGCCGGTGCGCGGCGGGGCCACGATCAACGCCCGCTGACCCTTGCCCAGCGGCGCGACCAGGTCCATGATCCGCATCTCGATCTCGTCGGGAGCGGTCTCGAGGATGAACCGCTCCTCGGGGTGCAGCGGCGTGAGGTCCTCGAACGGAGTCAGCCGACCCGACCGCGTCGGCGGCGCCGCGTTCACCTCGTCCACGCGCAGCAGGGCGAAGTACCGTTCGCTCTCCTTGGGTGGCCGGATCGCGCCCTTGACCTCCATCCCGCGCCGCAGCCCGAACCGCCGAACCAGGGTCGGCGACACGTAAATGTCGTCCGGGCCAGCCAGGTACGACTGCTCGGGCGAGCGGAGGAACCCGAACCCGTCCTGCATGATCTCAAGCGTGCCCTCGCCGAACATCAGCCCCTGCTTGGCGGCACGGGTCTTGAGCACCTTGAAGATCAGGTCCTGCTTGGGAACCTGGAAGTAATTCTCGAGGCCCTCTTTCTTCGCGACCGCGTGCAGCTCTTCGATGTTCATGCGCTGCAACTGCGAGATCGTCAACGCGTCCTTGAGGGTCTTGGGGTCGGCCTGCGCCACGATCCGTTCGAGCTCCGCCGCCTCCCGCTCCAGCTCCTCGTCGCTGGGAAGCACGAAGTCCCACGATCCGCTGGGACGGAACTCGGCCGGTCCCCCTCCCATTCCCGGGCCCATCCCCATTCCGCCCTTGCGGCGCTTTTTCTTGCGGCGATGACCACCGCGATCCCCGTATCCCCCGTACGAGCCTCCACCGCCTTGGCCGTTGGGGTATGGACGCGATCCCCCGTAGCCGTAGCCCCCGCCTTGCCCCGGCGAAGAACTCGGAGCTGAGTGACCGTGCTCCCGCTCGCCCGATCCCCCGCCACCCTGACCGAACGACGGCGAAGGCGCCGGAGCCGAGGGTGATTGCGGCAGGGTTGGTGATACCGACGGTGCCGGAGCTGGCGCAGGCGCGCGACGCGCGACAGGCGATGCACCGTCCGATGGAGACGGCGCGGGGCGCGTCACGGCTGACTTGGGTTCTTCCGAAGGGCCATGTGACTTTGCCATGCCGCTGCTTCCTTGAATGGTTGCGATCACCGCCCTGATTCAGGGGCTGAACGGTCGATTCGTTTCTCTTGTATCGAGTAGATGGTGCAACCCTGCACGCTCGCCGAGGGTGCCTGACGGCTCCTCACGGCTGTCCTGATCTCAGTCCGCTCGCCCCAGTTCGGGCTCAACATTCAACCGTTCACCCCGGGCCCCGTCATCGAGGGCAAATCCATACGCGGTAAACTGGTTGGGTGTGCCCGGTCAGTCGCGGCGGAAGCCGTGGGAGTCGTCCCGCCCTGACCCGACTGCTGCGCCACAGTATAGCACCGGACCCGCTCGGTCGAGTCAATCCCACCCCGCCGGCCGCATCAGCGCGGCGCCCGGGGCCCGCGGCAGCGGATCTCTGCCAGGACCGCCTCAACCCGAGTCCGCAGGTCGGCCGGATCGCCGACATTGGCAACCACGAAATCGGAGCGACGCATCTTGTCGTCCGGGGTGAGTTGAGATGCCTCGCGGCGCGCCAACTCGGCCTCATCCCAGCCCCGGCTCCGTCGCACGCGCTCAAGCCGTACCTCGCGCGGCGCATCCACGAAGATGATCCAGTCACACTCCCGATCGACCGCGGCCTCGTGCAGCAGCGGCGCGTCGATGACCAACGCGATCGCTCCGTCCCGCCCCGCACGTTCGAGCAGGGCGTGCCGTCCGGCCCGCACCATCGGATGGAGCAGCGATTCCAAGCGGGCCCGCTCCGCGGGAGCCGCGAACACGATCGAGGCCACACGGGACCGATCGATCTCGCCGCGCGGGTCGAGCACGCCCGAGCCCCACCACGCGACGAGTTGCTCGCGCACGCGGGGCACGCGCAGCGCCTCCCTGGCCTGCGCATCGGAGTCGGCCACCACGCAACCCAGGTCGCGCAGCACCCCCGCAACCTCGGACTTGCCCGAGCCGATGCCCCCGCACAGCCCGATCACCAGCGGTCGCGGCCCCGGAACGCTCATCGAGACCCGGTCCCCGACCCGTAGCGGTCGATCGCTTCGCGCACCACCCGAACCACCGCCACCGGGTTGGCGACCATGAACCACGAGAACTCGATCGAGACACTGCCCGCCGTTGCAAACCCGACGCTCCCCAGGCCGCACAGCCGCTCCCGCACGGAGCGAAAGACGATCACGTGCTGGATCGATCGCAGCGGCGCGTCGTACGCGACCTGCCGGAACACGCCCGCCAGGCGCATCACGCGTCGGTCCGTCAGCACGTACAAGCGGCACGACCAGTCAACGGCGTGCCACCCCAGCGTCAGCCCCCCGCACACCGCGGCGGCGGCGGCCGCGCGCCCGCCGTATCCGCCGAGCAGGCCCCGCGCATCCAGCCACAGCGAGATCGCCGCGACCAGCCCCAGATTCAACAGCAGCCCCAGCGGCCGAAGCACGATCGACACGGGATGCGGCCGGAGCGTCAGCAGGATGGTCTCGCTCGATGGCACAAGGTCCGATAACGCGGCCCAGGCTGGCCCCCCCACGGCCGACGGTCGCGCCGCGGCGTCCGCCGCACGCGCCACGCCGGGCTCGCGCAGCGCCGGATTCACGCGGGTGTCCCCGTTCCGGGCGAGGCGAATTGCTCCGCACGCAGCGTCACGATGTCCGGCAGATTCCGGTAATAACCATCGAAATCAAGCCCGTATCCCACCACGAACTCGTCCTCGATGTCGAAGCCGACATGCTCGACGCTGACGTCCACGGCCCGCGGACCGCCGGCCAGCCGCTTGCGAAGCAGCACCGCCAGCCGCAGCGACGCCGGTCGCTGCCCCTCGATCTCCCGCCGCACCATCCCCAACGTTCGCCCCGAATCCAGGATGTCGTCAACCACCAGCACGTGGGCGCCCGCCAGCCCGCGCGGCATCTCGCCCTGAAGCGTGACGCCCTGGCTCTGGGTTGTCTTGCCGGGGTAGCTCGACACCGTCATCAATTGCACGCTGAGCTTCAGCGGCATGCGGCGGATCAGGTCCGCCACGAACACCAGCGAGCCCGTCAGGATCGGCACCAGCACCACGCGCGGCTCGGCCCCGGCCGGTGCGACCGGGTGCCCCGCGATCTCGCTCTCGATGTCCCGCGCGATCTGCTCGCCCATCTCGCCCACGCGCCGGGCGATGCGAGAGCGGTCGATCAGCACGCGGTCAATCTCGCGCAACATCCGATGAGAATAGCGATCGGTCCCGCGCCGGGATTCCCCCGCCGGGGGCAGCCCGCGGACCGCGTCCGGGCCGACCCCCGATCCCTACCCTCCGCCATGGTCCACCCCTGGCACGACGTCACGCCCGCCGTGGAAGACCGGGATCTTCCCGAGTACTTCAAATCCATCGTCGAGATCCCCAAGGGATCCAACCTCAAGTTCGAACTCGACAAGGGCTCGGGGCTGCTCCGCCTCGACCGCGTGCTCTCCTCCGCCGTCTACTACCCCGCGAACTACGGGTTCATCCCGCAGACGCTGGCCGAGGACGACGACCCCATGGACGTGCTGGTGTACTGCACGGAGTCCATCCCGCCGCTGACCCTCTGCGACGCCCGCGCCGTGGGCCTCATGTCGATGATCGATCAGGGCCAGCCCGACCACAAGATCATCGCCGTGCTGGTCCAGGATCCGATCTACAACGAGTTCCGCACCGCCAGCGATTTCCCCAGCCACATCTTCAAACTCCTGCGCCGCTTCTTCAACGACTACAAGCAGCTGGAGGGCAAGGAGGTCACCGTTGACGAGATCCTCCCCGCCCAGGCGGCGCACGCCATCATCGAGGACTCGCTGGCCCGATACGACAAGGCGCGTCAGCGTGGCGCGATCAAGGGGCTCGTGAACTAACGCGGCGCCGGCTCGGCCTCAGCCCCGCCACGCCTTGCACAAACCGATCAGCCCGTTGGTGCTGCTGTCGTGCCCGCGGGACTCGCCCGAACCGGTCAACTCCGGCAGGATCGCCTTCGCGAGCTGCTTGCCCAGCTCCACGCCCCACTGATCGAAGCTGTTGATGTTCCACACCGCCCCCTGCACGAAGATCTTGTGCTCGTACATCGCGATCAGCATCCCCAGCGTGCGTGGCGTAAGCCGCTTCACCACGATCGAGTTCGTGGGGCGGTTGCCCTCGAATACCTTGTGCGGTGCCAGCCGATCCGCCGCGCCCCCGACCACGCCCGCCCGCGCGAGCTCGTCCCTCGCCTCCGCCAACGTCTTGCCCCGCATCAGCGCTTCGGTCTGAGCCAGGAAGTTGCTCAGCAGGATCAGGTGGTGATCCGATGCGGTCCCAACCTCGCCCAGGGGATTATGCGTGCGCGCATGAGCGATGAAGTCGCACGGGATGAGCTTCGTGCCCTGGTGGATGAGCTGGTAAAAGGCGTGCTGACCGTTGGTCCCCGGCTCTCCCCAGATCACGGGGCCGGTCGCGTAGTCCACGCGGGCGCCGGAGCGATCGACGAACTTACCGTTCGACTCCATGTCGCCCTGCTGAAAATACGCCGCGAAGCGGTGCAGGTACTGGTCGTACGGCAGGATGGCGTGCGACTGCGCGCCGAAGAAGTTGTTGTACCAGATCCCCAGCAGCCCCAGGATGACCGGCAGGTTGCGCTCCAGCGGGGCCGTTCGGAAGTGCTCGTCCATGGCGTGCCCGCCCGCGAGCAGCTCCTCGAAATGCTCCGGCCCGATCGCGAGCATGATCGGCAGGCCGATCGCCGACCACAGCGAGTAGCGGCCCCCGACCCAGTCCCAGAACTCGAACATGTTGGCCGTGTCGATGCCGAACGCCGAAACCTCCTTCGCGTTGGTCGAGAGCGCGACGAAATGTTTCGCGACGTGCGACGAGTCGCGCGCCGCGCCCAGGAACCAGGCGCGGGCGCTGGTCGCGTTGGTGAGGGTCTCCTGCGTCGTGAAGGTCTTGCTCGCGACAACGAACAGCGTGGTCCCGGGGTCGAGCGTGCGGAGCGTCTCGGCCAGGTGCGTGCCGTCGATGTTCGAAACAAAGTGACAGCGAAGGTCCCGCTTCGTGTACGGCTTGAGCGCCTCCGTGACCATCACCGGCCCCAGGTCGCTCCCGCCGATGCCGATGTTGACCACGTCCGTGAACGCCCGGCCTGTGTACCCCCTCCACGAGCCGGTCCGCACCGCGTCGCAGAACCTCGCCATCTGGGCCAGCACGCGCCGCACGTCCGGCATCACGTCCCGCCCGTCGGCCATGATCGCCCGGCCCGAGCGGTTGCGCAGCGCCGTGTGCAGCACCGCGCGATCCTCCGTGAAGTTGATCTTCTCGCCCGCGAACATGGCGTCGCGCCGATGCTCGACTCCGCCGGCCCCGCCCGCCTGACGCGCCAGGGCGAGCAGCAGACGCATGGTCTCCTCGGTGATCCGGTTTTTGGAGAAGTCCAGGAAGAGATCCTCAAACTGGATCGAGAACCGCTTGAACCGGTCCGGATCACGAGCGAACAAGTCCCGCATGGCCGTTCCGGAAATCTCCCGATGGTGCGACTCCAGCGCACGCCACGCCGGTGATTGGGTCAAGGCCGACATCACGCGAACTCCTTGGTGCCCGGCCGCCGTCACGAACGCCCCGCGCAACCGCCTGCCGGGCCCGACGCACGCGGGCCAGTGTAACCGACCCGAGCGCCTGCTCGAAGCCTCTCCCCCGCGCAGCCGCCCCGCGCTCAACTCTTCCCGTATACCGGAACGACCGCCCCGCGCGTCACGGTGTTCGACGGTGACGCAAGCCAGACCACAGTCCGCGACACATCGTCCAGTGTCGCCCACTTGGTGAAGTCCGCGTCCGGCATCGCCCGTCGGTTGGCCCGCGTGTCCATGATGGAGGGCGCCACCGCGTTGACGAGAATGCCCTCCACGGCAACCTCCTCGCCGAGCGCCTCAGTCAGCGCCGCCACCGCCGACTTGCTCATCGTGTACGCGGTCATGTTCGCGCCCTGCCGCCACTCCAGCGCCGGTCGCGCGGCAACATTGACAATCCGGCCCCCAATCGCATCCCCGCTCGGCCCGGGCCCGCGGCCCTTGCGCATCTGCCGCACGCTCTCGCGGCAGCACAGGAACGCTGTCATGGCGTTCTTGCGGAGCATGAAGCCCAGTTCCGCCTCCCCCGTTTGGTCGATCGGCGCGTAGGCGAACCCCCCAGCTGTATGGACGGACGCCCAGATCGAACCCAACCCGTCGTAGAACGACCGAACGGCCGCTTCGGCACTCAAATCGAATGGCCCCGCGAGTCTGACCGACGGGTGCGCGCGCAAATCGAACTTAGCGAGCTCTTTCTCATCCTCGTATGGCACGAAACAAGTGGCCCCCAGCCCAATCAGCCTTGCCACGACCGCGGACCCGAGCGCCCCGGTCCCGCCCGTTACAACGATTCCCCGACCATCAAATTCGCTCTGCATCGAAATCCTCCTCCGCTTGGTGGATGTACCGGGTAGGATCAAATTGGCTCCGCCTTTCCCGGAACAACGCCAACGCGAACGGAGTTCTTCCCGTGCCCCTCTACGAGTATGTCAGTCAAGCCGACGGCGAGGTCATCGAGTTACTCCGCGCGGTCTCCCAAGCCGATGAGCCCGTGCCGGACCCCAAAGGGCTTGGACGCGTGTTTGTCCGGAAGCTCTCGACGTTCGCCCCGCTATCGAGTTCGGGCCCGACGGCTCGGAATGTGCCCTTGGGAGGCGCCTGCGGCTGCGGCAAACCTCATGGCACATGCCGCGGCGCGAGCTGAATCGACTTGCTGCGCTCGCCGCGAATTGACGACAGTTCGTTGCGCCAGATAGAACCGCTCTCGCGCAGATTCTGCGCTCCGAATCACACGATCCACTCCCATGTGCTGCCTCGCCCAGTGAGGTGATTGGCACGCCGGTTGTAGCTCTCCCTCCGGGATGTTGCGCCCGGAGTAGCACATGGACGGGAATGTTGTCTCAACACCATTTTCAGGGACCCAGGCCGAAGGGTTGGCCCTCGCGTGCCGCGACCTCGGCGGCCGCCTGGTGCGGGCGTCGCGTCTCGCCGCCGCGTTGCACATCACCCAAGCCGCTCGGCTGGCGTCGGAGCGGTTCCAAGAGGCACCGGCATCTGACATCGATTTCAACGTTGCCCCCGATGGGGAGCACGCCCCATGAACTACGGCATGATGGTCTCCGCGTCTGGCATGATGTCCGGCCTCTACCGGATGGACGTCTGGTCGAACAACCTCGCGAATGTGAACACGTCCGCGTTCAAGCCCGACATGCCCTTCGCGCGAACACGCGACGCGGCCCGGCAAGAGGACGGCCTGGGGTTCCTCCCTTCAAACGACATGCTCGAGCGTCTCGGCGCGGGCGTGACCATGGGGCCGAACCGACTCGCGCTCGCGCAAGGTGGCTTGGAACCGTCCACGAACGCGCTCGATCTCGCCCTGGACGGCATCGGCTTCCTGATGACACGGACGGGCGAATCCTCGGACCCTGCACAACTGCGGCTGACCCGCGACGGCCGCCTCGCCCTGGATGAGCGGGGCCGGCTGGTCCTGTCATCGTCGGGGCTGCCCCTGCTCGATACCGACCTCCGCCCCATCACGCTCGATTCCGACAAGCCCGTCAGCATCGATGCGCGGGGCGACGTCACGCAGGGCGGCGCTCGCATCGGCCGGCTGGCGGTCGTGGACGTCCCGGACCGGGATGCGCTCCGCCGATCCGGGGAAGGGCTCTTTTCCGCTTCCCCGGCGATCATGGCGCGGCGGACGACGGCCCCCGCGGCCGTTCGCCAGTTCCACACCGAGCGGTCCGGCGTCGATCCGGTCCGCGCCCTGATGCAGATCAACTCGGCCCAGTCAGCCGTGAGTTCCGCCGGCCGCATGATCCAGATGCACGACCAGTTGATGGACCGCGCCATCAACACGCTCGGTCGAGTCGCCTGACCCGTTCCGCGCCGGAGCGTTCGCCGAATCCGGCCCGGGGAGACCCCGCATGGCAATCACCGCACTTCAATCCGCAGCGTCCGCGCTGAGCGCGCTCAACACCGCCTTGGACGTAACGGCGAACAACCTCGCGAACGTCAACACGACGGGCTTCAAGGCCAGCCGTGCCAATTTCCAGGACCTGCTGTACATCGAAAAATCGCCCCCCGGCGCCGAGAACGCCAGCGGCGATCAGGCCCCAACCGGCCTCTATGTCGGCCTGGGGACCAAAGTCTCGGGGACACAAGTGAACTTCACCACGGGGAACCCCCAGACGACGAGCCAGCCGCTGGATGTCATGATCGACGGCCTGGGCTTCTTCCGGGTCAGTGTTCAGCCGGAATTGGGGACGGGCGTGGCGTACACCCGCGCCGGGAACTTCGCCCTGAACCGCGACCGTCAGATGGTGCTGGCCAGCGACCAGGGCCGCCGGGTCGATCCCCCCATCGAGATCCCTGAGAACGCCGTCTCGGTGAAGATCGATGCCGACGGGCGGGTGCTGGTCACGTCTCCCGGGTCGGTCGAGCCGACGGAAGTCGGGCGATTCGAGATCGCGAATTTCGTCAACCCCGCGGGCCTGAAGCAGGTCGGCGAGAACCTGTTCGTCGAAACCGTCGCGTCGGGCCCGCCCATCGCCGGCAATCCCGCCGAGGAGAACCGCGGTCAACTCCGGCAGGGCATCCTGGAGAGTTCGAACGTGGACCCCACCACCGAGCTCATCACGTTGATCCGCACGCAGCGCGCGTTCGAGATGAACAGCCAGACGATCCGCGCCGCCGACGACACCCTGCGCGAGGTCGCGCAACTCCGCCGTTGATCCCCCTTCAGGAGCCCGCGCATGAACCGGCTGCTCATCGCGATGATCGCGCTGCTCTCCCTCGCAGCGGTCCCCGCCCCCGCACAGGACAGCGTGGTGATGCGATCCGCCGCGCGCCTTGCCGCGGGCTCACCGATCCGCGTCGGCGACGTGGCCACCGTCTCCGGACCGGAATCCGCGCGGATCGCCGCCGTCACGCTCGATGGCCCCGCCGGCTCGACGCGCGGACGCGATCCGATCGTCATCGATCCCGCTCGAGTCCGACGGGCCCTGGAGGACGCGGGAATGAACCCCGGGCGCGTCACGCTCCGCGGCGGGCCCTGCACGGTCGCGCGGGGCGACGATCAGGATGGACCCAAGCCGCACATCAACCAGCCCGCCCTGCCGCCCTCGTCCTCGACCCCGGCCGACGCGGGCCCCAATGCACTCAAGGCCCAGTTGGTTCGGCGGCTGGCCCAGCTTTACGGAGTGGATCCCACGGACGTCCGGCTGACGCTCGCGCAGCAAGACCAGGATCTCCTCGCCGCCGACCCCGGCGCCGCGCGCGTTGAATTCCAGCCCGGCGCCTCGCGGTCCAGCCCGAAGATGCCGGTACGCATCAACCTCTATGACGGTGACCGGTTGATCTCATCGCGGACCGTATCGCCCGAGGTCAAGGTGCGAAGGCGCGTCGTGGTCGCCGCGGCCGAACTGGACCGCGGGCAATCGATTGGCGCCCCGGCCGTGACCCTTGAGGTGCGCTGGATCAACCCGTCATTGAACACGCTTGGCGATATCGAAGCCGCCATCGGCGCCGAGACCCGGGCCCGTGTCGCGATCGGGCAGGTGCTCGAAGCCGAACAGCTTGACGCCCCGCTCGTGTGCAAGCGCGGCGATCCCGTCGTGGTTCACTGCTTGAGCGGGAGCGTGGCCGTCAAGGTGCGCGCCCGGGCCCAGGCTGCCGCCCGTGACGGCGAATTGGTCGAGCTGCGCGTGGACGGCTCCAAACGCTCGTTCACGGGTCGGATGAGCGGGAAGGGGCGGGCGGTGATGATCGTCGGCGGCGCCGCCGACGAAATCCCCGTGCCCGCGACGACCGCCGCGCCCTGAACCTGACCACCCCTGGCCTTACGGGAGTCCCCCCAATGTCAAGCCCGAACCGCTCCGCGATGTTCGCCGTGATGGCCGCCGCAACCCCCTGCTTCGCGCAGAGCCTGTTTCACCGGCCCGCGCCCCTCCCGCCTCCCGCCGCGCCGTCGGGAGCAGCGCCGGCTCCGAACCCTCCGCCAGCCGCCTCGCCCGGACCGAGCCCCGCCGACCCGGCTCCCTCCGCGCGAGATGGAGCGCCGACTCTCAACCCGACGCTGGGCAGCCCCTTGGATCAGGTCAGCCTGCTCGCGGTCGTGCCCGCGAAACCGACGCGCTGGCAAGCGCACGATCTGGTCACCATCATCGTCAACGAGAGCACGCTCGCCAAGAGCCAGCAGAAGCTGGACACCAAGAAGAACTACGACCTCAAGGCCGAGCTGGCGAAGTTCCCGAGCCTTCGCAAACTGCTCGAGGCCCAGCTCAAGACCGGCGACTCCGACCCGGTCGCCGAACTGGACATCAACTCGTCGAACAAGTTCAAGGGCGACGGCACGTACGAGCGGAAGGACTCGATGACCGCCCGCATCAAGGCGAGGGTGCTCGAAGTCAAGCCCAACGGGACCATGCTGATCGAGGCCAGGGAATCCGTGCAGTCGGACGAGGAAATCATGACCCTGGTCGTCTCGGGCGTGGTCGATCCACGCGAAGTGACCGACGCGCGCACCGTGCAGTCGAGCCAGATGGCCGACCTGGTCATCCGCGTGAACCACGAGGGTCAGGTCAAGGACACGTCAACCAAGGGGCTGGTTCCCCGGGTCCTTGAGACGATATTCAATTTCTGAGGCGGTCCGCATCCGGCATGCTCGCAAAGCGACCGCGAGCGGCTCAAGCGGTCAGCTTGTCCGACTTGCCCGCGAGATCGAAGTCCTTCTTCGTGATCCCGCCGGCATCGTGCGTGCTCAGCGTCAGCGTCACCTTGTTCCAGCGGATGAGAATGTCCGGATGATGATTCGCCTTCTCGGCCGCATCGGCGACGCGGTTGACAAAGGCCATGGCTTCAACAAAGCCCTTGAACTGGTAGGTACGCTGGATGGCCTCCCCGGTCTCAGACCACTCGGGCAACTTGGCCAGAGCGGCACCGATCTGCGACTCCGTCATCTTCTGCATCGCTGACTCCTGACGCCGTTCGGACCGCCGCATTGAAGCGCCGTGGAGTGTACCGTCAGGCGGACGTGTCCACACAAGCCCCGAACCCGCTCCCGACGCCGGTCACGCGGCTGGCGCCCTCACCAACAGGGGCCCTGCATCTGGGGAACGCGCGCACCTTTCTTGCAAACTGGGCTTTGGCTCGCCAAAGGGGTTGGCGAATCGTCCTCCGGATCGAGGACCTGGATACACCTCGCGTCAAGCACGACGCCGCATCGGGGATCCTGGGCACGCTGCGCTGGCTCGGGCTGGACTGGGATGACGGACCCTTCGTGCAATCGAGCGATCTGGAGCCGTACCGAGAGGCGATGCGCTCGCTCGCCGGCGGCGGGCTGGTCTACCCGTCATCGCATACCCGATCGGAAGTGGAAGATGCCGCCGCGGGCCTCGCTGCTTCCGCGCCCCAGGAAGGGTCGCACGAATCGCCCTTCCCGCGCGCGCTGCGACCACCGCTGGCTGTTCGAGCATTCGATGACCCCGCGTGCAACTGGCGCTTCGCGACTCCCGACGGCGGCACGACGTTCGACGACCTGTTCGCCGGTCGGTGCTCCTTCCGGCTCGCCGACTCGATCGGCGACTTTATCGTGTGGACCAAGCGTGCCTGCCCCGCGTACCAGCTGGCCGTGGTCGTGGACGATCACCGTCAAGGCGTCACGCACGTGGTTCGCGGGGACGATCTGCTGGACTCGGCGGCGCGACAACTGCTGCTCTACCGCGCACTCGGGCCGTGGCCCGAGCCGGCGCACGCCCACCTGCCGCTGGTCATCGGTGCCGACGGCCGACGGCTGGCGAAGCGGCACGGGGACACGCGCCTCGAAACGTACCGCTCCGCCGGCGTGCCGCCTGAGGCCGTGGTGGGGCTCGTGGCGTTCTGGTGCGGGATCAGAGCGGACCGTGCGACGTGCTCGTTGGCCGAGTTTCGTGCCGCGTTCAAACTGGATAGCATCCCCCGAAGACCGATCGTGTTCCGCCAGGAGGATCACCAATGGCTGCTGTCGCGTTGCGCTCGATGATCCCGCTTCGCGTGCTGACGCTCGCGCTGTCCGTGTCGGCGGTTGGGCAGCTCGCGTCCTGCGACGACCGGTCCGATGACGCGAAGACCGCGCCGGTCACCATCGGGGAGAAAAAATTCACGCTCGAATTGGCACTCGATTACGAGACTCGGTTCAAGGGCCTCTCGAAGCGCACGAAGGTCGATGCGGACAAGGGGATGCTCTTCGTGTTCCCGGAGGCGCAACGGCTGGAGTTCGTCATGCGTGACTGCGGCATCCCCATCGACATCATCTTCCTCGACGGCTCCGGACGCGTGCTCGCTCAGCACGCGATGAAAGCCGAGGCGCCGCGGAAGGAGAAGGAGTCCGACGAGGCGTACAACGCGCGTCTGACCCGATATTCCTCCCGCTACCCGGCTCAATTCGCCGTCGAGCTTGCCGGCGGCCGGAACAAGGAGCTCGGCGTGAAGGAGGGCGATCTGGTGCGGCTCGATACCGAGGACCTCAAGAAACGAGCCAAGTAGCCCGATCCAACTGCGGGCGGCGCGCCCGCCACGCGGAGGGCGTGCCCATGACCGCAGCGTCGAACCCGTCCATGCCTGACGGTCCCGTGGCCGAGGCGGCGGAGCTCCGGCATGAGCTGGCCCTCGCGCATCGGGCGATTGAGCAGGCCGCGCGACGGCTCGGGCACCTGAACGACGAGCTCGAACTCGCGGGCATGCTCCAACGCCAGTTCCTGCCGGCCCGGCTGCCGCGGATGGGGCCGTTCGAGTTCGGCGCGCTGTACCGACCCGCCTCCTCCGTCTCGGGGGACGTCTACGACGTCGTGCGCATCGACCGCGCCCGCGCCGTGTTCTTTCTTGCAGACGTCTCCGGGCACGGCATGCCCGCGGCGATGCTGACGCTCTCCATCACGCACTTTCTGGACCTGCGCCGGTATCGCCGGCTCGAGGCCGGCGAGCTCCGTCCCTCGCGCCTGCTGTCTCGCCTGAACGGCCGGATCGGTCGGCACCGCGCCGCCGCGCCGTACCTCGTGTCCGCGGTCATCGGCGTGCTCGACGCCACGACCGCCACCGTGACCGTGGCGTCGGCGGGTCACCCGCCTCCGACGATGCTCCGCGCCGGCGCGGGCACGCAGGTTCACTCCGGGGGGCCGCTTCTCGGGGTGCAGCCGGACGCGATCTTTGAGGACGCCACGCTCGGGCTCGAACCCGGAGACACGCTCGTGATGGCGTCCGACGGGATCGACCCGGTGCCGATTCACGCCTCGGGCAGGCTCCCGGAAGTGCTGCGCCCCCTCGCCGAACGGCCCGCCGACCGCACCGCCGCGGACGCACTCGACTCTGTCGCCGCGGCTCTCGATGCACAGGCGGGATCGCTCCACCAGACCGACGACGTCACCGTGCTGGCCCTGACGCGCCACGCCGCGCCCGGCGCCCGCCGCGCGGCCTGAGAATCGAACGCCGGGCTTCGCGTCGCCCGCCCCCGATTCCGTTATGACACGGCCCGCTCGCGCCGTCGCAGCAACTCATCACGCTCGACGACGCCGTCCTTGAGCCGCACCACCCGCTCGCAGCGGCGCGAGATGCCCTCATCGTGCGTCACCATGATGATGGTCATGCCGTGGCTGTGCAGGCCCTCCAGGGTCCGCAGGATCGACTCACCGGTCGCGGAATCGAGATTCCCCGTCGGCTCGTCGGCCAGCAGAACCACCGGGCGCGTGACGAGTGCGCGGGCGATCGCGGCCCTCTGCTGCTGCCCGCCCGAGAGTTCGCTCGGGCGATGCTCCATTCGGTCGCCCAGGCCCACGTCGCGCAACACGGCCTCCGACCGCGTGCGGCGCTCGCGCTTGGGCACCGCTTGGTAAAAGAGCGGCACCTCGACGTTCTCCGCCACGGTCAACTCGGGCACGAGATTAAAAGCCTGGAAAACAAAGCCCATCTTCCGGCCGCGCGTGCGCGAGAGCTCCTCATCGCTCATCGCGGCGCAATCCTGCCCATCGAGAAAAAAAGCCCCCTCCGTCGGTTTGTCCAGGCAACCCAGGATGTTCATCAGCGTGCTCTTGCCCGAGCCCGACGCACCCATGATCGCCACGAATTGACCGCGCGGAACCGCGAGATCGAGCATCTTGAGCGCCTCGACCGCGATCGACCCGTCGGGCTTTCGGTAGGTCTTCTTCACGCCCCGCAGCTCGATGATGGGTTCACCCCAACCCGGCTCCGGCGCCGGACCGGACAAGGCCGATACCGCTGATGCTCCGCTGCCGCTGCTCATGCTTCCCACTGTACGTCGCCCGCGTGCCGGGCGCTCAAAAAATGAACCGGCCCCTCTGCGGGGCCGGCTCGAACCGCGATGTCCCATCCCTTGATTCGATGCGACGCTCAGCGCCGGCGACGCGAGACAAATAACCCGGCCGCCGCCGCCAGACCGAAGGCACCCGGGGTCGGGACGGGGATATACCGGTATTCAATCTCCGCGTGCGCGGATGCGTCCGTCAGAAACTGCACGATGAGGTTCCCCGAGCCGGAGCCCACGGAGGCCCCCGTCGCCTTGATGTCCAGCGACAGATTCCCCGCGCCCAGGAACAGCGCGAAGTCCGCATCCGCGGGCAGCACCGTCAGCGATTGCGTGTCGCTCGCCGACAGGTTGTCGTGGGTGCGGCCGGAGTCGCCGCCGAAGTCGATCGTGCCGTCGAAGGCGGTCACGTTGTCCGTGGTGTTGACCAGCGGCAGGGCCACCACCAGACTCGTGTTATCGGGACGCTTCATCGCCAGCTCCGCCGACAACGTCATGTCAATCGTGGCCGGCCCGGCGTCCGTGCTCTCGAATCTCGCCGACCCCGCCACCGAGCCACCAAGCGTTAACGTCACGCCCTGGAGCGTGCCGAGCGACCCATCCCACTTGGGAAGCGTCATTACCTCGGTCCAATTGGTTCGGGCCGGACCGAAGTCCGCCGTGTACGTGACAACCTCCGCCTGCGCGCCGACCGCCGCGGAGAGACCCGCGCCCAATGCGAGCGCGCGCGGCAACATCGCCGTGTTCATTCCGACCTCCTTGTTCCCATCCGAGAGAGAGAAATCTGAGAGAGCACCGCGGGCCCCGACCAAGGGCCCGCGGGATGGGCAAGTGCTAACTCAAACATACCCCCAAATCTCGATCCCGACCATGAATTCGCGGCAATGTCCGCCCAAGTCACCGTCTCATAACATCGGAAACACCGTGTGTGAGGGGCGCGCGGCGTCGTGGCGTGCCAGTTCGCGATTGAAAACGCGGCGTGCGCCGTCCGTATTGCCGGAAACGACGCGTGCTTCAGCTCCCAGACATGCTCCTTGTCCAAGCTGCTCCCTGCTCCCCGCCGCGCCCGATCAACTCCACCGCTTCGCGGAGAAAGCCCTGGGCCTCGGTGTCATCCCGGTGCGCGGGGTCTTGCATCAGTTCCCGCAGACGTGCGAGCGCGGCACGGGCTTGGTCGGGGTGGTTGAGCTTGGAGTGGGTCATGGCGGTGCAGGCGAGGGGTAGCGTAATCGACGTACAGTTCACCCATGGATTCCACCCTCCCGATTCAGCTTCCAACGGCGCTGATTGCCGCGTTCTGCCGCTCCAACGGCATCGCTCGCCTCTCCCTGTTCGGGAGCGTGTTGCGGGAGGATTTCGGACCCGAGAGCGACGTGGACGTGCTCGTGGAGTTTCTGCCGGGCCGCACGCCGACCCTTTTTTCGATCGCCGAGATGGAGGCGAGCCTTTCGGAGCTCATCGGTCGTAAGGTCGACCTTCGCACACCCGCCGAACTGTCGAAGTACTTCCGCGATGAAGTCGTGGCGAGCGCGAGGCTGCTCCATGCCGCGTGACGAGGCGGCCGCGCTCCGGGAGGACCACGTTCGGCTGAGGCACATGCTCGAATCGGCGGAGCGCGCGATGAGAATCGCGGGCGGACTTTCCAGCGATGCATTGGCATCGGATGAGACGAAACTGCTCGCGGTGGTAAAGTCCATCGAGGTCGTCGGCGAAGCCTCGGCCAAGGTGAGCGAGTCAACCCGCGAGCGCCTCCCGGCAATCCCCTGGCGTGCGATTCGGCTCATGCGCAACCGCATGATCCACGGCTACGACACGATCGACACGGCTATCGTGCACCGCACGGTCGTGGAATACCTGCCGTCGCTGATACACAAACTCGGGCGTGCGCTGGCCTCGTGGCCTGCGGCCTGATCACATCATGGCTTATCGGGATTTGCCAATATCCCGTCGCCCCCGATCAATCCCATCGCCTCGCGGAGAAAGCCCCGGGCCTCGGCGTCGTCCCGGTGCGCGGGGTCTTGCATGAGTTCCGTCGCTGGTGAGCCCCACGCACCAGAGTGGGACTTCGCATGTCTCACCATGGAGCCCCACGCGCAAGCGTGGGTTCCGGCATCCATCCCAGTGAGCCCACGCGCCAGCGTGGGTGCCTTGGTAGTCTTCCCCACCATGCCCTGCCTCGCGTACTTCGTCACGTGGCACACCTACGGCACATGGCTCCACGGTGATTCCCAAGGCTCCGTGGACCTCGAACACAACCGCTTCGGCACACCCTTCGTGCCGCCCGACCCCGTGCGTGTCGAGCACGCCGCACGCCGGATGAAACAGGAGCCCTTCGTTCTCACGCCCGCCATGCGTGACCTCGTTGACAAGGCCATCCGTGACCACGCCGGCCATCGCTCCTGGCGCGTACTGGCCCTGAACGTGCGCTCCAACCACGTCCACCTCGGCGTTGACCACTTCGGGAACTATTCTCCGGAGCAGGTGATGCAGCAGTGCAAGGCCTGGGGTACGCGTCGCCTCATCGCGGCCGGGCACGCGACCAGCACCACCCGCGTCTGGACCGACCACGGCAGCACGCGCTACATCAACACACCGGAATCCCTGGCGAAGATGATGGACTACATCCTGAACCAGCAGTGAACGTCGTTCCTCTGAGCAAAGATCCCACCCACCTCTCTGAGAGCGAGTCCACGCGCCTGTCCGGGCTGATAGTGAGCCCACGCGCAAGCGTGGGTGGTTTCACGCCTCTCACCCAATCCCACGCTTGCGCGTGGGGCTCACTCACCCTTCATTTTTCATCGTTCCCTTCGATCAACTCCTCCGCCTCGCGAAGAAAGCCCCGGGCCTCGGAATCGTGGTGACAGTCGTGAGTAAACACGAGTTCGCGGAAGCGGGGCCGCTCAAAGAACATCATCACATTGGTCGGCGTCGGCATCCACGCATGCCTCCTACCGCGCAGCACGGTCTCTGACGCGGCGTGAAGAGAGCACGGCGTGCGAATCGTCTGACTTGAGAATCAGTAGCGACTCATCGGAGTTCGCGAATACGGGCCGGACCGCATCGTTCAGACCGTCGTGCGGCAGCCAGTATGGCAAGTTGAGCAAGCGCCTGCCGTCGCGTGCGTCCCACACGTCGATGCCCCCGGGCTCGCCGTCGCGACACGTGAGCAACCGGGAGCCGTCGGGCGTGAATGCGAGGGCGTCCATCGACACGCCGGGATTCTCGGCCCTCCAGAGCAGCTTCCCGTCCGCTGAGGCGAGCACAAACGCGGTTCCGCCGCGCATCACCCCATCCCCAAACGTCACGCCAGCGATGAAACGGCCGTCGCGAGAAAAGGTCACCGAACCCATGCGCCCGGCCCCGCCGTCCAGCGCGGCGGACCACGACCGAGCGCCGTCCGAGGTTCGCCATAGGCACACCTCCGAACCGTGTGCGGTCGGTCGCGCCCCGATGACCCATACGCCTTCACTGCTGAAGGCCGAAACCGCCCAACCCGTGCCCGACGCGGGAAGCAATTCGGCGATCAACCGCCCGGTCGGACCATCGAACATCGTAAGGGAGCCCGATTCATGCGCCGCGACGATACGGTCGAGCGCCGGCGTGATTTGGAACTTGCAGTTTACCGGGGCTTCGATCACCGACAGCTCGCTCGGATCCCGCCGCCCGATCACCCACGAGATGAGGTCGTACCGACCATCGTGCGGCGCTCCGCCCACGCCGCCCATCCCAAAGCACGAACTGCGGATCACGATCGCTCGCGAACCGTCCGAGGACGTCCGAAGATGCCGCAACTCAGGTCGCTCGCCAACAAGCGTTAGGTCACGACGATCGAACTCCTCGCCGCTCGCAACGTCGAGCGTGCGCAGCACGTAGCCCGACTGGAAGATCAACGTCCGACCGTCCGGCGTCAGGGCCGCCATGGAGAGCCATTTTTCCGGTACACTCAAGAGGGAACGATCGCTCGCTCGATCCACGACGCGGGGTATTGGGTCTTCGCCGTTGAACACTTCCTTGTTGTAACCCAGCACCAACCGTGCGTCGGGGCCCTCCGAGGCGGCGATCACGCTCGTGTTGACCGGCATGTCGACTCGCCCGGGTGCTCGCGCCATGTCCCAGATGCGAGCCCGGCCATCGTAAGAAGTTGTGACCAGTCGGGTGCCGTCGGGGGAGATCGCGCGGAGCTCGCGACCGCTGAGCGCCTCGCCACTCACCGTTTCGCCGGGCAGCTTGTACCTGAGCTTGCCCGAGGCGCGATCCCACACGTAGCTCGCGCCCTGGCTGTCGGTTGTAACGAGCGTTGTTGCATCCGGCGAGAACAACGCTTGATTCACCAAGTCGCCGTGCGTGAATCGCTGCAGTTCACGGGCCTGGGAAGCGTCCAGGATCCGAACAGCCCTCGATCCTGTTAGCGTCGTCGCGACCAGCCGCCCATCCCCGCTGTAGCGCGCGCAGCAGGTGAAGGGCCCATGGACGCGAGACTCATCGGGATCGATGGTCCGAGCGATCGGCGCCCCCGTCCGAGCGTCCCATATCGCGGCTCCGCCATCCACCCGCACGGATATCACCCGCGAAGAGTCGGGGCTGAATTGCGCATCGCCGGCATAGGCGCGATCGATGCTCATGAGACACGCACCGGATCTCGTGCTGAACACTCGCGTTGGTTGAGCAAAATCATTGATCAGAAGGAACTCCCCATCCGGACTGAACCGAGCCGCGCTGGGTGAGCTGGCGACAGAGCCGGCGAGCACGATGCGGGGAGCATTGCCATGCACCGGCAGGATCACGCCTGCGTCGCTCGTTGAAAGAACGACCAGTTGGGATCGATCAGGACTGAGCTCGACGTCGGCAAACCGAGTCCCGGGGAGGATGACACGGTGAACCTCCGCCCCGGTAGTTGCGTCCCAGAATTGCACGACGCCGGTCAGACCATCAACCGTTGACCTTCGATCAGCGCCACGGTCCAGACTCAGAGTCTCGATTCGGGATCCGTCCGGCGAGAATTGGGCCCATTCCAGCGAACCCGAAACTCGCACGCGCGCCAACTCCTGCCCGCTTCGTGCGTCGCACACGCCCGCCGCGCCGTTCGCGCCTCGCCACACCACACGCATTCCATCCGGGCTGAACTGCGCGCTCAGGCACGACCGGTCGCATTCCAGCACGACGAGCGCATCATCCAAGCGCGTATCCAGCACCCGCCACTCCCATCCCCGCAGTTCCTCTGGGCATTCGTCGAGCAGGGCGCGACAGGCCGCCGGTTCCCCAGCATCGAGCGCCGTCGCCGCGGCACCGATGCTCGCGCGGTACGCCTGACGCTGAGCCTGCTCCACTTGCGCGGCGAGTTTCCGATTCGTTACCTGAAGTTCTCTTTCGTTCAATTTGTTCATCCCGGCCTGCGCCACGCCGTTGTGAATGAGCATGCCGAGCAGGTAACCCTCTGCGCCCGGCCCCTCGGCCGTGACGCCCACAATCGACCGGCGGCCGGAGTCATCGGTCCCTTCGTGCACGGTCACCGTGCCGCCCGCCGAGTTGGTGATCTTGATCTGTCTACCGTGGTCCTGGGTTGCCGGAGTTCGCTCCACAGCGTTCCCGCCCGACGCGTCGCGCGGCGCGCTGATCCACAGTCCATCATCCCAGGACATCGCGTTCATCATGCTGATGTAGCCATCCTTGGCTTGGTCGATCAGTGCGCGAAGCTGGACATTGGCGGCCTCGACGGCGGCGGTCTGATCGTGCATCTTCGTCGTCGCATCTTCGATGAGAATGGCGAGCGCCCGCATCGCGAACTCGGGATCGATGACTGGCTGAGGCCGCTCGAGCGCGCGCGCCGCGTCATCGACGTGCCCTTCGAGGATCCGCACGCCACGACCGCCTTCGCCCCCCATCGCACGCAGGACGGTGAACTCGCGTCCATCGGCCAGCGTGTAGAAATTCTCGATGCCCGCGGGCTGAGCGATGCTGAGGGAGTCCGCGAGTTGCGTCAGCGATGCGATGACACCCTCGTTCTGCTGCCTCAGAGACGCGTTCGCCGACTGCGCGTGGCGCCATTGCCAAGTGGTCCCTGCCAGTCCCACCAGCACTGCCCCCGTCACCGCGGCCACGACCAATACCCTCCCCCGATTCCTCCTCACAAACTTCCGCACCCGGTACCCCACGCCCGCCGGCGCCGCCACCACCGCCTCGCCGCCCAGGTGCCGCCGCACGTCCTCGGCCAACTGGCTCGGGCTCTCGTACCGGCGGGCCCGGTCCTTATCGAGGGCCTTCATCACGATCCAGTCGAGTTCGCCTTTGAGGGCGCGGGCATCCACCATGGGTTCAGCGTGCTTTCCAGTGCGCCCCCCAGTGAGCCCCACGCGCAAGCGTGGGTGGGTGGCGCCATCAGGCGTGGGCGCGCCTGGGGATGAGGGATCAAGGCCCACGCTTGCGCGTGGGGCTCCAACGTGTCCAACATGTCCAGCCTGTGCGCGCTCACTCGGGCGTGGGGTTCCAAGGAGTTGCGTCACCCGCACGCTAGGCGCCGGGGGCTCCTCCTCCTTGATAATCCTTTGCATCTCGGCAAACGCCGCCGACCTCAACCTCTTGGCATCGAACGGCGTCGCACCCGTGAGCAGTTCGTACAGGAGCACGCCCAGCGCGTACACATCCGTCCTGGTGTCGATGTCCGGCGACCCCTCCGCCTGCTCCGGGCTCATGTACTCCGGCGTCCCGATCAACTGCCGGTGCTCCGTAAACAGCGTCTTGTCCGTCAGGCTCGCTCCCGTCGCCTTGGCGATCCCGAAGTCGATCACCTTCGCGAACGGCCTCCCATCCGTCATGCTCACCAGCACGTTCCCCGGCTTGAGGTCGCGGTGGATGATCCCCTTGGTGTGCGCGTGCTGCACCGCCGCGCAGACCTGCGAGAACAAGTCCAGGCGATTGCGGACGGCGAGCGTGTGGGCATCGGCGAACCTCGTGATCGCGTCGCCCTTCACGTACTCCATCACGAAGTACGGCCTTCCCGAATCCGTCGCCCCCGCATCCAGCACCCGCGCGATGTTGGGGTGATCCATCATCGCCAGGGCCTGCCGCTCGGCCTCGAACCGCGCGATCACCTGCCTGGTGTCCATCCCCAGTTTGATGATCTTGAGCGCCACCTTGCGCCGCACGGGCACACTCTGCTCCGCCAGGAACACCGACCCGAACCCGCCCTCGCCGATCAGTTGCAGCAACTTGTACGGGCCGATCTTCGTGCCCGGGCCCTCGAGAATCGGGGCGCTCGCCAACGCGCTCAACGTCGTGCTCGCGCTCGCTCCCGCCGCCCCCATCCCCCCCACCGCAGCCGCGCCATGGCCTCCGCCCGTCGGCGAACCCAGGAACGCCGGCTGGCCCTCCAACGCCGCGAGCAGCGTCTCGACCTGCGCGCGCAGCGCGGCGTCGCCCGCGCACTCCCGCGTCAGCATCGCGCCGCGTTCGCCCGGCTCCACTTCCACCGCCCGATCGAACAGACGCTTCACCAGTTTGGGATCGTGCGCCGTCATGCTCGGTCTCCTTCCCCTTCGTGCCCGCGCGGCGGCCCTTCCCGCGACAATTCCCGTGCCAGCCACGCCCGGGCGTACGTCCACTCCCGCATCACCGTCCGCTCGGACACACCCAGGGCCCGGGCCGTGTCCACGGCGGTCAGCCCCGCGAAGAACCGCAATCGGACCACCGCCGCGGCCTGGGGCATCTCCCTTTCCAGGCGCACAAAGGCGTCGTCGAATGACACGATTTGCTCCGGACTGGATTCTCGCGCCAGATCGGCCACCCCCCCCAGCGACACCGCGGCCGCGCGGCCACCTCGCTTCGCTGCCCCCTTTTTTCGGGCATGGTCGATGAGAATCCTCCTCATGGCCTCGGACGCGGCGAGAAAGAACTGCGCCCGGCCTCCCCACTCCACATCACCCGAGTTGACGAGCTTGACATACGCCTCGTGGACAAGCGCCGTGGCCTGCAGCGTGTGCCCGTGGCGCTCACCCCGCATCCGGTCGCGGGCCACCGCGCGGAGCTGGGCGTACACCAGCGGGAGCAGCCGGTCGGCAGCGACGCGGTCTCCCGCCGCGGCGTGCCGCATGAGTTGCGTGAGGTCCGGCGGCTCGGGCATGATGGCACTCTAACCGGGCGATTCCGGTTCCGCGATGGACGCCGGGAACGGAAGCTCGAGGCGGGCGCACGCGGGCAAGGAGCATCGATGCCGAACGCAACCACCCCGACCGAGAACCCGCCCCACCCGCACGTCGAGGCCGACTACCTGCCGCTCGCGTCCCGCTACACCGCCGCGTGGGCCGAGCTCAACGCCCGCATCACCGCGCGCCAGAACGTCATCCTGCTGTTCGTGCCCGTGGTCACGGCGGTCCTGGGCGCGATCACATCGCCCATGGTGCGGTGGGAGCTGGCGCTGGCCGTGCCGGTCTTCAGCGTGCTGATCTTCTCGCTGGTGCTCATGCACGAGTTGAACATCGGCTCGCTGCACAACTTCTGCTCGTGGTGCGAGGCGATCAACAACCCCGAAGGGCGGCTCCCCTGCTACCACCACGCGTCCCACCCCTGGAGCCAGCGGACCCCCCTCTACCGCCGACTCAACGACCTCGTGCTCGCGACCATGTTCGCCGCGGCGAACATCATCACGGGCGAGACCATCCGCGTGCGCACGTCGGGCGAGTCCGCGGCGGCGGCGCGGCTCCCCGAGATGTTCTGGGTCTTCGCGATCGGGATCGCGCTGCTCGTGGTGACGGTGCCCACGCTCGCCCGCCGGATGCTGTCGCTCCGGGCCTGGTCGCCCACGCCGCTCGCCCGCGTCGCGGGGCACGTCAACGGCGCGCCGCGCGCGTCGGCGGAGCGCACGGGTACCTAATCTTCGGCATGATCACGCCGGCGTTGTTGCACGCCAAGTTCGACCGTGCCTCCCCGTACGAGTTGTACCTCCGCTCGGCCCGGCCGCACCAGCGCGCAGCCTGGGACGCCTCGGACGCGCGTGCATCTCTCCTGCCCCGCCAGCACGAGCTGCTCGCGACATTCACCCGGGTGATGCCCGTGCTGGTGATCTCGGGCACGTGGTGCGGCGACTGCGTCCAGCAGTGCCCGATGCTGGCGCGGATCGCTGAGGCGAACCCCTCGAAGATCCACCTTCGCTTCCTGGACCGAGACGCGCACCTCGATCTGGCCGATCAGGTGATGGTGTGCGGCGGGCATCGTGTCCCGTTAGTGATCTTCGCGAACGAGGACTTCGAGTTCGTTCATCTCTTTGGCGATCGCACCCTGACCCGCTACCGGGCTCAGGCAGCCAAGGCGCTCGGCGCCGCCTGCCCGCTGCCCGGGGCTCCGCTCGATGCCGATGATGCGGCCGGGACGCTTCAGGACTGGGTCAATGAATTCGAGCGCGTCCAGTTGCTGCTGAGGCTTTCGCCGAAGCTCCGTGAACGCTACGGAGATTGACAAATCGTCCGATAACTCGTTGCAGAACTGTTGATTTCCATTTATTTTGGTATGTGTTTGTGACAAACAAATTCTTGCTTTGCGTTTGTCTATTGACACATCCCCAAATTTGGCGCATACTTGTCGTTGACGCTGGGAGAGAGAGACCCTGGCGGACATGCTGGCTGAGTAGGCGTGCGCTGCACTCTTGGAGGCGGCCTCGCAGCGCGACGTGTCCGACCACGACTTTTTCCCCCATGCGCCGCAATCCCGGCTATAGCGCCCCAGCGTGGGGTGTCATTTTTCCGTACGGAAAAGGAGAGAGATATGAAGATCAGTGCATTGGTTGCGACGGCGGGCCTCGCGCTCGCCGGCACCGCGATCGCCGACGTGGACATCAACGGGGGCGATCTGACCCCGGTTGCGTCCTTCGCGATCGGAACCCCCGGGACGTACCTCGGCACCGCCGCGGGCGTTGAGTATTCGAACATCACCACCTTCACGGGCTCGGCGTTCAGCCACGGCGGCGCCGCGGTTCAGTCCGGCAACACCATCACCACGCTGGTGGCCGATGACTGCACCCCGATCGGCCCCGGTGGCACGAGCGTGACCCAGGTCAAGTTCAGCGTCTCGAACCTGAACTCGGTCTCCGTCTCCGCCCGCGCCCGCATCCGCTTCTGGTTCGCCGACGGCTCCGGCGGCGGGCCCGGCACGTATTACAACAACCCGGCCTCGGTCGGCTTCTCGTTCAACGCCATCGCCTTCGGCGCCAACTCGGTGACCACCGTGACCGGCACCATCGGCGCGGGCCTGTTCTACATGCCGAGCAACAAGTTCTGGGCGGGCGTCACGTTCGATAACAACACCGGTGCCACCGGCGCCACGCTTGCTCAGATGAACAACCTGGGCCAGGGCATCTTCACTCCGCCCACGGTCGGATCCAGCGCCGATCAGGCGTTCCAGACCTCCGGGGCCGGGTCCTTCTTCACGGTCTCGAACCCCGCCGGCACGCTCTTCAACTTCGGCGGCAACCCCGCGGCCAACTTCGGCTGGGAGTTCTCCACGATCCCGGCTCCCGGCGCGTCCGCGCTCCTGGGCCTGGCTGGCCTCGTCGGCCTGCGTCGCCGCCGCTGATGCGGTCGCGAACGACTCACACTCGTTTCGATTGAATCGAATCGGATCACACACGACTACCCCCGTCCCACTCGGGACGGGGGTTCTTTTTTTTGCGCATCCCGCCTCAGCGCAGCGGCCCGAGCCCCAACCCCGCCCGCTCCCGGTTCATCCGCCGCAGCGCCGGCGCGTGCCCCGCCACCAGTCGAACCAGTTGCGTCGGTGTGACCCGCAGCGTGCCGGCCGCGGCCCGCGCGTCCCACCCCGACGCGGCCAACGCGTTCAACGCCTCGCTGAGCAGCGCGGGGAAGTCCGCATGGTCCGGGTTGCACGCGATCCTGCCGTTCCGCGACCGGGCGCGCCAGCGCTCGCTCGGCGTCGCCGCCGGGAGGGTACGCACCTCGACCGCCAGCGCAAGCCGCAGACGCCGGAGCGCCTCGGCCTTGTTCTCGACCTGACTCCGCCGCTCCGACGCTTGCCCGGTCCATCCCGTTGCCACGTGCGTGGCGGTCACCGCCGTCTCGACCTTGTTGCGGTGCTGCCCGCCCGGGCCCGAGGCCCTGGACGTCCGGAACTCGCACGCCCGCGTCAGACGCTCCGTGTCAAGGCACGCGGGATGGACGCTCTCGTGCGGGAGTCCGGCTGACTCGGTCAAGCGGCGGCCTCCTCCGTGCCGGTGGTGGGCATCGCCTCCAGCCCCAGCCCGCTGACGTGCCCCGCGTCGAGGTACTCGTGCGCCAGGCCCCCGATCATGGCCGCGTTATCGATGCAGAATTCCATCGCCGGCGCGCGGACCTCGACGCCCTCGGAGCGCAGCCGGTCCAGCTCCGCCCGCAGCAGCGAATTGGCCGACACGCCCCCGCCCACGAGCACCGCGGGCGCGTCGCCGCCGCGTCGGTCCCACTGCCCCAGGCCCCGCCGCAGCTTCAGCATCACGGCCCCGATCGCGGCCCGCTGGAACGAGGCGCACAGGTCCGCGCGCCGACGGCCGTCCACCGTCGGCGGGAGTGAACGCGGCGGGTCGCCCTCACGCGTGGGCACGCCGTGGGCCGCGTACAGCAGCGCCGTCTTCAACCCGGAGAACGAAAAATCGAGCGAACGCGGCGCGAGCCGGCTCACCGGCAGATCCACCGCGCGCGCATCGCCGTCGGCCGCCAGCCGATCCACCAGCGGGCCACCCGGGAACGGCAGACCCAGGATCGTCGCGGCCTTGTCGTACGCCTCTCCCACCGCGTCGTCGATGGTGGACCCCAGCCGCGTCAGCCCGTGGGGCTCCCAGCGCTCGATGCGGTACAACGCCGTGTGCCCGCCCGACACGACCAGCCCGAGCGCCGGAAGACGCACCGGCGCGGCTCCCAGCAGCGGCGCATACAGGTGCGCGTGGACGTGATCGACGCCGATCAGCGGCACGCCGAGCGTCAGCGCCAGCGCCTTGGCCGCCCCGACCCCCACCAGCAGCGAGCCGATCAGGCCGGGACGGTGGCCGACCGCCACCGCGTGGACGTCGCCCGGCGCGACCGACGCGGCGTCGAGCGCGCCCCGCACCACCGGCAGGATCCGCTCGGCGTGCGCCCGCGAGGCGATCTCGGGCACCACACCGCGATACTCGGCGTGCAGCTCGTGCTGCGAGGCCACGATCGACGAACGCACGACCCGCCCGGTCCCCACCACGCTCGCGGCCGTCTCATCGCACGAGGTCTCGATGGCCAGCACGAGCCGAGGCGGGCTCACGGCCCCTTGCCCTCGGTCGCGGGCACGCCGGCATCGACCTTCAGGTCCGCGGGCTCGAGCCATCGGTCCAGCTCGGGGTCGTCGATGCGCAAGCTCGCCACGCGGTTGCCGTCTTTGTCGAACACCTCCAGCCGACCGCCCCGCACATCGACGTGCTCTCCCCACAGCCGGGGCTTCGCGGCGGGCGCGCCGCCGGAATTCTCGAGCGCATCGAGGCGGCGGTCCATTCGGTCGAGCTCGATGGCCAGTCGCTCGCGCGTACGGAACAGCCGCCGGTGCTCGTCGGCGTTGACGCTCGCCGCCGCCGCGACGGGCTCCGAGGGCTGGCCGGGCAGGGCCGCCCACGCGCCGGTTTCGAGCCTGGCTCTCGCCACGCGCAACGCCTGCGCCAGGGGCTCATCGCGCAGCTCCGAGGCGATCCAGTCGGGGTCCGACCAGCGCGGCAATGCCGGGGCCGCCGCGCCCGCGCGGTCGGCCCCGCGCGGATCGATCGTGTCGAACCGCCGCCGCGCCAGGAACTGCTCGGTCTGCTGCGCCGGCGACTGCGGCACGAAGAAACCGGGCGTCGGATCGACGCCCCAGGCGGTCGCGGCGTCGGTCCGATGGATCAGCTTGCCGCCGGGGGTGTACCAGTGTTGCTCGGTGATCTTGACCTGCGCCCCGGCGTCGTGCGGAAGGGTCTCGATCGCCTGCACGGACCCTTTCCCGAAGGACCGCGAACCGATCACGATCGCGCGGCCGTTGTCCGCCAGCGCCCCCGCCAGCACCTCGCTCGCCGAGGCCGAGCGCCCGTCGAGCAGCACGATCAGCGGAAAATCCGGCAGCGTGCCCGGGCCCTTGGCTCGGAGCGTCGACTTGCGGAACGATCGCCCCTTGGTCGAGACGATCTCGCCCGAGGGCAGGAACCGATCGGCGATCTCCACCGCGGTGTCGAGCAGTCCGCCGGGGTTGCCCCGAAGATCAAGGATCATCGCTCCCGGCGGCGCCCGGTCCGCGTCGAGCGAACGCAGCGCCGCGTCGAACTCTCGCGGCGACGTGGGCGTGAACTGCGTCAGCCGCAGGTACGCCACGCGCCGCTCGGGATCGATCATGTAGCTCCACTGGTCCGATCCCGCGGGGTGCGCAAAGCCCTTGACCGCGCGGGTCACGATCTCGGCCCGCGTGATCGTGAACGCCAGGCGCGCCCCGTCGCGCTCGATCGTCAGCCGCACGGGCGTGCCGGGCTCGCCCACGATGCGCTCGATGCACGCGTCGATCGTCAGCCCGCGCGTGACCGCGCCCTCGATCTCGACCACCCGATCGCCGGGCAGCAGCCCCGCCGCCAGCGCCGGCGAATCCTCCAGCGGTGTGACGATGGTCAGCCAGCCGTCCCGCGAAATCACCTCGGCGCCGATGCCGACGTACCGGCCCGTGATCGCCTTCTCGAACTCGGCCTGGTCGGCCGGCGGCACGTACACCGTGTACGGGTCGTTCAACGCCTCCAGCATGCCGCGGATCGCGCCCCGCTGCAGCGCGGCGGGGTCGGGCTCGTCGACGAACCGCCCCCGCACCAGCTCGTACACGTCGCCGATCGCGGCCATCGGGTCGGGCCGCGCGCCCAAACCGACCGCGGCAAGTGTGGACGGAAGCCGCGCAAGGAAGACGCCCAGCAACAGGAAGAGGACTGCGAACAGCACGAATCGTCGCGAATTCATGCCCGAGTGTAGGGTGCGCGGGCGCCGCGCCCGGCATCCGCGCGTCCCCGGCCCGGACCGCTGTTTCCCCCCGCGAATCTCCGCGCGGATCTCCCCGCACGCGCCCGCCGAATCAGGCCCGCGCGGCGGTCACGCCCGGCCCCGCGACGGGGGGACACCCGGGCCCTCGGGACTACCATTGCCACGGCGCAGGCCCCACCGCTCCAGACCGCCGGGGCGGGCCCGCCCGGCCGGAGAGACGAACGAGAGCCCGATGGCACAACCGAAGGAACGCACGGCAATCAAGGTCCAGTCGGAGCGGGCGATCGTGGCCGCGGTCCGCACGCCGGACTCGAACTACAACCGGCTCGATCCCTTCGGCGAACTCCGGGCGCTGGCCCAGCAGGCCGGGGCCGTGATCGTGGGCGAGATGGAGCAGCAGCGCGACCGCCCCGACGCGGGCACCTTCATGGGGTCCGGCAAGGTCGAGGAACTCAAGACGTTCTGCGCCGCCCGCGAGGCGAGCCTCGTGATCTTCGATCACGACCTCTCGCCGCGCCAGATCGCGAACATAGAGGAAATCGTCGGCCGCAAGGTCATCGACCGCTCGGAGCTGATCCTCGATATCTTCGCCTCCCGCGCCACCACCCGCGAGGCCCAGGCCCAGGTCGAACTCGCCCAGCTGGAGTACACCTACCCGCGGCTGCGCGCCATGTGGTCGCACCTGGAGCGGATCGTCGGCGTCGGGGGAATCGGCGGCATCGGCACCCGCGGTCCGGGCGAGCAGCAGCTCGAGATCGACCGGCGCTTGGCCCAGAAACGCCGGCTCGAACTCCAGCGCGAGCTCGAGGAGATCCAGGGACGCAAGCGCCGCATGGTGGCGCAGCGCAAGCTCGACCACTTCACCGTCGGGCTCGTCGGCTACACCAACGCCGGCAAGAGCACGCTCTTCAACACCCTCACCTCGGGCGGCGCGTACGCCGACGACCGCCTCTTCTCCACGCTGATGACCCGCACCCGAGAATGGAACGTCGGCCTCGACGCCCCGGCCGCGCCCGGAGCCCCCGCGCGAGCCGGTGTGGGCGTCCGCGTGATGCTCTCCGACACCGTCGGGTTCGTCCGCGACCTCCCGCACAACCTCATCGCCAGTTTCCGCGCCACGCTCGAGGAGGCCACCCACGCCGACCTCCTGCTCATCGTGCTCGACGTGTCCGACCCCGCCGCCGAGCTCCAGCACCAGGCCGTCACGTCCACCCTCGACGATCTGTTCGCCGACCTGGCCCGGGCCGAGGACCGCGCGCGCAAACGCGGCGACGGCTCCTCCGGCGCCGCCCCCTGGCGCGAACCCAGGCGCGTGCTGCTCCTGAACAAGGTCGACCGCCTGCGCGACAACGCCGACCTGCTCGTTTGGCAGCGCCGCGTGCCCGACGCCATCGCCATCTCGGCCCGCCAGCCCGACGGGCCCGGACACGCCGAGCTGCGCCGTGTGGTGCGCGACGCGGCCCGGGGCGGCGTCGTGGAAGCGGTGCTCCGCGTCCCCATGGCCGACAGCCGCGTCATCAACATGATCGAGTCCCGCGCCGAGGTGCTCGCCCGCGAGTACGAGGGCGACCACGCGGCCCTGCGAGTCCGGATCGGCCGCACCCAGATCGAGCAGATCCGCAGCGCCGCACGCACTTTCGGAAAAGGCCGCGTCGAAGTGACCGAGGTGCCGCCCGAGCCCATCTCGCGGCCGCGCCGGCGCGCCGCCGCGCCACGGAAGCGATAGCTCGACCCGCGCCGGGTGGACAAGCCGTGACGTCGGGCCGATACTGTTGGCCCTCAGGCCACCTTAGCTCAGCGGTAGAGCGGTGCTTTCGTAAAGCACAGGTCGTGGGTTCAAATCCCACAGGTGGCTCTTTATTCGACCCGCGTCGGACAAAATCCCCTTTATAGGGTAAAATTCGACTCGGGCCGCACGATCCCGGCACCTCCCGCGATCGATTCAACCCCGCTTTTTTGATTCAAGGGAACCCGGCGCCTCGGCGGGAGTCAAAGAATTGTGGTAAAGTCCGGGAGAGGTTCCGGGCGTGCGTTCGTGAACCGATAGGTTGGTTTGCGGAGCGCGAGCCGGGCAGGAGGCACGGAGACCACCGGCACACGCCGGCGGTCAGGGCTGACCTCGGGCGCATTCAAGGAGCGTGCAATGAATCGGCTGATCGGGACGGCAATCGGGATGGCGCTCGCGGCGGGTCTGTGCGGCGGAACGGTTCACGCGCAGCAGTTGCAGCGCGGCGCGGGCACGCGCTCCGGCGCCGCGGCGGCGGTCCCCCAGAAAGTGACCCTGCAAAAAATGCAGCAGGAGGTCACCCTTGAGGTCACCGACTACACGCTCAAGGACGTCATGAAATTCATCGGCGAAATCACCGGCGCGGAGCTGGAGATCCATTGGAAGACCGATCGCGAGGAGGGCCTCGACCCGGAGATGCTCATCTCCGTGAGCGTCAAAAAAGTCCCCGCGCTCACGCTCCTGGAACGGGTGCTGGAGAAATCCCAAACCGAGTTCAGCGAGAATTCCTGGCAGATGATGGGCACGGGCGTCATGGAGATCGGCCCCAAGGAGCGACTGAACCGCCACCGTCGGATCGAGCTCTACGACATCAACGACCTGCTGTTCGTCGTCAAGACCTACAACCAGTCGCCCGAAATCGACCTTCAGTCGGTCCTGCAGAGCAGCGGCAGCGGCGGCGGCTCGTCGCAGAGCCCGTTCCGCCAGAACCAGAGCCAGCAGAACCTCACCCCGGCCGACGATGAGAAGGGCCGGCGCGAGCGAGCCAAGGAGATCGAGGACCTGGTCGTCGCCCTTGTCGAGCCCACGCAGTGGATCGCGGGCGGAGGCAACGCCGCGGACATCAGGTACTACCATGGCTATTTCATCGTCAACGCTCCCGATTACGTCCACCGTCAGATCAACGGATACCCGTACTGGCCGCAGTACAGCGCCAAGAACGTCAGCGGCCGCCGGGTGGTCACCCTGAGTCTCGACACGTCGAATTCGACGGTTGACCGACTTGACAGCTATCCCGTCTCCGCCGTGGCGGGCGGGATTCGTTCCGGCGGCGGCTCGGGTGGGGGCGGTGGCGGAGGCGGCGGGGGGGGCTCCCGCCCCGGCGGCGGGGGTTGAGAAGCCGAATCCCATTTTCTGAGCGAGCAGACACACCGCCCGTGCCCAAAGCCGGGCGGTTTTTCAATCAGCCCGGGACGCGACGGCCCTTCACCTCTCGAGCATGCCGCATGACGGTCTCGAGTCTCCACTGCCGACTTGTCGCGGCCGGCGCGGCCCTGCTCGCGGGCGCGTGCGCGCCCGAAGAGACCGTCGTTCATTACCGCCCGTACTTCGACGGTCTCCCCGGCGCGGAAACCGGAACCCGAGCCGTCGGTCCGCGTCCCGGCGGGGCCGCGCCGACCGACCTGCCCCTGGACCAATCGGCGCTGAAGAACCCGGACGGGTCCACACGCCTGGTCACGCCCAGCATCCGGCACCTGATCGCGCACCTGCAGCGGTTTGTGCCCGACGTCGAATCGGAGTCCCTCGTCGCTGCGCAACTGCTCAGCGAGGACACGGTCGCGCACCTCCGGAGCGAACGGACGCAGCCGATCGAGTATGTACGCGTGCTGCGCGCGCGATTCGAGGACGTGGGGGCGTTCCTATCCCGCATGGGCCTGGGTGAGGCCACGCCCGGGGTTGACTTCCGGCCGACCGGACGCAACCGGTACGTGCTGGAGATCGGCGGCGCGGACGCCCGCGGCGTGGTCTACCGCCGTCTCTGGGTCGCGCTCGAAGCCACGAACTGGAAACTGGTCTGGATTGACTGATACGCGTGGCGCGCCCGGGGCGGCTCGATGCGCCGCGCCGCGCGCGCCACGCCGCATGTGTTCCACGTGGAACATCCATCCCGAGCCCGTCTATCGATCGCCGGAGGTCCGGCCCTTCAGGACGCACCTCGTGGTCTGCTCCCGTCCGTCCCGCAGGTACGAGATCTCGACCTCGTCACCCGGCTTGTGGCCCGCGAGCAGCGGCATCCATTCCTCCACGCCCTTGATGACTTTTCCGTTCCACCGGGTCATCAGGTCGCCCTTCTTCAAGCCCGCATCGGCGGCGCTGGTATTCGGGAAGACGTCCCCCACCAGCACCCCAGGCTCGGATCCCGAGTAATCCCCGGGGGCGATGCCGAATCGGACGCGCGAGCGCGTGGGCCCCGGAGAATCGCCGCTGGCCGCGGACGCCCCCGCCGATTCGATGAACCTCAGCGGCTCGGGGCGCGCGGCGGCGGCCAGCGTGACGGCACGGACCAGATCGATGATCCGGACCGCGCCCGACTGGTTGATCGTCCAGCCCTCGTCGGAGGGCATGTGGTAGTCCTCGTGAAGGCCGGTGAAAAAGAAGAGCACGGGAATGCCGGCTGCATAGAACGATGCATGGTCGCTGGGGCCCATACCCCCCGGCGAGGCCTTGATTGTCAGGCCGGAGCCCTGAAAGAGCGGCGTGACGAGGTCCGCCAGACCCTCGGCGGTGCCCACGCCCCCCACTTCCATGCGACCCTCTTTGAGACGCCCGATCATGTCCAGGTTGATCATCAAGTCGATCCGGTCCTTCGTGACCGTGGGCGGCAGGTGCTGCACGAAGAACCTCGAACCCACAAGGCCGGACTCCTCGGCGGAGAACGAAAGGAACACAACCGAGCGGAGGCTGGCATCGGCCGGCGCGGCGGCGTACCTCGCGGCGAGATCGCGCGCCAGGACCAGCACGCCCGACGTGCCCGAGGCGTTGTCGTCCGCACCGGGGTGAAGATGCTGCCGCGGCGACGGATGACGCGAGCCGGGTTGCGTGCCGAACCCGAGATGGTCGTAGTGCGCCCCGAGGATGATGTATCGGTCGGCGAGGGCGCCCTTGCCGGGCAGGATGGCGCCGACGTTGTCCGCGAGCACCGGGATGCGGTCGATGCCCGTCTCCACGGCGAGTCGCGCCTTCTTCAGCTCGATGACGCCGCCGCGCTCATCGGCAATCCGGCGGAGATCCATGAGACCCCGGCCGGCATCATCGGCCTGGCGGACGAGCGCGTCGGCGGCGTCCGTCGACAGCATCACCACCGGGACCCTCAGGTCATCACGGACGGCGCGAACGGAGTTCACGTCCTCGAGGGTGCCGGCGCGGGGATCGTTGACGCCGGGTGGGTTGACGAGGACGATGGCCGCGGCCCCGCGTTCGGCTGCGGCGCGCAATTTGGGTTCGAGCCCAGCTCGGGCCGACCAGCCGGTGGGATTGCCTTCGGCGGCGGCCCATTTCGACTGTCCTGCCTCGTTCATCGGTTCGAATCGGAGCACGAGCGCCACGCTGCCCGCGAGCGAGTCGGACTGCGAGAAGGTCGCGTACCCGTCCGGCCCTTCCGGGATGGAATACCCGACGAACACGAGCGGCGCATCCACCTTGCCATCGCCCGAGAGTCCGAGGACGGAAAAATCGGCACCGGGAACGAGCGCACGGACCGACGCTCCGCCGGTCGAGGACGCGATCTCGACCCGCTGACTCCGGACGACCAGGTTGGTGCCGAACGGGAACGCCTGTCGGTACGACGAACGGGGCGTCACGACGGCCGCGCCGTCCGCCGCCCTGGTTTCGGCGGCAAAGGCCGGAAGCAGCTTGAACCTGCGGTGATAGTGCTCGATGTAGTCGGCCGCGAGCCGGCCGCCGAACGTCCCTGGTGCGCGGCCTTCGAAGAACGGGTTGGAGAGCGTGACCACGTGGGCGTTGAATTCCTTGCCGTCATCTCCCAGCGCCTCGAGCAAGCCGGCGATGGGCGAGTCCGCGTGCGCGGCGAGCGAATCCGACCGGGCTTCGGTCCCCGAAGACTTCGGAGGGGCGGGCACGACCGGCTGCGGCTCGGGCTGCGCGGCGACACGGGCCGACAGCGCAACCGCCGCACAGATCGCCAGATGCGTCCACTTCATCAGGGGCTCCTTTGCAATGCAATCCGGTCAAGCCGACGAGGAGTGTACGGCCTGAAGACGCGGCTTCCGCACGGTCGTTTCCGAGCGCGGTTGAATCCCGCCGCGCTACCATTGTCAGGATGAGCTCTCTTGGCGTCGGCGACCCGCCCGACGCATCCCCCTTTTTTCGAGTGCGGACGACTCCGGAATCCGGAGCGAGCCCAGAGGCAGGACACGAACATGACCACGACGCAGGCCGGACGTTCCGCACCGAGCAGCTCCGCCGCGAACGGGCCGGGCGCGAGCGCGAAGCACGATCACACGCTGGACGCTTCAGACGGCTTCTGGGCCCGGCACATCGGGCCTTCGGAGCGCGAGATCGCGTCGATGCTCGGCACGCTGGGTGTGGGGACACTCGATGAGTTGATGGACCAGACGGTACCGGGGTCGATCCGTCTCACCAGGCCGCTGGCGGTGGGCCGACCGCGCACGGAATTCGACCTGCTGGGGGAACTGCGGCGGATCGCGTCGGAGAACCGAGTGTTCCGCTCGTTCATCGGGCTGGGGTACCACGACTGCATCACACCGCCGGTGATCCTGCGGAACGTGCTGGAGAACCCCGGCTGGTACACGCAGTACACGCCGTACCAGGCGGAGATCGCCCAGGGACGGCTCGAAGCGCTGCTCAATTTCCAGACGATGATCGCGGACCTGACGGGCCTGCCGCTGGCGGGCGCCTCGCTGCTGGACGAAGCGACGGCGGCGGCGGAGGCGATGGCGATGTGCTTCGCGGTGGCCGGGGGCGGTGCGGCGGGATCGGCGCGGAAGCGATTCTACGTCGCGCAGGACTGCCATCCGCAAACGACCGCTGTGGTGCGAACCCGGGCCGAGCACCTGGGGATCGAGGTGGTGGTGGGCGACCCGCACGCGGCGGACTTCTCGTCGGGCAACTTCTGCGGGATCCTGGTGCAGTACCCGACGAGCGACGGGCGCGTGGTGGACTACCGAGGGCTGGCGGAGCGGGCCCGCGCGGCTTCGGCGATGGTGGTGGCGGCGACGGACCCGCTGGCTCTGACGCTGCTGACGCCGCCGGGAGAATGGGGCGCGGACGTGGCGGTCGGGTCGGCCCAGCGGTTCGGGGTGCCGATGGGCGCGGGCGGCCCCCACGCGGCGTTCATCGCCACGCGTCCCGAGCACGCGCGGCGTCTGCCGGGGCGGATCATCGGCGTGTCGCGTGACGCGCAGGGGCACACGGCGTTCCGCATGGCCATCCAGACGCGAGAGCAGCACATCCGGCGCGAGAAAGCGACGAGCAACATCTGCACGGCCCAGGCGCTGCTGGCCATCACGGCCTCGTTCTACGCGGTGTACCACGGGCCGGCGGGCCTGACCCGGATCGCCACCCGGGTACTGGGGCTGACGCGGGCGCTGGCCGCGGGCCTGCGCGGGCTGGGCCACACGCTCGCCGACGCGCCGTTCTTCGATACGGTGCGGGTGAAGCTCGCGTTCGGCAGCGCGGCGTCGGTGATGTCGGCGGCGTGGGACCGCGGGATGAACCTGCGGGACTATCGCGACGGCACCGTGGGCGTGACGCTGGACGAGACCTCGACGCGCGAGGATGTGGCGGCGCTGCTGGCGGTGTTCAACGGCGGGCGTGACCCGGGGGCGAAGCTCCCGGGCGTGGACGAGCTGGCGGGCCGCGTGCCGGCCGCGTACCCGGCGCCGTTCGCGCGTGGCTCGGGGTTCCTCACCCACGAGGTCTTCAACTCGTTCCATTCCGAGACCGAGCTGCTGCGGTACATCTTTCGCCTGCAGTCGAGGGACCTGTCGCTGGCCCAGAGCATGATCCCGCTCGGCTCGTGCACCATGAAACTGAACGCGACGAGCGAGATGATCCCGGTCACGTGGCCGGAGTTCGGGCGGATCCACCCGTTCGCGCCGGCGGATCAGACGCGCGGGTACCAGCGCCTGTTCGAGGATCTGGAGCGTTGGCTGGCGGACATCACGGGCTTCCACGCGGTGTCGCTCCAGCCCAACGCGGGCAGCCAGGGCGAGTACGCGGGCCTGCTGGTGATCCGGGCCTACCACGCGGCGCGGGGGCAGCCGCACCGCGACGTGTGCCTGATCCCGACCAGCGCGCACGGGACGAACCCCGCCTCGGCCGTGGTGGCCGGGATGCGGGTGGTTCCGGTGGCGTGCGACGAGCGGGGCAACATCGATGTGAACGACCTGCGGGCGAGGGCGGCGGAGCACGCGGACAACCTGGGCGCACTGATGGTCACCTACCCGAGCACGCACGGGGTGTTCGAGGAGTCGATCCGGGAGATCTGCGCGATCGTGCACGAGCACGGCGGCCAGGTCTACATGGACGGGGCGAACATGAACGCGCAGGTCGGGCTCACGAGCCCGGGCCACATCGGCGCCGATGTGTGCCACCTGAATCTCCATAAGACGTTCTGCATCCCGCACGGCGGGGGCGGCCCCGGGATGGGCCCCATCGGGGTGGCGCGGCATCTGGCGCCGTACCTGCCCGGACACCCGGTGGTGCGACCCGGCTCCGCGGGCGAGGACGCCATCGGGCCGGTCTCGGCGGCGCCGTACGGCTCGCCCTCGATCCTGACGATCTCGTGGGTGTATATCGCGCTCATGGGGTCCGAGGGTCTGAAGCGGGCCACGCAGGTCGCGATCCTGAACGCGAATTACATGGCGGCGCGGCTGTCGGGTCACTACACGGTGCTGTACACGGGGGCCAACGGGCGGTGCGCCCACGAGTTCATTCTTGATTGCCGCGGCTTCGAACGATCATCGGGCGTGAAGATCGACGACATCGCCAAGCGGCTGATGGACTACGGGTTCCACGCGCCGACGATGAGCTTTCCGGTGCCCGGGACGCTCATGATCGAGCCGACCGAGAGCGAGTCGAAAGCGGAGCTCGACCGGCTGTGCGAGGCGCTGATCGGGATCCGCGAGGAGATCGGCAAGGTGGAGCGGGGCGAATGGGCACGGGATGACAACCCGCTCCGGCACGCGCCGCACACGATCGGGGCGGTTTCCGCGGACGAGTGGTCGCACGGGTACCCACGCGGCTGCGCCGCGTTCCCGGAGCGGGCGACGTGGCTGCGGAACTACAAGTTCTGGCCGCACGTGGGCCGCGTCGACAACCCGTACGGCGATCGGAACCTGGTCTGCGTCTGCCCGCCGATGAGCGCGTACGCGAACTAGCGGTCTCGGCCCGAGCGGTCGGGCTGAACGACCGCCTCGGGCCTCGCGGGGGTTCGCCATTGCGGCCCCACGCGCGGGTCCCGCAGGTGCGGCAGCATGTCGCGGACCGCGGCCCAGTGCGTCGGGAACACCGGGCCGGATCCTTCCTCACCGTAGACGACGCGGGTGGCTTCGGGCAGCCGGTGGTACGGGATGCGGGCCCAGCGGTGGTGCGTGCCGTGATGCTCAACGTGCAACTGGCTGCGTGAGGCGGCGCGACCGACCGGGCCCGTGTAGACGACTGTGCGGGTCATGGTCAGGATCGAATCGCCGTGCATGCCCAGGTGCTCCGTGAATTTCCGGATGGTCTGCATGATCCCGGTGAGCCAGGCGGGAACAAGGTGGGCCGCCGCGAAAATCGTCCACCACCCGCGGGCCGCGACCAGCCCGATCGCGGCCGCCCAGACCACGACCAGCAGCGTCCACTCGAGAGCCAATCGCCGGCGCTGGTGCGGCGCGATCGTCCCCCACGCCCGAGCGGTGCGCAGGCTGTATAACGCGGGGGTGACAATCCAGCCGACAGCGAGTTCCGCCCATGAGTAGCCGAGCCGAAGCCAGCGCGGCGCATTCGGCATGTTGTACGGCCAGAACTCCGGGTCACGCGGGCCTCCCAGGTACGCGTGGTGCTGGTGGTGCACGTATCGGTACACGCTCAAGGGAGTCAGTGACAGCGTCCCGATCAGAACGCCGAGCAGCTCGTTGGCCCAGCGGTGGCGGGCCAGCATGCCGTGCGCGGCCTCGTGCAGGCGCGAGAGTTCGGCGTGATTCAGCCACGCAAGAACGGCCCAGAGCGGCGGCAGCGCAAGCAGCCACGCCGATCGGCCAAAGTCCGACAGATCCGGCGTTGTGAGCACGATCGACACGCACGCCGCGAGCAGCGCGAGCGCACCATGCGCCAGGAGCGCGCCGGCATGGACGATGGCCGAGCGCCGCTTGTCCCCGGCCAGGGGATTGAGACGCTCACGAGTGGGCATTCCCACGGCCGACTCGGCTGAGCCTTGTGCAGCGGGAACGGACATGCCGGCGTTCCTTGTCGTCCGTAAACGGTACTCCACGGAGCATTCTTCGAGGCGGCACAGATTCAGTTTCGCGATTATCGGACGTTTCCGTCCGCTTCTCGCACGTTCGTACGAATGCCCGGAACGCGCACGCGCGGAGTCGCTCGTTCATCCAGCACCCGCGACCTGCTCGACTTCCTCCAGGCTCGTGATTCCCCTGGCGACGAGTTGCCAGCCGCTCTGGACCAGGGTGGTGAAGAGGCCCTGTTCGATGATCTTCTTCATCGCGGCAATGGTGGGCTCGCGGAGGATGACGTCGCGGAGGTCATCGTTGAAATCGAGGAGCTCGTAGATGGAGCGGCGGCCGCGGAAACCGGTGCGGAGACACGCCGCGCACCCCGTGGCGGCGAAGACTTCGGAGCGCCCTTCGAGGAAGCGACCGATGCGCGAAGCCTGGCCGGGGGTGACACGTACGGGGCGTTTGCAATTGTCGCAGAGGACGCGGAGGAGGCGCTGCGCCAGCACGAGCTGGAGGGAATTGCCGACCAGGAAGGGCTCCACCTTGAGATCGAGGATGCGGAAGACGGCCGAGATGGAGTCCTTGGCGTGGACGGTGGAGAAGACGAGGTGCCCGGTCATGGCGGCCTGCATGGCGGTGCGCGCGGTCTCTTCGTCGCGGATCTCGCCGACGAGAATCACGTCGGGGTCCTGCCGGAGGACGCTCCGGAGCAGCGAGCCGAACGTGTTGCCCTGGTTCTCGTCGATGGGGATCTGGGTGACGCCCTCGATCTGGTACTCGACGGGGTCTTCGATGGTGACAACGTTGCGGGCGTTGCGATCGATGTCGCGGATCGCGTTGTAGAGCGTGGTTGTCTTTCCGGAGCCGGTGGGGCCGCAGACGAGCAGCATGCCCGAATCCTGCTGGCAGGCCTTGCGGATGCGCTGCTCCATGTAGCCGGGCATGCCGAGCTCGGAGAAACTGCGGGGGGAATGCCGGGAGTCCAGCACGCGAAGCACGAGCTTCTGCCCGTGCATGCTCGGGGTGAACGAGACGCGGTAGTCGACGCGGCGGTCGCCGAGGCGGGCGCCGAAGTGGCCCTCCTGCACCGCGTCGCGGGACGCCTGGCGGATCTGGCTTGCGGTCTTGATGAGGCCGAACGCGAGTTCGCAGGCACGGAATGGAATCTCGACCAGCGCGATCATCTGCCCATCGACGCGCATGCGGACATTGACCCGCTCGCCCTTGGGCTCGACGTGCAGGTCGGTGGCGCGGGCCTTGCTGGCGGTGGCGAGCAGCGTGCGGACCAGGCGCGGGCCCTCCGCGTCGCCCTGCAGGGCATCGGAGGGCTTGCCGCGGCCGTCGATCATCATGGCGTCTTCAACGACTCCCTTGGGGGGGAGCGCCTCGATCACGCGCGTGAGCTCGGCGAACCAGGACGACGCGGGGCCCACGCGGTGCGCGGGCGCTCCCGCCTCGTCGTCTGCGACCCGATCGAACTGAGGCTCCCCGAGATCGTGCTCGTCGGCGAATCCACGGATCTCCCACTCGATGCTGCCGATCCTCAGCACATCGCCGGGCTTGAGCGGGGCCTCGGAGATCCTGCCGTTGTTGAGCTTCGTACCGTTGCGGCTGCCGAGGTCCCGCACGCGAAACCCGCCGCGACCGTCGGGCTCGATCACGCAATGGAAGCGGCTCGCGAGGTCGTCCTTGATGGAGATGGTGTTGTCGGGGTGACGGCCGATCGTCACGGGCGTGGCCCCGAGCTCGCTCCCACCTTCGCCATCTCCCGCCGGGCACAGAAAGAGACCAGCCATCGCAACTCCCTGATCGGACTCGCCGCGGAGGAAGGCTCGGGACCCAGCGTGCGACGGCACCGGCCGCGACGCGCCCCTCGGCGGTTCGATTCTAACGGCCCGGGACTCCGGGCGGAGCGCACGATCGGGCCGCAACCGCCCGTTGTCCCTACACTGCTCCCCCATGATCGACCTGAAGAAACTGCGTGAGAATCCGGCTCATTTCCAGCTTGGCGCGAAGGCCAAGGGCATCCCGGTGGACATCGAGCGTCTGGTGGCGCTGGACGCGGAGCGGCGGCGGCTGCAGACCGAGTCCGACCGCCTCAAGGCCGATCAGAATCGGCTCGCGAAGGAGGTCGGCCCGCAGATCGGCAAGCTCAAGGGGTCGCTCAAGGGGAAGCACGGGCAGGAGGCTCGTTCGATCGAGCTGGAGATCGAGGCGCTGTCCGCCAAGCCCACGCAACTCAAGGCCGCCGTGCAGGAGCTCGATGCGAAAATCCAGGAACTCGACCCGAAGATCTCCGAGATCCTGCTGCACGTGCCGTTGCCGCCGGACGGGGACGTGCCGGTCGGAGCCTCCGCGGACGACAACGTGGAGATCAGCCGATGGAACCCGACGGGCTTCGATCCGTCAAAGCCATTCCACGCCCAACGCGGCTTCCGCCCCAAGACGCATCTGGAGCTGGTGCGAGACCTGAGGCTGGCGGACTTCGAGCGGGGCGTGAAACTCGGCGGCGCGCGGAGCTACATCCTGACCGGGGACGGGATGGCCCTGCACCTGGCGCTGCTGCGGTACGCGATCGACTTCATGGTGAGCGGGAACGGCTTCTTGCCCATGTCGGTGCCGGTGCTCGTGCGTGAAGAGGCCATGGTCGGAACGGGCTTCTTTCCGGCGGGGCGCGAACAGGCCTATCACATCGAGGAGACGAAGCGAGGCGGGGGGTACGACATGCACCTGACGGGCACCGGAGAGGTCGGGCTGATGGGGATCCACATGGACGAGATCCTCGATGAAGCGGATCTGCCCCGCAAGTACGTCACGGTGAGCACCTGTTTCCGTCGCGAGGCGGGCGCGGCGGGCAAGGACACGGCGGGGCTCTACCGCATCCATCAATTCGACAAGGTGGAGCAGGTCGTTCTTTGCAGGGCGGACGAGGCCGAGAGCCGCGCCTGGCACAAGCGGATGATCGGGTACGTCGAGGAGCTGCTGCGCAGCCTATCGATCCCCTATCGGCTGCTGCAGTGCTGCACCGCCGACCTCGGCCCCAAGAACGCCGACATGGTGGACATCGAGAGCTGGATGCCGGGGCGGGGCGACTTCAGCGCCGGCACGGGCCCCGCGGGCGCGTACGGTGAAACGCACTCGGCATCGCGGCTCTACGATTTTCAGTGTCGCCGTCTGAACACGCGGTACCGGGCCGGCGGCGCGGCGGGCAAGGGAGACACTGTGTTCTGCCACTCGCTGAACAACACCGTGCTCGCCTCGCCGCGTTTCATGATTCCGCTGCTCGAGAACCACCAGCAGGCGGACGGAACCGTCGCCATCCCAGAGCCGTTGCGGCCGTACATGGGAGGCCGGTCGAAGATCGGTTGATGCGAGGAAGCGCTGAACCAGGTCGGCGATCGTGGGCATCAGCCCTTCAACGCCTCTTCCACCGTGCCAAACACGCTCAAGGCTGGGTTGATGTTGGCCTCGCTCAGCGCCGTGCGGGCGCAACCACCTCCGCCGGCGCAAGTGCCGACGGCGACACGCACGTCCGAGCGGGCCCGTCCCAACGTGTCACGCAACGCGAGCACCGAACCCAGTGCGGCGTTGGAGATCCGCGTCGCTCCGCCCAGGTCCACCACCACCACACGGGGTCGGCGCTGCGCGACCCGCTCCAGCTCCTGATTGAGGAGCCCGAGCGAGCGATCGGTGGCGTCGCCGCGCACACGCACAACGAGCCCTTCGCGCTGTTCTTCCAAAGATAGAGAGAGAAGTGCCATGGCGTTCGCTCCTTGCCGCGGCTTGCCGTTTGGACGCAAGCCCCGCCGCGGAGAATCACCCCTGACGAGCCCCCTACCCGACGCGCATTGTACCATGAGCGCCCCCTTGTTCCTGTTACGGACTTGGAAAGTGCTCGTGCCTGGGCGGCTGTGCGTATTCGGTTAGGCGTAGGACGAGCAGATCAGACGAGCATTCCCAACTCACCGAGAACTCGCCCCATCTGGAGTGCGGTGTCGCCGAGGGGATCTACTCGATATCCACGCCAACCGCGGGCCCTGGCCGCTTCGACGTTGTCGTTCAGATCATCAAAGTACAGGACTTGCGCGCCGGAGAACCCGCTGAGGTGCTCGAATCTTCGGAACATTCGGTCGTCGGGCTTGCTGAGCCGGAGCAGGTGACTCGCGTGGGCGTGATCGGCCAACGCGGGGGTGGGGAATTCGCCTCGTCCACCCGGTGCCACTCGGGACCAGTGCGCGTGGTTGGAATTGGAGAGCAGGCCCACGGGGATCCTCGCCTCCTTGAGACCACGGACCAATTCGTCCACGCCGATGTACTCGTCGAGCAGCCAAGCATCGTGGATGCGACGAACTTCTTCCGGGGCGTACACACCTCCGGTCGCGGCGGCGAGACGCCGGAAGCACTCGTCGCAGGCGATCAGGCCCTGCTCGTAGAGCCGATGCACAACCCGCCGCGCCGCGACCTGATCGGGATGGGTTGCCGGTTCCCGGACCGGAAGCCCGGCCGCGGCACATCCTTCAGCCCATGTGCGGCAGATGCGGATCAGCACCCCTCCCACGTCGAACACCACGATCCCGATTTCCCTCGTGTCCATGCATCTCCCATCGACGGGCACCTGGGGCGACCATCGATCACGCGGCGGGATCGGCCGTGCCGGCGCGCGGCTCAGACGTCGTCATCGTCACCACTGTCGTCTGCGATTCGTTCCGATTCGGCCGTGGGTTTCATAACCTCGCGCATGACTTCCGTGGCGAATGCCCCCCGCGGGAGGTCGAATGCGCAACGCACATACCCGCCATGCTCGTCCACACCACCCTCGATTTCGGTGTGGCTGACGGGCACGCGGAGCGGGCGTCGCTCGCCGTCGAATCGCATCCCCCTGCCGCGTGAGAATCTCGCAAGGTCGTCGAACGTGATCTCCTCCGCCTCCAGCATCCGGCTTTCGATCTCGGCCGTTGCCCCAGCCGCGACGGTCATGCCCGGCCCCCAGATCGGGCCCGAGGGACTGATCTCGAACGAGTCCAGCCGTTCTCGGAGCTGCGGCGAGCCGAACGCATCGTGGGTGACCGGGAACACGGCACGTGAGTCGTGCTTCCACGCAAGATCACCCACGACCAGGTCGCCGATCGCACGAGACTCGATGCGCGCATCGAGCACGCGGTTGAAGACCCGCGATTGCAGGGCGGCGAGGTAGAACCGCTTCGCGTCGCGCGGGATCGCGCCGACGGCTTGCTCCTCGTCCGCGCCACGCGCGAGCGCATCGAGCAGCAGACGCTCCGTTCTCAGCGCCAAGGGGAGTCGGTCGCGTGCGTCCGCGTAGCGCCCCTGGGCGTACAAGGCATACGACTCCGCGGCCGCGGCCGTCGGATTCGGGTGGGGGCCGACGAGAGCCTCGATGACGTCTCGCCAGCGTCCCCGCACCAGCCCCCTGCCGACCACGTGGTTGTTGCCGAGGCGACCGAATCGCTGCGCCCCAAAGCGGTTGGGCACGCCGCGGCGAGCCAGTTCGCTCAGAATCCGATTGGCGGCGACCACCGCGGTCGGATCGACGGCTCGCACTTTGATGCTGAATCGATTCCCGGTCAGGTGCCCGCGACGGAGCTTGTTGACGTGCAGGTCGGTCCAGAGGATGGACAGCCGCTCGTCGCGAAGGCTGGGAAAATCCTCGGGCTGCCGCCCCGGGACGTGGACCGAGACCGTCTGGCGCGTGACCGCGTGCGCATCCTTGAGCCCGGCATAACCGATCGAACCAGACGGTACCCCGAAATGACGGGCGAGGATCGCGGCCATCGCGAACGTGGAGATGCCCTTCTTCTCAACGAAGAGATAGAGGTGCTCGCCCTCTCCAGCGGGCTGATAGAGCGGGATCTCTTCGACGAGAAAATCCTCTGGTCGTTGCTTGATGACGCCGCCGATGCCGGGAACACCCGAGGTCAGCCATCGGAATTCCGGGGGCCCGCCACCGGGCCGGTCCGCCGGTCCGCTCGATAACGTTCCGCGCGTGGAGGTCACGGCTGGTCGTTCTGCGCCGAATCGAGCACGCGTTCCTCGACGAAGATGGGGACGTTGCCCGCGATGCCCAGGGCGATCGCGTCGCTGGGGCGTGAATCGATGCGCACCAGGTTGCCCCCCCGATCGCGCACGTCGAGCGTGGCGAAGAACGTGTGATCCGAGAGGTCGTTGATCGTGATCGACTCCAGCTTCGCGCCAAGGTTCTCGATCACGCTTGCGAGCAGGTCGTGCGTCTGGGGCCGCTTGATCTGGATACCTTTCAGTCGGCGCTCGATCGCCTGTGCCTCCGGCAGGCCGATCACGATTGGGAACGATCGTCCACCCTCAACCTGCGCGTACGTCACCTTCTTCGCGCCCGCTCCCGCCGCGCCACCGGAAATTCCCGCACCGGTTCCGCCGCCGGTCCCGCTGGCGCCCGGCGTGGACTCGGCACCGTCATCCGTCGAGGGGACAACCTCGCGCAGCTCGATGAGCTGGTAGTCTTCCAGCTCACGGATCAGGATCTTGGACAATTCCATCCGGACGGCCATCGGTCGAACTCCATGGACGGTTCTATCGTCGCCCCCGGCGGGGAGTGAGTCAACCGAATCGCCATCGGTCGCCCCGCAGGAGGGGATTCTCTGCGCGGGTGGTTCGAATCACCGATCGGGGCGGGGCGGCTCTACGAATCGGGGCGAGGCCCCGCAGCAGTTCGCGCGGCACACCGATGTCCGCCACCCGTACTCGACCAGTGTACGACCCGGAGCCGGGCACGAGAAATCCCTTCTTCAGACCCGCGAACGTCACCGTGAGATTGGCCCGAACCACCGGCCCGGACCCCGACCCCGCGGGCCGGCCCGTGTCGCAATCCATGCCCGATGGCAGATCGACGGCGACGACGCGCGCGGCAAGGCGCCGGCGTCGCGCGTTGATTGCTTCGATCAACTCGGCCACGACTCCCGTGACCCCGCGATCGACGCCCGTCCCGAGGATCGCGTCGATGATCAAGGTCCGCCCATCGGAGGGCGCTCGGAAGGCCCGCGAGCCCATGGACGCCGCCCGTGGCCGACCCCGCTCGCGCGCATCGGACTCGACCCGCTCGCACAGTCGGTCCAACGCGCGGGCAGCCGACCCCGCGCGTGCGACAACCAGCGGCAGGCGCATCCGCCTCACGATCTCCAGGTTCACGCGCGCATCGCCCGCGAATCGATCGGCCGGCGCGGACAGCACCACGCCAACCGCGAGCCCGCGATTGTGGAGGTGACGTGCCGCCGCGAGGCCGTCGCCCCCGTTCCCCCCGCAACCGCAGATCGCCACGATTCTCCTGTTTGCGGCCCAACGCCAGGCATGGTCCGCGACATGCCGCGCGGCATTCTCCATGAGCACGATCGTGGGAATGCCGAATCGATCAACGGCGATCCGATCGATGTTCCGCGCCGCTGCGCGATCCAGAATCACCCATTCGCGTTCCAATTTCGGCGCCGGCCGCCGTCGGGAGATACCGAGCGCACCGGCGAGTTTCGGTCGCGTCATGCGGCGAGTCTACACTCCGCCACACGTCCCGCCCCGATCCCCGCCGCGGGCCCATGATGGGACGAGGCACGATGCCCCAGATCATCCTCACTGGTATGACGGTGTTGCTTTGCGCGTGCTGCCTTGCGGTGGGCGGGTTCTGGGTCGCGGTCGCGTTCCACGTCGCGCGCACGATGGCGTTCCATCCGACGGCGCGTCGGGGACTCCGACTTCCGGCCCCGGATCCGGCTCCGCGCGTGTGCATCGTGATCCCCGCGCACAACGAGGAGACGGTCATCGGCACGGTCGCGGCCTCCTTGCGGGCGCAGGACTACCCGGCTTTCCGCGTCGTGTTCGTGCTCGACCGCTGCACCGATCGCACGGAGGACATTCTCCGTGACGCGCTCGCGGGAGACGTTCGATTCGAAGTCCTTATCCTCAAGGCCTGCCCGGAAGGCTGGGCGGGCAAGGTCCACGCCGTCCATCGGGGCATCGCCGACAGTTCCGCGGCACGCGACGCGGAACTGCTGCTCTTCGCCGATGCGGACACGTGCTTCGATCCGGGCTGCGTGCGCGCGTGCGTGTCGCTGATGCTGGAGCGACGGCTCGACATGCTCTCGCTGCTGAGCACGCTGACGGCACGCTCGTGGTTCGAGCGTGTGGTGCAACCCGCCGCGGCGTTCGAACTGGCCCGGCAATACCCGCTCCTCCGCGCCGGACGGAACGACGATCGCCGACGGGCGTTCGCCAATGGGCAGTTCCTCTTGTTCCGCGCCGATGCGTACCGCGCGCTGGGCGGCCACGAAGCGGTGCATGACGAACTCCTGGAGGATCTGGCGTTGGCCCGACGCGCGGCGGACCTCCGCCTCCGTGCCGGTGTCTTTCTCGCCGACGGCGTGCTTCTCTGCCGCATGTACGCCGACTGGGCGTCGTTCGGTCGTGGATGGCGCCGCATCTACACCGAGGGCGCGAAGCGCAAACCGTCGCGCCTCCGGGCCGCCGCCCGCGTCCCTCTGCTGTTCGGCGCGATCGGCCCCGCGCTGGTCCTCCTTGCCACGTTGCTGGGATTGCTCCTTGCGCCCGGCACGCGCGCATCGGCGCTGCTCGCGATCGGGCTGTCCGCATCTGTCGCCTGCCTGGCGGGGCTGGTGTCGGTGTTTCTGTCGTCGCGCTCGCCGCTCGTCTACCTGCCGTGCTACCCGCTCGGATCGTTCCTGGTCTGGCGCATCCTGATCCGCGCCGCGCGGGACCTGGAACGCGGTGCGCCGACCGTGTGGGGAGGTCGGAGCTACCAACGACCGGTCCGCCGCTGACGCCCGCACCGCCCTTGGTCACGGCTGCTTCATCGCCTCAAGCCACTCTTTGAGCTGCTCGCGCACCATGTCGTCCGCGGCGAGCTCGATCGCCTTCGTCATCAGCTCAACCGCAGGCTCGCGCTCACCCCGCAGGTGCTTCACACGCGCCAGCGTCGCCAGCGGCAGCGGTTCCGATCCTCCCGATACTTCGACCGCCCGTTCCGCGGCAAGGCCCGCCAGGGCGAGCAGACCCTCGTCCTTCGTGGCCGAATCGATGATCACGCTGGCGATCTCGCCCAGGGCCAGGGCCTGGTCCTTGATGACGCCATCGATCGCGCCACGGCCGTAGACGAGCGCCCCCGCCGGATCGCTCATCTGCTTCAGCAGCAGTTCGGTCTTGAACCCCGCGAGCAGCCCGAATTGCTCCGGATCGAGCGCGATCACCTCGTCGAGGTGCAGCAGCGCCTGCTCCTTCTGGCCGGAGGACCACGCGGCCTGCGCCCGACCGATGATCTCCTCGCCCGTTCGCTTCCGCTCGGCGCGGGCCATCGCCACGCGCACGGTCAAACGCCCGTCCAGTACCTCCTGGAGGACTTTTCCCAGCCGGTCGAGAGGATGCCCGATCCAGACCAGGCGCCCCTCTGCATTCACGACGAACGCGGTCGGGATGCCCAGCTGACCCGAGGCCTCCATCCATGCCGAGCTGGTCTTGCCATCACGATCCCACGCGACCGCATACGCCATCGCGTCTCCCATCCGTTCGACGAACGGCACGACGTCGTCCAGTCCCTTGGTCTCACTGCTGCTCACGCCGATGAGGCGCACACCGCGATCCTCGAACTCCCTCTGCAACTTGGTCAGGTGTGGGATGCTGGCCCGACACGGCGGGCACCACGTCGCCCAGAACTCCACCACGTACACCTTCCCGGGCTCAAACGACTCGATCGGTCCACCCTTGACCCATTGTTCGATGAAGAGCGGGGGCGCGACATCACCGATCGCCAGCTTCTCCGGTTGCGCCTTCACTTGGGCGTCGGGGATTGGAACAGGTTGACCGGACTCCTGGCCGCGCGCCATCACCGCGAGCGACCCCAGGACGAGCACCACCGCAACGCTCCTGACCATGGCGACTCCTTCACAACTCCGAGGCTCGAACGACGCAACCCGATCAGGGCGCAACGACCCTGTTCGACCGCTCACAGCGATGACTCGGCTCGTTCCTTCCGACCCCTGAACATACTCATTTCGAACGTTTCGCCCACCGGTCTTGTTCCCCTGAACGTACGGCGATATCCCACCCCGCGAAGTCCCGCTGATGATTGCCGTCATCTCCCTTTTTTCGGGAAACCTACGCTTTCCGTGATGCGCGATCGCGAACCGACCAGCGCGTTGGCTTCGGCCGTGGTGATCAGCCTCTCCCTGCACGTTTCGACGGGGGGGCTGTTGATGATTGCGCCCGAGTTGATCTCAGCGGCCTTGGCCGCGCTGGGCGTGAACAGTCCCGGCGAACGGACGTCGTATCCCCAATCGCCCGAACCCCCTCGATCAAGGGAAAATCTGAACCTCGGTATCGATTTTTCCAACGCTCAGACGGTGACCTGGATCGGCTTTGCCGAGCCATTGCCCCAAGACGCGCCCCATTCCACGATCGAACAGGCCGCGTTTGCCCGCACGGAATCGGGCATTCCCGAGCCATCTTCGCCCGGTCCGGAGGCGGTGGCAACTGCCGCGCTGGCGACACCCGCAAGCGCTGAGACGGCCACGCACGACGCCCAAGCACTTCCTTCTCCGCCTCAGCAGACTCCACCGCGAACGGAGCAGACATCCCAGCCTGACCAGCGCGCGGAGGATTCATCGCCACGCTTGAAGAATGACGAATTGGCCGAGAAGCCCCCCGATTCAAGCGAGATTCAGAAACCAACGCAAAGTGCGGACGCACTCGGGCCGAACCGGCCGAATCAACCCGGCACCGAGGGCGAAGCAGAGCCGATTGCGTCTGCTCCCTCAGCTCCGTCCAGACCAGCTCCCGCCGAACCGGCGCCAACCGATTCCGACGCGATCCCCGGGCCACCCCCGAACTTGGCCCCCCGAACTCCTGAGGAGACCGACCCCGCTCCACGCCGGCAACCCGAGCCGACGCCGTCCGCGCAGGCTGAATCCGTGGACGAGGATCGAACCGGCGCGACGCCGACGGTCCAGCCAGCCAGGCCCGCGACCGTCGCCCCAAAAGGCCAACGCCCCGAACGCGAGGCACACCTGACCGACCGCGAATCTGACGCGAGCTCGATCAGGCTCGTCACCGATCGGAGGCGGCTCGGCGCTCCGGTGGCGCTGCAGGGGCTGAGCATCGCCACCACCAAGGCGGAATTCAGCCGGTTCACGCGTCTGGCCGCGTCCCCGAGGAACCCGATTTTCGAGATTGTGTTCGATCGCAAGGGGATCGTGAAATCGATCAAGCCGCTTCGAACAAGCGGGTGGAAGGACATCGACGAGCCGCTGCTTTCTTCGATTTTCGCGTGGCGGGCCTCGGGGCGTGTGCTCGACGAACTCCCGGGCGGGCCTGACGCCACCGTGCGCATCACCATGACCATTCTCATGCACTGACCGGAATCGCGCCGACCGATGGCCCGAACGACCGATAGGATGACAGAAGGGCGGAACGGATGAAGCGAGTCCCAACCCGATCGATCACGGCAACGCCTCGCTGGGTATTCGCCGCGATGCTCCTGGTCCTGCCGTTTGGCTCATCCGCGGCGGCCCCGCCGCGCCCATCGCGACCCAGTGTCAACGCACCTCCGCCGCGATTCGAGCGCATCGACCCCGGCACGCAGGACCTGGGCCCGCTGTCGAGTTCGGTTCGGGTGCTGGACACGGACCTGCGTCTGCCGTCCGATTTCAAGCAGATTTACCGCATCCGTCAGTACGATGCGCTCGGCCGGCCGGTCGGGGCTGACAGGTTCGGCCGCGCGTCGGGGGCGGTCACGGCAGTTTTCCCCCGTAGCGTCTACACGCCAACCTCCCGGGGGCTCGTGACGGAAATACCGGCGGGAACCATCTGGTACATCGGCGATATTCCGAACGATGCGCCGCTGGCCATGTCGAGGGCCGCGCGGATCGAAGCCGGCGATCAGGCGAACCCGACTCTGGATTCGCGTGCCGAATCGAACGCGGACCCAATCCAGGCCGCGCCAGCCACCACACGATCTCTCATCGACGATCCGGCGTACAGGGCCGCACGAGTTCGGGAGATCCTGCGGAAGGCTGCCGCGAGCCCGTCGGACGCGAAATTGCCGGATCACAAATCCGAGTAGATGGCAGCACGGTCGCCCCGCACGGGCGGCTGCCTCATTCACCGGAGGATTGACCAATGCACCACCGAATGCTGGCCTCAGCTCCCCTTCTTGTCGCGACACTCATCCTGCCGGGATGCCTGGTGTCGAGCAACAACTCTTCCAAGATGACCGGGGCGTACATCGGCCCGAGCACATTCGCGCAAGTCGAGGCCGGGATCACGAAGACGGACTGGGTTCTGGCGGCGATGGGCGAACCGACCACGCGATCAAAGCTCGACGACGGGAGCGAGATCTGGCGCTGGTCGTACACCCGACGGACCACGAGTTCCGGCGGCGTGTTCCTCATCGCCGGGGGCTCGACCGACAACGAGACCGTCGGGGCGACGTGCCTGCACGTGCGCGACGGGGTGGTGGTGAAGGCGTGGCGTGACTAAGCCCGACGACCCCGGCGCGAACCCTTGATCCGCGCTTCGCCGTGCCGCGTGATGCGCATGCGGGTGAAGGGGAACCGGAATCCGGGACCGACGCCCCGCCGCACCCGGACCGACCGACGTGCCACAAGAATTCGACCGGATTCGCGGATCGGGGATCAACCGTGCAGGGCCTCCGAGCCTCCACCCTGAGGCCCGGCGATGGCGTTTCGCATCGAAGAATCCGCCTGGATGTTCTTCATGCGATAGTAATCCATGATTCCCAGGTTGCCCTTGCGGAACGCCTCGGCCATGGCCTTGGGAACCTCGGCCTCGGCGAGCACCACCAGGGCGCGGTTCTCGTGGATCTTGGCCTTGTTCTCCTGTTCCAACGCCAGCGCCAGGGCCCGGCGCTTCTCGGCCTCGGCCTGGAATCGCTTCTTGTCGGCCTCGGCCTGGTCCGCTTGCAGCTTGGCGCCGATGTTGTCACCGACATCGATGTCGGCGATATCGATCGACAGAATCTCGAAGGCGGTGCCGGCGTCGAGCCCCGAGCTCATGACCTTTTTGGAGATCTCGTCAGGGTTCTCCAGCACCTGCTTGTGGTCGTGCGCGGAGCCGATGGTGGAGACGATGCCCTGTCCGACGCGAGCGATGATCGTCTCCTCCGTCGCGCCGCCGACCAGGCGGGCGATATTCGTGCGGACGGTCACGCGGGCCTTGGCACGAAGCTGGATGCCGTCCTTCGCCACGGCATCGATCGTCGCCCGGGGTCCGTTGGTCGCCGGACAATCGATCACCTTCGGGTTCACGCTGGTCTGAACGGCGTCGAGAATGTCGCGCCCAGCAAGGTCGATCGCGGTGGACGTGTTCCAGCTCAGCGGGATGCCCGCGCTCCGGGCGGCGATCATGGCGCTGATGACGATCGGCACCCGTCCTCCCGCGAGGTAGTGCGTCTCGAGCTGGCTGGTGGAAATTTCGAGCCCCGCCTTCACGGCTCGGATCCGGCTGAAGACGACCGTCCGCAGGTCAACCTTGCGCAGCCGCATGCCGATGAGGTCGAGGATGCTCACCTTGGCGTTGCTGAACAGCGCCTGCACCCACAGGTTGATGAATTGCCCAACAACAAAGACCAGAATCAGGAAGATCAGCGCGGCGAGGATGCCAAGGCCGATCAGGATCGAGTTGCCCACGTCGTTGCACTCCTGGGAAGGGGAGGGTCAGCCTGGCTTCGCGGCCGAGCGCAGCACGGCGGACCCCTCGGCGCGTCTCCCCTGCATCTGCGTTGAAGATGAGTATACGCGCTGGACCGCCGGGCACCGCACTCCTCGACGGCGACGCACGGGCGGGGAGCGTCACGTCGCCTCACGCACCTTGATCTGCGTTCCGACCACCACGGTGACGCGGATCCTCGCGCCAGCCCGGATGTACTGCAACTCTGCGAGCGCATCGAACCGCTTCCCGTCGATCCGAACGGCGCCGACCGGTCGCAGGTCCGTGAGCGCATCACCCTCACGGCCCACCAGCGCGGCGAGTTCGGATGACTCCGGGGGCGGGGACGGTGCGTCGGCCGGATCTGCCCCCAGCATCAGCCGGCGGCCCATCGGGGTGTGCGGCATCACATTGATGAAGAACCCCATCAGCACCGGTCCGCCCACGACCACCACCAGGGTCCCGATCAGCCCCCATGCGGCGCTGTAACGGTACATGCACACGACGCCGGCGACCGCGACGGCGAGTGCCGTGACGAGCAGCACGCCCATCGTCGGGACGAAGAGGTCGATCGCGACCAGGATGAAAGCCACCCCGAGCAGCGCAAGTCCCCAGTACAGCATCGCCTCATTCACGCCGACCTCCGCAGACATGGGCCGAGCCCACCGGCCCTGCCCCAATCCTGATTTCGTCCAACGCCATGAGTGTATCGCCCGAAACCGGGGCTCTCGATCGAACCCGCGTCGTCGCCGCGCGGCGACCGTGTCAATCAGGCCCGGGCCCGACCGGCATCCTCGACCGCGATGCGCGGCCCTTCAACGCTGACGACACGCAGACGTGCGCCGGCTTCGATGAAACCCAGGTCCGAAACCACGTCCACCACTCGACCGCCGACTTCCATTTTCCCCGCGGGACGCAAGGGCGTGAGCGCGGTGCCGAGGTCACCGATCCGCGCGGCGCTCTCCGCCTCGCCCATTGCCGCGAGCAGCCCGCCGCCCTCATCGAGCCCGTCTTCGTCTCCGCCGGACGGTGATTTCAGCACCAGGCGGTTGAACATCGGGAGCGAATCGAGGTGCTTGCCCAGCGACCACATGATGACGCCGCTCGTCGCCGCGGAGACCAGGATGGTGCCGATTCCGAAGAGCAGGTCCGACCGCGCCTTCGGCGTGTCCGGGAAGAGCCCGCCCGAGCCCTGCGGCACAAAGGTACCGACCAGCCCCCCGAAGAGCAGCACCACCCCAAGCACGCCGAAAAAGCCGAACCCCGGAAGCACAAACACCTCAAGACCAAGCAACAAAATCCCCAGCACGATCGCCGCGACCTCCCACCATGCCGCCATGCCGACCAGCAGCGGCGGGGCAACCAACGCCACCAGCGCCACCGCGGCCACGGTCCCGGGCAACATCAACCCCGGGTGGGTCATCTCCAGGAACATCGCAACCAGGAAGACCACGATGAGCACGCCGCGCACGATCGGGTTGGTCATGAAGCCGACCATCGCCTCGGACCACGACCGATCCAGCCGGGAGACGTTCGTGGCGCCAAAGAACACCTTCAGTTCTTCGTCCGTTCTCACTCTTTGCGCGGCGAGGCCATAACGGATGAGGTCCCCGTCGCGAAGCGTGACCAACCCGCGACCATCCGCGACATACTCGATCAGCTTCCAGCTGCCCGCGTCCGCTGCGGACAGCACGGGGCGCTGACTTGGCGCGTCAAGAGCCATCGACACCTGGCCCTGGAGTTTCGACGGCATGGACGGAGATGCGGGAACAAAGCCGCGATCGTCCGAACCACCCGAAGTGCCCCGGCCGCTCTCCGCGGTCGCGCCGCCCGAGGGCGGGGAGGCAGGCTCCGGCGGCGAGGACGGAGCGGCCGGGCCGGGTTGACCGGAGGCGGAGACGATGCGCGGGGAACTCGGCCCGGGGTCATTCCCGAAGAGCATCCGATACTCGGCTCGGTCAATGAACAGGCGTTCGCCCGTTCCTTGCTTCTCAACCCACCAGAGCTCCACCCCCCTGCTGACCATCCCCTGAACCAGCTTCTCGTCATAGCCGTGGCGGCGCGCCGAATCGACAACCTCGGCCAGCAGCGGCGCGGTGAACTTCTGCCGCTCCGCTTCGGGCATGGCGTTGATCATCCCGATGAAGCTCAACTTGACCGGGAGCGCATCACCCAAGGTGCTCGCCTCGTTCACCACAACCTCGCGGCAGGCCAGCGCGATCAGGGCGCCCGCCGAATATGCATCAGGGTTCACCCAGGCGACCGTGTTCGGCACGGGGGAACGTTTGATGGCGCCGCAGATTTCCAATGCCGCGCCAACTTCGCCGCCGGGTGTGTCCAGTTCAAACACGATGGCATCGGCCTTCGCGGCCGCCGCTTCCTTGATGCGACGCTGCACGCTCATCGACGTTACAGCGTCGATCGGGCCGTGGATGGTGATAACCGCGACGTTCTTTGCCTGCCGGGCAGCCGGAACCGCCAGACCGGGAGCCACCGGCGGATCCACCGGGGTCCGGCTGAACGACTCGTTAAGTCCTATAACTAGTATTACCGCCAAGGTCATTGCACTGCGACCAATCCACTTGAAAAGGTGGAAAGTGCGACCCGCGACGGAATGTTCGATTGTTGACCGCAGCATGCTGGAGGATCGTACCTCGGAAAGTACGACAGAAGCGAGCTTCAATACCTTTTTTAGGGTATTCGCGACAAGGCTGGACCTTCCTGTTCAACCCACCACCTCATTCCGCCATCTCCCGGGCTTCGTTCACCCCGACAGTCAATGTGAACAGCAAAGAACCCCGGCCGCTGACCCTCTCCACCCTTCTCGTTGCGCCGGATGAGCGGCCAGATGACCGTTCGATCGGTTTCTGGAAGGGGTAACGCGTCAATCTCCGCTTCCGTGAACCACTCCAAGCGACCCTCGCGCATGTCATGGGGTTCGACGTCTACCGCACCCAGAACGCGATAGAGAAAGATCAGCCAGTGCCCACGGCCCTCGTATGAAGTTTCGCTGATGAGCCCGGCAAGATGAAGACGCTCGATCGGCACGTCCAAGCCCGCTTCCTCACGGATTTCGCGGCGCGCGCATTGCGCGGGCGACTCGCCGGTCGTCACATCGAGCTTTCCGCCGATCGGAGAGCACAGACCCTTGTTCGGCTCCCGGAGACGCCGGAGCAGGAGCACCCGTCCGGAAGCATCCCGAAGGTCGCACAGGCAGGCGATCTTGTAAGGCAGAGATTCCTGGCGCGTAGCATTCGCGTCGTTGGACATGGCCGAGGATAGCCGCACCATCCGGCCGCGCTGATGTTGGTTTGCCCGCATCCGAGCGATGTGTCCCGTTCACGACCAGTTGCCCGATTGCCCGATACCTGAGTCTCATGCCAGCTCGTCAGACCAACCCTGGTGCCCCTCCGCACGGGCCTCGGCCCGCGAATGCAACGAGCGCGGGAGCTCCCGATCTGATCGAGCGAGCGCGCAGCCGGAACGAACGTCCTTGGGCGATCGCGGGCCGGGACGTGTACATGATCGGGATCGGGGGGTGCGGCATGTCCGGGTTGGCGCGCATCCTGACGGCGCGGGGAGCCCGGGTCCGGGGCTCCGACGCGTCCACGTCCGACGCGACCCGGGCGCTTGAACGTGATCGTATTTCCGTCACGTTCGATCAGAGCCATGCGGAGCTCCCCTCGGACCTTGACATGGTGATTGCGTCGGCCGCGATCAGGCCCGACAACCCTCAACTGCTGGAAACGGAGCGGCGGGGCGTGCCGCATCTGACATACGCCGAAGCGCTGGGGCGCTGCATGGACGCGCACACCGGCGTGGCCGTGGCGGGCACGCACGGAAAGTCAACCACGACCGCGGCGCTCGGGGTGGCGCTCGCTTCGGCGGGGTTCGATCCCACGGTGATCGTCGGGGCGACATGCGAACAACTCTCGGCGGTCCCCGGTCATCCGGCGGGATTTCGGCTGGGCGCGGAACGGATCCCCACCGGTCCGCTCGCGGGCTCGCCCGGCCTGCTGGTGGCGGAGGCATGCGAGTTCAATCGCTCGTTCCATAATTACCGGCCGCGCGTGGCGGCCATCACGAGCGTTGAGGCGGACCACCTGGATGTGTACGGCACGTTGGACGAGGTGGTGCGTGCGTTCCGCGAGTTCGCGGGGCTGATCACCGGCACGGCGGACGGGGGGGTGCTGATCATCGCTCACGACGGTGCGCATCGGCGCGAGGTCACGGCCGGCCTGGCGTGCCGCGTGATGACGATCGGCTTCTCTCCCGCGGCGGATTACGTTGTGCAGTTCGACCGCGAGACCCGCGGGACGTCGCTGCGTACGCGTGAGGGCCGCACGCTCGCCGAGTGGGGCACGCGCCTTCCCGGCGAGCACAACGCCATGAACCTTGCTACCGCCGCGGCAATCGCGCACCAGCTCGGGGCGGACATGGAACAGATCGGGGCGTCGCTCGGCTCGTTCAAGGGCCTGGACCGGCGAACGCAATTCCTGGGAGAGAAGCGCCTTCCTCGCTCGATCGGGGGCGGGTGCGTCCGTGTGTATGACGATTACGGTCATCATCCGACCGAGGTTGACGCCACGCTGCGTGCCCTGCGCGACTTCGAGCGCCCGCGGGAACGCGGGGGGCGGCTCATTTGCGTTTTTCAGCCGCACCAGCATTCCCGCACGCGGCACCTCCTCGATGAATTCGCGTCGGCTTTCTCCGCCGCTGACGTCGTCATCGTTCCGCACATTTACTTTGTGCGCGACTCGCAGGAAGAGAGGACCAAAGTGACCGCGGCGGACCTCGTCGATCGGCTTCGCGCCAAGGGCATCCAGGCCATGCACCTGTATCCCTTTGAGGCGATCATCGAGCAGCTTCAGAACCTCTGCCGCCCGGGCGACCTGCTGGTGGTCATGGGCGCGGGGCCGGTGTACGAGGTCGCGCGGGGCTACCTGGCGGGGGAGACCGCGAACGCATGACGGCCGCCGCCGAGCTCGTGGTTGCGCGCGACGCGCCGATCGACACTTGGTTCGGCGTCGGCGGGCGCGCGTCTCGTCTCGCCCGACCGACGACCATCGATGACCTCCGGCGTTGCCTCGAACTCGACCCCCGCCTTCGGATCCTCGGGGAAGGGGCCAACCTGCTCGTGGACGATGACGGCGTGGACGAGCTTGTCGTGCCGCTCACGCAGGGCGTGTTCCGGAGCGTCGAGATCGATCCGCTCACCGGACGCGTCGTCGCCGGCGCGGGCGCAAGCCTGCAGCGCCTGATCATCGATACGGTGGAGTCCGGACTTTCGGGGCTGGAATCGCTGGCCGGAATCCCGGCCACGATCGGCGGAGCGGCGGTCATGAACGCCGGCGGCGTGTTTGGCCAATTGGCCGATCACCTCGTCGAGGTCCGCGTGGTCGATCGCGAGGGCCGAGAGCGGTTGATTCCACGAGAATCGATCACGTTCGGCTATCGCCGTTCGGGCCTGCCGCCGCACATCGTCATCGGCGCTGCGTTCCAGCTCGAACGAGCCGAGCGCGAGCAGTTGAGGGCACGCCTGAAGCACATCATGCAGCAGAAGAGCGGGACCCAGCCGCTGCGCGAACGCAGCGCGGGGTGCGTCTTCAAGAACCCCACTCCCGCCCACCCGCTGGAATCGATCCCCACTTCCTCTGATTCGGGGCGCGTTCCCGCCGGGCTGCTCATCGACCGTGCGGGCTGCAAGGGGATGCGTGTTGGCGGGGCGATCGTCTCGCACGTCCACGCGAACTTCATCGTCGCGGATGCGGGATGCACCGCCGGGGATATCATCGCGCTGATCGGGCGCGTGCGGTCCCGGGTGAGCGAACGGTTCGGGATCACACTTGAGACCGAGGTCGTCATCTGGAGCAAACGAGGGACATGAACGCATCCGCCGACCGGCCCCATGTTCTGGTTCTCGGAGGCGGCCCCGACGCCGAGCGCGAGGTCTCCCTCAAGTCCGCGCGGGCCATTGCGGACGCGTTGGAATCGACGGGTCGGTTCGGGGTCACGTTCGCGCCGATCCACAGGGTCATTCAGGCCGAACTCTCGGCGATGCCGGGGACCGTGATATTCCCCTACCTGCACGGCGCGTGGGGCGAGGGCGGTCCGCTCCAGGACCTCCTCGAAGCGGACGGCCGACCGTTCGTCGGCTCGGGGGCGTGCGCCTCGCGTCAGGCGATGGACAAGGTCGCCTCAAAGGCCGCGGCGCTCCGCCTGGGCATCGCGACCCCGATGTTTCATGTGTTCGACCCGCGCGATCCCGCGTGCCCGATCCCATACCCGGTCATCCTCAAGCCCGTGCACGAGGGCTCGACCGTCGGCTTGTTCGTGTGCACCTGCGACTTGGAATGGCGCGCCGCGCGCGAGGTGATCGCCGCGGACGCTCGACGCGGCGTCCATCGCGCGTACCTGATCGAGCCGCGCGTGGGCGGCGGACGGGGACGCGAGCTGACGGTGGGGATCATCGATCGGCGGGCCCTTCCGATCATCGAGATCACCCCCGCCGAAGGCCTGTACGACTACGAGGCCAAATACAATCGCGACGACACACGCTACACGCTGGATCCGTCCCTGCCCGCGGGCCTGGCCGATCGCATGAAGGCCGAGTCGCTTCGACTGTTCGCGGCCATGGGGTGTCGCCATATCGCACGCGTGGATTTCATGCTCGATCCGGTTTCCGGGCAGGCACACTTCCTCGAGATCAACACGACGCCGGGGTTTACCGACCACTCGTTGGTGCCGAAGGCCGCGCGCCACGCCGGGCAGGACATGCCCGCGCTGTGCGCCGAGCTTGTCGGTCTCGCGCTGCGGGACGCTCGGTCGGATCCGAACTGGGCGTCCACGCGCGGGGGCGGGCTCGCGGCGGCTGCCGCCGCCACGCCTTGAACGAACGGCCAACAATGCACGCGGGGTGGAGTCGGATACGACCATGAGCAAGGACGCACAGGCCCCCCATCCCAGTGAGCGCGCGGCGCACCGGTTCGTGCGCCGGCGCGAGATCGTTCGGGCCGTCAACACCGGCCTGATCGCGGTCATCCTCGGATCGCTCATCATCGGCCTGGCACTCGGACGCCCGGCGCTGCAAGCCAAGGCGGCACAAAGCCGCCGCGTACCGATTTCCGTCAGCTTCAACTGGCCGACGACTCCCTCCGCAGCTCAAAGAGCCAAGCCCAAGCCGGACGAGCGCGGCGAGACTCTCACGAGCTGGTTGAGCGTCCCGTACCGGCGACATCTGGAAGCCCTGGCCCGCACGACGCTGACCGAAGACCCGTTCGATCGCAACGCGCTGGAAGCGACACGCCTGCGCCTCCTCGAAACCGGGTGGTTTGAGCGAATCTTCTCCGTCCGTCGGGAAGCAAACGGGCTCGTTCGCATCGAGGCCGATTGGCGAGTCCCCGCCGCGCTGGTCCGGTACAGGGACCGCGACCGCTTGGTTTCATCCAAGGGTGAGCTTCTGGAGCCGGCGTTCAAGGCCGGCGAGGCGGACGGATTCAAGGTCATTGTCAACCCATCGAAACCCCCGCCACGCATCGGTGAGGCCTGGCTGGGTGGCGATGTGCAGGGCGCGCTGGCGCTGCTGGGATCGCTCCGGCCCTATCCGTTCTTCGATCAGGTCGCGTCCATCGACGCTTCGGCGTACGCATCCAAGAAGCAACTGGTGATCATCACGACCTCGGGGTCGCGACTGATCTGGGGCGGCGCGCCGAGCGACACGACACTCGGGGAAGCCAGCGCGGCCACCAAGCTCGCACACCTGGCCGCGATCTACAAGCAGTTCAACAAGCGCCTGGACGCCGGAAAATCGACGCTCGATGTGCGGTTCGATCGCGTGCTGGTGGACAACTCAGCCGCGGCGCTCGCGGCGGGATCCGGCCAGCCGAAGGACGACGCCGCTTCGACCGCGGGTGCGACCGGCCGAAAGCCGTGAACGCTCCCGACGCCGACAACCACACCGATCGGTCACCCCTCGACCAAACGGACCAGGGCATCACGGCGCTGCCAATCGATGACTCGCTGCGGCGTACCGGCGGGGCACCCGATCGGCCGAGCGAGGTCCCTGCGCTGGCCCTGTTCACGGACCGGAAGCGATTCGATCGTTGGGCACATCGCCGGGGCGAACCGCGGGTATTCGCGTTCTTCTGGGCGATGTACCTGCTGGTCGCGATCGCCATGACCGTGGTGGTGGCACCGGACAGCCTGCCGGCCCTGATCGGGGCCCAGCACGCGCCGGCGCGGGACCTGTTGTACTTGAGCTCGATCGGCCTCACGGTGCTCTGGCCCCTGACCCGCCTGAGCCAGTCCCCCCCGGACGGGCACCCGCTGATGTCGCATTTCACGGATTTGTTGGTTGTGCTGCTGCCGCTGCACACGCTGGCGTGGCCGATGCACGCGTTCACGAGTTGGGGACTGTCAACCGTGACGGCAATCGCCTTGCTGCTGACCGCGTGGGGATCGCTCGTCTCGGGAGTGCTGGCGGTCACCTTGACACCATGTGAATCGGCCGGATGCGAGAACCGGGTTCGATTCGATCGCGCCTGGACAATGCTCGCGCTGCTGGCCGCTTCGATCGGGCCCGCGCTGATCGCCGCTGTGGCGCCGTTGCCGCCTTTGGTAACGGAGTTCCTCAGCCATCTGAGCCCATTTTCGGCGATCGCTCACCTCACCGAGGCCCCCTTCGATGCCGCGCCCCGAGAACCAACCGGTATCGCCTGGTCCGCGATCGCGACCGTTTGGTCAATCGGCCTTGCCAGTTGGTTGGTGGCAGCCCTGACAAAGACCGCACGATGCGGGATGGTCCCCTGCGAACGGCCGACCTAGATTCCTAGGACTTACGCATCACCCAGGCCCTTCCCGCGACCGGCGCGGCGCACCGGTCCGAGCGTTGCTCGCACGTCGGAGATCGTCATGGAGCTCATCACGCACGCCGAGCGAGAGCTGATCGAAGCTCGGCTCAACACCCTGATAGCCAATCGCCCGGTGATGAGCCAGCGCATCGCTGAGGCCCGGGCCCTCGGGGACCTCAAAGAGAACGGTGATTACCACGCCGCGAGAGAAGAGCAAGGCCTTCAGGAGGCCGAAATCCGTCGCTTGCAGAACCGTCTCGCGAGCGCACAGGTGATCGCGGACACCCGATATGATGATGCGGGGATCGTGTTCGTGGGCGCGACGGTCAAGATCCGGGAGGTCGGTTCTGATCTTGATGAGCTGTTTCGGCTGGTTGGCGAGGCCTCCGGGACCGCCGGCGGTGACGTGACCGAGGTAACGGTCGAATCGCCCATGGGTGAGGCGTTGCTCAAGGCCCGAGTGGGTGAGACGGTCACGGTGCGCACGCCGCGGGGATCAATGAGACTGGAGATCGTCGCGATCGTGTGACCGACCGCCGCTTGACCTCCCCCCCCTACGTCTTAGACTTGCCGGTCCCAAAATGGCCCCTTCGTCTAGCCCGGTCCAGGACACCAGGTTCTCATCCTGGTAACAGGGGTTCGAATCCCCTAGGGGTCATGTCTCGATACGGCACCGTCCCGGACGGTGCCGTTTTCGTTGGCGGCCGCGCGACTCAGCAGCCGCCGAAAAACACGCTCATGAACCCGAAGTAATCCGCGTCGCTGACCTCGCCGTCTCCGTCGATGTCCGCACGAAGCTCGCCGCCGTTGAACGCGTCCATGAAATCCAGGAAATCAAAGTCGTCCGCCGACCCGTCGAGGTTGAAGTCCGCGGGGCACACTGTGAGCGTGGCCGGCAAAGTCGTGACGCTCCCGCACGGCGACGAGATCACGCAGTCGTACGTGCCCGCATCCGAGAGCACGGCGGTCACGATCGTGTAGAACGGAAGCGTCTCGCCTTCCATCGGCACGCCGTTGTGACGCCACTGGTATCCGGAAGCGGGGTCGCTCGACGCCGCGGCGAATCGGACCGTCCCCCCAACTCCGACAAACTGCGACCCCGGCCGCTCCCGAACGCACACGCAATCGCAATCGCTGTCCGGCTCGAAATACCCGTCGCTCAAGGTCTTCAGGAATGCGACGATCGCGGCCTCCTCGAGCGGCGTCATCCCGAGGTTCCCGACCTGGGCAAGCGACTCCCCGCCCGGCCCGGTTCCGGGATCGACGCCAAGCAGACCCGTCGGATTCTGCAGTGTTTCGGGCGACGAGTACTCCGGGACGCCCCACAACGGCACCCCGCGGAGCCCGGCATACGGATCCTCCCGGGTGAAATCGATGACCTCTCCCGGCTCCGTCGTCAGGTTCCGCGTGTTGTAGAAATGGACAACCTCTTCGAGGCTCTTGAGCGCGCCGTTGTGCATGTAGGCCTTGACGAATCCGGGGCCCGGCCTGAGGTCCACGTTGCGCAGGCTCGGCGCCTTGAATCTCCCATTAATTCCCAGGAAATCTCCATCGCCGTTGCTGCCCGGACCCGCGTTGCCCGGCGGCAGCCCGAGCCGCTCATACAGCGTGACGCCGAGCCCATAGTCGACAAACGCCGCGCCGAGAGGGTTGTACCCCGTCGGGTTTGTATCGGAGTCGGTCTGGGCATAGAACGGGTTGCCGGGATTCCGCGGCACGCCGATATTGGCGTAGCACGTGTTCGTCCACAAATCCGGCGCCGATGAGGGGATATCGGGAATGCTGTGACAGTCCGAGCAATGCGCGAAGCGCGGAAACGTCGCGCCCAAGGGGCGACCCGTGTACGTGCCGGTGACCAGGCGCAGCCCGTGTAGTTCTTCAGGCGTGAGTTCGGCACGGCCCGCCCTCCACGCGTCGTATTTCGAACTGAACGGCGAAACCTCCTTGGTCCTCTCGTACGCCGCGATCGCCTCGGTGATGTGCCCGAATACGACCCCCGTCGGCTCGGTAAACACATCCGGCCCGAACACTTCCTTGAAAAGGGCCGCGGACCCGCCCGACGCAACCTTGTCCACCACCAACGACGGATCGCCGACGTTGTGGGTGAGATTGTTCATCTCGTTCGGATTGAGGAACGGGAATCGGGCTTGATCTTCGAGATCGTTGGCGTGGCCATCCCAGAACTGGCCGCCGATGTAGGTCTCAAGTACTCCATTGAATTGCGGCGGCCCGGGCGGGTTGAACGCCGCGTAGCTCACTTGCGGAACGGCCCGAAAGCCAAACCGCCCCGGAACCACCCCGGGCGCCACCCCGAGGTCCGCGTTGATCGAAGAAATCGGAAAGGTGAACCCCGCCGCCGGAGAGTGGCAACTCACGCACGATTGGCCGATCGGCTCGGAGAGAGTTGGATCGAAGAAGAGTTCGCGACCAAGCCGCTCAATCGGGACCAGCTCGGGCTGCCGCGCCAACGCCGCGCCGCACAGCGAAATCGAGCCGACCGCGATCAGCAATCCAGCCCGGTGGAGCACAGGATCGATTCGAATCGCCAGCGAGTCCCATAACCGCATCGAAAGGCCTCCTCTGACATACGGCCTGTGGAAACCCAGCGAAGACCGCGGGATACGCAGGCACCTCAGTTCGTGCCTGGCTATCCCGCCCTTGACCGGATCAAACCAACCGACGAGAGAGTAACACAGATTTTGAATCGCCCCAGTATTCAGCCAGCGCAATCGAGCGTCTGTGCGGGCGATGTCAGGATCGCGGATGCCCACGTGCGAACCGTTGCAGCCGGTGCGGGACAGTAACGATCGAGACCCAGACAGGCGTCCGAGCGTATCGACGCGTGCCCGCCGTGCTCCAGACCCGTCGCGGAGTGCTGCCCGCTTCGATCCGCCGTTCCCGTCACGCCGCCGGACGATCATTCCACTCGGCGGATGACGACCATCGTCAAGTCGTCTTGCTGCGGCTCGGACCGAGCGAACGCCGCGACATCCGCGGCGACCGCCTCGATCATCTCGACCGCCGACCGCCCGGCGTGTCTGCGGAGCGAATCGCGAAGCCGATTCATCCCGAACTGTTCGTGCCGCCCGCCACCACCAGGGCGCGCCCATTCGACCAGGCCGTCCGTGATCAGGGCCAGCACATCACCCGGGGCCAGCGTGATGGTCTGTGCGGGCCCGTAGCAGGTGTCGGGCACGATCGCCAGCGGCACGTCACGGGGCATGATGTCACACACCTGCCCAGTCTTGCTGATGTACAGAGCGATCGGCCCGTGCCCCGCCGAAAGGAGGGCGAGCGATCCGCTCACCGGATCGATCAGCACGCTCACCATGGTGACGAACCTCCCATCGGAAAGGTCCTCCGCCAGAAGCCGGTTGATCCGGGACGTCAGCGTGCCAAACTCGGCGTACCGATCGCTGCTCGCTCGCACGTAGGCCCGGCACGCCGCCGTCACCATCGCCGGGCCGACCCCGTGGCCGCTCACGTCCGCAAGCGTGACGATCCAATTGCCGTCCGGCAGAACCTGCCAGTCGTAATAGTCACCCCCGGTCTGATCCGCCGGTCGATTCCAGCCCGCGATGTCGAAGCCTTGGATGGACGGAACCGAGCGCGGCAGAAGGGCCCGCTGGATCGAACGCGCGACCGCGAGGTCCTGTTCCATCCGGCTCACCTGGCGACGCGTCTCGGCCTCTCCAAGGGCCGCCGCGACATGACCACGGATCTCACGGGCGACCCATGCCGCCGCGAACCCACTGATCGCCAGCAGCAGCGAGGAATTGACATACGCAGCCCGCTTGAGGCCCGTCGTCGGCTCGTCGATCCCGAGCCCGTAGGTCACGTACGCGAGCACACCCGCGTATCCCGCCGCTGACACCAGCCCCGCGATCACGCACAACACGGGGCGCAGGCGGAGCGTGGTCAGGCTGATCAGAAGGCCGTACGCCAGGATCGGCGGGGCACTGAGCGCGGCATACGGCGGCAGCACGCCCCCCGCCACGCTGTAGAACGTCGTCACCGTTGGGATCAGGCTCTCGGCGACAACCGTCGTGCAAACGAACCACATTGGCAGGCTGCGCCGCCGTCGCTCGGACCAGCGCGCAAAAACCAGCGTCCCGGCCTGCACCGCCAGCAGGCCGATCAGCCCGCTCAATCCCCCGAGCTGGAGCCGCGGGTCCAGCTCCCGCGTCGCTTCGCGTGCGAACACAACCACGATGATCACCACGATCATCGCGATCACGGCGCAGGCCCGACGCACCTCGCTCCGCAACGAGGCATCCTGAAACGCCCGCGATTCGCGAAGGTCGTGACGCACGCCCGACATCTGGCCGTGAGACTCGATCATCGCTCGAACTGTACGGGAAGGCCCCGGCCCGAATCCGCGCGCGCGCGACTGCGATTCCGTCGCGCGACCGGGCGGACGCGCTCCGCGGTTCCGCACAATCCGACGCGACGCGAACGGGGCACGGACGCGGTCGGACGGCCGCCGCTCTCGGGTCCCGGTGATTCCACACGCCCGCAGCTCCGCCCGCATCGACCGATCCGCAGGCATACCCCGACGTCCGCGAACCTGATCCAGTTTGCAACCCGGACTTCCTCGCGCACGCTCGCACCCGCGCCGGCGAAGCGGGCCGGTACCCTCCCAACCCCCGCCGGACCGTCACTCCGGATCGATCGGAAGGAAATCGCTCGCCTTCCCTTCCAGCCACGCCAGGTATCGCGGCCAGACGATCTCACGGATCAGGATCTTCGCGCACGCCGCCGCGGGAATCGCCAGCAGCAGCCCGTACACACCGGCCAGGAGCCCGCCCGCGATCGAAGCAAACAAGATCGTCGGCATGTCCATGTCGGTCGTCTTGCCCATGATGACCGGAGTCAGGATGTAATCCGCGATGCACTGCACCAGCGTGTACACCCCCACCGGCGCGCCGATCACCCACCACCACTCCGCCTGCCATCCGCTCAGCGTCGGATCGAGCCACATCATCAGCACCGTCACGGGCACCCCGATCAGGCTGAGATACGGAACGATCGACAGCAGCCCCATGATCACGCCCACGACCAGCGCGCTGGGGGTGCCGATCGCCCAGTACAGCAGCACGAACATCGCCGAAGTGAGCAGCCCGATGATCAACCGGCCGCGTACGAAGCCCGCGATCACCACGTCCATCTTCCCCAGCAGGTCCAGCACCCACGCCCGGTCCTGCTTGGGAATAACCGACTCGCGCAGCGCCAGCAGTCGCCCGTAGCCCGTCGAAAAGAAATAGAAGAACACCGCGGTCAGCACGCCGCCGAGCATGATCATCGTGGCCGATTGGAGCGTGCGAACCGCCGCGGTGAACGCATCCGCCCCGGTGCTGAACGCACGCTTCCCCACGATCTCGGCGTTGTCACGCACCCGCCGGATGATCCACTCCAGCACCTCGTAGATCGGCGAGACCTCCTCCTCCACGTGCGCGGGAGCCGGCGGCCCCTCGGGCGGATCGGCCCCCTGCCGCCGCAGCATCTCGAAGCGCTTCAGCCGAACCATCTCGTCACGGAGCTTCCGCCACGCCGGGCTCGGAAGCTGGGCCCCCAGACGCTCGTCCTCGGGGCGCTCCACCGATTTCAGCAGCGCCGACACGTTCGCCGCGAGCCGGCTCGCCGACTGCGTCCCCTCGATCACCGAGTACGTCGCCGCCAGCGACAGCGGCACCACCACGACGAACGACGTCACCGCAATGATCGCCACCGCGGCCCCCTGCCGGCTCACCCACTTCACCCGCGTCATCCGCTTGACCAGCGGCTCGAACAGGTACGCCAGCGCGAGCGCCAGCAGCATCGGCACCGTCACCGGGCTGAGCAGATACCCCAGGTGCAGCACACCAAAGATCGCAAGGATCAGCAGTCCGTCACGGATCGGTTGGATCTGCCACAGGTGCACCGACCGCCAGTCGCGCGGCGGGCCCTTCGCGCGCGCCTCGTCAGACTCGTCGCCGGTCTTCCGAACGCCCATGCCGACAGAATAGCGATCGCCGTCGCCGCGCGCGCAATCCCGAGCGCAGCCGCCCGTCCCAGCTATGAATGAGCCGGTTCGAGCGAATCGGGACCCGCGAACGACTCCTCGAAGTCGTACACCGCGTGAAAATCGTCGATCGAATCACCGTCGCTCCGCTTCATCTCGCCGCGATCGATCAGCGCGTACACCATCACCCCGAAATCATCCGTCCGCCGCACACCCCAACGCCGAAAAACCGTTCCCGCCAGCTTCCCGTACCGCTCGATCGCGAGGTCGCGCAACCCGAAACACAGCTGCTGGCCCGTCACGTGCCGCGGCGTGTCCGTCGCCATCGTGTCCGCACCCTGCGCCTGGATCGACTTCACGGTGTGCCCGAGGCCCTCACGCACGAACTGGAACGCCGCCTCGGGGATCTGCGCGGCGCGATTTCTCACCACGTCCCAATCAAGCTGTTCAGGAACACTCACCGGATGACCTCCACGACTCCCCCCGAACAATGCCATGCCGGCAACTCGATTCGATCACGCCCATCCCAAGGGCGCGATGAGCCGCTTCAACAAGGCACTCGCCCGACCCAAACGTCATTATTGCGCATTCGCACAATTCAATACTATCCCGTGATCGTGGGGTATGACTTGGTATCACACGAAATCCGCCGCCTGCCCTAGCGGCTGACGCAGGGATGACCTCTCAGCCACCATCGGAGTGGCTTTTCCGTCCACTCGCCCGCCGATCGGATACCGATCCGAGGGCCCGAAGCCAACCGCAGCCTCTTCTTCGGCCAGCCGTTCGACGCCTCCAGAAACAATTCTGGCGACCGGGTCAGATCACAACCAGAGAACGCCCGATCGATCGACATGGCCCGGCACAACCTCGCCGGCCCCCCGCACAAGTCACGCGCTCCAAGCCGAGCCCAATCCAGTTCCTCACCCGGCCGCGACAAGCCGCGGAGCACCGCCATCGCCGATCTCCCCTCCACCGGCTCCAGCGCCCGGATCAGAACTGCCGCGGGCTCTCCAACTTCCCCACTGGTGACGTTCATGCAGTGGTGCATCCCGTAGGTGAAGTAGACGTACGCCGTCCCCGCTCGGGCGTACATCGGCTCGTTGCGCGTCGTACGCCGGCCCCCGAACGCGTGGCTGGCGCGGTCCCGGACCCCGACGTACGCCTCCGTTTCGACAATCACGCCGCTGAGCCGCTCCCCCCCGGGCAGCACGCGCACCAGCCGCGCGCCGATCAACCGCCTGGCCAGCATACGCGCATCCGTGTGAAGATCCTCGAATCGCAGCCGACGCCAAGGACCATCGGCGCCGCGGACATGTTCGGCTCCGCGCTCGATGGTCGTCCGCTTGCTGACCGCCACGCTCATCCTCCCGGGAACCACCGCCCGCACCCTGCCGAACGTGCACGAGCCGACACGCCCACGTGATGATCGTCGGCAGATTGAAGCGACGATGCTCGGGGCACACACGCCCGCGTGACCCAACGCGACCATGGCCGCGCCGGGCCCGGATCACGCGTACGCGTGCAACCCCGGCAGCATCAGATTCACGCCGAAATATGTCCACAGCATCACGAAGAACCCGATCACGCTCAGCCACGCCGTCAGGATCGCACGCCGCGAGCCGGTCACGAAACGCACGTGGATCACGATCAGGTACACGATCCAAGTGATCAGCGCCCAGAGCTCCTTGGGGTCGAAGGCCCACCACCGTCCCCAGGAATGGTCCGCCCACCACGCCCCGAGCAGGATCCCCACTCCCAGCGTCCAGAACGCCAGCTGAAGCACGATCATCTGGGCCGTGTCCAGGTCGCCCAGCACACGCGAAACCCCCGACCTCGCGCCGGGCTCTCCCGACCCCTCGCCCCCGACCCCCAGGGCCGCGGCGGAGACCTCCACCGCCCCGCCCCCGGAGGGCAGCGCCACCTGCGCGCGCGACGCCGGCCGCGTCCCGCCCACGGCGTAGTAGGTTCCCAGATAGAACAGGCTCACGACGAACCCGAGCGAGATCAGCCCGTAGCTCGACAGCACCGTCGTGACGTGATACTTCAGGAGCACACTCGTGTTCAGGATCGCCGCCTCCCGCTCGATGCTCACGCCCGGGATCTTCGCCTGCGTCGCCGCGATCAGGACCAGGAACCCGACCGCGGCCGCCGCCGCACCGAAGATCACCTGCCGCCGCACCAGCATGATCGCCGATCCCACCAGCACCGCCGCGAGACTCAGACCGGTCATGGATTCGAACTGATTCTGGATCGCCAGCCGCTCCGCGATCACGCAGCGCGAGACGAACCCGAACGCGTGCAACCCGATCCCACCCGTCAGCAGCGTCAGGCCCGTTCCCAGCAGCCAGCCCCGACCCGTCCCGAACGCCAGCAGCAACGAGACCAGCGCGAGGGCGTAGATCCAGAACCCGTACTCGAACGCGTTCGACGCGTTGTACAGCCTCTCCAGCGTCCGCTTGCCAGTCGGGTAGTACGAGGGGTTGATCCTCGGCAGTTCCGCGGCCAGCGTTCGCACGGCCGCGTTCACCGCCGCGGCGTCGCCCGCCCGCCACGCGTTCCCGATCGCCGCGCACGCTTCGCTGACCACGGTCCCGGATCCCGATTCCGACAGGTGCCGCCAGGGTTTGTCCGCCGAGTCCGGCGCCAGCATGTCGAGCGTCGACGCCGATGCCTTGACCAGCATCCGCGCGGTGAGAACCTCGTCCAGCGCCTGCTGCATCGGCTGCGAGGCCCCCAGCCGCTGCGCGGCGGGCGCCAGCGTCCGTTCCACGTCGCTCGGCGTGAGCCGCCCCAGTCGCTTGTACCGCTCCTGCTCGCCCGCGTCGATCCCGGCCGCTTCCAGCATCGCCTCACGCAGCGGCAGGTAATTCACCGCCATCAGAGGCCGCCGGTCGTAGTACGAGGGGTCGATGATCAGATCCAGGAACGTGAACAGCGGTTCGTACGACCACTTCTCCGGCCCGCCCATGAACCCTTTCCCCGGCCCGGCATCGAAGTAGTCCTTCCGCCCGGTGATCTTCCGAACCGTCTCGCGCGCCAACGTGTCCAGGATCTTCACCCGGCCGTCGTGGAACACCGCCAGGTCGCGCAGCGGCGAGAGGTCCAGCCCGCGTGCGAATCCGTGCTTCCCCGCGGCGTCGAACGGAGACGGTGCCGACGGCCCGAACGGGTTTGCCGGTGCGCCGTCGCCCGACTTCATCGCCTCGTGGGGGTGCGCGTTCCCCGCGGGCGCGGTCTGCGCCGGCGCGCGAGCCGCGATCAAGACCGACGCCAGCATCGCACCCAGCACAATCGCACACGCTCGCACGCGGAACACCATGGCGCACCTCCCGGCGCGTGACTCACGCACCCGCCGACACCTCATTCTTGGCCCCCCGCGGGACCGACCTCGCCGCCCCCTTGCCGTCCGCTCTCGTGTCGTCCGCTCCCGCCGCGGCCCGGGGCGGCGTTGCCGCCGCGAGCTGAGCCTGGATTCGCCGTTTCTGTGCCCGCAGGATCAGCGGCTTGATGTAGAACGCCCACGGAATCCCCACGCTCATCATCACCGCGCCCGCCGCGATGAGGTAGATCCCGGGGTTGTTCCCCACCCCCAGGATCGTGAACGTCGCGTACGCGCGCGGCAATTCACCTCGCTCGGCCGCCTCCCGGGTTCGGCTCCAGCCCTGTTGGTCCCACCCCGCCTGGCTGAACTTGTACTGGTTGGGCGCCACGACGCTCAGCGCCCGGCCGACCGCGTTGGCGACCGTCGGCCGCTCCTTGGACCAATCGAACGGCACGCGCAGCAGCAGCGGGTCGTTCAGGCTCGTGGAGCGCCTCCCGGCCGACGACTCCTGACCGCTCGGAGCCCAGGGCTGCCCGGTCGTCGCATCGATGACCAGAACCTCCGAACGGAAATCACGCGGCGTCTCGCTGTGGGGATACGGCGTCATCTCGAAATCCGCCAGTTGCAGCGCGAACCCGGGGAAGGGCCGCCACAGCCGCCCGAACACCAGCCGCAGTTCCCGCCCGTCAGGGCACACGACGCGGCGTTCACGCTCCGGGCTCACGCCCAGGAACTGCGAGAACGGCACCCACACAACCGTCTCGAACGCGCCCGCCCGCACCCGCACGGCCAACGCGGCTCGCGCGTGCGTGCCGATCTCCTGCTTGTCCCGTCGCAACTCCGGAACCACATCCGGCAGCTCAACCTCACGCGCGTGCGACCATCGACGCCCCAGCCGCAGGCTCACCATCGGGCCCACCGAAACGCTCTCCCCCTCCCCCACCGACTCGGACACCACGGCCGGGCGGCCCGGCACGCGCACCATCGCGCGCACGCGCTCACCCCCGCCCCCGGCGCCCGATCGCTCGTCGAAATACACGCGCGGCGACGTCGCGTCGATGTACGCGAGCCGGATCCGGGAATCGGGCGCGCGCCGCTTCGGCATCCCGGAAGCGCCGGCCTCTCCGATCAGGTCCTGACTGATCTCGGGGAACCGCTCGTAGACCCAGCGCGTGAACGGCTCCCTCGACTCATCGGCCGGGCTGCTCGCTCCCGGGACATCCGGCGGAATCACCCGCACCACCGCCACGCCGCTCTCGGCGTCCCGATAGCCCGGCGTGATGATCGGGAACGGCGGACGCGCGTGCAACTCCCGCACGTCCAGCGTCCACCCCGTGTCGCCGACTTCGATCCGCGCGCCCTCGGACGCCTCGAACACGCCCCGGAACCCGCGCCCGGGCACTTCGACCACCAGTCCCCGGCCCGCGCCCGCCGGCAGCTCCGCGCCAAGCTCCGCCCAGCGTGCATCGCTCGTCCCGCGCGCGTACTCGACCGAGAGAATCCCCCCGACGGTCCCGATCCGCTGCGCGGGCACGCCCGGGACCAGCGCGAATCTCCCCGCCGGCTGCGGCGATACCGACGACGAACCGTCCGTTCCCACGCTGCTCAGCAACTCGATCAACCGCATGGGCTGCCGCCCGGACGTCGGATCCGGGGCGGCGCGCTCATCGGGCAGCCATTGCGGAACCAGTTCCGCGTAACTCGCATATCCGACGATCTCGTACGACACATCGGATTCGCCGCCCCCGCCCGTCCCCGGGCGCGTCAGGCCCGGAGACGGAGCCGGGACATCGATCGACAGCCTTCGCCCGTCCGGCTCCGACGACGCTCCGCCCAGCATCGATGCTTCCACCGCGTCGAGCGCATAGTCGTTGTACCGGGGCACGCCCACGAGCAGTCGCTGCTCCCAGCGCCGACCCTGGTTGATCCACAGGCACACCCGCGTATTGTCGTAGAAACCCAGCTCGGGCCGGCCCGGCGTCGGTGCCCCCGTCGCCGGATCGGGCTCGCCCGCCAGCAGCAGCACGTTCCCCTCTTCCTTGAGCCGCTGGTAGTACACGCTCCCCAACGCGATGATCACGATCCCCGCGTGCACCGTGAGCACGCCGATGTTCACGAACTTGAACTCGATGCGCCGCAGCGTCGCGATCACCATGTTCATCACGAACGCCAGCAGGACCACCTTCAACGGCCACCACGAATAGAACTCAAGCTCGGTCATCTCCATGCCCGGCAGCCGCCGCAGCGTCGTGGACTTGTAACGCTCCACGAAATCAGAGAACAGCATGAACCCGCGCCCGGTCGTCGGGTCGAACCGCAGCGCCGGCCACACATACCGGCCCCACAGCCACAACGACCCCACCCCCAGCGCCACCATCGCAAGCAGGCACGCGGCGAAGCGGGTTCCCCGGCCCGCACCCCGTGCGCGCAGCACCCGCCCCATGACCCAGGTCGGAACCGCGCCCAGGGTCCCAACCGTCAGGCACGCCGTCGCCGCGACCAGCAACGCCGTCGGGATCTTCGCCAGCATCCCGATCGGCACGCTGGCCAACGTCCCGTACACGGCCACGCACGTCAAGAGAAACACCGCCAGCGGAATGGAGGAGAACACCCGCAGCAACAGCCTGACCGGCCAGAGCCAGCGCGGGATGTGCTGGTCGTCCCAGCGCTTGCTCCGTTCCCACTTTGCGCTCATAGGCCTTCCATTGACGATATCCGAACAACTCCGGTCAGGTTCTTACCCGATCGTCATTGCACGTGCTGCAAGATCGTAACCATTCCAGCAGAACAGGAGACGAGGTGGCTGGTCCGACTTCAAGACCGCGCTCATCGCCCCCTGAACATTGGGGAATGCATGTCCGCCAATAGGCTCCGAGACTCGGACCGAAAGAAGTCCGGCCAAGCCGTGGCCGGGCGACAGGATGAACAAGCTGGGATCCAGCCCGAGTGCGGCCGCGCCAGACATTGTCCCCATGTGCAGGAGTTCCATCGGATCCGTCCCATCCCGCGCGAACAACCACCGCATCTCGGCGAGCACCCCGAACCCTCCGCTTCCCGATTCAGTTGCCGGGCGGGGCAGATTCACGATGGAATCGGTGCCCAGCGCGACCGTCACGCCCGCGCCCCTCATCTCCCGGTACCGGTGCCGCCCCAGCGACCGAGCGTGACCGAAATACGCACTGGCCCGCGGGCAATACACCACGCGTGCCCGTCCCCGGCCCAGTCGCTCAAGATCCGCTTCGGAAGCGTCGTTCACGTGCGCGAGAAGCAGAGGCAGCCCGGGGAGGACCGATTCGAGGTGCTCGGTTGGCGTCCGTCCCATGACAAACCCCGCCTCGGTGGGCTCGTCCATCAACCCCATCGAATCCAGAAAAGTCCGCAGCGGGCCCGTGCCGCGAGCCACGAATTCGTGCTCCTCGGACGACTCGGCAAGGTGCGTCGCGAGGTCGAGTCCCAGTGCGGCGGCAATCTCGGCCGCGCGCACGTAGCCGTCCGGGCTCACGCTGTAGGGCGCGTGCGGCTGCACGCCGAGGCGCATCCGCTCCGTTCCGGGCGGGAGCAATCGGACGTCTCGATCCATGGCCTCCGAGGCGGCCCTCGCCCGGGGCCCGATGGCGAAGAACTCAAGAAACCCCCGGCCCCCGAGCGGTGAGGTCCGGAGCGTTCCCCACGCTTCCGCGCGTGCACCCGGCCAGCCACCGGCGAAACCGAGAATATCACCCACCGCGACCGTGCCCGCCTCCAGCGAGAGTTCGACCCCTCGCCGCACCGCGCGCGCGATTTCGCCCTCCCGTGCCGTACGCGACCGGCGAATCATGTCGATCCAGCCAACGAATCCCGCGGCGGCATCGAAAGGCCGAGGCCCGACGAGCGTGAGGTCCAGATGGCAGTGGGCGTTGACCAATCCGGGGAGCAGCACCGAGTCCGGGAGCGAGATCGCCGGGGACGCGGCGTAGTCCGGGTGCGCGGCCAGTTGAGCGGGTGAATCGACCGCCACCACACGAGCGGGCCGATCGGGCGCGCACTCCATGAGCAGGCACGCCGGCGAGACGAACGTCCCCGCGGCGTCCGCCGCGGCCAGAGCCTCCACCCTGACGAGCACGGATTTCATGGGTCGGCTCGGGCCCTTCCGATAGAACTGGGACGGCAGGGGACGCGGCCCATCGGTGAGGGTATCCTCAGCACATTGGGGCACTCCGGCTGATCGCCGAGACCGCCCGCCGCCGGCCACCATTCAGGATTCTCGCCATGACGACCCTCAATCTCCCCCGCCGCGCCCTCTTCGCTCTCGCCGCGCTGACCCTTCTGGGACTCGGCCTGGGCGGATGCGTGAACCAAGGCTCGTACGACAACCTCTACGAGACCAATGCCTCGTTGCGGGATCAGAACCAGCGTCTGCTCGACGAGAACGGCGCGCTCAAGTCCGCGAACGAGCAGTTGCAGGCCCGCGTCGCCGCCGGGGATCGCACCATCGCGGAGCTCCGGCAGCTGGTCGGGGATCTGCAGTCGCGTCTGTCCGCGGCCAACGACGAGCTTGCTTCGCTGGGCAAGCGCATCGGCGAGATCAAGCTCGACCCTGCGACCGACCGCGCCCTCGCCGAGCTCGCCGCGCAATACCCGGACCTGATCGAATACGACGCGGAGCGCGGCATGTTGCGCTTCAAGACGGACCTGCTGTTCGCATCCGGATCCGACGAGGTGAATGAAGGGGCTCGGCGCGGCATCGACGCGCTGGCGAAGATCCTGCTCTCGCCCGCGGCCCAGCAGTACGACACCCGCGTCGTCGGGCACACCGACTCGCAGCGCATCAGCGCCAACACCGCCAAGCGGTTCCCATCGAACGTCCACCTCTCGGCGGGCCGGGCCATCTCGGTCCGTGCGGAGCTCGTCAAGATGGGCGTTCCCGCCCCCAAGGTCGAGGTCGCCGGCTGGGGCGAATTCCGGCCGCTCGTTCCCAACAGCGCCAACGGCAACACGCCGCAGAACCGGCGCGTCGAGATCTATCTCGTCCGCGGCGTTCCCGGTGGGATCGACGTTCCCGCTCCGGCCCCCGGCCCCGCGGCCGCACCCGCCAAGCGCGGCGGCAACGAGGATTTCCTGAAGTAGTTCATCGGCCCGGCGGCCGAACCCGGGGCGGCTCATGCCGCGGCGGGATGAAGCCGTGTGCGCCCACGCCCCGCGAACACCATCGCCGCCCCCCAGACGGCGCCCAGTCCGGCAAAGCCCGCGACCGGGAGGGTCCAGCCCATGGCGTCGATGGCGTCGTTGTTGAAACGGTGATTGGGCACCTGCAGCGCGGGGATTACGTTGAGTGCCGCGGCGTACTCCCAGGTTCGTTCCTCGAGGGGCGAGATGGCGAATTGCTCGGCGGCCTCGGCATCGGGCGAACTCCCAGACTCGTTGGCCTCGGCGCGCTGACGCAACGAGCGCTCGCCAAGGAACGACCGCGGGAACCGGAACGTGCGTTGGTCGATCGTGCCGTCGGGCCGGGCCTCGTAAAAGTCGAACTCCCACAGCCGCCGCTTCACCGAACCCCAGGTGAGCGGGTTGAGCCCCTGAGGGGGTCGGCGGACCACGAGGACCAGCCGCTCCTCGCCGTCGGGCCTGCCCGGGCCCGGCTGGTCACGGACGGCGAGCACCTTGAGCCACTCCGAGTAAATTCCAAGGTCGGGCAAGTTGGCGGCCGGCGGCGCGACCACGGGCACCGGTCGGGATTCGGCGCCGTAGCGAAAACGGACCGCGGCCATCCCCGCCTCGGCCGACACGGTCGGCTCGTCGATGACCGACACGGGCCGGCCCCGGAATTCGAACGTCCGCTGGATGATGGGCTTGCAGAAAAACCTCGGCGGCGGGGACTGCTGGTGGAACTCACGCACCCGCCCAACCATCGCCGCGAGGCTGGCGCCGAAGGCCACAATCCCGACGATCAACAGAACCAGGCCGATTGAACGCGCTCGCATCGGACACCCTCCTCCCGGGCCCGCCCCGTCCGACCACACTCCCGGACCCGATCTTCATCGATCGACCCGCCGCGGACGCCGGTCACGCGCGGCGGCGAGCGTTCAGTGCCCCCCCGCGGGCGCGGGCTCGGGCTTTCCATGCTCGGAATGTTCGGCGTGCTTCGCGGGCGGGGCGGCGCCAAGTTCCGGCAGAGTCAGGCCCTTGAGCGGGCGGCTGCGCTGGGCCGAACTCCCCGGCCCGTCGTCCTGCCCGGGGGGGATGAACTTGTGCGCATGGGCGGCGTGCTCGGGGTCGTACGTGCCGTCCTGGATGGCTTTCTGACGCGCGAGGGTCGCGATGGGCCCGTCACCCTTGATGCCGGTGCCGCCGGGCACGATGTACTCGCTCTTGAAGGGGTAGATCGAGTTCCGTTGCCCGAGGTCGAGCATCGTGAAACCCAAGAACGACGCCAGGGCCATCAGGCAGAAGATCATCACCAGCGAGTTCATGGGGTTGTCGTACTTGAGCTGCATGAAGAACATGGCCACCAGCACCGCCTTGACCACCGCGATGGAGAGCGCGACCGCCACGTTCACCCAGCCGGGGAGGGGAAACCCGATGGTGTACATCACGAACTGCTCGGCTTTCGCGGCGCCCACGGTCAGGAAGGTGAACACCAGCAGGATCACGAGCACGGAGGTGAGCGTGCGGGCCGAGACCACCACGTGCGTGTGCGGGTTCCAGTGGCCGTGCGTGCGCGGGTGGTCCGCGGCGTGGGCGTGGGGGTCGGCGTGCGAGCTCATGGCTTCGTGTCCTTGCGGGTGCGGGCAGGGAAGGTGCGGGCGTCGGGCGCGGGGGGATCAGTGGATGAGGTACAGCAGGGGGAAGAGAAAAATCCAGACCATGTCGACGATGTGCCAGTACAGCCCCACGCCCTCGACCGCGGTGTAGTGGTGCGGGCCGAAGTGGCCCTTGCGGGCCCGGATCAGCAGCCACGTGAGCAGGCCCATGCCGATGATCACGTGGGTGGCGTGGATGGCCGTGGAGCCGAAGTAGATTCCCCACCAGAGCGGTTCGCTCGGGTCGACCGCGTACGGGTAGCTGAACCACTTGCCGGGGAGCTTGCCCTCCTGCCACTTGGGGTAGTACTCGAAGACCAGCTTGATGACGACGAACGCGGTGGCGCAGAGGTTGGTCACGATCAGGTGGAACTGGAGCGCCCCCTGCTTGCCCAGCTGCGCGCTCCGCACCGCCATCGCCACCGTCCAACTGGAGATGAGCAGCACCACCGTGTTGAGCAGGCCCCAGAAGGTCGAGAGCTTTCCCGAGCCAGCGATGAACGCCTCGGGGTGGAGCATGCGCAGGATGGCGTAGCCGACGAACATTCCCGCAAAGAGCAGGATTTCCGTCGAGAGGAACAGCCAGACGCCCATCTTGACCGACTCGAATTCGTGGTCGCGGTCGCGGAAATGGGCCGCGGCGACGTACCGGTCGGCGTAGGTGCCCCCGGACGGTGCGTGATCGGCGTGCAGTGTGCTCATGCGTGCCTCGGGTGTGCTCGGATCGGTGCGTGCGGGACGGACTCAGTGGGCGCGGGCCCCGGCCGGCAGCGGCGCGGGCATGGGGAACTCCTTCGGGTCCGCCTGCTTGGGGAAGACGTCGTCGTAGTCGTACGGGCCGTGGTTCACCACCGGCTCGTGGTGGAAATTGTGCTCGATGGGCGGGCTGGCGGCGTCGGTCCACTCGAGCGTGAGGCCGCCGCAGGGGTTGGGCGGGGCCAGGCGGCCCGCCAGCAAGGAATGGATGAAGACGAACAGGTGAACCAGGAAGCCCACGAGCAGCACCCAGGACCCGATCGTGCTGATCTGGTGGTAGATGAGGAACTCGTCGGTGTAGCTGGCGTAGCGGCGCGGCATGCCGTGCGCGCCCATCATGAACTGCGGGAAGAACGTGACGTTGAACCCGATGAACACGAGCCAGAACCCGATCTTGGCGAAAAACTCGTTGTACATCCTGCCGAACATCTTCGGCCACCAGTGGTGGATGCCCCCGATGAACGCGATGATCGTGCTCCCCATCATGACGTAATGGAAGTGGGCGACCACGAAATAGCTGTCGTGCAGGTGCAGGTCCACCGAGAGGGTGCCCAGCGGCAGGCCGGTCAGGCCGCCGATGGTGAAGAGGAACAGGAAGCCCAGCGCGTAGAGCATGGGCGTGGTGAGCCGGATCGAGCCCTTGTACAGGGTCGCGATCCAGTTGAAGACCTTGATCGCCGACGGGATGGCGACCAGGAACGTGATGGCCGAGAAGACGACCGCCGCGACCTCGCCCTCGCTCGTGAAGAGGTGGTGGCCCCACACGATGAAGCTGATGGCCGCGATCGCGAGCGTGCTGAAGGCCACGGCGCGGTACCCGAAGATCCGCTTGCGCGAGTAGACCGCGATGATCTCGTTGATGATGGCCATACCGGGCAGGATCATCACGTACACCACAGGGTGGCTGTAGAACCAGAAGAAATGCTGGAAGAGCACGGGATCGCCGCCCATGGCCGGGTCGAAGATCCCGATGCGGAAGAGCCGCTCGAAGATGAGCAGCAGGAGCGTGATGCCGATGACCGGCGTCGCGAGCACCTGAATGATCGCGGCGCCATAGATGCCCCACACGAACAGCGGCATGTCGAACCACCCCATCCCCGGGGCCCTGAGTTTGTGCACGGTCACCACGAAGTTCAATCCCGTGAAGATCGAGCTGAACCCGAGGATGAACGCGGCGAGGATCATGGAGACGATCCGCCAGTACGCCATATTCCCTTCAACGTCCGTGGTGGTGCTGTAGGGCGTGTAGAACGTCCAGCCGGTGTCCACGCCGCCCATGATGATGGCCGCGACGGCGAATATCGAGCCCAGCACGTAGACGTACCAGCTCAGCAGGTTGAGACGCGGGAAGGCCACGTCCTTGGCCCCGAGCATGAGCGGGAGCAGGAAATTGCCCAGCGACGCGGGCACGCTCGGGACGATGACCATGAAGACCATGATCGCCCCGTGCAGCGTGAACATGCGGTTGTAGTTCTCGTTGCCCTTCTGCAGCGACTGCCCGAACGCGAGCAGCTGGCCGGTGACCACGTTCTTGCCCGCGACCGTCACCTCGCGGGTGGGCTCCATCAGCTCGAGGCGCACGGCGATCGCCGCCATGCCGCCCAGGAAGAACATGAAGAGGATCGCGACGAGGTACATCACGCCGATCTTCTTGTGGTCGATCGTGCTCGCCCAGTCCCAGATGGTGGTCCAGATCCCCCCCTTGGGATGGAGATAGCTCACGTCGTGGTCATGGTGCCCGCCGTGATCGCCGTGACCCGCGTGCGGACTTGTGATGGTTGTCATGCGCCCTTGCCTCCCGCGGCCCCTTGCCGCTCGTCCGACCCGACTCTCACCCCCGCTCGCGACGTGCCCATTCGCCCGCTCGACGACACCTCACGGGTTTTTCTTCTGCTCGTCCTTCTTCTCCCCCGCCCCGGCCGCGCCCGCCGCGGGCTGCGGAGCGGGGGCCGCCGCGGGCGCGTGCTTCGAGATCGACTTCATGTACGCGATGATGCCCTCGAGTTCCTTGTCGTTGATCTGGCCCTGGAAGGTGGGCATCTGATTCTGGTAGCCCTTCACGATCTTTTTGGCGGGCTCGTAGATGGACTCCCTGATGTAGTTCTCGTCCGCGACCACCCTGGCGCCGTCGCTGAGCTCCTGCTCCTCGCCGAACACGTCTTTCCACGAGGGCCCGGTGTTCTTGCCGCCGTCCACGGTGTGGCAGGTGGCGCACTTCTGCTTCCAGATCGCCTGCCCGCGCTCGACGGGAGGGAGCTTGCTGATGAAGTCGGCCCACTCGCGGAGTTTCTGCTCGTACTCGGCGGGGGGGAGCACGCGGATGAGCGCGGCCATCTCGGAGTGGTAGTCGCCGCAATACTCGGCGCAGAAGACCTCGTGCTCCTCGCCCTCGCGCATGGCCTCGAAGTTGAGGCTGGTGAACCGATTGGGGATCACGTCCATCTTCATGCGGAAGTCCGGGATCCAGAACGCGTGGATCACGTCCGCGCTGGTCATGCGCAGGCGGATGGGCCTGCCCGCGGGGACGACGAAAACGGGCACGTCAACCACGCCGCGGTGCTCGGGTGAGGCGGAGAGCCGCACGGACTCCTGGCTCTGGGCGCCGTTGACGTAGGTCGCGGACCAGTTCCATTTCTGGCCGCGCATCACGATCTCCTCCGCGTCGGAGGGAGCCAGCTGGACCTTCATGTACCCGCGGAAGCCCCAGAAGAAGATGATGACCAGGATGATCATGGGGGCCACCGACCACGTCACCTCGAGCGCCGTGTTGTGCGCCGGGCTGCGTTCGGGAGCGAGACCGGGCCGGGCACGGTACCGGGCCACGAAGTAGAACATCACGCCCATCAGCACGGCGAAGCTGATGATGCTCACCCAGACGATGAACATGTACGCGGACTCGACGTCCGCGGCGTAGGTCGAGTTCCCGGGCTTGCCGATCCAGAATCGCTGGTGCGCATCGCTGAAGCTGCCGGCCGTGAGCAGAAGACTGTTCATGCGTCACATCCCTTGATGCTCAATCCCACCGCCCCGGTCCCGCGGAGCACGCCGAGTTGCGTTCCGTTCCGCACACGAACCGGCGGACGCGCGCGTGCGGCGCGGCGCCGCGGCTCGACCACGAGCAGCATCCACGCCAACAGGCCGCCGATCGCCAACGCCGATGCCGCGCCCCCGACTTGCATCACGCGCATCGCCTGCAGCACGTACACACCCTTGGAAGGGTCGTAGTGGTAACAGAAGAGGTACAGGCGATCGAGCGTGGTCCCGATTTTCCCTTCGGAAGCCTCGAGCAAAGCCATCCGGAGCGTTCGGGTGGGGTATTCAACACCGTAAAGGTAGCGCGATACACGGCCGTCCGGTGTGAGGACAAAAATTACTGTGTTATGAGAAAACTCGCCTGAATCAGGGAGATAGCGGTACTTGAACCCAACTGATTCGGCGAGCGCCTTGGTGTTCTCGACAGTGCCGGTCGCGAAACGCCACCCAGCGCGGATCGTCTCGTTCTCGTCGCGGTTGTACGCAGCGAGCGCGACGGACTTGGCCTTGGTCGCGGCGAGCGAAGTCTCATTCGGATCGAAGCTCACGAACAGCACGTTGAATGCCTCGCCGACAGTCCAGTCGAGGTCGTTGAGCGATTGCTTGAGCCGATCGGTGACCATGGTGCAGAGCATGGGGCAGCGGTAGTAGACCAGCGCGAGGATGACGGGCCGACCCTGGTTGAACACGTCGCCGACCTTGATGGTCGCGCCGCTGGAGTCGACCAGCGGCAGGTCCAGCGGAATGCGCTGGCCGGGCTTCTCGACCGTCTCCAGGCCCTTGATGTCGGGCGGCAGGTCCTTGCGGATGACCTGCGCGCGCACGGGCGACGCGGCGAGCAGCGCGACGGCGATGGCGAGCACCAGGTTGGTTGTCATCCGGGCCGTGTGAAACTCCTTCCGGGGCCGTTCGTTCAGCGCTTGATGCTCTTGTACTGCTCGACCACGCGGGGCACGGCCTTGTCGATGGGGATCTTGACGAGGCCCTTCTCGGCGTCGGCCCACGAGAACTGCGGCGCGTTGAGATTGGCCAGGGCCGTCTCCTTTGCGGCGACGGCGTCCTTCTCGACCTTGACCTGGAGCTGCCGCTCCTTGAGGAGCTGGACGGTGTACGCGGCGTAGTACTGCCGGACGACAACGACCGTGGCGACAATGGAAAGGAAAATCAGGAAGCCGATCCCGCCGACGACCACCACATTGACGCGCTCCGCGTGCGCGTGCTGGGGCTTCTCTTCGTCGGCGCCGTGGCGGTGCCACGAGTCGAGCTCGGCCTCGATGGGCTTGTCGGGATCGATTTCGGGTCCGTGGGACATGGCGTGATCCTTCTCAGACGTAGTTCTTGTGCGCCATCGCCTCGTGGAGGCGCGGGTCCTTCAACGGGACGAGCGGGTTGGACGCGACGCGGCGGGCGAAGAAGCCCAGCAGCACGAGGACGGGACCGAGCCAGCCGAGCACGTCGAGCCAGACGTGCTCCAGGCCCGACGAGTCGGGGTACGCCATCGGGCGGATGACGTAGAACAGGTCGGCCGAGCACATCAGGAACTGCCAGACGGCCACCAGAGCGAGCAGCGTGGGGCTGCGCTTGACGGCGCGGAAGAGCAGGATGAGGAACGGTCCGATGAAGTGGCCCACGATCATCAACGCGCCCAGGACCTGCCAGCCGCCTTGCATGCGGTGCTGGTACCAGGCGGTCTCCTCGGGGATGTTCGCGTACCAGATCAGGAAATACTGACTGAAGGCGACGTAGGCCCAGAACACCGTAAAACTGAAGAGCAGCTTGCCCAGGTCGTGGAAGTGATCCTCGGTCACCAGGCCCTGCAGCCGGCCGGCCCGACGCAGCAACGCCAGCGTCACGATGATCAGCGCCAGGGCCAGCAGCGTGTTGCCCGCGAAGTAGTACACGCCGAACATGGTGCTGAACCACTTGTAATCGAGCCCCTTGAACCAGTCGAAGCCCGCGAAGGTCAGCGAGAGCGCGAAGAGCGGCAGACCCCAGCAACTCATGGCCCGCAAGCGGCTGGTGATGCGGCGGTCGCCCGATTCGTCCTGCGCACGGCTCAGGCCCACCATCCGCCAGGAGAGGAAGAGCCAGATCGCGAAGAAGATCGCGGCGCGGAGGATCCAGAAGTTGATGTTGAGGTACGGCGCCTTGTGCTCGGCGAGCGGCTCGCCGGCGACCGCCGCGGCGTCCATCCACTTGAACATCTTCCCCGGCGCGAGCAGGGCGGCGGCCAGCACCGGAAGGAACAGCGCGAGCACCACGGGCAGCATCGCCGCGGCGTTCTCGAACTGCCTCCGCAGGGTGGTGCTCCAGCCCGCGGCGAAGGCGTTGAGGATCATCACCACGCCCAGCGAGCCGAGCGACATCCCGAGCGCGACGGCGAACCCGACGTGATAGGAGAACAGCGCGTACTTCAGGCCGCTCTCGCTCCCGCTCAGCTTGACCATGCCCAGCGCGACCGCCGCGACCACCGCGATGCACGCCACGCCTAGGCCGATGAGCCCGGTTGACAACCCGGCTGCGCCCGGGAACGAGGCGTCCGCGGGCTTGATCTTCGTCCAGGCCGGATTGGGCGCGAACGGGTCGTACCGATTGGAGGCGACGGCCTGGCTCATTGGCGCTTCTCCGTGCTCGCGTTGTCCTTGGGTGCGTTGGGGACGGCGGGCGTCGCCGGCTTGGCGGGAGCGGCCGGGGGCGCGGTGACGCGCTTCTGCTCCAGCGCCGCGCGCTCGGACTCGGGCACATCCTGAATGGTGCCCAAGCGGGACGCCTGCAGCGCCCGGACGTACGACACGATCGCCCACGAGTCATCGACGTCGAGGGCGTGCGCGTAGCCGGGCATCTTCTGTGCGCCGGTGGCGTCCACCACGCCGTAGCGGGTCACGTTGAACACGTACCCGTCCTTGCCCGTGCGTTCCTTCTTGTCCGCGTACTTGGGGTCGTAGAACGTCGGGAGCGGATAGGACCACATCGCGCCGACACGGCCCTTGCCGTCGCCCTCGTAGCCGTGACAGGCCGAACAGTAGATGTTGAACCGGTCCTGCCCGCGCCGGATCATGGCCTCGGTGACTTCCATCGGGATGGTGTCCAGGAACTCGCCCTTGGCGTCCTTGCCCTGGTAATGGGCCTTGTCCTCCCGCAGGAAATCGGCTCGGCGCGGGTCCGCGGCGTCGGGGGCGCGTCCGAAGGCAACCGTGCCCGCCACCGGCTGTCGCATCGACCGGCCGTCGGCGTAGAACTCGGATTTCGATTGCGCCTTCCAGCGCGGCTGATCGTCGAGGTCGGGCAGGAACTGGTGCGGCGGGGCATCGGAGCGCTCGCCGCGGCATCCGCCCGCCGCGCTGAGTCCGACCATGCCCAGCGCGCACAGCAGCACCGAGGCGTGGGCGCGCCGAGCGATCGCGCGCGCGATGTGGTTTGCCGGCAACTGGGTGCTCATGGTGATCCTGACGTGCGCCTGGTCCGGGGGTGTGCTCACGGGTTCACTCCTCGACCAGTTCGATGTGCTTGCCCCCCGCGGCGGCGAGCAGGTCGCGGGTCTTCTGCGGGTCGAACTTGGGATCGGCGGCCTCGATGGCGATGACGAAGCGGTCGTCGCTCACCTTCAGGAAACGCTCTTTCTTCATCAGCGGGTGATGCCACATGGGCAGCTTGTTGAACGCGAGCATGCCGAGCAGCGCGGTGAAGGCCGTGAACAGCACGCCGATCTCAAAGAGCACCGGCACCCACGGCTGCCACGCGTCGTACGGCTTGCCCTGCACCACGATGCGGTAGTCGACGCTCGTCACCCACCACTGCAGCAGCATGCCCAGCCCGGCGCCCGAAAGCCCGATGGCCGCCACGACCAGCGGGAGCTTCGTGGGCGGGTTGCCCATGGCGTCGTCCATGCCGTGGACGGGGAAGGGCGAGTAGACGTCCCAGTCGGCGTACCCGGCGTCGCGGACTTTTTCGGCGGCGTGGGTGAGGTCGGCGGGCGTGTCGAACTCGGCCATCATGCCGTACAACGCCGCGCCACCCTCGGTGGCGTAGACGTTGCCGTTCATGGCGTTGGCGTGCGGGGTGGACATGGTTCGGATCCTGCGTGCGAGTTCGGTTCAGTGGTGGTCGTGGCCGGCGTGCGGGTTGGCCTGGGGCATGACGTTCTTGATCTCGCTCATGGCGAACATGGGGAGGAAACGCATGAAGAGGAGGTAGAGCGTGAGGAAGGTGCCGCAACTGCCGACAAAGGTGAGGATGTCCACCGGGGTGGGATAGAACATGCCCCACTGGGCGGGCAGGAACGCCTGGGCGAGACTGGAAACGATGATGACGAAGCGCTCGAACCACATGCCGACGGTGACGGCGAGCGAGACGAGGAAGATCACGAGCGGCGACTGCCGGCACGCCCGGACCCAGAAGACCTGCGGGCTGATCACGTTGCAGGAGATCATGGTCCAGTAGGCCCACGCGTAGGGCCCGGTGGCCCGGTTCTTGAACACGTCGAGCTCGTAGCGGTTGGCCCCGTACCAGGCGATGAAGAACTCCATCGAGTAGGCGAAGCCGACCATCATGCCCGTGACCAGGATGATCTTGGCCATGTTCTCGAGGTGCCGGAGGGTGATGAAGTCCTTCATCCCCGGGAACAGCTCGCGGGAGGGAATCAAGAGGAACAAAACCATGGCAAAGCCGCCGAAGATGGCACCGGCCACGAAGTAGGGCGGGAAGATGGTCGTGTGCCAGCCGGGCAGGATCGAGGTTGCGAAGTCGAACGACACGATGCTGTGCACGCTGAGCACCAGGGGGGTGCTTACGCCCGCGAGCATGAGGTAGGCCTTCTCGTACCGCTGCCAGTGCCGCTGGCTGAACCGCCAGCCCAGCGCCAGGAGACCGAACGCGTACGCCCGGAGCCTGGCCGACCACGGGACCGGCCCGCCCTGCTGCAGCATCCGCAGCGCGGCGCGGTCGCGGAGGGTGGCGAAGTCCGGGATCATGCCCATGTACCAGAACAGCGCGGACACCGTGAAATACGTGCTGACGGCGAACACGTCCCACAGGAGCGGCGAGCGGAAGTTCGGCCAGATGCCGTTCGCGTTCGGGATCGGGAACAGCATCCAGGCCATCCACACGCGGCCGACGTGGATGCCGGGGAACAGGCCGGCGCAGATGACCGCGAAGATCGTCATCGCCTCGGCGGAGCGGTTGATGCTCGTGCGCCACTTCTGCTTGAGCAGGCACAGGATGGCGCTGATGAGCGTGCCAGCGTGGCCGATGCCGATCCAGAACACGAAATTGGTGATGTCCCACGCCCAGTCGATGCGGTTGTTCAGGCCCCACACGCCCACGCCGGTGATGATGAGGTACCCCACCATCAACGGGACCAGGGCCGCGACGTGGGCCGAGATGAGGAAGGTGGGCATCCACCAGCGGCCCGGGCCCTTCTCGACGTACCCGCACACGGTGTCCGTCACGCTGCCGAAGGATCGGTCGCCGAGCACGAGCGGCGCGCGACCGTACGCGTCGTCCACCAGCGTGCCGTCGCCCGTCACGGGATCCCACGGCCGCGGCGCGCCGGGGTCGGGCACCAGCCCCGCGAGGCGTCCGGCGGCGTGTTGATCAGGGTGCAGCGTCGTCATCACAGAGCTCCCAGAACCGGCAGGCTCATCAGGTAACCGGACTCACTGACTCCCGCGCGGCGGTAGACCCGGCCCGAGGCATGGCCGCCCTTCGCCTCGCCGCCGGCCTCGTGGCCGCCGCCCTTGTGCTCGCCCTTGAACGGTCCGTAGTGGAACGGATCTTCCACGGGGGCGCGGAGGCGGGGGTTGGGGTTGTTCACACGCACCATGTAGGTCGTGCGCGGCCGGGTGTTGAGGTAGCCGAGCAACATGTACGACCGCGCGTGGCCGCGCATCCGCCGCACGGCGCTGCCCGTGCCGCCGTGACTGGCCGAGTCGAGGATGTCGCCGAACACGATCGCGTCCGTGGGGCAGGCCTGCTGGCAGGCGGTGAGCACCTCGCCGTCGGCGATGGCCGCGCGGCCCTCGGCGCGGGCGGCGAACTTGGTCTCGTTGACGCGCTGCACGCAGTAGGTGCATTTCTCCATGACGCCGCGCGAGCGGACCGAGACGTGCGGGTTCTTCTGCATCTTCGAGATCTCGTCCAGCTTGGCGCGGAGGCGCGGCGGGATGAGGTTCGGGTTCTTCGGTCCGAGCGCGCCGAGCGTCTCCTTGCCGATGTAGTCGCCCTTGAACTTGGCGACGCCGTAATCGAAGAAGTTGAAGCGGCGAACCTTGTACGGGCAGTTGTTGGCGCAATACCGCGTGCCGATGCAGCGGTTGTACACCATGTAGTTCATGCCCTCTTGGCCGTGGACGGTCGCGTTCACGGGGCAGACGGTCTCGCACGGGGCGTTCTCGCAGTGCACGCACGCCACGGGCTGGTGCACGACCCCGGGGTTGCTCTCGTCCCCGGTGAAGTACCGGTCCACGCGGATCCAGTGCATCTCGCGGTGCTTGCGGACCTCGGTCTTGCCCACGATCGGGATGTTGTTCTCCGCCTGGCACGCGATGGTGCAGGCGTTGCACCCGAGGCAACTGGACAGGTCGATGGACATGCCCCACTGCGGCCCCTTGTCGAACTTGGGATTCATGCCCGGCCCGCCCAGGTCGCCCGAACCGTGGTACGGGTTGACGTACAGGCCCTGCACCTGCGGCGCCTCGACGAGCTCGCCGAGCTGCTCGGCGAAGCCGAGGTCCGAGTCGTTGCCGTACAGGTCCTTGCGACGCCAGATCTGCTCGCCGTGCTTGCGCCATGCGGCCAGATCGACCTCGCGGACCAGCGCGCGGCCCTCCATGGTGTGGTGGATCTGGGTGCAGGAGACCGGGTACCACGCTTCCCCCTCGCGAACGGGTTCGAGTTTGGCGCCGGTCGCCGCGCGGCCCAGGCCGGTCCGCACGGCGTACGCGTTGAAGCCGGCTCCCTGCCCGACGCGCCCCACGCGCTCGCGTCCGTATCCCAGGTGAACGGCGACGGTGTTGTCGGGCAGTCCGGGGAGCACCCAGCACACGAGCTTCACGCCGCGGCCGGCGACCGTCAGCGTGGCCATGCGGCCGTGCGGCTCCTTCACCGTCTGCGGCTGGGGCTCGAGGCCGAGTTTCTTGGCGGTGGCGGGGCTGAGCAGCGCGGCGTTGTCCCACACGAGCTTGCTCGCGGGATCGGGGAGCTCCTGCAACCAGCCGTTGTTGGCCCAGCGTCCGTCTCCGACGTGCCCGACAGAGAAGACCACGTCCAGCGCGGCTTCGCTGGGCGCATCGGCCAGCTTCAAACCCTTGATCGCCTCCGCCACGCCCGCGAGATTGGCGACAGGAGATGGAGGCTCGGCGCCCGCTCGGGGTGCCACGCCGTCGTGCAGCGCCCGACGCCACTTCTTCTCGAAATCGGCCTCGCCGAGGCGCGCCGTCCACACGTCGCGCACGATCTCGTAGCCGTCCACCGTCGATTCGCCGAGCATCATGGCGAGCGCCTCGATCTGGCTGCGGCCCGCGTAGAGGGGCGCGATCATCGGCTGGATCGGGGAGAGGTCGCCCTCGGCCGAGAGCGCATCGCCCCAGGACTCCAGGTAGTGCGCCCCGTTGAGGCGCCACGTCGATGCGCCCGAGGTCTCGTTGTCATCGACGCTCAGGGTGATCCGGTGCGCGGCCTTCGCGAACTTGGCCGCGAAGCCCAGCTCGGCGGGCGCGTCGTACACCGGGTTGACGCCCATGCAGACCACCGTCGAGATCTTGCCCGCTTCGAGGCCCTGGGCCACGCGAGCCAGCCCCGCGGCGCCGTCCATGGCCTCGTCCACGCCCATTTCGGCGTAGCGCACGCACGGGGCGGCCGAACCGACCGGCTTGGTGTTGCCGAGCAGGGTGTTGAGGCCCGCCATCAGCGCATGGACCGGGCCCGGCTGGGTCGGGCCGGCGGTGAGCACGGAGCGACCGAGGTTCTCCCTGTCGCACAGGTCGTCGGCAAGGGCATCGACCCAATCCTTGGGCACGCCCGACGCGGCCGAAGCCGGGACCGCGACCGCGGCGAGCGCCGCCGCGAGCGCATCGGATCCGGACGGTTTGAGCCGCTCGATGACGGCGCGCCCGAGTGCCACGGCGAACGCGGGAATCAGCGAGGGGGCGAGCCGCAGGCGATGGTCCGCCACGCCGCCCGTGACGCTCAGCGTCGTTTCCACGACGTACAGGCGGTTCATCGCGTCGGTGAGCCCGAGGACGCGGCGCCCAGCGGCAAACTCTCGGGCGTGCTTGAGCGCGCCCGCTTCGTTATGCAGCAGGTCTCGGTCGAGGCTCACGATCACGCGGGCGCCCGCCAGCGCGAGCCGGTCGCGCGCGGGCTTGCCCAGCGCCGCGGCGGAGCCGGACGCCGGGGCGCCCGAGTCCGTCGGGTCGTACGCAACCCACTGCGCGGCGGGCCACCGCTTCATGACGCGGGCCTTGACGGCGTCGCGCGTCGGGCTGCTCTGCTTGTCCACGATGAACGCGAGACCCTCGCCCTTGGACGCGTCCAGGGTCGGGAAGTGCAGCTTGCACCAGGCGGCGAAGTCATCCCACGACGCAACGCGCTCCTCGCCCTTGGGCGCGTAGACGGGATCCTTCAATCGATCTGGGTCGTACAGGTCGAGCACGCTGGCCTGGGCCCACACCGAGCTCTTGCCCTGGTTCACGGGATGGAGCGGGTTGCCCTCGATTTTGGTAGGACGGCCCTCGAAGGTCTGCACCAGCAGCCCCTCCGCGCCACCGCCGGGAAACGGCATGCTGGTCGCGTAGTACAGGCCCTTGCCGGGGATGATCTCCTCGGGCACTTCCTTGGAGTAGGCAAGGATCTTGTGGTCCGGGCGGCGGCACCCGGGGATGGTCGCGGCGCCCGCGAGGGCAACCGACGCGCCCATGAGCTTGAGGAATGTGCGGCGGGACTCGGCGTGCAATTCGGATGCGCCTGCCGGGAACTCGCGCTCAAGAAAGTCGCGGAAATCGGGCGTGTCCGCCAGATCGTCCAGGCTGCGCCAGTACGCCTTGCCGCTCACGCCCACCAGCTCGTGGGCAACGCGCGCGGCCGGGATGGCCTTTTCGTTCTTCTTCCCCGGCATGGTCGACGGGCATTGGTCGATTCCGCTCATCCGCTCGCTCGCTTTCTGCGTCCCCGCCCTGATCCGGCCTTGTTCGATCCCGCTCCGTTCCACCTCGCCGCGTTGCGGCGCTGCTCGCTCCCGCTAGTAATGGCACGCCGCGCAATTCTCCGGCGGGTTATGCAACGGGTTGGACCGCAGGGCCTCCAGCAAGCGTTTGCCGTCGGTCTCCTGCTTGTGAACATCGGAGAGCTGCTCGTTGACCCAGGTCAACTGCGTCACGCGATCCGGCGGCACCAGGCGCTGCTCCGGATTGCGGTGGCAGTCCAGGCACCAGCTCATGCTCATGGGTTCGACGTGCTGCACCACGTCCATGCGGTTGATCATGCCGTGGCAGGAGTAGCACGAGACGCCCGCCTTGACGTGAACGAAGTGCGGGAACTGCACGTAATCGGGGACCTTGTGGATCCGGCGCCACTCAATCGACCGGTCCTCGGCGTACGCCTGACGCACGAACGCGACCTTTTGGTTGTGCGCGTTGTTCGGATCCACGGTGGACAAGGCCAGGCGGCCTTCGGTATGGCAGCCCATGCACGTCGAAACGTTGGGCACGTTCGCGGTGAACGATTTTTCCACCTTGGTGTGGCAGTACCGGCAGTCGAGCCCGAGCTTGCCGGCATGGATGAGGTGGTTGAACCCCGCATCGGGCTGCTTGGGCATGTACCCAACCACCCAGAATTTCGGCGTGAAGTAGTACCAGACGAGCCCGATGACGGCCACGGCGACAGTCAGACCTCCGCCAGCGAGAATCGGAGGAAGCCTGTTCGTCCACTTCGGAAAAACGGTCGACACGGGCGTTCCCCTTCGTCTTTCGGACTCCGGCCAAATTGGCCCAAGCCTGTGAACGAAACGACAACCAACAGACGAGGCAGTCGAGGTCGGACTGATTACCGGACTATCGTGATAATCCTGCGCGATTGCTGCAAGACAGCAATTTCTTCTCCCCCATAGCACCTTGTCAAGTTCCACACCCAGGAATTACGAACTTCCCCCAATCGAGCGGTCCGCAAAGTTGCGCTGACATCCGTCCTCACGCTACTCTAATACGAACGCATTCTGATTTTGTTCGTTAAATTTTTGGTATTCTGAGATATTCGTCGTCCAGCCGTGGGGTTTAGCGATGCACCAATCCCAGTTCGACTCTCACGCACCCAAAACAAGTGGCAGGACAGATCCGCGATCGAACCCCGGGTTGATGCCGGGCACGCGGACCATTGATACCGCATTCCGCGCGGATCGAATCGGCACGTGCGCGTTCGCGGTCGCGGTCGCCATGTGGATCGCGTGGCTAGCCACACATCTGCCCTTCGTCAATGCCCCCCCGGCGGTGGCCGGGCCGATCGTGCTGGGGACGCAGCTCGTGGCCGCGGCGTGGATCGCGAGACGTTGGCTCGGCGGTTGCGCCACACTCACGGTGGTGGTCACCTCCGCCGCCGCGGGAATCGTGAGCTCGCTGATCAACCTGCTCATCTTGGGAGCCTTCCTGGTGGAGGCGCCGTCGGACGCGACGGGCGCACCCACGCCGGGCGTCGCGGGGCTCAAGCCCGGCGCCCTGGTGACGGCGATGGGGTTCGTCGCCGCGGGTGCGTTGATCGGGCTGTTGGGCGGTGTGATGGGGTCCGTGATGCGGCGATCGGACGCCACGACGCAGAACGTCGATCCGGGCGTCTCGTGGGTCGCGCGACTGGCGCTGGTGGCGTGCGTGGCGATTGCGCCGCTGCTGATCCTGGGTGGGGCGGTTACCTCGACGGCGTCGGGCATGGCGGTTCGGGGCTGGCCGGATTCGTACGGCGCGAACATGTTCCTGTTCCCGATCTCCCTCATGTCGAACCCGAGGATCTTCTTCGAGCACGCGCACCGGCTGTTCGGGTCGCTCGTGGGGCTGACGACGCTGGTGCTCATGCTGCTCGCGCTGTGGCGCGGACCATCGAGGGGTGTGCGCCTGGGCGCGGTGTCGGTGTTCGTGCTGGTGTGCGTGCAGGGCGTCCTGGGCGGCGCACGGGTTCTGGAGAACTCCCGAGGCTTCGCGTTGCTTCACGGCGTGCTCGCGCAACTGACGTTCGCCGCGGCGGTGGCCCTGGCGGTGCATTCCGCTCCGGGCTTCCGTCGCGCGGCGCCGTGGGAACCGGATCTGAAGCACCGGCTGACGCGGGTCACGGCGACGGGGCTGCTTCATGCCCTGGTCCTGCAACTGGTGCTGGGGGCGGCGTACCGGCATTTCGGGGCCGTCCACGCGCTGTACACGCACGCGGCGTTCTCGTTCGTGGTGGTGACCATGGCCGCGGTGCTGGGCTTCGCGCTGCTGGGCTGGGCGCCGTCGGGAGCGGGTTGCGGATGGTGGGGATCGCGGGGGATGGGGATCGAACGGCTCACGATGCGGCGGCTGGGCTTGGGACTACTCGCGAGCGTTCTTGTGCAGTTCCTGCTGGGATGGATCGCGTTCTACGCGGTGCTGACCGGTCCGGCCAAGGGGCCGGTTCCGCTTCCTGAGCAGATCCACACGGCCGCGCCGATCGATGTCTGGCGGTCTTCCGTAGCCACGCTGCATCACACCAACGGGGCGTTCGTGCTGGCGTTGGCGACCGCGACCTACGTATGGGCTCGTCGCATCTTTCAGAAGCCGCGCGGGTAGCGTCGGACGAGTTGTCCGTACTCTGTTCGTACGGCCGTTGCGCGCGAGTCAATTGAACTGGGCAAACCCGGCAAATGGCTCGATAATGAACGGAGCGAGTTCCCATTGAAGTGGGATCCTCGGCAATGCCAACCGTCCGATGTCGTTGGACGGCGGGATTGTCGGAACCTGAATATCAGGCGAGGGCCGAGCATGTCGAGCAACGCTGGCGGGAGTGCATCGAGCGTGGGCGTCGCGGGCGAACCGCCTTCCCGGTCGGCGGGCGGCGGCAAGCCCGCCGTGAAATCCAAGGTGAGCGCTTCGGCGAGCGCGATCAACGCATCAAAGTTCGGCTACGACCAAGCGCGACACCTGCTCTGGAGGGCGGGCTTCGGCGGCACGCCGGAGCAGATCCAGACGCTGGCGTCCTGGGGCCCGCAGAAGGCGGTCGACTACCTGATCGAGTACGAGAAGGTCCCGTTCGTCGACTCGGACTCGACCCGATTCGACGGTTCGATCATGCGCCCGCTCACGCCGGACGAGCGCGCGGCGCTGCAACGGGCGCGGCGGAGCAACGACACCGAGGCGGTGGCGAGGTACGAGGCGGAGCGTCAGAAGCGGCAGATGTCCGACCGCAAGCAGGTGCGCGACGTGCAGCATTGGTGGATGAAGCGGATGATCGAGACGCCGCGCCCGCTGGAGGAAAAGCTCACGCTGCTGTGGCACGGCCACTTCGCGACGAGCTACCGGACGATCGAAGACTCGTACCACATGTACCGCCAGAACGAGTTCTTCCGCAAGAACGCTTCGGGGAGCTTCGGCGACCTGCTGTTCGGCATCATCCGCGACCCGGCGATGATCGCGTACCTGGACAACAACGATTCGAGCAAGAACCGCCCCAACGAGAACCTGGCACGCGAACTGATGGAACTGTTCAGCCTGGGGGTGGGGAACTACACCGAGAAGGACATCAAGGAGGGCGCGCGGGCGCTCACGGGGTACACCTTCGAGGACGACGAGTTCGTGTTCCAGAAGAACAACCACGACGACGGCGGGAAGGCGATCCTGGGCCGGCGCGGGAACCTGGACGGGGACGGGTTCGTGTCGGCGATCCTGGAGCAACGGGCGTGCGCCTCGTTCGTGGCCCGCAAGCTGTACCGGTTCTTCGCCGCGGACTACCCGACGGGGCGGCCGGAGATCGACGCGGCGGCGGAGGGGATGATCCGCGGGCTGGCCTCGACGCTGCTGCGGAACAAGTACCAGCTGCGGCCGGCGTTGCGGGAGTTGTTCCTGTCCGAGCATTTCTACGACCCGGCGCTCGCGGCCGAACAGATCAAGAGCCCGGTGCAACTGGTGGTGGGCGCCGTGCGCTCGCTGGGGGCCCCGCCCCGCGACCTGAGCGTGCTGCTGGACGCGATGAACCTGATGGGACAGAACCTGCTCTTCCCGCCGAGCGTGAAGGGCTGGGACGGGGGACGGGCGTGGATCAACACGGCGACGCTCTTCGTGCGTCAGAACATCCTCGCCTACCTACTGACGGGCAAGACCCCCACCGGGTACGACGCGATGGCCGGCAGTGAAAAGTACGACCCCATGAAACTGCTGACGCCGCTGGACGCGGCGGACCCGACCGCGCGACGCGACCCCGCGAAGGTCGCCGACTTCCTGACGCGCTTCGCGCTGGGGCGGCCGAGCCCCGAGTCCCGCGAGCCGCTGCTGGCGTTTCTCGCGTCGCACTCGAACACGCTCACGCCCGATGTGCTCACGGGGCTGCTGCTGCTGATCACGACCATGCCGGAATATCAGTTGTGCTGAACACGCCGAGCGAAAGGACCGCGCCATGAACCCCGCCGACCGCGCCGCATTCACGCGCCGCCAGTTCCTGACCACCGGCCTCACGCTCGCCAGCGCGTCGGCGGCCGTGCCGTGGTTCCTGCAGCGCTCGGCGTTCGGCCTGCCGCACGCCGCGGCGGGGATGCGCGCGATCCCGGGCGTGGACCAGGACCGCGTATTGGTGGTCGTGCAGCTGGGCGGGGGCAACGACGGCCTGAACATGGTGATCCCCTACGGGGACCCGACCTATTACAAGGCGCGACCGACGATCGGCGTGGCGCAGGAGCGCGTGCTGAAGCTCGGTGACGATGCCAACGGCGTGGGGCTGCACCCGCAGATGCGGCCGATGAAGGAGCTGTACGACGAGGGCGTGCTGTCGCTGGTGCAGGGCGTGGGGTACCCCAACCCCAACCGATCGCATTTCAAATCGATGGACATCTGGCACACCGCCGACCTGAGCGGGACCGGATCGGGTTGGCTGGGGCGCTACTTCGACGCGGAGTGCAGCGGCGAGGCCGCGAAACCGGGCGACGCCGCGGCGAAGGACCCCGCTTCGGGGCACAACCCCCAGATCGGCGTGGCGGTGGGCCGGGAGGCGCCCCTGGCGATGCAGGGTTCGCGCATCGCGCCGCTCTCGTTCGAGACGCCCGACCTGTTCCGCTGGATCGGCTCGGACGTGCACAAGACGCTCGCCGATCCGTACAAGCAGATCACGCGCCAGGGAGTTGCCGAGAACATCGACCCGCACTCCAACGCGGGGTTCCTGATGCGCACCGCGCTGGACGCGCAGGTGAGCAGCGACCTCATCCGCAAGGCGGTCTCCCAGCCGCCGCTCGTGGCCTATCCCAACAGCGACCTGGCTCGCCAACTGGCGATGGTCGGCTCGATGATTCGCGCGGGCCTCTCGACACGCGTGTACTACGTCACGATGGGCGGGTTCGACACGCACGCCGGGCAGGGTGGCGAGAACGGCCGGCACGCGAACCTGCTGCAGCAGTTCGCCGCGGCGGTCGGCGCGTTCTACAAGGACCTCAAGGCGCAACGGAACCACGAACGGGTGCTGACGATGACATTCTCGGAGTTCGGCCGTCGGGTGTATCAGAACGCCTCGGGCGGCACCGACCACGGCACGGCGGCGCCGATGTTCCTCGTCGGTCCGATGGTGAGCCCGGGTGTGCTGACGCGCCACCCCTCGCTCAACGACCTCGACGACGGGGACCTCAAGTTCAACACCGATTTCCGCTCGGTGTACGCCGGCGTGCTGGAGTCGTGGCTGAAGGCCGACTCAAAGAAGATTCTCGAAGAAGCATTCAAGCCCGCCCCGGTCATGAAGCGGGCTTGATCCGACGAACAAATCTCCTCGCAACCAAACCAATAGATTCGCGTGAAATTTCTTCCCCGATCCGAGGCGGAAAGTGATCGCGAACGGTTTTTGGTTGGTTGATTCCATGTAAACAGGTGGTCATTCTAGGGGAATCACATCCCGCGAAATGGCTACGCACATGATTGTGCATGGACTCGCGGAGGGATCGAAAAGGAGAATGGACATGAAGAAGTTATTGGGCATTTCGGCTCTGCTCGCTGCTGCGGGCGCGGCTCAGGCCGACACGCTGATGACGTTCGAGGACCTGCCCGGCGACGTCGTGCAGATCAACAACTTCTACACGGGCGTGGTCTTCGGCGCGTCCAGCCAGGGCTCCTCGATGGTGACCCGTCGCGCGTCCACGAACAACTACAACATCTCGTCCTGGCCCTCGGGCACCGTGTACAACGGCGGCTACTACTGGATCTATGACGATGTCGGCGTGACCAGCGCCCTGGACCAGTCGGGCAACGACGGCAAGATCAGCTTCACCAACGCCGACGCGACCTATGTCGAGGTCGGCTACAGCTGCAACAGCAGCTTCTTCCTCGAGGCCTACCGGGCTGACGGCACGCTGATCGACAGCGATACCGGCGGCGCGAACCTGCGCTTCATCAACGGCAACGAGGGCGGCATGGGCACGCTCCGCGTTGACTGGAACGGCACCGATCACATCGCCTGGGTCATCGTTCACGACACGGGCAACTTCTGGGTGATCGACAACGTCAAGACGGATGCGTCCGGCGTGTCCACCAACGTTCCGCTCCCCACGGCCGCGGGCCTGGGCTTCGCGGGCGTCGGCCTTATGGCCGCCCGTCGCCGCCGCGCCTGAAGCGGTCGGTTGACGGATTGAGTTGCTGAATCTCCGACCCCCGGGTCTCCGAGCCCGGGGGTTTTTTGTTCTGTGAGCCTACCTGTTGAACGGCGCTGACATCCGAAAGCGGTGTGTATCGCTCCCAGCCTTCGTGACGCTGAATCCACCTAAATTGGCTGTTATTTATCCCCCAAACATGCTGCATACAGGCCTCACCCATTCGTGCGAGGTCACCAATGAGAAGAAATTTGGAGTGTCAACACCTGATTCGAGCGAATTCGAGCCACAAATGGGGAATTTCGTTTGCTCGGCACTGAACTGAGGCCATAATTCCCAACTCGCGTTCGGTAGTGGCGGGAGTTTCTGCCAATCGAGCTCGGAGGGAAGAAAAGGAGTCTCCATGAAGAAGTTCCTCGGTATCGCGACGTTGCTCGCCCTGGCGGGCGCGGCTCAGGCCGACATCCTGATGACGTTCGAAGACATCCCCGGTGATGTCCAGGCCGTCAACACGTTCTACTCGGGCGTGACCTTTGGTTCGTCCTCCTCGGGCAGCCCGATGGTGACCCGCCGCGCGTCCACGGGCAACTACAACATCTCGTCCTGGCCCTCGGGCACGGGCGGCGGTGATTACTGGATCTACGACGACGTTGGCGTGACCTCGGCGCTCGACAACTCGGGCAACGACGGCAAGATCAGCTTCAACAACCAGGATGCAACGTACGTCGAAGTCGGCTACTGCGTGCAGTCGTCGAACTTCTACCTCGAGGCGTACCGGGCTGACGGCACGCTGATCGACAGCGATACCGGCCCCGCCAACACCCGGTTCACCGCCGGCAACGGCGCTGGCCCCGGCACGCTCCGCGTTGACTGGAACGGCACCGATCACATCGCCTGGGTCATCGTTCACGACACGGGCAACTTCTGGGTGATCGATAACGTCAAGACGGATGCGTCCGGCGTGTCCACCAACGTTCCGCTCCCCACGGCCGCGGGCCTGGGCTTCGCGGGCGTCGGCCTCATGGCCGCCCGTCGCCGTCGCGCCTGAAGCGGTCGGTTGACGGATTGAGTTGCTGAATCTCCGACCCCCGGGTCTCCGAGCCCGGGGGTTTTTTTTTTCTCGCGGTGAACGTGTCGGTGGGCAAAAAAAAGCCGCCCGGGACCTTGTGGGGACCCGGGCGAGCATGAGGTTCATGCGAGCTGCGCGACAGCAGCTCCGTCGAGCCGCTGCTTAGCTGCGCAGCCCCTCAGTACATCCGTAGGTTGACACTGGATCACCTCCTTTCGAGAAGCCACTTCCCAGCCGACGCGGTGGAGTACGTTCCGCCGCCGGGGTCTTCCCCCGCGGGCCGTCACCCGCGGCACACCGCCCGGAACGGCCGTTCCGGTCGTCGTGGCCTCACTCAGGTTTCGGTCAGGAAATTTGTTCCGCCGAATGCCTGAATTCGACCGCGAATCCCCCACCCACAACACCCTCAGTATGCGCTGTACGCATCCGAAGTGCAAGTGTTTCCGATGACCGGTGGACGAGTTCGCGACGAGCACGTGAAGTCCGATCAGCAGGGGAATTCCGTTCGCATGACGTCAGGATTCCAACCGATCGAAGCCGCCTTTCGCGGCTTCCTGGTTGAGATACGACTGGAACTCCCCCATCTTGTAGGAGATGAAGCAAAAGGCATGATGCAGCGTCAGCCACTCGAGATCTGACGGATCCTCGTCGAGGTCCTTGCGGAGACGATTGAGTTCGGCCAGCAACGTTTCTGCCTTTATCGACTTCATGCGGACTCCAACGGGTTGACAGCGGGGCCTTGCCCGGGTCGGGCCCGAACCGACCGCGCCCGACCAACCACCCACGCCAGCGCGACGATAACCGTCAGCACGAGAACGATGCAGGCCCCGGTCGGCCATCCGCGCTCGAAACTCAGAATCATGCCGCCAAGAAGACCGACCACGCCCACGGCGACGGAGCACACGAAGACCGGGAGCAGCCTGCGGCTGATCGCGATCGCGGCCGCCCCGGGTAAGACCAGGAGCGCCGTGGCGAGCACGACACCGGCGACCTTCATTCCGGTCACGATCGTGGCGGCGAGCAGCAGCACGAGGGTGAGCTTCATTCTCGCCACGGGGACGCCGAACGCCGGGGCGGCGGCTTCATCGAAGGCCCAGAGCAGCAGCGGCCGCCTCCACCACCCGATCGCCAGGCAGACCGTCGCGCTCACGCCGCACGCGACCGCGGCGTCCGCCCAGCCCACACCGAGGATGGAGCCGAACAGGATGGACTCCCATCCCTGGATGGGCGGGCTCGTTCCGCCGGACCGTGCCATGCGGGAGGCGATGCTGAGCAGAACCGCACCCAGCGCCATCGAGGAAACCAGCAGCACGCCGATGGCGGTGTCCATGCCCAGGGATTTCCGGTCCCCCAGCGTCGCCACCGCCAGAGCGGCTCCGGCGCAGAACACAAGCACCACGGCGTACTGAGCCACCGGGGACAGTCCGCCGCTGATGAGGCCCGAGAGCAGGGCCGCGAGCCCGACCCCGCCGAACGCGGAGTGGCTCACGCCCTGTCCGATGAAACTCATGCGTTTGAGCACGACCAGCACGCTGAGCAGCGAGCCGCAGATCGCGAGTGCGAGCGCGGCAACAAGCGGCGGCAGCAGGTGCCCCCGGAGCAACGGGTCGGAGAGGTACTCGATGGTTCGCACGTGTCGGGTCGAGAGTATTGCGCGCCCTTGCCGGGCCAAAGCCTAGCGCCGGACGGTCAGCGGCCGTGCTCGCATGCGGGCCCGGGGACGTGGGGCGCGGAGATGGGGGGATGGCCGTGTGCCGCGCATTCGCTGGCGGCGTGCGCATCGACATGGACGGCGTCGCCCAGCACCCCCTCCAGGTTGTGACTGAACAGCTCGGCAAGGACCGCGGGAGTAAGGCCCCGTGGAGACGTGTGGCTGTGCAGCCGGCGGGCCAGGCACGCGACCCGATCGCAACCCGCGGCGATGACCCGCAGATCGTGACTCACGATGAGGATCGTCAATCCCAGGCGGCGGTGGATGTCCGCGAGCAACTCGGCGAAGAGGTGCTGGCCCCTGGCATCGATGCCGACGGTGGGCTCGTCCAGCGCGAGCAGCCGCGCGCCCGCGGCGATGGCCCGCGCGATCATGACGCGTTGCAACTGGCCGCCCGACAACCCGCCGATCGGACGGTCTCCATCGGATTCCATTCCGACCAGCGACAGCGCTCCGCGTACACGCTCCCGCACATCCGGAGGGGGTGCTCGGAACGGCGAGAGGCGCCACGCGGCCGGCATCGTGACGACGTCCGACACGCTGAGCGGAAAGGCGAGCTCGGCCTCGGTGCGCTGCGGCACGTACCCGACGATGCCGTTGCGGCACGCCTCGGCGGGGTCGAGACCGAACACGGTCACCGCGCCGGACCATCCCGCGGCACCGCCCTTTGGAATCAGACCGAGCGTGATCTTGAGCAGGGTGCTCTTGCCGCCGCCGTTGGGACCGAGGATGCCCAGACGCTCGCCTTGTCGGACGTCGAGCGTGACGCCCTCCAGCGCCAACGACGGCTCGCCCGGGTACCGGTAGCTGACATCGCGGTAGCTCACCGCGGGCGGAACCGGTGGCGACTGGGGGTCCATCATGGCCCGAGCGCTTTCTTCAGCGACTCGAGATTGGCGCGCATCATCGCGGCCCAGTCGCCCTCCCCGAGAGGATCCAGCACGCCCAGTCGCAACCCGGCACGCTCGGCCAATCTCCTGGAGGGTACGGAATCCAGTTGCGGCTCGGTGAACACCGCGCGAACACCGTGCTCCCGGATCGCGGTCACCGCCTCGGCCAGCGAGCGAGGATCGACCTCGCTGCCCTCGCCGGGATGGAGGTGCAGGACCGCGCGCACGTTCAAGCCGTACCTCCCGGCCGGACGGCGCCAGGCGTCATGGGCGGTGATGATGTCCTTGGCGGGGATCGCGGCGAGGGAGGCGGTGTACTCATCGTGAACAGCGTTCACCTCGTCGAGCACACGTTTCTCGGCGTCATCGAGGCGGTCGATCGAGATGTCGCGGGCTCGGGCGACGGAGTCGACGGCGCGACGGATCTCGGGCACGAGCGCGCGAACGAGAATCGGGTCGAGCCAGAGGTGTGTGTCGGGAGCCGGGTGGTCGGCGTGCTCGTGACCGTCGTGTTCCGCCGCCGTGCACGGGGGGTTCTGAATGGTGCGGACCGCCTCGTCGCCCACGGCCGCGGCGAAGATCACCACCCGGCGGGCCTCGCGGGGATTGTCGCGCACGAACGTGTCCACGGTTGCGTCGAGCCCCAGGCCCACCTGGACAATCACGTCCGCGCGCGCAAGGCTCGCCAATTCCTCCGGACCGATCTCGAAGTTGTGTTCGCTGTGCCCCGGCTTGACGAGAATCTCCACGCGTCCGCCAACGGCCCGCGCCAGCGGTTCCGCAAGGCTCCGCAGCGGCGGGATCGTGACCAGCACGCGGAGTTCGCCCGCCGAGTGTGAGCGCGAAAATTCGGCTCGGTCGGTCAGCCGAGTCGCGGGCTGCACATCCACCCAACCACCCCCCGCTCCGACATCGACACTCACCACGAGTACGATCACACCCCAAACGCAGGAGCTCACGATCCACGCCGCCAGAGTCCCGATGCGTCGACACGGGAGCACTCTCATGCGCGATGCTAGGCCTGATTCAGGCCCCCTCGGTCTGGATCCGCCCGTTCGTACCGACCCGAGTCCCGGCCGTTCACAGGAGCGGCCTACGCGGCTATACTCGGTCGCTTTCCCATGGGTTCGCAGCGAGCGTTCCGCAACGCTCCCGGCACCTTCGGGAGAAGCGACAACTCGGGGCGGTAGCTCAGTTGGTAGAGCGCTTCGTTCGCAATGAAGAGGTCGGGAGTTCGACTCTCCTCCGCTCCACTTCAAGAAACGGGCCGAGAACCCAAGGGTTCGCGGCCCGTTTTCGTTGCGCAGGGCTAACGTACTTGACCGGACAGGCGGAGCTAACCGTTAGCGGTTTTCCGTCTGGAGGTCCATATGCCCCGTCGTCGCGCTCGCAAATCCCCGCCCTCGAAGTCCGGCGTTCGTGTGCCGAAGTATCGCCGTCACTTCATCAAGCACTACGACCCACGCGACAAGCACCTGCCGCCTGCGAAGCGCCGCGTCACGCGTACGAGCGATTTGGCGTTCGTCGAAGTGAATGGCGAGAAGGTGTACCTCGGTGAGTACGGCACGCCCGAGTCCAAGGCCGCGTACGAACGGCTCATCGGCTCGATGCGCAACGGCAAGATCGAATCTCCGGGCTCCGACTCGCATCCGTTGACGCTCGCCGACGTGATCCTTCGCTACCTTCGGGAGCGGGAGGATCATTTCACACTTCCGCCGAGCGCACCCGATTCGGTAGCGTTCATGCTCCGCGACCAAGAGACGGGCGAAGTGCGCCGGTTCCGCCGGGGCATTCGCCATGAACTCGCCGCACTCCGTCCCGTGAATCGGATGTTCGGCACGACGCCCGCCCGTGACTTCGACGCGAACGCGGCTGAGGCCGTCCGGCAGAAGATGCTCCGTCAGCACCTGACCGAGAAGGGGAAGGATGGCCGTCCACGTCGCCGCGTCTCACCGAACACGATCAAGGCGAGGATGAACGTCATGGTGTCCATGCTCACATGGGCGGCATCGCGCCAGTTCGTTCCGGCGGACGTCGTGCTGAAACTGAACGGCTACGTCGAGATGCTGCCCAAGAACCTGAAAGGCCGTCGCCATGTCGTGCAGCGGGCGGCGTTCGACGAGGTCCAAACCCGCGTAGTCTCACCCGTCCGGGCGATGATGGACCTTCAAGTCCTGACCGCCGCACGCCCAGAGGAGCTTTGCCGACTCCGCGTTCGGGACATTGTCGCTCGCGGCAGCGTCTGGCGGGCCAACCTCGACTGGCACAAGAACGCGATGAAGGGCCGTACCCGCGTGCTTTACTTTGGCCCCGCTGCACAAGCGATCCTGAAACCGTTCCTCCACCGGGCGAAGGACGCCTACCTCTTCTCGCCGCGTGACGCGGTACGCGAGTTCACGGTGACGCCCAAAGCCCTTGAAGGGCGAGTGCTGACCGACCACTACACCAAAGACACCTACCGGCAGTCCATCCAGCGGGCCTGCGACAAGGCGCACCCGATGCCCGAAGAATTGCGCGTGCAGGGGAAGCATGAAATCCCTGAGCCGGTGCGAGCCAAGCGCAGCGAGTGGCGCAGTGCCCACCGCTGGTCGCCGTACCAGCTTCGACACACGGCGGCGACCTTGTTCCGCCTGACCTACGGCAAAGACCTCACGGGTCGCCTACTCGGGCACGCGGGCGACGTGACGGACCTCTACACACACGGGGAAGACACGGAGTTGACGCGGGCCGTCGCAGGGTTCGATCCGTTCAAGCACCCGGACTGGCAGGTGAACTCGTGAGCGCAGTTTCGCCCCGATACCCTCTTGCGAACCCGGCAGGAACATCCTATCATACACCGAACGATCAACAGCGAGAGTTTCCATCCATGCACGCCCCCACCCCGCCAGAACTCGACAAGCCATCCTTCACTGCCGGATCGACGGCGGTTTGGGCTGGTGACTGCGTGGAGTTGCTACGCCGGATGCGACCATCAAGCGTTGACTTGGTCGTGACGTCACCGCCGTACAACATCGGCAAGGAATACGAGCGGCCGATGTCAATCGTGGCGTATCTGGACTGGTGCGAGGTATGGATTCGAGAGTTGTACCGCGTCGTGAAACCGAACGGCACATTCTGGCTGAATCTCGGTTACCTCGAACTCGAAGGCCGGGCCAAGGCCATCCCGATTCCGTATTTGCTCTGGCAACGCAATCCGTTCTATCTGATCCAGGAAGTCGTTTGGCAGTATGGCGCAGGCGTGTCCGCACGCACTTCGTATTCACCGAGGAATGAGAAGTTCCTGTGGTACACCAAGTCGCCGGACACCTACACGTTCAACCTCGACGCCGTGCGCGATCCCGACGTGAAGTACCCAAACCAAAAGAAGAACGGCAAGCTCAAATGCAATCCGCTTGGAAAGAACCCCGGCGACGTGTGGTACTTCCCGAAAGTCACATCTGGCGAGAATCGGTCATCAAAGGAGCGAACGCCGCACCCGGCGCAGTTTCCCATCGCCGTGATCGACCGGATTGTCAAGGCGTCAAGCAATACCGGGGATCTCGTGCTCGACCCCTTCGTCGGCAGCGGAAGCACGCTCGAAGCGTGCTTGCTGAACGGGCGTCGCGGCATGGGATTTGAGATCAAACCGGAGTATGTCACCGTGGCGTCGCAGCGCCTTCTCGGCGTGCAGCGCCGCATCGAGGCCGAAAAGGGGCAGCTAGAGCTGGCTCTTGGGGTGTAGTTCGATCAACTTGTGCTGGTCTGCATCGCTCGTCAGGTGCGCTTGCTGACCGCTAGCGGCGGCTTGACCAATCCAGTCCGTGTGATCGAGCCAGCCAAACCGAATGCGAGTTAGTGTTGGCTGCGCAGCGGACGTTCCGAACTTGCCGAAGTTGACCGTGAGATAGAAGCCACTCTTCGATTTCTTATCCCCGCGGACGGTTTCCTGCGCATAGCTGCGGTTTCCGAAAATGTCGGATTTGTGGGAGGAGGTCTTGATTTCGAAAGAAAAGCGCGGGTCGGGAATGAAATTCACGTCCTTGTCCGAAGCGTCCTTCTCGGGTCGCCAGAGCTTCGGGTACCGCGTGGCAAGTTCAAGCGGAATGAGTTCATGGAGGAAGAAGCCCATGATTTGGGGCTTGGGGAAGATGTCCGTGCCGATCTTGAACCCCTTCGGCCCGAACGAGGAGGCGAAAATATCGGCCCAGGAACGCTGGACCACCTCCACGATTTCGGCGGCCTTCAACGGATGTTCGCCGATGAGCCGCCGGGTGGTGTCGAGCAACTTGGACGCGGGTACTCCGGCGTAGGGCGAATTTGTCGGCATGGGCTGGGAGTCTATCCATGCCCGGCCTGACCATTCAGGTACGAATCCCCACAAACGCCCCCCAATGGGCGGCACCCGGTATCGCTACCCCTCGAAAGCGCTACTGCTCCGATTGCAGATTCGCCGCATACGCCAGCACATCAATGCACGGTACGGTGGCCATGCCCTGCAACCGCGCAATGAACCGCAAGAGAAACAGCGCCAGTGCCGCCTTGGATCGCTCGGCAGCGATAGCGGGAGGCTCGTTGGGCGTGTACTTCACCTCGAAGCCGCCGTGTTTGGCGGCGCACCCGATATCCAACCGTCCCTCCCCGCCAACCTTTGCGATTGCCTCATGGAATGAATCGCCGAACGGCGGGTTCCATTCGTTGTCAAGGGTCACCAGGCCGCCGAGAATGTGAGGTGGGGGCTTCGCGGGGTACTCCCCGCCAGCATGCCTGATTGGCAGGCTCGTTCTGTGCAACTTTCGCACGCTCGCGATTTTCTGTCCGGCGTACTCGACGTTGCTGGCGTTCATCGTCTGTCTGACTTCCAGCACGGCGTAGACGCTTTCAGCGGGCACGAAATACTCGCCGTTGAGGTTCAGCACGAAGGGAGAAAACTGCCGGTCGTGGACCACGATGTCCATCTGGTCGCTCAGAACGTCCTTGGAGTCGATGACGAACGCGCGGTGTACGTCGTAGCGCTTGGGCAGGTAGTTCCGGAACAACTCAATCCACAGGTCTTCGGACTTGGTTCCCTTGGAGGTTGGGTGATCGAGTGTTTCCCTCGCGAGTTCAAGTTTGGTGCACAGTTCCTTGTGCACATGGTTGAATAGCCGGTTGAGCGTGGGCTTGTCAGCCATGACGGCCTCCGTGCGAGTTGGTGTCGCCTTGCCCCCGGAACGGCGGCGTCGGCTTCAGAGTCTTGGCGACTTCGACCGCCCGAGTACCCGCAAGGGGCCTTTCGGGGAACGCATCAAGGATCAATGTTGGAATGAGCCGCTGGGTCAGGTCGGAATAGGTGAATCCGTAGTGCCGCCCGTCTGCCTCCCCCGTGGCGTCGGCAAGGTGGCCGAGGTCACGATCGACCATACCGCTGCCGACGAGCCCGACTTTCAGCACGGCCAACCGCTGCTCTCGCGTGGGCCGGGTGAACTCGAATATCGCCGCCGCTCGGCGGCGCACAGCCGGATCGAGGGAATCTAACCGGTTGGTACACATGACCACAGCGACCGGAAGACGGTCGGTTGCAAGGTCGTCGATGCCGCGGATGAGTGCGTTCACGCCTGCACGGTCCTCGTGATGCATCTGCGCCGCCTCGCGGGACTGAGCGAGCGCGTCGGCCTCATCAATCAGAAGAATGATCCCCCGCCCCGCCCGACCATCGCTCCCCCGCGTCTTGCCGACAGCCTCGCGGACCTGCTTGAACGCGCCGGAAATCAGTCGGGTCATCTCGCCAACCGCGCCGCTGCCACGGGCATTGAGGCTGAGAGCGTACAACTCGACCCGCACCTTGGCGATCTTGGCAACGTGGTTCCCGAACGAACGTGCGAGAGCGGTCTTGCCGGTCCCGACATCGCCCGCGAGGATAAACAGCGGCGGGCGAGAATGGAAGTAGTCGATGGCGGTTAGTTCGCCTTTGTGGTGCTTCTTGTTCCAGTCACGCAGTTGTCCCGGATCGACCAGGAGCAGGGTTTCCTTGACGAGCCGGGCCTTGTAATCATCCAGCCCAACAAGACGGTCGTAGTCGGTTTGACCTCGTGGATCGGGAAGCGTGACGACGTCCTCGAACAGATCGGTGTGATTCAAGAGACACCCTCGGCGGACGCGCGGCGGACACCACCACCAGAGGACGAGTAGGTCTTGTCTTCGATCCAGCCGCGAGCGCCAGGCGACGGCTCGGTGCCATTGGTCCGCTGAATCGGCAGCGATTTTTCGTAACGTGAGCGCTGCTCGTCGGTCAACGCCCACCACTTGCTGTTGAGGACCAAGTGTGAGCACCAAGATGCACCGATCACATCAGCGCCGCGTGGCACGCGGCCCGACCGATCATCGGCCGTGAGACTTCCGATATCGGCGCCGCTGTACTTGAGTGCGACGATCCACCGATCACCCTTGCGAAATCCGTAGGTGACGCGATCAAGATACCCATCAACAAGGTACTCGGTCAGTTCGGCCATCAGGTTGGTGATGTGCTGTTCGGTGGGCTCGCCGTAAGCCTGCGACAGTTGCCGCAAGTCTGCGGCGACCTTTCCGGCGATGTAGCGGGCATCCGTGCGCGTGAATGTTTGCGTCGTCGTGTAACTCTGAGTCATGCATTATCCCCTGAACGATGAGCCGAGCACGATCCGCCACATTTCTACGGCGTGCCCTTTGGTTGCGACGGTGTGGGCTTCGTTCAGGGCGTCGAGCGCGTCCTGCGCGGCTTCCACGATGAGTTTGCGATTGTTCTCGGTGTACTGAGAGGCTACGTTGTTCTTGGCGTTGACAGGATCGAAAATCTGCACCACGTCCGGCAGCGTTCCCGGCAGTTCGGTGGCGGCGTAGTAGTCCTTGAACGCAATCCGCTTCTTGAGGCCGGTCGAGACGATGTAGTTGAAAAAGGCCTCCATCGCGGCGCGGTAGTCGGAGAAGTTCTGCCCGTTGTCGGCGAGGTGCGCACAGATCAGTTCAACCATGAAGGACTTGAACCGGAACTCACTGTTCTTGAGTTTGTGCTCTTCGGCCCACCACTTGATGAGGCGGACGACTTGGGCGAAGTGCTGAGGCTGGGCGTCCTTTCGCTTGCGCGTGAACGCGAGGTGCATCGGGATGCTCGTGAGCATCAACCGGCCTGACTTCTTCGACACCAGCCAGCCCTTATCCTGCGGGTCGCCCTCGTAGAACACGGGGACGATGTCCACGTCCACCCCCGCCTCTTTGAACTTGATCTTGACCGAGTATTCCTGCGGCTCAATCTGGTCGGGGCTCATCTGCGGGTACGCCTTGCGCAGCCGCTCGGCAATCCAGTTGGAGAGTTGGCGATTGGCCTTCCGCTCGCCGTCGTACGTGATGTACAGCGCGACGTCCACATCGCTGGACGTGCGAAGGGCCGTGCCCTTGGCGAGACTGCCGGACAGATAGGATTTGGCGAGACCGCAGTCGGGATGGTCCTTCATCCACTTCGCGAGTTTCTCGCGCAGATCATTGACCTTCTGACGGCGCTCCTTGGCGACGTCGGCAGGGAGGTTGATTTTGTCCTCCGCGAAGCGGCGGATGTCGGCGTGCGTGATTGGAGGGTCGATGAGCGTGGACGCTTGCGTTGGCATGGTCCCCGGATCAAGGCAACTTGGATGCCAAAGTTCCGAGAACATCGCGCCGGAGCCGATGCCCGCAGAAGGGCCGAAAACGCAGTTCAGCGGTTCTCCGCCCTGCCAAATCCCCGCCGGTAGGTGAATGACGACTAACCGACCTGCCTTTGTGGCAGTCAGGGCATACCGATAGCGAGGTCCGTCAAGTTTTGAGGGCGGGATTATAGCGTTCTACGGCGGCAAGTCAACGGTTCACGAGAACTGTTCATCCGTTCATCCGGGAGGGTGGGAAAAGGGGTAACGATCTTGTGAATACCGAACGAAATCCGTACTATAGGGCTACGCTTCCAGTTGGAAGCGATACCTGAAGGAGGATTCCTATGGCGAATCGTGGCCGTCGTTTCCCGCCCGAAGTCCTGAACGAAGAGGAGTTTGCGACGTTGGTGCGATCGTGTTCGCGCCGCTCCTCAACCGGCCTGCGAAACCGGGCGCTGATCGTGCTTCTGTATCGGGCGGGCCTGCGCGTGCGAGAGGCGTTGTCGCTCCTACCCAAAGACCTGGACCCGGCACGGGGCACGGTTCGCATCCTTCACGGCAAAGGCGATCGCGCCCGCACAGTCGGCATGGACGCTGAGGCGTTCGCCGTCGTGGATGCGTGGATCGAGCGGCGGCGACGGCTCGGGCTACGGACTGACCGCCCGCTTTTCTGCACGCTCGACGGCAAGACGATGCGCACCGCCTACGTTCGCGCGATGTTGCCGCGCATCGCACGCAAAGCGGGCATCGAGAAGCGCGTCCACGCGCACGGGCTGCGACACTCGCACGCGGCCCGGCTCGCCGACTCCGGCGTTCCGATCCACGTCATCGCGGCGCAACTCGGTCACGCGAACATCGGCACGACGCACCGCTACGTCGCGCACCTCGCGCCGACCGCCGTGGTGAACGCGGTACGCGGCGTGCCGTGGGGCAGCGTGACGTACACGGCGTCCCGACGGGCTGAGCCCGCGTGTAAGTGATGCGTAGGGGCGGGCGGGTTTCCCGACCCCGCGTACCCCTCGGACCCCGCGAATGGACCCCGCGTCGCACGCTCCGCGATTTCTCGGGACAACGTGGATGCTGCGGGGTTCGCGGGGTTCAAGACTCTGGGTTTGAGGGTGTGGTTCCTCCCGTTCCTCCACGCTCGCGCCGCCCGCCTGCGGGGGGCTTCGCCCCGACCCGCAACCCGGCGAACCCCGCGAGCCGGGCGCTCGCTCCGTGCGTTGGGCACCTTGCACGTGCCGGGTTCCCCACCCGCCGCGTTACGCCGTGCGGGGTCCGCCCGTACCTATTGCGACACCGAAACGCCTCCACCGGCGGGCCGCCCGCCCGCGTCGCTGCGTAGCCCTTGCAGGCGTGCGGGCGGGACCATCCGGAGTACGGGTCGGCCCCGGCCCCCGGAGCCTTGCAGCTCCGATGCGGCGGCACGGCGGCCCGTACCCCTACGCACGGCTTACACCGGGCTCAGGCGGCGGGCCTTCAATCGCAGCCGAGTTCACACGCGGCTCTCTTCGCGGCTTCGGTGACATCCTTCACGCCGGGAATCTTCCATACGGCGTCACGGAGAAGGAACCTGTGACCGTTCACCTTCGCCACGAAAGCGCAGCATGTCCGCACGGTGTCAATCGGGACCACGCACGCCTTCGTGACGCGGAAATCGGCGTCGAACAGGATGCCCACAAGGGAGTCGAACGGCTTCGATTCAAGGCCGCGAATGAACGAGAGTTGACGCGACTTGTTGTGCGCTGTCACTCGACGGCCCTTGACCTGATACCGATTGCCGGCGGCATCCACGGCGTCATGGCCCGCGCTCGACTTGCTCACCAGCGTCAGCCCGAGCGCCCGCGAGGCAACCAGTTCGGCAAGGTCCGCGACCGGGTTGTTGCTGCTTCGCACCAACTCACGCCGCCGAAGCTCGTCGAGGATTCGTGCGTGCATGCGCAGTAGCGCGCCGCTCGTTTGGCTATTGAGCCCGTCGTCAATCATCGTGACACAAGGGTATCGTGCGTGGCCTAGTCCGCCTTTCGCACGCGGTTGGTCGGTACGAAGCCGACACGACCAATGCGCCCGCCCTCATAGACCCGGACCTCGTACAGAGCGGCCCAACCGTGTAGGTCGAGCACCTTGCACTTCGTGCCCGGGCCGAGCGTGAACAGTTTGCCCTCCGCCACCATGCCCGCCACCCCGATCTCGTCCTTGGCGCGAAGCGCGTCCTCGTACTTCGACCACGCCTCCTTCGACGCGGCGAGCATGACGCGCTTCGAGTCCGGATGATAGATGACAACTTCATCACCAGTATCGAAGAGCTTCTCCTTCGGCTTGTCTGTCTCTGGCGTCGGTGCCGCGGCCTCACGCTTGGGTGGTTCCGGCGGGGCCTTCGCGGCGGCCTCGCGCAGTTCCTTGTCGCTCATCGGTCGGGACGAGCCCGAGTTGGCGATGACCCCGATCAGGACGAACCCCAGCACGCCGACGATGGCGAGCGCCAGGACCACGTTGAACGCCTTTCGCACCTTGCCCATCGCGCCGCTCCTTTCCCGGCGTGGAGTGGCGCACGAAAAAGAGGGCGCCGAACCACGGTCGTCCTCAGAGGCCCCCGCCAAGGGGCGTGTCGAACAACGCATGGCCGACGCCCCCTTGCGGGGGCGCGGCTCAAGCGCTGCAACGACACTTCAAGGGCCTTGCGGCCCAGGTTGGCGGGTATCTCTGAGGAGCAGCCTTGACGCTCGCGCGTCAATCGGGATGTCTGGTTGGTTGGTTCAGGACTCCTACTGTCGCGCCCGAGCCGGGAACGCCCCGACACCGAACGCGATGCCTATAGGGTACTGAGCCGGACCGATCTGGGCCGGGCGATGCTGTAAATCACCCCATCCCGGCGAACCGGCCGAAGAGGGGCGAAACTCCGTGGAAGCGATACTCAGCGGTCGGGAGGGCCGTCGGCAGCGGCGAATTCGCAACTGAACCTCTCTTCGAGTTGGTCCAGCCGGATGAGGACCGACGTGGCGTCGGGCCGACCGAACAGCCGGTCGAAGACCTCACGTGCGGCCTGCACGTCACCCGCTCGCGCCCGCTTGATGAGCGCCTGCATGATCGCGCAGACGTCATCCTGCGACGCGGCCTCTTTCACGGCGTTGCGGACCCGCCGCGTGATGTTGCTCCCCCGCTTGGCCTCGCCCATGTTCGAGCCGGGCTTGAAATGCCCGCGTTGGTCGCGTTCGGCTGGCACGACAAACTCGGTTAGGAGGTATGGACCGCGTACCCCCGCGTAAGCGGGTTCAATACGAGCTCGAAACGCGGAAGCGGGAAGCCGGGCCGGGTGAAGGAATGGGTACCGCCCCGGACGTACTCCTTGGCGTTCTGCGCCTCCACCGCCTGCCACGCCGTTCCGTTCCAGAGGACGGCGAACCGCAAACCGCCGACCTCCACGATGTTGTCAGATGGGACCATGTTCGCCATTTGCTGGCTCCTTTTCTGTGAATCACTTGGACTTGGGACTTACGCGGACGGACGGGGCGGCCTTGCCCGCTCCCGACTTTGTGGCCCGCACGTACTGGATGCCGGACTGCCCACGGGTGCTGTTGGACTTCCCGACAGGTCCGTTTGCGAGGGGCTTTGCCATTGGTTACTCCATTACCGGGGCGTGTAGACAAGGCTCGCTTGGCGGGCGAGCTTGACGCGGTCCACGGCGGACGCGGGGGCGGGCAGGTGCGGACTGTCGGCGGTCATGCGGACGCCGTTCGGCCACACTCCGCCGTTCGCCCTACGCACGCCTTTGAGCCGATCCACCGCTCCGCCGGGCGGGTTCTCGGGAGGCTCCCGCGGCACGGGCGCACCGGCGGGGCCGTCGCCTTCGTCATCCGCGTGCTTGGCGCGAATCTCGCGGGCGATGTTGAGTTTCTTCACCGGATCAACGAGCATGGTGTCGCCGCCGGGCGCAATCTTGGCGACCTCGCGCTGAATCTCGGCGGCGACGCGCTTCTCGCGCGCTTCCGGAGTGGCGTCCGCGTCGTATTCGCCGGGGTCGGTGCCGAATCGCTCGGGATGCGACACCCGGAACTCGGCCATGAGCACGTCAGCGGTGACGAGCCCCGAGTCACCCCGCGCCATGACGCGGCGGGGATCACCTTCCTTGCCGGACCAATACACGTTGAGGCGGGCGACGATGTCCGGGAGGAGCATCGGGTCCGCCCGGTGGCGCCGGAGCGCCGCCTTGGCTTCGTTCTCGATCAGTTTGCGATTCTGCGGGTCCATATGACCTCCAAGTCGGCGTGCGAAATGAGGAACCGATCGCCGTTGACCATGCCGAGGATGGCCGAGGAGCCAACGGCCCCTTGACGAACGGTGACGATGAACTCCAAGTTGACGATCACGGACGCGACGGGCACGACGAACTCGCCGCCTTGGTCGCACCCGATCACGTCAGACAGTCTCACGAGCCTTGCGGCGTGCATCCATCAACCTCCTGCATGAGAAGTCGCATCCGTTCCCGAATTACCAGCAACCGAGCGTCTCGCTCGTGGTCGGCGAGAAGTTGACGGAGCCGATCATCAGGTAGGCGGTAGAAGCGCCGCTGCATGTCCGGCGGCAACAGAGAGAACAGGTCCGTGTGATCTGAAGTCGATGGGAACTCCACCGCATCCGCCAGGACGCGCAGGAGCATGGCGCGGGCGCGACCATGACCGGCATGGAGCCGATCCATTGGGGAAGGGAGCGCAACATCACCGTCCGTCGGAACAGGTTTCGGCGGATCGAACCCGTCCAGCACATCCGCAAGCCGCGAAAGCAGCACGCCGAACACGCGCACGGGCAACTCGAAATCGCTCCGGACCTGGATGGTTGGCGCACGGGAGAACCCGAGCACGGCATCGGCCAGCCGGCGTGCCTCTGGGTCGGTGCTGGATGCGGCGACGGCTACCGCCCGTGTAACGAGGTCTTGAAGGCTGGGCTGCATTCTCAGTACTCCGGTGAAGGACGGGACGGGGTTCGGGGCGACTCCACGTTGGGCTGCCACGGTTCGACCCGATACTTCTGCACTTTGTCTCGATTCACTCCGAGCCGACGAATGACAAGCCCGTTCGCGTTGTGGCGGTCCTGCTCTTGGCGCAGAAGACGGCCAATCGACCACGCGAGCGTGCCCTTTCCCCGGTCGAATCGCGATTGGAGGTCTAGAGGTAGTGTGGCGAAAAACTCCGGGCTGTCGGCGAGCCGCTGGCACAACTCGTTGGCTGTCCACTCGGTCTTGGCGAAGCGGTCGTAGCAGGCACGGACGAACGCGCCGATGGACAGGGCCTCATCGTCGGCTCCCTCGCTGCGCTCCTCGAAGTTCGCTAGGAACGACGGCACGCCAGCGAAGTGGAGGATGCCCGCCACAGTGCGATGCCACCGCTCGAACGATCCAATCGCGGCGACGTTCGGTGCTTCTGGACGCCCGGCGGCAAACCACGCTCGGTAGATGCTCAGGACGTCGGTCAGGAGCGAGCATTGATTTTCTCGCACATGCGCGACGATGTCCGACACGGCGAACCGTCGCAGGTTTGGACGCGGGTCTTTGGCGTCCAGGTCGCACCACACTGTGCGACGGGTAAGGTCCGAGCGAACGACCGGGTTGTTCCCGGTAAAGGCGATGACGACGGTGTTCGCCAGCGTCATCGTCTCACTCTTTCCGAGAATGCGGAACGTGAACTCCACTGACGTGAGGAGGGCCGCCAATGTCGCGGACTCGATTGGGCGGATGGCGTTGTCGAACACCACGAACCGCTGGCCGGAGCGAAGGAATGCACCCACCACCTTTGCGAACTCGGTCGGTTCGGTCGGCACGTCTGCGATGACGGGCTCTCGCCCCAGCACGATCAGGCTGGCCAGGCGAAGCGCGAGCGTCTTTCCGGTGCCCTGAGTCTTGGCGGCGACCATGAACGCGGGTACGGTGGGGAACATGACGCGGAGTAGGAGTGTGAAAAGAAGGGCGAGGAAGTTCGCCCAATCGCTCGGGGACTGCCACGGGAACTCCTCGAACACGCGGCGCAGCCGCGCCACGGCCAACGCGGCGTCGGCTTGCGATGGACTCTCCGGCACGGCTAGATCGCGCAGGTGAGGGAGCAACGCCACATACACGCCGGTCCCTTCGTCGTATCCCTCAGTCGAAACAACCCGACCGTCCGGCCCGACGAACGGAACCTCGCTCAGCATGGCGAGATTCGGGAATCCGGGGTTGGGGTGCGCGAGGATGTATTCCAGCAGTTCTCGCGGCGGCGCAACGTCTACGAACTGCCCGCTCGGGGTGAGGCGGCCCGTGTGAACCGTGCGGGCCACGATGTACCTCAGTTCCGCAATGCCGACGACCTGAATCAACGCTCGCCATTCATGGTCGCGCACGATGCGGCAGAGTTCACCGCCACGGCGATAGAGCGCTTCGCTTGTCCCGCTCACTTCGCGCAATCGGACAAGTACCGATGAGCCGATCGCATCCAGAGGCCGTTCGTTGACCACCTCGCGCCGTGTGCCTGTCGCGTCGATCAGCGTGTCATCGACGTACTCTTGAGTGGCGGTCACCAGTTCGTCAAACCGCTCCCGCGTTCCGCCGTACAGGTCGAACCAATCTGTCACGTCCCCCTTGTTAGAGAGGTCGGGAAGTTCAAGCATCCGCACACGGATGCCGCAACCGACAAGGTGGCGGCAGACCTGCACGGCGTGCTTTCGGCCCGCATCATCGGCGTCCGGGAGGACGATCACCTCCCGGTCGCGCAGGACTTCCGCAGCGTGATCCGCCACCTCAGACCACTTCCCGGCTCCCATCGGGTTCGTCGTCGCGGCAAAGCCCATCCGCAGGAGCGTCTCGACGTCCTTCTCCCCTTCGACGATGAATACCAAGGTTGTGACTGGTGCGGCGAGAAGTTCCGGAAGACGATACAGGACACGGCGACAGGGCGCGAGCGATGCGCCGCCGGGCACGTTGAACGATCCAATCGTCGAGACGTAATCGCCGTTCTCGTCATCGCCAGCGGGCCGCTGTTGCCGGAACGCCTTGCGTCGGTCGCGACATTCGTAGCGCACTACCTCGAACAGCAAACGCCCCGATTCGTCTCGGTACTCGTACCCGGAGATTCGGCGGTACCCCTGCACGCCGAGTTCGGCGGGCACATCGAACCGGCGCTTGATGCGAATCGGTGCCCGCTGTTCGGCGTGCGATTTGATTCCGGGATTCAGTTCCGCCCACGAGAGGCCGAGCGCTTCAAGTATCACCAGCTTGTCGCCCTTGGGATCGGCCTCGTCGAAGAACACGACTCGCCCGTTGGCATCGGGCCAGTAGACGAACGACTTGTGTTCGTCATGCCGCCAGATGCAGCGTGCGCGGAACTTCCCTCCGCGTTCGGGCTCTGGATCGCATCCGTGAGCCTGTACTGCACGATGGAGAAGATCAAACGGACTGGTTGCGTTGGTTGTGTTCACTGCGGTTCGCTTTCCGGGGTCGGACTCAAAGCCCGTACCGCGACGACAACACGGCGGCGGTGTCGGAGCATGCGAGAGCTTGGGGTGAAGCGCGACGCGAGCGCCGGGACTGGCGTGGTGCGGCGGCGGGCACCGGAACAGGATCAGCAGGCCGTGCGAGCGCACGTCCGTACTCGTCGATCCATGTTTGGGACGTCAGGCACTGGCGGCCGATCTTCCGGTACTCCAGCCGGACGACATCGCCGCCGGGTGTCTGAGACCCATACCGGGCGGCACGGCGCAGCTGCCGAACAGAAACACCGATTCGTTCTGCGAACTCCTCGAACGGCCGCAGCGCAGCGGCCCCCACAGCGGGAGAAGACATGTGGACCTCGTGGCAACCCGCTCGGCTGCGATGCCGAGCTAGTTCAGGTCGCCAACGGACGAACCGTGCGCTTCAGTTCGCGCAGGGACCGACCATCGGCTGAGCTGAAGGGTGTGCCGGTCCGTCGGTCTTACGCCTCGCGATGACCGGGCTGGCGTCCCCGGCTGGACTCTTCTTATCGCTTACGGCGGCCAACTACCCGACTGCCTCGCCGGACGGCCCTTGGACGTCCGTCCGACGTTCGCGGTGCGTTCACGGTGGGTACGCTAGAAGCGCACCGCAAACGGACCCTCGCAACGGCAGGGCTACTGCCAAGCCCCTTCGCTCGGGACCGGGCGGTAGCCGGGTAAAGCATACAGAGGCAAACCGACCCCGGCTACCACCGGCGGCGATTATCACGAACGCGGAGAGTTTGCGGAGAGCAAAGGCCCGGATTCTCTCCACCGCGTCGCCACACCCGGTACCCGCTAACCGTTAGCGGTTGCGAGCGGTAACGGTCGGTTGCGGGTGGTCGCCGGTGGAATCGGGCGGCGCTTCGACTTTACACGTTGAAACAGGCTCAGTACCCTTGATTATCGTGTTCTTTCCACGCTCCGCCAACTTGGTCAAGCTCGCCCTTCGCAATGAAGAGGTCGGGAGTTCGACTCTCCTCCGCTCCACGTTCCCTAAGTCTCGCCGAATCCGTGGGTTACGGATGCCTGCGCTGGTGCGCAGGGCGGCCCGAACGCGGTTTTCAGCGCGGTGTGACACCGCGCTGCACCTCGCCGGAAGGTTCGCCGTGCCCAGAACACCTTCGTACAGATTGCGCGCCGGTTACACCTTTGCGATCGTTACGCTGACCGACGCCGCCTCCGGCCCCGAGCCCGCTCCGTATGGTCGCCTTCCCCCTACCGCCAACCGGGGCTGTTTCGGCCCAACTGCGTACCGGGGAAAAGATGGGCCGGAGCAGAATTCCGCGGTGCGGCCCGGCGCGCCCACCTGTTGCGTGGGCGCGCGCTGACCGAGACGCTCATTTGTAGCGCCTCGCCAAGGCGCAACGGTTGGTTTCAACGCATCCGGCGGCGACGAGCGAGACCGAACCACCCCGCCGCCGCGACGATCGTGATTCCACTGGGTGCGGGCACGACCTGATAAAAGTGGTAATAGTCCCATTCCGCCCGGGCATTGCCGCGGCCTGTCAGGTCTCCGACCAGGAGGTCGACGGTCGGCGGCAGGAGCGGCCCGAAGTCTGTCGCCATGACGATCCCATCGATGTAAAGGGTCCGCGCTCCGGTCGTTGCGCTGCCGCACACCTTGTACGTGTGCCACTGCGCGACCGTCGCGGCGCCATAGAGGTTGTTGTCCGCGTGGTCGATCGCGCCTTCCGGTCGGCTCGCGCCGGAGACGGGATCGATGTAACTCGGGTACACCCCCATCTGAGAAACCGGAGTCGCGTAGAAACCGGCCGCGAAGCGTTCGTTGCCGCCCGCGGCGTCCGTGATCTCCCAGTCCAGAACCCTGACGCGCGCCTCCAGCACCCAATCGAGCGTCTGATCGGGCGCAACGGTCTTGATGTAGCAATCCGAACCGGCGCCCCCGTTGTAGAGGCCCATCGTGTTCTGGAACAGCACCCCTCCCGATGCCGTGTACGCGGTGGCCTCGTTGCCCAGATGCGAGAAATTGCTGTACGACCAACCCGACACGCCGCTGGGCAGCGTGGTCATGTCCAACAGTTCATCCACCGGCGAGAACGCGATAGCCGGCGCGGCCAAACCGACGAGTGAGGCGATGACGGTTGAAATTCGCCTAGAAATGAACAACATGATCGATCTCTCCTTGTTTGCGGTTGCGGAATGGTCGCCTTGATGCGGCGGTTGGCCGTCAAGGCCGGGGCTCCGAGGCGTGCGCCCTCCTTGGGATCTCCGTCGCACGTTCGGAACGCGGCTCCGCGGCGCGGACCGTCTCTGGATACAGCGTCGTATCGCGGGTCGCCGAATGCACGGCGCTGGAGCTGCCGGGGCCCTCATGCGCGACGACGACGCGTCACGAACAGGACGCCAAGCCCGAGTGCCGAAGCGGCGGTCGGCGCCGGTACGCAATACACGCCCACGATCCCGAGGTTGTTGGACTCGCCCAGCGCCGTGAAATCCCCGTAGAGCGCGACAGTGTGAGCGTTGGCTGGAACCCCGTCGAGGTCGATCACTTCCTGGCCGACGCTCCACACGATTCCGTTCATGCCCGCGTGCAATGCGTGCGTTCCCGCGTTCAAGGGTACGTTGTATATTCCGTTTGGCCCGACCCACTGACTCCCGAACGCGAGCCCGAACTGGTTGAGAAACGGGTTCCAACCCGCGGCCTCGTTCGCGGGGTTGGGCCCGAACTCCCCGGTTCCCCCCTCCACGAAGACGCTCCCGCCGTTGTTCACGTACGCCGCCAAGACCGCGGCGTTGGCCGCGCCGCTGCCGTTCGAGCCGGCGAGGAAAACCCCGTCAAAGCCCGAGAGATTCGCGAGCGTCAGCGGGAGCGAGGCGTTGTACGTGAGCGTGTGTCCGGCCAGGGTGCTCGCGAACGACGAGCCCGTGAGGCCAAAGTTGTTGGTGTAGATCAGGAAGTTCCCCGGCCCGCCGCCCGTCATCAGGTTGGCGACGTTCAGGGTGAACGCCGTCGTGTTCACGGGATCGGCAAAGAAGGCGGAATCGCTCACCATCCACTCGTCGCCCACAGCCACTACCTTGCCTTGTGCCCACGCCGACGCGGTCATCGCCGCCGCCGTGCAGCCCACCAGGACACGCAGGACGCTCACGTTTTTTCCAGACATCTCGGCTCCCTCTCAGAGGGCGCCAACCTCGGCCCATGCGGTCCGCGGTCAGCACGGGTCGAGCCCACGCGGTTCTACTCCCGTGCCATTGCCCTCTATGTCTGTTTGCGCAAGTCGCGGAATCTGACACCTGGCGCGTCGAGAATCTCCTGCGCGGTGCATACGAGGCCGCGCGGCGCACGGCCGACGCGTCTCGGGCGCACCGATCTCGGTCGCCACGGCAAGGTCATTGCGCGTGAGAGGACTTGTCGCTACTCCCCATCAACAAAGGGGGTTGCGATTTTCGAATCAGGACCGGTAACCTGTGACCGCCAGTATCTCATGTTGGCGGCCAGGTGGGGTCGGAAGTAGGTCAGGTCCCAAGTTCGAACCAGGCCGGCGTCCTTCGGATGATCGGGTGCATCGGCTGCACTCGCGAACGCCGGGCCCGCAACACCGGCCGCCTCACCGCTGGTCGCGAGCAGCGTGCCGTCGGGGGATACCGCCACGCTGTACGCCGAGCCGTCATGGGCCAGGAAGCTCGCGATCGCATCGCCCGTGCGCAGATCCCAGATCGCGAGTTCTCCGCTGAGGTGCGCGGAGAACAGCAGTTTGCCAAGGGGGTGAAAGGCCAGCCCGTAGGCGCGCGTGGCAACGCCCTCCATGAGCCGCACGAGCGACCCATCGGCGGCACTGAGGAGCCTGACGCGGTTATCGTCGCACGACACCGCCAGCGTGCGCCCGTCCGGCGCAAGCGCGATGGCCCGCATCGGCAAGGGAACGCTCACGCGCCACAGCATCCGGCCCTCCGCGATTGAGAACGCCGCGACAACGCTCCCTTGGCGTACCGAGCCGGCGGCGAACGTGACGAAAACGGTCTTGCCGTCCGTTGTCACGGCGAGTTGGGCAATTCGGCGGGGCGTTTCGCCGGGCGGGTTGCCGGGGAATCGGCGTGCCGATCCGCCCGCGATCGGCGCGATTTCGATAATCCCGTCGTTGCGCCCCCAGACCAGCGAGCCGCCATCGGGCATGAAGCGCACACACTCCACACGCTCGGTGCCGGCGTCGAACCGCGCAACCTCCTGGCCGTCCCACGACCGCCGGACCCGTACCACGCCATCGTGCCCGGCGAACACGAGCATCTCGCCGTCCGAAGAGAAGTCGAGCGACGACGACTCCACGCGCCCGCCCGGGATCACCAGCGGGCTCCCCCAGTTCTCACGCGCGGACCGGCCGTCGCCGGACCGGGTCCAGATGCGAACCGCGCCGTCATCACCGACCGCCGCCAGACGCCGACCTGACGCATCGAACCGCACCTCGAGGGACGAGTAGCCCGGCCCGTCCGAGAGCGCGGCGCACCAGGCATCCGAAGCGTCGAGGTCCCACAGTTTGACGGCGTCATAGTCCCTCGTCGCGAGCCAGGGCGAACGTGGAACGAACTCGGGTCGATCGATGGCGGTTGTGTGCCCAGCCCAGGTGTGCGCGAGCCGTCCCGAGGGCAGCGACCACACAAGCACGCGTTGCCCAAATCCGCCGCATGTGAGCCACCGGCCATCGTCGCTGAAGCTCAGTTGGCCGCGAGACCTGGTTGGGGACCCCTCCAGCCGCAGCTGCGAATCGTGGCTCCAGCGGTCCACCAGAAGCACGTCTCGGTTGATGAGCAGCGCAAGCCAGCGTCCATCCGGCGAGCGAGCGGCGGCCCAGAACGCGGACCCGCTCGCGGGTTCCCGCTGCCGAATCCGATCCAGCGGCGACCCCGGCACCGGCGGGATCGACTCCATCTCCATGGTTCTCAGGTTCCACACCGAGACCGATCCGTCGGGCTCGCGTCTCATGAAACAATCATCACTCCCCATGAGGCACCAGTTGCTGACGTCCGGGTTCGCGGCGCGGTTCCGGAGTCCGTCCAGCAAGACCCGTGGGGCGCCTTCCGCGCCGAGCTCGTTCACCATGAGCGAGTCGTCGACAACCCAGTAGACCCGTCTCTCGTCGTGTCCGAGCTGCGCGGTGATGATTTTCCCGGGATGAACAAACTCAGCGACGGTCTCACCCGTCACCAGGCTTTGGACTCGAAAGCCGCCCTGGGCGGTTGCGACCGCCAGACCGCTCCCGCCGACGGAATACGAGAACGCGAAGAACATGGGCAACGTCGGTAACCGCACCGCAGCCCGTCCCGCGACGGATGTGGAATCCAGATCCGGAATGGACAACCTGCGGAGGAGCCCGGAGTTGTGAATCTGCACAAGCGCGCCGTCGACCGGGTAGGCCAATCCGCCGCGCTCCAAGCCAATCGCGGCCGTCGCCCGACACGGATGGCGGGCCAGCAGCTCCCAGATCGCCCAGTAGGCGTGCAACTGCTCCGGCGGACCGACGAAGCCCGCGTCCTCGGGTATGGCTGCCGCGTTCGAGAGCGTCGCGTCCGGATCGGCACGGAGCAGCGCGGGCCACAACAGTTGCTCGGCCCGCGGCACGTGACCGGCACGCACCATCGCGCGGGCCTGCTCTACGGCGCTCCGCTCGAGCGCCGAGGAGAGCGACTCGGCGCGCCGCGCCAGCTCGCCGGACTGCCGCGAAAAGACCCACGCCGCGGCCGACACCACCGCGAAGAACAGCCCGACAATCGCGAACGGCACGCGGTAACGGCGAACGGTCTTGCGAACGCGATACCAGCCCTCGTGGGCGCGCGCGGCAACCGCGTCGCCCGAGAGCACGGCCTCCAGGTCCGCTGCAAAGGCCTCCACGCTCTGGTACCGGTCTTCGGGATCGGGGGCGAGCGCCCGCATCAGCACCGCCGCGAGATCCGGGTGGACGTCCGGCGCGCCGACGCGACGGGCCGCCACCACGGGCGACAGGGCGGGCGCACCGGATCGCCTCGAGTTGAACGCGATCGTCGACGAACCCAATTCGGCGTGGGGCAGCGAGCCCGTGACCACTTCGTACGCCATCACCCCGAGGGAATACACGTCCGTGCGCGTGTCGATCTGCCCCGCGAGCGCGGCGCACTGCTCCGGGGATGCGTACGCGGGCGTGCCCTGGAAGACACCCGTGATCGAGAGCGCCGGGTTGGCGTCCGTGGCGACGCCCGCGTCGGAATCGGAGCCCATCAGGTCCGCCGGGACCGCCTCCTGAAGCCGCGCCAGGCCGAAGTCGAGGATGTGCGGTTCGTTCTCGGCGTCCACGAGCACGTTGGACGGCTTGAGATCCCGGTGGATGATCCCGCGTTGATGGGCGTGCCCAACCGCACGCGCGATGCGGACGAGCAACACCAGCGCTCGTCGGCGAGCCTCCGCCCTGGCGCCCGCTCTGACACCCGCCCGCACCCATTCGTCCACGGGCACGCCCTCGACGTACTCCATCGCGAGGGCGAGCCCCCCCTCCGCGAGCGTCCTCGCCTCGAACACGGTCACGATGTTCGGGTGCCTGAGCGCCGCGGCGATCTCCACCTCGCGCTCGAAACGGGCCCGCTCGCGGGCCGAGGCGAACGCGCCGCGCAACAGGACCTTGAGCGCGACCCGCCGCTTGGTCTGAATCTGGATCGCCCGATACACAACGCCCTGACCGCCGCGGCTGATCTCGCCCGCGATCGAATAGCCGGGGACCACGACCAACGCCGGTGCGGCGGCGATCTTCGGCCGGTTCCGTTCCGCCACCGCCACCTCGGCCAGGAACGCGTCGAGCCCGGGGCACGCGGCCAGGCGACGCGCGCATCGGGCGCACCCCGCCACGTGCGCTTCGGTGCCGGGCCCGCAGGGCTGGCCCGAGGCGATCCTCCGCAAGACATCGTCGTCCGGGCACGCGGTCACGTCATGAGGTTCGCGAGTCGGCATTCACTCATCCCGCGAGTAAGCTCGGGTGATCTCGCCGACCAACTCCTGCAGCCGTCGCGTCAAACGGCTCTTCGCCACATAGACGGCATCGACGGTGATGCCGCACTCCCGTGCCGCGTCCTCCGACGACGCCCCCTGCAAGGCCACCATCTCGAACGCGCGAAGGGTCGTTGGGTTCACTCGGGCGCTGTCCCGCAGACGGTCGAGCGCACACCGCAACACGTGCTGCCTCTGCTCCAACTCCCAGATGGAATCGAGTTCACGCTCCGCCGGCACGCCGGCAAGCGCCGAATCACCCCGTGCCGGCCCGCCCCGCGCGCCGGCGCGCCGCTCCGCGGCCACCTTGTGGCGTGCGATCCCCATGATCCAACTTCGGAGACGTCCCTTGGTTCGGTCATAGGTACCGTTCTTGATCGAGCGCACCAGTTCCGACAGCGTGGCCTGCGCCACGTCCGCGGCGTCCGCGCCCGACAGGCCGAGCGTGCGCGCGAGTCCTTCGAGAATTGGGCGATACCGTTGGTCGATCTCAACCCAAGCCAGTTGCTCGGCCGGGTTCCGCAGGCGATCGAGCAGCATCGTGGTCGTGAGAATGGAGTCCATGCCGTCAGGCGATCATACCGCGGCATCGATCCGATGCCCCCACCCGATGTCGCGATGAACGCGCGATGGTGGGCACGCCACCGTTCGCGGACCCAAGTGGTCCGATTACCACGCCGGAAAGGCAGGGGGCGCGCGGTCGTAAGGACCGCATCAGTTCGCGTTCCGTGCGGGATGCGTGTTCGCGGCGTTGAGCGTGCCCAGGTGGTTCAGATCGCTCGTACTCAAGGCGTGTTTGCCGGGCAACCGGCCCGCGCGTTCAGGAGCACGCGCACTGCCGCCTCGTGCTCACGCCCCCGCGCGCCGGGACCATTCGAATTCCAGTGGCTCCATCTCGCGGAGAAGGCGCTCCCGCTCGTCCCCGAGTGATCCGCATCGCTTCGAGTCGGACCAGACCTCCGGGAGCGACATGGTCTCGTCGATCTCACGGACCCTGCGTTCGATCTCCTCGATGCGAGCCTCGATTCGGGGCGTGTCCATCTTGGAAAGCTGGTACGCGAGCCGGCGCGCCTCGGAATCCGCGGCGGGCACGTCATCCGGAGCGACCGTGGGGCGGCGGGATTCGTCCGCCGCCCGACGCTTCCTTCCCTGATCTTCTCGGGCGCGGCGGGAATCGGCCTCGCGCTTCGTCCTTGCCGCGGCGAGACCAACCTCGCGGAGCCGCCAGTCGGTGTAGTTGCCCGCGAACGTTTCGACGCCCCCCTTGCCGTCGAACACGAGAAGGTGGTCGCAGGTGGCGTCAATCAGCGCGCGGTCGTGTGAGATGAGAATGAGCGTGCCCTGGTAGCCGCCCTCCGGCGACAGAGCCTCCTCGAGGCGCTCCGCGGAAGGGATGTCGAGGTGGTTGGTTGGCTCGTCCAGAACGATCAGGTTCTTGCTGGACGCGAGCAGGCCCGCGAGCACCGCCCGCGACCGCTCGCCGCCCGACAGCGAACCGAGCGTTCGTCCCTGCTCGTCCCCCGAGAAGAGGAACGCGCCGGCGAGGTTGCGTGCCTGCTGCTCGGAAAGACCCTTTCCCGGGTTCTCCTTGAGAATGACGCTCTGGAGGTACTGGGTGACGGTCCGCTCGGGGTCGATGTGCTCGTGGCTCTGGCGGTAGTAGCCGACGACGACATTCGTGCCGACCTTGACCGTGCCGCAATCGGGAGGGGTCTCGCCAAGGAGACAGCGCACGAGCGTCGATTTTCCGGCGCCGTTGGGGCCGATCACACCCCAGCGCTCGCCGCGATTGATCGTGACGTCCAGTCGAGTGAACAGCACCTTTTCGGTGCCGTCGGAGAGAGGATAACGCTTGGAAACGGAACGGGCCGCGATGACGATGTCGGCGGATCGCTCGGCCTTGGGAAGGGAGAAGGAAAACGTGTCGAGCTCGAGCGGGCGTTCGAGGGTGTTCTGGTCCTTCTCGCGTTCCAGCTTGGTCAGGCGACCCTGCGCCTGCTTCGCACGCTGGCCGGCGCGGTAGCGGCGGATGTACTCCTCCTCGTGCCGGAACTTGGTCTGCTGGTTCTCCCAGGCGCGCAGCATGGACAAGCGGCGATCCGCGCGGAGGGTGCGGAAGGCCGCGTAGTTGCCCGGGTACTCGATCAGACGCCCCCCCTCGGTCTCGATGATGCGGTGGACCACGTGGTTCAGCAGGTAGCGATCGTGCGAGACCATCACCACGGCGCCGCGGAATTCGTTCTTGAGGAAGTCCTCCAGCCAGAGACAACCGTCGAGGTCGAGGTGGTTGGTCGGCTCGTCGAGCAGAAGCAGGTCGGGGTTCTCGAGCAGGATCTTGGCGAGCGCAAGCCTCCCAAGCTGCCCGCCCGAAAGGCCGGAGACCGGGACCGTGAACTGCCCGTCGGTGAATCCCAAGCCGTGCAGCGCGGCGTCGATCTTGTGATCAACAGCGTACCCGCCCGCGGACTCCATCTCGTGCTCCAGCTCGGCCTGCCGGGACATCAGCCGCTCAAGGGCGGGCCCGGATGCTGAAGCCATCTCGTGGAATAGGACATCGAGCTTGCGGTGGAGCTCGTGCAGCAGGCCGAACGCGGACTCGGCCTCGCCACGGAGCGTCTCGGCGGGGTTCAGAACCGGATCCTGCGAGAGGTAGCCGGCGCGACTGCCCTTGGCAAGGCTGACGGAACCGGAATCCGTCTTCAGCGAGCCCGCGAGCGCCTTCAGAAGAGTGGTCTTGCCCGTGCCGTTTCGACCGACGATGCCGACGCGTTCGCCGGGCTCGATGGACAGCGAACAACCATCGAGGATGATGGTGTTGCCGAAGAGCACGCGGAGATTGGCGGCGGCAAGAAGGGGCATCGGATCAGGAGGAGACGGCAGATTGAGATGACGCGCCCGCCGGGGCCCCGTGGCGCGGCCGGGCACGCCTTGCGATAGGGGGTCTCACGCACGGACATCGCAGCGGGAGACAACGGTCTCGCGACGTCGAACGTGGGAATGGGCGCAACAGGACTCGAACCTGTGACCCCAGTCGTGTGAGGACTGTGCTCTAGCCAACTGAGCTATGCGCCCGGGTTTGCTGGAGTATACGCCGCCGCGGCGGGTGGGTCACGGAGCGCACGCCGATGGCGAGCCCCCGCACCCGCTCTCGAACGAGAACGTTTGTCTCGCATGCGACACAGGATGTCGTTATTCTTGAGCGTCTCCGTGCGCACGTCACGAAGGCGGCGGAAGTCCGCCGACCGCGAGACGGCCGGTCGATGACGCCAAGGAAGACGCAACATGAGCCAGGCAGGATTCATGTCCACCGCCACGAACCCTTCGGGTGAGCGGACGTTGCTGGGGCATCCGGCGGGGTTGTTCCTGCTGTTCTTCGTCGAGATGTGGGAGCGGTTCAGCTACTACGGGATGCGGGGGATCCTGGTGCTGTATCTGACCAGCCCGACCGGAGGGATGCGCAATCCCCCGAAAGGCGCGCCCGAGGGCTTCAATCCGGGGCCCGGCTGGGACGACACGGTCTCGAACACGGCCTACGGCTGGTACACGGGGCTGGCCTACCTGACACCGATCCTGGGCGGCATGATCGCGGACAAGTTCATCGGCACGCACCGGTCGATGATCGTGGGCGGGCTGCTGATCGCGCTGGGCCACCTGGCGCTGGGCGTCTCGGGAATGGACGCGGTCGCGCATTCGGCGTACGCGATGTCGGTCTTCGTGTTCGGCCTGGCGCTGGTGGTGATCGGGACCGGCCATTTCAAGCCTTCCGTGTCCGTCATGGTCGGCCAGTTGTACAAGCACGGCGACCCGCGCCGCGAGACGGCGTTCGGCATCTTCTACATGGGAATCAACCTGGGATCGGCGCTGCAGGTCTACATCGTCGGGACGCTGGGTGAGCGGATGGGCTGGCATTGGGGCTTCGGCGCCGCGGCCGTGGGCATGATGCTGGGCCTGGCGTTGTACATGCTGTACCGGCCAATGCTGCTCGCTGGGATCGGTCTGGCCTCTGATGCGCACCTCGCATCGATCGCTCCCAAGCTGCTGCCCGCGGGCATCGGCCTGGCGGGCCTGACCGCGGCCGCGTTCCACATGGGCTGGCTTGGCGCCGTGGATGAGTTCTTCTCGAACATCTACGTGGTGAGCATGCTGCTGACGGCCGCGCTGATCTGGGCCGTGTGGTTCACGATCCGCCAACGCCCGGAGGACAGGGGACCGGTCGTCTCGATCTTCGTCTTCATGCTCTTCAACGCGGTCTTCTGGCTTTCCTTTGAACAGGCCGGCTCGTCGCTGAACATCTTTACCGACCGCAACACGGACCGAATGCTGGGCGAGTTCCTCGTGCCCACGACGTGGTTCCAATCGATCAACCCCTGGCTGATCATCGCCTTCGCTCCGCTCACCGGCGTGATGTGGACCTGGCTGTCGCGCCGCAACCGGAACCCCGGTCAACCGTACAAGATCGGGTTCGGGTTGGTGATGGTCGGGCTGGGCTACCTGTTCATGGTCGCGGCGGCGCTGCAGAACACGGATGATGCGCACAAGGCGCACATGATCTTCATCTTCGGCACGTACTTCGTTCACACCATGGGCGAGATCATCCTCTCGCCGACCGGGCTTTCCTTCGTCACCAAGGCGGCGCCGAAGGAATCGACCTCCCTGCTCATGGGCGTGTGGTTCCTCTCCAGCTTCATCGCCAACCTCGGAGCCGGCAAGGTGGCGGCGGCGGTGGAACCGATCCTCAAGGGGGAGAAGCATCTGCCCTGGCACTTCGCCGGTGGCGGGCCGGACGCGCCCAACACCTACGCGGACTTCTTCTTCTTGTTCACCGTCACGTCGTGCGGCGCGGGCCTGATCATCTTCGCGCTCGGCCCCTGGCTGGTGCGACTCACCGGCGGGCGCGACAAGTAGTCCTCCTCCGCAAGGTGGACACAGAATGGTCCGATGGCGCGGCGGGGCTCGCTCGGTCGGGAGCGGCCTATTTCGGCCCCCCCAGACTCGTGACGAAGAAATCTGCGATCCGCGAATAGAGCGAGCGCGTCACCACCGGATCCGGCACCATGTGCGTGAAGCCCGGCAGCACGAGGAACTCGAAGTGACGGCCGGCCCGGAACATGGCGTCGGCCATCTTCAGGCTGTGCATGAAGTAGACGTTGTCATCGGCGGTGCCGTGAACCAGCAGAAACGGCACGCTCAGGTCCTTCGCCCAGGTGAGCACGCTGCTGTTTCGGTACCCCTCGGGGTTGTCCTGGGGCAGGCCGAGATACCGCTCGGTGTAGGTCGTGTCGTAGTCCTCCCACGCGGCGACCGGGGCCCCGGCGCATGCGGCCCTGAACACATCGGGCCGGCGCATCGCGGCCATGGCGCTGAAGTACCCGCCGAAGGACCAGCCGTAGACGCCCACGCGCGCGCCGTCCATCTCGGGGTACTGCTTGACCAGGGCTTGAATCCCATCGGCGTGGTCGGCGAGGGCGATGTCAATCAGATCCCCCTTGGGGTTACCCGACCGGGTCTTCCAGGCACGAGCCCAGTCGCGGCCGCGCAGCTCCGTGCCGCGATTGTCAAGCCCGACGACGATAAAGCCGTGGTCGGCGATCCACTGGTTGAGGAGCTGGCCCCACGGGCTCTTGGCGACGACGTTCGCGGTCGGGCCGGCGTAGACGGAATCGATGACGGGGTATTTCTTCTTGCCGTCAAAATCCCGGGGACGCAACACGTAGGCGTGGAACACCCGATCGCCGGCCCGAACCGTGATCCACTCGGGCTTGGGCATGAACGGGGGCTTCTCCGCGACGCACTTGATCTCGGGTGCGATGCGGTCGGGCCGGGATGGCTCGTTGCGCCCAACGACCCAGGCGCGGCGACCGTCGGCTGTGCTCGACGAGCGGACCCAGGTCTGGTGGTTCTTGCTGAATGACATGCCGTGCTGACCCGGATCGACGGTGAGCGGCTGGGGCGCGTTGCGCGTCGTTGTCGGCACCCGCCAGACGTGGCTCTCCGTAGGGTCCTTGGAGGCCGAGACGTAGACATCTCCGCTCTGATCATCCACATCGATGATGCCCCGGAAGCCGATGGCCTCGCCCGCGAGGGTGGACACCTTCGTGCCGGACTTGTCGCGCCACTCAAGCTCCGGCCAGCCGGAAGATTCGGTGATCCAGAGGAATCCCGAGCCGTCCCCAAGCCAGCGCGGAACGGACTGGCGAATCTCGACCCAGGCCGAGTCCTTCTCGGTGAGGAGCTCGCTCACCGAGCCGGAATCGCTGACCGCGTAGATGACCTGCTCGGTCTGGGCGCGGTTGCTGACGACGATGGTGAGAGGAGCGTTCTTCGGCCACTTGACGGAGACGAGATAGGGGTACTTCGCGTGGTCCCATTGCACGGGAACGGCCGGGCCGAGCGCGACCGGAGAGAGCATCAGACCGACCTTGGCGTTGGCCTTGCCCGGGCGCGGGTAGGCCCACGTGGTTGCGGGCCGCTCGGGATTGACAGGATCGGCGATCGTGAAACGCTCGAGCCCAGTGGTGTCCACGACGGTGAACGCGATGTTCGTGCCGTCGGGACTGAACCAGTAACCCTCGCGGCGGTCCATTTCCTCGGCCGCGACGAATTCGGCGACACCGTACTCGATGTTCTCGTCGGCACGCGACGTGAGCCTGATCTCGTTACCAGTCGCCACGTCGATGACGTGCAGGTCGCCATCGCGGACGCAGCCGATCTTGGAGCCATCTTCTGAGAAACGCGGATCGATCGGGAACCCCTTGCCGGACCCCACCTCGCGGACCTTGGCGGACGCGCGATCGACGAGGTAGAGCTTGCCCGAGAGCGGAACCAGGATCGTGGAACCATCCTTCGAGAGGGAATACGAAGCGATGCCGCGCGAGGACACTCGCATGCGCTCCCGGCGCGCCTTCTCCTCCACGGAGAGACTCTCGGCCCCGCCCTTCAGGATCTGGTCGGCGGTCAGGAGAACCCGTTCCGCCCCGGTGACGGCATCAAGTTCGTAGAGGTCTTGGACGACGGAGCGCGGGCCGGAACGGAGGAAGAGGACCGCCGCGCCATCGGGGGTGATGGAGATCCCACGGGGAGTGCCGGCGCCGAAGCGATACGTCGCGGCGAACTGCTCGAGGAAGCCCTCTTCGCGCGGCGCGGCCACGGTGAAATTCGTGTCCGAGTTTGCGTTTGGCACCGGGCAGAGCGACAGCAGTAACGAGGTACCCAAACACGTACGTGTGAACGGCATGGCGCGGCTCCTTGGCGAGGGGGCGAATGCTATCGGTGGAACCACGTTGACAACCTTTCCACAACCGATCGCAGCTCCTGCCACGGATGGAATCCGACGTCTGAATAACTATCTGTTTCAGGGATGAATAACACTCACGATCACTCTAAGTCAGGGGATGAAATCGCCCAGGCACCACAATTTTGTGCCATGTGGCGTTGAATGTCCGGCCGCACTCTTGACACATCCGGCAGATCGGGTAGATTCGGAACCGGTCACCGAGATCTCCGCCTATGGGGACGCCCGGCCGGCCGGGAGAGATCGGAGAGAGAACACGATCCTCGGAAGAAGAGAGAGCTTCCGTGGTGAGTGAGAGAGAGAGAGATTTGGAGAGAGAGATGGAGTGAGAGAGAGTGGTGAGAGAGGGCATCACAGCCTTCTGATTCCCGGCTGCGATATGACCGATCGCAGCCGGGTTTTTTCTTTTTTGAGCCTGCTTGGCTCGTTCCAGTCTGCTTTCGCCAGATCTCGGCATGGATCGGCGTGAAGAAGAATCCCATTCGCGCCGGGTTATCCTCTGCATAATTGAGGAGATCGCATGGCCGCTACTCCGTCCACGATGCTGCCCCTGGGAACTACCATGCCCAGTTTCTCGTTGTTGGACCCGTTATCGGGCCAGATCACCACCGATGCGAACGTGGTAGGACGGATCGGAACGCTGGTGATGTTCCTGTGCAATCACTGTCCGTTCGTGAAACACATCCGATCAGAACTCTCGCGTTTGGCCGCGGAGTACGAGGCCAAGGGAATGGGAGTGGTCGGGATTAGCTCCAACGACGCCGAGGCGTACCCGGACGACGCACCGGACAAAATGGAGATTGAAGCTCGAGCGGCCGGGTACGTTTTCCCGTACCTGTTTGATGCGAGCCAGGCCACGGCGAAGGCGTACCGAGCCGCGTGCACGCCGGATTTTTTCCTGTTCGACGCCGCGCGTCGGCTGGTATACCGGGGGCAACTCGACGATTCGCGTCCCAAGAACGGTCTGCCGGTCACGGGGCGGGACTTGCGCGCGGCGCTGGACGCGGTGGTGGCGGGGCGGCCCGTCGCCGCGGAGCAGCGACCGAGCATCGGGTGCAACATCAAATGGAAGCCGGGGAACGAGCCGGACTACTACAAGACGTGAGAACGGGTGCGGCGAAGAACGGTCGGAAGAGCGGAGTCCGACGCCCATCCCGAACCGGACCCGCAACCCGGACGGCGCGGCGGTCGTAGTGTGCCGGTGTGAGCATCCGCCGCAGGTACCATCCAAGCCGCGCCAGCTACGCGTACGCGGCGGTCACAGTGCTGATCGCCCTGGGGGCGTTCTCGACTCAAAACAACCTGTTGTTCTGGGCGTTCGGACTGCTGCTCGCGTTCATCATGGTGTCGGGGTTCGTGAGCGGTCCGATGCTGATGGGGGTTCGGCTCGAGCGTCTGGGTGTGACGTCGGGTAACGCGGGAGAACCGCTGCGCGTGCGCTATCGGGTGACCAATCGCAACCGGATCATCCCGATCTTCGGCCTCAAGATCGAGGAAGCGCCGGGGGCCCCGATCGGAACGCGCGCGCCCAAAGGAAGAACCGCCACGGGGTTCGCGTTCGTGGTTCACCTGGGGCCGGGCCGCTCGGCGGTGGTCGAGTCGCGGACTACGGCGCGGCACCGGGGGGTGGTCCGCCTCGTCGGGGTGCGAGCATCGAGCGGCTTTCCGTTCGGCTTGGTCACCAAATCGATAACCGTGGATCAGCCCGGGGAGTTCGTGATCACTCCGACGCCCGAGGCGGTCCGCGCGGGCCTGCTCGCGTCCCTGACGGCGCGCCGGGGAGATGGACCGGCGCGCAGCCGCCCGGGTGACGGCGAAGAGTTTTTCGCGCTGCGCGAGTATGCGGAGGGCGACCCGCCGCGACGCGTGGCGTGGCGCGCGAGCGCACGCGCGGGGAAGCTGCTGACGCGGCAGCCCGCGGCGAACGAACCGAGAAAGCTCCGTCTGAGCCTTGACCTCCGGTCTGATGCGAGTGACCACGGGCAAGCGGAAGCGGAGCGCGAGCGGGCGATCTCGCTGACCTGGGCTCTGATTCTGGAACTTGGCCGCCGGGGGACGTCGGTGGGGCTGCGGATTCCACAAACGGGACTCGAGCGAACCCCCGTCGAGACGCGGCTGAGCAGAGGCCGGGGGTCGGCTCGTGCGGCGGAACGACTGGGGCGCGACCTCGCGATGATCGAATCGGACGCGCGCGGAGGGCCGGCGATTCGGCCCGGCGGCCGGGCTGCCGGGTGGATGACAATCGCGATCCATGCGGGCGACCCGGATCCCACCTATGAGCCCGGTGCGACGCTGCGATTGAGCGTGCGTGCGGACTCAGAGTGGTCCTCCGAACTCACCCCGCCCCCCCCACCACCCCCACCACCCCCACCACCTCTGCACTCGACCCTTCCAAGGCCGCCTCGCATCGACACGGGGGCGGAGCCATGAACATCTCACGCCGGCTCGACCGGATGACCGCGCTGTGCGGAATGGTGGCGCTGCTGGCGTTCGCGCTCGCCGATCAGAACGCAACGCTGGTGCTGGTGGCGGCGCCGATGCTGCTGGTCGCTTGGACCGTCGGGGGACAGGGACGCCCGCCCGTGATCGGAACGCTGGGGATGAACCTGCTCGTGCTGAGCGCGGCGGCGTACACCGTCTACAACGCGCTGGTGCTGCGAACAGCGCTCATTTCGAGCGTGTCCTCGTTCCTCGCCCTGATCTTCGTCGTGAAGATGTTCGACCGGCGCACGCCGAGGGACCTGGCGCAGCTGCTGGTCCTCAGCGCGTGCGTGGTGGTCGGGACGATGCTGACGGGCGGGTACCTTGCGGTCGCGATGTTGCTCCTGACCTACCTGCCGCTGCTGGTATGGGCGACGGTTCTGCGGCAACTGGATTGGCGGACGCACGCGTCCGCCGCGCCGGGGGCGGAACCGGTCGTCCACGTCGGGGAACGTGCCCCTTCCCAGCTCCGCGGGATGGTGGCGGCCTCGTGCGCCGGCACGCTGCTCATTTCGGTCGTGCTGTTCGTCGTGCTGCCACGCGGGAATTTCATCAACGCCGGACGGGGCTGGGCGTTCCAGGCGCACGCAATGGCAACCGGATTCCGGGATGACGTACGGCTGGGGCAGCAGGGGCTCCTGAGCGAGGATTCAACCCCCGTTCTTGACGTGACGCTGCGGGACGGGCGTGGGCGGGACATCGGCGGACAACTCCGCACCTTGTACCTACGCGCGGCGGTGCTGGACCGGTACGACCCAACGTCCGGCACATGGCGGGCTTCACGGGCGGAGGAGCGACGGGCGGAGACGCGGCAACTGCAGGCGGACAGCGCGTGGGACCTCGTCAAGCCGGCGCGCGTGACAGGCGTCGTCCAGACCGAGATCACGCTGCGCGGGCCACGACCGGGGAACGGCTATCTGTTCACGCTCTTTCGACCCATTCGCGTGGCGCTGGGTCAGGCCGGAACCGTGTCATACCGGGCCGCGGACGGCGTGCTGCGGGTGAACGTGCCGCAGCGCGGCGAACGACTGAGCTACACGGTGTTTTCGATGCTGGATTCCGGATCGGAAGGCACGGTGGCGGAAACCCTGTTCGAATCGGGCCCGTTCGCGACCGGACCGATCCGAGCGCTGGCGGAGCGACTGATCCGAGATGCGGACGTCCCGGCCGACACGGCCGTGCGGGAGGCGTCGCAGATTCGACGCGGGATCGACGCGATCATGGCCCATCTGCGAAACGGCTTTTCGTACACGACGGAGATGGTGGCGCCGCCACCGGGACAGGACCCGATCGAGATGTTCGTGTTCGAGACGCGGCGTGGGCATTGCGAGTACTTCGCATCGGCGATGGCCGCGCTCTGCCGCGCGGCAGGGATCCCGGCTCGCGTGGTAACGGGTTACGCGGCGACGGAGTTCAACGCGGTGACGGGCGCCTACGTGGTGCGGCAGTCGCACGCGCACGCGTGGGTCGAAGCCTCCCTCGGGGAAGGCCGATGGGAGGTGTTCGACCCGACGCCCCCGTCCGAGCTGGCGCGTCGGTCCCGGACCACGGGGCTGCTGGCGCAACTGCGGAGCATCTACGACGCGGTCGACTCTCAGTGGGTGACGGGCGTGCTGGGCTTCTCCGAGCAAACCAGGCTGGCGCTCTTCGATTCGTTCGCGCGACGGGCTCGTGCGACGTTCAACCCCGAGGGTTGGAAGGAGCGTCTGGGGCGGGTCGTGGAAGCTGCCGAGTCCCGTGCCGTGCTGACGTGGACGGCGGTCGCGCTGATCGTGGCCGCGGTGTCCGCGCCGGTCGCGGCAACGCTGATCCGCCTGCGGCGCCGCTGGTCGCGCTTGAAATCCGCCGTTCGAACCGGCCATGAGACGTGGATGGCGGGGTTGGCCGCACGTGCCCGAAGTCGAGCACGCTTCTACGACCGGTTGCTGGTCCTGTTGGCACGTGCCGGAGAACCGAAGCCGCCGGAGGCGCACGCGCTGGCGCACGCGTTGGCGGTCCGGGCCCACGATCCTGAGTTGGGTGATCCGGCGGTGCGCCTGGTGGGCCGTTACTACGCGCTGCGGTTTGCCGGTGCGGACGACGATTTTTCAAACGACGCGATCGAGGCGGACTTGGCCCGTCTCGAGAGGATGGTCAGAGCCCGCGGCCGCGGCGCACGCACGCAACGTCGGTGAGCCTGGAATGCGGATGGCATCAGGCCTCACCTCCCTTGATCGTGGGTCGGGTCGGCAACTTGGTCCGCAAACGCGCCGCGCCGCCCCGCTCTTCGTCACGACCGATCCGCGGACCCGGGCGATCGATTCTCGGGCCTGCAACCGGATGTGCCGACCGACGATGATGAGCCCGAGGGCGTCGTGCCAGGCGGGTTTCCCGTCCGCGAAGCCGGCCGAAGTTGACTGAAAGGGAAATCCGTGCCCGCCAATCGATCCCGAACCGAACGATGGAACGAGGCGTTGCAGCAGGTGCTGAACAGGGGCGGGGCACTGGAGTTGATCCTCGCCGGCCCCGACGGCCGGCCCCCCGCGAACGGCGTCAGTTGGCGTGTCAGGCTACTGGAGGTGCACGACGATCATCTGCTGGTCGAGCCCCCCGCGGCGGTCGGAAAAACGATCACGTTGCGTGAGGACATGACGCTCTCGGCGTCGTACACGATCGGGCAGAACCGATGGGTATTCGAGAGCAGAACCCGCGGGTACAGGTCAATCCAGGCACCCCGGGCGCCGGGCGTGTACCGCCCGGGGGCGCCGGCCGGACCGGCCGTCGGTCGAATCCCCGGAGCGCTGGCGCTGATGATTGCGCCGCCCCGAGAGGTGACGCGCTCGCCTCGTCGCCGGCATGATCGCGTGGACGCCTCGGCGGCGGTCGAGGGTGTTCCCGTTCGGTGCTGGCCGCTGGGTGATCCGACCGCGGCCCGGGGTGCGGAAGAGGCCAACCGGAACTACATCATGGAACTTCTGCGCGGCGGTGGCTCGCGGCACGATCCTTGCATGAGTATCGACGAGGGACTGTTGATCCCCGACGCCGGGCCCGAATTCCGTGCGACGCTCAGGAATCTATCCGCGGGCGGCCTCGGGCTGGGAGTAGAGCCCGACTGCCGGCGGTTCCTGGAAATGCGCCGGTACTTCTGGTTGCGGCTCGACCTGACGCCCGACATTCCCGCCCCGATCGCGGTGACTGCGAAGATCGCCCACACGCACCTCGAGCCAACTCAACACGTTCACGTTGGAATGGCGTTCGATTTCACGCACAACGAGGCGCACCGCGACTTCATCGTGGACCTTCTGCAACGGTATGTCGAGAAGGTCCAGGACCACCTGCGATCGGACGCCGCGGCACGCGCGGTGGCCTGAGGGCTGTCCGATCCCGCTGAGCGGGCACACGCGGTACGATGCCGCATGACGGTCTCTCTCCCTACGCCCCACCCCCCCACTCCCCCCTGTTCCGGTCAATCCCCCCATTCGGGAGCGACCAGCCCGACCACATCTGCCAACGTGTCGGCGCCCACGAGCGCGCCGATCGTCGCGATCAGTTTCGATGTGAACGATCTGGACCGGAGTTGCGCGTTCTATTCCGCACTCTTGGGGTATGTTGAACACACACGAACTCGGGTTGGGTTGCCGTACGAGACACGCGTGCTGCGCAGCCGCGAGTTCCCGGGAGTTGAGCTTCGGTTGCGCTCGACCTTTGGACGGCCGGTCTTCGGGATGGGCCCCGGGGCCGTGACGGCGCTGAGCCTCAAGGACGGCATACTGGGGCAGCGAGCGGGAATACTCGAGGGCAAAGTGCGCTGGGTCGAACCCCCTGCCCAGGTGGCAACGGCGGGGGCGATTGCGTTCCTGGACCCGGACGGGTACGTGATCCGTCTGGAGGTGTGAACGAAGGTTCATTGAACCTTGACGCGGAAGCCAAACGTAAGGATACTGTGAATGCTCGGCGCGTCGCCGGGCGATCAACCGGTCCCCCATCTCCTGGGAAGACCGTTCCAAGGCGATATTGCGTGTTGCGGGCCCTTTGACGCGGCACGGGTTTCGCCCGCGGCGTACGCCGCGAATAGATTCGATGTCGATCCCTGTGTCCGGCCGGGAGCCGGGATAGCCGCCGATGGAGCGTCGATCGTGCAGGAAGCAGCGGCCATTTGGGTTGAGGGAAGTTCCGACCGAAGGCGGCACCACCGCTGTTGGCCAGGACTACGGGCGTCGGACTCGATTGGGACGTGTCGGCGCGCTTGAAAGGGCGCCCGCGCGGAGATGAGGGGCATGCCAGGCTCGGACCATGTCCGGGCCATTGGCTGAGGGCCCCGTCATGTCCATCGAGCGGATGCTCTTGATCGCGGGTTCGATCGACCTTCCCGATGCCGGGTTGGGTGCGCTGGCGGGCGCGATTCTGGCGTTGCCGGTGGGGGTGCTGCTGGTCCGAGTGCTCGGTGGGCGGACGCTGCAGGCCGCTCGACAACAGGCGCGGGATGTCGTGTCGCAGGCGGAGGCCGAGGCACGGACGCACGCGCAGCGCACGGAGCTGGAGTCCGAACGGCGGGCGCTGGAACGCAAGGACAAGCTCGACCGGGAGTTCGAGGCGACACGGAACGAACTGCGGGAGACCGAGAAGCGGCTCTCGAAGCGCGAGGACCTGCTGGACAAGAAGCTGGAGAGCGTCACCGGAAAGGAGGAGCAGCTCACCCGAACGCTGGAGTCGTTCCGGATGCGGGAGGAGTCCCTGAAGAGCAAGGAAGCCGAAGTGCAGGGGGTGCTGTCCCAGCAGACCGAGCGGCTGCTGCGGATCTCGGACCTGAGCCGAGAGCAGGCGCGCGAGCTGCTGATGCAGCGGATCGAGGAAGAATCGCGTCACGAGATCGCGAAGCTGGCGCGGAAGATCACCGACGAGGCGGAATCGCAAGCCAAGGAGAAGGCGCGCGAGATCACGCTCATGGCGATCCAGCGGTACGCCACCGAGCACACCGCCGAGAGCACGGTGCGAGCGGTGCCGATCCCCAACGACGACATGAAGGGGAGGATCATCGGCCGAGAGGGCCGGAACATCCGGGCCATCGAGAAGGCCACGGGTGTGGACATCATCGTTGACGACACGCCGGGCGTGATCGTCGTGTCCTGCTTCGACAAGGTGCGGCAAGCGATCGCGGTTGAGGCGCTGACCCGGCTGGTCGCGGACGGCCGCTTGCACCCGCAGCGGATCGAGGAAGTGGTCGAGCGAGTGAAGTCGGAGATGACCGAGCGGGTCGTGAAATTCGGCAAGGACGCGGTGATGGAGGCCAACCTGCGCGGCGTCCACCCCAAGGTTTCCGAGGCCATGGGAAAACTCCATTTCCGGACCAGCTACGGACAGAACGTGCTGCGGCACTCGCTGGAGGTGGCGTACCTGAGCCAGATCATCGCGGACCAGCTGGGCCTGGACGGCACGCTGGCGCGCCGGTGCGGTTTCCTGCACGACATCGGCAAGGCGATGGACCACGAGCAGGAAGGAACGCACCCGGCCATCGGCATGGAATTCGCCAAGCAGTGCGGGGAGCGGGAGCCCGTGCTCAACGCCATCGGCGGGCATCACGCGGACATTCCCGCGACGAGTTTCTATACACCGATCGTGATGGCCGCGGACGCGGTCAGCTCGGCGCGCCCGGGGGCGCGCCGAGAGAGCATGGAAAAGTACATCCAACGGCTGAACGAGCTTCAGGACATCGCGCTGGCGCAACCCGGCGTGACCGAGGCGTACGCGATCCAGGCCGGTCGCGAGGTTCGGGTCATGGTCGACGCCCGCAAGGTCTCGGACGAGGAGGCGCACCTGGTGGCGACGAGCATCGCACGGCGCGTGAGCGACGAGATGACCTTCCCCGGCGAGATCCGCGTGACGGTGCTGCGCGAGACGCGGGCCGTCGAGGTCGCCCGCTGAGCGACGAGGTCAGGCCGCCACGCTGAACCGAGACGCGAGCTCGCGGAGTTGTTCCGCCCGTGCGGCGAGGCTCGCCGCCGACCGGGCCGAATGCCGGATTGCCTCGCGGGCCTCGCGGGTTGCGTCCGCGAGGTCGCCCATGCCGCTCGCGAACTCGTTTCCGGCAGAGGCTTGCGCATTGGTTGCCGACACAAGGGAACCGATGACGAGCCGCAACCGTTCGGGTTCCGCGACCGCGGCCTGGAACACATCGGCGGCACGTCGGACGGTCTCGCCGCCCAGCGCGAGCCGTTCCCCCTCCGACCCGATGGTGCCGAGCGCGGCGCGGGCCCGCGACCGGGCGTCGGACACGGTTCGTGCGACCTCCAGAGACGTGTCGTGGATGCGATCGGCAAGAGCCCTGATCTCGTCGGCGAGGACCGCGAAGCCGCGCCCCGGCTCGCCGGCGCGAGCGGCCTCGATGGCGGCGTTGAGCGACAGGAGTTGGGTTCGAGCCGCAAGATCCTCGATGATCGCGAGTGGCCGGGCGGCCTGCTCCGCCGCGTCCGCGAGCCCGACGATGGCCTGACCGGACTCGATGGCGTGGTCGCGCGCGGTCTCCATCTGCTCGCTCGCCCGGGCGATTGCCTCACCGGCGCGAGCGGCCGCGTCACGCGCGGAATCGGCCGCCCGAGCGGCGTCGCTGACGTGACCGAGGGTCTGCTCGTTCCGTCCCTGCACCCGGCCCACGGCCGCGATCAGGTACGCGGTCCGCCGCTCGTGCTCGCCCAAGCCGAGGGCGGCCCGCTCGGCGCCCGCGGAGAGTTCGTGGGCCTCCGCAGCGAACCGCTCGCTCTCGGCCCGGGCCTCGCGCACGAGCGACTCGAGGTCGCCGGTCAGGGCGTCGAACGCGGATGCGACGCGGCCCGCCTCGTCGGCGCGGTCCATGTTGAGCCGCGGCGGGCGGTCGCGAACGTCCCGCTCGATGTGGTCCGCGAGGGTCTCGATCGGCGTCGCCACGCCGTTGACGACAAAGACCGACAGGCCCGTCGTCAGAACTGCGATGCCGATCACGAACAGCGTGAAGGCGGTGAGCACGAAGGCGAATGATCCCTCGGCCCCGCGACGGGCGTTCGCCACCATCGCGGCCGCGTTCGTGATGGCGTGGTCGAGCGCGTTCCGATGCCGCCGTCCGAGTTCCGCCAGCGGACCGACCGCGATCGCTCGAGCTTCGTCCGGCACACCCTCGCGAAGGGCAGGGAGGAGACCGAACTCGGCGAGCCGGAAGAACTCAACGGAAATGTCCCGCGCGAGTTCAATTCGCGCACGCTGGTCGCGGCCCGTGATCGGATCGCCTGCCTCGGTTGAATGCAGGTCGCGGGAATTGACTCGGAGCTGCGCCAGCCGAGCGGATAAACGAGCGGTCGCGTCGGCGCTCGCGTCGTCCAGCGTGTCGCGCACGGCGAGTTCGGCCTCCGCAACGGCGGCGCGGCATGCGGGGAGGCGGGCGACCAGCTCGGCCGCTCGATCCGCATCGGCCCGCCCGGGCCCGCCAATACTCACGGCCTCGATCGTGCGGTACGCGGCGGCACCCACGGCGATGATCGCGACGAGCGTCACGCCGATGAGCAAGTGGAGCTTGGCGCGGATGCGCAGGCTGCTGAACGACATGCCGTTGACCTCGCACACCGTGCAACTCCGCGCGATCCGCCCGCACGAGCCCGCGGCTGTTCATTGGATCGGTCGGCCCCAATGACCGCTTCAGCCCCGCCCGTGCCGGGGGCCGCAATGGCGTGATCCGCAGCCGGATAATCCGCTGCGGACGTGCACGAGGCGGCGTACAACCCCGACGCAATCGGAATCGATGCGGCGCCTACGTTGCGGTTCATTGACTCCGCGCGGTGGTTGAAGGCCGACGTTCCCAGCTCCAGCGGAGCGCAGGATCCAGCGGCGTGACCTGCGCGCGACTCATCAGTTCCTGCGCGAGGCGGTCCATCTCCAGCCGTTCCTGTCGCCTGCGCACCTCCTCGCGGATATCGCCCTCGACCGCCGGGAGCGTCACACCCGAAGGTGGGAGCCTCTGCTCCAGCAGCGCCAGGGCATAGCCGCGGTCCAGCGCGATGACGGGCGTGATCGCGCCGACCGCCGTGCGCTCCAGCACGGAGCGGAGCGACGACGGGTAGGACGGATCGACAGGGCTCAGGGCCTCGATCTGCCCGCCCCGCACCGCGGAAGGGTCTTTCGAGACGCCGCGTGCGAGTTCCGCGAAGCGTGCCGCCAACTCGGCGCCGGACAGCCCGTTGAGCGCCTCGGCCGCGTGGGTCGCGTCGCGCTCGTTCTCGGTGGTGATGATCCGGATCACGAATCGCTCCCCGTGCCGGATGCGATAGACCTGCTCGATGAGCGGCTCTGGGATGGCCACGCGCTCCCGGATCAACGCCCGCAGCAAGGCGCTGCGCCGCAGCAGCGCGGAGAACCGCGCCTCGCCCAGCCCCCGAGTCCGCCGCAACTCGCCGACCAGTTCGGCGGCCTGCGACTCGGCGGCGGCCGCGTTCCGCCCCAGCGACTGGCGCAGCAACTGCTCTTCGCGGCGGGCATCGGCATCCGAAACGCTCACGCCCCGGCGGACGGCTTCCTCGGAAAGAGCGAGATCGAGCGCGAGCTCCTCGACGATGATCCCACCGCCGTACTCCAGCAACGCCGCGCGGAGCGCCTCGCAAGTGACAGGTTGTCCACCCACGAGCGCAACCGGAGTATCGGTTCGACGGGCGGATCCCGAGCCAGAGGTGCCCGCCCCACCGCCGCGGACTTCTTCCTCCGCGCGCCGCAGCCCGCGCTCAGGCAAGGGGGTCTCGCGCGCCCCGTCGGTTTCGGCCCAGCCGAGTCGGCCCCGGTCGGCGGCGGTCCCGGTGGATGCGGTACAACCGCACAGCAGCGCCAACGCGATGCTCACGCTCGCCGCGACCTCAGCCCGCAGCCAATGTTTGGAATTCATGGGGGATCATGAGGTGACGACCGGGAGGGTGTCAACTCTGTGGGTCATACCGCACGGGTTGCGAACCTCGCCCGGGGCAGACGCTGCAACCAGTCCGCCCCATGCCGCGTATAGCCGATACGATCCTTGGTAGTCGTGCGCAACCGCTTAACCCGGGACCAATCGCCTCTTCGCCCAGTCTCCGGACACTCGTTCGGGACCAACGACCTGAACCGGGCCAGACAGCACGATGGAGAATTGCCCATGACCGCTCGCCGGCGCGCGTTTACGTTGATCGAACTTTTGGTGGTGATCTCGATCGTGGCCCTGCTGGTGGGCATCCTGCTGCCGACTCTGGCGGAGGCGCGCCGGACCGCGCGCATGTCCGCAGCGCTGTCGAATGTCAAGCAATTCGGACTTGCCGCGCAGGCATACGGGGCTGATTTTCAGGATCGGTGGTGGAACTTCTCCTGGAGAAAGGGATCTGCGCTCTCAGAATGGAGTGAGCTCAACGGAGCGGGAAACGACTTGCAAGCTGCTGCTAACCAAGCGGTCGATATCATTCGCAGACGCGCGGCATGGCCGGATTTTCCCGTGCAGAATGGCTGGATCCCGCACATCTTGTATTCGCACCTGACGGTGATGGACTACATGGAGGCGCGCCTGCCCTCACAGGTGGCGGTCGATCCGGCCGACAAACTGCGGTACCTTTGGCAAGAGGACCCGAGGAACGCCAAGGCTAAGTTCGGTCTCCCATCGGAGCGTTGGGTGTTCAGTGCCAGTTATACGGCGGCTCCGGCAACGTACTGCCCCGATCAGGAAACTTCGGGGTATCTGCGGCAGGCGAGCAACGGCGCCTTCTGGAGCTACAACTATGTATCCGGCGGCGACACTTACCGCTTGGGGTTGCGCAAGCTCTCCGACACGCGATTCCCGGATAAGAAGGTTGCGCTCTTCGATGAGTACATGCGACACTTTGGCAACAAACCAGCATTTTTTACTCATCCGAGCTCTCGCCTGCCGTTGGGCTTTTCAGACGGCAGCGCCTCGGTCAGGCTTACTCCTGACGCCAACAAGGGTGGGTATTACCTTGCGGACGGCGGTACACGTCAAGCGCCGATCAATTTCACGGGCGAGGATCTCAAGCTTGACGATTTTCCCTGGCCCGACAACCAGCCCAAGATTCAGCCCGGGCGGTATCGATGGACGCTGGGAGGCTTGAGAGGCGTGGATTTCGGTGGGACGGACGCGTATCAAAGCCCGTGGTGAGACCAAGCTCTCCCACAAAATGGTGGTGCTACTTACCCGGAATCAAATTGTATCCATTCCCGCAATCTGGACCGAATCCGGCAAATTTTGACAGGAATTGGAAAGTCGCGCGAAATGCAGTAGACTCGTGACATACGCCCCATATCCGGCCGCGCCCGCGTTCTGCGGATGACACGTCAAGCGGCCAAGGAGAATCGAGCATGAAGGTCAACGCGTTGTGGTTCGTCAAGCGGAGGCAAGGGTTCACCCTGATCGAGTTGCTGGTTGTGATCGCGATCGTGGCGCTGCTGGTCGGGATCCTGCTCCCGACGCTCGCGGACGCCCGTCGGACGGCGCGCCTGAGCGTGGCGATGAACAACCAGAAGCAACACGGCATCGGGGCCCAGTCGTACTCGGCCGACTTCCAGGACCGCATGTGGGGCTTCTCGTGGAGGAAGGGCGAGCAGAAATCGACCTTCTCCGATCTGAACGGCGCGCCGGACGACCTGACCGCGGCCCACTATCAGGCCGTGGACATCATCCGCCGCCGCTCGACGTGGGGCGACTTCCCGACCCAGGGCGCGTGGATCCCTCACGTGCTGTACAGCCACCTTTCGCTCCTTGACTACATGGAGGCCAAGCTACCGACCCCGATTGTGGTGGACCCAGCGGACAAGGTTCGCTTGTTGTGGCATCAGGAGCAGCCGTGGGACGCGGTGAAGAAGTTCAACCTGCCCAACGAGCGCTGGCCGTTCAGTTCCAGCTACGTGCTCGGCCCGCGGTTCTACTCGCCGGACCAGGAGTCCGGCGGCGGCTACCTGCGTCAAGCGGGGTCGTTCAACACGTTCAACTACGTGCAATCGGATTCCTACCGACTCGGGCTTCGCCGCCTGAGCGACATCCGGTTCCCTGACAGAAAGGTCATGATCCAGGATAACTTCGGCCGCCACTTCGGCAAGGCCACGATCTTCTACACGCACCCGTCGGTCCGCATGCCGATGATGTTCTCGGATGCGTCGGTGTCGGTCCGATTGACGAACGACGCCAACCTTGGCGGATACTGGCTCTCGACCGGCGCAGCGGCCAAGGCGCCCGTGAATTACACCAATGAGAACTCCAACGTGGGTGACACCCCCTGGCCCGATGGCAGCGCCAAGAGCCGCCCCGGACTGATGCGGTGGACCCTGCAGGGGCTTCGCGGCGTGGATTACGGCGGCTCGGACGTCATGAAATCGCCCTGGCCGTAAGCCATCAGATCGTCGTCAATCTCTCGCATGTTCGAGAGCCCGGGCGTTGGCCCGGGCTCTTTTTTCATCAGGTGGATCCCCGCCGCGGCCAAGCCTGGCTGGGTATCACGCCGGCCCGGCATCGACCAGTTCGACATGGACGCTTGCGCGGCCACCCCAGGTGGAGATCTTGGGCCCGACGACAAGGTCCATGCGGGCGCCGGCGTGCAGCTCCTCGCGGCGCGGGGCCCAGTTCCACGCCACCACCCGGACGGTGCTCTGTCCCTGTCGGGCGAAAAATGACAGGTGGGCGCCGGTCGCGCCCAACGCCCGAGGCGGCCCTTGAACCGCCACGCCGCGAAGGAGGGTGCGAATCTCTGGGTTGCCTCGGCCGCAGGGCTCCATGCGCTGCAGGTCCCGGAGGCTGTCGATGGAGAGCTCGTCGAGGTTCGCTTCGCAATCCACGACCACCTCGGGCGTGAGCTGATCAACGCTGAGCCGGGCGGTGGCGTCGGCTGTGAACGCCTCGGCGAAGGCGTCAAGTCGGTCGGCGCGGAGAGCGAGACCGGCGGCCATGTCGTGCCCGCCGAAGCGATCGAGGTACTCCGATGCTCGCTCCAGCGCGGCGTGAAGATTGAATCCCTCGATTGAACGCCCGGATCCGTGGCAGACGGAACCCGTCCGTTGAAGCAGGATGGTCGGTCTGTGGTACCGCTCCACCAGGCGGGAGCAGACGATCCCGATCACACCGGCGTGCCAGTCGGAGTGGGCCAGGACGATGGCGCGGCGGTCGTCCGCGGTCATTCCGGCGCGCCGGGCCTGCTCATCCGCCTGCTCCGTGATCCGTGACTCGACGCCGCGTCGGTCGTTGTTCAGACGGGTCAGTTCCTCGGCGATCACGCGGGCCCGATCCCCGGTGGCCACGGTCAGGAGTTCGACGGCCTCGCGCGCGTGGCCGAGGCGGCCGCAAGCGTTCAGACGCGGGGCGAGGCGGAATCCGACGTCCCATGTGCCGACTTTCTCACCGGCCAGCCCCGAAGCCTCGATGAGCGCCCGCAGACCCTCGATGGGTGTGTGGCGGAGGCGTTCGAGGCCGAACCGCGCGAGAACGCGATTCTCGCCGACCAACGGGACCACATCCGCGATGGCACCCAATGCCGCGGGGGCGAGCATCTCGATGAGACAGGTTCTCAATTCCGCACGGACCCGCTGTCCGCCGGCATCGAGCGTCGCCAACCGCCAGGCAAGTTTGTACGCGACTCCGGCGCCGGAGAGGTCTGGGAACGGGTATGCCGAGTCGTGCCGACGAGGATGGACCACGGCGAACGCTGGGGGAAGGTCCAACGCGGAACCAGGCGGATTGTGGTGGTCGGTGATGATGAGATCGAGGCCGAGCTCGCGGGCACGGCGGGCGGGCTCGTGCGCGGTGACGCCGCAGTCCACCGAGACCACGAGACCGCGCTCGCCGGACGCGCGGAGTTCCTCGGCAATGGACTCGATTGCCGTGGTGTTGAGGCCGTACCCCTCTTCGAGGCGGTGCGGCACATAGGATCGGACGTCGGCGTCGGGCGCGATGGCGCGGAGCACATGGTAGAGAATGGCGGTCGCCGTGATGCCATCGACGTCGTAGTCACCGTAAATCACGATTCGCTCGCCGGATCGGGCGGCGTGGAAAATCCGCTCCGCGGCACGATCGAGGTCCGGAATCAGCGACGGGTCGTGGAGCTGCGTCAGGCGCGGATCAAGAAATACGCTCGCGTCGATCGGGTCGCCTAGACCACGGGCGGCGAGCACCCGTTCGAGGAGCGAGGACGACCCTTTGACGCCGGAATCTTGCCCGCCGCGCATCCGCCAACGCTTGGTGAGGCCGCGCATTGCTGAGCGTAGGGCGCGGCATCGAACGTGCTCTCAGCCCGAGTTGCGCGACCTCCTTCCCTCGCACTCCCTTCCCCCACCGCGATAGACTCACCCTTGTTCACTCGACGATTCCACTCTCACCGCCTTGCCCCAACACGGCCGTCACAACCTGATCGCTGCGCGCGTCCGTTACGGATTCTCTGAAGCCAAGCGACAGCGCCGGAACCCCACGTGGTCAAGCTCAATCGCATCTACACGAAGACAGGAGACTCGGGCATAACCGGTCTGGGCAACGGCGCACGCGTGTCCAAGACGGATCCGAGGGTGGAGTCGTACGGGGAGGTGGACGAGGCGAACGCGGCGCTGGGCCTGTGTGTTGCGGCGGCTCAGGCCGAGATCGCGGGTTCGCCTGGTGCGACTCTCGGGGAGTTGCTGGCATCGATCCGTCACGATCTGTTTGACGTTGGGGCGGACCTGTGCTGCCCGATCGAGCCCGGAGAGGCGCCGCACTCGCGCCTGCGCGTGTCGAGCGCCCAGACACTGCGACTGGAACGGGAGATCGACCGGTGGAACCACGACCTGCCCCCCCTGACCAGCTTCGTGCTGCCCGGGGGTTCGGGGTTGGCGGCGCACCTGCACCTGGCCCGAACGGTGGTGCGACGAGCGGAGCGGCGGGTGGTGGCGCTGCTGTCGTCCGAGACGGCCCGCACCAACGCGGAGGTGCTCCGGTACCTGAACCGCCTGAGTGATCTTCTGTTTGTGCTCTCACGGGTCGCCAACGGGGGCGGGGCGGGCGACGTGCTTTGGATCCCCGGCGCGAACCGAACGAAGTGAGCATGGATTTCCCGAGGGACAATTCCGCGTGACCAGCTCCACATTCACGACAGAATTCGGGCACGAATTGGAGGTGGAGCGACACCAGTGGCTGCGCCGGCGATTCCTTTGGTACGCGGGTGTGATGATCCTGTTGACCTCGGCGTGGTTGCTGATATGGGGTGCCGGGTTGGCGGCGATACGCGCGGGCAACCGAACCCTCGGCACGGAGGTGCTCGAACTCGACACCCAGAGCCTGTCGATCATCGAGGGCGGGGCGACGATCGCGCTGGGACTCGTCTCCCTGGCGATGTACATCTGGGCGTTCGTCCACGTGTACCGGAAGTCGGTCGGGGGGCCCGGGCTCAACCGCCTCGCAGTTCGCCTGCTGGTTGCCGCCGGGGTGCTGAGCCTGATCACGCTCGTCGTCTCGGCCGAGGTTCGGGCGAACTTGGCGGCACGCCCGCAGCCCGCCCAACGGCGGGAGGATTCGCCGGTGGGCATGGCGGGCACCGGACCCGTTGCCGCCGAACTCGCGACTGACAAAGCAACCCTGAATGGAACGGGCGATGCTTCACGGCCGGTCGAGTATGGCGCGATGCCCGAAGTCCGCTCTCGGTCTCGATCCGATGATGCGGGAGGGCCCCTCGATCCTCTGGCGATGGCGTCCGCCAACGAACGTGCCCGAAGCGCCCGGACGAGCACAATCATCGGTGCGGGGCTGTGGCAGATCTTCGCGTACCACTTCTTCGCGTGCCTGTTCTTCCCGTGGACGCCGCGCGAGTCGGCTCGCCCGCTCATGCCGCTGCTGGGACTCAACGCGTTGGTGATCGTGGCGTACATTGCGCTGGGAGTGAGCCTGACCGCGGGGTTGGTGTCGATCGCGCTCTCGCCGCTGGTGGGCGTCCCGGGCGCGGCGATCTGCTGGTGGCGGCACAGCGTGTTCCGCGACCGGTTCACGAATCAGATGCTCCGGGGGCGCTACCTCGAGGTGCGGCGTGAGCTGGTCGACGCGCGGCGGATCCACGAGTCGCTCTTCCCCCGCCCGCTGACCGAGGGGGCGTTCCGTTTCGACTACGTGTACCGACCGATGCGCCAGATCGGCGGCGACTATCTGTTCGGTCGCGTCACGGGAGAGGCGAATTCGGGCGCGCACGCATTCAACCTGGTGCTGATGGACGTCACGGGGCACGGCATCGCCGCGGCGCTGACGGTGAACCGGCTGTACGGCGAGCTGGAGCGCCTGTATGCGGAGCGGCCCGACGCGTCTCCGGGCGAGATCCTGCGGTCGCTCAACCGGTACATCCACTTGACGCTTGCTTCGCACTCGCTGTACGTGACCGCGTTGTGCGTGCGCGTGAACCTCGAACGGGACACGCTGGACTACGCGAGCGGGGGCCACCCGCCGGCGTTCCTGCTCGGCGTGGACGGCTCGATCGAGGAACTCGCCTCGACGGCGCTGGTGCTGGGCGCGGCCGCGGACGAAGATTTCGAGAACGAGGAACAGACCCGCACGTTTCGCAAAGGAGACACGCTGCTGGCGTACACGGACGGCGTGATCGAGGCCCGCAACGCGCAGGGGCGCATGATCCGGGTCGAGGGCCTGTCCTCGATGCTCGCGACGCTCGTCCGACGCGGCGGTCACCACCGCACCGGGCCGCTGCTCCGGCATGTGCTGGAGATGGTTGACGGCCATCAATTCGGCCCGCAGACCGACGACGTGCTGGTTGTCGAACTGGCGCGGGGCGTCGCGACGACGGAGCCCTCGCGGCCGAACTTGACCGGCCCGCGGACAAAGGGAGTTCGCGCGTGAGGATTCCCGTCGCGGTGCTCGGCCCCACGGGGTACACGGGACTGGAATTGCTCGAGATTCTGTCCCGTCACCCCGGCATGGAGGCCGCGTACCTGGGGAGCGCTCGATCGCCGGGGCCGCGTATCGACGAGGAATTCCCGCGGTTGATCGGGCGCACGGCTGAAGATGTCGTGCGATGCATGCCGATCGATCACGACGCGATCGGGCGCGCGGCGAGGCTGGCGTTCCTGTGCCTGCCGCACGAGGCCTGCCTGACGCACGCTCCGGAACTGCTCCGCCGGGGCGTGCGGGTGGTGGACCTTTCCGCGGCGTATCGGCTTGCGGATGCGGGCGCGTATGAGCTGGCGTACGGGCACCGCCACACGGACGCCGGCAACCTGAGGGGCGCCGTGTACGGGCTTACTGAATGGACCCGCGACCGGGTGCGTGGGGCGGCGCTCGTCGCGAACCCGGGGTGCTATCCCACCGCTGCCGCGATCGCGCTGCTGCCGCTGCTTCGGGCGGGGGTGATCCGGGAGTCAACCATCATCATCGACGCTGCTTCGGGCGTCTCCGGCGCGGGCCGCGAGCCCAAGCCTCACCTGCACTTCGTCGAGACCGCCGGGAATTATTCCGCGTACGGGATCGGAACGCATCGTCACCAGCCGGAGATCGAGCAGACGCTCCGGACGCTCGGTGCTCGGCCCGCCGCGCGAACGCTGTTCGTGCCTCATCTGCTGCCCGTGGAACGGGGGATTCTCGAGACCATCTACGCCGAGCCCGTGGATGCGCGGACCGACACGGCACGGCTGCAGGAAGCCCTGAACGAGTCGTATGCCCGGGAACGATTCGTCTGCGTGCGGGAGCACGCGCCGTCGCTCCGGGACGTGGTCCGGACAAACCGAGCGCACGTCAACGCCAGGGTTGTGGCGGGCCGCGCGGTCGTGGTCGCCGCAATCGACAACCTGGTGAAGGGCGCGGCGGGTCAGGCGGTTCAGAACGCGAACGTGATGCTCGGGCTCGATGAGCACGCGGGGCTGGAGTAGGACACACCCGCGCCGCGTGGATGTTCTACGCCTTCACGCCTTCGACACGACCGGGCGTCGTGTACTTCGAAAGGGCTCGCGCGAGGTCGACCCCGTTGATGTTCGCGAGGGTGACGAGCCAGGCGATGACATCCGCGAATTCCTCTTCAAGATTGGCCCGCTCCTCGGGGGAGGGAGTTTTCCCCGGGCCGTTGTTCTGCAACGCGGTCGCGAGCTCGCCCAGCTCTTCGACGAACCACATGAACGTCGCGGGCGTACCACGGGCCGCGTCGGTGGTGAAGTAGCGATCTCGGATGAGCCGCTGGAACCCGTTGACGGTCAAGGAGGCTGCGTCGATCTGATCCGGCATGTCGGCGACCCTCGTTCGGCGTGAGTTCGGATGAGATCCGAGCGCGTACACTTGGTACGCGGTCCCGGCGATCTCCCGGGGCGCGCTCCGGAGCGCGATCCACCCGTAATGACCAGACAGTACACCCACCGGCACGCATGATCGCTGGTCCGCCTCATTCAGACTCGCCTGATGCACCAGCCGCCGGTCGAGGCGTGCGTGGGATGGCGACGCTAGCTGCCAGCGCCTGCCTGGCGGGTTGCTCGGGATTCGAGGACCACCGCGCGGCGCTGAATGCACTGCACGCGCAGGGCCGGTACGAATCTGCCGCGTCGGTCCTCAGCCTCCCCGAGACGGAAGCGATGTACGGCGACCACAGCCGGCTGCTCCTCTGGCTGGACCGAGGAGCGGTAGCGTTAGCGCGGCACGATGCGCAGGGTTGTCTCGAGAATCTCGAGCGTGCTGAGGCGTACATCGAGGCCGCGCACGGCTCGGACCCCGCCGGGGACGCGGCCCGATGGCTGATGAACGACACCGCGGCTGCGTACCTCGGTGAGCCGTATGAGGACCTTTACATCAATGTCCTGAAACTGCTCGCGCAGCTCGAGTCGGGACACGTGCAAGGCGGTGCGACCGTAGAGGCACGCCGCCTTGCATCCAAAGCCGACACGCTTCGGGATCGGCACGTCCGATACCGTGACGCCGCGTTGAAGAAAGGGGGAGACGACTACACCTCCGCTTTGGAATCGATCTCTTCGGCGGGGCTGGTTTCCTCGGCAGAAGCGGGCCGGTTCATCGAATCGACGCTGGGCACTTACCTGACGGCGGTCACGTTCATGCACTCGGGTGAGACTGAGTTTCAACGGGTGGCGGGCCGGCGACTGCGCGATTCGATCCGGCTGCAGGGCTCGTTGATCGGGCCGGTTCGTGCCGAGGCATTTGCCGGTCTAGGTGAGCGTCCGGCGGCGGGTAGTGGACGAGGGGACGTGCTGGTCGTGGCGCTGTCCGGGCGCGGACCTACGAAATTCCCTCGAACGATTGGACCGATTCCCGTATTTGACTGGCCGGTGTACTTCCAGCTTCCGGTGCTCGCGGGAGGCTGTGCGGAAGCTCAACGCGCAAGACTGATCCTCGCGGAAGAACCCCGAATGGGCATCACGGGCGATCCATCGGCGCTCCCCGGTGGGACAGTGGGCCAGTTCACCCTTTGTACCGCCATCGAGATGGAATTGGTCGAAGACATGGCATCGGTCGCAACCGCCAACCACGAGCGAGAGCTACCACTGATCTACGCCCGCACGCTGCTCCGGTCGAGCGCCAAGGCCGGACTGTCGTTCGCCGTTACGCAGAGCGTTCGAAGGCGCGACCGAGACGGATGGGCGACATTGGCGAGCGTGCTTGGGGGCTTGGCCGCGGTCGCGCTCACGGAGAAGGCCGACCTTCGCTGCTGGGCGTTTCTTCCGGGCCGCGCGTACGTGGCGCTTTCCGACGTCAAACCGGGTCGGTACCTTGTCCGTATCGAGTATCTCGCTGCTTCCGGGGGGGTGCTGCACACGACCTCCTGGCAGACGGCCGACGTACAAGCGGGCGGCCTTACCACGATTGTCGAGCATTTCTGGAGATAGATCCGCACCACGCATGCGACCCGGGGCGTACGACCCGGAGCGCCCTCACGGAGCCCACCATGAACAACACGCCTTGCACACGCACGCGGCCCTACCCGCTCATCTTGCTCGCGGGCGCCGCGCTGAATCTTTCCGCGTGCGCTCCGACGCGCGAGGTCACACGTGTCGACCCGTCCGCGCAGACCGATGTGGACTACCGGTTCAACGATACCGACGCCCGGGTCGTCTACGAGTCGATGGTCAACGACACGCTGTACCGCAAGTGGATCGACCGGTTCCAGGCAACCAACAGCCGGGCGCCGGTCGTCGTGGTCGGCCCGGTGCGGAACGACACGCAGGACTACATCGACACCAAGCTGTTCACCACGGAGTTCGAGCGCGAACTGATCAACTCCGATCGCGTCCGCTTCGTGGCCATGAGAGAGCAGCGCGGGGACGTCCGCGAGGAGCGTGCCCAGGGACAGGAGTGGTCACGCCCCGAAACGCGCAAGCAGATGAAGTACGAACTCGGCGCGGACTTCATCATCCTGGGCAGGATCGGCGACAACAAGGAGCGTTCGCTCGATGGGCGTACGCTGGTGAATTTCTACCAGGTGAACCTGGAGATGGTGGATCTGGAATCCAACGAGAAAGTCTGGATCGGTACTTCGAAGATCAAGAAGATCTCACGAGATCGGTGAGTTCATCGGGGCAGATCCGGGCCGCACCCTGTATCGACCACTGGTGAAGCCCGTCACCCGCACGAAATCCGACCATTGATCGGGATGGCATGTTCTCCCGCTTGCCGGGGCCACGGTGACGGCTACACTTCCTCCCTTTCCATCCGACCAAACACAGGACGGTCTCCGCCACCATGCCGACGATCAACCAGCTCGTACGCAAGCCACGCCGCTCGCCCCGCACCAAGACGAAGGTGCGAGACCTCGAGGGTGCGCCATCAAAGCGCGGCGTGTGCACAATTGTCCGCACCATGACTCCGAAGAAGCCGAACTCGGCTCTCCGGAAGATCGCTCGCGTGCGACTCTCCAATGGTCGCGAGGTGACCGCGTACATCGGGGGCGAGGGCCACAACCTTCAGGAGCACTCGATCGTGCTCGTGCGCGGCGGTCGGGTGCGCGATCTGCCCGGCATCCGCTACCACATCGTTCGCGGCTCGCTCGACTGCCTCGGCGTCGAGAAGCGGAAAAAGAGCCGCTCGAAGTACGGCGCCAAGAAGGGCAAATCCTGAACGGCCCCGAATACTCCCTCACACTCCCCCCCACCACGAACACCCCGCACAACAGAAAATTGAGGTCCATACGACATGGCAGGCAGCCGCACGAGTTCTGAAGCCCAGCTCAGGCCCGACCCCAAGTTCGCCGATCTGGTGCTGTCCAAGTTCATCAATTGCATGATGGTGCGGGGCCAGAAGGCCAGCGCCCAGCGCATCGTGTACGACGCCATGGACATCATCGACAAAAAGCTCGCCAAGGAAACCGACCCTGCCGCGCCCAAAGAGGCGATCGTGGTATTCCATCGGGCGATCGAGAACGTCAAGCCGTTCGTGGAGGTTCGCTCGAAGCGGATCGGCGGTGCCAATTATCAGGTGCCGATCCAGGTCAGCAGGAAGCGTCAGCAATCGCTGGCGTTCCGCTGGATCATCACCTCGGTGCGCGGTGAGAAGGGCCGCCCCACCGCCTTCAAACTTGCCGACGAGTTGTTCAACGCCGCACGAGGCGAGGGCAAGGCCATGCAAACCCGGGATCAGACACACCGCATGGCCGAAGCCAACAAGGCCTTCGCGCACTACGCCTGATCACGCACCGCCCGCCTGCTTCCATGAGCCCGCCGCGTTCGGCGGGTTTTTTTTTCACCGAACTGGCTGCCAAGGCAATACCGCGCCAAGTCCGACAGACCTGTCCCACGACCGGATCCGCATCACTACGCTCATCCGAGTCATGCATGAGCCCGGTCCATGGCGATCACGCACCGCGTCGCGACGCGTCACGTTCCTTCTCACGATATGGCTATTCGCGACCGTGTCCGGGTCACTCCTGCACTGGCTCGTGTGGCGGGATCTTCGGTCCGCGCCCGCCAGCGCTGATCCGCCCGCGATGAAGGACGGCGGGTTGCTCAAGCCCGTTGCCAACGCGTTCGACGCACTCGCGACACCGGGCTGGGTCATCGCTCGCTTCGTCAGCGGCCTTTCGGGCCGTAGCGACGAACTGCCGGTGACCATCGCCGCGCACGGGATTGCGTGGGCGGGGTGGGTCGGCTCGTTCGGCCTGTTGACCCGGCTCCGCTCGGCGCGACCAGAATCCAAGGCGTTTCGACCGTCGGGCACGGGTCACGGCACCGGCGCCGAAAGAGACGTGACCGGTGACATCGACACGGGGAGGCGTCGCGTTCTCATCGATTCCGTGGCCGCGGCAGTGGGCGTGGCCGGAACCGGCTCCTGGCTTGCCGGCACGCTCCGGGAACCCTGGCGCCTTCGCCTGACCGCGTACGAGGCAGCCATGCCCGGCCTGGCCGCGGAGCTCGACGGGCTCCGCCTGGTCCAGCTCTCCGACCTCCACCTGGGTCCCAACGTGCCGAGCTGGCTGGTGGAGGAAGCGATCGCTCGAGCGCTGGCGTGCCGGCCCGATATCGTTCTGCTGACGGGCGACTATGTGCACGCGGGACGACGATACCTGCGCGAGGCCGCGAGCCTGCTCGCCGCGTTCCCCGAAGCGGGGTTGCCGACGGTCGGCGTGCTTGGGAACCATGATTGGTACGGCGACGCCCCGGCGATGTCACGCCTGCTCTCGAGCGCCGGAGTTGTCATGCTCGACAATCGTCGCACGTTCGTGGACCCGTCCACGCGCCGACTCGTGTCAACCGTTCCGGGATCCAATGCGAGCGGCCCATCCCCGCTCTGCCTCGCGGGTGTTGGCGATTTTCTCGAGGATTACTCGAGTTACGAGGACGCGCTGCACGATGTTCCGGCTCGCATCCCGCGCCTGGTGCTCTCCCACAATCCGGATGCTTCGCAGACCGATGAACTGCTCGCCGCCGGCACCGCAGGCGCCACAAGATACGCGGATCTGATTGTGAGTGGGCACACGCACGGTGGCCAGATCAGTCTGCCGTTCATCGGCCCACCCATCGTTCCCAGCCAATACGGCCGCAAGTACGCCTGGGGCGCTGCGGAGGGCCCGTGCTGCCCGGTGCTCACCTCTTGCGGCGTGGGCATGACCATCCTCCCGGTTCGCCTGGGCACGGTACCCGAGATCGTGCTCATCACGCTCCGAACAGGGCCGGATCGAGTTGCCTCGGTCCGGGGTGCCGTCGTTACGGGGCCGACATTCCCGAGAACGACAAGGCCCTAGGCTTTCGTACTGACGCCATGTTTGAACGCCACGCCAGACAGGTTGCGCTGCCGGGAATTGGACCCGAGGGTCAGGATCGTCTCTCCCGCGCCCGCGCGGTGATTGTCGGGTGCGGAGCGCTGGGGACAACCGCGGCGGATTTGCTCACCAGGGCCGGAGTGGGTTCGATCGCGCTGATCGATCGCGACGTCGTCGAGATCTCGAACCTGCAACGGCAGACACTTTTCAATGAGCGCGATGCGTTGCTCGGACGACCCAAGGCCGAAGCAGCTCGCGAGGCGCTCCTGCGTGTGGCGCCCACTGTGTCCATCGATTCGCATGTCGCCGATCTCACGCCGATGAATGCACTCCAGCTGCTCGCCTCGCGCACGCCCGGCACATCTGGAATGGTCGGGATTGACTGCACGGATAACTTCGAGACCAGGTACCTGATCAACGACGCGTGCGTATCCGCGGGTATACCACTGATCTACGGCGCGGCGGTTGGCGCGTTGGGGATGAACATGACGATCCTGCCCGGTCAGTCGGCGTGCCTGCGGTGCGTGTTTGAGGACCCGCCGCGACCCGGCGCCGCCCCCACGTGCGAGACGGCGGGCGTGCTCGGACCCGTGGCAGCACTCGTCGCCTCGCGTCAAGCGGCCGAGGCAATCAAGTTGCTCACCGGCGCGGCGGCGGCCGACCCCTGCCTGCGGAGCGTTGACTTGTGGTCGAACGAAGAACGGGCATTAGACCTGCGCTCGCTCGGCCCCCGCGCAGATTGCCCCTGCTGCGGCCAACGACGATTCGCGTTCCTGCAGGGCGCGCATCGCACGCTTTCGGCTGTGATCTGCACGCGCGACGGCGGCGGCGTGCAAATCCGACCCGGTTCGACCGGGCACGCAACCTCCGCTGCCCCGTCGCCGGCCCCGGTGACCCTTGAGGCTCTTGCCGCGCGACTCGGAGATTCGGGCGATTTTCGTGTCGAGTCGGGTCTGCTCCGGGGTTTCCTGCACTACGAACAGGATGACGCGGGGCGAGCGCTGCGGCTGACCGTCTTCCCCGACCTGCGAGCCGTGATCCGCGGCACGGATGACATCGTTCGCGCTCGCGCGATCTACGCGCGCTACATCGGCGTATGACGCCCGGCGGATGCCGCCATCAGAATCCGGCGGGGAACCCCCGGCATCGCGGGATCAGGACGCGTTCGACCAGGCTCTTGCCCTGCGCGTCCGAACCGAAGACCTTCTGCAAGTAGGCGGTCAACTGGAGGTTCAGCGTCTGACGCTCGGGCTCCTTGAGCTGCGCGTGCTGGGCCCGGGACATGATCTGGCTGACTCCTTCCTTGATCTCGGCGTTACGCTGCTCCAGGGTCTTCTCGATGCGCTCCGCGTGCATGGCCTTGACCTGCACATACACCGCGGCATCCCACAGCCACACCCGCCCCGTCTGGAGGTTCTGGAACTTGTCCTCCGCAACCAGGATCTCCTGCGTTTCGGCCGCCTGGTCCGGCTTGAGATCGTGCGTCTCGGCGCCCTCGGAGGCCTTGGGCGCCTTGAGACCAATCAGGAACAGCAGGGCCGCGGCTTCCGCGATCATGACTACGAGCACAACCGCGATGGTCTTGATCGGCATCTTGCTCTTCTTCGCCGCTTCGGGCTCTGCGGCCGGAGCGGGGCTTGCGGCGGCTTCCTTGGACATGCTGGTTCTCGCTCGCGGGCAGGAGTGCTCGTCGGGGCCTGGTCCGCGCGAACGCGGCGGGCCCGCACACGCGGCCCCGATGTCCATCGGTTGCCCGAACGGTGGCATCGCAGGCGCGGGGTCCGTACGCGACGATCGTGGAGTTGCCTGCGCGCGCTATCCGGCGCAAGTCATACGGTGCGCGGGCGTACTCGGACCCCGCGCGAGTTATCGACTATCGCCCGAGAACCAGCAACTGCTGCAGCAGCTGGTCGTTGGTCGTGATGACACGGGACGAAGCGGAGAACATGGTGGAAGCAAGGATCAGGTTGGTGAATTCCTGCGACAGATCCACGTTGGCGGACTCAAGGGCACCAGCGACAATCCGGCCCGTGCCGAGCACGCCGGGCGCATTCACCGCGGGCGATCCGCTGTCCGGTCCGGCCGAGAACAAATTCTGCCCCTCCGAGATCAAGCCCTGATTGTTCGCGAACTTGGCCAGCACCACCTGTCCCATCGTCCGTGTCTGGCCGTTGCTGAACGTCCCCGTGATCAGGCCGTCGGCCCCGATTCCGAAACTGCTGAGCGTGCCGATGGGCGATCCATCCTGGAACACCGCCGCCAAGCTGGACCGCACGTCGGCGAGCGCCGTCACCTCCCCGGACGCGGAACGGAGCGACAAGTCCAACTCAAGCGGGTCCGCCGCGCCGGTTCCCTGACGGTTGATGGTCACACGCAGGGGATCCGCGGCCAACAGCCGCCCGTCAGAATCAAAGGAGATGTTCCCTGATGCCAATCGAAGGTCGCCATCGGTGTCATCCGCGCTTTCGAGGTAGTAGCGCCAAGTCGTACCTTGCGCGTTCTTGTCGGCAAGTACCAGTGAGACATCCGCGGTCACCGCCGCGCCGAGCGAGTCGTATCCAACAAAGGTGGTCCGTACACTCTCCCCGTTGGCGGAGCTCACTTTGGTTGGCTTGAGGGGCGAACGAAACGCGTCGCCAGCCGCGTTCAGCACCTGAAGATCCCTCGCTTCGATGTCCAGTTCGTTGACCCTTCCCGCGTTGGACACAACGCTGATGACTCCGGTGGCCGGATCGAGCTGGGCTCCGGGAATGACGCCGTCGGTGTTGGTTCCGGACGCGGTATCAATCGCAAGGGCGCTCGCGAGAAAATCAAGCAACTGCTGGACCGTTGTGGAGGTCGTGACGGCGAGGGCCGCATCCGGGAGCAGTTTGCCGCCTTTCTCGGCTCCGCTCAATCGCAGGCTCTCGCCCGCGTCGAACAAGCGCCGGGTCGAGTCCGTGGGGTCGCTAATCTCGGTCAGCAGGCTCGATGCTTCGAGTACGTTGCCACTCCCCGTCGCCCCCCCCGCGAGTGCGAGCGCGGGCAGATCGACGCGGGAGCCCGTGGTTGCAATCTCACCCCCCGCGTTCAGATTGCCCGTGAGCCGCACGTTCCGCGTGGCCTCCGCGATCGTGGTCTTGCCCAGCGGTACCGCCAGTGGCGCGAGTTGGCCGGTGGCGAGCTGAAAATTGTCGTCAACACTATACCCCATGAGCCTCTCGCCCGAGGGTGCCGACAGTTCGTCCTGAGCATTGGGACGAAACGCCCCGGCTCTCGTGTAGTAATCCGTTCCGTCGCGTCGCACAACGAACAGCCCATCGCCCTCGATTGCCAGGTCGCGTGCATCGCCCGAGGTCGCAATGGAGCCACCGTTGAAATTCCGTTGCGTGCCGGCGATACCCACCCCGAGCCCGACCTGCTTGGGGTTCGTGCCGCCCGTGTTGGCGCTGGGCGCCGAGCCGGGATCGAGTGTGCGGTAGATCTGATCCGCGAAAACGGTGCGTGAGGACTTGAACGCGGTCGTGTTCACGTTCGCGACGTTGTTGCCTATCACGTCGATGCTGCGCGACGCGGCGATCATGCCCGACAGGGCCGTGTACATCGCGGTGGTGGAGGCCAAGGCGCTTCTCCTTTGTCACACACGGACACGATCAAGAGCAATGCAGGGCTCAGGCGGTTCGCCGCGCAAGCAGGTCAACGAGCGACCCGTTGCTCGGGACGCCGAAAGAATGAGCCGCGAGAGGATGACCCTTCGCGTCCGGTGCCTCAACGGGCACGACGCCGTCGATCCCATCGACCCCGATCGCACCGAGCTCCAGGTCCAGGGATCGCGTCACCGTGCGGGTGGGAACATCGACGACCAATGCCTTCCCATCGATGAGCACCAGCGGCGATTTCAGGCCTGACACTTCGGCGCGGTCTATGGCCGCGCCGAGGCGGCTGATCTGGTGCTGGTCGAGCCCGAGCTTCAGTTCAGACGGTACCGTCACGGTGTGGCGGGTTACGAGACCACCATTTTCCGCGCGACGGAGCAACTCGCCAAAGTCCGCCGCGTGAGCCGGCGCGTGCTCGCTCTGGCCGGGCCGAACGGCGGCCGGGGAAGCTCCTCCAAGCACCCGGATCGCGTCATTTGGGAGGGTCATGATTCGGCCCCGTTCTCAGGCGCATCCCCGCGCACCGCGGCCTCCAGGATCGATTCCAAGCCGGAATATGGCAGTTTGCGGCCGCCATCGAGCGTAAGGACCGCGCCCTCTTTCGTCTTCGTCACCGAAATCACCTGGCCCTCGATCCGCTCCGCGTCCGGATCAAGCCCCGCCACACGGCGGCCGATCAGCCCCCCTGCCGAGGCCAATTCGTTCTGACCAACCAGCCGTGCGAGACGATCTGAGAGATCGACGTCCGACTGAATCGAGCGGATAGTGGATAACTGCTGCAGCAGCGTGTTGGTATCGTTCGGTTTCAGCGGATCCTGCTTGCCAAGCTCTGTGAAAATGAGCTTGAGAAAATCCTGGCTTCCGAGCGCATCAACCCCTTTGGATGCCGGGGGAGCGGATACGGGCGAGCGCGCAGATGCGTTCACGGATTGGACCGTGGCCATGACAGAGCCTCCTGCTCCCGGACCGAACCGGGCGCGGCGAGACTAGGCAATCGCGTTCACTCCCTGACCGACAAGGCCAGAGGGCTGGCGCGCCTCCCGCGCCCCAAGTAGTTGATGCCGTACTCCGCCGGCCGCGTCTCCCGCCGTGAGAACTCCGTCCTCGACAGATTCGGGTCGCTCGCCTCCGCGAGCAAACGGGTGCTGGAACGGGCCTCCGCCCGAATGGGACCTGCTCCCATCAGATCCGGAGCCGCCCCATCCTGGGGTCGAGTTCGGATCACCCTGCGTCCCGGGCCGGGCCTCCGTGCCCGTTTCGAGAGGGCTCTTCTGCCCTACAGGTGTCTGCTCAGCGCCATCCCTGGCGACCAAGAAATCCAGACGGTCGACGCTCAGGCCGCGCGCTTCGAGCGTGGTCCGGAGCATCACCGAAGACCCTTCGAGCAATTGCCGTGCCGTTTCATTCGCGGTCTCAAAGCGGACACTCACGGTCGAATCACGCAACTCGAGACGAACGCGAATGTCGCCGAGCAATGGCGGATCGAGCCTCATGTTGACACTGCCGCCTCGCTGGTGGAGTGACGCGACCAACGCTCGAAGCACGGAACGCTCAGTCCGCGATTGCGTTTCGTGAGCCCGCGGTTGCGCAGGATCGGACCATTGTACCTGTGGTCGATCCGCGCGGGTTGTGCGCTGCAGCGCACTGAGTGCGCTGGTTCCCCGCTCCAATTCCTGCCCGATCGATATGCTCTTTCCACCGGATACCACAGCGAACGCGCTCGTTTCAGGTATCGAGACGGCCGAATTCGCATCCGGAACCTGGGCAGAGGCTACACGTGACGGCAAGGTCTGGCGCGAAGCTCCATCGACGTTTGTACGCGCGTCCGAGACCACGCCTGCGCTTTCCCGGTCAGCCTGAACTTCGGGCGGGTCCGTCTCAAGCCGCGTGCGCCGCGTAGACGATTCGATCGAAGCAGAGGCCTCCTCCGGCTGCGGTGCCGAACCGCAGCCTCCTTCGTGGTGCGCGTCGCCACAATCCACCCCGCCATGCTCAGAAGCAGCGGCTGATAGTCGCTGTGCTCGCCCCGCTGCTGCAGGGCTCGATCGCGGGTCCGGGCCCGCGCCCCGCGCCGCGCCTCCGCTCCCGCCCACCGTAATTCCGCTGAACGCTCGGAGCACCGCCGGATCGGTGGAGCCCAGCAACTCCGCGAGACGACGCGCGGTCAACGGCTCAACGTCCGAACGGATCGACTTGCCCGCGGGTTCGCGGCGTGCGGCCTTGAGATGCGCTCGGAACGCGCCGTCCGCCTCGGCAGGCCCGGCCGTGAACTCGCCTCGCAGGGTGCATCCGAATTCAATCGATGCAGCGCTTGGCGGTAAGGTGGGTGCCGGACTTTGGTTCACTTCGATGGGCCTTCGGTACCCAGGACGAGGCCCCGGGTCCGAAGTCGCTCAAGCAAATCTGCTGCCATCTTGGCGTCCTCTTTCACGAATTCGGCGATGATCTTCGCACGCACACGTTCCTGCATCGCGTTGAGGTATGCCACGGCCTGGTCCAACTGGCCCAAGTCGATGATCGCGCGGAGAACGCTCTTGGCCTGCGCCGGCTTTTGCGCTTCGAGTGTGGCCAGCGCTCGCTTGAACTGATCGGTTCCCTCGATCCGGCGCGCCTGCTCGCGCTGTGCCTCGAAGGCCTTCCGCGATGTCGCAAGTTCCAGCGCCTGCTTCTCCACAATCCCGCGCTCGGTTGCCAGCGCTCGGCGCAGATCATCGACCTCCCTCTGCAGCCGCATCGCCTGCTGCTGCGCGACCTCTCTCATCTCATGGGATCCGATGATGCTCTCCGACGCGGGAACAGGGGGCTGCGCCAGCTTGCGTTCCTCCTCGACCTTTGCCGATTCCGCCTTGGCTCGCGCGTCCGCCGCCTCCTTCTGCCGTCGCTCGTCCGACACCGTGTGCATCAGCACTTCGCGTATGCGCTCGACCCGATCGGCGCTGAGGCGGTCCGTGACCGCAAGAAAAGCGACAAAGCCCACCAGACCGATTACGTTCGCAACCGCCACCGTTGTCAGAATGGCCCAGAGCGTTCTCACGTCGGCACCTCCGGAACCTCTTGGGTCCGATCATACGGCGTCGCACCGCAATCGAAGCCGCCCTTCGCGTCCATCGACGCGGCCGATCGCCGCGCCCCTTGATCGTCTCGACCCCAACGCATCACGCTGAGCTCGTCCAGTTCACCGGATTCGGCTCGTCGCACACGATCGGTCCACTCGGTCCACCGTCGCTCACGCAGGATCTCCACGCCGCGCCGCGAACGCGCGGCTTCGAGCAGATCGGCCCGAGCCCGTTGCAGACGCCGCATGATCGCGCCGAGTTCCAGGGAAAGCCGGTGGATCAGCATCATCTGACCGCCGGCCAGGTGCGCGCGACGGCGGATGTCAACCATATCGAGCGTTATCGATGCGGTGCCTCGGCAGTCCGCCATGGCCCGGACTTCTTCTCGACCGGCGGCGATCTCGCGCTGCGCAAGCAGGATCCTGGATTCGATCCGCAGCCGCTCCATTTCCAGCGCGGCAACGACCCGTTGACGCTCGCGCTCGACGCGGCGTCGAGCGTCGAGCACGGTCTCCAAGTTGAATCGGAACTTGACTGGCATCGTCCCTCACTCGTTCACGTTCGGCGCGGTCCGGATTGCAGCGCCGCGCCCGCCTCCACCGCCAGTCGGATCATCCTCGCCCGCGCTGCATCGAACGATTCGTCATCGGTTGCGTCCTGTCTGAGAATCTCGTCCAGCCGGGACTTGAATGCAATCGCGGCGTCGGCCTCCGGGCTGGATCCCTTGGCGTACGCACCGATCTGGACCAACTCCTCCACCTGGCGGTACGCGGAGAGCAGCCGCGTGAACTGCCGACGTGCCGCGACGTGCGCACCATCGCAGACGTCATCGGCAACGCGCGAGATCGAGTCGAGCACGTCCACGGCCGGATAATGCCCCTTCCGCGCCAATGCTCGGGACAGCACGATGTGCCCGTCCAGGATGCCCCGCGCCGCGTCCGAAATCGGCTCGTTCATCTCGTCGCCCTCGACGAGAATTGTGTACAGACCGGTGATCGAACCGCCGCGTGCTCCGCCTGATTCGGGCTCAACCGCTCCGGCCCGCTCCAGGAGCCGGGCCATCGCGGCGAACACGCTCGGCGTGTAGCCTTTGGTCGCCGGAGGTTCACCCACGCTCAACCCGACCTGCCGTTGCGCGTGCGCAAACCGGGTGACGGAGTCCATGGTGAGCAACACGTCAAGCCCGTCGTCACGGAACTGCTCGGCCGCGGCGCACGCGACGTGCGCGGCTCGGATCCGCATCAGCGGCGATTCGTCCCCGGTCGCCACGACCACCACGCTCCGTTCGAGCCCCTCGCGCCCCAAGACGCCGTCGATAAAGTCACGCACCTCGCGCCCCCGCTCGCCGATCAGACCGATGACGTTCACGTCCGCACGCGTCCGACGGGCAGCCCGTCCCAGCAGCGTCGACTTGCCCACGCCCGGGCCCGCGAACACGCCCATCCGCTGACCACGGCCGAGCGTCGTCATCAGGTCGATCACGCGCACGCCAGTGGGCAGTGGCTCCGTAATTCGTCGGCGACGCAACGCCGAAATCGGCTCCGGATCAATCAGCCGTGGGACGGCTTCTCGGATGGGCCCACGCCCATCGATCGGCCGCCCGAGGCCGTCGAGCACGCGCCCCAACAACCGCGCGCCCACCCCTACCGTCTGGGTCACTTGAAGTGCGCACACCGCATCGCCCGTCTGCACGCCTCCGGTCTGCACCAGCATCATCACAATTGCGCGGGAACCCTCGAATCCGACGACCTCACCCAGGTGCGCCGAACCGACACGTACCAGCGAGCCGACCGGCGCCGGCAGGTCCTCAACGTGCAGAGCCATGCCACGCAGCGCCACGACCCGACCTTCGACCCTGATCGTGCGGAGTCGCCGGACCGATTCAAGATAGGGCGAGAGAGCGTTCATGCCGCGTCGTTCGCACGCCTCGGCCCGGCCTGCCCGATCACACCCGCGCGCTGGCCCGTCGCGGGCAGCAGCGCCTCGACGATCCGCTGCACCTGTGTCCCGATCGAAGCGTCGATCACTCCCCCGGAAGCGGATCCGCCCGAACCAGCCGACGCGCTCCCGCCCTCCACGCGCAGCACGCAGGAGCCACGCGAAACCGACGCGTCTTCCTCGACCCGCACATGACGTGCCGCGACCAGCCGCGAAGACATGACGGGCAGCGCCCGCTCGACCATGGCCCGGTCCTCGGGGTTGATGAACAGGCGCAGTTCAGCACGCCGCGCCACCAGCGCCAGCGCCGCTTCCACCTGATCCACAACCACCGACGGATCCTGCTCGATGATGCGATGCGTCAAGCGCTCGGCGATCAGCACCGCGAGTCGCAGCAGGTCCGCCCGCGCCGCGTCATTCAGCGCATCCCGATCGCGCTCGAACGCATCGATCTCGGCGACAAACCCCGACTGCAGCACCTCCAGCGCCGCGGTCGCCGCGCTGAACGCCGCCGCGGCGCCCTCCTCGGCCCCCTTGGCGCGCCCTTCAACAAGACCGGCCTCAAACCCGCGTGCGTGCCCCTCTTCCGAGGCGCCGGCGATGATGCGCTCACGCTCCTCGTGAGCGGCTCGCCGAATCTGTTCGGCCTCTGCGCGCGCGCGTGTCAGCAGCTCCTCGCCTTGACGACGGAGGTCTCCCAGATCGAGCACCAACGCGTCCCGCGCCATGAATTCGGCCTGAGGATTCCGGAGCAGGGCCATGATGCACTCCGCGCGTCGGCGCGATGGGAAGAGACTCGGCGCGGGTCAGACCAGCAACTCGGTGTCACCGCCCCGACCCGCAATGACGATCTCACCGGCGGTCTCGAGCCGCCGCACGATGTCCACGATCCGCTGCTGCGCCGCCTCCACGTCGCTGACCCGCACCGGCCCCATGTACTGCATGTCCTCCCGGATGAGCGCCGCCGCGCGCTCCGACATGTTCTTGAAGATCTTCTCCTTGAGTTCCTCGCTGGCGGTCTTGAGAGCGAGTGCGAGCTCGTCGTTATCGACCTCCTTGAGGATGGTCTGGATGCCTTTGCCGTCCACCATCTTGATGTCCTCGAACACGAACATCAGCCTGCGGATCTGCTCGACCAGGTCGGGGTCCTCGGACTCGAGCCCCTCCATGATTGATTTTTCCGTGGACCGATCCGCGAGGTTGAGAATCTCGGCAACGGTCGGCACCCCCCCCGCTTTCTCCATGCTCTGCACGAGCATGTTGCTCAGCCGGCTCTCGAGCCCCTTCTCGACTTCACGGATGACCTCCGGGTTGGTCTGCTCCATGTTCGCGATGCGCTTGATCACTTCGATCTGCTTCTGCAGCGGCAGGCCTCCCAGAATCTCGGCCGCCTTGTGATGCGCCAGGTGGCAGACGATCAGAGCGATGGTCTGCGGATGCTCGTCCTGGATGAACGTCAGCAGGTTCTCGCTCTCGGCTCGTTGGAGAAACGAGAACGGCGTCTTCTGCACCTGGGTCTGGATCTGCTGGAGCACGCGCTCGGCGGACTTTCCCTCCATCGACCGGCTCAGGAGCTGCTTGGCGTAGTCCAGGTCGCCCTCGTTGGCGTATTGGCTTGCGATCGACGTCGCGTAGAACTCATCGAGCACGGCGTTGCGCAGCGAATCGGGCACGCGCCCCAGTCCCGCGAGTTCCCTCGTGACTTCCTCGACGGCCTCCGGCGTGAGCTGCTTGAGCAACTCGCTGGCGGTCTCCTCACGCACCGTCAGCAGGAGAATCGCGGCCTTCGTCAGGCCCTCCAGCTCCTTCGCGTCGGTGGGCAGCTTGTCGGTCTGCTTGCGTGGCATGAACGGACCTCCGCGTCAGTTCGCGATCCAGCGGTTCACCAGCTGGGCCGCGTCACGCGGATTCTCCTTGATCATCTTCGACACTTGCTCGAGCACGTTCTTGGCGCTGAGCGCGCCCTCGTCGAGTTCGATGCCCGTCATCGCGGTCTCCCCCTCCTCCGCCTCGCCCACGATCTCCTCCGCGCCCTCGAGCGCCGGGGGTACGCCCCCGAGCTCTTGTGCCGTCGGAAGTGGGGGCGACTTGGTGCCGGACCGGACCAATACCAGCATCATGCCCAGCGCCGCAACGGCCAGGCCGCCCAGCACCACCGGCTTGATCAGCCCACCGAGCGGGCCCGATGAACCCGAGCCGTCGGCAAGGCTCGACAGCGTGCCCATGAGCCCCGCGCCCGCTCCCGCTGGTGCCGGGCCGACCTCGATCGCGCCGCGCGGCACGGGAATCAGCGACACCACGATCGTTCCCGTCGGCGCCGGGGAACCGGGGTCCGATGACGCGGTCTCCACCAGCGGCAGGAGATCGCGACGCAACCGCTCGGATTCGGTGGCCCACATCTGGTTCACTTCGTCCGCTGTGGGTTCCGTGTCCGCCGCGCCGGCCGTCGGAGGGGGCTTGCTCTGGCGCACCAGTGCAACAACGTACTCGCGCGGCACGCTGACCATCGCGTTGACTTTCGTCGGCATGCCCTTGGGATCGATGGTCGTCTCGTTTGTCGAACCGACGATGTTCTCGTACTCCGTCTCGGACCGCTCGTCGACCGTCCTGGCGCCCCCGCCGCCCCCACGCCGCAGGTCCATCTCGACGTTGGCGCGCGTCCCGGCCTCGGCGGCCGTGCCCGCCTCAGACTGGTTCTTGGAGTCCGATGTCTCGCGGGACACCAAGCCCAGGGAGCCCTGCCCCACCGGGAGCATGCGCCGGGTCGTGCTCGTGGTGCGCCGCACATCGACCTGCGCGTTCACCGCGACGATGACGCTCGGAATGTACGCCAGCGCCTCGTGCAGCTTGGCCGTCACGCGCTGCTCGACCGCGGTCACGTGCTCGAGGTACGTCGAAGCCTGAACGTCCTCCGCGGCCCGTGCCCGATAGTGCCTCGTGCCGTCGGAGATCGAGACGTTCCGAGGATCGAGCCCGGCCTTTGCACTCGCGACCATCGAGGCGATCGCGTCCACGGTCGGCGTTTCCAATGGCCGCCCACCTCGCGTCACCACGAGAACCGAAGCGGTGGGCTTGCGCACGGCGGCGCCGAGACCGGCGGGCTCCGGTGCGTCGATGATCACCGTCGCCGATTGCACACCCCGGAATGACCGCAACGCCAGCGCCAACGTGTTCTGCAGCGCCGTGTTGTAGATCTGGTCATTCTGACTCTTGGGATTCATCCAGTTCTGTTTCTCGATGAAATTCCGGAACGTGACCGCCGCGTCCTCGGGCAGCTTCCCGGCTTCACCGAGCATCCCGAGAATAGACAAGGAACGCTCCGCAGAAACGTGGATCTTGCCGTTGACCCATTGGTAGGGAACACCGACCGCGTCGAGGTGCGACGCGGCACGCTGCAGATCCGACGCGGATGCTTCAGGCAGCAGTTCCGTCGTCTTTGTTCTGCCCGCGTACTGGTTGACCACGAACAACGTCATGATGGCCACCACAACCAGCGAGGCCAGCAGCAGTTTGACCGAAAGGCCCATCGAGCCGACTTGCGTCCGGATGTTCGCCAGGACTCGACGCAGCGATTCCATCCGTGAACCTCCTCGTCCACCGGTCCCGCTCCCGCATCTCACACCCGACCCGCGCGAGCACGGTCACCCTGCTCTTCAGGTACACCTCGGTCCCATATCACGTCGGACCGCTGCGCCATGCCGCTTGAATCACGCGCAGGTGCCACGACCGATGTTGCGCGAATGCGCAAGGATTGCGCTGGCATCTGACGACCCAGCCCGTCAGACGCGCATCTGCTTCACTTCTTCATACGCCTGCACGACCTTGTTCCGAACCGCCAGCAGCATCCGGAATGCCGTGTCAGCCTTTTGCGTAGCCAGCAGCACACCCTCAAGATCGTTGCGCTTGCCCGAGACCAGGTCTTCGGTCGCGGTCGTCGCTTCCTGATGTGCTTGATTGACCTGCTTGATGTTCGCCATCAGCAGGTCCTTGAACGATGCCTCCGACGACCCTCCCGGGCGATTCGCGCCCCCGGCCCCCGGCGGCGGACCACCCGCGGGGTTAATCCCGCGCGAGCCCCCCAGCATCCCCAATGGATCGGACATGCTATCGCCCTCCCGGCGCGAAGCCCCTCACTCCACCTATGCAAGCAAACGCAACGCCTGTGCGATCATCGACTTGGACGCCTCCGCGGCCGCAACATTCGCCTCGTACGCTCTCGACGCGGCGAGCGCATCAATCTGCTCGTATACCGGATTCACGTTCGGAGCCGGCACATATCCCTTGTGCGATCCAGACTTCTCTGCGTAGGGGCTCTCGGGCTCATACCGCCAACTGGGTGGGGTCGGGTCCTCTTGAATCCCCGTGACATGCACGCCAAGAGCTCGTCCGACCTCGGTCCGTGCCGTGGGGTCCCCCGACGCGAGCATGACCATCTTTCTCCGATACGGACTCAACCGGCCCTGCGAATCCAGGATCACATCGCGGTTGGCCAAATTTGCGCTGATCGCTTCCAGTCGCGTCCGTTGCGCGATCATGCCACCAACCGAGATGTCGAGCGATCCGTACATGCGTTCGAGCCTTCGTCAGCTGACTATTTCCGAAGCAACCGACGTGCCAGCTTTCGTACCACCCTTCAGCGTTATTCGCACACGCACCTGAAACGGGGTTTGATACCGCATACGTGCCAGCTTGCTGCCCGAGCCCTTAGCCATTCGCTAAGCACGTTCGGCGATCGCGGCCCGCAGCGATTCGAACCGCCCACGCAACAACTCCGAAGCGACGCGGTACATCGCGACGTTCTCCGCCTGCGACTGCATGAGCCGTTCCACGTCTCGGTTGTTCCGATCGTGAAACAGAATGTTCCCTGACGGCGAGCGGGGAACGACCCGCAGCTCACCGGATCCCGCGGCCCTTCTCAACTCCTCCGTTTCACGCCAGGCCAGCCCACCGACCCCGCCGGCCCTTCTGCTCCGGCTCTCCGCGATCGCCTCCCGCATCACCCTCTGAAAACCCTCGGGTGAGGCGTCCACGGGTCGGTAGTCGGGCGTGGTTAGGTTCGCGATGTTGCTGGCGATGAAACGCTGCCGCTGCCCCGCGAACCGGAACGCCATTTCCAGCGCCGGAATCGAACCTGACTCGAATAATTCACCAACGTTGAACACCGCCGCATCTCCTCGACGTCGTGCGCCTGTTTCCGCATCGGCTTCCGCACGCCGCGTGCCAGAGCCATCACAGGCCCGGTTCGACCAGCTTCTGGTTCTTCCAGCGTTTCAATTTCAAGCCCAGCGTTCGCACGCCGATTCCCAGGGCCGCGGCAGTTCGTTGCCGATGCCCATCGAAGCGCGTGAGTGTCTTCACGATGGCTTCGCGTTCGATGTCCTCCAACTCTCGACCGACCACCGACACGAACCCATCTCCACCGCCGGCGGCCGGGGCCTTGGGCTCGACGTTCCCGCCGAGCCGTTGACCGATCACGCTCGTCGGTGCCAATCCGGTCGTCTCCGACAATTCCGACGCACCCGACCGGAGCCACGGTTCGATCAGCTCTCCGCCGATCTCGTCCCCGCGGCCGTGACTGAGCACCACCGCCCGCTCGCAGATATTCTGAAGCTCCCGAACGTTCCCGGGCCATGCGTACGCGCGAAGCGCCGCAATCGCGGAGTCCCCGAGTCGCCGCGAGCACTGCCCTTCACGCCCCGCGATCTGGCTCACGAAATGGTGCGCCAGCGGCGGCACGTCCTCGATGCGATCGCGCAGCGGCGGCAGGTGGATGGGCAGCACGTTGAGCCTGAAGAAGAGATCCTGCCGGAATTCCTGTCGCGCCGCCGCCCTCGGCAGGTCCCGGTTGCTCGTGGCCACCACGCGCACGTCAACACCGATGCTCAGGCTCGATCCCACCCGCTCGATCACGCGCTCCTGCAGAACCCGCAGCAACTTGGCCTGCACGCGCACGCTCATCTCGCTGATCTCGTCGAGCAGGAGGGTTCCCATGTCGGCGAGTTCGAACCGGCCCTTCCGCAGCTTCTCCGCGCCCGTGAACGCGCCCTTCTCGTGACCGAACAGCTCGCTCTCGAGCAGCGATTCGCTCAACGCCGCGCAGTTGACGGCCAAGAATGCGCCCGTTGCGCGCGGGCTGAGCTCATGCACGGCCCGCGCCACCACCTCCTTCCCCGTGCCCGACTCGCCGCAGATGAGCACCGTCCCCGAGGACGACGCCACCGCCAGCACCTGCTCCTTCACGCGACGGATGGCCGGGGAATCCCCGACGATCCGGTCGATCCCGGTCGGCCCACCCCCACCCTGCACGCCCGACATTCCCGTCCCGCCCGACGCACCCGCCCCGCCGCGACGCAGCACGGCGTTCTCCCGCACCACCCGCGCGTGCTCGATCGCGCGCCGAACCGTGAGAATCAGGTGGTCGCCGTCGAACGGCTTGGGCACGAAGTCGTACGCGCCGCCCTTCATGGCCGCCACCGCGGTCTCCACCGTGCCGAAGGCCGTCATCACCACCACCGGCAGTTCGTCGTCCAGCTCCTTGAGCCGGGCCAACAGGTCCAGCCCGCTCAACCCCGGCATCCGAAGGTCCGTGATCACGGCATCGGGCCGACGCCGCACGACCGCGGCGAGCGCGCCCGTCGCATCCGACGCCGCGACGACTTCGTGCCCCGCCCGCTGCAGCGTCGCGGCCACGCTATCCCGCATCATCTCCTTGTCGTCCACGATCAATACCGTGCTCATGCTGCCTGACCTCCCGATTGGACCTCGCGGCCCTCGCCCGACAATCGTTCCGGGAGCAGCAGCTCCACGCTCGCCCCCCCACCCGCCCGGTCGCCGATCCGGATCCGACCGCCGTGCGCATCCACGATCCGATGCACGATCGCAAGCCCCAGCCCGGTCCCTTGCCCTCGCGTCGTAAAGAACGGATCGAACAGACGCGCCCTGATCTCCTGCGGAATTCCCGGCCCCGCGTCCGACACGCCCAACACCACCGTCCTCCGCCGAACACCATCCCGACCCGCGAACCAGCCCTTCCGCGCGCCCAGCACCAGCCGCGGAACCGCGCACCCCGCTTCGGTCATCGCCTCGAGAGCATTGCGGATCAGATTCACCAAGGCTCGCGCCACCATGCCGCCGTCGCACTCAACCCACAACTCCGCGGCCCCGGCTCCGGGACCCTCAACGGCCACGCCAGACAAGGCATCCGTGCCCAGGTCGCCGCCGCGGCACAGCTCAAGTGCCCTCGAGAACAGGCTCGCCGCGTCGATCATCGCCGGACGCACCTTCTCGTCACGAGCGAACGCCAGCACCTGGGCCACAACCTCGTCGAGCCCCGCGGCCGCGGCCGTGATCTTGCGCGCCGTCACTTCCAAGTCGATGTCGCCACGTGCCCGCAAGTCGTCCTGCAAGATCTTCGCGTAGAGCCGGATCGATCCCAGCGGGTTCCTCACTTCATGTGCGATGCCCGCGGCCATCTCTCCAAGGGCCGCCAGCCGGCGCGACCGCTCGACCTGCTGGTTTGCCCCGGCCAGCTCCTCCCGCAGCCGAATCACCTCGCCCTCCAATCGCTCATGTGTCGCGCGAAGAGCCTCCGTCCGTGAGTCGAGCTCGCGGATAATCTCCGCAAGATCCAGCCGGCTCAGCGCCCCGGGCCCTTCTCCCGCCTCGCTCGCTTTGGCCTGCAACGTCGTCACGGGATCACGCCTCCTGATCCCGGAACGCCGGCACAGCCACGGAGCCACACCGATACGCCCCCAGCGCATCCCGACCACGATCCAATTCCAAGAGCTCGTCCGCGATCGCCCGCCGGCGCGCCTCCAGCCGTTCGGAGAGCGCCCTGTCGGCCGCCATCAACTGGCCCACCAGCGTGGCGCACCGTTCCAGCGAACGAGTCAACTCGTCCCGCTGACGCGGCTCCGCCCCGGCCAGCACCGAATCCCATCGCAACCGCAGCCCCTCAAATTCCGAGGCGTCCGCGGCCAGTTCGTCCACCAAGGACTGTCGGGCCGCCAGAAATTCCAGAACCTCACCGGGGTCGAACCCGCTCTCGTCCACAAGACGACCCACCCGGTCCGCTCGCTGGTTCAATTCCGAAGCCGCCGCGCACTGGCGGGCCAGCAACTCGGCGGCCCGCGCCGCGATCGCGTGTCGTGTTGTTCCTGACTCGGTCATCCTTGACCCCTGCAACGTCGTCACTCCGGACGAGCACCTTCTCCGCCCGCATCCGCCCGGCCGTCCAGCGCCGCGCGGCTCTTGAGCCATTGCTCCCAATGCCGGCGTTCCATCGGCAGATTCGGGCCCGACCACGCGGATTCGGGCAGCGATGCAAAGTGCTGTCGCGCCCGCTCGTTCGCGGTGGCCGCCTTCGCCGGCTCGCCCTGCTCCAGGTACGCAGCCACGATCTGCACCATCGCCACGAGCGAGGACGGGTCCTCCGGATACGCCTGCCGCGCCGCGTCGTATTCGCGGATCGCCGCGTCGAACTCCCGCAGGTCGAATGCACAGTCTCCGATGTAGAACATCGCGTTGCGCAGGTAGAGCCGCTCCGCCGCGCCCAGGAAGTCCGCCGACCGCGCCCGCAACTGACTGACCACCGACGCGTACAGCGGCCGCGCCTCGCGCAGCCGCGCCAACCGCGCCTTGATCAGCTCGTCGCGCTCGGCCTGGGGCCGAGCCTCCGCCAGATCCTGCTCGATCTGGCGCGCCGAGAGCCGGCACGAGTCGGCCAGTTTGAAGCACAGGCGCACCCGGCCCGCGTCATCCGGGTATCGCTCCACGGCTTCCCGCAGCCGCGTCACCGCTTCGGAGTGCCTGCCCTCATCGTACAGCATCTCACCGAGCTCGATCAGCGCCGCCTGGTACTCGGGAGATTCCGGGCCGACCCTCCCGCCCTCCAGCACCGCCGCCAGCAGCCGCTCAGCCTCTGCGTCGTTGCTGGCGTCGCCGTCCGATCGCAGGCACCTCGCGAGAGGGACCACGCTCGCATCCGACCACACGCCGGCCCCGCCCGCGGGCGCGGCACGGTCGCGCGAGGACGCGAGTTTCTCGTAAAAACTCGCCGCCGTCGCGAACTCACCCCGTGCCTCGTACAACTGCCCCAAGCGAAATTGCGACTCCGCCCGACGCGGGTCCTCGTCCCCCGCCCCAGCCAGGTACTCCGTAAACGCCCTCACCGCCTCCTCGTTGTCACCACCGCGATCGAAGCTGTCCGCCGCGGACCAAAGCGAGTCTTTGTACGCCCCGATGTCGTTGATCACCACCAGCCGCGCGTGCTGGCGGAACGCGTCCGCCGCGGCGAGAAAGTACCGCTTGACCTCCGCCCGAGTCACGGGGCTCACGCGGTCCATCGAACGAGCCGACGCCCCCGCGCCCACCGCATCTTCAAGACCCGCCAGCGCCAACCGGAAATTGGTCGTCGCCAGTGCACGGAGCACCTCCGTCGATTGCTCCGAGGCCCCACGGGCGCTCTCCGCCAGCAACGCGTACCGCAACGCCGACTCGTACCGGCCCCGCGCGAAACGCTCCGCATGCCGGAGCATCAGGCTCTCAGTCACTTGCCCCGCCGAGATGTCACGCCGGTGCTTCAACCGAGGCAACTCCGCGACCACCTCGGCGTACCGCTCCAACGCCGTGTCGTCTGCGTCCGCCGCCGCGTCGAGCTCCGCCAGACCCAGCAGCGCGGGTCCGCGGACCCCGCCCGTATCCGGGCTCTGCTCCGCCGCGGAATACCGCTCTCGCGCCTCCTCCGCGCGACCATCCGACTGCATCGCACGCCCCAGCAGCACCATCGCTTCCGCCCGAGCGGGAGACGACCCCGGAAGATCCTCCACCGCGCGCAGCAGGTGCTCCTCCGCGCTGCGCCGCTGCCCGGCCGTCAGGTACGCACGGCCCAGCAGCGCCAGGAGCTCGGCCCGACGCTCGCGCGAAGCCCCGTCCAACCGCGGCATCGCACGCAGCAGTTTCGTGACCGCTTCCTCCGTATAGCCCATCGTCAGCCGCAGCTCGCCCTGCTTGGCCACCGCCCACGCCCGCTCGTCGGCTGTTCCGGACGGATCATCCGCGATCTCATTGAGCAGACCCAGCGTCAGGTCGTACTTCACGTCCTCCGATTCGATGTTCCTCGTGACCACACGCCGAATCAGCTCTCGCCCCGCTCCCCGCATCTCAGGCGGCAACGCCCGAATCCGCTCCAGCGCCGGTTCAATCTCGCCCATCGAGACCAGCGCCCCAGCCAGGCTGAACCGCTCGCCCGCGTCAAGCGCCGCGCCGGCTTTTTCCGCGGCCCTCAAGTCGCCCGCGATCACGCGCGCGTTCTCCACGCGCTCCACACCGAGTTCCGCCTGCCCCTGCGCAACCGCCCGCGCCCGCAAGCGGAAGAACTCCTGCGTGATTTCGCGGCCGGCCTTCCCCGACGCCACCATCGGCATGGCCCGTGTGTTCAGGGTCTCGATCGCCTCATCGAACTTCCGCTCGCCCAACTGCGCGGCCGCCGCGGCGAGCGGCTCACGCGGATCGTCCGCGGGAATCGACGACGCGATCCGCCACACGCCCGCGCCAATCGCCACCAGCGCCAGCGCGCCGATCGGGAGCGGCCACAACAGACGCCGGTGCCGCGACAGCGAGCCCCCGACCCCAAGCGTGCTGGATGGTCCGTCAGCCATCGAACCGGTGCTCCCGCCAATATCAATCGGCTCAACCACGTAGACGCTCGGGCCGACCACCCGCTAGTGCGACCCGTTTCACACCACAGACATGTGCTATCGGGCAATCCAACCCGGCCTCTACACGAACGCAGTTTCTGCGCTCATGACACTCAATTGGGGGCACCGAATTTCCACAACCCTATTCGTGGGATTCGGAACAGCAACGAGGACGAGCTTGTCTGCTACAAACCCCCCTATTCGGGATCCGGCGAGTCCGCCCCATCCCCATTCTCATCCCGCACCACAACCTGGGTGCCCGACAGAACGTCCGCGGCATGCCTCGACTGCGCATCAAAGAACGCGGTTGCCAAGAGCGGCGGCATGGACCATTTCAGCGCGTTTCTCAATGCTGATTGGACGAGCCCGCATGACGATTCTCCCACCGCTGGCCGCCGCGCATCGGCCACCCCACACCCGCACACGAGCTTTCCCAAGCTCTGTCCCAACAGCCCTTCCGCGACCGTACCCAACAACCAACCACAAAGCACAAAGCGTCCAAGGATCTGAACGGCGGCCTCGGCTCCTCCCCAATACAAGGGAATGAACAGGTCTCGCACTGACATGTCCAGTGTCGCCGCGGCAATCAGACCGACGAGGCCGATGTCCGCCAGCATCGCCGCGCTGCGCCGGCGCAACGGCGCGGACCGCACACCCGCCGCGAACGTCACCGGCCGCCGTGCGCCGGGGCGCATCAACGTGGCAGCCGCCAACACGATCAACACCAACATCAAGAAGCCCAATGCCCGAATCTGCGTCGGCGTCAGGATCGAGACTGCGTGCGCGGGCCCACGGAACATCTCTCGCCCGGTCGCGACCGACCATTCGCAGACTTGGACGGCCCGCCACGCGCTCGCACCGCGCGCCGCGTCCGCTCCGCCCGCTGCCGCCCATGCCACCACCAGGCGCGACAGCCCTTCCAGTGGCAGCACGACGCTCGGCACGGGAACCTCACCGATGGTGCCAATCCGCTCCGCCTCGCGCTCAGTCACGGACCACACGTCCATTGACGATCCCGACCTCGTCAGGCCGATCAGTCGATCCTCGACCCAGAACACGCCAAAGTCGCTCGCGCCTTCCAACGCACGCGCCGGAAGACCAACGAACCGACGCGTCCACCCAACTGAACGCACCGAATTCGGTGTTTCCATATCCGCAAGCCACAACTCCCCACGTGCCGTCTCACCGGCCCGGCACACCAGCGCGCCAAAGCCCTGCCGCGCCGGAACCAGCCATGCGCGCTCGACCTCGCTCCGATCCGCCGCGTCGGGCTCCGACACCCAAGCCGGATCGAGCCGGATCCACTCCGAGTTCATCAGCACGAACAAACCCCACGACCTCGGCCCCGCGCCCACCCCCTTGAGCAGGGCCACGGGACCGCAGGGTGATCCGACGAAACCGTGCAGCGACCCGGAACCAAGCAGCGCGGCCTCCATGCGAGGCCCTTGTGCTGGCGCGATCCCCCACCCGTCCCACGCTCCCTTCACGGCACGCAAAGACAGCACCGACCGCCGCGGAGCGCCCCCCTGCTCCCCGGCCTCGGGGTGGAACATCAGGAACACTTGGTCGTCCCGCGCCGCCAAGGCCGCGATTCGGCGACCAAGGCTCCACGCCGCGTGCATAGCGCCCGGTCCCTCCGACCCCGATCGAACCACACCCGGGTGTCGGGGTGGAAGGTGATGCAACGTCCACCGATCCCCGCGTCCGGGTGTCGGGAGGACCATCCACGCATGCCCGGTCCGGAATGTCGCGTCCGTCCAACCCATGCCCGCCGCGGCCGGCTGCGGCTCCGCGCGCACGGGGCAGCACCACAGAACCAAGACGATCAGCGCCGCGAGGGCGCTACCTTGGGGGAAGCTGCCGCGTCGGACCATCAGGAGCGCCGGATCCGTCACGACGTTCGTCCTCCTGGATCACCCGCTCGACGGCGAACCGGCGCGACAGCGCCTCGAAATCAAACGCCTCCGGGCTGATCCGCCTCGCCCCATCCTCGTGCGCCGAAAGATAGAGCCTCACGCTCGCCCCTGTGGGAACGTGCAACGCCCAGATCAGCCCCGGCGCACGCGGCGCGATGCTCCCGTCGCCGCGCAGCGATACGAAGTCATAGTCCCGCAGGTCCGCCACCACTTCCACCTCATCCCGCGCATCGAACAGCTCCACCTTCCGCGGCTCCCACGACTCCGGGTCGAGCCACACGCGTGTTGCCCCACCCGCACGGCCGCGTGTCGAAACTCCCAGCAGCGTCCCATCGCTCGACCACTGCGTCGAACCCAACTCTCGCTCCGGTTCCACGGGCATCGGGAGCACACCCAACAACGGAAGCAGGTCCAGCGGGTGAACCGCAAGCCCCGCTCGAGTGCCCGAGGACTGCGCGGCCCGCTCCGAACCCACATGGGCGATCTTTTTCTTGTACAACTCGAACCACCACCACCGCCTCTCGTCGCACCCGATCCAAAGACCTTTCTCCCCCATCTTCCCCACCGAGAGCGCCAGCCGGCGCGGCCGTGCAACCTGCAACACTCCCGTTCCCTGCTCCGATCGCGCCGTCCCCTCCCCGTCCGTCCAGTCGATCTCCACCACGGCTTCCGCCCATAGCGACGTGAGCCGCTCCACACGTTCGTTGTATCCCGCCGCGGCTTCGCTGTAGGACGGCGGCGGGCCCACAATCGGCCGCTCCCGTTCCCCCCCCCTCACCCCGTTTACCTGCTGATCGTGGCACCCGGCCGCGAGCACCCCGGCCAACGCCAACCCCGCTCTCGCGCCGCGCCCGTATCTCACACGCCCTCTCCCGATGGCGTTGCCCGCTCCACCGCGCGCGACCCGCCCGCTCGCCCGCCGAGCACGCCCCCGATCTCATCGATCACCTCCGCGATCGTCGCCTCGTCCATCCCCGGATCGACGAGATCGCGATCCCGGTCTTCACCCTTTCGCCGCACGAGTAGCACCGAGGTCCCGTCCGGCCTCCTCACCGTTCCCGACGCGACGAGCAATCGCTTGCGGATCAGCAGCAGACCCAGAACGAATCTGAACGCCTGCCGCCGTGCCTCGTTCGACTCCGCCAGTTGCTCGAAGAGATCCTGCAGCGCGTCGTCATCGAGCAGCGCGGGGCCATCTCGCCCTACCTCACGAACCACCGTGCGCCAGTGCCCGAACAGACGCGCCGGCGCGTTCGGCCGCGCACCCGCGTCCCACTCCCGGGCCAGAAAATCGATCCGACGCAATGCCCCGCCCGGTTCGTCCTCGACCAGCGCCGCCACGCACGCGACGCCCGTGCTCAGGGGAACCCCCGTCGCCGCGCACACCCCCGAACCGCTCCCCACCGGGTATTTCGACTCGAACACGCTCGCCATGCGCCAACTCTACCACGGCCAAGACTCTTTCACTTGGAGCGGGGGTGGGCGCGCGGGCAGACTCACTGGACATTGGGGAATCGGTATCGCGCCTGCACCAGCACCTGTTCAGGCGGCGCGTGTCTTCCATGACCGCTGCTATCGGTGCATGGCGCGGCCAATTCGGCCCCCACACAACTCACGCGCGGCGGCGCAACCGTGCGTTTTCTATGGCGTGCAGGTCACCCGGAACGACCGTTTCATCGTCCCTCCCGGCCCGATCGGGAACGAGATTTTCTTGCCGCACCGCGGGCAACAGCCCGTGTACGCGTCCCCCTGGACCGATCTCGCGGCCCGGCCGTACAGCCCGGCACAATCAAACCACAGCCGCAGGAACGGCGTGGGCCGGGCCAATCCTCGCACCACCGCGACATCTCCGTCCGATGCTCGAGGCCCCAGGCCGGCAATATCCACGATGTCTCGATCGCGATCCACTCTGGATCCTTATCGGTTCCGACTTGGCGGTAACCGGGCCAAATTCGTGGCGAGTCAGCAAGCCGCATCGCGGCCGCGTCCGAACCCCGATTCGAGCAGGATCCGTTGCCGGAGCGATCACCCAAGAATACCCTTGTGACGAGCGTGCGGCCCGAACTTTGACCGATCAGAAAGGTTGATCGGCCCGGGTCGGAATGGTCGATCCCGGCTCCAGCGACGATGGTTAGTCCACTCACGATCCTCCCTGATCCACCGCCCCCGCCGACGCCCATCGGGCTTATCGCCGCGGGCGGCAACCTCCCAGTGCTCATCGCCCGAGCGTTGCGTGAACGTGGGCACCCTGTCCACGGTTTGGGGTTGGCCTCGCAATTCGAGCCCGCTCTACCGACGCTCTGCACGACCTTCCGTTCCGTGGGCGTGCTCCGGGTGGGCACCTGGGGCCGCCATCTATCCAACCGTGGCGTGCGGCACGCCATCATGGTCGGCAAGGTGGACAAAGCCGCTCTGATGCACAACCCGCTGCGGATCCTGCAGCACCTGCCCGACATGCGGACGTTGCTCGCCTGGTACCGGAACCTGAGGCATGACAAGCGATCGCACGCGATCCTCACCGCGGTCGCCAACGAGCTGGGCCGCTGCGGAGTCGAACTGCTCGACTCGACCGCCCCGATCCCCGACCAGCTCTCCGAGACCGGCTGCATGACCGCACGCCAGCCCACCCCGCAGCAGCGATCGGACATCGCTTTCGCCTGGCCGCTGCTCAACGAGTTGCTCCGCCTGGACATCGGCCAGGCCATCGCCGTGCGCGAGCGCGACACCATCGCCGTCGAGGCCGTGGAGGGCACCGACCGGATGATCGAACGTTCCGGACAGCTCTGCCGCGCCACCGGATGGACGCTCTGCAAGGGAGCCCGCACCGGGCACGACCGCCGCTCGGACGTGCCCACCGTCGGCATCCGCACGATCGAAAATCTGCACGCGGCCGGCGGACGCTGCCTGGCCCTCGCCGCGGGCGACGTGATCATCGTGAACAAGGCCGAAACTCTCGAGGCGGCGGATCGGCTGGGCATCGCGGTGCTGGGCGTGCCCACCATCGCGACGACGCTCGACACCGACGCGGTTACCGCGCTGGCCGGCCAGGGTGGGGCTGTCTGAGCACGACCGTTCCCTCGCCAACAGCGGCCGCCGGTGCGGCATGAAGTCGCCGGATCCCCCACACCCATATGTCTCCCGGGGCGGCCTGAAACTCGCCCACGCGCTGGAGTCCTTCGGCATCGATCCCCGCGGGCTGTGTTGCGCGGACCTCGGTTGCTCGACCGGCGGCTTCACGGACTGCCTGCTCCAGCGCGGCGCGGCGCGAGTCACGGCCATCGACACCTCGTACGGCGCGTTCGCGTGGCGGCTGCGGAATGACCCACGGGTCCGCCTGCTTGAGCGGACCAACGCGCTGCACGTCGCACCCCTCACCGGCGAAGCGCCGCTCGACCTGGTGGTGATTGACCTCGGCTGGACACCCCAGCGACTGGCGATCCCCGCGGCGCGGCGTTGGGTCCGCGGCCCGACCGGACGGATCGTCACGCTCATCAAACCGCACTACGAGCTGACGCCTGACGAAAAAGCCACGCTCCTGCATCGCGGCGTCCTCGAGGACGCCGACGCCGAGCGCATCGTCCGCCGCGTGCTCGACGCGATGCCCGGGATCGGCGCGCGAGCCCTTGAGATCACGCCCTCTCCGATCCGCGGCTCGCCCGATCGCTCGCGTGGGAACCTGGAGTGGCTGGCGCTGCTCGAGCCGTCCTGATCCCCCGGGCCCGCGCCGAGGTACACTGTGCGCAGATCCACACACGTCACGAAAGAGAGGCCCGCATGCTGATACCGATGACCGCCGCCGCGCTGCTCACCGTCAACGGACCCGTGACCTCGGCCCCGCCGGCGCTCTCCGCCGCCGACTCCGCGGCGGGCTGGGCGCTGTACACCGGCTCGAACGCCTCCACTCTCTGGCGGGGATACAAGGAAAAGGGATTCCCTTCCAAAGGCTGGAAGATCGAGAATGGCGAACTGTCCATCTCCAAGGGCGGAGGGGGCGGGGACCTGATCACCAAAGAGCAGTTCGCGGACGTCGAGATGAGCTTCCAGTTCAGGCTGGGGGAAAAGGCGAACTCGGGCGTGATGTGGCGGGTCGCGGAGACCGACGGCCCCAGCTACATGACGGGCCCGGAATACCAACTGCTCGAGGACGCGACGTACGGCGCGAAACCCACCGACCCTCACGCGTGCGCGGCGCTGTACGACCTCTACCCGCCCGGCGCGAACAAGACGACCAAGCCGGTCGGTCAGTGGAACGAGGGGCGCATCTACATCCGAAACGGCCTGGTGCAGCACTGGCTGAACGGGAAGAAGGTGGTCGAGGCCCGTGCCTTCGACGCCGCGGGCAAGCCCACAAAGGAATGGTCGGACAAGATCGCCGCGAGCAAGTTCAAGGACGCCAAGGGGTTCGGCGTGCAGCCGAAGGGGCACCTGGCAATCCAGGATCACGGCGACACCGAATTGGCGCTCCGGGACGTGCGGATCCGCGACCTCGCCGCCCCGCTTCCGGGCGAAATCTCGCTGTTCAACGGAAAGGACCTGACCGGATGGAAGGCCGTGGTGCCGGACCTGGCCGCCAAGCAGCAGCCCGAGACTCAGGTGTGGGAGGTCCGCGACGGGGTGCTCATCTGCAAAGGGAGCCCGGCGGGTTACATCCGGACGGAGAAGGACTACACGAGTTACGTGCTTCGACTGGAGTGGCGTTTCAATCCGGCGAAGGGACCCGGCAACAGCGGCGTGCTGCTGCGGATGGTCGGCGCGGACAAGGTGTGGCCCAAGAGCGTCGAGGCGCAACTCGAGTCCGGCAACGCGGGTGACTTCTGGAACATCGACAACTTCGTGATGACCGCCGCGAAGGACCGAACCAACGGACGGAACACGAAGAAGACCCACGAGGGCGCGGAGCGACCCGTGGGCGAATGGAACGAGTACGAGATCATCGTTGACGGCGGCACCGTGGTGCTGAACGTCAACGGTGAAGAACTCAACCGCGCCACCGGGGTCGAGGTCGTTCCGGGGAAGATCTGCCTGCAGTCGGAGGGCGCCGAGATTCAGTTCCGCAACATCCGCCTGTCGCCCCTGAAGTGACCGGCGATACCGTAGCGATCATGCGAATGGGCCCGGCTCGTAGCGCATCACTTCCTTCACTTCGTTCTCGGCGGACATGATGAGAACCGTGGGCCGGTGGCCGCGGTACTCCTCGTCGGTCATGAGCGCGTAGTGCATCACGATCACACGGTCGCCGACCTCGAAGAGCCGCGCCGCGGCGCCGTTGAGTTCGATGCGTCGCGACCCGGCCGGAGCCGCGAAAATGTACGTCTCCAGCCGTTCGCCGGTGCGGCAGTTGGCGACCGCGACCAGATCGCTGGCTCGCATTCCCGAAACCCTCAGCAGATCGGCATCGATCGTGATCGAGCCGACGTACTCCGGGAACGCCCCCGTCACGCGGGCGAAGTGGATCTTGCTGTGCAACACGCTCCTGAGCATCGATCCTCCGAAGCACCCGTCGGGCGAGCCCGCACGTGCCGGGACGCTAGGCCCGACCCCGCGCGGCGTCACCGTTCATTTCGCCGGGACGAGGCGGATGACCTTGTCCGGCTCGTTGAGCGTGACGTACACCGTGCCGTCGGGGCCGCAGACCACGTCGCGGACCCGACCCAGCCCGTGCAGGAGTTCCTCGCGCTCGACCAGCCCGCCGCTCTTCACGCGGACGCGATCGACGTTGGCCCCGGAGAGTCCGCCCGCGAGCAGGTCGCCCCTCCAGGCGGGGAACGCGTCGCCGGTGACCAACCCGAGCCCGCACGCACCAATCGAAGGCAGCCAGCGATCCACCGGCATGACGATGCTCTTGCCCTCGGCCTCGCGCTCCAGATCAGGCCAGGGTGTACGGAAGGGAGCGCCGTTGTAGTTGATCCCGTGCGCCACGATGGGCCATCCGTAGTTGCGGCCCTTGAGAACGAGGTTCAGCTCGTCGCCGCCGCGAGGGCCGTGCTCCGTGTCCCACAAGTTGCCCTCTGAGTCGAAACAGGTGCCCTGCGGGTTGCGGTGGCCGAACGACCAGATTGACGGGTACGCGCCGCCGCCCACGGACACGAAGGGGTTGTCGGACGGGATCGCGCCGGTGTCCTTTACGCGGTGGATCTTGCCGTTGGGACGGGTCAGGTCCTGGGCCATGTCCTGGTGGCCGCGCTCGCCGATGCCGAAGTACAGAATGGAAGAGTCCCCGGGATCAAACGCGAGCTTGCACCCGAAGTGCAAGCCGGTATTGAGGTAGTGCTCGGGACGGGCCTCGAACACCGTCTGCTGCTCCGTCCACATGACCGTGCCGCCGGAGGCCCTGAGCTTGCCGCGCACCACCTTGGTCATGCACTTCCTGCTGGCCCGATCGGAGGAAAGCGGATCAGCGAAGGCGAGGTACACCCAGCCGTTCGAGGCGTACTCGGGATGCACCTCGACGTCCATCATGCCCCCTTGTCCGTTCTCGATCGTCTCGGGTGTTCCCTCGATGGTGGTGAGCGTGCCGTCGCGCCACAGCACCACCGAACCCGGCCGGTTGGTGATCAGCATGCCCCGGGCGGGGCCGACGGGGACGAACGCCACGGACCAGGGAGTCTTGAGCCCCTTGTCCACCACGGTCTCGATGCGGAATTTCGCACGCGCGGACGCGTACACGCCGGCGGCGTCGGGCTTGGGGTCACCGTGAGTCTTGCGGTAGTCGGCGGCCTGCAGCTCGCGCAGGTAATTCACCAGGCCCCAGATCTGCGCGTCGGTGAGTGTCTGGCCGAAGGCCTCCATGCCACGGTCGGGCATTCCCGTCTTGATCGCATCGAAGAGGAAGCGGTCCTGCTTCACGCCGGAACCGTTGCCCCCCGCCGCCCCACCCTCGACACCGAACGTCGCATCGAGCAGCGTCCGGGTCCCCGCGCCGCCGCCCTGCCCGCGATCCCCGTGGCACTTGGCGCACATGTCCGTCCACATCTTGTCCACGCCTTGCGCCGACGACACGCGCGCGACGTACCCGAACGCCAGCACGCACGCGAGGATCCGGATTGATCGAGCCATCGCCGCCTCTCCTGATTCCGATTCCGTTCCGATCGTCACGACCTTCTGAGCAGCGCGGCCACACGCTCCCGGAGCGTCCGCTCGCTCAGGTCCTTCAACTCGCCGCAATCCAGCAGCACGCCGCGGCAGCGGGGACAGATCGACTCCAACACGTGCGGCTGGCCCGGATCGGGCCGGTCGATGAGCTCGGCCCCGTCACGCGGGCAATGCGTCGCGCCCAGCATGGTGATTCCGGTGCCGTCCCCGAAGCGGCCGGCGTCCGCCCGCGCGGCCGCGCCCTTGATGGTCAGCAGGCGCTCCATCTCGCCCGCGTCCAGCCAGAGCGTGCCGCAGCCGGCGCAGCGGTCGATGAGCACCCCCCCGATCTGCTCTTTCTCCATGAGTCGACCGTCGCGCGGACAGCGCAGCTTGCGCTCACCGTGCGATGTTCCGGTCTGCGTCGCGTCCGCCATGCCGAGACTATACCCGGGCGCGGGACCTGCGCCGACTCCGTCACTACGCTGTGCGCATGCCCGCGGATCTGATCTTCGACGCGCACCTGGACCTGGCCTGCCTGGCCGTCCGCGGAAGGGACATGACCACCTCGGTGGAGCGGGACGCGGCACCCTGGCCGCCCGCATCCGTGTCGCTGCCGGCCCTCGCCGCTGGGGGCGTGCGGTTCGCGCTCGCCACGATCTTCACCGAGCCGGTCGCAGCCGACGCCGCGACGGTGGGGCCGGAGCAGTACCGCTCCGGTGACACGGAAGGAGCGCATCGACGGGGGCGGGCTCAGTTGGAGGTCTACCTCACGTGGCGCGATCGAGGGCTGCTGGCGATCGACCTCCCGGCGTGCCTGCGCGCGGACGCATCGGTTGGTGAATTCCGCGGCGGGATGGGCGCGGCGCGCCCGATCCCGTTCCCGCTGGAGAAACGGATCGCTCGCTTGGGCCCGTCGCCGCCCTTGCACATCGGGCTGCTGATGGAAGGGGCGGATCCGGTCCGCGAACCGTCGGAGCTGTCCTGGTGGCACGAGCGCGGCGTCGGGACGATCGGCCTGACATGGGCGCGATCGTCGCGCTACGCGGGAGGCAACGCCGCACCGGACGGCCTGACGGACGCGGGCCGGCAACTCGTGCGCGAGATCGACCGCCTGAACATGACGCACGACGTGTCCCATCTGTCGGACCGATCATTCGCGGAACTGATCGAGCGGTCGGAGTTTCCCGGCGGCGTGGTCGCGTCTCACTCCAACTGCCGAGCCCTGCTCGGAGACCACGCGAATCAGCGGCACCTTTCGGACGCGCAGATCCGACACGTGGTGGCCCGCGATGGTGTGATCGGGCTCAACCTGTACTCGAAATTTCTCGTCCCGGCCTCGCGGCCCGCGAACGGTGACGACGGGGAACCCGTGCGCGCGACGATCGCCGAGTGCCTTGCGCACGTGGATCACATCTGCTCGCTGGCGGGCGACACCCGCCACGTCGGCCTCGGCTCCGACATGGACGGCGGCTTTGGGGCCGATCAACTCCCCGACGTGATCGACGGGCCGGGAGACCTCGCACGGCTGAGCGAGGGACTCTCCGAGCGCGGGTGGTCGGACGGCGACGTGGCAAACTTCGCGTGGCGAAACTGGGCCCGCTTCTACGCGCGTGAGTCGTAGCGCCGGCGTGAAGTTCCGCTCAAGGTCGCGCGGCGTTGCCGTGCGACGCGGGGGCGCAATGCACGCACCAGATCTCCGCGCCGGGCGCTCCCGCGTACGCCAACCCGAACTCCACGTTCCCGTCGCGATGCAAGGCGGGCGGGAGCGCCGCCATGCGCTTCAGGAAGCGATCGCGGAAACGGTCCTCGAAAAGCTGGTACTCGGGATTGTTCACGGTGTGCTGATAGTACTTGGCCATTCGATTCTTCAACTCGGCGATCCGTTTCTCGGAGGGCGGGTGCGTGGAGAGAATCTCGGGCGGGCGGCTGCCCCCACCCTCGGTCGAGGCCTTGAGGAGGATCTCCTGCACCTGGATGGCGCCGACCGGGTTGTACTTGAGTTTCTCCATGTAACGCATGCCGAGCCGGTCCGCCTCGATCTCCTGATCGCGAGAAAAACTGAGAGAGACGAGCTGGCCAACCTGCGAGCCGGCATCCTCAGCGCCCGCCGCCGCGCCCAGAAGCGTGCCGAGCCCCACCGCGATGGTGGACTGGCCCATGCGTTCGTTGGTGTGGCGAGCGGTGACATGGCCGATCTCATGGCCAACGACCGCGGCGAGCTGCGCCTCGTTGGTCATGCGGGCCGCCAGACCGCGCGAGACAAACACCTTGCCGCCGGGGAGCGCGAAGGCGTTGATCACGTCCGAATCGAGCAGCGTGAATTCCCATGGCAGGCTGGGATTGTCGGCCTCGGTCACGGCGGCGAGCTTGCGGCCGATGTCGGCGACGTACCCCTGCAGGTCGGCGTTCTTGACCTTGCCGCCAAACTCCTTGGTGAGTTCCGGCATGGCCTGTGCGCCCATCGCGATTTCCTCATCGCGGGAATAGATCGCGAGTTGGCTGCGCCCGGTCGTGGGGTTGGTCGTGCAGCCCGAAAGGACTGACGCGAACAGAATCGCGCCTGCCAAAGCTGTGCGCCTGCCGATCATGCAAGGTCTCCACGTTGAGTTGCGTTTGACATGAGCCCCGTGAGGAGCGTATCTGCTCAGCATCGTCTGTACTGCTCCCCGCGAGCGGAGGATCGATGTCGCGCTACCATTGAGCGATGCCGTCGTCAGGCGAAAAAGGTCCTATAACCGAATCTCCGACTGTCTGGGACCCAACTCGTCTTCAGGATCCTCATGCCACTGCGGACAAGCACGAGCGCGTGCGCGGCATGTTCGGCCAGATCGCGGAGCGGTACGACCTGAACAACCGGCTGCACTCGCTGTGGCGCGACCAGGCGTGGCGGCGATTCGCGGTTCGGCAGGCTCGTCTGGGACCGACTGACGAGGTCCTGGACGTGGCGTGCGGGACCGGGGACCTGACGAGGGCATTCGCGGAGGCCGCTCCACCGCCACGACGAGTGGTGGGATTGGATTTCACGCCCGAGATGCTGCTTGTGGCGGAGCGGAAGCGACGGTCCGGGCGCGGGACGTGGCCGGAGCGATGTTCCTATCAGCAGGGCGATGCGCAGTTTTTGCCCTTTCCGGATTCGTCGTTCGATGTGGTTTCGATCGCCTTTGGCATCCGCAACGTGGCCGATCCGAGGCGGGCGCTGCGTGAATTTGCGCGCGTGATTCGGCCGGGGGGAAGGCTGATCGTGCTGGAGTTCGGCGTGCCGCGTCTGGCGCTGGTTCGGTGGTTCAACGCGTTGTATTGCACGCGCGTGATGCCTCGGACGGCGGCCTGGCTGGCAGGTGATCGTTCCGGGGCGTACCGGTACTTGCCCGCTTCTGTGGCGACATTCCCTGATCAAGTTGGACTCGCCGCGATGATGCGAGATGAGACGGGATGGCCTCAAGTGGAGAGCCACGGGTTGAGTCTGGGAATCTGCTACTGCCATCGTGCAATCCGGCCTCAATGATGTTATTGGACAGAACAATCGAGATATCGGACTACACTAGAGCATCGAAAATAGTTATAGGACGATCAGTATTGCCCATTTGGTGGTTCGAAATGGTTCGAAGCGGATTGCATGGATTCGGGGTTGATGGGTTCGATAGAGCAGACGCCGGGAAGAAAATCGCGCCGGCACCGGAGCGGCGGACTCCGGATTTTCAAACCAGTGCTCGGGCCCCGGAGGAGCCGGGGCACGATACGACCTTCGTGGAGCCAGACCCGTGACCGACACGACTTCAGTCGAGCAGTTGTTCGAGATCCTGATCAGCGGCGACCGTCCCGCGGCGCGCCAGTACATCGAGGGCGTGCTGGCTCGAGGTGCGACGGCCGAATCGCTGGTGACCGGCCTTTTCTGGCCGACGTACGAGTTGATCGAACGGCTGTTCCGACAGGATCAGCTCTGCACAATGAGCCACCACTTCGCGATGCGGCTGCTGCGGGTGCTGGTGGACCAGAACGCGGGCCGGCTGTCGTTCGAGCCCAGCCGCGGCAAGACCGTGCTGGTCGCGTGCGGGAGCAACGAGGCGTGCGACATGGGGGCGCAGATGGCGGTGGATCTTCTGGAGTGCGCGGGCTTCACGGTGCAATTCGCGGGGGGCGGGATCGCGGGCGACGAGATCCTGGGCCGGGTGAACGAGACCAAGCCCGATGTGCTGCTGATGTTCTGCTCCGCGCCCACGGACCTTCCTGACATCCGCCAGTTGATCGACACGATCCGCGAGATCAACGCGTGCCCGCACCTGCAGATCGCGGTGGGCGGGGGCGTGTTCAACCGGGCCGAGGGCCTGGCGGAGGAGATCGGGGCCGACGTCTGGTCCAAGACGCCGCTGGACATGGTCGAGACGATCATCGCGGAACCGGAACGGCGCGCCACGGCCTCGCAGCGAACGGTCGGGAAGAACCAGCGGAAGCCATCGAGCGCAACGGGCTCGCAGCGCGCGGCCGCCTGACGCCCACGCGATCGCACTCGCTTCCGAGTCGGTCCACCCTCACCCCGCGGAGCACGCGGGGTTTTTCGTTGCTCGGAGCTGGCGTCGTGCGAACGGGCCGGGCTCGTGACGGCATCAGCGCTGCGGGAGTGGCGCGGGCTTGGGGCCGAGGGGCGGACGCTTGGCGCCGGTGCGTTCACGGAGGCGGATGGAGTCGAGGCCGAGCTTGAAGCCGGCGGAGTTGGGATTGGCGGAGACGCACTCGAGTCGGAGCGTGTGGGAGCCAGGGGGGAGGGGCGCGTCGCCGACGGCGCGGGGCCGAACTTCGACACGGGGAGCGTACAGGTCGTCGGGCGGACCGTATGGGCCGCCGTCGAGAGAGACCTGGTACGTGCCAAAGTCGTAGGAGTGCGTGAGCGAGAGGATCAGCATGCGGGGGCGATCGGCGGGAACGTTGAAGGTAACTTCGAGCGAAGCGCCGACGCCCTGACCGTCGAAGAAGAGCTGACCGTCACCGATCCAGAGGGTGCCGGCCTGAAGAGAAACGGCGCCCATCTCCGCCTTGGCGGACGGCAACAGGTCCTTTCCCTGTACGACGACGTCGATGGCGGGCAAGCGGCGCTGGGCGGCCGAGGGAAGCGTGGCGAACCTCTTGGGCTTGCCGCGCTGGTACCAGAACGCAACGGTGGCGAAGTCGTCGTTGCGTTCAACGTGGCCGTTGACGAGGCCGGTGGTGGTCTCGTCCGCGGACATCCAGCCCTTATGCTCAAGGACGAAACGAAGGGAACGGGTAAACCGGACGGGATCTTCGAGATGCCAGCGGTACATGGTGCCGGCGTCGCCCAGATCGCCGAGCCAACCGTCGAGCTGCGTCACGCCGAAGGACGGGAAGGACTGCCGCTCCATGCCCCAGGCATTGAGGAAATAGTCTTCGGTGCCCGTGCCCCATATGGTGGGCTCGGCCTCACCATCGAAATAGAACTTGTCGTCACCCTCGCCGAACCACTGGGGTGAACGGGACCGGACGGAGAGAACCGTTCCGACGTAGTGGCCGCCGCCGTCGGGCGCTTCGATATCGGCGACCAGGTAGTCGTCGCCGGAGTTGCACGGGAATTCCTGGCGGTACTGCGCGCAGAAATAGGCGGAGTCGGGCGGAGGTGTCTCGCGGGTGTAGTCGACGTGGTAGTAGAACGCGGCGAGGGGGCGGGCGCTCTCGTTGGTGACGGTGACGCGAGCGGACTTGAAGAACGGCATGGTCCAGAAGCAGTTGTACGAGTCTCCCGCGACACCCTGGACCTGAACCGGGACGGAGTTGACCTCGGCGCGACGGCCGAACCCGCAGGCAAAGAAATCGCCCAGCGGGGCCTCGACGGCGGGCTCGTCCTGACCGTCCCAGTACATGCGGAGCACGATCTCGGAGGGATCGGCGCAGCCTTCGCTGGAGATCCAAGACGGTGAAGACTCGGGAAACGTCAGCCAGATGTGGCGGATGACCCCCGGGCATCCGATATCGGCGATGGTCAGGGTGTCGCCGGGCTTGATCCAGCGATTGTCGCGATTGGACCAGTCTTCGGGCGCGGCGGAGGATGCACGCGCGGAACGGGCCTCGCGGACACGGGAGAGGGTGTCGAGTGATTGGGCGTGGGCGGTGGACGCGAGAATCGGGCTCGCGAATGCCAAGGCGAGTGACATGGCACGCATGAGATATCCTCCGGCAAGGGAGCGGTCAGGATACCAGTTGCGGGGGCCGGACAGAGGCGCCCCGCGCGGAGCGACGTCGATCGGCGAAGGGGCGAGTGAGGCTACCTGGCGCCGCTGGTCTTGCCCAGGCGAGCCGCGACGTCCGGCGGAATCTGGATGAACGTGCCGTGGCGCGCTCGGGGCGGGAAGGACATGAGCTTCGAGACGTCGTCCCAGCCCTGATAGTCCTCGGTGCGTATCGCCCCGTACCGGCCGGCGCGGTACTCGTCGAAATACACGATGTCGCGTGAGCCGACGTGAAGCACGGCGGGCGCTTCGACGCGATGGACCGTGAGGGCATCCGAGATCCGGCCCCACGGGCCGAATGGAGTGGGACCGGAGGTCAAGCGGAGTTGCTTCTTGTCCGGAGTATCGCGCTCGTCCTTGAAGAGCAGCCGCCAGCCGGAGCCGGTCCTGGCGAAGGCCGGGTCAATGACGGGGTAACCGGGATCGAGGAGGAGCCGAGGGGGATCGAAGCGAATCCAGTCACGCGTGGTGGTGGCGTACAAACGGTGATTGGCCTTGGCGAGATTCGTGGTTTCCTCGAAGCAACCCGAGACCTGGGATGACCACGCGATGATCCAGCGTTGATCGGCCTCGTCGTAGGCAACCTCCGGAGCCCAGCAGGCGGATGTGCCGGGTGTGAATTCCATGATCCGAATCGCGCGCACGGGGGACCACGAGAAAAGGTCCGGGGAAGATGCGTAGCCGATCGCGTCGGGCCCGCCGCCCGTGAAGACCATGTGATAGATGCCGTCGGGCCCGCGGGCAATACTGGGATCGCGGAGACCAAAGGAAGAGACCATGAGTGGAGCGCCGGAGTTGCCGGGCGTCCACTGATATCCGTCACTGCTGATGGCGACGTAGAGCCCCGCGTCTTCCTCCTTGAAGTACAGGAAGGCGAACGCGGTGCTGGCGGGGAGCGTCTCGGGACCGCTCACGAGCACCGGCAGCGTGCGCTGGATCTTGTGTATTTCGGAATGAAACTCGTCATCATCGAGGAGTGCGCACCCGGCAAGGAACGGGACGAGCGCGAGCACACCGAGTCGCGACGCGGTCATGCGATCATGATAACTACGCAGCCGACGGAGCGTTCGTCCGCACCGCCGCCCACGACGAAGAACGCGTTGGTTCATAACGACAGTTGATATCGCTCGCCCACGTTCGTGCCACCACGCCGGGGCGTCCGAACGAACCCCGGTCAGACCGCGACGGTTCCGACGTTCGGCGCGACGAGGAACTCGCCTTCGGTGCGGCTCCTGATGTCGTCGACCGTCGCGCCGGGGGCAAGCTCGGTGAGCACAAACCGGCGCCGTGCTTCGTCCATGACCATGACACACAGGTCGGTGATGAGCATGGACACGCAGCGCTGGCCGGTGAGGGGGAGCGAGCAGCGCCGAACAAGCTTGGGAGCGCCGTCCTTGGAGTTGTGCTCCATGGTGACCACGACGCGTTTGACTCCGGCGACGAGGTCCATGGCACCCCCCATGCCCTTGACCATCTTGCCGGGGATCATCCAGTTGGCGATGTCGCCGTCCTGAGAGACCTGCATGGCGCCGAGGATGCACATGTCCACGTGCCCGCCGCGGATCATGGCGAAAGAATCGGCCGAGGAAAAAAAGGAGGCGCCGGGGCGAGCGGTGATCGTCTGCTTGCCAGCGTTGATCAGGTCGGCATCGACCTCGGCCTCATTGGGAAAGGGACCGATGCCGAGCAGACCGTTCTCGGACTGGAGCCAGACGTCCATGCCCTTGGGGATGTGGTTCGCGACGAGCGTGGGCATGCCGATGCCAAGGTTGACGATGTAGCCGTCGCGGAGCTCGCGTGCGGCGCGGATGGTGATCTGATCGCGCGTGAGAGGGGTGAGGGGCATTGGGGCTCCGGAAGATCGGATCCGAGCGTCCGCGGGTGACCGCCGCCAGCGGTCCGTCGGCGTCCAGAGGATAGGAGCCGGCATCCGGGAGGCGGGGGGCCCGGGACCCGTCAGCTTCGGATGCCGAACGAGACCGAGACCGTCACGCTCACGTCTTTTTCGACGGTCGTGGTATCGTACGAGCCCCCGCCGCTGACCTCGGTGGAATTCGGCACCGTCACCTGGAAGGGTCCGGCGGAGACGCGTCGGACCTCTCCGAGGGAGCACCCGGATTTTCCGGCGATTTCCTCGGCTCGCGACCGGGCGTCCTTGGCCGCGTCACCCATCATGCTGACCCTCACGTCCGACAGGCCAGAGATGAGGTACTGCGGGCTCGCGGACGCGACTTCGAGGCCTTCCTTGAGCAGGCGCGTCACCTCTCCGCTGGCCCGGGTGACCCGTCGGACGTCGGGGGTCGAAACAGAAAACACGCGGGTGAGGGTGTACCCGCTCACCTTGCGGGTGGTGTTGCCCTTCTCATCGCGCTCGAAGTGCGTCGCGGTGTCGATCGGCGAGAGTTGCAGGTTCTGGTCGCCGAAACCGGATTCCGCGAGGAAATTTCGCACGCGCTCGGCCGCCGTCTCGATGGACGAGAACGCCGCGGGCAACGATTCGCCCTGCGCACGGAGCGTGATGGACCACGTGGCGAGGTCGGCCACGACGCGCTGCCGCGCCGAACCGCGGACGGTGACTTCCTGGTCCCGCGAGGCGGTCTGTCGTCCCCTGTTTTCATAGGCCCGGCCGGCGACGACCGTCGAGACGATCGCGGAGAGGCCGATGATCGCGACCACGAACGCGGCACTGCCCGCGATGCGGACTCGCACGTTGTATTCCATATTCGGACCTTGGTGTGGATGTGTGCCGGCGGGGTCCGCGCGGCCGCGCGGGAAGGCTGCTATCGACGTGGGTCTACCGGGGGGATCAGAAAAGCGGTGCGGAGCTCGCGGCGATCCTGCACGTCTGACCTTCGTGACGTTACTTCCGAACCGTTCGCTGCTCGATGCGCTTTTCGACTCGAGCGGGAACCACGCGGTCAATGTAGCTGCCCGGGGTGTGGACCTGGTCGGGGTCGAGCGCGCCGACGGGGACCAGGCGCTCGACTTCGGCGATCACGAACGCGGCGGCCTGGGCCATCATGGGATTGAAATTACGCGCGGTCTTGCGGTAGACGAGGTTGCCGAATTCGTCGGCCGTGTGGGCGTGGACCAGGGCGAGGTCGGCGTACAAGCCGGTCTCGAGGATGTACTCCCGGCGAGCCGGGGCCGAGGCGGCGCGGGGAGCGACTCTGGCCTTCATGTCCGTGAAAGTCCCGGTCACCGCCTCGGGCGAGCGGTTGTGATAACGCGTGTCCTCCGACGGAAGATGAAACTCACGGATCTCTTTGCCCGCGGCGACGGGGGAGCCCACGCCGGTGGCGGTGTAGAACGCGGGTATGCCGGCGCCGCCGGCGCGAATACGTTCGGCGAGCGTTCCCTGGGGATTGAACTCGATCTTCAACTCTCCAGAGAGGAACTGTTTCTCGAAAATCGCGTTTTCGCCGACGTACGAGGAGATCATCTTGCCGATCTGGCGGGTCTGGAGCAGCAGACCCAGGCCGAAATCATCCACGCCGGCGTTGTTGGAGATGCAGGTGAGGTCACGGACTCCCGAATCGCGGAGGGCGATGATGAGGGTCTCGGGTATGCCGCAGAGCCCGAAGCCACCGACCATGACCGTCATCCCGTCACGCAGTACACCCGTGTCCTTGAGGTCGGCGAACGCGGCCGGGGCATCGCGGAAGGTTTTCGCGGGCATGACGGATTCCGGGAGGGGAGTGAGCGTGTGCGGAGCCGGGATTCGGCCTCCAGAGGATAGGAAGCCACAGGGCCGATCGAGGCGGCGGCCCCGCGCGATTGATTCCAATCAGAAGAGTGATTGCTGGTCCTTGACGTTCTTGGGGCGCGAGGTGAGCGCGTGCAGCTCGCTGAGGAGTTCATCCTTGGACTGGAATCGGTGATGTTCGGATGCGAACCGGATATACGCAACCTCATCGATGTCACGGAGGCGGAGACAGACCAGAGCCCCGATGACGGAGGAGGGCACCTCGCGCTCGTACTCGCGGGCGACCTGCTCCTCGATCTCGTCGACGAGGCGGGTCTTGACATCCTGGGGGATGGGGCGTTTGCCGCACGCGACCATCACGCCACGCAGGATGTTGTCGCGGTTGAAAGGCACGCGGGCGCCATCGCGCTTGACCACCATGAGCCGGGGCAGTTCGTCCACGCGCTCGTACGTTGTGAAGCGTTTACGGCATGAGAGGCATTCGCGGCGACGGCGAATGACCCGGCCGCCCTCGGACGAGCGTGAGTCGATCACCTTATCATCGTTGGACTGGCAGAAGGGGCAGATCACGACCAGAGAATGTACGTCCCTCGGCCTTGGGGGGCGAGCCCCCGTTACACGAACGGACTCGACCATCCGTGCGCGGAGGTCGGTCTATCGGGCGCCCGCCAACGTGGGAGCGGGACGGTCGATGAGTTCGATGATCTTGCCGACCGCGTCAACCTGATCGGACGTGGACCCGAAAATGACGCTGTTGGTCGACGTCTCGATCGCGATTGAACGTGGCGTGGGACAGTTTGCCAGATAGGGCGAAGTTCCGAAGATCGCGTTCAGCAACGCGGCGGTCCTGGTCGCGTCGATATGGGACAGCGGGAACGAGCGCGTGTCACCCGAGGCGTGCGTGGTCTTGGGAACAGGGCGATCCAGGATCGCGACCAGATCGGAAACGGTTCGAACCTGCGATTCGGTGGCGGAGAATTCCAGTCTCTCCGAGGTGCCGGCCGTGATCACCAATCCCCTGGGCACAGGGCAAGACTGCAGGGCGGGCGAGAGTTCGAAGATCGCTCCGAGGATTTCCCGGAGGTCCTTGGCCTTCATGGAATCGAGTTCGAATGCCCGCGAGGCCGGCGCGGCCGAACCGAGAGCGGATGCACCCGAGGAATCGAGCACGGTCAGCCGCGGCACAAGCTTGAATTCGACCGCGACGCCTTGCCCGTCCGAGGCGCGGCTTTGAGGGACGGCGGGGCGAGCCGCGACCTCGTCCAGCACCCACTGGATCTGCGGCTGAACGCGCTGGGGGGCGCGCACAAAGAGCTTGGCACCGAAGAACGTGACGACGCCCCGATCCCCGCCCCGTTCGGCCCAAATGGTCGGGTGGACGAGCGAGGTAATCAAGGCCTGGATGGACTGCATGACTCGACGGACGCTGTCCTGACGCGGCGCCTGCTCGCCAAGGGTGGCGTTCACAACGGTCGTCAGGTCAAACGTAACGAGGGTTGATTCCTGCCGGTCAAAGTAGGAGCTTGATGCAAAGACAAGCGTGCCGTTCTGCACGCGGTAGTCGATGCGGTCGTCTTCCGTGAGGCTAAGCGCATCATTCAGGAACGCAATCGCGGCGTTGAGGGGCATCCCGGGCGCACGGAACTCGACGCCGGCGACCCCGTCCGGCCCGAGCTCTGCGCGAAGCGACTGGAGGTGGTTCCACAAAACCTGGACCGGCAGGGATGCGGCCTTGCCGGCCTGCGTGAACACCGATGACCAAGTCTGGTTCGCATCGATGATCACGGGCTTCTCGTCCGCGGCATGCGCCGCGGCTGGGGGCTGGAAGACTGATACTCCTTCGACGGTGCTCTCGCGCGGCTGTCGCACGAGTCCCGTCACGGCAAACGAGAGGCCCACGGACGCAACGAGAATCATGCCGATATTCACGAGTCTTCTCCTACGAGGGGCGGCAAGGGCCGCTCCCAGGCGTGCGGCGAGCAGAGCGGGATCGCCCAGCTCGATCGCCGCGAGCTTCGCGGCTTCGGGTTCCGACATGCCGGCGACCATCAGGTCGCGGGTTCGATCGGTGAGGTGAGCTTCGATCTCGGCGAGCAGTTCCTTACGGCGTGTGGCGCCGACGCGAAGGTGCGTGGAGAGGCGGTCAACGAACACTCGGTGGTCCTCGGGACTGCGCTCGGCGGACATACTGAGGTCCCTGGGCAGCGAAGAAGGTGCGCCGGTGCGGACCAGCTTGAGGGCGCTCATCGCGGGGTCCTTTCGTCACCGATCTTGCGACCCCCGATGAAGGCATCGATAACGCCGCGGAACGCCCGGTGCGACGCGACGCGCTGATCGAGCCTTCGGCGGCCCTTGCTCGTGAGTCGATACCACTTACGCCGACGGCCCTCGGCATCGGGCGCAGCACGCTCGGACTTGATCTCTTCCCACGATGAGGCGATCAGGCCCTCGGCCTCCATGCCATTCAGCAGCGGGTAGAGCGAGCCCGGGGCCAGCTTGAGCGTTCCGCCGGAGCGGGCAGCGATTTCCTTTGAAATCGAATAGCCGTAGCCGGGGCCGTCGCCGAGCAGCGACAGCACCACGAGCTCTGCCGATTCACTCGCCCAGTCGAACATCGCCATCCTCTGCTCCTTCCATGTCTCCGACCAATATATCGGATACAGATACGTCGGTCAAGAGGTGGCGCGAGAACATCCGGATCGTTGTGCCGCCGCGTGCGGTCGGGCCCGAGGCGGGGGCGCTCGAAGCGCCGGCGTGGCGTCCGGCATCGCAACGGGCTATGCTCGTGGTTCACCATGGCCCACGCAGTGGACAGCACGACGACCCGAACCAATCGCCGCGGCTAGGCTGGAACCGCGAGCGAGTGACGGAACCTCACTGAGGCCCAGCCCCCAAACCGGCTGGGCCTGTCTGTTTCCAGAATCGAGAAGGAACTCCGATGCCCGTCATCATCCTGCCCAATGGGGACAAGAAAGCGTTCGAATGGCCCCTGACCGCCGCGGAGGTCGCGGCGTCGATCGGTTCCGGTCTGGCCAAGGCCGCGCTGGGCGCCAAGATCGACTTCGGCGAGGGGCCGGAGCTGCGCGACCTGAGCACGCTGATCGACCGGGATGCTTCGATCGCGATCGTGACTGCGCCCAGGCATGGGCAGGCGGCGAGCGCGGATGCGCTGTTCTTGATGCGACATTCCGCCGCGCACGTGATGGCGGAGGCGATCCAGGACGTGGTGGGCAAAGACGTGCTGCTGGCCTACGGCCCACCGACGGAGACGGGGTTCTTCTACGACATGTTCGTGCCGGAAGGGAAGAAAATTTCTTCAGATCACTTCGATGCGATCAACAAGAGGATAGCGGAGATCATCAAGGAGGACAGGCCGTTTGCACGCTTCGAGCTGAAAGCCCGTCCAGCTATGAACAAGCTTGATGCCGAAGGAAACAAGTACAAGAAGGACAACGCGCTCCGAGCGCTGCAACTCCAAGTGCGTAGCTCGCCGAGCAGGGACACGTTCATTACTCTGTCGGACGGGACGCGTATTCCCATGCCCGAGGATGGCGTTCTTTCCTTCTATGCAACAGGAACCCCTGGCACCGACTGGGAGGACCTCTGCCGCGGACCGCACGTGCCATCCACCGGGCGCATCGGGGCGGCGCGTGTGATGTCCCTCGCCGCCTCTTACTGGCATGGTGATGAGAATTCCGACCGGCTGACCCGCGTATACGGCACCGCGTTCCCCACCCAGCAGGAGCTCGACGCGTACCTCAACCAACTCGAAGAGGCTAAGAAACGCGACCATCGTGTCATCGGCAAGAACCTCCGGCTGTTCCACATCGATGAGGACGTGGGGCAGGGGCTGATTCTCTGGACTCCTAACGGCTCGGTGATCCGCAAAGAACTGCAGGTGTTCATCGCCGCGGAACTCAAGAAGCAGGGCTACACCGAGGTGTTCACGCCGCACATCGGGCGGCTGGAGCTCTACAAGACCAGCGGCCACTTCCCCTATTACAAGGATTCGCAGTTCGCGCCGATCATCGAACGGCAGGCGCTGGAAGAGCTGTGCAAGACAGGCTGCAGCTGCGCCGACATGCTCAACCGCGTGGAGGCGGTAAGCGAACGGCTCGCCAGCGGGATCAACGAACGCACCCGGGCCCAGACGATCACGCCCGACCGCGTCCGGCCGGACGATGAGCTCGTCGAGGGCTTCATGCTCAAGCCGATGAACTGCCCGCACCACGCGAAGATTTTCGCATCGGCCCCTCACTCCTACCGCGATATGCCGGTGCGGCTGGCGGAGTTCGGCACGGTGTACCGCTGGGAGCAGTCGGGCGAGCTCAACGGAATGACCCGCGTGCGCGGCTTCACCCAGGACGATGCGCACCTGTTCTGCACGGAAGATCAGATCCCCTCCGAGATTCAGGGGTGTCTCTCGCTTGTCAAGATCATCTTCGGCACGCTGGGGATGAAGGACTACCGGGTGCGGGTGGGTCTGCGCGACCCCGACAGCAACAAGTACACCGGCTCCGCGGAGAGTTGGGACAAGGCGGAGGCCGCGTGCCTGGCCGCAGCAGAGTCCTTGGGCGTGCCTTTCAGCCGGGAGCCCGGGGAGGCCGCCTTCTACGGACCGAAGGTCGATTTCGTTGTGAAGGACGTGATCGGACGCGAGTGGCAACTTGGAACGGTTCAGGTCGATTACAACATGGCGAACCGTTTCGATCTGTCGTACATCGGGCCGGACAATCGGGCCCACCGCCCGGTGGTGGTCCATCGGGCACCCTTCGGCAGCATGGAGCGGTTCTGCGGTGTCCTGATCGAGCATTTCGCCGGCGCCTTCCCCACCTGGCTGAGCCCTGAGCAGGTACGAGTGCTGCCCATCAGCGACAAGTCGCGGGGATATGCCGAGAAAGTCGAGCGGGCCCTGATGGACGCTGACGTGCGCGTGCGGGTGGACGGCTCGAACGAACGAATCCAAGCAAAGGTGAAGGTCGCGGCGGACGAGAAGGTCCCGTACATGCTGATCGTTGGTCCACGCGACGCGGAGAGCGCCGCGGTGAGCGTGCGCGTGCGCGGGATTGAGAAGGACCTGGGTTCGATGCCACTCGGCAGATTCGTTGATGGAGTCAGGGGAGAGATCACGGAACGGAGAGCCGAACTGAGCGTGAGACCCTGACTTGCGCGCGAAAGGAGTGCCGGGGGAGTCGCCCGCAAGGTGGCTGAGATGGGCACGAGCGGATGGGGACGCGGCTGTTCAAAAAAAAGCCCGGACCGTGATGGTCCGGGCTTTGTGTGTTGCGTGCGGGACTGAATCATGGTTGACCCAGGCCCATTCGTGTCCGAGGTACTTACCAGCCGCCGCGACCGCCTCGGCCGCCACCACCTCCGCCGCCGCCGTAGCCGCCGCGGCCGCCTCCGCCACCCGCCTCGCGCGGCTTGGCCTCGTTGACGGTCAGATCGCGACCGTCGACGTTCTTGCCGTTGAGGGCGGTCATGGCCGCCTTGGCGTGCTCGGCGTTGCCGAATTCGACGAACCCGAAGCCGCGCGGACGGCCGGTTTCGCGGTCCATCACGAGCGAGGCCGAGGTGACGTCGCCGTGCGCGGCGAACATTTCGCGGAGCTGCGCCTCGGAGGTGTTAAAAGAGAGATTGCCGACATAGAGCTTCATGCTGATGCTTCCATCGTGCCCGAGAGTGACATTGAACCAGACCGTTGCTTGAACTCGGGCTGAGGAAGCGTCGGGAGACCTGACAGGACTCGACCGACAGGGCCGGGCCAGAACAGCTCACGCGTGAGTATAGGCACGCGAAATGGGCGAGGCTTCCCCCAGGGCCAAGAACCCGGCACGCGTCCACCGCACTTCGGACTTGGACCACTACCGGTGACATCGCGGAGGTCCGGCAGAGGACTGGTTCTGAACTCAAGGAGCGCGGCTGCGACCCGCAGCGCGGCTCAGCGGCGCGCGTGCATGCTCTCGGCGCTTCGTTTTACGAGCCCGAACCACACGATGCAGAAGACGGGCCAGATGGAACTGAGCGCAACACCAATCGCCAATCCGATCCACTGAAACGACTTTCCCTGGTTGATCTGATCGGCCCACTTGGTGCCGGGATTCTGCGCCGCCCAATCATTCATGGCCTGTTGCTGCTGCAATGTGAACCACACGCTCATCGCCGCGAGAACAAAGCTGCCAACGGCGTAAAGCAGGTGGAGCGGGCGGGCGGCCGGACGGCGCATGACGCACATGATGCCCGCGACCATGAGCAGCACCGTCCACGCGGCGCCCGAGCCGAGTTGCACAAACTGATGGATCGAGGGCTGCATGGCGGCGGGCATCGGCCCTTCCATCGCCTTCTCCATCGACTCTTTCATCATGACCGGAACGAACATCCCGATGACGCCGCAACCGATGCAGGTGAGGCCGAGCACGCTCCAGCAGATGCTGATGATGCCGACCACCTTGGGCCAACCCGGGGGATCGTCCGGGATGAGGGCCTCGATCTCGGGCGGGATGGCGGACACCGGGTTCTGCGGTTGCATGAGAGGCTCCTGAGCGATCAGAGCTGCGAGAGGAAGCGAACGTCGTTCTCGAACAGCATGCGGATGTCCGGGATGGAGTACTTGCCCATGGCCAGCCGTTCGATCCCGAAGCCGAAGGCAAAGCCGGTCCAGGCCTCGGGGTCGATCCCGCAACCCTCGAGCACGGACGGATGCACCATGCCACAGCCACCGAGCTCCATCCAACGCTCGGGCTGGTCCGGTCGGAGCCGGATCTTCATGTCGAACTCGGCGGAGGGCTCGGTGAACGGGAAGAACGAGGGCCGGAGACGGACCTCGGCATCCGCGCCGAAGTACGCGCGAGCAAAGTGGAAGAGCGTGGACTTGAGGTCGGCCATCGAAACGCCGCGGTCGATGCAGAGGCCCTCGATCTGATGGAACATGAACGAGTGCGTTGCGTCCACGGTGTCCGGGCGATAAACACGCCCGGGTGCGACGATGCGGATCGGCGGTTTGCGGGTCTCCATGACCCGGATCTGGACTGTTGAGGTCTGCGAACGGAGCATCCGGGGCCGAGCGCTGCGGAGCGGGTCGTCCACGTAGAAATTGTCCGAGGGCTCGCGCGCGGGATGATGGGGCGGGATGTTGAGCTTGACGAAATTGTGCTCGTCGTCCTCAAGCTCGGGGCCCTCGGCCGTCTCGAAGCCCATGCGCGCGAAGACCTCGCAGAGTTCTTCACGGACGCGCGTGATCACGTGTCGCCGTCCGATCGTCTCGGACCAGACCCGTCCCGGCTCGGTAACGTCCGGGGCGGGGCCCGCGGCCACCGTGGCGGCCGCGCCGCCGAACTCGGCACGGCGGGCTTCGAACGCGGCGTCCAGCTGATCGCGAAGGGCATTGATCCGGGCGCCGAAAGCGGGGCGGTCCGCGATCGCAACGGCCTTCACGCTCGCCATCGCGGCCCTGATCTTCCCCTTCGCTCCCAGGTACGCGATGCGCCACGACTCGAGTCCCGTGATATCGGAAACCGAAGCGAGTTCGGTGAGCGCAGCGGAGGCCAGAGAATCCAGATCGGCGGTCATCGTACCTGAGTGTACCCGCGATGAAGCGAACGCGGGCCGCTTGTGTCGGGTCGCAAAAAACCCCGGGTTCTCCGGGGCTTTGATCGATCAACCATGATGGTTCGCTGGAATCAGTTCTGCTTGGAGCCGGTGACCGGACAGGTCTTGGCGTCGGCGGCGGACTTGCTGTCGGAGCAGGTGCCGCTCGTCTTGCAGCACTCGCCACCCTTCTCAGTAGTGGCGGACGCGCCGCTCGCGGTGGTCGAGGAGACGCGCTCGCCCGATGTCGAAGCGCAGCCCGCGACAAACGCGGCGAGGATGATCCCGGAAACGACGGTGAATTGACGACGGTTCATGCTGCTTCACTCCGTTGTTGGGGTCGGCGGCCAGGGCCGCCGACCGGTGGTGGGTCTACTTCTTTTCCGCGGCTTCCTTGCGAACCTTGGCGGCGTACGTTGTCCGCTTGTCGGCGTTGCGACGACGCGTGGACGGCTTGCCGCCGATCTCGGGCCCTTCCTCGGCACCAACGAATTGGAGCACGCACAACTCGGTGCCGTCGCCGATTCGATGGCGTCCGAGTTTTACGATCCGCGTGTACCCGCCGGGCCGCGACGCGAATCGTGGGGCAACGTTCTCGACGATGTGCTTGACAAGCTTGGGCGCCTTGCGGAGCTCACCGTAGCGGTTCCGCTCGACCAGTGCCGAGTCGGGGATGGGAAAGAAACCCGAAGCTCGTGCCGCGAGCTTGCCGACATGGGCTTTCTCCGCGTCATCCGCGCCCTTGGACAAATAGAGCCAGTCGAACGCCATGCGATCACGGCCGATCTTGGAGATAATCTGCCGCCGCGCATGCAGTCCGCCACGCTTGGCGGTCGTGATGATTTTTTCCACCATGGGCTGGACGGCCTTGGCCTTGGGGATGGTGGTGGTGATCTGCCCGTGCTCAAAGAGCGCCGCGGCAAGGTTACGCAGCGTCGAGAGACGGTGCGAACTGGTGCGGCCGAGTCGATATCCGGCCCGTTGATGACGCATGGTGAACTCCAGTCGATCCCGTGAACATACCCTTGTTGGGGGAGCGGGGATGGTAGGCTCGTGCGGCAGTTTCCGCACGGGGACAGTGGGGCAATCAGGCGGACGGCGCGGGGGGGGCGAAGCCTTCAGGGAGCTTGATACCAAGATCAAGACCGATCTCGAGGAGTTTCTTCTTCACTTCGCGCAAGGACGTTCGCCCGAACGCCCGCACCTTGAGAAGCTCGGCATCCGTCTTCGTGACCAGATCGGCGACAGTGCTGATTGCGGCTGATTCCAGGCAGTTCGAAGCGCGAACGGACAAATCGAGATCGCCTATGCTCATCTGGAGCTTGCGGATGAGCTCCTCGTCAAGGCTGGCCGCGGCGGCGGCTTCCGCCGAGACCGTTTCCATGCCGATCTCGAAGTACTGCACGAACGCGTTCAGGTGCTTGCGCAGGATTTTCGCTGCTTCGACGAGAGCCATGTCGGGGGTGAGCGTGCCGTTCGTCCACACCTCCATGACGAGGCGATCGTAGTTTGTCTTCTGACCGACGCGCGTCTCCTCGATTCGGTATCGCACGCGTTGCACCGGAGAGAAGATCGAGTCCGTGTGGATGACCCCGATCTCCTGTTCCTCGGCCGAGTTGTACCGCTCGGCAGCCGGGACGTACCCGCGGCCCTTCTCGACGCGGAGTTCCATCTCGAAGTCCACGGCCTCGGTCAGTGTGGCGATGACGAGGTCCTTGTTGATGATGGTGACGGCCGGGTCGGCCTCGATGAGATCGGCTGTGACCTCACCCGGACCACGGGCCGCGAGTCGCATCGACTTGGGCTCATCCCCATCGAGGCGAACGACCAGGCTCTTGACGTTGAGGATGATGTCGGTGACGTCCTCCATCACCCCGGGGATGGTGGAGAACTCGTGCTGCACTTTCTTGATCTTGACGCTCGTGACGGCGGCGCCCTCGAGCGAGGAGAGCAGGATGCGGCGCAGCGAGTTGCCGACCGTAGTGCCGAAACCTCGTTCGAACGGCTCCACGACAAAGCGACCGAACGTGGGCCCGCTGAAGTGCGGGTCGATCGTCACACGAGAGGGCAATTCAAGCCCGCGCCACTTGATGCGCATAGGTCAACCTCGGATTTCCAGCGGTCGCCGACGCGAGTGCTTCAACCGGCTCTCGAACGGCCCGCCCGCTGTTGCACGGGCCGTTCTTCTCTCCGGCGGCACGGAATCTCGTCCCCCACTTCCATCCCTACCCGGCTGGGCCCCGCGAAAGATCTCGCGCACCCGATGCTCGGAATCAGACGCGCCGACGCTTGGTCGGGCGACACCCGTTGTGCGGAACGGGCGTGTGGTCCTCGACGGCGGTGACCCGAAGTCCCGCGGAAACGAGCCCGTTCACCGCGGATTCGCGCCCGGACCCGGAACCGCGGATGCGGATCTCGATCTCGCTCAGCCCGATCTTTCGAGCCTTTTGCCCGCACGCCTCGCCGGCGCGTGTCGCGGCGAACGGCGTGCTCTTGCGCGTGCCCTTGAAGCCCATCGTTCCCGCCGAATCCCAGCAGAGCGTTTCACCATTGGTGTCGGTGATCGTGACAAGCGTGTTGTTCTGACTGGCGCGGATGTGCGCGATGCCGCGCACCACGTTCTTCCGGACTTTCTTGACCTTCTTGCTCATGTGCTGGTAAACCTCGGTGTTGCTCGTGTGGGTACGCGGAGCCGGACGCCATCGTCGCGCGGGATCAACCCTTCACGCCCTTCTTGCCCGCGACAGTCTTGCGCTTGCCCTTGCGGGTGCGAGCGTTGGAGCGGGTGCGCTGACCGCGAGCGGGTAGCCCCCGCCGGTGACGCTCGCCGCGGTACGCGTGGATGTCCTTGAGGCGTTGGATATTCTGAGAGACCTGACGGCGCAACGCGCCCTCGACGAGGAACCCGGCGTCGATGATGGCGTTGATCCGGGCCAGTTGCAACTCGTTGAGCTGCGTGGCGCGGAGGTCCGGATCGATCCCGGCTTCGGTCAGGATGTCCTTGGCGAATTTCGGCCCGATGCCGTGAATGTACTGAAGCGCAAAGAAAACTTTCTTCTTGTCGGGAACGTCGATTCCGGCGATACGGGGCACTTTCGAACTCCTCGATGCCTCGGCCCGGGCTCAGCCCTGGACCTGCTTGTGCTTGGGATCGGCCTTGCAGATGACTCGAACCTTGCCGCGACGGCGAACCACCTGGCACTGATTGCAGATTCGCTTCACGCTCGCTCTGACCTTCACGGGGGCACATCCTTCCTTCATCAACAGGGCTTGCCGCTCTGCACGCGGATCGAGCCCTCTTCGGAGCACCAACTATAGGCCCGAAGCGCCGCGTCGTCAGCCCGGCGGGCGTGGACGCATGCTCAATGTCGGTACGTGATACGGGCTTTGGTCAGGTCGTACGGGCTCAGTTCGACCGTGACACGGTCACCAGGCAAAATCCTGATGTAGTTCATCCGCATCTTTCCCGAGACGTACGCGAGGATCTTGTGATCATTGGGAAGCTTGACGGTGAACATGGCGTTCGGGAGCGCCTCGATCACTTCGGCTTCCAGTGTCAGTTTGTCGTCCTGCTTGGGCATTCGGAGTGAGGTCCTCTCTCTGTCCCTAGGTATGGGGCCGTCAACGCAGCGGCCGCGCGAAAGGCCGACACGTTCAGCAAATGGTAGCCACGATCCGAAACCCGCAGTCGGAATCGATCACCCGCGGGGGCCGCGCATCCGCGGACCACGTCCATCATCCGAGCCCCCCAGAAAGCCCGCGTAATTGCGCATCAACAGATTGGCTTCGACCCGCTGGATGAAATCGAGGATGACCGACACGACGATGAGCAGCCCGGTGCCGCCCAAGAACTGCGTGATCGTGAAATCGATACCGAACGCGGCATGGACCACCTGCGGGATCACGGCGATCACGGACAGGAAGCCCGCGCCAACAAAGGTAATTCGAGTCATCACGGTTTCGAGATACTCGGCGGTGCGGGGCCCGGGTCGCAGTCCGGGGATGAACGAGCCGTGATCGCGGAGCTGCTTGGACATTTCTTCAGGATTGAACTGCACCGTAATCCAGAAATACGAGAAAAAATAGATCATGGCGATCTCGACGAGCGTGAACAGCAACTGCCCGTTGACGAAGTTCGCTGCCATCCAACCCGTCAGACCCTCCCACAAGCCGCCCGAACCGGTTGCCGCGGCGCTCAGCGAGCCGAAGATCACGGTTGGAAAAATCATGAGCGAGGACGCGAACACCACGGGCATGACGCCGCCATGATTGATCCGGAGCGGAAGGTACGATTTCTGTCCGCCGTAGACCTTTCGGCCGCGCGTGTGCTTGGCTTGCTGGATGGGGATACGCCGCTGGGCGACGGTCATGAGCACCGAGCCGGCAACGACCGCGAGAAAGCCCGCGACCAACGACCCGAGCCCCAGCCATCCCATCTTGCCATCCTGCCCCGGTCCGAACCCGGTGGACACCATCTCGATAGCGTGGGGCATTCGTGCGAGGATCCCCGCCATGATGATCATCGAGACACCGTTGCCGATCCCGAAACGGTCGATCTGCTCACCCAACCACATCAGAAAGATGCAGCCCGCCGTGAGCGCGGAGATCGCCATCACCCACCAAATGAAGTTGTGCGACCACTCGGGATACACCAGACCGGTGCGAGTGATGTACTGCAACCACGTGAAGGCTTGAAAGACACAGAGCCCAAGGGTTAGGTACCGCGTCCACTCCATGATCTTCTGACGGCCCGTCGCGCCTTCTTCCTGCAGCTTCTTGAGCATCGGCACGACCGTGGTGAAGAGCTGGAAGATGATGCCGGCCGTGATATACGGCATGATGCCCAGGCCGAATATCGTGGACTGACCGAGCGCGCCGCCTGAGAAAATATTCACGAAGTTCGCGGCCCGCCCCGCGGCGGACCCGGACTCGACCGCCACGCGAAAGTGCTCTTCAAGAGCGCTTTGATTGACACCCGGGAGCGGGATCCAGAAGCCAATGCGGTACACGACGATCATGCCGAGCGTGAACAGGATTTTGTTCCGCAACTCGGCGATCTTGAAGATGTTGACCAGCGCCTGCAGCATGAGTCCTTCCGTCGTGAACGCGGGAAGATCCCTCCGTCCCGCACCGCTCTCCACCGAATGTCATCTCGACGCCGTCGCCGATCCCGATGCGTGTCCCTTCGATCACGGTCTCAACTGGCCGACTCACCGGACGCACCCACCGCCGCACGCGGCTTGGAGCGTTTGAGTTTCTTGGTGAGTTTCTTTGGCGAACGATCTTCGGCGTTGCGATCGACGCCGCGCACACGGTCGCGCCGCGTTCCGGTTTCCCGGACGCTCCCGCCGGCATCGAGAACGGCCTTGCGTGCCGGGTTCGAGACCCGGCTGGCGGTGATCTCCAACTTGATGCCAAGGGTCTTCGCGTCGCCCAGGTCACCGAGGATCTTCAGATCCCGACTGGTATCTCGGATCAGACCGGCTTTGATCAGAGCCTCGGCGTTCACCATGCCGCCCTTGGCAAACATCTTGTGCGCAACAATGTCGCGAAGGTTCACGATCCAGAAAGGCGTATCGAACGCGACGTTGGAGAAGCCATACTTGCGAATGCGGCGGAACAGCGGCTTCTGACCACCCTCAAAGCCGCGGCGCGCGGCATAACCGGTGCGTGAGCCCGCACCCTTGGTGCCGCGGCCCGATGTCTTGCCGTGGCCTGAACCCCGGCCGCGCCCAAGACGCTTGCGGGTCTTGTACGTTCCGGCCATCGCGGTCACATCATGGATCATCATGGCATCTGCTCCCGAATCGCTGCGCTCGACGGTGATCGTTCGTGTTCCCGCTCCCCGACTCAATCTCAACTGCGGTGCCCGAGCGCAGCGGCATGCGCATTCTGGTCTCCACTCCGGACGAGAGTGGTCAGCTCTTGACCGCTCCCTCAGCGGGCGCGCCACCGGTTCCCGCGGCCGAGGCTGGAGCTCCGCCGCCGCCACCTCCGTCACCGCCTGACTCACGCCGACGACGTCCGCCACCGCCGCCGCGACCGGGGCGATCGCTGCCCATGTTGTTGACCGGACCGCGGGCCTTCTCTCCCGCCCGCGTGGCGGGCATGAAGGCCTTCCCCTTCTCGATCTTGTCAAGGATCATGGTCCGCTCAAGCATCACACCACGGATGCCGGCGACCTGCTCCGGAGTGCGGAGCTTGGCGAGTCCGTCGAACACGGCCTTCAGTACGTTCACCGGATTGGTCGAGCCGTAGCACTTGGACAGGCAATCCGTGATGCCCGCCTTCTCGAGTACGGCGCGAACCACGCCGCCGGCCACCACCCCCGTGCCCGGTGCGGCGGGAATTAGCCGGATTTTCGCGGCCGCGAACCGGCCCTCAACCTCGTGATGGATGGTTGTCCCCACGCGCGTGACGGGCACCATCTGTCGCTCGCCCGCCTTGTTGGCGTTCTCAATCGCGTTGGGAACCTCGTTCGCCTTGGCGTATCCGTACCCGACCCGACCGTTGCGGTCCCCGACGACGACGAGCGCGCCGAACGAGAAACGCCGGCCGCCCTTTACGGTCGCGGACGTGCGGTACACGCCGATCGTAGTCGAATCGACACGGTTCGAATTTTCCTGCATCATCTCAGCCATGGGTATTCTCGGAAGAGTCGGTCGGGTGTGCGAAATCGATTGGTCTGAAAGTGATCAGAACGCGAGGCCTTCCTTGCGGGCCGCGTCCGCGAGAGCCTTGACACGGCCGTGGTACTTGAATCCGCCGCGATCGAAGCGAACGGCTTTGACGCCCGCTGCGCGGGCCCGTTCCGCGATCAGCTTGCCCACGGTCGCGGCGGAGGCGCAGTTGCCGCTCTTGGCGACGGCCGCGGCCTTTTCTCGCGATGAAGCCGCGGCAAGCGTTCGGCCCGCCAGGTCGTCGACAACCTGAACGTAAATGTGATTCAGCGATCGGAACACGCAGAGACGCGGACGGTCGGGGGTGCCCGTGACCATTCCACGCACCCGGCGGTGCCTGCGAATCCGACGCTTGACCTTGTGCTTATTGATGTCCATGTGATCCGACCTCGATGCTGGCGGACGCCGATCAGGCGCCGAATTGCTTGCCGCTCTTGCGGGTAATGACCTCGCTGACGTACTTGACGCCCTTGCCGTTGTACGGCTCGGGCTTGCGGGCCGCGCGCATGTCCGCGGCGAACTGACCAACGACCGCGCCGTCGGCGCCACTGACCCTGACAAAGGTCTTGTCCACGGTGACTTTCACGCCCGCGGGTATGTCGATAAAAATCGGATTGGCAAACCCGACCACGAGTTTGATCTGCTTGCCCTGCACGCTGGCCTGCCAGCCCACCCCCACAATCTCCATCGTTTCCTCGTAGTCTTTTTGCACGCCCTTGACCATGTTCGCGATCAACGCGCGGGTCGTGCCCCAGTAGGCCTTCACGGATGGGTCAGAGCTGATCCGGGCTTCGTCGGCGGTCACCTTGATCGCTTTCTCCGATTCCTCCCATGTCACGGCGACCTCGGGGCGATGGGTCATCTTCAACGTGCCGCCGGGTCCGGACACGCTGATCACGCGGTCCTTGATCGAGACTTTGACATTCGCGGGCACGGCGATGGGCTTGCGACCGATTCGGGACATGGGAATCACTCCGACGGAACTTCGGGACGCTGAACGGGAATCACTCGATGGTGCAGAGCAGTTCGCCGCCGACGCGCTCGGTCCGGCACTTTCGATCGCTCATGACGCCGCGCGAGGTCGAGACAACGAAGATACCCAGGCCCTGGAGCGGGCGCGGGAGCTCCTCGACGCCGGCGTACACCCTGCACCCCGGCTTGGACCGGCGCACGAGCGTGTGCAGCGCCGGCTCGCCACGAGGACCGTACTTCAGTTTGATCCGGATCAGGCCCTGGCGCGCGTCCTCGACGGTCTCGAATGATGCGATGTACCCCTCGTCGCGCAAGACCGCCGCGATACCGCGGCAGACGCGCGAGTTGAGCACGTCGACGGACTTGGCGCGGTGCGCGAGCGCATTGCGGATTCGGGTCAGCATGTCGGCGATGGGATCGCTGAATGACATCTCGTGGGTTCCTCGTCGTCTGCGGCGCCTCGGCCCGATCGGACCGGGGCGTCATGGGGTCATCGCGGTTGCTACCAACTGGCCTTCCGCATGCCGGGGATCTTCCCCTCAAGAGCGAGCTTGCGGAGCATGATGCGGGAAATGCGGAACTTGCGGTAGACGGCCCGGGGCCGACCGGTGAGCTGGCACCGGCTCACCTTGCGCGTGCTGAACTTGGGCTTGCGCATCGACTTGGCCATTTGTGCTTTGGTCGCCATGGTGTGTTCCCTGGCGCACGCGTGCGGCGTGCGATTACTTTTTCTTCGCCCCTGACTCTTCAGGCTTTTTGAACGGCATGCCCAACTCGGACAAGATGAACCGGCTCCACTCCGGCCTGGAACCGGAGAAAATCATGTTGATGTTCATGCCGTGCGTAAAATTCACGTCGGCCATGTTGATCTCCGGAAAGACGCCCTGCTCCGTAAGACCGACCGCGTAGTTGCCGCCCTTGTCAAATGATGCGGGATTGAGCCCCCGAAAGTCCTTGATACGGGGCGTGGCAAGGTTGATGAACCGGTCCAGAAAGTGCCACATCCGGTCGCGCCGCAGCGTGACCATCGCGGCGGTCTCGGCGCCTTCCCGCACCTTGAAGTTCGACACGCTCTTCTTCGCCTTGGTGATCACCGGCTTCTGCCCGGTCACTCTCGTGATGGTGTCCACCACGGTCTGCTTCACGTTGGGAGGCAGCTTGTTGTTCTCGAGATGCCTGCCCATGTTGACGTTCAGCACGATCGAACGCAGGCGCGGCCGCTGGTTCGGGTTCGCCAGGCCGAACGCGCTCGCGAGCTTGGGCGACACCACCTCGTCGTACTGCTTCTTGAGTCGGGGGGTCTCGCGCGGGCCCGCCGGCTCGGGGGCCGCGTCCGCGTGCGCATCCGGCTTGGTGGCGCCGGGCTTCTTCCGGCCGGCGTCCTTGGAGGCGGGGGGCGCCTTGTCTTTCTTGGGATGGTCCTTGTCGGTGGCCATGGTGAGAATCCGTCGTCAGAAGTGAATGAACTCGGTGATTTCGACTACTTGCGACCCGGGCTCTTGCGGTCCTGGCTTGCGCGACGGACGACCGAAAGCTCCTTGCCGCCGCGGACGGCGACGCGGGCCTTCGAACCGTCGGGGCGAACCACGAATCGGACGCGGCTCGGTTTTCCATCCACGACAGGACTGACCTTCGAGATGTGGATTGCCGCCTCCCGCGTGATCACGCCGCCCTGCGGGCTGGTGCGCGTGGGCTTGAGGTGCTTGGTCACGATATTGACGCCCTGCACCACCACCCGCTCGTCTCGGGGAATGACGCGGAGCACCTTTCCGACGGCGCCCTTGTAATCGCCGCTGGTCACCATCACCAGATCGTCCTTGCGAATGTGCGCGGGCATGGTCAGACCACCTCCGGTGCGAGAGACACGATCTTCATGTAGTTCTTGTCGCGCAGCTCGCGCGCCACCGGGCCGAAGATCCGTGTGCCCTTGGGATTCCCGTCGTCCTGGATCAGCACGACGGCGTTTGAATCGAATTTCACATACGAACCGTCGGCCCGGCGCGTGGCCTTGGTGGCCCGGACCACGACCGCTTTGCTCTTGTCGCCCGCCTTCACTTCCGAACCCGGCAGAGCCTTCTTGATCGACACGAACACGCGATCTCCGACGCCGGCCATCCGACGGGTGAACTTCCCGCTCGCGGTCGAGCCGCCGTACACCCGGATGATGTACGCGATCTTCGCGCCGCTGTTGTCCGCGACCTCGCATCGTGTTTCCTGTTGCAGCATGGCTCTACCTTCCGTGCCCGGACACCGCAAACGCGGCCCGCGGCGTGTGCTCAGTCTTTCCGCTCACCCGACTCGTCGAGGTTCACAACCGCGATCTTCCGCTGACGCTCCACCACCCGAACCAGCGTCCACGACTTGGTCTTGCTCAGCCGTCGGCACGGCTTCACCTCAACAAGATCACCTGTCCGCGACTCGTTCTTTTCGTCGTGCACGTGCAGAACCGTGCGGCGACGCATGAACTTGCCGTACTTGGGGTGCTTGACCAGGAACGGAATGACGACCTTGCGGGTGCGATCCCGTTTGTCCGATTCGACGATGCCGAGGCGGCCCGCCTTGGCTTCGGTCTGCGGGGTCGAGCTGGGGGTTGCTTTGCTCATGGCTTCCTCGATTCCTTGTCCGACGACCTCAACGCTTCGGGGCCACACGGGCGTGACGCTCGGTCAGGATCCTGGCGATGTCGCGACGCGTCCGCCCATACAGCGAGTTGTCCTCGACTTTCTCCGTCACCGCCTGCGCACGCAACTGGACCAATTTCCGGCGCAGCACAGTCAGCTCCGCAGCCATCTCCTCGTCGGTCATCTTCCGCACTTCATTGCCCGTCATGGCGCCGGCTCCCTGCTTGCGACCCCCGTGCGTCGAATCACACCTTCGTTCATACCGCGACACGCCGGCGGACGAACCGGCAACGAACCGGCATCTTCACCGCCGCCCGGACCATCGCCCGCTTGGCACTGGTCTCGTCCACGCCCGCGATCTCGAAAAGAAGCGTCCCGGGCTTGACCCGCGCGGCCCAGTACTCAACTTCTGCCTTGCCGGTGCCCATTCGTGTTTCCAGCGGCTTCTTTGAGATCGGCTTGTCCGGGAACACGCGGATGAAAAGCTTGCCCTCGCGCTTGAGAAAGTGCTGCGCCGCGACGCGACCGGCCTCCAACTGGCGGCCCGACACCCACGCGCCCTCGAGCGCCTGCAACCCGAAGTCGCCGAAGGCCACGTAGTTGCCCTTTGTCGCCTTCCGCGGCCGGACCCGCCGTTGCTCCTTACGGAATTTCACTCTTTTCGGCATTAACGCCATGCGTCAGTCTCCGAGAATCAAACAGCCCGTCCGAACCGCTCCTCGCTCTTCTCAACGTCGCCCGCGCAACCGGCTCCGCGGACCGGCGTCTTCGCTCTCCGCCTCGCCTGGGGCAGCGGTGTACAGGCCCTTGAAGACCCAGACTTTGATGCCGATCTGACCGTACGACATGAATGCCTCGGCGAATCCGTAATCGATATTCGCTTGCAGCGTGCTCAACGGCAGCGAACCCATCCGGACGTCCAGCGAACGGCTCATCTCCGCCCCGCCCAGCCGGCCCGATAGAATGATCCGGACGCCCTTGGCGCCCGCCTGCATCGCACCCTCCGCACGCATTTTCATCACGCGTCTCGGCGCCGTCCGTTTCTTGAGTTGTTCGGCGATCGACTCCGCCACCAGCTGGGCCTCGATGTCGGGGTTCTTGATCTCGATGATCGTGATCGAGACCTTCCGGCCCGTCATCAGCTGCAGTTCTTCGGTCAGGCGCTCGATCTCCGCTCCCTTGGGCCCGATGACCAGCCCCGGACGTGCGGTCTTGACGACGATCTTCAACTCTTCACGCGTCCGCTCGATGTGAAGGTCGGAGACGGCCGCGTACGGTGGCTTGCGGTTCAGCCGATCGTCGAGGAACTTCCGGATCTTGTAGTCCTCAACCAACAACTCGCCGAACAGCGCCTTGGGAGCGTACCAGCGACTGCGGTGAGGCTCCGTGATCCCGACGCGAAACCCATACGGGGGGGTCTTCTGTCCCATTAGCGGCGCTCCTCGAGAGCGATGGTGATGTTGCTCATGCGCTTTAGAATCTTGTGGGCTCGCCCGCGGTCTTTCGACCGGAATCGCTTCATCATGCCCCCGTCATCCACGCGGCTGTCCGCGACGACCAACGCCGTCACGTCCGCGTTGGCCTGCTCAGCGTCGGCGAGCGCCGCGGAGAGAGCCTTCTTCACATCGACCGCGGCCCGTTTGGTCGTGAAGGTCAGCAGGTTCATCGCAACGTCGACCGGCTTGCCTCGCACCAGGTCGACCAGCAGTTTGACCTTTCGCGGACTGCCGCGCTGGAAGCGAGCCAGGGAGGTGAACCGAGCGATCTCGGCGGGGGGAACGCCCAGCGCCTCGGCCAGCTTGTTCACATCGGTAGCCTTGCAGCGGGGATGGTCCCTCCCCGCCATCCAGTTGCTCACCGCGGCGAGAGCGTGATCGCCCTTGAGGCCGGTGCGCGACACGGCCTCGCCCAGCGCCTCCTTTGTGACGCCCTTCGCCGCCGCGGTGCTCTTCAATCTTGGTCCATGAATTCGCACGGTTCTCATCCTTAACAAGTCACGTGACCGCTTCGACGCAACGCCCGATCAGCCCTTGGCCGGCGCGGGCGCCGGTTTCGAATCGCCGCCCTCGATACCTTCCTTCTTGTTCGTGTGCCCTCGGAAAACACGTGTCGGGCTGAACTCACCCAACTTGTGTCCAACCATGTCCTCGGTCACGAACACGTCGAGGAAAGCTTTGCCATTATGCACCTTGAACGTGTGGCCGACAAACTCGGGCACGATGGTGCAGCGGCGCGACCACGTCTTGATCGCTTCTTTCTTGCCCGTCTGGTTCAGCCGCTCAACCCGGTGGTAGAGCCGCTCCACGACGAACGGACCCTTCTTCAAGCTGCGTCCCATGACTCGCTTCCTTCACGCCCGGACCGGGCCGGGCCCCGGCTCACTTCAACTGACCGTAACGCTTGCTCACGCGACGACGGATGATCAACTTCTGGCTCGCCTTCTTGCGGCTGCGCGTTCCGCCACCCTTGGCATGGACGCCCGACGGCCCACATGGTGGACGGTTGCCCTTCGAGCGCCCCGAGCCACCGCCAAGCGGATGGGCGTTGTGACTCTTGGCCATGCCGCGCGTGATCGGACGCCGCCCGAGGTGCCGATTCAGACCGGCCTTTCCCAAGCGACGATTGGCATGATCGGCGTTGCCAACCTGACCGATGGTGGCGCGGCAATCGATCGGCACCTTGCGGATCTCACCGCTGGGCAACACGAGCGTCGCGTGCGGGCCTTCCTTGTTGGTCAGCCGGGCGTACAAACCAGCCGAACGGCACAATTGCCCGCCTCGTCCGGGGACCATCTCGATGCAGTGAACATCCAAACCGGTCGGGATATCACGCAGCCGCATGCAATTGCCGACCTTGGGCTCGACCGGTCCGCTGCCGCTGGACTCGAGGCTATCCCCGACCTTTAGCCCAACCGGGGCGAGGATGTACCGCTTGACCCCGTCGGCAAATGCGAGCAGCGCGACGTGCGAAGAACGGTTCGGGTCGTACTCGATACCCGTGACCGTGGCGACCACGCCGTCCCGGTCGGCACGCCGGAAATCGATGACCCGGTACAGGCGCTTGGCGCCGCCGCCACGGCCGCGCACGGTGATCTTCCCCGAGTGATTCCTGCCGCCCTTCTTGTGGAGCGGCCGCAACAGCGACTTCTCGGGGTCGGTCTTCGTGACCTCGGCGTGCATGTTCACCGAGGCAAACCGTCGGCCGGCGCTGGTGGGTTTGTAGATGCGAATGGGCATCGGTCGGCTCCTGATCCTGACTCAGAACATGTCGATCGCATCGTCCTTGTGCAGACGCACGATCGCCTGCTTGACTGGTGAACGGGCCACCCAGCCGTATTTCAGGCGACGACGCCCCCCTTTGCTCGTCTTGGTCGTGACTTTTTCCACACGGACCTTGAACAGCTCCTGCACCGCCCGGCGCACATCGTCCTTGGACGCCCGCGGATCGACCTGGAACGTGTAGTGCTTGAGCTCGTTCATTGCGAACGTGCTCTTCTCCGTCAGCACCGGCTTCTTGATGACGTCGTGGGACGCGAGCATCACTTGATCTCCGTCTTGGCGCGGCCCCGTGGGCTGATCTTGGCGTCCTTGCCCGTCTGCGACCAGGGGCCCTGGAGCCACGCCTCAAGGTCCGACTTTGCGATGATCAGGTAGCGGTGGTTGAGCAGGTCGAAGCAATTGAGCTGCCCCGGCTGGCAGAGCGTCACGTCACCGAGATTGGCCGCGGCCTTGCGGCTGTTGACAGCGACTGACGGAAGCGCCACCAGCGCGGTGCGGTCGATCTTCAGCGCGCCGAGGAGCGTCACGAACTCCTTCGTCTTGGGTGAGCCGAGTTCGAGCGAATCAACAACGCGGACCTCGTTGTCCACCAGCTTGGCGAGCAAGGCGTTCCGGTTGGCCTTGCGGCGCATCTTCTTGGGCATGTCCAAGCGGTAGTCCTCACGGACCCGCTTCTTGGAATGACCGTGGCCGCCGCCCTTCATCAAGTTCGCCTTGCGGTCGCCGTGGCGAGCGTTGCCTGTGCCCTTCTGGCGATACAGCTTGCGGGTCGAACCCTCGACCTCGGTTCGGTTTTTCGTGCGAGAAGAGCCCTGGCGCTGCCCCGCGTGGTAGCGGACGTACGCCTGCTTCAGCAGCGACGCGTTCACGCTCCCGCCGAGCGCCGCCTCGTCGATGGTGAGCGAGCCCACCTCAACGCCCTTCTGATTCAAGACGGGGACAACCATGTGTCTTTCCTCGTCCGACGCCTTCGCCGGACCGGGACCATCCCGATCCGGTTCGATCCGCTGCGTGTGCCGCAACGGATCCGCTTCGCCTCGCCGGCACAACCGCGATCACTGATGGCGGCGGCACGGCACTGACTCGGCATTCGCCGACGGGCTCACACGCCCGATCGGCAGTCAAACTTGTGTGCGCCCGGCGGTTTCCGCCGCTCCCTCGATCTCTGGACCATCGGGACCTTCCGGGCCGTCCGACCTCCCCGCTGGGACGCCGGAACGGAACATCGCCGCTCGCTCCTATTTCTTGCCCCCCAGCTTACGTGCTTTGGACCGATTCAATCGCACGGCACCCCGGACCATCACCACGCCACGGTTGGCGCCGGGAACGGCCCCTTTCACCAGCATGAGCCCGTTTTCCGCATCGATCCGAACCACATCGAGCGACCGGACCGTAACCCGTTCGTCGCCCATGCGGCCCGCCATGCGCTTGCCCTTCTTCAGGCCGCCGCCATAGCCGCGGTTCGAGCACAGACCGCCGATCGAGCCGGGCGAACGGTGCTTCCGCTCAGTCCCGTGACTGGCGAACATGCCCTTGAAGTGATAGCGCTTCATGACACCCTGGAAACCCTTCCCCTTGCTCGTGCCAATGACATCGACGTACGTCGCGCCCTCAAAGTCCTTGACCGTTAGCTCCTGACCGAGCGTGAACTTCGCGGCCTCCTCGGGCGACACACGGAACTCACGGTGGTGACGCCGGGGTGAACTTCCCGCCTTGGCATCGTGCCCGATCAGCGGGATCGACGAGTTGCGGGCCTTCACCTCGCCGAAACCGATCTGAACCGCCGAGTAACCGTCTTTCTCCGAGTCACGGATCTGCGTCACGACGCACGGTCCCAAACGCAGAACCGTGACCGGCACGCTCGCGCCATCGGACGTGAAGGTCCGCGTCATCCCGATCTTCGTTCCCAGCAGCGACACGCCCATGGCTCTTCCTATTCCCTTCGGTCAGGCCTTGATCTTGATGAACACGCCCGCCGGAACGACAAGACGGTTGAGCGCCTCAACCGTCCTGCTGTTGGCTTCCAGAATTTCGATCACGCGCTTGTGCGTGCGGATCTCGAACTGCTCCCGGCTCTTCTTGTCGATGAACGGGCTGCGGAGCACGGTGTAGCGCTCGACGCGCGTGGGCAGCGGGATGGGCCCGGCGACCTTGGCGTTGGTGCGCTTCGCGTTGTCGACGATGTCCTTCGCCGACGAATCGAGCGCCACGTGGTCGTATGCCTCCATCCGAATTCGAATCTTCCCGCCCGTCATCGTGTGCTCCGAATCACCGGCGTGCCTCCGAACCGATCCGAACCCACCCACTCTCGCGACGGCCACGCGCCGCCGAACGATCTCGCCGCGTCCCCACCCGCGACACCACCACGAGCCTCCCGGTCACCAGACCGGACGCCCGAGCATTGCCGTCTCCCTACGGCGTGCCGTCGCGGACAGAAAAAACTCCGGCCACACCCCACCCGCGACGGTCAGGGTCGAGAGTATACCCACCACCCTCGCGGCGGGCGAATCAAGTCCATCGGTTTCACTTTCGTGCGCGCGACGGACCGATTCTCTCGGGGCAAACGGTGGATACCTTTGCGTTGGGAGCACCAATGACCCAGACCCTGCACGCACGCACTCCCCGCGAACATCGCCAATGCCTGTTCGCCCTGATCATGGGCGCGACGTACCTGATCGCGCACGTTGGCGCGTCTGAACCACCGGAATTTCGAAGTTCGAAACCCCCCATTACAGAGGGGCCACGCCCGTCCGCCCCTCATCACGCTGATCCGGCGGCCGTGGAACTGGCGACCGAGCCGTTCACGCTGATCGGCATCGGCATGTCGGTGTACTTGCCGCGCGGCGCCACCGCCAACGCGAATCACGTCGGGGGAAGAACCACGGTTGAGATCACGCCCCCCGACAGCGCGTGGGTCATCCGAATTCAGACTCCCAAGACGACGAATCCGGACGTGACCATCGAAGCGGCCGCCAACAAGATGATCCAGGACACACTCCAGACCGCTGATTCCATTGCCAAACCACAGCGCACGAACAAGGCGCTCTGGGACGCCGCGGAAGCCGATGCCGACAAAGTGTTCGGCCGCCTGGGTCGGCTTCTCGACCGTGCGGACAAGCTCGAAATCAACGGGGCCCCAGCGGAACGGTTCTACTGCGAACTCGTCCGACCCGAGGGACCTCGCGTGATCCAGGGGTACACCATCTTCAAGCCCTCCGCTACGCAGTTCGTGGTGTTCGAGCTGATCACGAGCGAAACCTCCTTTGGCGCCGCGCGGCGCACGTACGAAACCTCGGTCGCCACCGCGAACTTCGCCGACCCGCAGCGTCTGGCAGAAACACGACGCGCGGCGGTGGGCGCGGGCCTGAGCCTGTTCGCATCGCTGAGCGAAGCGGAGTACACGGCGGCGATGCATGCCGAACAACGGTGGTACCGGCTCTTCAAGCCCGCGCCGACCGGCGCCCCCAACGACGCCTCGGAGATTGGGTATCGAAGCGTTCGTTTCTGGCGTGGGAATCGTGGAGAAATCAACGCCGCGCCCAGCGCCAAGCCCACCGCCGCCGAAGAGCAGGACGGGCTTCTGGTGCGCGTGACGGCCCGCGTGATGGGTGGAAACACGCTGTACGACACGATGGCGACGTATTTCATGTCGCCCGATCGTGCCGAGGAGGCGTGGTCCGTCGACACTGAAATCCAGGCGATGAACGCGGACCCGAGGAAGTCGGGGAGATTCTCCGAAACAGGCGCACGGACGGATCGATCGATGAGCGTGCTGATCTCGCAGTCGGGCACGCCCGCCGAGCCCGCCTTCCGCCCGCTCATCGAGGGGGACGGTTATATCAACCAGTTCGAGACATTCCTGCTCCCACGGTTGCTGGTACGCTCCCGAGTCGAAACCGAATTCGGGTTCTACGCCTATCAGAGCTCCGAACGAGCCATCAGCCTGCGCAGGGACGTCCTTTCACGCGATCCCGCAGCGCCCGGAGCGGTGACCATCCTGACGAGCTTCAAGGAAGGCGCCGCGCCGCAGCGCTCGCTCTATCGCGAGAACGGCGATCTCATCCGAACGTCGCTGCCCGAGGGGATCGTCTGGGAACCGATTTCGCTCGAGGAGCTGAAGCGACTCTGGCGCTCCAAGGACCTTCCCGAGCCCGATGCGCCATTCGTGCAGTCGGGCAGCACGGCGGCGCCTTCAAAGCCCCCGGCCCGAAGCCGGTGACACTCACGGACCGCCGGGCACGTTCGCCGCGGTACCACCGATTCCCGTTCCTTGTCGCGCAATGCGTCTAGAGTGCCCTATGGCCATCGAGCGCCTTGTCTCAGCCGAAACCGAGACCGAAGCCGACCGCCCACAGGGCGCGCTCCGCCCCGCGCGGATGTCGGAGTTCATCGGCCAGACGGAGCTGATCGAGCGCCTCAGCATCACCCTGAAAGCAGTCAAGCAGCGCGGTGAGCCGATGGAGCACGTCCTTCTGCACGGCCCCCCCGGACTTGGAAAAACGACGCTGGCACACGTGATCGCGGCGGAAATGGGAACCAAAGTCGCCCTGACGAGTGGCCCCGCGCTCACCCGCGGTACGGATCTGGTGTCGGCGCTGACGCGCCTGGAACCTGGTGACATTCTCTTTATCGATGAGATCCACCGCCTCCCGGTCGCGGTTGAGGAATTCATCTATCCGGCCTTGGAGGACTGCCGGGTTGACGTGCCGGTCGACTCTGGCGTCCATGCGCGAACGGTGCAGATCTCGCTCAAACCCTTCACGCTGATCGGAGCGACGACGAGAGCGGGCCTGTTGTCGTCCCCGCTCCGGTCACGTTTCGGGCTGGTGCAACACATGCGGTACTACAACCCCGACGAGCTGCTGGCGATCCTGGAGCGATCGGCCCGGTTGCTCGGGGTCGAGTGCGGCGAGGGGGCGTTAGTAACCATCGCCTCGCGTTCGCGCGGCACGCCGCGGGTCGCCAACCGGTTGCTCCGCCGCGTGCGCGACTTTGCCCAGATACGTGCCGCGGGCAAGGTCACGCGCGGCGTCGCGGACGAAGCGCTGACGTTCGAAGGGATCGACGCACGCGGGCTCGATGAATTGGACCGGGCGTACCTGCGGGCAATTGGCAACGTGTACTCCGGAGGACCGGTCGGGCTGGAGGCGATCGCCGCGACCATGAACGAGGACGCCGGCACCCTGGAGGATGTCGTGGAGCCGTTCCTTTTGCAGAACGGATTCGTCGCCCGCACGCGACGCGGCCGGATGCTCACCCGGATCGCTGCCGACCACCTCGGACTCCGGCTGAGCCTTCCGGATGAGGTTGATGCGGACCTCTTTTCGGAATAAGGCTAAGAGCCAGCTGGCGTCTCAGAATCGGGCTTTTCAGACAACAGCAGCTCGCGCCAGACTTGGGCGATGTGCCGCATCCGAACACCGAAGGTGCCGCTCTCGGCACGTTGCGCCATGATCTCGATGTCCTCACGCGTGAAGGTCCAGTTCAGTCCGCCATGCCCCGGGCCTGACACCCGCGCGGCCTTCCGCAGCGTGTCGAATGCCTTGGGTGAGATTCCCGCGATCTCAATGAGCTCAGCCTTGGTGTGGCCTACCCCTACGCCGGCATCCCGACGGCCTTCTTGACCGCGCCTCATCGTCGGATCGCGACGATCGCCGCGCCCTCAGATTGTCGCCCCCGAAAACCGGTCCGATGAGGGTGCCGGCCAAACGGCAATCCACTCGGCAAACCCGCGTCTTCGGCTGGCACGCGACGCGACACCGCGACGGCAAAGTTGATCGACGCCGACGCGAGCATGGGATCAACCCTTCCTGCACGACGCACGCACGGCCGCGGCTTGGACCGATCTCGCGCAAGCTCCGTGGTTCAAGTCGCAGCGAACGAAGGCGCCGATGATCACTTCTTCTTGGCGTCGCCCTTGGATTCGCCCGACGACGCGGGAACCGGCGACGGCATCTCACCGATCGGGAGGCCCGCCACGTGCTTCATGCCGCGGCGGCGATCCCGCAGGCGTCGGGACTTGCCCGCGCGATCGCGAAGATAATACAGCTTGGCGCGACGCGCATCGCCCCGGCGAACCACATCAATCTGCGCGACCTTGGGCGACAGCAGCGGAAAAATCCGCTCGACGCCGTGGTCCTCGACCACGCGTCGCACCGTGATCATCTCGCTCACGCCCCGCCCGGCGCGACCGATGAGCACACCCTGAAAAACCTGGATGCGCTCCTTCTGGCCCTCGATGATCCGGCAGTGAACACTGACCGTGTCGCCGACGTCCATGCGGGGAACGTCGGTGCGTGAAAAATTGACGTTCACGGACTCGATGACCTGCTGATTACCCATGTTGCACCGTGCCTTGATCTGGAGCGCCCGAGGAGCCGGTCGGAATCCGGACGGTCTCGGCCGCTCGGAACCCCCATTGGTGGGCGGAGACTATAGATCCAAATCCGACGCAATCCAAGTGGCAAGGGGTGCGACCAAACCAACGCACCGCGGACTCGGCGCACCACTACCTTCATCTCCCCCACTCCCATCAGGGGTTCAGGAGATCGGGGCGCCGCTCCCGAGTTCGCGCACGCCTTTGATCCAACCGCCAACGGGCGATCTCGCCGTGGTCTCCGGAAAGGAGCACTCCCGGAACCGCCATGCCCATCCATTCCCGCGGCTTGGTGTAATGCGGGCAGTCGAGCAGGCGAATCGACTCGCCGGGCAACATCGAGAAACTGTCCTCGGACGCCGACCCCTCGTGCCCGAGCGCACCCGGGAGCAAGCGGATAACCGCATCCATCAGCACCAACGCCGCGGCTTCGCCACCCGAGAGGACGTAGTCGCCGATGCTCACCTCCTGCGGTTTGAGGCGTTCGACGACACGCTCGTCAATCCCCTCGTAGTGCCCGGCGATCAGCAGCAAGCGCGGCTTGATCGCGAGCTCTTCGACGAGGCCCTGCCGCAGCGGTCGGCCCTGCGGAGTGAGCAGGATCCGAGTCGCGGGCCGGGGATCGATCGCTTCGACTGCGTGAACCGCCTCCCAGACCGGCTGGCAGGTCATGACCATACCGGGGCCCCCGCCGAAAGGGCGGTCGTCCGTCTTCTGATGCTTGTCACGCGTGTGGTCGCGCAGATTGAATGCCCGCCATTCGACCAGTCCGGCCCTGCGCGCACGCGCCGGGATGCTGGCCCCGAGGAACGCCGGGGGATCCGCCGAAAACACCTCGGGAAACGTCGTCAGAATGTCGATGCGGAGCGGCGTCATGCGATCCTGATGGACCCCAAAAAAGAACGAAGCCCGCCCAACGTACGAGCGAGCTTCGAATCAGTACCCGTGGAATCAGGATTTCTTCTCTTCCTTCTTGGCGCCGCTGGCTGCCGCGGCCGCCCGTTCGGCCGTCTTCTTCTTGGACTCGATCCGCTTGGCATGGAGAGCCTTGACCTTGTCCACGTTGACCAAGTTCCGATCAGCAAGAAAATTGCGCACGGTGTCGCTCGGCTGCGCACCCTTGCTCAACCAGTACTTGATGCGTTCCTCGTTGAGCTTGACATTGTCGCTCTTGGCCATGGGGTCGTACCAGCCCAGTGGCTCAATCACGCTCCCGTCCCGCTTTGTCCGGCTGTCGATCAAATTGATTCGGAAGAACGGGCGGTGAGGCTTCCCAATGCGGGACATGCGGATGCGAATCACAGAGAGTCTCCAGTTCGTGCCCACGACTGGGTGCTGGGCAGGGGGTGATGGTAGCCCCGGAGACGTGGGTGGCAAACCGGCGCGCTTGTCATTTGCCGGGCATGGAGGTGATGCGCACGTCCATGTTTGGGCCAGGAGGCGCCAACCTGTTCGCATCAACAGCCGCCTTTACCCCGCGCAAAAGCGCAACTTTGACGGCACCGAATCTGGGGGTGTCCGCCCAAATGTGGATCGTCCAAGTCACCGGGTTGACCGAATCCAGCACGACATTCGGAGCGGGTTCGCTGAGCGCCCCAGGAGTCGCGCGGCACACCTCCTCCACCACACCGCGAAAAATCCCCTCCGCATCATCCAAGCCGATCGTGCCCGCGACCGGAATCGCAACGTCCACCCTTCGCTTCGGGTGCCGAGTCTGGTTCTCAATCACTCCGCCGAAGATTGACCCGTTGGGAACGATGATCCGGCGGTTGTCGGGTGTGTCGAGATTGGTCGTGAACATGTCGATGCCGTCCACGACACCGGCCTGACCCGCGACAATCACGGAATCGCCGATCTTGAAGGGGCGGAAGACGAGAATCAGCACGCCCGAAGCGAGATTCCCGAGATTGCCCTGAAGTGCCAAGCCCACAGCGAGTCCCGCGGCTCCGAACACCGCCGCGAAACTGGTCGTGTTGACCCCGAACGTGCCCAGGCACGCGACAACCGCGAACGCGAGGATGCTCCATTTCGAGAGGTTCGCGAAGAACTTCGAGAGCGTCAGATCGAAGTGGGCACGCAGCAGCGCATTGAGGATCAGCCGACGAGCCCACCCGGCCAGCACCCACGCCGCGAGCATCATCAGGAGTGCGGCGACGATCCCCGGCCCTTTTTCGAGCGCCCAGTCCCGAAGATGGTGATAGAGAGTGGTCGCGGTATCGACCGGCCGGGCGATCGCCGCGACAACATCCGCGGCCGCTGGAGTTGAAGTCGCCGAGGAGGCGCCGGACAGTGGTGGTGCGGTTCCGAGCATGAATGAACCCATGGGTGCGACCGCCATTCCTGGCACGATGGAGTTGAAGAGCAAAGGCTAGGAACGGTCCAAGGGTCGCCCGAAACGGGCAGATTTCTGAACTTTCAATTCATCTCGAAAATCGGACCCGGCCCGTCTAGAGTCCGGCGATGTCGATTCTGGAAGTCAGCGCGACGATTCGGACGGCACCTGACGACCGCTCTGACACCGAGTTGCCGTCGGGAGCCGATCCCACACTGCGGCCGCTGTTCGCCAAGGTCGTTCGCGGCGAGCGCCTGACAATCGAAGACGGCCTCACGCTCTACTCGACTCCCGACCTCTGGTCGGTGTGCGCGATGGCCGATCGCGTGCGCCGGCGCCTTCACGGTCTCGCGACGTACTACAACATCAACCGGCACCTGAACTACTCGAACGTGTGCGCGCTCTCGTGCAAGTTCTGCGAGTTCTACCGGAAGGAAGGCGGCGAGGGGGCGTACACCCGGGACATGGCGTACGTGCGTGACGAAACCGCGCGCGCCGTCGAGGCCGGCGCCACCGAGATGCACTGCGTCGGCGGCCTGCATCCCAAGCTCCCGTTCGAGTACTACCCGGAACTGATCCGAACCATTCGCGCGACGGCGACATCGAGGGGTTCCGACCTTCACATCAAGGCGTTCACCGCGGTCGAGATCGTTCATCTGGCTCGCGTCGCGCGGGTGTTCAAGCAATCCGACCGCGTCGCGGGTATACGCTGGGTGCTGGAGCAACTGAGAGAGTCGGGACTCGGGAGCTTGCCCGGAGGCGGCGCGGAGGTATTTGACGACCGCGTGCATGACGAGGCGTACAAGGGGAAGATCCGCTCTGACGTGTGGCTCGATGTCCATCGGGTGGCCCACGATATCGGCCTGAACACCAATGCCACGATGCTGTACGGGCATATCGAAAGCCGGCACGACCGGCTCGTTCACCTCGACATGCTGCGTCGGGCCCAGGACCGTGCCCTGGTTCGCCTTGGGTACGAGGGCGTTGAACCGAACCGGGCCGAACCCCGCGCCGACACCGGCGCAGAAGTCGGTCACCCCGGTTACGCGGGCGACGAGGGAAACGATGTTCCGACCGTCACACTGACCCGCGAGGGCGTCGCGCTACCCGCACCGCGGATGAACAAACGCGGCGGATACTACCAGACCATCATCCCGCTGCCGTTCTTTCCTGACGGTAGCGAACTCGAGCACCTCCCCGGCCCCACCGGCCTGGAGAACCTGCGCACGCTCGCGATCGCGCGTCTGATGCTGGACAATTTCCCGCACGTCAAGGCATTCTGGATCATGCAAACCCTGCCCATGGCGCAGCTCATGCTCCACTGCGGGGCGGACGATCTCGACGGCACGGTCGTGTGGTATGACATCACCAAAGTTGGCGGCGCATCAACCCACCAGGAAGTGAGCGTCCGGACGCTGAAGAAGACGATCCGCGACGCGGGGTTCATTCCCGTTGAGCGTGACACGCTGTACCGGCGGATCGAGCGCGACGCACGCGACGGAAAGGCATGGCGCGTGGCGACGGAGTGAAACCCCGAGTCGCCGCGCCGAGAGCCCCGATGCGCTCCCGCCCGTCGGCGCGTGTAGCCTTGCCGCGTGCCCGCCCCGCCCCACGGTCATGACGCGTACGCGGCGCTGCGGGACTCGAACTACCGCCGGTTCGCGCTCGGCCACCTGCTCTCGAGCACAGCCTTGCAGATGTTCGCCACCACGGTATCGTGGGAGTTGTACGCACGCACGGGCAGCGCGATGGCGCTGGGGTACATCGGCTTGGCGCGCGTGATCCCCGTGCTCATCCTGGCATTGCCCGCGGGGCACGCCGCGGACACGCTGGACCGCCGACGCGTCCTGACTTCGACCCAGGCCGGGTTCGCCCTGCTGATCACCTTGGCGGCGTGGCTGTCGTACGTAACGGCCCCGATCTGGGTGTACTACTTCGTCATCATGGGCATGGGATGCGCACGGGCGTTCAACGGCTCGTCTCGCAACGCGCTCCTCCCGCTCATCGTGCCGCCCGAGGCGTTCACCAACGCCGTAACCTGGAACTCGGGTGTCTTCCACGCCTCGGCGGTGGCTGGCCCGCTGTTCGCGGGGCTCGCGTACTGGTGGACCGGCTTGGCCTGGCCGGTGTACGCCCTTTGCGCGCTGGGGTGCGCCGCGTTCGCGCTGGCCACGGCGACGCTCACGCCGGTCACCGCGCAAGCCCGGTCAGGTGCGGCAATGAGCCTGCGCGCCATGGGAGCGGGACTCGGGCACCTGCGGCGCGAACGCACGGTGCTCGCGGCCATCACGCTCGATCTGTTTGCGGTGCTGTTCGGTGGCGCGACGGCGATGCTCCCAGTCTTCGCCAAGGACATCTTGGGCGTGGGTGAGGTCGGCCACGGCATGTTACGCGCCGCGCCCTTCGCCGGAGCCCTCGTGATGTCCTTCGTTCTCGCGCACCGCGCGCCGATTCGCCGCAACGGCAGGGCCCTGCTCTGGGCAGTCGGGTGCTTCGGCGCGGCAACCATCGCTTTCGGCCTGAGCACGAACTTTGTGCTCTCGCTCACAGCCCTCCTGCTCGCGGGCGCGGCGGACAACATCTCCGTCGTCATCCGGCATGTGCTGGTCCAGGTGCGCACGCCCGACGAGCTGCGAGGCCGGGTGGGCGCGGTCAACACGCTCTTCATCGAATCGAGCAACGAGCTCGGCGCCTTCGAGAGCGGCGTCGTCGCCGCGTTGACCACGCCGATGATCAGCGTCGTGAGCGGCGGCGGCGCAACCGTCCTCGTGGTCGCGTGCGTGGCCGCCCGCTGGCCTGAACTGCGTCGGTTGGGTTCGCTGCATCCACAAGAAAAACCGCGGCACGCAAAGGCCGGATGAACCAGCCAGGCCTTCAGACGCCGTCTCGCACCCTCACTGCGTCTGCCGCGCGAGAGAGGTGCGCATCACCGATGCCGCCGCGGTCGCTTCCCGGCCAAACGAGCGCAAGCGGAGAGGGGGGGATTCGAACCCCCGATGACCCGGAGGCCATACTGGTTTTCGAGACCAGCGCGTTCAACCACTCTGCCACCTCTCCGAGTGGAAGGCCATCCTTGCTCCGCTACGGGCGGACGTCAACGCCGGAACCAGCCTTGACGATCGACGCTTGATTTGATGAGACTACTTCGCAAAGGAAGTCATTCTCTTCAGGGCGGCCAGCCAGGCATCACCCTCCGAGGCCTTCCGAGCAGTTTCCGATGCAGCCCAGAATTCGTCGCTGAGGTCCTTGTCCGGGTCCTTGACGCACGCGGAAACCAGCCCCTCGACGCCGGAGGCGATGATCTTCCGGGCACGCTCATTCTCAGCGCCGGACTTGAACGCATCGCCGGTCGCGGCGAGCTCGTTGGCGGCCTTGATCGCCTGCTCCTTGGTCATGGTCATTGCGCTCAGCGTCGCGGCATCGCCCGATCCGAACGCGGACTTCACGACCTGCACCCCGGCCTGGTATACGGCCACGAGCGGCTTGAGGCTTGCAGCTTCCTTGCTCGTCGCGGCCGCCAGGGAAGCTGCCTGCCCGACCGCCCAGAGCTTCGCCGCGGATGTCGGCCCGCCCCTCTCATCCCAATGCGGCCTGAACTGCTTGGCAAAGTGATAGTTGTTGTAGTCGTACATTTCGAACTTGAGCGTCGGATGACCCGCCTCGACCATGTCCTGATCGATCTGAAGGTGGCACGAGACGCACATCGTGCCCCGCACGGCAAGATCGGACGTGTCGATCAAGCCCCAGTTCTTGTTGAGCGAATCCGCGCCGCCCTTCTTGCGCTCCGCCTCGGTCCAACCCGCTTTCTGATGCGGCTCCTTCCACTTCTCAGACGCCCCGTGGCAACGCTCACATCCGACCGAATCCTCGATCTTCCATTTCTCGCCGCGTTGCGCGGCGGGCACCTGCGTCGAATGGCAAGCCAGGCAACGATTGGCAGCCTTGGCGTCGCCCAGTTTCATCTTCGTCGCGATTTCTCCGGACGCCTTGCTCGAGAGCGTCTTGTAGGCCTTGGCGTGCGGGTCTTTCTCTTGCCAGATCGTGAACTCGTCGCCGATGAGATGCCCCGATTGGTCCTTGGCCTCGCCGGAATGGCATTTGGAGCCGGTGCAACTACCGTTGCCGAGATACTTGAGCGATGGATGAACCGCGGGTTGCTGGGCTGCCGTCGAGATCGGCGCCAGGCACACCACAAAATCGCCAGGGGACATCCCCGACTCCACCAGCAACGCCGCGCCGGCCGCGACCACTGAAGAAGCGGCAACCGCGAACCCCAGCCCGAGCACCACCTGACCACGACGACGGAGCGAATGCATGTTCTGCTTCCTGGTTCCGATTGCCCGACTGGCTTCACGGCGGGCACCCGAATCGGCGAGGTGCCACACCCACTACTCCAGTGTGACCATGCTGGTTCGTCGGCGTCAAGCGAGGGATGTGCGGACCAGGCAACCAGGTTCTACACCCTGTATTGGGCATACTTGAATGCTCCCCGGTTGCTTACGGGGTCCGAAAACGCGATAGTGGGGCCTCAGTCCGGGTGTGTTCGGCCCTCAGATGCGCGGGAGTTCGTGGATTGGCCAAAGCCACCACCATCGTTGGATTGGAGGGCGAGCCCCTCACCGCCGAGGACATCAAGTCCATCCCGATCTTGGCGGATGCCGGAATCGGTGACACCGCAGGAAAGCTGCTCGACCAGTTCGTGGGGTCCATTGTCCGGCGCCGGTTCGCATCGGGCGATGTGATCTGCCACGAAGGCGAGGGCGGGAACACCGCGTTCGTGCTGCTCGAGGGCGAGGTCGGAGTTTCGATCGCCAGACGCAATGAAAGGACGAAACGCGGATCGTTCCTCGCCGCGCTCGGATCGCTGCTGGGCCAGAAGCCCGTCTCGGCGACGGTTCATCACGATCCTTCGACACTTGTTCCCATCGATGCGTCGGTCGATCTGAGGTACGGCGACCTGGTCGCCACGCTCGGCCCCGGCGAAGTTGTCGGAGAGATGTCGTGCCTGAATTTGGCCCCCCGGTCGGCGACCTGCGTTGCCAAGTCGCCCGTTGTGGCCCTGGAGATGGTGCGGAACATCTACGAGAAGCTCCAATCCGCGCCGACATTCAAGGCTCGCAACGACGCGAATTATCGTTCCCGTGCGCTGGCCGGGCACCTCCGCAACGTGCCCATTTTCGAGGGTCTGCCCGCGTCCGCCATCGACCGCCTTCGGGCCTCCGCTGAGCTGCACACCTTTAAGGCCGGTACGCCCATCGTCACGGAAGGTGACGCGGCGGACGGGATGTTCCTGATCCGGAATGGGCAAGTGCGGGTCAGCAAGAAGATGCCCGGGGGCGAGCTGACCCTTGCCTACTTGACGCGCGGTGATTTCTTCGGCGAGATCGGGCTGTTGCGCGGCACGACTCGTTCAACATCCTGCACGGCGTACGACCACCCCAAGGACGAGTCCGGCGCTTACAAGAAGGGCACGTTTCAGAGCAAGGCTTCTTCCGCGGAGTTGGTCAAGATCAAGTCCGCGGAATTCGACTGGTTGGTGAAGGAATTTCCTCAGATCAAAGCGCGGCTGGAGGCACTCGCAGAGACCCGCGCCCGGGCCACGCACGAGGCGCAGACGCAGATCGTGCCGACGTCGTACCCCAAGCACGTTGAGGACCTGGGCCTGCTCCAGGGCCAGGGCCTGCTGCTGATCGACCTGGAAAAGTGCACGCGCTGCGATCAGTGCGTTCAGGCGTGCGTGGCATCCCACGACGATGGCGTGACCCGGCTCGTGCGCGAAGGCCCGCGCTACGACAAGTACCTCGTCCCCTCGCGCTGCCGCATGTGCATGGACCCGCTCTGCATGATCGGCTGCCCGGTCGGTTCGATCCGCCGCGCTCCCGACCTGAACATGTTCATCGAGGACTGGTGCATCGGGTGCGGAAACTGCGCACGCCAATGCCCGTACAACTCGATACAGATGCACGACCTGACTTCACTGGGAATGCAGGACGACCCGGGCGTAGAACGGGCCGTTCGCAAGGACCGCGCCGTCGTCTGCGACCAATGCTCAACGCTCCCCCAAGGGCCGGCGTGCGTCTACGCCTGCCCGCACGACGCGGCGGTGCGCGTCAACGCCCGCGAGTTCTTCTCGCTGACCGTCTCCGCTTCCCGCGCCGTGCTCGCTGACTCCCCGGCCTGATGAGGCACCGATGCTGATCGACCGCAAGCAATACACATGGGTTGCAGTCTCGATCGCGCTCGGCGCTGGCGCGACGCTCGCGTATGTCGCGGACGCGACGCGCCCCGGCGCCCGCCCGGGCGGCGGCACGATCCTTGGGCTCACGCTCGGCGGCGCGGGGCTGGCCATCATGTGCTTTTGCGCCCTGCTCTCGGTCAAACGGAAGGTGCCGCACTGGCGGTTGGGGCGAGCCCAGGTCTGGCTCCGCGCCCACGTTTGGCTCGGCCTGCTGCTCGCGCTTCTCGTGGCTCTGCATTCGGGCTTCAAGATCGGTGGCGCCATGACCGGGTTCCTCTGGATCATGACCGTCGTGGTCGTGGGCTCGGGCATCATCGGCGTGGCAATTCAGCAGGTCATCCCCAGACTCCTTCTGGAGAGTCTGCCGGGAGAAACCGTCGCCCAGCAGATCGATCACCAGATCGCGGACGCCGCGGCACAGGCCCGGTCCGTCGTCGTCAAGTATGCCGGCTCGGTCGATGCTCCCGCACCCCCATGGACCGAAGCTGCCGCGCAGACCCCGGTACCCACTCCGCCTCCCATCACGCCCGCCGCGCCGCCTCCAACCTCCGCCACCGGCAGCCTCGCCGCGCCAAAATCGGCTGGAGATACAAAGCTCGCGACCCCCGCGGCATCTCCGCTCCCGGCAGCAGCAAAGGCGGCCACGCCCTCCGTTGCCGCCTCTGGAGGAAAGCCGCCCGCGGGTGGGGAGCCGCTCCGGCGCTTCTATCTTGACGCGGCCGCTCCTTTCATGCTGCGGCCGGCCGGCAGCCCGTTGCTGAACCCCTCGCACGCACGCTCGATGTTCATCGGGCTGAGACGTGTTTGTCCGCCTCACATCCACCCTGGTGTTGATGATCTCGAGGCCCTGTGCCAGCGGCGTCGCCATCTGCTGGCGCAGCGCCGCTGGATGGCGGCCCTTCACGGCTGGCTCATCCTGCACGTCCCGCTCTCGTACCTGTACCTGATCGCGGTGTTCGCGCACGCCGTGATCGCGGTCCGTTACACCAGGTAGCAACATGCCCGACGAACGCGCCATCTCGAAGCGGCTCGACCTCACGTACGTACGGCGAACGAATTGGCCGTGGACGATAATCCAGCCGATCGGGCTCGTGCTCGTGCTCGGCTTTGGCGCGCTCGCCGCGGTGAGCGTGCTGAACAATGACTACCGGCTCCACACCGCGGGCCCCTTGACCCGCGCGCACGCGATGTTCGGCGATAACTGCAACGCCTGCCATCAGCCCACGGCCGGCTCCACCGGCTATCGGCTTCCGGTCCAGGACGAGGCGTGCCTGGCGTGCCATGTGCCCGCGGCATCGGCCCACGACCCGCACGCCTCGATGTTCGTGGGCGTTGTGCGCGCGGTGCCGGGCCTGACTTCGCCCCAGCGCATGTCCGGCTCCTGCGCCGCCTGCCACACCGAGCACAGGGGCGAGTCGCACCGGATCTCGCGCGTCCCTGACCATGCCTGCGTGCAGTGCCACGCGGACCTCAGCTCGCGCCGGTTCAAACCATCGGGCGCCTTGAACGGCGCGAAGCCGACTTCCAACGTGCCGGAGGCCAAGCCATGAAAGCCCTCTTTCCCGCGATGCTTGGGCTGACGCTGCTCGGCACGGCGTGGGCGGCGCTGGCTCTTCCGGGCCCGCCCGCTTCCCCTCTGGAGCATCCCGCCGTCCCAAGCGTTGCGGACAGCGTGACCTCCTTCGCGAACGGGCACCCCGAGTTCGCCGCTCTACGCGACGGACGCAAGGACCCCGGCACGATCACCTTCAACCACAGGCTCCACCTCGATCCGGACTCGACGGGAATGCAGGAATCACTGTTGGCGCTCCCCGTCGCGATGACGGGGCATGTCGCTTCCTCGCCCGGGGGACGTCTGACGATGACCTGCGCGGCGTGCCATCGGCCCGCATCCGACGGCGGTCGCATGTCGCCGATCCGATTCGAGGCACACTGCGCCGCGTGCCACCAAGAGGGGCTTGGAACGATTGACGTGGCCAAGGGCCTCGTCCCGGCCGTAAAGGTGCCACACGCGTCCGTGAACGAGATCAGTGAGCTGTTCGAGCGCCTGATCGCGCAGCGGCTGGTAATCGACCCCGCTCGTTTCGCAATCCCCACGGCGGCGACGGCGGATGACGCCAAGAAAGAAGAGCCCGGCGGCCGGAGCGGGCGGCGCGGTCGCGGCGGAGAATCGGCGGCGGGAAAGAGCTCCGAATCCGGAGCTGAATCAGACCCGCCCCCGACGTTCAAGTCGAGCGCAGAAGCCCGAACCTGGACGGGCGCACAGCGCATTCGCGGCCTCGCACGAATCGCATCGAATTGCGGCAAGTGCCATCGGATCAAGGACGCTCCGGAACTCGATGCCGATGACCCCAAGGCGGGCCTCTTCGAGGTACTCCCGTCAGCCATCCCCGCGGCGTGGCTGCCCCGCGCGTTCTATTCGCACGCATCGCACGCCATGCTCGCGTGCACGGAATGTCACGCCGCGGCGCCGGCAGCCTCCGCAACTGCCGACGTGATGCTGCCATCGATCGCATCCTGCCGTACGTGCCACGGCGGCGCGGGCGCGCCCAGCGACTGCGTCACCTGTCACATCTATCACCCGAGGCTGCCCTCGACCGCCCAGGGCGCCAAACGCATCCGAGATGTCCTCGGCCGATCCGCCCCGCGTGCCGAACGACCGTGAGGATCCCAGAGGCATCCTCCTCGTCCGTGTCCCCCTGCGCGGAAGCGGTGCGTGCCCATCGCAACGCGGGCGATGAAAAGGGGACGCCGGCCACGCGCCGGCGTCCCGTTGGAGGGGTATCGGGATGTGCCCGCTCTCACGATGCAAGCGGTCCGCGTGAGACGGGGTATTACTTCTCGTCCTTGACCTCGAACTCGGCGTCGATGACGTCGTCCTTCTTGCCCTCCGCGCCGGCCGATGCCGCGCCTGCGCCGGGAGTCGACGCGCCGGATTTCTTCGCCTCGGCCTCGTAGACGGCTTTGCCGAGCTCCATCGATACCTTCTCAAGGTTCTTCATCGCGGCCTCGATGGCGGGCTTGTCATCTCCCTTGATCGCCGTCTCAAGATTGGAGGCGGCGGACTCGATCTGCCCGCGGGTCTCGGGGCTGACCTTTCCACCGTGCTCCTCAAGCGCCTTGCGGGTCTGGATCAGGAACGCATCGGCTCGGTTCTTAAGGTCAACCACCTCGCGGCGCACCTTGTCCTCGGACGCGTGCGCTTCCGCGTCGCGCTTCATGCGCTCGATCTCGTCCTTGCTCAGGCCGCCCGAGTTGGTGATCTTGATATCGGCCTTCTTGCCGGTGCCCTTCTCGACGGCCGTAACCGTCAGGATGCCGTTGGCATCGAGCGCGAACTCAACCTCGATCTGCGGCATGCCCCTTGGCGCGGGCGGGATGCCCTCGAGATCGAACTGGCCCAGCAGACGGTTGTCCTTCGCGAATTCACGCTCGCCCTGCAGCACGCGGATGGTCACGCTCGGCTGGTGATCCGCGGCGGTCGAGAAAATCTCCTTCTTGCTCGTGGGGATGGTCGTGTTCCGCTCGATTAGCTTGGTCATCACCCCGCCGAGGGTCTCCACGCCCAGCGACAGCGGCGTGACGTCGAGCAGCAGCACGTCCTTGACCTGGCCCATCAGCACACCGCCCTGGATCGCGGCGCCCACCGCCACCACCTCATCCGGGTTCACGCTCTTGTTCGGCTCCTTGCCGAACAGCTCCTTGGCGATCTGCTGCGCCCGCGGCATGCGGGTCGAGCCGCCCACCAGCACGACCTCGTCGATCTTCGACGGATCCAGTTTCGCGTCCTTGATCGCCTCCAGGCACGGCCGGCGCAGACGCTCGAAGAGGTCGGCGCACAGGCTCTCGAACTTGCTCCGCGTCACCGACACCTGCAGGTGCTTGGGGCCCGAAGCGTCCGCCGTGATGAACGGCAGATTGACCGTCGTTTCCTGCATCGTCGAGAGCTCGACCTTGGCCTTCTCGGCCGCTTCCTTGAGCCGCTGCAGCGCCATGGCGTCCTTGCGAACGTCGATGCCCTCCCGCTTGCGGAACTCCTCCGCGATGTGGTCGATCAGCTTCTGGTCCCAATCGTCCCCGCCGAGGTGCGTGTCCCCGTTAGTGCTCAGCACCTCGAACACGCCGTCGCCGATGTCCAGGATCGACACGTCGAACGTTCCGCCGCCAAGGTCGAACACCGCGATCTTCTGGTTCTTCTTCTTGTCCATCCCGTACGCGAGCGCGGCGGCCGTCGGCTCGTTGATGATCCGCTCGACCTTCAAGCCCGCGACCTCGCCGGCGTCCTTGGTCGCCTGACGCTGCGCGTCGTTGAAGTACGCCGGCACCGTGATCACCGCTCGCTCGATCTTCTCGCCCAGGTAATCCTCGGCCGTCTTCTTCAGATCCTGGAGGATGAACGCGCTCACCTGCTGGGGCGTGAACTCGCCCTGGTTCACCTTCACCTTCACGAACTCATCCGCCCCGCCGGTGATGGCGTAGGGCACCTTGCTCTCCTCGTTGCCGCTCTTGCCGTACCCGGCTTCGGCGGAAGATGAGACTTCCGACCGGCGACGGCCCATGAATCGTTTGATCGAGAAGATCGTGTTGCGCGGGTTCGTCACCTGCTGGTGCTTCGCGGGCTGCCCAACCAGCCGCTCGCCCTTGTCGGTGAATCCCACCACCGAGGGAGTGATCCGCGACCCGGAGGAGTTGATCAGCACCTTCGGCTGCCCCGCCTCCATGATCGCCACGCACGAGTTGGTCGTTCCCAGGTCGATTCCGATGATCTTGGACATGGTGGGTATTCTCCGATGGAGTTCAGTCCCGACAATGCGGTAATTTGCAACCCCCGTGCCAGCGGAGCGGTCGAGCGCTTCCCCCGCGCCGTCACCAAGGCACGAAATCGGCCCGTCGGACCTGACCGTGTGCGAGACGTGTCAACGATCGACTGCCGATTCGGCAGATACCGATCGCGTGCCAAACGTCCCCTCCGCGCGAGCCCACGCAGGTGTTTCGACCCGCCAACCAGGACAGGCTCGGCCATCCCCGATCGACTCGTCCCCATCCGCGCGGACGTTCACATCGGCTTTTTGTTGATGGTGACATCGTACACGTTCAGGAGCTTCTCTTTGTCGAAGATCATCTCCTGACGCGACATTCCGACAATGTCGTACTCGGGCGTCAACTCGATGGCGTCAACCGGGCACGCTTCCTCGCACATCCCGCAGTAGATGCAGCGCAGCTCATCGATCTCGAACTTCTTCGGATACTTCTCACGGTCCTCCCACGGGCTCTCCGCCGCCTCGATGTGGATGCAACGGGCCGGGCAAATCGTCGGGCACATCATGCACGCCACGCACTTCACGCGACCGGACTCATCCCGATTCAGGCGATGCACGCCCCGGAAATTCGACTTCTGCATCCCCCCGTCCTCGACCGCCCGCAATTCCTTGCGGTCCTCGGGATACTGCATCGTGCGGCTGGTGCGCCCCTGTCCGAACGACGTGAAAAAATGCCGCATCGTGGTCCCGAAACCCTTGAACACCTCGGGCAAGTAGACGTTCTCCATCGCCGTGAGCGGTCGGGGGGCGATCCGCACAATCTCGTCTTCACGCATGGCCATAGTCATCAGTATACCTCCCGCACGCCGATCCTTGAGTGCGCGGCCGGGATCACGGTCGCTCCCCGCCCGTTCGGCCCGCGAATAATGCCCCGGATCCAATGGCCAAGAAGAAGCGAGCCCCGGTCCTTCTGGAACTCCTGCGAGGCGTGTCGGGGGTTGCTCCGCCCGCACCTCATCCCGGGAGCCTCTGGGGTAATCAGCAGCCGGCGTCGCCCCCCGACTCGCGCGGCCTTTCAGGAACCCGTCCTGCGGTTTCCCGTCCGGCGTCGGTCCCGAACGCGCCGGCCTCACTCCTCTCCACTCCGGTCGAGGTTCGGACTTCCTCGCGGCAGACCCCGCGCGCGGATTCTCCGGAAGACGATCTCGAAAGGTCCGGCACGGAACCAACCGCCGGTGAGTCGGGCGAATGGGCAGGCTCGACGACAATTCCCACAAGCTGGGTGTTCTTTGCCGTGACCATCGTGGCCGCGTTGCTGGTCGCGATCTGGGTCGTCGCGTATCGGCTAGGCGACGCGCACAGAGACGCCGAGTGGCGTTCGAGAATCGGAGATTCGCCGCTGGCTCAGCCCCCCACGCGCGACCCGGCGCGAACGAGCGGCGGAACCGAGACCGACCACCCCGAGGAATCAGTGCCGGCCATTCCGACTCCCAATGACCGCCCGACCGCCGCGATCAACCCAACAGAAGAGGGGGGTGAGGCCAATCCCGCTGCCGTGACGCCTGCGCCCACCCGCCAGGGCGGATTCAATTACCTCGTCGCGGCCCGACTGCCGGAGTCAGATGCGCGCGACGCGGCTGAATTTCTCTCCGCCAATGGCCTACCGGCGGGAGCATTCCCTTCGAAACTGGAAAGCACTCGGGCCGCGTCCAACAATCGGCCCGTCTGGGAAGTGGTCGTGCTCGAAGGCATCGCGCCCGGAGAGTTTCGCCAATCCGACCAGAAGCGTGCATCCATCGAAGCCTCGGTCAAGCGGCTGGGAAAGCGATGGAACAAGGAGCAGCGCGGCCCGAGCGACCTCTCGCAACCCGAGTGGCGCAAGTACCAGCCCTGAGCCCCGCGGCTCGGACCACCCATTTGACCGAGGAGTTCCCGATGAGCCTGGACCGTTCACTGAAGATCGCCGGCGGAATGGCCCAGAAGCGTTCCGTGCTCACCCGGGCCGAGCGCGTCGCGAAGCTCGCCGCCGACAAGAAATCCGACGCATCTAAGGCCAAGGCGATCGGCCTGGCCAAGACCCGCGTGAGGTAGACCGACGGTCTTCGAGCCCGCCGTCATGGACATCGACCGTCTCATCGCCCAGCGCTCCGCCACTATCAACGGCTCGGGCATCCGCAGGGTGTTCGAGATCGGCGCCGGGATCCCGCCCGACCTCAAGATCGACCTCTCGATCGGCCAACCGGATTTTCCGGTGCCGCGGCCGATCCGCGACGCCGCGGTCCGCGCCATCCAGGAAGGCCGCAACGGCTACCCGCTCACCCGAGGCATTCCCGAGCTGCGGCAAGCCATCGCCCGACGCCTGAAGACCGACCTGGGCTGGACGCTCAGCACGTCGGCCAAGCCCGGCGCCCCGAGCGAACCCGGCGTGCTCGTGACGCCCGGCACGTCCGCCGCTCTGCTCCTCGCATGCCAGGCGCTGCTGAACCCGGGCGATGAGCTGATCGTCCCGGACCCGTACTTCGTGCTCTACCCATATCTGGCGCATTTCGCGCAAGCCAAGGCCGTGTTCTGCTCCACCTACCCGGACTTCCGGCTGACGGCCGAGCGGGTGGAACGGCTCATGACGCCGCGTACCAAGATGGTGATCCTCAACAGCCCGGGCAACCCGGCCGGGGTGGTCAACAGCGAGCGCGAGTGCCGTGACCTGCTGGACCTGTGCCGGCGCCGCAACGTGGTGCTCCTCAGCGACGAGATCTACGACGAATTCGCGTTCCCCGAATCGCGCACGCAAACCATGGTCGGCGACCGGGCTCGCCCCGTCGCCCCCAGCCCCGCGCGCCTGAAGGGCGCGGAGGACTGCGTGCTGCTGGTGCGTGGCTTCGGCAAGACCTACGCCGTCACCGGCTGGCGCCTGGGCTACGCCTCCGGTCCCGCCCGCATCATTGAGGAGATGACCAAGCTCCAGCAGTACTTTTATGTGAGCAGCCCGCACCCGCTGCAGTGGGGCGTGGTGGCCGCCTTCGACGTCGACATGTCGCGCGAAGTCGCCGAGTACCAGCGCCGACGGGATCTCGTGCTCCACCGCCTCGCCCCGCTGACCGAGGTGCCCCTGCCCGGTGGCGCGTTCTACGCCTTCGTCAAGGTCCCCGACCGTTACGGCTCCGGATCCAATCGCGGCGAGAATTTCTTCCAATCCGGCGTCACGCGCAACCTTTTGATCGTCCCGGGCCGCACGTTCAGCCAGCGGGACACTCACTTCCGCCTCTCCTACGCGACGCCGATCGAAAAGCTGGAGCGGGGGCTGGACGTGCTGGCCGAGATGCTGGCCTGAGCCGGGAAACCGAGCGAGGTTGAGAAACACAGCGCGTGCTCCGAGCAACACCGCCCTCTGGTGTCGAGACCCCGTCACGCACGCCGGAATGCGCGTGAGCGAGCACTGCCAGCAGCGGATCGAATGTTTCCTTATTTTCTGCTATTCTCAACCTCGCTTGACTCTGGGGGGGGGGGGACTACATTGGGTGTGTTCGCATCACACATAAGGAGCGCCCGATGCATCGTCGCACTCATGTAATGGCCGTGCTGAGTCTCACCGCAACGATCGCGGGCATTCTCGGGTCTGCGCTTGCGGACAGCGGCGGCGGACCCGGCCAAGGTGGGGCCAAGCGGTGGACATGCACCGGCTCCACCAACTGCGGCGGACAGGACTCGTTCCTCTGCCCAGCGAACGAGGTCGGATGCTGCTGCTCGAACGGCGCCACACCGCCGGTCTGGTCCACCACATGCAAACCTTCCACCGGCTGCCCCGCGGGTACCTGCCAGGATTGCATGTAGCGACAGGTCAACACGCATGCGCCGGAACACGCCCCTGATCGTCGTGCTCCTTGCGGCCGGAGCCGGCCTCGCCTGCTGGTCGTGGTTCGGGTCCGCGGGCCGACGCGCGGCGTCAACCGACCAGGTCACCCGGGACCGCCTCGCCGCGTGGGATCGCGTCAGCAATGCACGCGTGGTCACGCTCAGCGAGACCGCACTTGCCCCGATCGATTCGCTCCCCTCGGAACCGCGCGGCGGCGCTCCCGCGCTGGCACCTGCGCAGGACGCCTCCCTGCGAACGACGATGCGGCAGTTTGTAATGACAAGGTGGGCCGGGACGCCGGACGCGTACGCGGCATGGCGCGAGAGCCGGGGGGATCACCCCAAGCACGAGGCCGACCTGATCCGAGACTGGTTCCTGCTTGACACCTGCCGGGCGTACCTTGGAAGGGAACTTATCCCGGGTGAGAGCATGCGCAGTCTCTTCCTTGAATGCGCACGGGTCGCCGACACCCGCGAGAACGGCAGGCACCGCCTCACCAGGATCCCGGCCGAAGCCTCCGGCTGGGGCCTGGCGCATCGAGTCCTGACGCGCGCGGATCCCGCATGGCCTGACGGATCCTCCGAACCCGCCCGCGCCCTGCGGCACAATCCCTCGCGCGCGTCGATGGTCTCTTGGTGGGAATCCGCTCCGCACTGGCGTGAGGTGCTGGATCGCCATGGCGCGCTGCTGGCCGCCTCGTTCTGTCTGTACGCCGGCTTTGGCGACGAGGCGAAGCACCCGGTGACGATCACGTGGTACTGGGATCCCGTGCAGGACCGGTGGCTGAACGCGGCGCTGGGAGTCGGTGTATGGGAAGGCGCAACACCCCGAATCGAGTTCTGACCGCGGCCCGTCACGGCGCGTCGTGGCGGGTGGTGCTCGCGGCGCTGCTGGCGCTGGTCTGGCTGATATCGGGCGTGAGCAAGCTCGTTTCGCCGGAGGCGAGCGCGCACGCGTTCGGCACCCTGCTTCCCGCGTGGGCGACCGGAGGTTCGCGAGACCTCGCGCTCGCTTCCGGTCTGGGCGCCTCGGAATTGTTGCTGGGCTGCGCGTGCCTCCTGGCGCCCCGACGGCGCGCGACATGGGTCGTCGTCATCATGGTTCTGGCGTTGTTCTCGGGAGCCCTTGCGCGGCTCATCGCTCATGGCTATCGCGGTTCCTGCGGCTGTTTCGGGGCAATCGGGCCGATCGGGCCCGCGGGCCTCTGGTACGGACTGCTCCGCAATGCCGGGCTTGCGGGGGCGGCCGCGAGCATGCTGAGCCTGATCCCGAAACTCGACCATCGCGACAATCCGGATGGGATGGAGACGCACACGCGATGCGCCGCTTCCCGCGCATTCACGCTGGTCGAGCTTCTCGTGAGCGTGCTGATCATCGGCATCTTGATCGCGCTGACGCTGCCGTCGCTCCGCTCCACTCGCAACGCCGCTCGCGACGCCCGGGACGCGGCCCTCATCCACGATCTGCTGATGGCGCTGCACGCGTACGCCTCGGACTTTCGAGACCTCGCCCCGTACTTCGGAACCCCCGCCGCGCCCGATCAGCCGCTCCGCCTGGACGGCGTCACGCTCCGCAACGCGTCATATTTCTCGCAAGCGCGGCTGTACCAGCACGCACTCCATCCCGGCTACATCGCATCGCTTGATGAACTGCTCTACGCGAAGCCGCTCCCGACACCGGGCGACCTGTCGCTCCCTCGTACTCCGTTCACGCTCGCGCAGGGCCCGTACGCGGCGCCGGACTACTGGATCACCGAAGAGACGCCGAACGACCTCTCGCTCTACCGTCCGGTGGGATTGAACCTCGTCCGATTCCCGTCACTGAAAGGCGAAATCCTCTCGATGCGGTCCGCTTCGATGCGTCAGACCGAACCCGCGGATCTCCCGCTCACCGTACTGATCGGAATGTTCGACGGATCCGCATCCGCGCGGGTTTGGGACGCCGAGGTCGATGCCCGCATCATCGGGGACCGCCCATACGGCTCCGCGCCGCTCCCCGTTTCCGCCACGCGCGAGGGACTCTTCGGCCGCGATTTCTGACCCCCCCCCCCCCCCGAGACTACCTAAATAGCTCATCCGGCGGTTCGTTCCTTACATACGGCATCGCGAATACCCCCCGCACCACCTTTGGTCGGTGCCCCGGCGCAAGTCGCGCGCACGCCACGCGATCGGGGATCCCTGAGTGTGCCGCCGCCCGCGCGTCCCCACTTCCACCCCCACCCCCACCCCCACCCCCCGGCATGATCGCGGGCGTGACCCGCACCAGCACCCCGTCGTTCCCGGGATAGTTCGAGTCGTAGATGCGAAAGTCCCAGCTCCCCTCCTTGGCGTTGGATTCAACACGGAACGCCAGCACCTGGTGGTTGTCCCACACCGCCCCGCCGCCCGGCCCCGCACGCGAATACACCAACCCCAGCACCACCAGCTCCCCCGCATCAAGCCGCGATCGGATCCCACGCAGTTCCGCCGCCGTGCGGGCGCGGATGTCACGAGCCGGATCCGCGCCCGGCGGGGGATCGTCGGCCATCTGCATCCATTCCAGGTACGTCAACCCCACCGCCCAACCCGGCCCGAGCGAATCCGACTGCCTCCGAAAAAGGTAGTCGTACAACGGTGATCCCTCCGGCGGTGGGCTGTTCCCCCCGGGCACCGTTCGCCTCGCGAGAAAAAAGTCCGCCGCCGCGGCCGACATCCCGCCGCACAACCCGAACGTCTCGGGCATCGACAACCGGTCCGTCAGGCCCTTGAGCGAAGCGCCCAGCATCGCCCCGCGGAAACTGTTCACGAATGGGAAGCCATGCACCGACGGCACGAACTCCCGCGCATCACGCGCGGCTGGCCTCACCTCGATCGGCGCAGCGCCCGATTCCGCCCGAGCCTCCGTCACCGCCACGACCGGTGTGGATCCGCTCGGCGCCCGCGCATCATGCCGCGCGCACCCACCCCCCCACGTTCCCCAGCCCCCCCCCAGCGCGGCCGCCACCATCCCGGCACGCGCGGCGTCACCAAGCGACCGGCCTCGCGCCGACCGCTTCATCCCATGACCTTCGGCAGACCCAGCGCCTTCCGCAGCGTGGCGACCTGGCCCACATGCCACCCCTCGTGCCACGCCAGCTTGAGGAAGGCATCAATCACGTCGTTCGCGAACCCCCCCGTCTTCTCCTTCAACGACACCGCCAGCGCCGCCTCGGGCGCCGTTTCCAGCCACTTCAGCACCGCCGCCCGATTGGCGTCCATCGATTTCCGCACCTCGGCCGCCGACGGATACGCCTTCGCATCGGAACCCGGCTTGGATCCCATCCCGAACAGCGCCTGCCACGATTCCGGGGTGCTCGCCCCGGGCGCCCCGACCTCGCCGGCGATCCACGCGTCGGTCATCGCAAGGTGCGCCATCACCCACAACGCGTGATTGTCCTCCGGCGTCCGCTGAAAGCAGAACTTGTCCGCGGGCCAGTCCTTCAGCGTCCCCTCGGTGATCGTGCGAACCCATCTCATGTACGACAACGTCAACTCACGCGTATGCATGGCGGTTACTCCTGTGCGCCGGCCACCGCCGCCGCGTTGCAAGCAGGATACACGCCCACGCGCGCACCGACACGCGCCGCCCCCGTTGTGAGCGCTTGTTCGGTGTCCCCTCTCAGCCCCCAACCCCCAGCCCCCCGCTCTCCACACCCCCCTCGCTCGAACCGGCCCTCAGCGCCGCCGCCGCGCCACGCAGATGAGGCCCATCACCCCCAGCCCCGCCGAAACCGGCGCGGGGACCAGATAAAAGGCCCCCGCGATCTCCCCCGCCGGGTGCGCCCGCGTGTACACCCTCAGGAACCACAGCCCGTCGTACAGCGCATCGCGACGGTAGATGATCGTGTTGATGTCGTCGCCCATTGAGTACAGCTTGCCGTGAAAATCCAGCCCGTCCGCCGACTCGGTGAACGCCGCGTTCTCCCCCAGGTCGTACACCATCTCACCGACCTCGCCCGGCTGGGCGATCCAGATCTGCGCCTGCGAGTTGTTCGGCCCCACGCCGATCAGGTCCGCGAGCGACAGCCCGTCCACGTGAATCTCGATGTCGAACAGGTACCCGTGGTGGTTGTAGTGCAACCGCGAGCGACCGGTCGCCGTCGAATCCGTCACCGGCACCGCGTGATCCCCGTCCAGATCCGCCGCGAAATCAATCACGTGCGCGCCGGCAACACCACCCACCGAAAAAAGTGCCGCCCCAGCCAGCAGCGTGGACACATAACGCATCGTTCGACCTCCAGGTGAGAGAGTGGCCCGGACGTGGAAGCGGAGTCGTTCCGATCCCGAGTTGTGCCCTAAGTCTGCCCCCACGCTGACCAAAATCCACTCCGCCCCCTCTGTCGTGACCGATTGCGCCAACAGACCAGTCGTCTTCAGCTCTTCAACCCACCCGCACCCGGGGTCGAACCGATCAATCCCCAATCAAGGTGGCTTGAGCCGGAAAACGGGAAGGAGGAAGTCAGGGGGTTGCATTCTCGGCCCCGATCGAGCATACTGCCTTGTTCGGTAGGCGTACTTTCCGCATCGACCGCCGCATTCGCGGCATCTCCGCCGGGCGGAGGCAGATCGGCGCGGCGTTCGATTCGCGTCGCCGCCAGGCCCGTCGTTCACTGCAAGGATCCCTTTTCATGTCAAAGCTCCGCCGCGCATTCACGCTGATCGAGCTCCTCGTGGTCATCGCGATCGTGGCGCTCCTCATCTCCATCCTGTTGCCCGCGCTGGGGCAGGCGCGACAGACCGCCAAGTCGATCGTGTGTGCCTCGGGCCAGAACCAGATGGGCAAGGCGATGAGCATGTACGTCATGAACAACCGGTCGTACTACCCGGGCGATCACTTTCAGGGCTTCCAGGCCCGCTACTCGTTGATCACGTGGATCCCAAGAATCCGGTTGTACCTGACCGAGCAGTCGGAAGAGGCATTCTGGTGCCCCTCGACCCTGTCCGACTACCGCTGGGTGAAGAAGTACAGCGCGTTCAGCGACGCGATCAACGCGGACCTTGAGGCGTACAAGTACGAGAAGAACGAGGTCCCGTTCTCCGATTGGAACCAGGGCCTGAAGTTCTTCTCGTACGGCTACAACGGGTGGGGCATCCAGGACTTCACCGACCCGCATCTTGGCCTGGGCGGGCACGTACGCGATTACCGAAAAGACCTTCCGGACTACAGCGGGGTGCCGTGGACCGCGGACGAACGCCGCGATATGGAGATCACGGAGGCGCGAGTCCGCATGCCCTCGGACATGATCTGCACAGCCGACTCAAAGACCGACGGCAACTGGGACTGCTGGATCACGCCGCAACGGAACTACGACAAGATCTGGCCGAGCAACCGCCACTTTGGTGGCGCACAGGTGCTCTTCTGCGACGGACACGTCTCGATCTTCAAGCAGTCCGAACTGCTCGACCTGAACGACGACCGCGTACGCTCGCGTTGGAACAATGACGGTAAGCCGCACCCCGAATTCGGCGGCAATTGAGGCCCCGGACGGTGCACCGGCAGCGTTCGACGCGATTGCCTCAGCAACCCGCCGCGTGCGAAGTCAGAAAATCAAAATAGTCGAAATCATCGATGCTGGAGTCTTCGTTGAAATCCGCGCTCGGATCGCTCGACGTGAACGCATTCATGAAATCGAAGTAATCGAAATCGTCAACGCTGGCGTCCGTGTTGAAGTCCGCGGGACAGAACGCGCCCTCGCTGACAGCGGTGCCGCAGCCGTTCGTGATTTCGACTGCGTACGTGCCCGCATCCTGACTCGCGGTGCCGTCGATCACTAACTTCTGAGTTGTCGCGCCGGTCACGCGCGGTGGATCGTCCGCGATCGGGGTTCCATTCAGAAACCACTGAAACTCTGCCGCCGGGGTGGTAGCATGACGGACACAGAATTGAGCTGTAGCCGCGCCGCCTTCAGATAGCTTTCCTCGCGGCTGCTCCATGATCACGGGCTGTGCGGCAGCCCATCTCGCCAGGTACGAGCACGACGTCGGATCCGTACTGTTCTCGACAAAGGTGCCGCCTACGTAAAGGGCGTTGCTCTCGACGCCATCGCCGTACGCTGCAATCGCATCGACCTGGGAAACCGGCACGTTTGTCGAATGCGGGTAGGCGCCCATGTTCGACCACCCGGAAGCCGTTTCGTAGCGTGCGATGTTGTAATAATCGCCTGACGTCCCAAGTTCAAACCCTCCGCCCGCGTACACACGCCCCCCGTCACCCGTATCGCGGAGGCAAATCGCTCGAACGACCTCTCCGACAGCCCCGACACCTCCAGCGAGTGATGACCATCCAGCCATCGTCCACGCCGCGATGTTCGACGTTGCTGTACTGCCCACGACTTGAAATGAATCCCCGACAAGCAAGCGATTCGGCGTCGAGGGCGAATCATCATCGTCGCCATATGCCAAGGCGTAACCGATGCCGCATCCGTTATCGAGGTCGTCACCGAGATGGTGCCAATCGACTCCATCCAATCGTGCAACGCCAAGCCCGCACGCCTCCTGAAGGCAAATCGCTGAATTCGGAGGAGCAACACTCGGATCCGGTACGAGAAATCCGGCCGCGTACAAACCATCTGGGACCGCGGAGTTGCCATCGCTCGGTTTGGAATAGAGAGCAAAGCACTCCTGTGCATCACCGGGGCCGCCGCAGCCAGTGTGACCTGCCTGACTTTCCTGTACCAGTTCAGATGAGAGGAACCGTGAGGAAGTCTACTGATGTCTCCCGCGGCGTGC
>JAEUIW010000300.1 GCA_016794925.1 Phycisphaerae bacterium
GCCAGGCCCGCAGAAACCGCATGGGGCGCCACGGGCAGCGACCGCACGATGCCGTTGCCCCCGGCGCGCCCGATGCAGGCCGATTGGCCGCAGGTCATCGCCCGGCGCCGTTCGGTGCGGCGCTTCGCGCGTACGCCGGTGGCGCGGCAGCAGCGTACGCCGCGCGTGCCGGGATCGAGTGCTTCGTGTTCATGCCCGCGGACACGCCGGTTGTGAATCAGTTCGAGGTGGCCCTCTACGGCGCGAAGGCGTTCCGCGTAAACGGCCTCATCAACGACTGCGGCAAGATCGTGAAAGACGGTGCCGAGCGCATGGCCCACGCGGTCGGCAAGACCGGTCTGCGCGTGGCGACCGCGGCGCCGGACAGCGAATCCGGCCCGCTGGGGCTGGGGGCGATTCCGGCACTCGTGGTGGCGGCCTTGCTGGCCGGGCTGGCGATCGCGGCCCTGGTGGTCGCGCGCGGTGGTGTTCGTGTGGGACGTTTTGGATCGAAAGGAGCAGAGATGCACGACATGGA
>JAEUIW010000301.1 GCA_016794925.1 Phycisphaerae bacterium
TCGAGGGCGTGATCATCATGCCAATGATCGAGCGCAAGGGCGCGGTCGAACTGATCTGCGGCCTCGCCGACGATCCGGTCTTCGGTCCGGTCGTGGTGTTCGGCCGTGGCGGCCGCGCCGTCGAGGTGATCGGCGACTGCACGCTCGATCTGGTGCCGCTCGACATGAACCTGGCGCAGGCGATGATCCAGCGCACCCGCGTCGCCAAGCTGCTCGCCGGCTATCGCTCGTCGCCGCCGGCCGACCTCAACGCCATCGCCCTGACGCTGGTGAAGCTGTCGCAGCTCGCCGCCGACGTGCCGGAAGTGCGCGAACTCGACCTCAACCCGATCATCGCCGACGAAACCGGCGTGATCGCCCTCGACGCCCGCGTCCGCGTCGTCGAGACCCCGGCGGTCGCCGGCAAGCTGTCGCATCCGCGCCTGGTGATCCGCCCCTATCCCAAGGACTGGGAGCGCATGGTCGAGATGCGCGACGGCTCGGAAATGTTCGTCCGCCCGATCAAGCCGGAGGAC
>JAEUIW010000302.1 GCA_016794925.1 Phycisphaerae bacterium
CTCGGCGGCGAGCTCGCGGAACGCGGCGAGCACCGTGTTGCGATGGACGCCGAGCTGCGTCGCGAGCGTACGGCTGCCCGGCAGGGCGGCGCCGGGGAGCAGACGCCCGCGGCGCACGTCGTCGCGGACCGCGCGCGCGATGCGCAGGAACAGGGGCAGATCCCCGCTCTCGTCAAGAGACAGCGCATGCGCGAAGCCGTTCACGACTGGTCCAGCGTAACAGCCCATCGCGCTCTAGAGTGCATGGACCACCATGATCCCGCTCTACCAGGTCGATGCGTTCACGCGCCGGCGGTTCGCCGGAAACCCGGCTGCCGTGTGTCCGCTGCCCGCGTTCTTGCCCGACGCGACGCTGCAGGCGATCGCCGCCGAGAACAACCTCGCCGAGACCGCGTTCCTGGTGCGCGAGGGCGAGGGCTATCGGGTGCGCTGGTTCACGCCGCTGGTCGAGGTCGACCTCTGTGGCCACGCGACGCTCGCGAGCGCGTGGGTGATCTTCGAGAAGCTCGGCCACG
>JAEUIW010000303.1 GCA_016794925.1 Phycisphaerae bacterium
GGCGTCCCGCGCGATCGAGATGTCCGTGATGTCCCGCGCATCGGCCCCCGCGATCTTCAGCACCTCCTGGATCGCGTGCTTCGGGAACACCGCGCAGTGCTTCTTGCGGTTGATCCGCTCTTCCGCGATCGCCGCGATGATCCCGTTCTCGTTCGCCAGCACGGCCGCCGAGTCGGGGTGGATCGAGTTCAAGCCGAGAACGAGAGGCTTCATGCCGACGCTTCCTTGGGGCTGTCGGCCCTCGCGGGCCGGGAAACGGGAACACTAGGGCCACCGGATCGCCGCGGCCCCCGCCGCGACGCCGGTTATCAGGCTCTTGTGTGATCGGTCGGTCGCTGTCGGGGATTGAACCCCCGCCGCGGCTTTCCGCCCCGCCCCGCCCGACGCCAGCGCGGCCATTGCGCGTTCAGCCCCGAGCCTCCGCCAGTTTCCCGCTCCGCTCCGCCGCTTCGACGCCACCGCCGCCGGGCGCCGCGGGCCGGTGATAGTCCTGCAGCGCCGCCACCGTCCAATCG
>JAEUIW010000304.1 GCA_016794925.1 Phycisphaerae bacterium
AGCGCCTTGACGTTGTGGCCGGTGTATTGCAGCCGGATCGCTTCGTCTCGGTCGCGGCGGGCGCTGACGGGTTTTTTCGAGACGTAGAGGCGCAGGGTCTCGCCGGCGTAGTCGCGGCGCAGGATTCTTTCGATGGTGGCCGGCAGGCGCTGGCGGACGACATCGGCGACGGCCTGGTCGACGTGCTGGCAAAGTTCGGCGGCGCAGTTGGCGGCAAGGGTGCGGATCAGCAAATCGGACATTTTGGCTCCTACCAGCGTTTGACGGAAAACCCGCCGGCCGGCTTGATGCGGCGCGGCGGCGGGGAGGGTTCGGTTTTCGGTGCTTTTTCGGCGTCGACCGCGACGGCGGCATCCTTGAGCGTGGCACCCGAGAGGCGCAGCGCGACCAGCGCCAGGATCAGGCAATCGAGCGCCTCGTTGCGCGGGCGGGTCTGCACCCATTCCTGGATCGGCCTGTGGCCCTTGAAGCGGGTGACCAGCTTTTCGGCGGCGAGCTGGGCGAAGTATTCGTC
>JAEUIW010000305.1 GCA_016794925.1 Phycisphaerae bacterium
CGATCCGCATTCTCGTGCGGGTGCGGCGCTGAATATGGTCAACGGACGACGGAGCTCCCAGGCCGCCAAATGATGACTAAATGGACATCATATGCATATCAAATGCATCCATGTATCGGTGGGCCGTGCCGTCCCCGGAGCGCACTTCTTCCAGGTCTTCGCCCGCGCTTGATCGAATCTTGACGAGGCGGTGCTCTCCTACCGGCCACACCCCAATCCAAATAGGAGAACCTGGACCCATGAATCGACTGGCACACTCCGCCCGGATCGCCGCCTTCGCGCTCTGCACCTTCACCGGCCTCGCTGCGGCACAGGCCGTCAAGGTCGACGAGAAGATCCCCGTGTACAAGCCCACCGCGGGGGTAGCAGGCAACATCAAGAGCGTCGGCTCCGACACCATGAACAACCTGATGACGCTGTGGTCCGAGGGCTTCAAGAAGCACTACCCCGCCGTCACCACGGAAATCGAAGGCAAGGGCTCCGGCACAGCGCCGCCCGCGCTGATCGCCGGGAC
>JAEUIW010000306.1 GCA_016794925.1 Phycisphaerae bacterium
CCAGCGCCGCGGCATCTCGCGCCACCCCGGGTGCTGGCTCGTCACCGACATCAACACCAGCTAGAACCCACGCCGGGTTGCCTTGCCCTTCCGCGCGAACTCGTGGTACGCTCCCGCCATGAACCACGGCACCTCTCGGCGTTCCTTCCTGGTTTCCGCGTCGGGGATGGTGGGAATGGGCATGGTGGGTGGAGCGACCGCCGCCGCGGCGTTCCCCTCGATCCTTCCCGCCTCGGTGCTCGGTCGCGGCGGTCGCGCCGGACCCAACGACCGCGTCGGGCTCGGTCTCATCGGCTGCGGCAAGCGCATGTTCGAGATGATCGGGCCCTTCCTCAACCGGCCCGACACCCGCGTGGTCGCGGTCTGCGACGTGGACACCACGCGCCGCGAGCACGCCCGCTCCATCGTGGACGGCCATTACGCCAAGTCGCCCGGCAGCGCCGCCGCGCCCTGCGTCGGGTACAACGACCACCGCGAGGTGCTCGCCCGCAAGGACGTGGACGCCGTGGTCATC
>JAEUIW010000307.1 GCA_016794925.1 Phycisphaerae bacterium
CTTCCCGTCGTCGGCCCATTGACGTCTCCCCCGCGTACGCGGGGATCGACCTGCGTCACCTCCCCGATTCCGATCAGGCCGACGGTCTCCCCCGCGTACGCGGGGATCGACCTGCGTTCCCATGCATGATGATCGAGTGTTCGGCGTCTCCCCCGCGTACGCGGGGATCGACCTGACACCGCCGTTGGTTACTACGCGCAGCGCTCGTCTCCCCCGCGTACGCGGGGATCGACCCATGCCGGGGACGATCTTGTATCCGGACTCGCCGTCTCCCCCGCGTACGCGGGGATCGACCTGGCGGTGTCATTGCTGCCGGTGGTCAGCGAGTGTCTCCCCCGCGTACGCGGGGATCGACCCCACTAGGCATCGACGCGCTGAAGTAGTTGGACGTCTCCCCCGCGTACGCGGGGATCGACCCAAACCCAAGGAGGCGGAGCGGGACAACGGCGGGTCTCCCCCGCGTACGCGGGGATCGACCCCTGGGCGCTGCCGACGAAAGGCATCCCCGGTAGTC
>JAEUIW010000308.1 GCA_016794925.1 Phycisphaerae bacterium
GACCCTGCACTCGGCTGGCACCTGTGGGCCACCGACCTGTGCCTGCGCGCCGTCACCCAGCACGGCGCGCTGCCGCGCATCGTGCGCGCCCCGCTGTTCCACAACTCGCGCACGGGCTGGACGCTGCCCGCCGCCTTCGTCGAGTCGGCCCGCACCCTGGTGGCCAAGTGGCGCCACATGGGCCCGCTGCACACCCTGTGCGCCACGCTCGACGACAGCTTCTTCGCCCGCACCGGAAGGCCCGCCCCATGACCCTGCTCACCACCCTGATCCCGGCCTACAAGCCCGACCACCTGGGCGAGGCCCTGGAGAGCCTGCGCCGGCAGAGCTTCCGCGACTTCCGCGTCATCGTCAGCGACGACAGCCCCGGCGGCGTGATCACGCAGATGCTGCGCGACCGCCGCTTCGGCACGCTGGCCGACGAGATCGCGGTGCTGGCGGTGCGCGGCCCCGGCAACGCGCGCGCCAACCACCAGCACCTGATCGACACCTGGGCCGGCAGCAGCCCGCTGGT
>JAEUIW010000309.1 GCA_016794925.1 Phycisphaerae bacterium
CTGCGTGCTCATGGACGCGAAGTTTCAATCCGCGCCCCTCGCGAGCGAGGGGCGATGCCTGGGCAGGGGATCTCGATCAGGGGGCCGGCATCGTTTCAATCCGCGCCCCTCGCGAGCGAGGGGCGATGCCGAGCGCGTGAAGGGCGCGCTCCTCACCGTGCTATCGTTTCAATCCGCGCCCCTCGCGAGCGAGGGGCGATGCGTAGACGAGGCGTTCCACGTCAGCACCGAGGGGAGTTTCAATCCGCGCCCCTCGCGAGCGAGGGGCGATGCTTGGCTCGACAGGGCTTAAGTCCGCGGGCGCCTCGTTTCAATCCGCGCCCCTCGCGAGCGAGGGGCGATGCCAGGGAGCTATGATGATTTTGATTCCAAGACATGGTTTCAATCCGCGCCCCTCGCGAGCGAGGGGCGATGCCGTTCACGTTTCAAGAGTACGTGGACGAGTCGAAGTTTCAATCCGCGCCCCTCGCGAGCGAGGGGCGATGCGAAGCGCGCAAGCTCGATTACGCGACGA
>JAEUIW010000030.1 GCA_016794925.1 Phycisphaerae bacterium
AACCGGTCGCGTCGCCCTCGTCCCAGTGATAGCTCACCGCGAAATAGACCGGCGAATCGGAGATCCACCACTGCGAGGCGTCGCCAAAGTCCTGGTACTCCCCGGTTTCCGCGCCGACCGTCATGCGGATGCTGAACGTGCGGGTGATGCAATTGGCGAAGAACTCCAGGTAATTGGCGCTGTCGAGGTACATCGTCCACAACGGCCAGTAGCGGGCGTCCGTCGCCGGTTCCGCCGCTCGGCGCTCCGCGTACATGTCCCACGTAGCGATGGGGACAATCCCGCCGACTTTCAGCGTCCACGCCCCGCTGTCAAGCGTGAAGGGCAGGCTGGGGCCACCCCCACCGATGGTGATCGTGAGCAGTTCAGGGGGGCATCGTACTCCTCGGGCGGCAACGGATACCCGGTTGAGCCGAGGTTGTCCATCGCGGTATCGAGGACGAGATAGAAGCAGTTATCGTCGGGACGATCGCCCCCGCCAAAGGAGGATGTGAGCCGCAACCCGAGCCCCTGCACATCGCCGCCGATGATGTTGAAGGTGCGATAGCCGATGTCCATCAGCGGGCACCACTGATTGCACGGCGAATACTGTGTGGGGACTGCGGAAGCAGAGTCAGACACATTAATGAGCATCGTGCCCAGCTGAATCGTCTTGTTCGGCGTGAAGAGGCCGTTGTCGTACGAACCGTTGAGCACCCAGGCCTTGAGCCTTCTGATCCGTCCGGTGGCCGTCCAATTGGGAAACACCTCATCCCAACTGTCATCGGCGCTGCTCGAAACACGGATCTCACAGAGCCATTTCTTGATCGATCCGGGATCGCTCGCCAGGCTGGTGATCTTGTACATCCGCAGGGCCATGCACGGCGGCAGCGGCAGGTCGAACCCATCATTGAACGGGTCGCTCGTGCTCGACCTGGTGAGAACCTCGACCTCTCCCTGATCGCCCTCGGCAATGAAACTCTCCTCCGCCACCAGGTTGTTCCCGCCCGGTCCCACGATGACCGGTCGGAACACCTCAAAGTCCTCCGGCACGGGCACGGTGTACAGCCCCGGGTCGCTGCCGCCCCACTTGGTGAACGCGATGACATCTCCGAAGAGCACCGCGGACGGCGGACCGTTGGACACCGTCGAGGCGACGTGCACCCAGCGCCGCAGCTCCGTGTCGGACGGCCCGCGGCAGTACAGCACCCGCAGGAGCTGGTCGGCCCCGTTCTCGGCGTACGACGAGAGCACGGCCACCAGGGGCCCGCGTCCTCCGGGTACGGCTCGTTGATCGTGAACACCAACGGGCGATGGCGGTGGAACGGCGCGGTGGAGGGGTTGTACGTCGCGAACGAGCCGAAGCCCGTGGCGAAGCCATACAGCCAGTCGAACGTGGCCTGGTCCGGGTCGGCCCCGGGGGTCGGCAGGTTCATCTGCGTGAACCAGTCCGCGGTCTCGTCCGTGCCCCACACCAGCGTGGGGTGGTACACGCCGTTGCCGTCGACGGTGCAGGGTCCCCACGCCACGCCCACGGGCTGCGCAAAGTACGAACCGAGGTCGGTGCCGACCGATCGGCGGGCGTAGAAATCGTCCGTCGCCGTCCATCCCGACGTGTAATCGCCGGTGGTGGACGAGCGCGTGAACCGGGCGCAGCGGTTGGACTCCTGCTCGTCCCCCATCGACACGATGAGCTGCATCCCCGCCGCGCCGTACTCGACCAGGTGGCACGAGTGCGCGTGGCAGCCGGTCAGCAGCGTGCCGTCGCCCTCGGGCAGGTCAAAGCTGTGGTAGTCGGCGCCGCCGTTCGGCGGGGAGAGGGTCCAGTTGCTGGCGGTATTCGCCCGCGTGATCTTGCAGATGTACACGCGCCCGCCGTCGGGAAAGTGACCAGCGACCTGGTAGCGGTAGTCGGTGCACACGAGCCAGCACGTGAGCGGCTGCTCCGTGCCGCGCTGGAAGATCGGCGCCGCGCGCAAACACCACTCCCGCCCCCGCGCATGGTTGTACTGCGGCGTGGACCCGTCCGCGTCCTGCCACTTCAGGCTCCAGAGCGTGGTGCCGGTGGATGCGCTCCGCATGGCCGTCCTCCGCCTCTGCGCCGCCGCCGCAACCGCCTGACGCGCACGCCCGACCGATTCCCCCGGCGCGTTCAACACCCGGCGCCGAACGCGTTCAGGAAATCGAAGTAGTCGAAATCGTCCACGCTGGTGTCGCCGTTGAAATCGGCGGCCGCGCTGTTGGCGAAGAACGTGTTGAGGAAATCGTAGAAATCGAAGTCGTCCGCGCTGGTATCGCCGTTGAAGTCGGCGGCGCACGCGTCGGTGGGCGCGGTCCACAGGCCGCGACCGTGCGTCGCGCACAGGAGCGTGGTTGAGTTGTGGAAGAAGGTGAGGTCGTACACGGCCGCGGCGTCGGGGCCCTCGGTTCGGGTCGACCACGTGTTGCCGCCGTCGGCGGAGGCGAAGACCCCGACCTCGGTGCCCGCGTAGAGCCAGGCGCGCCGGGACGGGTGGAGCGTCAGGCCGCGAACCGGGACGCTGGGGAGCGCGGTGGCCCCGGCGCCGCTGACGGGCTGCCAGGTGGCGCCGGCGTCGGACGTGCGCCAGACGTTGTCGGGCGAGAAGCCGCCGAACGCGGCGTAGACGGTGCGGTGGTCGAGGGGATCGATGACCAGGCGCGTGCAGTAGCGGTCGGGCAGGGGGTTCGTGGCGCCGTTGTCGTCGACGGCGGTCCAGGTCGGCGCGCCGGCGGTGCCGTTGGTCGTCCTGTCGATCCGGCCGTCGTTCTGCGCCACGTAGATGATGTCGGAGTTCCCCGGCGCCACGGCGATGGCCGAGATCAGGCTGCTGCCGGGGGGCCGGATGCTCGCCCACGTGGGGCTGGTGCGGGCGGTGCGGACGTTCTTGCTGCGCCACAGGCTGGCGCCGCCGGCCAGCATCGTGTTCGAGTTGTTGGGATCGAGGATGAACGGGGCGATGAAGTTGGCGGCGACGCCCGCGTCCGCGAGGCCGTTGACGATGTAGCCGACGCTGGCGCCCCCGTCCTTGGAGCGGTGGATCATGAGCGTGATGTACTCGCCGTAGAGGAAGTTGGTGTTGGACCAGTCGATGGCGCAGTAGCCGCCGTCGCCACCGAAGGGGAACGAGGCGGTGTCGGAGCCGGGCGTGAGGAGGAGGTGGCCGTTGTCCTGGGTGCCGCCGTAGACCTTGCCCGTGGGGCCGTCGCCGGCCGCGGCGTAGAACTGCGTGGTCCGGTACGTCTGTTCGAGGCGGGACCAGCCGGCGCCCTGGTTGGCGGTGTACGCGTCCTCGGTCTTGTACACGCCGCCGTCGGTGACGATGTAGACCCGCTTGTTGGTCGTGCCGTTGAAGCCGGGGTCGCTGTAGATCGCGTGGATGTCGGGGTGCGGGTCGGTGGTGTTGATGTAGCCGTTGGAGATCTGCGTGAACGTGACGCCCCCGTCGGTCGAGCGCATCACGTGCCCCATGCCGGACATGAGGATGTTGGGGTTGGTGGGATCAACCCAGAGCGGGCAGCGGAACCAGTCCGTGTCGATGGCGCCGGCGGTCACGGGCGCGTAGGTGCGCCCGCCGTCGGTCGACTTGAAGATCTTCTTGTCGAGCGCGCTGGTGGCGTAGACGATCGAGGGCGAACCGCGCGAATACGCCAGGGCGATCCTGCTGAAAAACCCGGGCTTGTAGTCGAGCCCGGCGGCGACCTGCCACGCCAGGCCGCCGTTGGTTGAGTACAGGGCGCGGTGGAACCACTCCCCGGCCGTCGGGTTCCAGTCGGCCACGGTCGCGACGCACCGGGCGGCGTTGGTGGGATCGAAGGCGACGCAGATGCCGCCCTGCGCCCAGTACACCGACGACCACGAAGCGCCGCCGTTGGCCGACCTGAAGATGCCCTGATAGAACCTCGCCGCGAGCACCAGGTTGGGGTTCGTCGGGCTCACCGCCACGCCGAACACGTCGTTGTTGACCCAGCTCTGCGTGCTGGCGATGGGGTTCCACGTCACGCCGGCATCGACGGACTTGTACATGCCCATGCCGAAGATGCCGTCACCGGACAGGAAGCTCTCGCCCGTGCCGGCGTACATGATGCTCGGGTTGGAGGGGGCCATCGCCATCGAACTCACCGACAGGCTGTTGAGATGATCGGCCGACGGTGCCCAGGAAAGCCCGCCGTCGGTGCTGGCCCAGATGCCGCCCCCCACCGCTCCCGCCCACAGCCTGTTGGTCTGGGTGGGGTGGATCAGCAGCGCGCTCGTGCGCCCGCCGACATTGGACGGGCCGCGGCTGGTCCACCGGGTCGGGTAGATACCGGCGACGCGCGGGGCCCCGGGCTCGCTCCACGCGGCGATGTTCGCCGAACGCTGCGCCAGCGCGGCGCGCCGGGCGCCGGGAGGGATGTTCCCGCGCTCGTCGAGCCAGGCGAGGCGGCGCCACTCGTACGCGCGCGCCGCGTCGGTGGTGGGCTCGCCCCCGGCTCGTTCCAGCTCCGGGTCGTCGCCGTCCGGGCGCGTGACGCCCGCGGAACGCTCGGGCGTCGAGCACGACACGCCCAGCAACGCCATCGCTCCCAGGATCACCGCCAGACTTGATCGCACGCTTCGCTCCTCTCGGACTTCGACCCGACTCTCCGCCGCGAACGCCGCCACAAACCCATCAAACTGGAATCCTCGATTGATCCCGCGCCCATGCGCCCACGCGCCGCATCGTGCCTCGCGACAAGTCTACCGCGCGATCGCCCGGGATCGGCGGGTGATTCCCGGTTTGCACGGTCGATCAGCACCCCCCGAAGAACGCGTTGAGGAAATCGAAGTAATCGAAATCGTCCACGCTGGTGTCGCCGTTGAAGTCGGCGGCCATGCTGTCGGCGAAGAACGCGTTCAGGAAATCGAAGTAATCGAAATCATCGATCGAGCCGTCGCAGTTAACGTCCGCCGCGCAGGGCGTGATCGTGAGCGCGAGATTGTCCGCGACGCTCGAGGTGCCGAAGCACCCGTCGTAGCCGGTGCCGTTGCTGGTGTAGTAGCCGAAGGTCATGGGCGATCCCGCGGCGGAGAAGTCGGGCGTCGCCGGCCCGGGGCCGGAGACCCTGCCGAAGTTCACCGGCCCGAGGCCGGTGCGGGCGATCGTCGTCCAGCCCGCGCCGTGAAACGCCACGCCCGAGTTGACATAGACGCTGCCGTTCTGCTCGATCGCCAGGCCGTAGCCGACGGCGTTGGTCGAGGGCGCGGAATAGGCGTTCGCGTCGAGCGTGTACGAGATCGACGCGACCGGTCCCTGCAGCGACGGGTCGTGCGTCCACGCGGCACGCCGGTGGAAGACCACCATCCCCTGCGAGCCGCTGACGTTCTGGCCGCACCACGAGTGGTTCGTCTGGCGGGAAGGGCCGTGCGCACCGTCGTACACCGTCTGGAATGCGGTGAAGCTCGCGTTCTGCGTGCGCGTGCTGTCGTACACCACCTGACCGGTCCAGTCCGAGTTGAGGAACGTGGTGTCCGTCAGGATCCGAGGCGGGCACGCCGCGACCGCGCCGCTCGCCGCAAGGATTGTCACGCCGATCATCGTGCGCATGGGCGCCTCCGTGTGTGATTCGCCGCCACGCCTCAGCACCCCCCGAAGAACGCGTTGAGGAAATCGAAGTAATCGAAATCGTCCACGCCGGTGTCGCCGTTGAAGTCGGCGGCCATGCTGTCGGCGAAGAACGCGTTCAGGAAATCGAAGTAATCGAAATCATCAACGCTGGTGTCCCCGTTGAAATCCGCCGCGCAGCTCCCCGGCCCGGGCACGTCGAGGAGGTAGTCATAGCTCGCGGCCCAGGCCTCGTTGGCGCCCGCGCTGAGGTTGATCTCGCTCCGGATGCGATACTGGCCCGTGGCCAGCGTGCCGCTGAGATCGAACGGACCCTGCCCGCCCGGGATGAAGACGGAGTCAAAGATCGATTCCCAGTTGAACCCATTGAATCGCTGCAACGCCACGCCGCTGAAGGGGCTGGGGCCGGGGAGCGTGATGGCCCCGCTCAGGCGGTACGCGACCGCGCGCCCGACGGTGAACGAGAGCACGATCTGGTTGCCCGGGTTGACCGCGTGCATCACCGCGGAGCCCGCGCCGGTGACGGCGGCGACGACCTCGGTGGAGGCGTGGACGCTGATGGACTGGATCTCGCCCGGCGCGCCCGCGACGGCGTACCCGTGCGACAGGTGCGCGGTCGCGCCGGCGGAGTACGGCTGCCCCCCGGGCAGCGCGCCGCTGGTCGAGTCCGCGAAGCTCATCTCGTCGGAGTCGGACGCGAGCGGCGTGAGCCTGTCGCGGAACTCGCCGCCGGTGTGCGAGTCCGCCCCCCCTCCGAAGACATAGTTGTAGTTGAGCGTCGATTGGCGCGCGGTCAGGACCTGCGCCGAAACCGGCCACACCGAAGCCGCGAGCGCGGCGAAGGCGAGAAAGACGGGCTGCGATCGCATGGTCGTTCTCCTCGGCGAATGGCCGGCTCCGCGTGGCCGCGCGGGCCAACGCGATGATACCCGTGCGCCCCGCATCCACAAGCACAAACAGCCGGGCTGGCCCGTGCACGCGCCCGCCGGGACCGGTAACCACCAACCCGGCGGCTGGGTCCGCCGCGCCTCAGCACCCCCCGAAGAACGCGTTGAGAAAATCGAAGTAATCGAAATCGTCCACGCTGGTGTCCGCGTTGAAGTCGGCGCTGATGTCGTTGGCGTTGAAGGCGTTGAGGAAGTCGAAGAAATCGAAGTCATCAACGCTGGTGTCCCCGTTGAAGTCCGCCGCGCACAGCGTGACGATCTGGAGGTCGTCCAGGTGATTCCATCCGTCGCCCTCGGCGCCGAGCACGCGCAGGCGCGCCACCGGGAGCGAGGACACGAACCCGCCGAAGGAATTGCCGCTCTGGTTGTTGATGAGCGCGACGAACGTGAACATCGGGCTCCCCGACGCGTCCTCGGCGACGATCGTCAGGTTCCCCTGCGGGTCGCACTGCCACAGCCCCGCGCACCGGATGACGCGCCCGGGCGACGCGGCGATGAAGTAATCCACCGCGTTCGCGCACGGCACGTCGTAGCCGAAGTTGGCGAGCTGCTTGGCGCCCGAGTGCGCGAACATGACGTCGTCGTAGCAGCCCGGGTACGAGCCGCTCACCACGCCGTGCAGCACCACGCCCAGCGCCGGCAGCGCGACGACCGGGTCGGTCCGGTTCTGGCACGGGCCGGGTGTGCCCAGGTAGGACTCGAAGTTCTCCAGCGGCACGGTCCCGCCGATCCCCGCGGCGGCCGACCGCCACGCCGCCTCCGTCGCCGCGTCCCCTTGATAGATCGTGACCTGCCCGCTCGCGAAATGGGACCCGATAACCAGCGCGGCAACGGCGACCAACGCATGTTCCGTTCTCATGTCGAGTTCTCCCGGCGGAGACGAACGTGCCCGGGCTTCGGTTCCCGCGCCCGCGGCGCTCCTGGGGAACGCCCCGGCCGAGGCGCCATTCCCGTACCGCCAATCTGGAGTGTGCGCCCACATCCACGTCCGGGCCAACGCTCCGGACCGAATTCTCGCTCGCTTCCCACCACCCATCCCATCCCCCCCCTCCCCTCTCCCCTCTCCCCTCTCCCCACCCGCCGCGCGCGTGCCGGTTGCGACGATTCGTCACGATCGAGCCGGCCCGATGCCGGCGCGGGTTTGTTCAGCAGGGCGTGAAGAACGCGTTGAGGAAATCGAAGTAGTCGAAGTCGTCAACGCTGGTGTCGCCGTTGAAGTCGGCGCTGATGTCGTTGGCGTTGAAGGCGTTGAGGAAGTCGAAGAAGTCGAAGTCATCGACGCTGGTGTCGCCGTTGAAGTCGGCGGGGCACGCGGCGGCGATGGGCACCAGGTTCGCCGGCACGTCCACGATGCCCGCGTTGACGAGGGTGGTGTAGTAGATGCGACATGAGGTGTTGATGAGGCGCGAGCCGGCGTCGATGCGCAACTCGTTGACGTAGATCGCCTCGCACGCGGCCTGGCCCTGCCCGTCGTTGTCGCGGGCGTCGATCAGCCGGACGGTGGAGGGTGACGGCCCGATGCGCAGGACCCCGACGGGGTAGTGCCCCGCGAGGGTGCGGTCCAGGCCCAGCGGGCTGGGGCCGATGTCGGCGGACATGACCTCCAGCGTCTGCTCGGCGCCGGTCCCCTCCATCTGGAGCGTCGCCAGGCTCATGTCGTAGCGGACGTTGGAGTCGATGGCGCAGTCGAACGGTCCGCCGACCCGGACGGCGGCGCCGGTGAAGGGCATGGCGAGGTTCGCGGCGGGGCCGAGGGTGAGGCCGCCGCCGACGTCGAGGCCGGGGGGCTCGCGGAAGCAGCCCGAGCAGATCGTGCCGATGATCGTGCCGCTGTTGGTGAGCGAGCCGAAGACGAAGAGGGTGCCGGAGCGGATGGTGGTGATCGCGCCCGCTTCGTTGGTGTAGTTCCCGAAGACCGCGGAGGTGCCGAAGATGTTGGCGGCGGCGCGGTTCCAGAAGAGGGGGGCGGAGACGGTCCCCGCGGTGAGGGTGAGCGTGTCGATGTTGGTGAGGGCGCCGCCGGCCGTGAGCGAGGCGTTGAGATTGGCGGTGGTGGGCCCGATGGCGGTGGCGGAGCCGGCGAAGGTCACGGCGGCCCCCTGCTCCAGGCGCGTCTGGCCGTGCAGGTCGGCGATCGGGGCGTTGATCGTGAGCGAGGAGTTGGTCCGCGCCGTCAGGATGCCCCGCGAGCCGAGCAGGAACGAGTCGGCGTACAGGTCCGCGGACGCCGCGGCGCTGACGCGGGCCTGGCCGTCGATCTCGATGGCGTCGCCGAGATTGACGTTGAGCGACGAGGAGCCGCCGAGGGTGATGATGGACGTGGAGGGCGTGCGGAGGTCGCCGTCGCTCCACAGGATGAGCGAGCGGCCGGCGGTGTCGAGATTGGAGATGCTCCGCCAGGCGGCCCGGGTGCCGGAGATCTGCTGGCCGGTCTGGGCGGGCAGGAAGGCCGAGGCGAGCGTGGGATACGCGAGGTCGAGGGAGTCGTTGTGGGCGAGCACGAAGTCACTCAACGCCACGCCGTACAGGTACGCCGAGCCCTGATCGATGTTGGCGCCCGAGTCGTCCCGCATGGCGCCGGCAATCAAGGACCCGGCGTTCAACGCGACCGATTGGCCGAACTGATCGCTGGCCGCCCCGTCCGGGGCGGTGAGCTTGGAAACCTGGGTCCACACCGAGCCCGATCGGACGAAGATGTACGCGGAGCCCTGGTTCACGAGGCCCACGTCGTCGAGGACCGCTCCGATCGCCGCCACATCGCCGTCGATCGCGACGGAGTTGCCGAAGGCGTCAAGCGCCGCGCCGTCCGACGCGGTGAGCTTGGCCTGCTGGGTCCAGGCCGTGCCCGAGCGCGTGAACACATACGCCGAGCCTTGATCGACGTTGGCGCCGACATCGTCGGTGTACGCGCCGACGATGGCGGAGTCGCCGTCGATCGCGACGGCGATGCCGAACTGGTCGCTCACCGCGCCGCCGCCGCCGAGGAGCTGGGCCTGCTGGGTCCACGTCGTGCCGGAACGAACAAAGACGTAGGCGGAACCCTGGTCGGCGTTGCCCCCGACATCGTCACCGTACGCGCCGATGAGGGCGGTGTCGCCGTCGAGGGAGACCGAGGAGCCGAAGAAATCGCTTGTCGCCCCGTCCGAAGCGAGGAGCTGGGCCTGCTGGGTCCACGTCGTGCCGGAACGAACAAAGACGTAGGCGGAACCCTGGTTGGCGTTGGCGCCGACATCGTCGGCGTAGGCGCCGACCAGGGCGGTGTCGCCGTCGATCGCGACGGAGCTGCCGAATGCGTCGAACGCCGCGCCGTCCGACGCGGTGAGCTTGGCCTGCTGGGTCCACGTCGTGCCGGAACGGACAAAGACATAGGCGGAGCCCTGGGAGGTGTTGGCGCCGACGGAATCGGCCCACGCGCCGACGAGCGCGGTGTTGCCGGAGAGCGCAACGGAATAACCAAACTGATCGTTGAATGCGCCGTCCGAGGCGACGAGCTGGGCCTGCTGGGTCCAGGCTGAGCCGGAACGGACAAAGACGTACGCGGAGCCCTGGTTGATGGCGCCCCCATCGTCGATGTACGCGCCGACGATCGCCGTGTCGCCGTCGATGGCGACGGAGTCGCCGAACAGATCGTTCGCCACGCCGTCGGACGCGGTGAGCTTGAAGTCGGGCCCGATCCACGCGCCGCCCATGCGGGAGAAGACCCACGCCGAGCCCTGGTTGGTGTTGGCGCCCAGGTCGTCGTTGTTGACGCCGACGACCGCGGTGTCGCCGGCGAGGGCGACGGAGCTGCCGAAGTTGTCGCTGGCCGCGCCGTCCGGGCTTGTGAGCATGGCCTGCTGGGTCCAGGTCGTGCCGCCGGGGGCGCGGACGTAGACGTACGCGGAGCCCTGGTTGGCGTTGGCGCCGCTGTCGTCCTGGTACGCGCCGACGAGGGCGGTGTTGCCGTCGAGGGACACCGCGTTGCCGAAGAAGTCGTTGGCCGCTCCGTCCGAGGCGGTGAGCTGGGCCTGCTGGGTCCAGACCGTTCCCGAGCGCGTGAAGACATAGGCGGAGCCCGCGTTGCCGCCCGCGGCGACGTCGTCCTGGTACGAGCCGATCAGCGCCGTATCGCCCGACAGCGCGACGGCGATCCCGAAGCCGTCGGAGGTGGCCCCGTCGGACGCGGTGAGCTTGGCCTGCTGCGTCCACGCCGCGCCCGAACGGACAAAGACGTACGCGGAGCCCTGGTCGGCGTTCGCGCCGTTGTCGTCGGAGTAGGCGCCGATCAGGACGGTGTCGCCGGAGATGGCCGCCGCGACGCCGAAGAAGTCGTTGGCGGCCCCGTCGGACGCGGTGAGCTTGGCCTGCTGGGCCCACGCCGCGCCCGAACGGACAAAGACGTACGTCGAACCCTGGTTGAGGTTGGCGCCCACGTCGTCGCTGTGCGAGCCGACGATCGCGGTGTCGCCCGCGATCGCCACCGACACGCCGAACTGGTCGCCGGTCCCGGCGTCGGAGGCGACGAGCCTGGCCTGCTGGGTCCAGGTCGTGCCGCCGGGGGCGCGGACAAAGACGTACGCGGAGCCCTGGTCGGTGGCCGTGACGTCGTCCTGATAGGCCCCGACGATCGCGGTGTCGCCCGAGATCGCGACCGCGTACCCGAACCGATCCAGCGTCACCCCGTCCGACGCGGTGATGGTCGCCTCGAACGTCCATCCCGTCCCGGTCCACCGGTAGATGTGGGCCGAGCCCTGGTCGGCCTGCGCGCCCACATCGTCCTGGGGGGCGCCGACGATCATGGTGTCGCCGGAAACGGCGACGGCGTTGCCGAACTGATCGGCCGCGGCGCCGGCGGGGTGGAGAAATTGCGCGGGCGTGCTGCGCTGGCCGAGCGCGGGAGTCGCGACCAGGGCGCACAGGACCAGGGCCGCCGCGCGGGCCGACGCGATCGTGCGAACGATGGTGAACAACGCGTGGTTCATACTCACAGTTTACTTGAACCGCCTGTTCTGACAAGTATTTATCGTTCGTTTCAGCCGTCAAACCCGGCCGAATAACCACCGCCGCTGGGGCGTGGGTGTCCGCGGGGGGCCGCCGCGCGTTCCAGCAGCGCGGCGAGGCGGCGCTGGCCCTTCTCGAGGGCGCTCAGGGCCCGCGTGTTGCTCCGCAGCGTGCGGAGCAGGGCCTCCAGGTGCGAGCGCTGCTCCAGGATCCGCTCGTGGGCGCGGCCGAGCTGCGACTCGCGGGCCTGGGCCGAGCGCCGCTCGGTGAGCCACATCCAGCCGATCAGCCCCGCCGTGCCGAACTGGGCGATCGCCGCCGCGACTTCGGTCTCGATCATGGTCCGGTCCTCCCCTGGTTGATCCGACTCGCTGCTCAGGTGCTCAGGAAGCGCACGAACTCCGCCGCGTAGCCCAGCGAGACCACCCGCCCGCGATCGGTGCGGTCCTCGGGCGTGAAGAGGACGAACGACAGGTCCGCCCAGGTCCGGCCGTGGTGATCGACGAGCGTGCCGGTGAGGGGCGGGTCCTGCAGCTGCGCGGCGATGGCGTCCACCAGCGACCAGAGGGCCGCGTCGCTGGCGGCGACGAGGCGGCCGGTGACGGTGACGCGCCGCTCGAGCGGGCCGATGGCGACCGAGCCCGGCCCGGGCGTGCCGAGCTTGAACAGGCTCACCACGTCCTCGCCGATGCGCTGCTGCTGCACGCGGTGCGGGCCGGAATTGAACAGGCCCGCGCCGCGGTAACTGGTGGCCATGCCGCGTCCTCCCTTTCGTGTGCGCTCGGGCGGCGTCGATCCGGCCCGCTCAGGCCGCGCCGGGCGGCGCATCGCTGACGGTGACGGGGTCCTGGGCGCCGTCGGACGAGACGGCGACGAGTTCGATGGTGCGGGTCGCGCCGGAGCGTTCCGACAGCTCGGTGCGGCAGGAGACGGCCACCGCCGCGGCGGAGATCTTCCTGCGGGCCGCGTCGGAGCCGGCCGGGGCGGTGTAGGCGACGAAGTCCGCGGCGGCGCCGGGGCGGACGTCGGCGGGCTCGTCGCGGGTGACGCGACGGACGACCCTGATGGTCACGCGCTGCTCGGGGACATCGACCAGGACGGCGTGCGGCCCCAGGTCGCCCCAGTGCTCGACGGCGCGCTCCGCGGCGCGGTCGATCGCCAGGGCCGTCACGTCCTCCCACACCTGATCGCCGAATCGCACCACCGTCGGGTTGAGCGCCAGCATGTCGCCTCCTTTGTTGCCGTGGTCCGCGTGCCGCCGCGCGCCGGCGGGTCACACGCGGAAGACCTGCGTCACGTTGAGCCGCCGCACGCAGTCGGGATGTCCGTCGCCGTCGAGATCGATCGCCGCGCCCACGCGGCGTCGTTCGGCCTCGTACCGCGCGGCGTAGAAGCCGGCGCGGCCGGCCTCGGGCGCGCCGGACCCGCCCGCGCCCGCGAAGACAAGGTGGAGCGCGCCGAGGGCTTCGGCGAGGGCCAGGGCCCGCGGGTTGGTCACGCTGGACTCGGTGAGCGCGCCGGGGCCGGCCTGGCCCGGCTCGATCCCCAGCATCCGCAGCAGCTGCTCGTGGACGATCGCCAGTTGCGGCAGGAAGGTCCACACGGCGACGGGCCGGTCGGTGGCGGGCGGGGGCGGGATGAGCGGGTCGCCCGGGCCGGCGCGGATCCGCGAGACGGTGAGCGTGGTCGCGCTCTCGCGGGCGACGACTTCAAGGGCGACGCCGTCCAGCAGCGCGATGTTCCCCGCGCCCACCCCCAGCGCGACGAGGTCCGCGCCCGGGACGGTCAGCGTGGCGCCCGCCACCGAACCGGTGGCGTTGACGAGCCGCTGGGCCGCCCAGCCCGCGTCACGGAAAAGGTTCGGCTCCAGCACCAGCAGGTCCCGATCGTTCGCGAACATGTGAACCCCCTTTCGCTCCGCACGCCTGTTTCCCGCGCCGGGAGGTGAAAGGAGAGCGGAGAGGAGCGCCCGGGTGCGTGCCCCACGGTCGGGTGCCGGGCAACGCCCGCACGATCCGGTGCGATCTCCTCCCCGCTTCCTCCCTCACCCCTCCCCCGCCCCAACCCCCGAGGGCCGTGTCGGCGCGCGGTCAGGCCAGGCCGCGGATGAGGCCGTGCGCGTTCTCGTTCTTGAGTTCGAGCGTGTACTCGCCGATGACCTCGCCGACCTCGCTGTCTCCGGCGGCGGCCAGGGGCTTGTAGCCGAAGGAGCGCCCGCTCAGGGGCATGACCTCCAGGCGTGAGGAGTCGAGCAGCAGGAGGGTGTCGGCGGGGACCCAGCGCGAGAGGATCACGCGGCAGACGCCGTAGTCGCTCTCGTACACGTTCACGAGGTTGCGGAAGTTGGTGTCGGAAGGGAAGTAGCTGCGGTCGCCGGTGACGAATGAGTTGAGGCGTCGCTTGAGGGTTCCGCCGACGACGATGGTGTCGACGCGGGCGGCGCTCTGCTCCCAGATCAGGCGCAGGGCCGTGTTGAGGACGTCCTCGGTCAGCTCGTTGTTGCCGCCCCCGCCGCCGTTGGGGATGCCGCCCTGCCCGGGCTGGAACTGGTTGGTCGCGAGCGCGGGGATGATGCCGTTCATGGTGCGGCGGACGGTGGAGCTGCCCTGCTGGGCGGCGGTGGGCGCGACGCCGTTGATGACACAGTTCTCCAGGTCGCGGATCAGCTCGCGCAGGCGCTCCTGCTTCTGGTAGTCCACCTCGTCGCGGACGCCGAAGCCGCGGGCGGCCTGCATGGAGCCGCTGACCTCGACGCCGGCGGTGAAGATCTGGGTGTAGTTGCGCTTGCGGACACGGTTGGTGAAGCGGGTGGCGGGGCGGTCGTCGCCCTCGAGGGCGGCGTTGCCGAGGATGACGAGCTTGACGCCGTTGGTGAGGGCGCCGCCGGTGGTGCCGCCGTAGCGGCGCACGACGGTGAGCGCGTTGCCGGCGACGGCGGTGACGAGCATCACCTCGCGCAGGCCGACGGGGCGGACCTGGTCGCCGACGCGGAAGCGGGCGCCGTTGGCGACGGTGAGGCCGGTGGCGTCGGTGGGGTTGGGGGTGAAGACGGTCTGGTTGAGGGTGTCGGTGTTGGGCAGCAGCTCGTCCACACTGCTTACTCGTCTGACGGAGCGACGATTCGTGTGGGGCACAGGGGGCGTTGAATGTCAATCCTCAATCACACGGGCGACGCCTGCAGCCTCAACCGCCCGGCGGTGCGGAGAGTGATGCGATCCGGTACCATCCGCCGAGCGGCAGAAAACGGCATCGCCCTGATTTAGCAGGTTTTGCATGCTGCACGATTTGCTTGACTTGTGGATGTGAGGCCCGTACGTTTTCCGTATGAGCACGCTCGCCACCACGCCCGCCGTCTTCGATCTCGAACAGCGAATTCGACGCCTCTACGACCACTTGTATGCCAACTCAAAGAAGCGTACACCCGGTGGGATATCTCTCGAGGTCGGCAAAGTCCTCCACGCCGGCCAGTTCATCGAAGAGGTGCGCCAGCAATCTCCAGCCTTCGATTTCTCCCGGTCCGAGCTGAAGGGGCTTTCGAGGGGGACGGGTGAACTCGTCGGTCCCGTTGCCGACGCGCTGAGGCGCGATTTCGCGGCAATGAACGCCCAATGGCGGCTGTACTCGGTGGGAACAGAAATCGAGTTGTCCGACGCGGACATTGCCGTCGTCACGGCCCAACTCGCTGGCGTCGTCATTTCTGATCGTAAACGCGATGTGTTTGGCGATGCGGTTGAGATCTTCCGCAGCCAGTGGGCAAAGAGAGAAGGGGGGATGTTCTTCACCGACCAGAGGGTCACCCATCTCGCGATGGCATTGTTGGATTTTGATCCCCGAAACGGTGATGATCTGGTTGATGTGTCTGCGGGCACGGGCGGCTTTCTGTCAGCGGGTCTCAATCGGATCAGGCACCTTCTTGAACGCGATGAGCCCGGACCACACGTCGAGACACGCGTGGTCGAACTTGCCCTGCGTTCCATCAAAGGACACGAAATCGATCCAGAGGTTGCTCGGGTTGCGAATGCGACGCTTGCTTCCCGCACTGGTCGCACCGAGCACTCGTTTGTTCATGTGGGCGATTCGATCTCTCCCGAGGCCTTTGGTCGCGGGTATCCGCTCGGTTTACGCGAAGGCGCGCACAAGTGTGCGGCGTCAAATCCACCGTTCGGCACAAAAACAACGATCAAGGATGATCGCATCCTTCGCACGTATGAACTCGCCCGAATGACCTCCCGGGGAAGTGGCGACGGCCTCGTCAATGGTTGCTACACGCGGCCTCCTGATATCTTGCTGCTTGAGCGCAACGTACGATTGCTTAAGCCGGGGGAAGGCCGACTTGCCATCGTGCTGCCGTACCAAATTCTCTCAGGACCGCAGTGTCTGTACGTGCGAGAGTGGCTGCTGCGTCACACAGAGATCCAAGCAGTCATCGATCTTCCATCCGAGACCTTTCAGCCGCATACAGGCACCAAGACGTCGCTGGTCGTGCTCAAGCGTCGTGAATCGCCGCTTGATGAGGCGGCACCGGATTCCCGACGACGCATTTTCATGGCGCTGCCACGTTGGATCGGGCACGATCGTCGTGGCAACCCAGTCTACGAGCGATCCCCCGAAGGCGACGCCACCACGACCGTGTTGTCGGACTTTGCAAACGTCGAGGCAGCATTCGACGCGTTCCGAAGCGGTGACGATCCTTCGATGACGTATGCACAGACGTTTGCGATGCCGGAGGACTGGGTCTTCGCCGATCCCCTTCGTCGAATCAACGCGCTCTTCCATCAGCCATCGCGGAACGGGACGATCGTCTCTCCAAAGAGCCGCCGCTGGAAGACAGTCCGTGTGCGAGACGT
>JAEUIW010000310.1 GCA_016794925.1 Phycisphaerae bacterium
GGAACGGGGGGGCGGGGCGTTGCTTTCCCGGCCGGCCGGTCTTGGCGCAGATGAATGAGCCGGTGGCGGCGATCTGTTCGTCGGTGGGCGCTCCCTTGATCTCGGGCGGCGACTTGCCCATGGAGCGGAGGAGGTCGGCGATGGCGTCGCGCGGCATGCGGTCGCCCTTCTTCGCGGCGACCTCATAGCCTTTGAGCAGGATGTCGGCGGCTCGGTCCTTCTGGCCGGCCTTGAGGAGCGCGTCCCCGGCCATCTGGTACGCCTTGCTCATGTCCGGGACGATGTCGATGCAGCGGAGATAACTGGCGGCGCCCTCCTCGAAACGGCCCGCTTCGACGTAGGCGCGGGCGAGGGAGAAGTGGGTCATCTCGTTCGAGGGGTCCGCGGCGGCCATGTTTTCGAACTGGGCGATTCGTTGGGCGGTGTCCATGAGGGAAAGGATACGGTCATCGCCGAAGCCGGGTGCGGCCCACGTCCGCGTGTCGGGCGGTGGGGAATCGCGTACTCTCGCCGC
>JAEUIW010000311.1 GCA_016794925.1 Phycisphaerae bacterium
ACGGCCAGCCAGGGCAGCCATTCGAGCAGGGTGGACAGTCTATAGCTGGCGAGCAGCAGCAACGCATCGACCGAGCGGAAGTAGGCGTTGTTGAAGAGGCGCTGGTTGACCGAGGACATCTCCCGGGACACCGCGCCGTTCACGCCCGCTGGCGAAGGTGCATCCTTCGCGGCAGGAATTGGCGTGACTTCGGCCGTCGAATCTTGCATGCGCATCGCCCGATTGAGCATGCGGGTGGCGGGCTCGGCGCCCCAGTAGGCGGTGGCCGCCTCATGCTCGGCGCGTAGCTGCGCGAGGAAGCGCTCCGGGGGATGGGCAGACGGCACGTACAACACCAGGACCAGCAGGACGAGCAACGACAACACGGCGACGGCGCGGATCATGCGGTCGCCTTTCCCGGGGCGCGGCGCGCATCCGCATCGGGATCGAGGATCGGAAACCGTCCCTTGATGATCCGGCCGCCCGACACCGAGGCGAAGTACTGGAGGTTGGGCAGCTTGCCTAGCACATCCG
>JAEUIW010000312.1 GCA_016794925.1 Phycisphaerae bacterium
TGGTGTTGGCTCGGCTGATCGAGGCAGGCGTGGTGAAGGTGGATTCGGTGAAGGGCGCGTCGTATCCGATGTTTGGTGCTGCGACCGAGTCCACTGCTTCCCAGATTTGAATCGTTGGTGTAGCTGATGCTGCGGGCCGCGGTGGTGCGTGTGGTGGCGTCGTCGATGCCAGGTCTCTGTGGGCCCGGGCGTCTCCCCGCTGCGCGGGGCCGGGCTGTCGCGCTGCGCGTCGAGCCAACGGGGTGCCGGCGTCTCGCCCCTGACGGGCTTCCGTCGCTGACGCAACACGGTCAGGCCGGCGTTGCCGGCAGTCATCACACGGCGGCCCTTTCCCGTGCCCGGGGATCGCGGGCTTCTTCGTCCGTCCTGCTGCGCAGGACCGACGCCCGCTTGGCGATCGGGCCGCGCTCGCAGGTCGCTGCGCTCGGTGCTCGCGCGTCCCGAACGCCACCCCGGTCACCCGCCAAGCCCGGAGCCGGGCCGCTGAAGACCGGGTGCAGTGAAGTGCTCGC
>JAEUIW010000313.1 GCA_016794925.1 Phycisphaerae bacterium
GGATCGCGGCGTACAGCGTCGCGGGCGGCGTCTTGCCGTTGGGCGACGACCAGAGGCCCGCCTCGGACCTGGCGGCGATCATCTCCTGCGCCCGCATCGCTTGGCCGGACTTCTGCAGCACCTGCGCCGCCGCGTCGAGGGCGCTGACGCGCTTCGGCTTGGCGTCGGCGGCGGGCTTGCGCTCCGCTTTCGGCTTCCCCACGCTCTTCGGCGTCACCGCCGCCTTCGTGCCCTTGGTCTGCTTCGCGGTCTTCTTCGTGCTCTTCTTCATGGCAATCTCCTTTTGGTTGCCTCGTCAGGCCCGGGTCTCAAGCGCCCGGGCTACGCGCGCGTTCCGCGCGTTTCGGCGCTACTCACGTTCGGCGGCGGCGTGGCGGGTCTGGACGATCGTGATCTGGAACTCGCTGCCATCCGCGAGCCGCAGGACCAGGCCGGCGTCGCGCGTCATGTACCCGCCGTCCGCGTAGCTCGTGACGCCGCACTCGGCGAGCGCGCCGTCGCCGTCCATGTCG
>JAEUIW010000314.1 GCA_016794925.1 Phycisphaerae bacterium
AGGAGACGGTGCGCGCGGTGTTCGAGCACCCGGGCGCGCGGGTCTTTCCCGTCACCAGCGGCACCGCCGCCAACGCACTCGCACTCAGCTCGATGTGCCCGCCCTGGGGGGCCGTGCTGTGCCACGAGACCGCGCACATCCTCAACAGCGAGGCGGCAGCCACGTCGATGATGGGCGGTGGCCTGCTGCTGCGCGGCGTGGGCGGCGACGACCACCGGATGCAGCCGGCAGCCCTGGCCGCCGCCTTCGCCGCCACCCGCTGGGGCGACAACCACCACTCGCAGCCGCGCGTGATCTCGTTCACCCAGCCGACCGACATGGGCACGATCTACCGCGTCGATGAGATCGCCGCGCTCACCTCGGCTGCCCGCGAGCGGGGCCTGCGTGCCCACCTCGACGGCGCGCGCATCGCGAACGCGATCGTGGCCCTGGGCTGCCGGCCCGCCGACCTGACGTGGCGCGCCGGCATCGACGTCGTGTCGCTCGGCGCCACAAAGAACGGGGCACTGTCC
>JAEUIW010000315.1 GCA_016794925.1 Phycisphaerae bacterium
AAGCCGCCGTTGGCCTGGAAGGCGGCGACCTGATCGGCAGAGGGCGTCCTGGCGACGGCTCCTCGTCGTCGGCGCGGTCGCGGCGGACGTAATCGCCGGCCAGCGGGGCGGGATCGCGCGGCTGGGCGCGCTGGGGCACGAGGTAGTCCTGCACGCCGGCGCGCACGCGCTTCAGGTCGGCACGCAGCCGCGCGTAGTCGAAGTGGTAGCGGGCACGCCCCTGCGGCGCGGTGGCAGCGGCGTGCTCGGCGAAGCGGTCCAGCAGTTCGAGCTGGCGCGTCACTGCGGCGAGCATCTCGCGTTCCGCGGCGTCGTCGGAGGCGTCGGCGGCGATGGCGGGCTGCAATCCGGCAGCGGCAAGCACAAGCGCGGCAAGGCGCATCGCGACGGCAAAGCGCCGAACAGCGCGCTTCGGGAGGTGTTCAAGCGGTTCCGCGACTGGCTCACCGGCATTTATCGCTCGCTCACCGATCTCGACGTAGAGCTCTCCGACGATGTGCGCGAGGTCATGG
>JAEUIW010000316.1 GCA_016794925.1 Phycisphaerae bacterium
GGCCCCCGCCCTCTCCCCTATCCCGGGCCAGCACCGCGCGCAGGATGGAGAACACCGGGGTGATGCCACTGCCCCCGGCCGCCAGAACAAAATCGCCGTCCAGCCCGGCGGGCGTAAACACCCCCGCCGGCGCCATCACCTCCAGGCTGTCTCCCGGCCGCAGGTGCTCGCACAGCCAGGTTGACCCGCGCCCGCCGGCCACCCGCTTGACCGTCACCCGCAGCGCGGAATCCAGCTCGGGGGTGCTCGACATGGAATAGCAGCGGGGCAGATGGCGCCCCCCCACCGCCAGGCGCAGGGTCAGAAACTGGCCCGGCCGGTAGCGGAAGCTGTGCTGAAGCGCCTCCGGCACGGCCAGGGTGATTGAACGGGCGTCGGGGGTCTCGTCGGTCACGGCCTGGACCGTGAGGCGATGGTAGCGGGCAGAGGTCATGGGCGGCGCGGCCGGGGGCGTATCCGTCAAGGCTAATCAGACGAAGGGGTCCGGGTTGGACAGGCCGAGCATCACTGC
>JAEUIW010000317.1:0-259 GCA_016794925.1 Phycisphaerae bacterium
TGGCGTGGGCGCTATGCGCAGAAGCGACTGGCCGGAATCGAGCGTGACTTGCCACGCGGTGCGCCGCCGAAGAAGGTGGACGTGGCACGTCTGGTGGAACTGACGACCCAGAGCAAGCCAGCGGCGGCGACGCACTGGAGTACGCGCAAGATGGCGGCGGAACTTGGGGTCCATTCGTCGAGCGTGTCGCGGCATTGGCGGGCGGCCGGACTGAAACCCCATCTCGTGCGGGGCTTCAAGGTGTCGCGCGACCCGAACT
>JAEUIW010000317.1:269-511 GCA_016794925.1 Phycisphaerae bacterium
GTCGAGAAACTCGAAGACATTGTGGGTTTGTACATGTCGCCGCCCGAGCACGCCTTGGTGTTGTGTTGCGACGAGAAGAGTCAAGTCCAGGCACTGGATCGCACCCAACCCGGACTGCCGTTGAAGAAGGGGCGTGCCGCCACCCTGACACACGACTACAAGCGCAACGGAACGACCACGCTATTTGCCGCGCTCAATGTATTGGATGGCCAGGTCATCGGCCAATGCCAGCAACGCCATAC
>JAEUIW010000318.1 GCA_016794925.1 Phycisphaerae bacterium
GTAGTACCCGGCGAGGGGGATGCAGATGAGGAAGGAGCAGAGGATGAAGACGGCGTAGCCCGGGCGCGCGAAGAGTTTGAGGGAGTCGAGCCCGAGGACCTGTCGGATGGTGGCCGGTTTGCCGGCGGATGGGGCCGGGGTGTGCGGGAGAGCGAAGGCGAAGAGTCCGAGGAGGAGTCCCGCGCCGCCGGCGACATAGAACTGGATGGGGGACTTGTCGCCCTCGGCGATCCAGGTGAGTCCCGAGAGGCCCCAGGCGTCGAGGCTGCCGCCGACGGCGATGTTGCCGGCGATCCACCCGATGGTGCCGAAGACGCGGACGACGGGGAACTGCCGAGCGGGATCGGCCATGTGGTGGAAGCAGAGGGAGTTGGAGAGGCCGAGCGTGGGCATGTAGCAGAGCATGTGGGCGAGGAGGAGGAGGACGTAGGGGTGGGTGAAGGAGGCGCTGGCGGCATCGGGGGCCGGCAGGTTGGCGGCGGAGACGACGCCCGGAATGGCGAGGAGCGCG
>JAEUIW010000319.1 GCA_016794925.1 Phycisphaerae bacterium
ACTACCTGCGTAAGAAGATCCGCCGACGCGAACTCGACCTCGATGCCCCGGTAGGCGGGCGGGGTGGAAACAGCGGCGGCGAGGCTTCCGCGACCACGTTCGTCGATCTGCTGGAGATCGAGGTGGACCCGCCGGAGGCAAGGCTGTCGGCTGGCGAGCGGGAGGCGCTCGTGCAGCGGGCGCTGGCGGGTCTGTCGCCAGCGCTGAAAGAGATCCTGTTGCTGGCGTACTTCCAGCGGCTGAGCTACGTGCAGATCGCGGATGAACTGGGGATTCCGCTCGGGACCGTGAAGTCCCGCCTACACGCCGCCGTGGCCGCTTTTGCGAAGAGATGGCAGCAAGTCTCGAAGGCCGCCGCGGGCAACGCGGACGAGCCGGATGAGCAGCCGGTGTAGAGAGACACAGTTTCCGGGATGCGTTCCATGCAGCACGATGGGGATCACCAACACGACGATGCCGCCTTCGAGGGCTGGTCGCTTTCTGGCGCGGATCAGGCGGCGGTGGACGCGTG
>JAEUIW010000031.1 GCA_016794925.1 Phycisphaerae bacterium
ATCTTCGAGAGTCTCCTGGGTACTTTGTACCCCAAAGCCTCTCATCCGGACTGGTTCAGGTTTTCCAGGGCAGGTCAATTACTCGCACGGGAGAACTTGCCGCCTACGATCAATTTCATCCCACTTCCATCGTTATATAGCGCCATGGCACCGCGTGTGTACTGATCGCTTCTGGCGCCAGCGAACCCGCGGGCTTGATCATCGCACCGGGCACTGGGAAGCTCAAAGCCGCTCGACCATTCGAAGCATGTCTGCCCTGGGGCCGCCGTACACCCAAGCCCAGTCAAGAGCAGGCCGATGCGCACGATCGTTGTATTGCTGAGCATGTTCCGCATGGCTCGTCTCCATAGTTCCCCACGCCGCATGAGCCTACACGGATCAGAAACCCCGGGCGCCACCGGCTGACCCTGGGTGGATAACCCGTGCCAGATCGCAATCGGTCCGGCACGAACGCATCACAAACCCGGGAATGGAAAAGGGCCCGGTCGGTTGACCGGGCCCTTTGAAATAATCCAATGCAGAGTTATGGTACGGTATGACGGCTGAATTACGGCAGCCCGTCCCACCAGAATTTCGGGCCGATTCCGGTTCCAGATCCCGTAACTTCATAGATCGGGCGGATGAGTTGGTTGTTGTTGTTGAGTTTGACGAGGTCGCCCGCCGCGGAGCTGCTGCCGCCGGCGATGTCGTCGCTCTCATCCACGAACATGTTGTCCGGGACGAGCAGGGGGGTGGTCGAGCCGGTGCGGCGGTAGGTGATGCCGTCCGGATCGGGCTTGGTCTCGAAGTTCACGTGGGCATCGTTGTAGCCGATGCACCCTTCCCAAGAGTTGCGGGAGCCGTGGATGGCGAGCGTGTCCGACGCGTCACCCTCGATGCCGGACTTGAGGGTCCAGCGGCCGCTGTTCGGGTACTTGGTGTCGGTGTACGCCGGGCCGCGGTTGCCGAAGCAGACCTCGGTCGAGACGAAGGTGTTGCCCCAGCGGGTGCGACGGCCGCCGAAGGGGGCGACGTGCGCGTAGGACTGGTTGCCCACGCCCGTGGTGCGGCGCTTGGTCTTGTCCTTGGGCGTGCCGGCGAAGCCCGGGTCCCACAGGGCCGAGTCGGGCGCCTTGGCGAGCTTGGGCTTGGAGAACTCGTACTCCGTGTCCTGCTTGATGGAGCCGGAGACCTCGGCCGGGCCCACCGCCAGCTCGGTCGAGATGTTGCCGTTCCAGATCAGCAGCGAGACGATGTTGCCCGTGTCGTTCTTCTTCATCAGATCATCGGCGCTGGTGCCGGTGACGGTGTCGCCGTTCTTGTCGATCTTCTCCGGGAGGGGGTAGTCGTCCCGGTTGTTCTGGGCCCAGGTCACCATCGACTGCACGATGTTGCGGACCTGGGTCTGGTCCTTGAGCTGACGGGCGGACTGGCGGGCCTTGCCCAGCGCGGGCAAGAGGATCCCGACCAGGAGCGCGATGATCGCGATGACCACCAGCAGCTCGATTAGAGTGAACGCGCGCTTCATGCTTGACTCTCCACTGCGGCCCTCACCGGCGGCGACCATCGCACGCCGACGGGACCAAGGCTGTTGCTTCCGGGCCCGGCGGAACGCCCGCCGAACCCCTTTTCCACAACCCGACGCCGCACGCCCCGCACCCGACCAACCTCGCCCCGTTGAGCCCGAGCACCCCCGGCGACGCCCCCACGGGGCCGCGGCTCCGATGACGCTCCAGGACGTGCGGAGGCCGCGAATCGACGGGCCGAGAACCCGCCGGACCCTCGCCGCGCGGCGCAAAACAACTCGGCCGCGTGGAACCCCACGGGCCAGCCGATGCGCACGCGACTGCTCGTCAAGAAACTCGTCGGGGAGATGCCGAACCCCTCGGACCGCGATCGCGGCGAGGAGCATTCCGGCGTCGAGTTGTCGGCTTGCTTGCGTCCCCGACCTGGAATGACGTTGGCGACCGAACGGACGCCACGAGTACAGGTACAAGGTATACGGTCAGCGGCGCAGCACGCCCGAGTACATGATACACGATTCCCTTCGACTTGCAACCCGCGCCGGTTCCGCGGATTCTCGGAAGTTCAGATTTCGCGCCACTCCCACCCGGCAGGGCGCTTCCAATCCACCATTTTCAGGGAACAATCCGCCCCAGGAGCCAGTCATGCCAGGCCGCATCGATGAACGCCTCGCCGCCCTTGGAATCACGCTCCCCCCGACCCCCAAGCCCGTCGCGGCGTACATCCCGACCAAGCGCTCGGGCAACCTCGTCTTTGTCTCCGGCCAGGTCCCCATGCGGGACGGCGCGCTCATGGCCGCCGGGCTGGTGGGGCGCGAGGTGAGCCTGACCGACGCCGCGGCGTGCGCGCGGCGATGCGCCATCAACGCCCTGGCGGCGCTCAAGGGAGAACTGGGGGACCTGGACCGGGTCCGGTCGGTGGTGAAAGTGAGCGTGTTCGTGGCCTGCGAGGCGACGTTCACGGAGCACCCCAAGGTGGCGAACGGGGCGAGCGAGTTCCTGCGCGAGGTGTTCGGCGAGCCGGGGACGCACGCGCGCGCGGCGGTGGGGTGCGCCAGCCTGCCGCTGGGCGCGCCCGTCGAGGTGGAGATGGTGGTGGAGGTGGCCTGACCGACCTCAGCCGCCGAACGCCTTTTTGTAGTCGGCGACGAACTTCTCGAGGCCGATGTCCGTCAGCGGGTGCTTGAGCATCGCCTTGATGACGCCCATGGGGACGGTGGCGACGTCCGCGCCGGCCAGGGCGCACTGGGTCATGTGCAGGGGGTGGCGGATGGACGCGGCGAGGATCTTGGTCTTGTAGCCGTAGTTATCGTAGATCTGGCGGATCTGTGAGATGAGGGCCATGCCGTCCTCGGCGATGTCGTCGAGGCGTCCGACGAAGGGGCTGACGAGAAACGCGCCGGCCTTGGCGACCATGAGGGCCTGGAGGGGCTGGAAGCAGAGCGTGAGGTTCGTGCGCACGCCACGGTCTGAGAAGGTCTTGCAGGCGCGCAGGCCGTCCACGGTGGTGGGGAGCTTGACGACGATGTTCTTGGCGATCTTGGCGAGCTCCTCGCCCTCGCGGATCATGCCCGCGTACTCGGTGGAGATGACCTCGCCGGAGACGGGCCCCTTGACGATCTCGCAGATCTCCGCCAGGCGCTTGTGGTAGGAGACGCCCTTCTCCTTGGCGATGAGCGAGGGGTTGGTGGTGACGCCGTCGAGCACGCCCAGCGAAGCGGCTTCCTTGATCTCATCGAGGTTCGCGGTGTCGATGTACAGTTCCATGGGTGGGGCTCCGTTCGCGGGTTGGGCGCGGCGGCGGGTCGTCCGCTCGGCACGCGCAGTATACGTTGCCGGGGCGCGTTCTATTCCGAGCGCCGATGGCACGCCCATCGGGCGCGGCCTCGGGTCGTCTAACCTACCGGCGATGGCCATCCTCATCGACGAAACGAAGAAGGTGATCGTGCAGGGCATCACGGGCCGCGAGGGGCAGGCGCGGACGCGGCTCATGCTCGACTACGGGACGCGCGTGGTCGGGGGCGTCACGCCCGGCAAGGGTGGGACCGAGGTCCTGGGCCTGCCGGTGTTCGATTCGTGTGCCGCGGCGGTGGCGGCGCTGGGGGGGGTGGACGTGTCGGTGCTGTTCGTGCCCGCATCGGGGATGCGCGCGGCGGCGATCGAGGCGGTCGACGCGGGCGTGGGCCTGCTGGTGCTGGTGGCCGACCGGGTGCCGGTGTGGGACGCGATGGAGATCGCGGCGCGGGCCCGGGAGCGGGGGGCGCGGTTCGTCGGCCCGAACACGCTGGGCATCGCCAGCCCCGGGCGGGCCGTGGTGGGGATGATCGGCGGTCGGGCGGAGTCGGCGCGGGAGTGGTTCAAGCCGCCGCTGCCGGGCGGGACGGGCGTTGGGATTATCTCGCGTTCGGGCGGGATGTCGTCGTCCACGGCGTATTACTGCGGGCAGGCGGGGGTGCGGATCAGCTCGATCGTCCACATCGGGGGCGACGCGGTGCTGGGCCTGCGGATCCCGGACGTGGCGGCGCTGTTCGAGGCGGACCAGGCCACGGACGCGATCGTGGTGTTCGGCGAGATCGGCGGGAGCCAGGAAGAGGAGCTCGCGGAGATGATCGCCGACGGACGGGTGCGCAAGCCGGTGGTCGCGTACATCGGCGGCAAGGCGGCAACGGCGGGGACGCGGTTCAGCCACGCGGGGGCGATCATCGAGGGAAACTCGGGCACGCATGCCGGAAAGGTGGAGGCCCTGCGCCGGGCGGGCGCGACGACCGTCGATGCGTTCGGCGACCTTCCCGAGGCGGTGGTGGGGGTGCTGCGGGCCCGCGCCAGCCGGAGCCTGATGACCGAAGCGGAACGCCGGGCCGTCTGGACCACCGCGATCACACGGATCGAGCCCAACCGGGTGGCCGTGCGGGGGAAGGACATCGCGTCGCTCATGGGGCGGATGTCGTTCGGCGCGGCGGTGCATCTCATTCTCACCGGCCGACTGCCCGACGAGCGGGTCGGACGGCTGATGGACGCGATTCTGGTCAGCAGTATCGATCACGGCGCGACGCCCCCCTCGTGCCTGGCGGCCCGGACCGTTGCCAGCACCGGGGCGTCACTGTCGCAGAGTGTCGCGGCGGGGATCCTGTCGATCAACCGGCACCACGGCGGCGCGATCGAGGACGCGGCCCGGTATCTGGGGGCGGTCCTTCAACGCGCGGCGGCGGGCGGGGGTGGAGAGGCCGGCGCCCGAGCAGCCCTGGACGCCGTCGCCGCGGCGGAGGTCGCGCGCGTCAAGACGTCCGGAGAACGGATCAGCGGCTTCGGCCATCGCGTGCACACGAAGGACCCCCGCACGGCGCGGATGTTCGAGCTGGCGAGCGAGGCCGGGCTCGACGGGGGCCCGGGGAGTCATCTCGGCGCGGCGCGGGCGATCGAGCGCGCGTTCGCGGCGATCGGCAAGCCGTTGCCGATCAACGTGGACGGCGCGATCGGGGCCGTGCTGGCCGACCTGGGGATGGACCCTCGGGTGTTCAACGGGATTTTCATGATCGCACGCACCCCCGGGCTGGTGGCCCACGTGATCGAAGAGCAGACCCGCGAGAAGCCCATGCGCCGGATCGATCCGGTGAACCACGCGTACGACGGGCCTGTCGGCTGATCCCTGGGATACGCTCGGGCCATGTGGATCGAGCCTACCACCCTGCGCGGCATGACCGTTCGGCTCGAGCCGCTGGACGCGCGGCACGCGCCGGACCTGCTCGCCGCCGCGGAGCCCGAGTTGTTCCGCTTCACGCCGCAGGCGCCGCCGGAGTGGAGCGTCGCGGGTTTCGAGCGCGACATCGCCCGGGTGAGCGCCTTGCCGAACGTGGTCGCGTTCGCGATCGTGCTGAACGGGTCGGGCCGCGCCGTGGGGCGCACGACGTACATGGACATCCGGGCCGATAGCCGCGGCGTTGAGATCGGGCGGACCTGGATCGCGCGGGCGCACCAGGGCACGCGCGTCAATCCGGAGATCAAGTACCTCATGCTGCGGCACGCGTTCGAGACGCTCGCCCCGACGGCTGTCCGGGTCGAGTTCAAGACCGGGGGGACGAATCGGCACAGCCAGTCGGCCATCGCCAAGCTCGGCGCGGTGAAAGAGGGCGTGTTCCGCAAGCACCGCATCGTGCCGGGCGGGCCGGACCCCGCGGCGCCTCCGGTGGTGCGGGACACGGTGGTGTTCAGCATCGTGGATGACGAATGGCCCGCGGTGAAACGCGGGCTGGAGATGAGGCTGAAATGAAGCGGTCCTTGCCGAGCGAGCCGGGACGGCGGATATCATGTGAACATGGGCAAGACGTTCCTCACGGCGGACATCGCGACGCTGTTCCCCAACCTCATGGACATCCGTGACGCGACGCTGCGCGACCGCGTGGCGGCGGTGTGGAACGAAGCCCTCACGACGGGTTGCGGGGGTAAGGGCTGGACGTTCGACGAGATCCGGGCGATCCCGTTCACGCTGCTGGCCGGGAAGATCGATCTGCGGTTCGTCGAGCATCTGAACAGCTGCTGCAAGCAGTGCATCGCCATCGCCCGGGTGCTCGGCGAGGTATTCGGGTCGCGGGTGCCGGTGAACCTCGATGTGCTCATCGCCGGATCGCTGCTGGCGGACGTGGGCAAGATGCTGGAGTTCGACAAGGACGCGCAAGGCAGGGTGATCAAGGGGCGCTTCGGCGAGATGCTGCGGCACCCCTTCAGCGGCGTGGCGCTGTGCTACGCCCACGGCCTGCCCGCGGAGGTGATGCACATCGTCGCCACGCACAGCCATGAGGGGGACAAGGTGGAGCGGACCATCGAGAGCTGGATCTTCCACCACGCCGACTTCATTGACTTCGACATCGCCAAGGTGCTCGGCAAGCGGGCGGCGAGCTGACGGATCGTCGTGGTGTCCGCGGGCAATCGGCGCCCCACGATCGGGCGAGGGCGCGGCCTGGCGTGAACGTCGCGGCGATGCGTCGCTTCAGTGCGGCGCTGTTCCCGCCGATCAACATGTCATGAAGCTTGTCGGCCACAACGACGACGCGGCGCGATCGGTCGGTTCCGGTCTGGCGGTTCCCGCGGGGCCACGCCCCCGGGTGCTGCTGGTCGACGACGACCCGATCGTCGCGGACTCGCTCGCCGAGTTTCTGTCGCGCGAGGGCTACGCCCCGTCCACGGCGCTCCACGCGGAGGAGGCGCTGTCGTTGCTCGACGCGGCGGAGAACCCGGAGCTTGGCGCCGAGGCGAACCCGTTCGCGGTGGTCGTGACCGACATCGTCATGCCGGGCATGAACGGGCTGGAACTCTTGCGCGCGATGAGTCGGAGGTTCCCCGGCGTGGGGGCCGTGATTCTCACCGCGTACGGGACCATCGAGCAGGCCGTGGAGGCGATCCGCGGCGGCGCGGCCGATTACCTTACGAAGCCGGTCGTCGAGAGCGAGTTGCGGCTGTCGCTGGAACGGGCGTTGCGGCAGCACGCGCTGCGGTCGGAGAATGTCTCGCTGCGCCGTCGGCTCGACGACCGTCACACGCTGGAAGGGATCGTCGGGGCCGACTACCGGATGCAGAAGGTCTTCGAGCTGGTCGCGGCGGTTGCGCCGACGAAGACGACGGTGCTGATGACGGGCGAATCGGGCGTGGGCAAGTCGCTGGTGGCCCACGCGATCCACCGCCGAAGCCCGCGCAAGGACAAGCCCTTCGTCGAGTTGGCGTGCGGGTCGATCCCTGAGACGCTGCTGGAGTCGGAGTTGTTCGGCCACGTCAAGGGGTCGTTCACCGGCGCCCACGCCGACAAGCAGGGGAAGTTCCTCGCGGCCGACGGGGGGACCATCTTTCTCGACGAGATCAACTCCGCCTCTCCCGGCATGCAGCTCAAGCTCTTGCGCGTGCTGCAAGAACGGAAGTTCGAGCCGGTGGGATCGAACCAGACGCTCGAGGTTGATGTGCGCGTGGTGCTCGCATCCAACCAGCCCCTCGAGCAACTCGTCGCCGCCGGGACGTTCCGGCAGGACCTGTACTACCGCATCAACGTCGTCAAGATCGAACTCCCGCCGCTCCGCGACCGGGTTTCGGACGTGGCGATGCTGGCCGAGCATTTTCTCAAACACCACGCCGCGCAGCTGGGAAAGGCGCTGACCGGTTTCGCGCCCGACGCGCTCGATGCGCTGCGGCGGTATGCCTTCCCCGGGAACGTGCGAGAGTTGCAGAACATCATCGAGCGGGCCGCCGTGCTGACGCGTTCGAACCGGATCACGATCGACGACCTTCCCGAGCACGTCGCCCGGCCGGGTGCCGGCCCCGGCCCGGCCGGCGAACCCGCCCCGTTGATCCGCGCCGATGGGCACCATGCCTCGGCACCGTTGCCACTCGAGCAGGCGCTGCGCGAACCCGAGCGACAGATCGTGCTGGCGGCTCTGCGCGCCGCCAGGGGCAACCGCACTCGGGCGGCCGAGCAACTCGGCATCAATCGCACCACGCTGTACAAGAAAATGAGGTCGCTCGGCATCGATCCCGCCGACGCCGATCGAGCCGCATGAGGTGGCGCATGCGCACGGGTCGGGTCAGCCGTTGCCCGGCCGTGCGGCCTCCGTCAGCGCCAGCCATTGCTCGAGCCTCTCGCCGCGCGGTTCAAACGGACCGTGCTTTCCCAATCTCGAAGGCACCCGTCATCCTGCCGATCCGGCGCCGTCGTCTCGCGGCAGGTCGGTCGGCCTCATGCACGTACGACGCATCCGACAGACCTTTCCTTTCAGACCCTCCGCGTCCGCGAATCACGCACACCGCCTTGAAGTCGAGCCTTCCCTTGATTTGCACGAATCCTGTCGTACCCTGTTGCAATGACTCGTTCGCCCTCAGTTCGCTCGTGGTGGTACCCCCTGCTCTAGGTGGCGACGAAACGGTACGATCCGACCAGTTTCAGTTTCGAGCGCCACCTCCGACGTCCGGAGGTGTTTTTTTTCGTGAGGACGCGTGAAGGCACCCTTTGACATCTCGGCTGACCTTGACACGCCGGTCTCGGCGTTTCTCAAGCTCGCTCCGTTGCAGCCTTCGTTCCTCCTCGAGAGTGTGGAGGGAGGCGAGCGGCTGGCCCGTTACTCGTTCCTTGGCTTTGGCGGTGGGCCGGTGGTTCGGCTCGATGCCGACGGCGTTTCGATCGACGGTCGCCCGCTCGATCCCGCGCGCGATCGACAGAGCTTTCTCAACGCCATGCGTCGTGCCTGCGAATCGGCTCCGGCGCTGTCCCCCGTCGTGCCGGGCCTGCCCTTCCTTGGGGGCCTGGTGGGCGCGACAAGCTACGACACCGTGCGCCGGTTCGAACGTGTCCCGGCACGCACCGCCGCGCGTCCCGACGAGCCCGAGGGGCTGTGGATCGGCCCGCGATCCCTGCTCGTGTTCGATCATCTCACACGGCGCGCGGCCCTCTTGCACAGCGGATCGGAAGCGGAGCGTCTCCGGCTCAGAGAGGGCGTCATCGCGTCGCTTCGCGGCCCCGTCCGTCCCGCGCCTCCCCGCGCGACGATCGCTCCCGCGCGGCCGAGCCTGGCCCGGGAGGACTTCCTGTCCCGGGTGGCGCGCGTGCAGGAGCACATTTTGGCGGGCGATGTGTTCCAGCTCGTGCTCGCAATCCGGTACGAAGGCGAGACCAGCGTGGATCCTTTCGAAGCTTACCGCGCCCTGCGGCTGATCAACCCGTCCAGCTACATGTACTTTCTTGATATCGGCGGCACGCAGATCGTCGGGTCGTCCCCCGAGGCATTGGTGCGACTGCAAGGGCGTACCGCCACGCTCCGCCCCATCGCCGGAACGCGCCCGCGGGGCGATTCCGAGAACCAGGACGCGGTGAACCAGGCCGAACTCCTCGCCGACCCCAAGGAGGCGGCCGAGCACGTGATGCTCGTCGATCTCGCTCGAAATGACCTCGGCAGAGTCGCGAAGCCAGGGACCGTCCGGGTCGATCCCTCACGGGTGATCGAACGTTACAGCCACGTCATGCACCTCGTGAGCGGAGTGACGGGACGCCTCGAGGAGAGCGCCGACGCGTTCGATCTCTTCGCGGCGACATTCCCGGCGGGAACGGTCGTCGGCGCGCCGAAAGTCCGGGCCATGGAGATCATCGACGAACTCGAACCCGTCCGGCGGGGTTTCTACGCCGGAACCGTGGGCTATTTCTCTCGCCCCGGCGCGGGCGGGATGGACCAGGCCATCGCCATCCGGACGCTGGTGTTCCGCGGCGGTGCCTACGCGTATCAGGCCGGTGCCGGCATCGTCGCCGAGAGCCGTCCCGACAAGGAGCATGAGGAGGTGCGCGCCAAGGTCGGCGCGCTCGAGGCCGCGCTCAGACTTGCCGCGGACGGCCTCTAGGAGGCACACTCCTCGCCGGAGCCCAGATCAATGACCCGGGTGCTGCTGATCGACAACTACGACTCGTTCACGTACAACCTCGTGCAGGCGATGCGCGCGCAGGGCGCCGCGGTCGACGTTCGTCGGAACGATCAGATCACCACCGACGAGGCCATCGCGATCTCTCCCACGCACTTGGTCATATCCCCCGGACCGGGCGGGCCCCGTGACGCGGGAGTCTCCATGGAAATGATCCGCGCGCTGGCGGGGAGAGTCCCGGTATTGGGAGTCTGCCTCGGCCATCAGGCGATGGCGGAGGTGTTCGGCGGCAGGGTCGGGAGAGCCGATCGCCTCATGCATGGCAAGAGCAGCCAGGTTTTCCACGATTCGCGCGGCGTGTACATCGGCCTTCCAAATCCGATGACGGCCGGTCGGTACCATTCACTCGCGGTCAGTGAAATGGGTGTCCCGCCGGAGTTTGTGGTCACGTCCCGCACGGAGGTCGGCGAGATCATGGGAATCCGGCACCGGCGCTTCGCCTGCGAGGGCGTGCAGTTTCACCCCGAGAGCGTGCTCACCCCGGAGGGCGAGCGGCTGCTGCGCAATTTCCTCGATATGTGTGAGCCGCGAGCTCCGGGGGTGGCGGACCAGCCATGAACCGCTTGCTCGAACGATTGGTCAGCGGTGGGAACCTCAGCGAGAGCGAGGCTTCCGAGCTTCTCGTCACGCTCGCCGTCGAGTCTCCCCCCGGCGCCTGGGCGGGCGCGATCCTCGCAGCGCTGCGCGCCAAGGGGGAGTCCCCCGCGGAGCTTCGCGGCTTTGCCCGCGCCATGCGGGTCCTCGCCCGCAAGCCGGATCTTCGCGCCGCCGCAGGCGGGCAACCGCTCGTTGATCTGGTTGGCACCGGCGGGGACGGCTCGGGGAGCCTCAATCTCACAACCGGCTCGGCCTTGCTGGCTGCCGCGGCGGGGCTGAAAGTCGCCAAGCACGGCAACCGCTCGGTGTCGAGTCGCTCCGGAAGCGCCGACGTACTCGAATCGCTGGGGCTCCCCATGCCGCTGGACGAGCGACAGTCGGCCGCGTGCCTTGCACGCACTGGTTTCACGTTCCTTTTCGCGCCCCACTATCACCCGGCAATGGCCGCGGTCAAGGAGGTGCGCGCGGCGCTGGGCGTGCGCACGATTTTCAATCTGGTCGGCCCGCTGACCAATCCCGCCGAGCCGCGCTACGCGGTAATCGGGGCGTTCAGCGAGCCGTGCGCACGCCTCCTGGCGGACGCGGCGTCCGGGCTCGGGATGACCCGCGCGTTTGTCGTGCATACGCCGACGTCGGGCGGCGGCTGGGACGAGGCAACTCCCGCCGCGCCGTTCCTGTGCTTTGATGTCGTGAACGGATCGATCGAGTCCCGCGTTCGCGACCCTCTTGAGTATGGACTGCCTCGCTGTTCGCTTGATGACCTCGCCGGCGGGGACGCGCGGGAGAACGCCCGGATCCTTGATGCGGCCTTGCGGGGCCGATCCGGACCTCCCCAGGACGCGCTCGTGCTCGGCGCGGCGCTCGCCCTTCAGGTGACCGGCGTGGCGCCGGATCCGCGCGAGGCCGGAGATCGGGCGCGTGCCGCGATCACCGACGGTCGTGCGGGCGCGGTGCTCGACTCACTCGCCCCCCCGGGATCCAAAGCCGCTCACCGCGAGCGCCATCCCCGGCCGCGCCGCGGGCAGAATTCCAGAAGGGCCCAGGGGTGAGCGGCTTCCTTGCCGAGATGGAACGCAGCAGCAGGGCCCGGCTCGCCGCTTTGCAGGCCCGCGCGGCCGACTCGGAGCTCCGCCGGAGGGTTCGCTCCAGCCCGGCTCCGCCCGGGCTTCGCCTTGCCGGATTTGATGTCATCGCGGAGATCAAGCGTTCGTCGCCTTCCGCGGGCGTTCTCGCCGGCGTGATCCATGCTGACGCGAACCGCCCGACGGCCGACATCGCCGCACGTGCCGCCGGATACGCCCGTGCCGGCGCCGCGGCGGTCAGCGTGCTTACCGAGCCCGAGCGATTCAACGGCAGCCTCGATGACCTGGCCACCGCCGCGGGCGCGATACCCACCATCCCCGTCATGCGGAAGGACTTTCTGATTCACCCGGCTCAGGTCTGGGAGGCCCGTGCATCGGGCGCGGGGGGCGTGCTGCTCATCGTGCGGATGCTCAGCGACGGCCTCCTCATCGAGATGCTCGACGCCGCCCGTGAAGCCGGCCTCTTCGTTCTCGTTGAGGCATTCGACGCCACGGACGCTGCCCGCGCGGCGATGCTCGCGCACAAACTGCTGGACGCGCCTCGACCCCCCGTGCTGTTCGGCCTGAACTGCCGCGATCTTGACACTTTGCGCATCGAGACCCCGAGGTTGGGCGAGCGTGTCGGATTGCTGCCTCGCGGCTTCCCCCGCGTCGCCGAGAGCGGCCTCGCGCACCCTCGCGACGCCGCGGACGTTTCCCGGATCGGATACGACGTAGCCCTTATCGGAACGTCGCTCATGCGATCCGCCGAGCCCGAAACAGCCCTTCGCGCGTTCATCGCTTCCGGTCGCTCCGTCCGAGCGGACCCGGACCGAGGAAGGGGAACGACGTGCGCACCCGCGTGAAGATCTGCGGCCTTTCCACGTTGGATGCGGTCTCCGCAGCGATCGATGCCGGCGCGGACGCGGTCGGCTTCGTCTTTGCTCCCTCGCCCCGCAGGATTGATGCGGAGCAGGCCCGCGGACTCGCGGCCGGTGTTCCCGCCTTCGTGATGCGCGTGGGCGTGTGGCGCGAGCTCGCGGAAGAACAGGCCGGCATGGCGCTGCTCGGCGTGCCGCTCGACCTGCTCCAGGCCGAGGCTCGCTCGCTCGCGTCGTTGCCGGGGATGCTCCGCTCCCGATGCCTGCCCACTTTCAACGATGGTCCAGGACTCCAGACGGAGTTGGACGCGTACCTCGGTCCACGGCCCGCCGGTCGTTGTCCGCCCGTTCTTCTTGTGGACGGCGCCCGGAGCGGCGGGGGAGTGGCCGCGGATTGGGAGCGGGTGACGCGCGCCGTCGGCGGTCGCGCGCGGGTCGTGCTCGCCGGGGGACTCAACGCCGACAACGTCGCGGAGGCGATCGCCCGCGTGCGGCCGTGGGCGGTCGATGTCAGTGGGGGGGTGGAGTCCGCGCCCGGAGTGAAGGACCCCGCCATGATCCACGCGTTCGTCGCCGCGGTGCGCAAGGCCGACATGACCTATGGAACGAAACCATGACCACCACGATTCTGGGCCCGCCCGACCGACTCGCCCCCGGCCAGGCCGCGACGGAACTCGCGCGGCTCCTCGCCGGGGACTACCCCGACGCCGCGGGGAGGTTTGGACCGTTCGGGGGGCGCTTCGTGCCCGAGACGCTCATGGGAGCGGTCACGCGCTTGGACCGTGTCGCACGCGCGGCGTTCGCAGACCCCGCCTTTCGAGCGGAGCTTGATCGTGAGTCGCGGGACTGGATCGGCCGCCCCACGCCACTCTGCTACGCGGCGGGCCTCAGCCGCGCGTGGGGCGCGCCCGTCTGGTTGAAGCGCGAGGATCTGGCGCACACGGGCGCGCACAAGATCAACAACGCGCTCGGCCAGGCGTTGCTCGCCCGCCGTCTGGGAGCCACGCGCATCGTCGCGGAGACCGGGGCAGGCCAGCACGGCGTGGCCACCGCAGCAGCGTGCGCGCGTCTGGGGTTCCCCTGCCGCGTGTACATGGGCTCCATCGACGTTGAGCGCCAGGCTCCGAATGTGGACCGGATGCTCCGGCTCGGCGCCGAAGTCGTTCCGGTCGAGACCGGTGACCGCACGCTGAGAGCCGCGATCGACGAGGCGCTGCGTCATTGGGTCTCCGACCCGTTGGAGACCCACTATCTGTTGGGGTCGGCGGTCGGGCCGCATCCCTTCCCGTGGATCGTGCGAGAATTTCAGAGCGTCATCGGGCGCGAATCACGCGCGCAGATGATCGAGCGGACCGGCCGGCTGCCGGACGCCGCGTTCGCCTGCGTCGGAGGCGGAAGCAACGCCATCGGGTTCTTCCACGGCTTCCTGGCGGACCCGCGGGTCGCGCTGTTCGGACTGGAGGCCGGGGGCCGCGGCCCGGGACTCGGCGAACATTCCGCGACGCTGTCGCACGGACGCCCCGGCGTGCTGCACGGAACCTACTCCATGCTGCTCCAGGACTCGGACGGCCAGGTGATCGAGACGCACAGCGTTTGCGCCGGGCTGGATTATCCGGGAGTTGGTCCGGAGCACTCCTTCCTGAATTGGATCGGTCGAGTGCGGTACGAGGCGGTCACCGACCGTGAGGCTCTCGATGCCCACGCCGAGTGCTGCGCCCGGGAGGGCATCCTGCCCGCTCTCGAACCCTCCCACGCGCTCGCGGGCGCGCGCCGCTTCGCGAGCGCCAATCCTGGCGCCGTGCTCCTCGTGAATCTCTGTGGGCGCGGCGACAAGGACATGCCCATTCTCGCCAGGGAAGCGCCGATGACCGGCCCGGGAGGCCGCCCATGAGCGGCGGAGCACGGATCCGCGCGGCGATCGAATCCGCGCGCGCGAATCGGCGGCCCGCCCTCGTCGCCTATCTGACCGCGGGGTTTCCGCGACTCGATCAATTCGGGCCGCTGCTGAGGGCGACCGACGCCGCGGCGGATGTCATCGAGGTCGGCGTGCCGTTCAGCGATCCCATGGCGGACGGCGCGACGATCCAGCGATCCAGTCGGGTGGCGCTGGAGCAGGGGGTGACGCTGCGGTGGATTCTGGATGCGTTGGGCGGGCTGGCGCCGCACGCGCGAGCGCCGATCCTGCTGATGAGCTACCTGAACCCGCTGCTGGCCGGCGGCCTCACGGAGACGATCCGCCGCGCCGCGGCCGCCGGGGTCGCGGGGTTCATCATTCCGGACTTGCCGCTCGAAGAATCGCCGGGGCTGCGCGAACTGGCTCGTTCCCACGGGATGGCGCTGGTGCAGATGGTCACGCCGGTGACTCCCGACGAGCGCATCCGCGCCTTGGCGGCCGCGACCGACGGGTTTCTGTACGCGGTGACGGTCGCGGGCATCACGGGGGGTTCGGCAGCGAGCCCGGGCGAGGAGCAACGGATCGGCGCCTACCTGGACCGCGTGCGGTCGCTCAGCGGCGGCGCGATGACCTGCGCGGGATTCGGTGTGCGCTCGCGCGCGCAGGTGCGCGCCCTCGCGCCGCATGCCGACGGCGTGATCGTGGGTTCGGCCCTGATCGAGGCGATCGAGAACAAACAAAACATTACTAACTTTTTGACTGAACTTGTTTCAACAACATAACGCGCTCGCTCACGCCACGTACTATGCCATGCAAATGCGAGGCAAACCTGCTCAGTCCAGAACCTCTTGATCGCGTGCCTGGTCGCTACACCTTGATGGCGTAGGCGGCGACCTTGAGGGCGGC
>JAEUIW010000320.1 GCA_016794925.1 Phycisphaerae bacterium
CCATACCGACCCGGACCAAAACGCGCAATGCCTGACATGCGCCGTACCGCGCTAGAAATGAACCGAAACCGCTCTAGAACGCGTCGCCCAACCTGGGCCCGCCGGGAATGAACAACCCGAACCTCGCCCCGTCCTTGCCCGCCAGCCACGCACCGTCGTGGCCGACCACCTTCCCGTCCTTGTAGATGTCCACGTCCTCGCCGAAGTAGTACACGTCACCCGACTTGGGCTCGATCGCGAAGTAATTCCTCGACACCTCCACCAGCGTCCCCGCCTTCGTCTCCCGCTCCTCCACGATGCGGGTCGTCACCCCGTCCAGCACCCTCGTCCGGTCCAGGACCGTGACCACCAGCTCCGTGTCGCCCCCGACGTACGTCATCGTGCGCCCGGGCCGCAGCACGAAGTACGCGCCCGCGCCCGTCGCCGCGAGGTCCGCCTTGTTCACTCCGAAACTCGCCCGCCAGCCGTCCTCTCCCGGCGCCCGGCCGCGCGCACCCCCGCCCGGTCCCG
>JAEUIW010000321.1:0-272 GCA_016794925.1 Phycisphaerae bacterium
TGGCCTGGCTCGGCGCCTCGTCGCTGCAAAAGGGCCCCCTCTGGTGGGCCGGCCATCACCGCACCCACCACCGGTGGAGCGACACGCCGCGCGACCTCCACTCGCCCCTCCAGCGAGGCTTCTGGTACTCGCACATGGGCTGGTTCTTCAGCCCCGAGCACGACGCCACCGAGCACGCGCTCATCCCTGATTTTGCGAAGTATGCTGAGCTCCGCTGGCTCGACCGGTACCACTGGGTGCCCGCCGCGGTGATGGCCTTGGGGTGTTACGCC
>JAEUIW010000321.1:282-510 GCA_016794925.1 Phycisphaerae bacterium
CTCTGGCACGGCACCTTCTTCATCAACAGCCTCGCCCACGTCTGGGGTTCGCGTCGGTACGAGACCGCCGACACGTCGCGCAACAACCTCGTCTTGGCGCTCATCACCCTCGGCGAAGGCTGGCACAACAACCACCACCACTACATGAACAGCGTCAACCAGGGCTTCTTCTGGTACGAGATCGACCTCAGCTATTACGCCCTGCGGGCCCTGTCATGGGTGAAGATC
>JAEUIW010000322.1 GCA_016794925.1 Phycisphaerae bacterium
AAGAGCACCTCTCCGAGCGGAACAGATCCCCAGCCCCGATGCACCAGCGCCAGCGCGAAGCCGACGCCGGAGGTGATCGTCACCAGGCGGACGATCCCGGGCTTCGTGAGCGCGAGAAAATCTCGGGCCATGGACGGGCGCGTCACCTCCGAGCGAGCGGCCGGCCGAATCCTCTTCGTCGTCACTGGTGCGGCGAGTTGGGTCATCGTTGAGGGCCGCATGATAGCGGCAATTCCTGAACGATTCCCCATCGCCGAGCGGATGGTTCCACGCGCCCGGATGGGCTGTCCGCCGCTCGCGTGCTACAGTTTTGGCGTGTCCCGGTAGCTCAGTTGGATAGAGCAGCCGCCTTCTAAGCGGCAGGTCGTGCGTTCGAGTCGCACCCGGGGCGTTGGGTGTGCTTCGATCAGCGCCCCCCGGGTGACACCGCCCCGGGTCGGATCAGCGTCATGAAGACAACTCCCGAGAGGATCGTGACCGCGCCGGAGACGTGAATCGCGGCCGCAAAGC
>JAEUIW010000323.1 GCA_016794925.1 Phycisphaerae bacterium
TCCGCAACTCGGGGCGCGGATTGAAACAGGCTGAAGTTGAATCCTGGCGCGCACGATGCCAACGCATCGCCCCTCGGCAACGAGGGGCGCGGATTGAAACCAGGAGTCGCCGCCTTGGCGCCTCCGTTGTGCGCCGCATCGCCCCTCGGCAACGAGGGGCGCGGATTGAAACTTTTACCAGGACCGCGAGCACGGCATCGACCCTGGCATCGCCCCTCGGCAACGAGGGGCGCGGATTGAAACATCGTTTTCCTGTTGCCCAATCGACGGCGGACCACGCATCGCCCCTCGGCAACGAGGGGCGCGGATTGAAACACGCAAAGCAATGGCAGCCACGTCAACGGCACGCCGCATCGCCCCTCGGCAACGAGGGGCGCGGATTGAAACATGGTGATGTCGGTCCACAGGGCGTCGTAGCAGAAGAGCATCGCCCCTCGGCAACGAGGGGCGCGGATTGAAGCCAATCATTGCGGGGCAGTTGATAGCCGTCGTCTATGCATCGCCCCTCGG
>JAEUIW010000324.1 GCA_016794925.1 Phycisphaerae bacterium
CACGACGTGCTGCACGCGGCCGATCTTTCCCGCCTCCACGTCGCGCAGCAGCCGCGCAAACTGTGGATGATAGGTAAAGTTATGATTGACGCCGAGGCGCGCGCCCCCTTCGGCCGCCGCCGCCAGCAGCCGCTGGCTCTCTTCTGTGGAGAGTGCCATCGGCTTCTCCAGCAGCACATGCACGCCGGCCCGCAGAATCGGCTCGGCGACGCGCGCGTGCAGATGCGGCGGCACGATCACGTGGACCGCATCGGGGCGCCCTTCCGCCAGGAGCTGGTCGACCGAGCCGAACGCAGTGCCGATCCCATGCTTGCGCGCAAAGCGCTCCGCCTTCGCGCGATCAACGTCGCAGGCAGCAAAGAGATCGATCGCGGGCGAACCGCCCGCGGCCAGCTCGCGCGCCACCGCGCGGAGCGCCGCCACGTGGACATCGGCGATGTAGCCGGCGCCGACAAATGCGACGCGCGTGGCGCGCCCACGGAGCGCCGAGGCGGCGCGGGCAGGGAGAGT
>JAEUIW010000325.1 GCA_016794925.1 Phycisphaerae bacterium
TCACCTGTCGAACGTCCGCAAGAACGGCGGGGGCAAGCTCGCCGGATGGTTCGAACGCGAGATCGGGGAGATCATGAACGGCATCGGCACCGTGTTTCCGCGCAACCTGCCGATCGGCGATCAGGGCCGCTTCGCCATCGGCTACTACCACCAGCGCTATGGACGCCGATCCGATGCGCCGCCGGAGGTCTCCGCCGATCCGCACAGCGATACCGTTTCCGACGACGAGGACTAAGATCCATGCCCGCTATCAGCAACCGCTACGAGTTCGTCTACCTGTTCGACGTCACCAACGGTAACCCGAACGGGGATCCGGACGCTGGCAACCTGCCGCGCCTTGATCCCGAAACGAGCAAGGGTCTTGTGAGCGACGTCTGCTTGAAGCGCAAGGTCCGCAACTACGTGCAGATGGCGAAGGAGGAGACGCCTGGCTTTGGCATCTACATGCAGGAGCGCGGCATCCTCAACCGCCAGCACCAGAAGGCGTGGGACGCGACGGGGATTGAGCC
>JAEUIW010000326.1 GCA_016794925.1 Phycisphaerae bacterium
GTGAAGCTGCCGAGCACCGCCGCGGGGCTCAAGGCCTGCAAGGCGATGAGCGACAAGGGCATCAAGACGAACCTCACGCTCTGCTTCCAGTCGCTGCAGGCGATGATGGTGGCCAAGGCGGGCGCGTTCCTGGTCTCGCCGTTCATCGGGCGGCTGGACGACGTCGGCGAGGACGGCATGGAACTCATCCGCCAGATTCGCACCATCTACGATAACTACGGCTACAAGACCAAGATCCTCGCGGCATCGGTGCGGCACAGCAACCACCTGCTGCACTGCGCCCTCGTCGGAGCCGACGTGGCGACGTGCCCGCTGAGCGTCATCACCGGCGCGATGAAGCACCCGCTGACCGATATCGGGATCGAGAAGTTCTTGGCGGATTACAAGAAGGCGTTTGGTTAATCCGGGGCGAGCGTGGCGGCGCGATCGAGCAAGAACTGACGCACCGCGGGATCATCGCTGAGCCCTGCGGCTCGGTCGTAAGCCTCTCTGGCCTCGGTGCCGCGCCG
>JAEUIW010000327.1 GCA_016794925.1 Phycisphaerae bacterium
CTGGTCCGGCTGAGCCGGTACCCGAACACCGAGCCGTACTGGTCAGTGGGCGTCTACCGATTCGATGATCCGGATCCCGGCCGCGCCGGAGAGTTCGGCACCTGCTATACCGCGGGCTCGATCGAGGTCGCCTTCGCGGAGAGCGTGATTCACGAATCGGGGCGCTTCATCGATGGCGCCTACGAGGTGCCATCCGCCGAAGTGACCGAGCGATCGGTGGTGCGCTTTGCGTGCGATCGGCGCAAGACCTTGCTGCTGGCCGATCTGACGGGTGCGGCGCTCAAAGCTCTCGGACTCAACAACGACATCAGCGCGCTCGCCGACTACTCGGTGAGCCAGGCGTGGGCACACGCCATCCATGACGCCGATCCGCGATGGCAGGGCATTCGGTACGTGTCCCGCCAGATGAACAAGGGGTTCGCCTACGCGATTTTCGAGCGGAGCGGATTGAAGAAGCTCCGGTCGGAAAGGCTCAAGGGGGCACAGCTCGACGCCTTATGCGATCTGT
>JAEUIW010000328.1 GCA_016794925.1 Phycisphaerae bacterium
GGATGCGCTCGAGGGTGCCGACGGCGCCGCTCTCGAAGATGGGCGATTGAGAGAACGCCGCCAGCGCGCGCAAGCCGACCTCCGCCAAGAGTAAGAAAATACAAAGATTCATCGCGACGAGGTCGGCTACGCGCGAAAGCCGGCCAGGCACGGCGGCGCGCCACGCGGGAGTGAGCACGAGGGCGGCCACCGGCGTGAGGAGCACGAGGGCGAGGCTGAGCGGCGGAACGGCGGGGTGATAGCGATCGACGAAGACGATCTGGAGTGCGGCCGACGCCACAAATACGTAGAGCGCGATTCGAAGGTGCACGAGCGCCAGCGCCGGCGGCTGCGGGCGGCGGCGGCGCGCGACGAGAAGTGCGAACGACGCGAGGGCGCCGAGCCCGAGCATCGCAGCAAGCGCCCAGCGGCCGGCGCCGAGGTGGCGGCCGAAAAAGGCGTCGTCGATGGCGACGGCATAGGCGGCGGCGGCGCTGGAGAGCCCCGCGGCAAGCAGCGCCAGCAGCGC
>JAEUIW010000329.1 GCA_016794925.1 Phycisphaerae bacterium
TTCAGCGTATAGAAAGCCTCGGTCTTTAAAAACTCGTCCCTGAATCTGCCGTTGAAGCTTTCGTTATAGCCGTTCTCCCACGGGCTGCCGGGCTCGATAAAGATGGGCTGGACGCCAAGCGCCTTGATCCATTTCTTCACCTGCCGCGCACTAAATTCGGAGCCGTTGTCGGAGCGGATATAGCCGGGGATGCCGCGCTCGATGAATAGCCTTGTCAGCTCCGCCATCACATCGTCGGATTTCAGGGTATAACCAACGCGCAGGCCGATGCACTCCCGCGTGTATTCGTCCACCACCGTCAGGAAGCGGATTTTCGTGCCGTCCATCAGCCGCTCGGCCACGAAGTCGTAAGCCCAGACATGGTTCGGCCAGCAGGGGCGCAGACGCATGATGGAGCCGTCGTTGAGATACAAGCGGCCACGTTTCCTGTGCCGTGCAGGCACTTTCAGCGCCTCGCGCCGCCACAGCCGCTCCACGCGCTTTTTGTTTACGCACCAGCCCTCCGCG
>JAEUIW010000032.1 GCA_016794925.1 Phycisphaerae bacterium
CACCCCGCCGCCCCCGCACCCTTCTTCGCACCTTCCCCCCGCCCCCCACGCGCTCCCGATCCCGACCACCCCGCGCGCCTGAACGGGTACGCTCCCCATCATGCGCCGCACGCGGAAGCGCAAGGCAACCTCAAGGCCTCGTCCATCCCGCCCCGCCGCCGGCACGGGGCCCCGACGCCACCCGCGCGACCCGATCGAACGTGCGGCGCGGCCGGAAGGACCGCCGAGCGCCCCGCGCCCCGTCAACTCCGTGTGCGTGGTGGGTTCGATCAACACCGACCTGGCGGTGCGCGTGCCGCGCCCGCCCGCGCCCGGCGAGACCCTGCTGGGCCAGGATTTCTCCGTCTCGCCGGGGGGCAAGGGCGCGAACCAGGCCGTGGCCGCGGCCCGCGCCGGTGCGCGCGTGTCCATGATCGGGCGCACCGGCGACGATGCCCACGGCGTGTCCATGCGGGCCGTCCTGCGCGCGGAAGCGATCGATTGCTCCGGCGTCACGGCCACGCCCGCGGCGCCCACCGGCGTTGCGTTCATCACCGTCGCCGCGTCCGGCGAGAACACCATCGTCGTCTCGCCCGGCGCCAACGCGACCCTTGCGCCGGAGGACATCGACGCGTCCGCGGCGCTCGTGCGCGCCGCCGCGGTGACGCTCATGCAGCTGGAAGTTCCCATCGACGCGGTCCGCGCCGCGGCGCGCCGGGCCCGCGCCGCGGGCCGGTGCGTCATGCTCAACGCCGCCCCCGCCGTTCGCCTGCCGGACGACCTGTTCGCCCTGATCCACGTGCTGATCGTGAACCAGACCGAGGGCGCGGCACTCGCCGGCCGAGCCTCTCGTGACGAGGAGCGCGTGCTGCGCCGGCTGGCCGATCGCGGCCCGTCGTGCGTGGTGATGACGCTCGGCGCCCGCGGGGCCGTCGCCCGCATCGAAGGGTCGCTCCTCCGCGTGCCCAGCCCCCGCGTCCGCGTCGTCGATTCCGTCGCCGCGGGCGACGCGTTCTGCGGCACGCTCGCGGCGGACTGGCCCGCCGTCCGCACGACGGACGCCGTTCGCGCCGCGCTCCGCCGCGCCTGCGCCGCGGGCGCGCTGGCCGCCACCCGCGCCGGGGCGATACCGTCTCTGCCGCGCCGGGACGAGGTGGACCGGCTGCTGGCCATGGAGCGTTGAGCGTGGGAAAAGTCGATCGAGCCAATGTCGTCCGACGGCGCGCGCGGGGCCGCGCATGAACGATCGAGCCATCGAACTCGGGGGAGCCTGGCTGCTGCGGCACGACCCGGCGGACGAGGGCGCGGGCGCGCGCTGGTGGGCGGCCCCGCCGACCCGCGCCGGCGCGGGCTGGACGACGACCGACGTCCCGGGCCCCTGGCAGCGGACGCTCGGCCCCGCCGCCAACGGCGTGGCCTGGTACGCGCGCCGGGTCCCGCTGCCCGAGGCGTGGCGCGCGGTCGATCCCGAGCGGGAGCGGGTCTGGCTGGAGTTCGAGAGCGTGGCCACCGACTGCCGCGCCTGGGTGAACGGCGTGTCGTGCGGCGGCCACGTCGGCGACTACCTGCCGTTCCGCCTGGACGCGACGGAGGCCCTGGCGGGCGCGGCGATCGCGGACGTGGTGGTCCGGGTCGATCAGATGCACGCGCCGCGTCCGCGCCCGGGCGTGCTGACCGAGAACGGCCACATCACCAAGGGCTTCCACGACGTGCTGTCCATCCAGCACGCGGGGATCTGGCAGCCGGCGCGGCTGGTCCGCACCGGACGCGTGTCGCTGACGCCCGACGGCCTGGCCGCGTTCGGCGACCCGGCGAGCGGCGGGTTCCGCGTGGTGGCGGAGTTCGCGGAGTCGGCGGCGCCGGGACGGCTCGAGGTGCGGATCTCCGACCCCGACGGGGCCGTCGTGTGGTCCGGCGCGGAGCGGATCGGGGTCGGCGCGGAGCGGATCGGAGTCTCGGGCACGGTCCCCGGGGCTCGGGCGTGGTGGCCCGAATCGCCTGCGCTCTACCGCTGCGAGGCGGTGGTCCGCGATGATCGCGGCGCGGTCAGCGAGATCGTCTCGGTCCGATTCGGATTTCGGTCCGCGCGGGTCGGCGGGCCCGGCAACGGACGGCTGCTCCTGAACGGCCGGCCCGTCCAGCTCCGCGGCGTGCTGCACTGGGGCCACGAGCCGCGGCACATGTCGCCCGCGCCCACCGCGGACGAGATCCGCGGGCAGTTCACGCGCCTGCGGGCCATGGGCTTCAACGCGGTGTGCCTGTGCATGTGGTACCCGCCGCGCGCGTTCTTCGACATCGCCGACGAGACCGGCATGTTGCTCTGGCAGGAGCACCCGGTGTGGAAGAGCGCGATGCAGGAGCGGCACCTGCCCGAGTACCGGCGGATCCTGCGCGGGTGCTTCCGGAGGGACCGCGGGCGGGCCAGCGTGGTGGTGGTCTCGGGCTCGTGCGAGCACGAGGGCATCCACCCGGACCTGGCGCGGTGGTGGTGGGAGACCGCGGCGGCCGAGCTGCCGGGAATCGTCAAGCAGGTGCAGACCGCGTTCGTGGCGTGGACCAACCCCGCGCAGACGGACCTGCACGACGAGCACGTGTACGACAACTCGGGGCGGTGGGTGAGTTTCCTGGAGGATTTTCAGGAGCAGGCCCGCGCCCTTCCGCCCCGGCCGCTGGCGATGGGGGAGACGATCCTGTTCTCGAGCTGGCCGGACCTGGCGGCGCTGGAGGCGGCGACCGCCGGTGCGGCGGAACCCCGTCCCTGGTGGTTCACCAGGGGGTTCGATGAGTGCCGCCGGCTGGAGACGGAGATCGCGACGCGCTGGGGCCGCGCGACGCTGGCGCGGTTCCGCGCCCAGGCCGACCGGCAGCACCTGCTGGGCCGCAAGTTCCAGGTCGAGACGCTGCGGCGCGTGCCGACGATGGGCGCGTGGGTGACGAACCACATCCGGGACGTGCCCGCGTGCCGCTGCGGGTTCATGGACGACCTCGACCGCTGGCGCTTCGAGCCCGACGCCACGCGCGGCTGGCTGGGCGACGTGGCCCTGCTTCTCCGCACGCCCGAGGACCGGCGCGGCTTCGCCGCGGGCGGGACCATCGCGTGCGCGATCGGCGCCGCGAACCACGGGACGGCGCCGCTGGAGGGCCCGGTGACGTTCGAGGTCGAGGGGGGGCGGGCGTCGGGCGCGCCGCGCCTCCGCGTCGAGGTGGGGGATGTTGCGTTCGCCGCGTTCTCGATCACGCTGCCGATGGTGCCCGTCGCGACGCGTGTGCGGGTGCGGGCGTCTGTCGGCTCGGTCCGCAACGAGTGGGACCTGTGGGCGCTGCCCGTGCCCGAGGCCGCGCCGGCGGACGTGGTTCGGCTGGACGGCCTCCCGATTCAGGACGCGGATCGTGCGCCGGAATGGGAGGAGCGCTGCTACTCGAGCGGGTGGGGCCTGAAGGTGCGATCGTGGCGGCTGGAGGTCCCGGACCTCTCCCGCGTGCTGTTCAAGTGTCCGCTGTGGCGGTTCGACGGCGCGATGCCCGCGGGCACCCGCGTCGTGCTGGCGCACGCGCTGACGCGCCGGCTGATCCGCTTCATGGCGGACGAGGGCGGGAGGGTGGTCCTGCTGGCGGGGCGCAACCCCGGCGGCCTCGGGCCGCGCCCGGTGGTGCTCTACGCGCAGGTTCCGCTTGTGATCGAGTCCGGCAGCGTGGGCGGCTCCGCGGCGCTGGACCCGGGCGAGAGCGACGCGGTGGTGGACCTCCTGCACCACGACCTCACGCGCCGCTGCACGCGGGCCCTGCCGACCGAGGAGTGGGGGATCGCCTCCCGAGTCGAGCCCGTCGTGCGGCTGTGCTTCACGCACGACACGGGGGCGCCGAGGATCCACGACGCGGTGTTCGAGGCGGGCGTGGGCGCCGGCGTGCTGATCGTGTCGTCGCTCGATCACACGGAGGACGCCGGCCGGTGGCTGCTGGCGCGGCTGCTGGCACGGGCGGGTTCCGCCGCGCCGGCGGCGGCCGAGCGGAGATTGGATCCCCATTGGCTGGAGGAGCGGGCCGCGAACGAGGGCGTACCGGCATCGACCGGCACCCCCGCGGCGCGGCGCGGGTAGAGTGTGCGCGTGCCCGAGACCGGTGCCAAGCGTGGGTCGGCGTGGGGGGGGTGGGGGTTGATCGCGTTCCCGATGGCGGTGCTGACGGTGTTCACGCTGGCGCCCACCGCCGCGGGCCTGGCGCTGAGCGTCTTCGAGTGGGACGGCTCGTCGGCGCCGGTGTTCATCGGGGCCCGGCACTACGCGGGGCTGCTGGCCGACGAGCGGTTCGGCCCGGCGCTGCGGAACACGCTCATCTTCGCCCTGGCGGGCGTGCCGCTCTCGGTGCTGGCGGGATTCGCGCTGGCCCTGGCGTGCGACGCGCCGTGGTTCCGGGGACGCGCGGTGGTGCGCACCCTGCTGTTCCTGCCGCAGATCGTTTCGGTCGCGGCCACCGGCCTGATGTGGCGGTGGCTGTTGGACGGTACGGGGGGAGCGCTGCCCGGGGCGCTGCGGAGCGCGGGGATCGCGGCGCCGGACTTTCTTCAGGCGGGCTGGTGGCCGCTGGCGAGCCTGATCGTCATCGGCGTGTGGCGGCAGGCGGGCTTCTGCATGGTGCTGTACCTGGCGGCGCTGTCGAACGTGAGCCGATCGCTGTACGAGGCGGGGCGCGTGGACGGCGCGGGGAGCTGGGGCCTGCTCCGGCACGTCACCTGGCCGCAGGCGATGCCGATGACGGGGTTCCTGACGCTCACGGGCCTGATCTCGGCGCTGCAGGTGTTCGACCTGGTGATCGTGCTGGTCGGGGACGTGGAGAGCCCCGCGACGGCGACCCTGAACGTGCTCGTGTTCCGGGAATTCCGGCAGGGGCGGCTTGGCTACGCGTCGGCGATCGGGACGATGATCTTCGCGCTGACGATGACGGTCACGGCGCTGGGGCTGCTCCGGCCGCGGGCCCGCGCCGCCGGGCGGGGGGGTGGGGCGTGAGCGGGCGTCCCGGGTTCGCGGCGCGGCTCGCGGCGCACGCCCTGGTGTACGGCGCGGCGGTGTCGATGGCGGTTCCGCTGGCGTGGATGGTGATCACGAGCCTGAAGACGGACGCGGAGGCGCTGGGCCACGGCGCGGGGTGGCTGCCCGCGTCGCCGCGCTGGGAGAACTACGCGCGGGCGTGGGCGAGCGCCGAGCTGGGGCGGTTCTACGTGAACAGCCTGGTCGTGGCGGGCGTCACCACGGCGCTGGGGGTGGCGCACAATGCGCTGGCGGGCTTCGCGTTCGCGTGGCTGCCGTTCCGGGGGCGGGGCGTGATGTTCGGGCTGGCGTTGGCGACGATGATGCTCCCGGCCCAGGTGAGCTTTATCTTCGCGTACATCCTGGCCCAGCGGCTGGGGTACGTGGACTCGCTGGCGGGTCTGATCGTTCCGTTCCTGGCGAGCGGGTTCGGGATCTACTTCATGCGCGAGGCCGCGGCGGGCGTGCCGCGGGCGCTGATCGATTCCGGCCGCGTGGACGGGATGGGGCCGCTGGAGCTGTTCTGGAACGTGGTGGCGCCGAACGTGCGTCCGGCCCTGGCGGCGCTGGCGATCATCACGTTCGTGAACTCGTGGAACGCGTTCTTCTGGCCGCTGGTGTTGGTGGACTCGCGGCGGCACAACACCCTGCCGCTGGCGATCGCGGAGCTGTCGGCGGCGATCTACGTGCGGAGCTGGCCGGAGCGGATGGCGGCGGGGACGATCCTGACGCTCCCGCTGGTGGCGGTGTTCCTGGTGTTCCAGCGCGCCATCGTGCGGGGCATGGCGTCGGCGGGGCTGAAGGAGGCGTGAGCGGTGCGGGCGTCGCGAGCGGGGACGATCTTGATCGGGCTGGCGTCGCTGGCCGTGGTGGCGTGGCCGCTGGGGGCGCGGCTGGGGCTCGCGGGCGCGGCGCGGCCGCGCCTGCTGTTCACCTTCTGGGGCATGCCCTTCGAGGATGCGCTGTACCGCGAGCGGTACGCGCGAGGGTACGAGGCGGTCCGGCCGGGTGTGGAGGTCGACTGCCGGCGCTTCGGCGAGGACCTGATCCTGAAGTACAACGCGTGGCACGCCGTGGGTCAGGGGGCGGACGTGATGCGGGTGCGGATCACGGACTATCACGGGATGGCGGCGCGGGGGATGCTCGAACCGCTGGACCGGTTCATCGCGGACCCCGATCCCGCGGTCGGGCTGTCGCGCGAGGAGATCGGCGACTTCCCTGGCCACGTGTGGGCGGCGCTGCGTGTCGGCGGGGGAGAGGGCGTGGGGGCGACGGGCGCGGGCCGCGTGTACGCGCTGCCGCAGGACAACGCGCAGTTCGGGCTGTACTACAACCGTGCCCTGTTCGACGCGCACAACCTCGAGCACCCGGATCAGCCCGTGACGTACCCCGACGCGGGCTGGACGTGGGAGGACCTGCGCCGCGCGGCGCGGTTGCTGACGCGGCGGGACGAGCGGGGCACGCTGGCGCGGGCGGGGATCGACTTCACGGTGTGGTCGTGGCCGTTCCTGACGTTCTTCGCGCAGGCGGGGGGCGAGTCCTGGTCGGCCGACGGGCTGACCTGCCTGGTGGACGGCGAGGCGGGCGTGGAGGCGCTGGATTTTCTGCGGGCCCTGGCGCGGGAGGACCGGAGCTACGCGCCGCGATTCGGCTACGACGCGGCGTCGGGGCCCGATGCGCTGTTCGGGCGGGGCCGGACGGCGATGTACCTGGACGGCTCGTGGCGCGCCCCGGCGCTGGAGATGCAGGCGCCCGAGCTGGACTTCGCGGTGGCGCCGCTGCCGCGCGGCCGGCGTTCGGCGGTGATCAGCGGGAGCGTGGTGTGGGCGATCTCGAGCAACGCCCGGCACAAGGAAGAGGCGTGGCGGATGATCCGCTGGCTGACGCGTCCGGAGCAGGCGTTGGCGATGTGGGACGCGCTGCGGGTGGCCCCGCCGGCGAGCCTGCGAGTGCTGGGTTCGCCGGCGTTCCGCACCACCTCGGGCGTGCGCCGCGCGGACGGGTCGGTGGAGGTGCCGGCGATGCCCGAGTCGATGTTCGCGTCGCGGGCGGCCTGGCTGCTGCACGCGAACACGCCCGACCCCGCGACGGGGCGGGCGCCCGGTTTCGTCCCGGTCGGCCCGTACCAGACCGAGTACGAGAGCGCGATCCAGCGGATGCTGGAGACGACGCTGGATCCTTCCAGCACGGTGCCGACGCGCGCGGCGCTGGCGCGGGTGGCGCGGGCCGTGCACGCGGTGATCGACCGCGATCGCGCCGCCAAGGGGCTGCCGCCGGTGGTCCGCGCGGGTCCGGGCGCGGCGGCGGCGTCTACCCTTCCACCATGAACCGACCCATCGACCTGCGATCCGACACCGTGACGCGCCCCACGCGGGGCATGCTCGAGGCGATGGCCCGCGCCGAGGTGGGCGACGACGTGCTGGGCGACGACCCGACGGTGATCCGCCTGCAGGAGCGGGTGGCCGAGCTGATGGGCAAGGAGGCGGCGTGCTACGTGCCCAGCGGGAGCATGGCGAACCAGACCGCGATCCGGGCCCAGTGCGAGCCGGGGGACGAGATCATCGCGCACGGCGAATCGCACATCATCCACTACGAGACGGGCGGCCCGGCGGCCCTGTCGGGGTGCATGGTGCGGCCGCTGTCGGGGGAGCGGGGGCAGTTCGACGTTCGGGACGTGGAGGGCGCGGCGCGGAACGCATCGATCCACGCGCCGGCCTCGCGGCTGCTGGTGATCGAGAACACCCAGAACCGCTGCGGCGGCTCGGTGTGGGCGCTGGAGCGGGTGGAGCGCGTCACGGCGCGGGCCCGGGCCTTGGGGCTGCGGACGCACCTGGACGGGGCGCGGATCTGGAACGCGTGCGCGGCGACGGGCCGGGCGCCGAGGGAGTACGCCCGGAACTTCGACACCGTGTCGTGCTGCTTTTCGAAGGGGCTGGGCGCGCCGGTGGGCTCGGCGGTGTGCGGCGATCGCGCGACCGTCGCGCGGGTGGCGCGGTTCCGCAAGATGTTCGGCGGGGCGATGCGGCAATCGGGGCTGCTGGCGGCGGCGGCGCTGCACGCGCTGGACCACCACGTCGAGCGTCTGAAGGACGATCACGCCAACGCCCGGCGGCTGGGGGCGGCGCTGGCGCGCGTCCCGGGGCTGTCGCTGGCGTACGAGGTCGAGACGAACATGGTTTTCGTGGAGGTCGAGCCGAGGCTGGGCTCGGCCGCCGACGTGTGCCAGCGGCTCAAGGGGCTGGGCGTGCTGGCGCTGCCGAACGCCCCGACCCGGATCCGATTCGTGTGCCACCTCGACGTGTCCGCGGAACAGGTCGATCGCGCGGCGGAACTGGTGGCCGAGGCGGTGGGGGCGGCGGCGCACGCCTGAACGCGGGGCCTCAGCGGCGCGTGACGGTCGAGGCCGAGCGAGACTTGACCGACATGTCCTGCCCCGCGAACTTGCCGTCGAGCGTGACGGCGGACTCGGTGCGCATGGACTTGAGCTGGCCGGACTCGGTGTCCCAGACGTACTGCCCGGCGTAGGTCGAGGGGCCGATCTGGATTCCCTGCAGCGCGCCCGACGCCGAGCCGGGTTGGATCCGGCCCGTGAAGGAGACGTCGGCCTCGCCCCGGGAGGCGCGGTCCAGGCGGTGGGTGGTGCGCATGGCCAGGTCGCCGACGGGAGTGCCGCCGAGGCGGTCGTCGTTGGTCCAGCTCTCGCCCACGCGCACGGCGGTCCGGCCCCCGGACGTGCCCGTGATCAGCCAGCCCGCTGCGGCCTTGGGATCGATGCCCGGGCCGCCGGCGCCGAGGCTGAGGGCCTCGCCGCCGGTGACGCTGAGGATGTTGCCGCGTGCATCGGTCTTGATGGTGAGCGTCACGCCGACCATGGGGCGGGCCATGGACGCGAGCATCTCGTCGTCGCTGAGGTCGCCGGGGAGAGCGGGGCCGCGGGCGCCGGGCGCGGGGGCCGGGGTCTTCGTGGGCGGGGCGGCGCTGTCGAACTTGCCCTTGATCGCGGCGGAGTCGATCTCCAATTTCACGGACTCGTAGACCAGTTCGATGGTCGCGCCTTCGGGCGAGGAGTCCTTGACACGCACGACGAGGCCGAACTCGGATTTTTGCGTGGTGCGGCCGTCGAGGGCGGGGTTGGAGGGGGACCTGGTGTCGCTCACCTGGTCGTTGACCATGACGTAGCGGGCAACGTCGCCGGCGCGGAAGCGCGGGGCGAGGTTGATCTCGCCGGGCGCGGCTTGCGGCTTTGGCGCGCGCTCGGGCGCGGGGGTGCGCGCGGGCACGGGGGGGGTGGGCGGCTTGCCGAGGCCGCCCGAGCCGCCGCCGTCCTGGGCGTTGGTGCGGGCGGTCGCGAGCAGGAGGGTCGCGACCGCGAGCGGGCGCGCGACGCGGGTTCGAGCGGCGGTGGATCCGAGCATGTCCGGCTCCCGGCGCGCCGGTCGGCGGCGCAGCGATGGCGCGGCGAACGGGCGGCGCCTCATCGTATGGGGAGCCGGGTGGCTGCGATCAGGTCCGCGGCGCGGCCTTGGCGGCCATGCGATCGGGGGTCGGGATCCGGACGCTGCGGGCCAGACCGAGCGTCGCCAGGGCGCGGATCACCAGGTAGCTGGAATCGAACTGCCACCAGCGGAGTCCGTGCCGCGCCGACGCGGGGAAGGCGTGGTGGTTGTTGTGCCAGCCCTCGCCGAAGGCGAGCACGCCGAAGATGAGGTTGTTGCGGCTGTGGTCGTGGCTGGTGAAGGGGCGGCTGCCCCAGAGGTGGCAGGCCGAGTTGATGCTCCAGGTGATGTGGTGGACAACGAAGACGCGCACCAGCCCGCCCCAAAGGAATCCGAGCAGCGCGCCCGTCCAGGACCAGGTCACGAGCCCCGCGATGACCGCGGGCAGGGCCAGTCCGAGGACAACCCAGAGCGGGAAGAGGTAGTTGATGCGGCGGACGAGCCGGTCCGCGAGAAGATCGGGGACGTAGCGATCAAAGTCGGCGTCGTTGTCAAGGAAGAACCAGCCCATGTGCGAGTGGTAGATGCCCTGGAAGAAGCCGCGCAGCCCCGCGCCATGGGTGTGGGGTGAGTGCGGGTCGTCCTTGCGGTCGCTGTGGTTGTGGTGCTTGCGGTGGTTGGCGGTCCACTTGATGAGCGGGCCCTCGACGGCCATGGAGCCGAGGATGCCGAGGATCGCGGTGATCACGGGACCGGTCGCGAACGACTTGTGCGTGAAGAGGCGGTGGAACCCGATGGTGATTCCCATGCCGGTGAGGACGTACCCGACCAGGAGCAACACGAGGTAGACCCAACTGAACGCGACTCCCCAGAGCAGCGTGATCGCGGTCGCGAGGCCCAGCAGGGGCAGGACGATCGTGAGCATCACGATGACGCGGTACCAGAAGGGCGCGAGCGCAACGGGTCCGGCATCGTGCGTGAGTGAATCGGGCGTATCGGGGATGGCGTGATCGGGCGCGGTGAAATCCGGGATGAACGTCTGTGCCTGCGGGATGTTGATCTGGGTCATCGGTCCCCTTCGTTTCGGCCAACCCTTCGCGACGGCGCTGGGGCCTACATCATACTGGGGTCGGGGGAGCGGAGTTCGGTCGGTACGGTGATTGTTGATGAATCTTCTCGCGCCGCGGGGCGTCGGGGTGCGCCGGCGCGGAGCGCGACCGGGGGGCGGCGGGAGCGCGGAGGGTGCGTTGAAGGGCGCGGCGGCTCACGCGACCGCGGCGCAGACTTTTTTCGCGGCGTCGGTGAGGTCGGTGGCGGCGTGCATGGTGGGGATGCGGGCGCGGGCACCCTTGAGGAGGGTGCGCCCGGCCTCGACGTTGGTGCCCTCGAGGCGCACGACGAGGGGGACCTTGAATCCGATCGAGCCGTCGGGGTTCTTGAAGTTCGTCGCGGCGTTGATGATGCCCTGCGCGATCACGTCGCAGCGCATGATGCCGCCGAAGATGTTGACGAGCACGCCCTTGACGCGCCGGTCGGAGAGGATGATGGAGAAGGCCTCGGTGACGGCCTCCTCGGACGCGCCGCCGCCGACGTCGAGAAAGTTGGCGGGCTCCTGGCCGTGGAGCTTGACGATGTCCATGGTGGACATGGCCAACCCGGCCCCGTTGACGAGGCAGCCGATGGCGCCGTCGAGGGCGATGTAGGACAGCCCGAAGCGGCGGGCCCGCATCTCGGCGGGGTTCTCCTCGGTGGGGTCGAACATGGCGGAGATGTCGTCGTGCCGGAAGGTGGCGTTGTCGTCGAAATTGAACTTGGCGTCGATGGCGAGGACCTGCCCGTCCGGCTGCTCGCGGGTGGGCGGCGTGAGGACGAGGGGGTTGATCTCGGCGAGGGAGCAGTCCTTGGCGAGGAAGAGCCGGGCGAGGCTGAGCATGACGCGGACGGCCTGGCCCACCTGTTTGCCGGCGAAGCCGAGGTCGAAGGCCACGCGGCGGGCCTGGTGCTCCTGGAGGCCCATGAGCGGGTGCAGCGGCTCCTTGAGGATGGCGTCCGGCCGCTCGTGCGCGATCTTCTCGATCTCGACGCCGCCCTCCCGGGACGCGATGAGCACGTTGCGGCGTGTGGCGCGGTCGGTGGTGATGGCGAGGTAGAACTCCTTGGCGATCTCGACGCCCGCGGCGACGAGGAGCTTCTTGACTTCCAGGCCCTCGGCGCCGGTCTGCGGGCTGATCATGCGGTGCGTGAGCATGAAACGGGCGGCTTCCGTGGCCTCGTCGGCGGACTTGACGAGTTTCACGAAGCCGGCCTTGCCGCGTCCGCCGGCGTGGACCTGGGCCTTGACGACGACCAGGCCGGTGCCCGCGGCATCCGAGGCGCGGCGGTAGGCGCCGGCGGCGTCGTCGATGGTCTCGATGACTTGCCCGGGGGGGACGGGAATGCCGGCGTTTCGGAGCAGTTCACGGGCTTGGTATTCGTGGATTTTCATGCGTTGTCCTTGGCTGAAGGGCCCGCATGGTAGTGAAGCGGTGTTCGGGTCGGAGATGGGAGAAAGCGGGGCGGCGGCGTAGAGACGGCATCGAGAAGTGGATATAATGTCCGATAACTAGTTTTTCACTGTTGGGACGCGGTGACTCGCACACGCGCCTTCAATGTCCGATACATGAGATTGGATTCGTGTGTGATCTCAGCGACCATGGCAATAACGTCCGATAAAATCATGGGTACTGAGATGTTCCCTGCCGGGGTCGGGGCCGACCTCAGGTGGGTGGTGTTGCACACACGCGCACGGCAGGAAAAGGTCGTGGCGGAGATGCTGGGCGCGGCGGGGGTGACGCATTACCTGCCGCTGGTGCCGCGCGTGGTGTATTACGACCACCGGCGGCGGGAGTCTCAGGTGCCGCTGTTTCCTTCGTACGTGTTCTTGTTTGGTGATCGCGGCGCGACTGTGGAGGCGCTGAAGACCAAGCGGGTGGCGGGGGTGCTGGCGATCGGTGACCAGGCGCGTTTTGCGAGAGAAATCGGCCAGATCCGTCATGCGATCGAACAGGGCGGCGTGCTGGAGGTGTACCCGCATCTGCGGCCGGGCCATCGCGCGGTGGTGCGCGCGGGTCCGTTCAAGGGGATCGAAGGGCTGGTGGAGCATGAGGCGGGCGGGGGGCGGCTGGTGCTGCAGGTGCGTGCGCTGGGACGCGCGGCGGCGCTGGAGATCGAGACGGGATCGGGCGAGCGGGCGGGGCAGACGCGCTTCGACCAGGCCCGGGCCGACGGCACGGTGCGCGTGGCGGTCGGCTGCGTGGAACGGGATGCGCGCGCAGTGCTGCTGGAGCGGCTGCGCAAACT
>JAEUIW010000330.1 GCA_016794925.1 Phycisphaerae bacterium
ATGTTCTGGAGCGCGAACATCGCCTGGAAGACGGGATTCCGACTCGGGTCACGAGGCACCCGGAGCATCTCCACGACCTGTTCGAACGGCAGGTACTGATGTGCGTACGCCGACATCGCCGTCGTACGCAGCTTCGAGACCGCCTCGGCGAAAGACGTCGCCGCGCCAAACTGGGATCGAAGCGCGAGGGTGTTGACGAACAGACCGACGACGCCTTCCAACTCGGCGCGCATACGATTGGCGATCGGCGTTCCGACGACGACGTCACGCTGGCGCGCGCGCAGCGGCGTGACCCCGAGGCGTGGCGACGGCTGGTCGAGCACTACCAGGCGGGCGTGTTCGCGTTGATCGGGCGCATGCTGGGCCGCGGCCGCGCCGGCGTGGTCGAGGATCTGGCCCAGGACACGTTCCTGGCGGTGTTCGAGCGGCTGCCGCAGTTCGCGCCCGACGGGCCAGCGCGCCTTTCGACCTGGATCCTGACCATCGCGTCGCGCCGCGCGATCGATC
>JAEUIW010000331.1 GCA_016794925.1 Phycisphaerae bacterium
AGCAGCTCCGGCGGGTAGAGACGCGCCAGCCGCAGGCGGCTCCGCAGGTGTCGCTCGCCGTTGGCGAAGAGCGCGAGCCCGGCGGCAGACAGCGTGCTGCGCAGGCGGATCGCCGTCAGCGTGTCCTGCAGGGCGCGGCGCCCGCGCCGGTGCATGTGGACATCGCCGGCGGCGACCGCCGGCAGGCCGCTGGCGCTCGCCAGCGCCAGCAGGTCGGCCAGCCGCTGCGCGTCATCGGCGCCGCAATGCAGCCCGACCGCCAGCCAGGCGCGCGCCGGAAAGCACTGCGCCAGCCAGCGACCATCGTCGGCGCTGTCGCCCGGCTCGGCGACCCAGAGCGCCAGGCAGTCCGGTACGGCGCCGCTGCCGCCGGGAAGCAGGCCGGGCGTCTCGAAGTCGCTGCGCAGCAGGCGGTACTCGCCCTTGCGCGAGCGCCGGCGGGCGAGCGTGATCAACGCCGACAGGTTGCCGTAACCGGCGCGGTTCTGCGCCAGCAGGAGCAGTCG
>JAEUIW010000332.1 GCA_016794925.1 Phycisphaerae bacterium
CGTGGCGCGCCGACGCGGAACCGGCATGGTGGCGTTCTACGAGGGCATCAGCCTCCAAAGGGAGGTGCCGCCCGTATGAACGCTGCGCCGCACTGTCACGAACTGTCGCGTCAGTCGCTATCGCGGCCACGCCCGTTCCGCGTGCGTGCGTGCGCGTGCGATGGCGCGCCCGCGTGCATAGGTATCAATAGGAACTGTCGCGTCAGTGCGCGGCAGTACGCCGCAGCACCGCCCCCTTGCGGGCTCCCGCCCGTGGGCCACGACGTTGGCCCGGGTTGCGGCCTTCCGGACGGGTTTGGGCGTTCCCCCGCCGTCGCGCTCGCGGCCCACGGCCCAACGTCGCCCAACAGGACGGGACGGGGCGGATTGTGGGTAACTGGGGTAGGTAGGCGCGGGTTAGGTACTTCCCGAGGGGGGACCGGCCCCCTACGCCCGCGGGAACAGCTGCGCTTGGAGACAGAGTTTGTTTGCGCGTCCGAGCGCCGACGGTCTCGTGGCGGGGATT
>JAEUIW010000333.1 GCA_016794925.1 Phycisphaerae bacterium
CCCGGCCTCGTGCGCCCAAAGCCGATCGGAATCCCGGTCGTCAACGCGGCCCCCTCCGGTCGAGCCATCAGCTTCCCAAGCTGAATGTCGGGAGTTCGATCCTCCTCGCCCGCTTTAGGATTGACAGTGGTTTACGTCACGACGGAGCGGAGGCGGGATTAGATTTGCCCTCAATTTGCCCTTGGAGGCGCGCGTTTTCGCGCTTCAGGGCTTCCATTTCCGCCTGCATGGTCGAGAGCGTCTGGTACGTTCCCATCTGTGCCCGCACCGTGGACTTGCGGGCCCTGACGTAGTGCCGCATGAGGGTTTCCACGCGGTCCCCTGAGATTTCCGCCACCACCGCCGGGGCGAATCGCTCGCACCAGTCGGACAGGCAGCACTTCCGGAGCGTGTGGAAGGGCTTGGCGTAGGCGTCTATGCCCGCCCGTTCGATGATCGCCACGGCTTGACGGTTCAGGTTTGAGCTGCTCACCCCATCGCAGACGCGCACCGTGCCGGGACTGGC
>JAEUIW010000334.1 GCA_016794925.1 Phycisphaerae bacterium
GCAGGCCGAACGGACGCGATAAGCGCTGCGGTCGAGGAGTTCGCGCAGCGACGGCCCGGGCTGGAAGCTCAGGCCATGCCGTTGACCATGGACGAGAATGGCGAGCTCGGGCATTGCCTCATTCCCCGTCGCGTGCGGCGATCAGGGCGGCGATATTGGCCGGTGCCGATTCGGGCGGGATTTCGCAGCCGGAAGAAAGGATGAAGCCGCCGCGCTCGCGGAAGGCGGCGGCCAGGGCCTCACGGTCGGCGTCCAGGTCCGACTCGCGGAACTGGTCGTTCTCGTCCGTGAAGGACGAGAGCTGGCGCACCGGTTCGCCGGAGCGCTCGCCGGCCGGGATGTACAGGACGCCCTCGTGGCAGACCCCGGCGTCGGTGATGTCGGCCGAGTCGGCGCCGACGCGGATGCGCACGGCTTCGCACAGGACCACGGTGGGCCAGACCCAGCGTCCCTCCAGTTCGACCCGAAACTGTTCCGACACCGCCTCGACGCGCAGCGGTTCTTC
>JAEUIW010000335.1 GCA_016794925.1 Phycisphaerae bacterium
AAAACCGATGTGATTGTGGATTCTTCCGGCACCGACACCGTGGTTGCGAATTTCACCTATACGTTGGGTGCTGACATGGAAAATCTTGTCCTGACCGCCGGGGCGGGTGTCATCAACGGCACGGGCAACGCGCTTGTCAATACGCTGACCGGCAATGCCGGCAACAACACGCTCGACGGCAGGGGCGGGATCGACGCTTATATCGGCGGCGCGGGCAACGATGTCTATATAATCGATGACTCGGCCGAGACCATCACCGAGCTTGCGTCGCAGGGTACGGATACGGTTCGTTCCTCGGTCGCCTATACGCTGGGGGCGGAGCTTGAGGTGCTCGTGCTGACCGGTGCGGCGAATATCGACGGCACGGGCAACGCGCTGAAAAACACGCTGACCGGAAATGCCGGCAATAACACGCTCGACGGCGGCGCAGGTGCCGATATCATGCAAGGCGGCGCTGGCAACGACAGCTTTATCGTCGATGACATCGGCGACAAGGTGAGCGAT
>JAEUIW010000336.1 GCA_016794925.1 Phycisphaerae bacterium
GGCGAAACCTTGCTGGCCGAGGAGATCGTGGCATTGGCCTGCACCGGCACCGCCGAAGCGCCCACCTGGCTCGCCCCCGATGTCGGCGAACAGCTTCTCGCGGCCCGCCCGGAGCGCAATCTCGTGGCCACCGCCATCGACCAGCAGCTCGCGCTGCTGCTCCCCGTGTTGCCAAAGCTGCAGATCGCCCTGGAGGCGGTGGCCTCCGAGCGCGCGTCGCTGCAGCTGGCAGCCCACGAGCGCGTCCGTGAGGCCGCGCGAGCGAAAGGGCGGGTTTCGATCGCCCCCGTGCTGCCGGTGGACATCCTCGGCGCTTACGTGCTGCTTCCGAGGCTCGGCTGACCATGGGCAAGCGCGCACCGGAATTCCAGACCCTCCGCTCCGAAGGCGGGCTGCTGCCGCCGGACCTACTGCGGCGGGTCATCGACCCGCGCGGGAGTCTGAAGGGGACGAAGCCCGAGGACTACGGCCTGCCGCAAGGTGAGCGGCTTAACGAGGTCATCA
>JAEUIW010000337.1 GCA_016794925.1 Phycisphaerae bacterium
CCCCATACCATTGACGCCGTACCGGCAACCACATCCCGGCAGACTCGCAATATCAGCGGCTGCCGGCTGCATGCTGCCTGATTCAGTCCGACGACCCGCCACCGCCGGAATCGCCCGCGCCGCCGGAATCGCTGCTGCCGGAGTCGGAGGACTCGCTGCTCCAGCCATCGCTGCTACCCGAACTGCTGCTCCACGTGTCGTCGTCGTCGCGGCGGCGGCCGCGGCGGCGGCGTTGCGCTTCCGGCGAGAGGCGCCAGCGGATCGAGGTCGTGATCACGAGCGAGCCCATGAACCATCCGGTGGCTCCCAGCGCATAGCCGAGCATGCCAGTTGCGTAGTTGGCGACGATCACGATGCCGGCGAGCGACGCGAGCGGGATAATCCAGCGGCGCAGGCCGCCGCTGCTGCGCCGTGTCGACCCGGGTGCTGGCCCGGCTCCCTGTGCCTTGGTGGCGCCGCCGTGCTTCGCGCGCCGGTTCTTGGGCGAGGGTGCGGCCGCCGCG
>JAEUIW010000338.1 GCA_016794925.1 Phycisphaerae bacterium
GGGCAGGCGCCGGGCCGGCATCCCGACATGTCGCCGCTCTATCTGAACCTGAATCGCAACAAGCGCAGCATCGTCCTCGACCTGAAGATCCCGCAGGCCCGGGACGTGCTGACGAAGCTGATCGACGGCGCGGACGTCTTCGTCTCGAATGTGCGCATGAAGTCGATGGAACGCCTGGGGCTGGGCTACGGGAAGCTTGCCGCGCGCAACCCGCGCTTGATCTACTGCTCGCTGGTGGGCGCCTCGCAGCGCGGCCCCTACGCCGCGCGGGCGGCGTTCGACGACCTGATCCAGGGCGCATCCGGACTGGCTTACCTCGAAGGCCGGATGGCGGGCGAGCCTCACTACACGCCGGCGTGGATCGCCGACCAGACCGTCGGCCTGGTCGCCGTCTACGCCATCACCGCGGCGCTGTACCAGCGTGAACGAACGGGCAAGGGCGAGTGCATCGAAGTGCCGATGCTCGAGTCGATGGTCGAGTTCGTGATGACGCCGCACCTGG
>JAEUIW010000339.1 GCA_016794925.1 Phycisphaerae bacterium
GGGAAGCAAGGCAAGGGAGAAAAGTCGCATGGCGAGCACTGCAACTCACGGCGGTCACGATCATGGCCATGGTCACGACCACAACTATCTGAATCACCAAAAAGGACTTTGGTCCTGGCTGACATCCCTGGATCACAAACGCATCGGGATCATGTATTTCATCACGGTCGTGCTGTTCTTCCTCGTCGGTGGCCTCTTCGCTCTGGCGCTCCGGACGGAGCTGTTCAACACCGGGCAGGACATCATGACGGCGGAGACCTACACGCGCGTGATGACGTATCACGGGGCGGTCATGGTCTTCCTCGTCATTATCCCCGGCATTCCGGCGTTTCTCGGGAATTTCTTTCTGCCGATTCAAATCGGCGCCAAAGATGTGGCCTTTCCGCGTCTCAACCTGCTGAGCTGGTATTGTCTTCTGGCGGGCGCGAGCGTCGCGCTGACGTCGCTTCTCTTCGGCGGAGCGGACACGGGCTGGACGTTCTACACGCCTTACAGCATTCAA
>JAEUIW010000033.1 GCA_016794925.1 Phycisphaerae bacterium
GTCAAGCGTGGAGATGCCCTGCTCGTGGTCGAAAGCCCGGAGCTCGGCGAGGCGCAGAACGACTTCTTCCAGAAGCGAATCGCCGCTCAGTCCGCATCACCCGCCGTGGACCTCGCCAGAGTTGCATGGGAGCGTGCAAAGGCACTACTCGAACAGTCCCAGGGCATTTCACTTACCGAAGTGCAAAAGCGTGAGGCGGAGTACAAGGCCGCGGTGGCTTCGCAGCGTGCGGCGGAAGCCGCTGTTGTCGGCTCGGAGAATCGCCTGCACCTGCTCGGCATGTCTCAGGCATCGGTGGAAGAGCTCGCCAAGACCGGGGAGATATCGCCCAGATACACGGTACATGCGCCGATCGACGGTCAGGTGGTGCAGCGCGAGGTCACGCTGGGCGAACTGGTCAGCCCCGATCGCGAGGCGCTCCTGGTGCTGGCGGATCTCTCGAACGTCTGGGTGCTCGCGGATGTCCCGGAAGCGAAACTCGCCGAGATCGCGGTGGGCGCGAAGGCGTGGGTCAAGGTCGGCGCATCCGACTCCAAGCCGCTCGAAGGCCAGGTCGCGTTTATCTCGCCGATGGTGGACATGACGACCCGCACGGCACAGGTCCGCATCGAGGTCGCCACCAAGGACCTGCCGGTCAGGCCGGGCATGTTCGCGCAGGTCGAGATCGTGACGAGCGCGGCGGCGGGCGCAGGGGGTGCGGAGCCGACGCCGGTGATCGCCGTGCCCGATGTGGCGGTGCAGAACGTCGAGGGCGGCCCGGCGGTCTTCGTCCCGGTCAAGGGCGAACCCAACACCTTCGCCAAGCGAGCGGTGACGATCGGCAAGACCGTCGGCGGCTTGGTCCCCATCTATTCCGGACTGGTCGAGGGCGAACGGTTCGTCGCGTCCGGCACGTTCATCCTCAAAGCGGACCTCAGCAAGGGTTCCGCGGCTCACGAGGAATAAGGGAAACTGCTTCGCAAGGAAGAAGGGAGTCCGGCGTGCCTGACCGTCCAATGCCATCCGATCGCGCGGGCCTTCCAACCCACACGAACAGCCCCGCAGGAACGCCGCGCGGGCATGGGGAGGCTCCAAAGGCACATTCACGGCGCTCTGTGACCTCCGTGGTCAGTCCTTCCTTGCGTCCGCGCAAGCCGCACGCCCGTGCGAGGAAACCGGACGGACGTCCCATCGACCGGAACGACCGGCCAATTCACTGGCACTCTCGTACAACACGGCCGGACGCCCGCGCTGGCCGCACGGACGGTCGTCCCGCTGACCGGGACGACCGTCCCAAGCAATGGGACGGTCGCGGCGTCTCTGCCCGCCCCTCCCGCCGTGCCGTGCGCAACTTCGGCATTCACACACACTCACCCCGCGCGCTCGCGCGCGATCGTCAAGGAACTCTCCGTCATGCTTGAACAGACCCTCCACTTCTCCATCAAGAACCGCTGGCTCGTGGTCATCCTGGCCCTGGCCGTCGGCGTCCTGGGCGTGTTCCAGCTGGGCAAGCTGCCCATCGACGCCGTGCCCGACATCACCAGCAACCAGGTGCAGATCAACACCATGATCCCGTCCCTCTCCCCGGCGGAGATCGAGCAGCAGGCGACCTTCCCGGTCGAGAACGCGCTGGCGGGCATCCCCGGCCTGCAATCCACGCGATCCTTCTCGCGCAACGGGTTCTCGCAGGTGACGGCGGTCTTCGACGACGGCGTGGACATCTACTTCGCCCGCAACCAGATCACCGAGCGGCTCGCCACCGCGCGCGAGACCATGCCCGCCGGCGCGGCCCCCGCGATGGGGCCGATCTCCACCGGGCTGGGCGAGGTCTACATGTACATCGTCGAGTTCCAGCACCCCAAGGGCAAGGGCGCGACCACGCGAGACGGAAAGCCCGGCTGGCAGACCGACGGCTCGTACCTGACCGTCGAGGGCGACTCGCTCCGCACCGACCTGGAACTGGCGACGTACCTGCGCACGCTCCAGGACTGGGTGGTGCGGCCGCAACTCCGCGGCGTCAAGGGCGTGGCGGGCGTCGATTCCAACGGCGGGTACGTCAAGCAGTACCACATCATGCCCGACCCGATGAAGCTCGTCTCGTACGGGCTGACGTTCAGCGACGTGATCGAGGCGCTGGAGCGCAACAACGTCTCGACGGGCGCGGGGATCATCGAGCACAAGGGCGAAGCGTACACCGTGCGGGCCGCGGCCCGCATCGAGAACCTGGCCCAGATCGAGGCGATCCCGCTGAAGGTCAAGGAGGGCACCAGCGTCCGCGTGCGCGACGTGGCCAAGGTCGAGCTGGGCCGCCAACTGCGCACCGGCAGCGCCACCGAGGAGGGGCGCGAGGTGGTGCTGGGGACGGCCCTCATGCTCATCGGCGCCAACAGCCGCACCGTGGCCGACGGCGTGGACGCCCGGATCACCGAGATCCGCAAGTCCATGCCCGCCGACATCGGCCTGCGCACCGTGCTCAACCGCAAGGGGCTGGTGGACGCGACCATCCACACCGTGGTCAAGAACCTGGCCGAGGGGGCGATCCTGGTCATCGTGATCCTGTTCCTGCTGCTGGGAAACATCCGGGCCGCGATCATCTGCGCCCTGGCGATCCCCTTCTCGATGCTGATGACGGCCACGGGGATGGTGCAGTGGAAGATCAGCGGCAACCTCATGTCGCTGGGCGCGATCGACTTCGGCCTGATCGTGGACGGGGCGGTCATCATCGTGGAGAACTGCCTCCGGCGATTGGCCGAGAAGCAGCACCACGAGAAACGGCTCCTGACGTTCGAGGAGCGGATGCACGAGGTGACGGTCGCCGCCAAGGAGATGATCCAGCCCTCGGTCTACGGGCAGGCGATCATCATCACGGTGTACCTGCCCATCCTCGCGCTCACGGGCGTCGAGGGCAAGATGTTCCACCCGATGGCCATGACGGTCATCATCGCGCTGATCTCGGCGTTCATCCTGTCCCTGACGCTGGTGCCCGCGCTGGTGGCGATCCTGATCCGGGGCCGGGTGAGCGAGAAGGACAACATCCTCATCCGCGCCGCCAAGGCCGTCTACACCCCGGTGCTGGCGTGGTCGCTCAAACTCCGCTACCCGGTCGTCGGCGTGGCGGCGGCGGGGCTGGTCGCGGCCGGGTTGCTCTTCACGACGCTCGGGTCGGAGTTTACTCCGAGCCTCGATGAACGCGACTTCGTGGTGATGGCGACCCGTCCGATCTCCACCGGCGTCGAGCAGGCCACGCGGATGCAGTTTGAGCTTGAAGAGGCCATCGCCAAGGTGCCTGAGGTGGCGTTCGTCTTCGGGCGCACCGGCACTGCCGAGATGGCCACGGACCCGATGACCCCCAACCTGACCGACACCTTCATCATGCTCAAGCCGCGGAGCCAGTGGCCGGACCCAAAGCTCCCCAAGGCGGACCTCATCGCCCGCGTCGAGGAACTGATCGCCGCCGTGCCCGGCAACGCCTACGAGTTCACCCAACCGATCCAGATGCGCTTCAACGAGCTGGCCTCGGGCGTGCGCTCCGACGTGGCCGTCAAGGTCTACGGCGACGACTTCGCCAAGATGCAGGCCACCGCCGCCGAGATCGCCAAGGTGCTCGAAGGCGTGCCCGGCGCGGCCGACATCAAGGTCGAGCAGACCGACGGGATGCCGCTGGTGAACGTGATCGTGGATCGAGAGAGGGCGGCCCGCGTCGGCATCGACATGACCCAGGCCCAGGACGTGATCGCGGCGGCGGTGGGCGGGCGCGAGGCTGGGATCGTCTTCGAGGGGGACCGGCGCGTGGAACTGGTCGTCCGCCTGCCCGAGTCGATCCGCGGCGACCTCACGGCGATGGACAAACTGCCCGTGCCCCTGCCGCGGGAGGGCGCGGAGAAGGCCGGTGAGAAGCGCATGGGCTTCGTGCCCCTCTCGTCGATCGCGGACGTGGTGACCTCCGAGGCCCCGTTCCAGATGAGCCGCCAGAACGGCAAGCGGCTGGTCACCGTGCAAGCGAACGTGCGCGGGCGCGACTTGGGGTCGTTCGTGGTCGATGCGCAGGAGAAGGTGGCGTCGGTCACGCTCCCACCCGGGGGTTGGCTGGAATGGGGCGGGACGTATCAGAACCTCGTGGCCGCCCGCGAGCGGCTGATGGTGGTCGTGCCCGTCTGCTTCACGCTGATCCTGATGCTGCTCTTCGGCACGTTCAAGAGCGTCAAGTACGCGCTGCTGGTCTTCTCCGCCGTCCCGCTTGGTCTGACGGGCGGCATCGTGGCCCTCTGGCTCCGAGATATGCCGTTCTCGATCTCCGCCGCCGTGGGCTTCATCGCGCTCTCGGGCGTGGCGGTGCTCAACGGGCTGGTGATGGTCTCGTTCATCAATCAGTTACGCCGCGAGGGGCTGGCGCGTGACGCGGCGATCCTCCGCGGGTGTCTGACGCGGCTGCGGCCCGTCCTGATGACGGCGCTCGTGGCCTCGCTGGGCTTTGTGCCGATGGCGATCGCCACCGGCACCGGCTCGGAGGTACAGCGACCGCTGGCGACCGTCGTCATCGGGGGTCTGATCTCCAGCACGCTGCTCACGCTCATCGTGCTCCCGGCGATCTACCGCATCATCACGGGCCGCGACCCCAGCGGCCGACCCACGCCTGTGCCCGAAGGATGGGAGAAGCCCGAGACGGGGCCGCTCGAAGTCCATCCCGAAGACCTCGCCACGGTGCCGGTCGTCAATACCGCCGCGCCGGCCAAGGTCGAGACCACCGTGACCGCTCCGCCCGCTCCCCCTCCTCCGCCACCCACGCCACCGTCAGCGGCAACCCCGGCCCCCAAGCCGCCGTCTCCGCCGCAGCCGCCGAAATCGTCGTCCGATGTTCCTCCCCCACCCAGTGGCTCGCACTGAGCCCGCATTGCAAGGAGTCCGTGTATGTCACAGTCCCGTTCCAAGAGTCTTGTCGTCGGCCTCGCCTCGGGCGTCGCCCTCACCGCTTTCGCGGCCATCCTCATGGGTCAGGGCGCGAGCCAGCCCGTCAAGAGCGAGCCGCAGTATTTCGTGACGGCCGACGGCGACGAGGCCCACCTCTGGGTCCGCGAGGGCACCGCGATCCGCGTCGTGGGCCACGGTGCGTGCAAGGAGTGCGCTGACAAGGGCCACGACCACAAAGACGGCGAGCACAAGGAAGGCGACGGGCACGACCATGCCAAGCCCGCGCCCAAGAAGTAAGCGTTCGCGCTCGCCGCGCTCGCCCGATCGGGGCGAGAGCCAGGGCGAGCGGTCCCGGCTGCGCCGGAACCGGCCGCTGACAGTTCGGTCGGCGCTGTTGCTGCTGGTCCCGCTCGCCCTGCTGGCGGCGGGGGCCGATGTGGCGCTCTACGCGTTCGTGAGAGATCACTACGCGCAGCACGGTCATTTGGCTTTCCCACTCGATATCGGCGGCGTGGCCCTCGCGCTCGCCGCCGCGACGATCTATGGCTGCGTCGCTGTGGCGAAAGAGTTGCGGAAGAGAACAAGCCGCAGAGACGCGGGCAAGCCGGTCGATGCCGCGCGCCCATCCGACCGATCCGGACCACCGTCCGGCTCATCGGGACGGTCGTCCCACTGACCGGGACGGTCGAACGATCAACCCGGACGCCCGCCCAACGGCCCCGGACGGGCGTGCGAATCCCCCGGACCCGCGTCCGGGCGGATCGCACGGACGTACAACTCATTCGGACGGTCGCGGCGACGCGCGCCGGGAAGGAATAGACCTTGACCACGCCCCCCGCCCACTCGCCCACGCCACCCGCCAAGCCCGGCGCGACGACGACGACCATCGCCGTGAAGGAACTCGACTGTGCCGCCGAGGAGCAGGTGCTGCGCAAGGCGGTCGGAGGTATGGCCGGGGTGTCGTCGGTCGAGTGCAACGTGGTGACGCGGACGATGACGGTCGCGCACGACGCGGCGGCGGCTTCGCCCGAGGCGATCACGGCCAAGGTGCGCTCGGTGGGGATGACGCCGACGGTGGTGTCGCCCGCGGGCGCGGCGGGCGCGATTGCCGCGGGTGGTGGCGCGGACGCGGGGGCCGATTGCGGCGGCGCGGCGTGCGCAACCCGCGACGAGCACGCGGCGGCGAGCGTGGACGCGCGGCCGTGGTGGAAAAAGCACGGCCTGTTCATCCTCGCGGGGTTGCTCGCGGCGGGCGCGGAGGCGATGTCCTTCGCGGGCGTGAAAGAGACGTCGTGGCCGGTGATCGAGGTGTCGGTCCTCTCGATCCTGCTCGGCGGCCTGCCGACATTGAAGAAGGGCTGGATCGCGCTCAAGACCTTCACGCTCAACATCAACTTCCTGATGACGGTGGCGATCATCGGCGGGGCGGTGATCGGCGCGTGGCCGGAGATCGCGCTGGTCACGTTCCTGTTCGCGCTCGCCGAGTTGATCGAGGCCAAGGCGCTGGACCGGGCGCGGAACGCCGTCAAGGGGCTGATGGCCATGGCCCCTGATGAGGCGAGCGTGAAGCAGCCGGACGGATCATGGAAGGCGACGCGCGCGGGCGAGGTCGCCGTCGGCGCGGTCGTGCAAGTGAAACCCGGCGAGCGGCTCGCGCTCGACGGCGTGGTCGTCGCGGGCGAGTCGAGCGTCAATCAGGCCCCGGTCACGGGCGAGTCCGTGCCGGTGGACAAGAAGACGGGCGACAAGGTCTTCGCGGGGACCATCAACGAATCGGGCGTGCTGGAGTTCAAGACCACCGGCGGCAAGGACCAGACCACCCTCGCCAAGATCATCAGGACCGTGCAGGAGGCGCAGGCGAGCCGCGCGCCCACGCAGCGGTTCGTGGACAACTTCGCCAAGGTCTACACGCCGATCGTGTGTGTGGCGGCGGTGCTGGTCGCGGTCGTGCCGTGGCTGGCGTTCGGCCAGCCGTTCTACCCCTGGCTTTACAAGGCGCTGGTGCTGCTGGTAATCGCGTGCCCGTGCGCCCTGGTGATCTCGACGCCCGTGACGGTTGTCAGCGGCCTGACGGCGGCGGCCAAGCGGGGCATCCTCATCAAGGGCGGCGTGCATCTGGAGAACGGCCGCAAGTTGAAGGTGGTGGCGCTCGACAAGACCGGGACGATCACCGAGGGCAAACCGCGCGTGACGGACGTGCAGCCCATCGGGGACGCGAGCCGGGACGACGTACTGCGCATCGCAGCGAGCCTGGACGCCCTCTCGCAGCACCCGGTGGCGATGGCGGTTGTGGCGTCTTGGAGCGGTAAGCGCGCAAACGTTGAAGCGTTCAAGTCGCTGACGGGCCGTGGAGTGGAAGGACGCATCGACGGCGCGGCGTTCTTCGTTGGCAACCATCGCCTGGCTGAGGAACGCAAGGTCTGCTCCCTGGAGGTCGAGGCCGTCCTGAGCCACTTCGAGGTGCAGGGCAAGACGGCGGTGGTGGTCGCGTCGGAGAGCAAAGTGCTCGGCGTCATCGCGGTGGCCGACACGCCTCGCGAAAGCAGTGTCGAGGCGATCAAGTTGCTGCACGATATGGGCATCAAGACGCTCATGCTCTCGGGCGACAACCAGACGACCGCGTCGGCCATTGCCAAGGCGGTCGGCATCGACGAGGCTCGGGGCGGCATGCTCCCCGAGGACAAGCTCGCCGAGATTGAGCGCCTGGTGACAAAGCACGGCGACGCGGTCGGCATGGTCGGCGACGGCGTGAACGACGCCCCGGCGCTTGCAAAGTCAACCATCGGCTTCGCGATGGGCGCGGCGGGGACGGACACGGCGCTTGAAACCGCCGACGTGGCGCTCATGCAGGATGACCTGCGGGGCGTGCCAGAGTTCGTGCGGCTCTCTCGCCGCACCGGCTCGATTCTGACCCAGAACATCGCCTTGGCCATCGGGATCAAGGTGGTCTTCTTCGCGCTGACCCTGGGCGGGCTGGGGACGATGTGGATGGCCGTCATCGCCGACGTGGGGGCGAGCCTGCTGGTCGTGGGCAATGGACTGCGTGTGCTTCGTCGAAGCGCGCCGATCTCCAAGGGCTGACCGCATCGCCAACCGGGAATCACTCGCTGGGCACAGCGCGTTTCATGGCCGCGCAGCGAGGGAGCCGCGCTCGACATCACGATCACGTCACCATCATGTTTCGTTCCTGCGTGCCGCTTTGATACCTCCATGACGGGACGCGCGTTCCGCCAGCCCCTTCAACCAGCCGCAGCGGAGATTCCCGCCCGGCCACGGAGCATTTGCATGCATACTCGGAAACTCTCGGCCAGCCTCGTTTCGCTCGCCCTCATCACTGGCGCTGGTGCCTGGGCCTTCGCTCAGCCCGGTCAGCCACCCCAGCCCGCGGGCAGCACGCAGCCCAAGGGCGAGGAGAAGGAAGGTGACGAAGAAGAAGTCATCACGCTGGACAAGGCACCCGAGGCCGTCCGCGCCGCCGCGATCAAACTCGCGGGCGATGCCAAGAACATCACCAAGGTCATCAAGGAG
>JAEUIW010000340.1 GCA_016794925.1 Phycisphaerae bacterium
GAGCAGACCGGCGTCGGCGAGGGGGCGTCCGGCCATGCTGGCGTCGCTGGCGGCCAGCACGCGCCCGTCGCTGGTCGACACCAGCGCCAGGTATTCGAAAACATCCGGGTAGGCGCCCATCACCGACTGGAAGTGGCGACTGGCAGCGGCAGACGCCGCTTGCGTCAGCGGCGTGGCCAGAGCCTGCACGAGGACAGGGCTTTCGGAGAGCAGGCGGAGATTGCCGCGGCGTTCCCGCAGGGCGCTTTCGATCTGCGTGCTGCGGCTGTCGGCACTCAGTTCGAGCGCCTGCCTGGCATCGGCCAGGTGGGTCTGGTTGGCTCCCGGTAGGCCGAAGAACGGCAATCCGTACAGCCAGGCCGTGAGCAGGGCGGTGATCGCCAGCATCAGCAGTGTGCCGAACAGGCCGGCGACGCGCAAGACGATGCCGGTGCCTGGCGAGCTCCGGTTCAAGGCGATGTTCTCTTCGGCAGGAGGCATGCGCTAGGGCTCGTAGTCGAAG
>JAEUIW010000341.1 GCA_016794925.1 Phycisphaerae bacterium
CGAGGACGATGTTCCCGAACACCGGGCCGCGCGCGAAGGTGAAGGCGCGCTTGCCGGTGCCATGGTCCTCCTCGAGCAGCTCGGTGCCGGTGATGTCGCTCGGCATCAGGTCGGGCGTGAACTGCACGCGCGAGAACTCGAGGTCGAGCGCCTGCGCGATGGTCTGGATGAGGAGGGTCTTCGCGAGCCCCGGCACGCCGACGAGCAGCACGTGGCCGCCGCCGAGGATGGCCGAGATCATGTTGTCCACCACCTGGTGCTGACCGACGATGCGGCGGCTGATCTGCTTCGCGATGTCGCCGCGGGCCTGCGCGAGTTGGGCGAGGAGCTCGAGGTCGCCGGCTGGCGTTGGGGTCACGTCGGGAAGGCCGAGGGTGGATGAGGGCACCGAGGAATACGGCGCTCGGGAAGATAACGTTCGAACGGCGATCGGGAGGTGGGAGGAGGGAGGTGGGAGGTGTAAGGACCCGCGCGGCGACGAAACGAAAAAGGCGACCGATC
>JAEUIW010000342.1 GCA_016794925.1 Phycisphaerae bacterium
ATCGAAGTTGGCAGAGGAATGGTTGGCAGGGGAATGGGCGGCTTCGTTTATTTTACAACTCCAACGCAGTATAAGGCTCCGTCGGGTTTCAGGTTCATGACGATGAAGGCGTCAGTTTCTAGCGTTGCTTTTCGGAAAACATTCCACCTGTCCTGGTGCATTTATTCCTTTGCCATCCATTCCTTTGCCATTTGAATGCCCACCGCGGCAGCATCGAGGTTGGCAGAGGAATGGGCGTCAGAGGAATGGGAGGCTTCGTTTATTTTGCAACTCCAACGCAGTACAAGGCTCCGTCGGGTTTCAGGTTCATGACGATGAAGGCGTCAGTTTCTCGCTTTGTTTTTCGGAAAACATTCCACCAGTCCTGGTGCATTTATTCCTTTTCCATCCATTCCTTTGCCATTTGAATATTCACCGCGGCAGCATCGAGGTTGGCAGGGGAATGGTTGGCAGGGGAATGGGCGGCTTCGTTTATTTTACAACTCCAACGCAGTATAAGGC
>JAEUIW010000343.1 GCA_016794925.1 Phycisphaerae bacterium
GCAGCGCCGGCGGGTGCTGCTCGCCCGGGCGGAACGACGGGCGGGTCTCGGTGTCGAAGCCCAGCACCCGCTCGTCGCGCAGGTACAGGCTCGCCGCCGCCAGGTCGGCCGCCGTCGACACGATCGAGATGGGGCCCGTGTAGCTGCGCAGCGGCAGCGCGTTGATCTGCTCGCTGTCGATGCCGAGGGAGTTCGCCGGCGGGGCCTTCACCGCCGCGAGGGTACGGCATTCCCCCGCCCCTGCCATCCGCTCGCCTCGACAATTCGAGCATTTATTGAAGAGGCAGCGGCGGCGGCTATCTGCGCAGCGCCTCGCGGAGGTCGCGGACCGCCTCGATCGTCTGCCAGCCCTCGAGCCCGCACATCACCCCGGCGACCTCGGGGCGCAGGCCGCAGAGCACGCAGCGGGCGCCGAGCAGGCGGGCCGCGCCGACGAACCGGACCACGTGGTCGAGCGTGTGCGGGTCCGCCGACGTCATCCCGGTGAGGTCGAGGACGATC
>JAEUIW010000344.1 GCA_016794925.1 Phycisphaerae bacterium
TGTTTCGTCGACCAGGTTTCGATAGGCGTTGCGGTAATCGGCGATGCTGTGATTCCGCTGCAGGTATTCGGATGCAATCCGGCCCCCGGATTCCCGCTCGTCCGGCGACGCGCCAAGCCAGCGGGCGAGCGCGGCGGCGAGGGCAGGCTCGTCGCCGGGCGCAACCAGGGTTCCGCCCGCACCGCGGACCAGGTCCCGCATGGCCGGAATGTCCGACCCGATCACCGGAAGGCGCCCGCTCATGCCCTCCATGAGTGCGAGGCCCAGTCCCTCCCGCAGCGAGGGCATGGCGAACACATCGAATGCACGCATGTAGCGAAGCGCGTCCGGTATGTTGCCCGGCAGGCGGACGCGCGCCGCAAGGCCGAGTTGGCGTATCAGTGCCTCCAGTGCCGTGCGTTCCCGCCCCTCTCCGATGATCACGAGCTGCGCCGATGCGAAGCGGGGGGCGACATCGGCAAACGCGCGCAGCAGATGGGCGTGCCCCTTCACCGGCACCA
>JAEUIW010000034.1 GCA_016794925.1 Phycisphaerae bacterium
CCGACCGCCCCCACCCGCGGCGCGGACGCCCATCTCCGCACATGCTGACGCATGAATTCCTCCTCGCGCGAGCACCCTGAGTGATTTATCGGCGCTGCCGCCCCCCCCCGGCACACAGGATGTCTCTCCCAGTTGCGCAGAAACGCGGCCGCTGCCACGATGTGGACGGTTCATGGTGTCCGCGTGCGCGCCGCCTTACGAGTGGCCCCAAGGCTCGTCATGTCCCGTGCCGCCCATTTGCCCCCCCACCCTCTATTCCCCTTTCCCCATTGCCCATTCCCAATCGCCCGTTGCCCATTCCCCACACCCAGAAAACGACCCCGCGCTGCTCCTATCCCGCGCCGGCTCAGGTCCCGACGAATCCGACCCCTCGCGCGCACACCGCCACCATGAACCACGAGCCCTGAGATTCCCAGGCTATCCCGCGGCGGGCACACCCGACGGGATCACATCCACGCGCGCCCCGGCAGGCAGCATTCCCACCCGCCGGGCCAGCGACAACAATTCCCGCACCGCCGCCTCGCCGCGCGCCCCGCAATCGATCGTCAGCCCACTGACGTACATGTCGATGTACCGATCCGCGCGCGCCCGCAGACGCTCGGCCGAGAGCCCGGCCTGCGCCGCCAGCGCCCGGAACGTCGGCGAAAACGCCATCGCGTAGCGCGTCGATCGATCTCGCTCCCTCAGCGCGTGATCGATCGACCGCCGCAGCAGCCCCGCCACGGTCGCGATCGTGCCCGCGCCGTGACGCGCATCCAGATCGCGGCGGATCGCGTTCCCCCCCAGCGGCAGAGGCAGCCGCGTCGTCTCCGCCCACCACGCCCCCAGGTCCGCGACCACCGCCACGCCCAGTTCATCCTCCGTTACCTGCCCCTCATGGATCAGCACGCCCGCCTCAACCCGCCCCTCGCGCACCGCGTCCGCGATCTGGCCGAACGGCATCTCCACGGCCCGGAACGCGCGCCCGCGCATCATCAGCGTCAGCACCAGGTACGCCGTGGTGCGCGTCCCCGGCACGGCGATGGTCCGATCCCGCAGCCGCTCCGCCGGATCAGACCCCGTACCCTCCACCCACCCGGCCCCGCGCCGCCCCACCACCTTCGGCCCGTACCCTTCCCCGAAACTCCCGCCGCACGCCGTCAGCGCGTAGCGGTCGGCCACGTGGGCATAGCCGAACACCGAGAGCGCGGTGACATCCAGGTCCCCCTCCCGGGCCGCCCGCAGGTTGAACTCCTGGATATCCGCCACCACGGGCCGGAACGCGAACCGATCGGTGTCCAGCTCGGGCCGTCCCGTCACCCGCGTCCAGTCCGCCGGGTCCACCATCCCCGTGAGCGGCCACCACATGAACACGTCGTCGGCATCGGGCGAATGCCCGAGCGTAAGCTCGATGCGGGACGCGGGCATGGGGCGATGGTACACCCTCGCGCCCGACCCGCCGAGGACCGGGGAAGTCGGCCCGGGCAACCGCCTGCTAGGCTTGCGCTCGGCGGCAACGACCCGCCCCGTGGAGGACTCAACGATGGCGTCAGGCGGCAATTCCAAGGTGATCGGCCTGGGCGTGCTGGTGCTGCTGGTGCTCGGCGCCGTGCTCACCTATCAGATGTTCGCGCGGGCCAACTCCCCCGCGGAAAAATACTGGGCCGAGCTGCACGCCACCGGCCGCCAGATCCTGCTCCGCGTCCCCGATTACGCCACGCACGAGGCGTACCTGACGGGCGCGTTCGACAAGGCCTTCGCGAAGGTCAAGGAAGCGCACAACGTCGGCGAGGACGGCCGCGGCATCACCCCCAAGGTCTACATGGACGCCATGTACGTCGAGATGCGCGCCACCTGCAAGGCCGACAACCGCGCCGACGTGCTCGCCGCCCTCGACGGCTGGAACCGCTCGCCCGACCCCGACCGGCCCACGCCCAAGGGCAAGCCCGGGGGCGAGTGACGCACCCCCGGAAAGCGGACTCACGTGAACATCCGCAGTTGCCGCTTCTCCGCGACCTCGTCCTCCGTGAGCGGGTGCTCCAGGTCGATGCGGTAGTCCCCGGACCAGCACGCCGTGCAGCAATCCCGCGCCGGCAGGCCCACGCACGCCAGCGTGCCCTCCAGCGACAGGTAGTGCAGCGTGTCCACGCCGAGGTACGCGCGAATCTGATCGATCGTCCGATCGTGCGCGATCAACTGCTCGCGGGTGGCGAAATCCACGCCGAAATAACACGGATGACGGATGGGGGGGCAGCTGATGCGCAGATGGATCTCACGGGCGCCCGCCTCGCGGAGCTGCTCGATCTTGGCCCGGGTGGTCGTGCCGCGCACGATCGAATCGTCCACCACCACCACCCGCCGGCCGCGCACGATCTCCCCCACCACGTTGAGCTTCAGCCGCACCGCCGCGGCACGCTGCGCCTGCGTGGGCTTGATGAACGTCCGGCCCACGTACCGGTTCGGCACGATGCCCTCGCGGTACCCGATGCCCGAGGCCCGGGCGTACCCGATCGCGGCGGACCGCCCCGAGTCGGGCATGGGCATGACGAAATCGGCCTCGACCGGGGCCTCCCGCGCCAACCGCTCGCCCAGCGCCTCGCGCACGATCTGGACGTTGCGGCCGAACACCGCGCTGGCCGGGTGGGCGAAGTACACGTGCTCGAACACGCACTGCGCCAGCGCGGGCGCGGGATCGGCGAAGCGGCGCGACGAGACGCCCCCGTCCGACAGGGTCACGATCTCGCCCGGCTCGACCTCGCGCACCAGCGCCGCGCCCACCACCTGCAGCGCCACGGTCTCGCTGGCGATCACCGCGCGCCCGTCCGCCAGACGGCCCAGCACCAGCGGACGCCAGCCCCAGGGATCGCGCGCCGCCTCGATGCGATCCGGGAACAGGAAGACCAGGCTGAACGCGCCCTGCAGATGCCGCAGCGTCGCGGCGAGCGGATCGACGCTCCGTTGCTGCTCGGGGCTCGCCAGCAGATGAACCACGACCTCGGTATCGCTGGTGGTGTGGAAGAGGTGCCCGGCCTCCTCGAACTTGCGGCGCAGGGCTCGCGCATTGACGAGGTTGCCGTTGTGGGCCACGGCCACCTGCCCACCGATGTAGCTCTCGACCAGGGGTTGAGCGTTGCACGCCAGCGAGCCCCCGGCGGTCGAGTAGCGCGTGTGACCGACAGCGCCGAGAATCGGCCGTTCCTCCAGCGACGCCAGCACCGGCGCGGAGAGGGCGTCGGCCACGAGCCCCTGACCCGTGACGCCCTGGAGCGTGCGGGCGTCGGTCACGGCGATCCCCGCGGCCTCCTGGCCGCGGTGCTGCTGGGCGAAGAGCCCCATGTACACGACCGCCGCGCCGTCACCCCCTCTTCCAGCGGGTCCGGTCTTCTCCCCCTGGCCCCAGACCGCGAAGACGCCGCATTTTTCCTTCTTTTCATGGTCTTCGTGAAGAAAATCCCGTGCCCGCGCGGGTGCGCGGGGCGCGGAGGGGAGCACGGGAAGCCGCACGGGGCTGGGCATCACGGGAGTCTAGTGTCGGCCGTGCGGGAGGGCGGCCGCGGGCGCGGAGTTTGGCGCGAAGTGAGGCTGATCGCCGCGAACGGCTTGACCGTGCCGCGCGGCGGGCCTTGGATTACCCCTTGCATCAGGGCGACGTGCCCGGGTCTAATGGGTCGGTCCGCAGACGCGGGAATCCGGCTCGGATCGCTCGCTTCCCCGCTCCCGCGTGTGTTCCACGGGCGTGACGGATCGAAGCGGGCACTCCACGGGAGTTCCTGCGGGAATTCCGGCGGTGGTGACGGAGAATCGCATGGCTCGTTACATCGGACCGAAGGTCAAGTTGTCCCGCCGCGTCGGCTCGCCGATCGAGGACAACCCCAAGCACACATCGAAGCGGGCGCTGGTGTTCCCGGGCATGCACGGGTACCGCGGGCGGCGGCTGCGCGACTACGGCATCCGCCTGAACGAGAAGCGGAAGCTGCGGTACCACTACGGGGTGCTGGAAAAGCAGTTCCGCCGGTACCTGGACACCGCCTCGCACATGAAAGGCAACACGGGCGAGATGCTGCTGCGCCTGCTGGAGCGGCGGCTGGACAACGCCCTGCGTCGGGCGGGGCTGGCCCGCACCATCTGGGCGGCGCGGCAGATCGTCGCCCACGGGCACGTGCTGGTCAACGGCCGCAAGACCGACCGCCCCTCGTGCTCGATGGACGTGGGCGACGTGATCACGATCAAGCCCAAGCTGCACAAGCTGATCCGCGAGAACATGGAGTCCAAGGCGGGGCACGACGTTCCGGGATGGATGGAGTTCAACCCCTCGGAGCTGCAGATCAAGATCCTGGCCCACCCGGTGTCGGACCAGATCCCGTTCGACGTGAACCCGAACCTGATCATCGAGTTCTATCGCTGATCGTTCGCCGCTCGGGCCCGCCGCGGCGAGCGACGGAATCCGGAGACTTTTCCAACGCCCCTCTCCTTCAACGGGA
>JAEUIW010000035.1 GCA_016794925.1 Phycisphaerae bacterium
AGGCGGAACAGATCGAGAACGAGTCGATCACCCAGGCCGACGTCGCGGCCTCGCTTCGCGAGTTCGCCGCGACGTGGGACGTGCTCTACCCGCGGGAACAGGCGGCCGTGCTGGCGAACCTCGTCAAGCGGGTGGACTACGACGGTGCAAAGAAGACGGTGTCGATCACGTTCCATCCTGCCGGGCTGCGCACGCTCGGCCAGGCACCCGTTGAGCACGAGGAGGTCGCATGAAAAACATGCACGACGTCACGATCGAGTTCCCGGTGCATTTCACGCGGGGGACGGCGGGCCGGAAACAGGTCAACGTCGGCGTGGAGCCCGCCGCGCCGCCCGTTGAAGCGGGCCGCGTTCCCCGTGTCGCCCGCCTGATGGCGCTGGCGATCCGGTTTGCGGAGCTGGTTCGGATGGGCGAGGTCGAATCCCACGCCGACCTCGCCCGGTTGGGGCAGGTCACGCGGGCTCGGATCAGCCAGATCATGGATCTGCTGTGTCTGGCTCCGGACATCCAGGAGGAGTTGCTGTTCCTGCCCCGCGTTGCGCGAGAGCGTGATGCAGTCAGCGAGCACGAACTGCGCACGGTGTGTGCCGCCTCGGACTGGTGCGAGCAGCGCCGGCGCTGGCGGGAGTTGGCGGACGCAAGGCGGCCTCGTTGCGAACTACCGCAATTGTGAGGTCGCCAAACAGCTTCATGAGATCTGTCGACAGCAATCTATCGCGACATCCCTAGGGGAGATGGTGACGCTTTCAAGAGGTGTTGCCGGCACATCATCGGCGTCCATCCGATGGGAGAAGCGATATTGAAAACTTGACTGCTCGCGCACTGTCGTGTCGCACAGCAATCTCTCCGCCGCTGGCTCTCGTGAGCGTACGGGCGACGGCGAGGCCCAGGCCGAAGCCGCGTTGGTCGTGGCGAGAAGCGTCCTTGCGCCAGAACGGCTCGAAGAGGTGTGCGAGGTCTTCGTTCGTGAGAGCCGGGGCCGAGTTGGTGATATCGATGCGAACCCCGTCCGCAACCAAATGCGCGCGGACGATCACCGGATCATCCGGCGCGACGTCGCCGTGGCGCAGAGCGTTGTCGAGCAGGTTGCCGACGATGGCCGCGAGCGTGGCGCTCTCGACGCGGGCCACAAGCGTCTCATCCGCGTCGATGCGCACAAGACGGGCATCGCCGCCGTGCATGGCGATGGCGCGGGCGGCTTGCTCCGTAAGAACAGGACCGACTTGGGTGCGTGCCTCCGCGCCGGGCGCGGGGTGGGCCGCGCCGGCGCGTGACAGGCGCAGCAACGTCTCGCAGAGCGATTGCGCGCGGGCCAGCACCCCCAGCGAGGTCTCGGCCGTGCGCAACCATTCCTCGCCGGTGCGGGGCTGACTTGAGGCGACTTCAAGGAGCATCCGCAGTTCCGCGATGGGCGTGCGGAGTTCGTGGCTGGCCGCGGCGCTGAAGCGTTTCTCGCGCTCGAACGCGTCTTGGAGCCGGGCCAGCAGGCCCGAAAGTTGTTCGGCAATTGGGCGGAGTTCGGCGGGCAGACCGGCGGGCTCGAACCGAGCGCTGAGGGTGTCCGCGTCGAGCGACTGCACGCGCCGGGAGAGGTCGCCCAGCGGGACGAGCCCGCGCCCGACGGCCCAGCGGGATGCGATGATGCTCGCCAGCGCGAGCGCCCCGCCCACGCCCGCGATGCACCACCCGACGAGCGAGAGCGTGCGGTCCAGCGGCGCTCGCGGGAGCGCGACAAGCAGGCGGACGGCGTGCGCGGATGGTGGATCGAGCGCGGGTGAGGCCGGAGCGGTTTCGGTCGGTGCTTCGCCGCGACGGTCGCTCCCCTCGTCAAGCTCGCGTGGGGCGACAAACTCGATCAGCACCGCGCGGCCCGGCGAGCCACCGGGCAGAATCACGTCGCGGATGCCCACGGAATCATCGCGCATCGCCGCCGGGGGCCACGGGCCCTCGCGCAGCGATTCGGAGCGTTCGAGCGCGAGCCAGCCCGACCCCGCCCGCACCCACGCGACAAAGAACTCGGCATCCGCGCGCCGGGCGTAGCGAGGCATGGCCTCGCCCGCGAAGTCCATCTCGACCTTGGTTCCGTCGAATCGCGTGAGTGATTGCAGCGCAGCGGCCCGTGCAACGAGCGCATCGTCGAACTGCGCGGTCATGGCCCGGCGCAGCACGACCAGCAGCACGACGCCGCCGACGACCAGCAGCACGGCCATGCTCAGGGCCACCAGCATGGCCGTGCGGCGACGGATGCTGGTCATGGCGTGCCCTCTTTCAACACGTACCCAACCTTTCTTCTCGTGTGGATGATGGCCGGACACCCCGCCGCGTCGAGTTTGCCGCGCAGGGCCGCCACCGCCGAGTCGATCGCGTTGGAGAAGACCTGCGAGCGATCGTCGTAGAGGTGTTCTTCCAGTTCCGCGCGGGGCACGGGCTTTCCGGCATGGGCCGCGAGGTACGCGAGCAACCCGTACTCGCGGGGCGAGAGGTCGAGCGCGACCGCTGCGCCGTGGCCCCGCGCCACGTGCGCCGTCTTCGCCGACGTGTCGATCGTGAGCGGCCCGATCCGCACCACCGGGGATCGCTCCCCGTGCCTGCGTCGCGTGAGGGCCTGCACCCGTGCCAGGAGTTCCTTGAACGCGAAGGGCTTGACGAGATAGTCATCGGCCCCCGTGGTCAGGCCGCGCACCTTGTCGTCGAGCGTGTCCTTGGCGGTGAGCATGAGGATTGCCGCGGGGATGCGTTTCTCGCGTATCTTGGCGAGCACCGTTAGTCCGTCCATCTCCGGCAGCATCCAGTCCAGCACGATCACGTCGTAGTCGGTGGTCTGGGCGTAGATCAGGCCGCGCTTGCCATCGGCGACCGCGTCCACAGCGTACCCGGCCTCGCGCAGACCCTGGGCCAGCGAGTCGCGGAGAACGGCGGAATCTTCGACGATGAGGATGCGCATGGCTCTGGTCGATCATTGGGGGCTCGCGCCCGGGGAGATGACGGAAACATGACGCTGGCGCAGTGCCTGTAGCGATGTATGAGTGGCCTCGACAGACTTCAACTCGCTCCCCTACGTGCCGAGTGTCTGCGACGGACCGGCCGTGCTCTCCTCCGGGTCACCACAGGGCGGGCAGCGGACCCACTTCGTCGCGCGACGCGATGGCGAGACGACCAGTGCGTTGGGGAGGCGCAGTACACTTTGGCTCGCCCCGACATAAAGTGTTGCATGTTGAAGCCTTGTCGCACCTTCGCCGTCTGCGCCGCCACCGCTCTACTTGGGGTGCTCGCAGGGTGCACTGCGACGCCCGGCCCGTCCACGAAGCCACTTGCCATGCACGCCGCCCAGCCAAGCATCGAACTCCTCGGTTTTCCCGGCTGTCCCAACACACCCGCGCTGCGCGACAATCTCCGGGCCGCGCTCGGCTCGATCGGCGAGGGGTGGACCTTCAAGG
>JAEUIW010000036.1:0-335 GCA_016794925.1 Phycisphaerae bacterium
GCTGTCTGGCACTCGGTCTCCCCCGCGTACGCGGGGATCGACCCCTGGTGGTTTCCTGTCTGTCGTGTAATCGTGCGTCTCCCCCGCGTACGCGGGGATCGACCTGGCCTGGTCCAGTCCCTGATTACCATTCCTTCGTCTCCCCCGCGTACGCGGGGATCGACCCCTCTCAGGAACTGCAAGATTTGCTGCGCTTGAGTCTCCCCCGCGTACGCGGGGATCGACCCATGGGATAAGCCCCTGCCAAGTACTGGCCAGGGTCTCCCCCGCGTACGCGGGGATCGACCCACCAAGTAGCCGCCATCTCATTGCCTTCTTGGGTCTCCCCCGCGTAC
>JAEUIW010000036.1:345-1319 GCA_016794925.1 Phycisphaerae bacterium
CTTTGGGCACACCACCTATTAGGCTCGTTGAAATCGATGGAATGCTGGCAACACTCCGTTGCACGGATCTTTAACAATTTGCGATAATTCATACGCTTGAAATCTAGAGTCTCCCCCGCGTACGCGGGGATCGACCCTGATGCAGACCCTCGGGACGCAGTGGGGGCGGGTCTCCCCCGCGTACGCGGGGATCGACCTTTGCCCGCATCTATGAGAAGGGCAAGCAATTGGTCTCCCCCGCGTACGCGGGGATCGACCCCAGCCAGACCGAAGCGCAGCAAAAGGCCTATGGTCTCCCCCGCGTACGCGGGGATCGACCTTTCAGATTGCGGTACAGCACCACCATCGGCTTGTCTCCCCCGCGTACGCGGGGATCGACCTATCCAAACCGTATTCCAGAAGCTTGGCGCGCAGTCTCCCCCGCGTACGCGGGGATCGACCTTGATGCAGTTCGCATAGCCGGAACGGCGCGGTGTCTCCCCCGCGTACGCGGGGATCGACCTTACCGGGTGCGCGCCAAGCTTCTGGAATACGGGTCTCCCCCGCGTACGCGGGGATCGACCCGAAAGCAAAAAGCCCAGGACGAAGGCACAGAGGTCTCCCCCGCGTACGCGGGGATCGACCCTTTGAAGGGCAGGCGATATGTCAAGACACCAAGTCTCCCCCGCGTACGCGGGGATCGACCCTGCATCCGCCACATGGACCCCGCCGGCATCAGGTCTCCCCCGCGTACGCGGGGATCGACCCTTTCTCGGTCGCGACGATCGCCAGCGCCATCAGTCTCCCCCGCGTACGCGGGGATCGACCTCACCGTCAGGCCGGTCACGTTGTCCGACTCGCGTCTCCCCCGCGTACGCGGGGATCGACCTCCGGCCGCATCTTGCGCATCGATCGGGATGGCGTCTCCCCCGCGTACGCGGGGATCGACCCAGCGTCCAGACACCAGATGAACACGTCGTGACGTCTCCCCCGCG
>JAEUIW010000036.1:1419-2582 GCA_016794925.1 Phycisphaerae bacterium
TACGCGGGGATCGACCCTCGGCCGCCTGCTGGTGATACCACGCGGCATAGTCTCCCCCGCGTACGCGGGGATCGACCTTCCAGCGATTCACATTCCGACATCCGAGGAACGTCTCCCCCGCGTACGCGGGGATCGACCCGGCGTAGACGTTGCGTTGCCGGTGCGTGAAACGTCTCCCCCGCGTACGCGGGGATCGACCCTCGGCCGCCTGCTGGTGATACCACGCGGCATAGTCTCCCCCGCGTACGCGGGGATCGACCCCCGCAGTCACGGAATCGTAGATCCAGGCCACCGTCTCCCCCGCGTACGCGGGGATCGACCTTCTGGCAGGACTCGCGGCATCCCCGCCCGGAAGTCTCCCCCGCGTACGCGGGGATCGACCTCTTGTCCAGCCTCGGCCGACCATGCGGGAATCGTCTCCCCCGCGTACGCGGGGATCGACCCGGCCTCGTGGAAGACCGGACAATCGCGCTCAAGTCTCCCCCGCGTACGCGGGGATCGACCTGCACCAGGCAGAGCAGCGCAGCAAAGCCGACAGTCTCCCCCGCGTACGCGGGGATCGACCCGGGCAAAAGCTGGCTGCATGAACCACGAAAAGGTCTCCCCCGCGTACGCGGGGATCGACCTCTCCGACCCGCTGCGCCTGGCATTCACGGGCGGTCTCCCCCGCGTACGCGGGGATCGACCCGTCTATCTGTCTCGAACGAACGGCGGAGTTCCGTCTCCCCCGCGTACGCGGGGATCGACCCAGATTCAACCCGGTCAGATACAGCCCCATGTCGTCTCCCCCGCGTACGCGGGGATCGACCCTGGACGCGCTGCGCCAGTTCAGAATTTTTATGGTCTCCCCCGCGTACGCGGGGATCGACCTGTTTCAGTTCCATCGACTGAAACCTTTCCTGAGTCTCCCCCGCGTACGCGGGGATCGACCCGACGATCAGGATGTTGTTTTTTCCGGCGTTGGGTCTCCCCCGCGTACGCGGGGATCGACCCCCCGGTAGTCCCGGCGCCCATGTGTGTGTCGAGTCTCCCCCGCGTACGCGGGGATCGACCGCTGCGCCACGACCACGCCAACGGCGCGCTGGTGTCTCCCCCGCGTACGCGGGGATCGACCCTGGACGGCGCCAAGGACGAGACCGAGAGGAAGGTCTCCCCCGCGTACG
>JAEUIW010000037.1 GCA_016794925.1 Phycisphaerae bacterium
GTGGATCGACCCGCTATTGGCAAAACCTCAAGGCCAGGAGTCAGGTCTCCCCCGCGTACGCGGGGATCGACCTTTCCGCTAGAATCCGGGTAAGATTCCGTCAAAGTCTCCCCCGCGTACGCGGGGATCGACCCGTCCTGGAGCTAGCCCGCGCAGTCGGGCATCGGTCTCCCCCGCGTACGCGGGGATCGACCTGATCCGCGGGTTACGAATCGCCGCACTCAGCGGTCTCCCCCGCGTACGCGGGGATCGACCCGACACCGTAGCGCGCTCGATGGGACTGACCGGGTCTCCCCCGCGTACGCGGGGATCGACCCTGATGAAATCGATTTACGCGGCACGCGCGGCAGTCTCCCCCGCGTACGCGGGGATCGACCTGAGGACGGACGCGACAGACCGGCCTTTACCCTGTCTCCCCCGCGTACGCGGGGATCGACCCAATGCATATTCCATAGATGCGAGGAATCGACGGTCTCCCCCGCGTACGCGGGGATCGACCTGGCCGTGCCCTCGCTGGTCGGGAGGTCGACCAGTCTCCCCCGCGTACGCGGGGATCGACCCCTCTGCGTCCGGACTGGTCCATGCCGACGTGTGTCTCCCCCGCGTACGCGGGGATCGACCCATCCGGCGGGTTGCCGAGGCCGCCAAAGACCAGTCTCCCCCGCGTACGCGGGGATCGACCTGACGGATACCAGCGTTAAATATTTCCATTCCGGTCTCCCCCGCGTACGCGGGGATCGACCCCGAAGACGCCGGAACCACCGAAGGCACCGAAGGTCTCCCCCGCGTACGCGGGGATCGACCTCTCGCGCAGACGCCATGCTCACGGCAGCCCAGGTCTCCCCCGCGTACGCGGGGATCGACCGTAGGGTGCCTTGGTGTCCATCACGCGTATCCGGTCTCCCCCGCGTACGCGGGGATCGACCTGGTATTGGTAGCACTCGCAGTCAATGTGAGCGGTCTCCCCCGCGTACGCGGGGATCGACCCACGGACCAATCCACGTCCGGGCGCATGTCCTCGTCTCCCCCGCGTACGCGGGGATCGACCCTCGCGGGGGCGCAGCGGCACGAGTGGTCCTACGTCTCCCCCGCGTACGCGGGGATCGACCTCATGTCGGAGATGGCTTTCTTGAAGCCCTGCGGTCTCCCCCGCGTACGCGGGGATCGACCTATACCCCCGAGGGCTTTGGTCGTCTCGTGGCCGTCTCCCCCGCGTACGCGGGGATCGACCCCGGGTATTCTCGTAGCGACCCACCTCGCCGGCGTCTCCCCCGCGTACGCGGGGATCGACCCCCATGGAAAAAATGGAAAACAGACCGATCGAGGTCTCCCCCGCGTACGCGGGGATCGACCCCGATTTCGCCACGTTCGTCGAGGACAACCTCGGTCTCCCCCGCGTACGCGGGGATCGACCCGGGACGCGCGCAAAAATCCTGACGCTGCTTGCGTCTCCCCCGCGTACGCGGGGATCGACCTTTCCGGTCTTCGCGGGCGCTGCGCCAAGGGGTGTCTCCCCCGCGTACGCGGGGATCGACCCGTCGGAGAGGGGGACTTCCTGCTCCTGCCCGTGTCTCCCCCGCGTACGCGGGGATCGACCCATCGGACTGGTGTTGGGGCTATCCTCGATCTGGTCTCCCCCGCGTACGCGGGGATCGACCTGCGTGGGTCTTCCTGGCTTCGAAAGAACCTCCGTCTCCCCCGCGTACGCGGGGATCGACCCCTGGAGAGCGGAGAAATATCCGCGGTGGATGGGTCTCCCCCGCGTACGCGGGGATCGACCTCTCGGGAGAGTGAGGCGCAAGGGCAAGGGCGAGTCTCCCCCGCGTACGCGGGGATCGACCTGTCGAGATCACCCCGCTGAAAAGCAATAATGTGTCTCCCCCGCGTACGCGGGGATCGACCCCTTCTCCATCCAGGTCTGCGCGACGACGAGCCGTCTCCCCCGCGTACGCGGGGATCGACCTGATCGAGACTACGCTGTTCAACCTCATCCACCGTCTCCCCCGCGTACGCGGGGATCGACCCTGGCCGCACTCTGGGGGCTTTTCCGCAAGGGCGTCTCCCCCGCGTACGCGGGGATCGACCTCAAGCGCGTGGTGATCAGCAATCTCGATGTGTGTCTCCCCCGCGTACGCGGGGATCGACCTCCACGATGGCCTGCAGGTTCGCCGCCAGCGCGGTCTCCCCCGCGTACGCGGGGATCGACCCTGCTACGCTTCAGATGATCGGCTAGCGAGGCCGTCTCCCCCGCGTACGCGGGGATCGACCGCTTGACGCGGGAAGATGGCCAGAAATCCTGCAGTCTCCCCCGCGTACGCGGGGATCGACCCCGACTTCCTGCCCCCGTGAATAGTGCGCTCGCGTCTCCCCCGCGTACGCGGGGATCGACCTCTGTATGGTCTGCCCGTTCTCGAAACGATCCGGTCTCCCCCGCGTACGCGGGGACCGACCTAATCCTGCTTGACCTCCAGCAA
>JAEUIW010000038.1 GCA_016794925.1 Phycisphaerae bacterium
GGCGACAGCAGCGCCTTGCTGAGGTGCATCCGTACTACAAGGTTTCAATCCGCGCCCCGCTCAGATGAACGGGGCGACTTGTAATCGACCGTCTAGATTCCGTAAGTAATTGTTTCAATCCGCGCCCCGCTCAGATGAACGGGGCGACCGGTCGGACAGGTTATCGGGTTACCAAGTACAAGTTTCAATCCGCGCCCCGCTCAGATGAACGGGGCGACCGGCATGGAAGGGGCGGGGTAGGTCAGGGTTTAATGTTTCAATCCGCGCCCCGCTCAGATGAACGGGGCGACTCAGCGATCAGTCCCGCGCAACGGCCCACTGCGTGTTTCAATCCGCGCCCCGCTCAGATGAACGGGGCGACGCCAGAGCGGAGACGCCCAAGAGCGCGGTATTGGTGTTTCAATCCGCGCCCCGCTCAGATGAACGGGGCGACTGAGATGTGCGGTCAGTACGGCACATCGTGGCGGTTTCAATCCGCGCCCCGCTCAGATGAACGGGGCGACGAGGAACAACCTTTATTCCGCGACGGGCAACGTGTTTCAATCCGCGCCCCGCTCAGATGAACGGGGCGACGGAGGTGAAGGATGGAACGAGGAGGGAGGAGACGTTTCAATCCGCGCCCCGCTCAGATGAACGGGGCGACGCAATCAGGCCAACGACGCAAAACCAAAACGAAAGTTTCAATCCGCGCCCCGCTCAGATGAACGGGGCGACGGCCGCGACGGGAACGAGGCGCGGGCCGCGATCCAGTTTCAATCCGCGCCCCGCTCAGATGAACGGGGCGACTAGGCATCGGCCTCCGTACCGTGGCCGCGTGGGAGTTTCAATCCGCGCCCCGCTCAGATGAACGGGGCGACCGAGTGCGGCGAGTTCGGCGGCAGGGCCAAGGTTGTTTCAATCCGCGCCCCGCTCAGATGAACGGGGCGACGCGCCGGCATGGCGGCGCCGAAAGCTGGTTTATTGTTTCAATCCGCGCCCCGCTCAGATGAACGGGGCGACGGCTCGAAAACGTGGACGATCTGCTCGGCGGGGATGTTTCAATCCGCGCCCCGCTCAGATGAACGGGGCGACGATGATTTGACGCAGTGAGGCCCGAGGTACACTTGTTTCAATCCGCGCCCCGCTCAGATGAACGGGGCGACAGGCTCCGAGAATCGCCATGTAGAGCCCGAATTGGTTTCAATCCGCGCCCCGCTCAGATGAACGGGGCGACCTTCCCGCCGACTGGTTCGAGTTCCTGATAGAGGGTTTCAATCCGCGCCCCGCTCAGATGAACGGGGCGACCCGAAGATGACGGAGCCAACCTTTACGAACGTGTAGTTTCAATCCGCGCCCCGCTCAGATGAACGGGGCGACGCGGCGTCGCGGTCCTCGTGGTTGAAGTCCACCCAGTTTCAATCCGCGCCCCGCTCAGATGAACGGGGCGACGAAGTTTGTTTCGTACCAATTCGGGACGCTTTCGGTTTCAATCCGCGCCCCGCTCAGATGAACGGGGCGACTGCCAGAGCCAAGCCTGCAGGGGCGTCTGGTCGATGTTTCAATCCGCGCCCCGCTCAGATGAACGGGGCGACGCGCCGAGGGTGTGGTCGACGAAGTCAACCTTGAGGTTTCAATCCGCGCCCCGCTCAGATGAACGGGGCGACCCGGCTCGGCCGCTTCCTTGGTCGCGATTCCAAATGTTTCAATCCGCGCCCCGCTCAGATGAACGGGGCGACTCGTTCTCGCAAACGATGTCGGCATGTATCGAGGAGTTTCAATCCGCGCCCCGCTCAGATGAACGGGGCGACGTGGCCCCAAAAATCAGGTCCTTGAGGAGCGGGTTGTTTCAATCCGCGCCCCGCTCAGATGAACGGGGCGACCGCATCAGCGAGGCGGCGCAGGGCCTCGGGGTAGGTTTCAATCCGCGCCCCGCTCAGATGAACGGGGCGACCAGCTCGTCGGCGTGGTCGCTCTTATGGCGGCGGTTTCAATCCGCGCCCCGCTCAGATGAACGGGGCGACGCGCACAAGTGCAGCACAAACGTGCAGCCCCGGTGTTTAAATCCCGGGCCCCGCCAGATGAAACGGGAGAGCATGAGAGGCGTGGGGGGGGG
>JAEUIW010000039.1 GCA_016794925.1 Phycisphaerae bacterium
ATCGCCCCTCGCTCGCGAGGGGCGCGGATTGAAACACCCTTGCCCGATCGAGTACGCGCTCACTGAACCGCATCGCCCCTCGCTCGCGAGGGGCGCGGATTGAAACCCTCGCTTGTGTCCTCGTACATCATCAGATGGGTGGCATCGCCCCTCGCTCGCGAGGGGCGCGGATTGAAACCCGAAGGCTGAACTTTGATGACTGGCCGGACCATTCGCAGCATCGCCCCTCGCTCGCGAGGGGCGCGGATTGAAACATCCCCGATCTAGCTCCTGGCTCGCGCCAGATGTAGCATCGCCCCTCGCTCGCGAGGGGCGCGGATTGAAACCGAAAAGCCTTGGGGCATGCAGGACCGACAGGGGTGCATCGCCCCTCGCTCGCGAGGGGCGCGGATTGAAACAGCTCCTCGATGCCGACGGTGAGTGCGTTGATGAAGCATCGCCCCTCGCTCGCGAGGGGCGCGGATTGAAACGGCATGAGCGGCGGAACGTCGTGGACGGATACCGAGCATCGCCCCTCGCTCGCGAGGGGCGCGGATTGAAACCCGAGGTTCGCGTGGACGGTCGACAGGACAGGGTTTGCATCGCCCCTCGCTCGCGAGGGGCGCGGATTGAAACTTGGACATGGCGACGATCGTGTCGGACACCTGATGCATCGCCCCTCGCTCGCGAGGGGCGCGGATTGAAACGGGTTGGCGGGGGCGGTGGCCTCCAGTCGCGCCGTGGCATCGCCCCTCGCTCGCGAGGGGCGCGGATTGAAACAGAACGCCGACGGTACGCTCAACTTCACCGGCGTGCATCGCCCCTCGCTCGCGAGGGGCGCGGATTGAAACATGAGCTTTTGATCACCCCCTGCATGCCCCAGCAGCGCATCGCCCCTCGCTCGCGAGGGGCGCGGATTGAAACGCCGCGAGCACCGTCACCAGTCCGCGCAGCAGCGGCATCGCCCCTCGCTCGCGAGGGGCGCGGATTGAAACCGCGTGGCAGTTGGTCTTGGTCTCTGGCCAGCCGGCATCGCCCCTCGCTCGCGAGGGGCGCGGATTGAAACCGCCCCGGCTTGGGGCACCCCGAGGCAGAACCCCGCATCGCCCCTCGCTCGCGAGGGGCGCGGATTGAAACCTCGAGCGCAAGGGCTTTCGCATCACCTGGGACTGGGGCATCGCCCCTCGCTCGCGAGGGGCGCGGATTGAAACCAGCGGCTACCTGCTGGACCGCGAGCGGGTCGACGCATCGCCCCTCGCTCGCGAGGGGCGCGGATTGAAACGTGCGGCTGCTCCGCGAGACGCCGGAACTCAAGGGCATCGCCCCTCGCTCGCGAGGGGCGCGGATTGAAACCTTCTCGAAGTACTTCGGCATGACCGGGTGGCGGCTCGGCGGCATCGCCCCTCGCTCGCGAGGGGCGCGGATTGAAACACGTCCGGCACCACCTGCCGCTCGCAGGCCCAGTGCATCGCCCCTCGCTCGCGAGGGGCGCGGATTGAAACCCGGCGAGACCGCACAGGCATTCACGCCGCGCAGCGCATCGCCCCTCGCTCGCGAGGGGCGCGGATTGAAACCGCACCACCGCGATCCCCTGCGCAGCGTCACCAAGGCATCGCCCCTCGCTCGCGAGGGGCGCGGATTGAAACCAGGTCATCCTGAACTTCGCCGCGATCTTTCGCGGCATCGCCCCTCGCTCGCGAGGGGCGCGGATTGAAACCAGTGCGAGCATCGCGTACTCCTCCCGCGCGAGCGGCATCGCCCCTCGCTCGCGAGGGGCGCGGATTGAAACAGGCCGCAACGGCTGTGTAAGCCGATGTGATCCATGCATCGCCCCTCGCTCGCGAGGGGCGCGGATTGAAACGATCATGCCACCGCCCGGTGGGCGCGCGCGGCGTCGCATCGCCCCTCGCTCGCGAGGGGCGCGGATTGAAACGCGGTGCCCGTACCGGAACACGTTTCGACCGATGGCATCGCCCCTCGCTCGCGAGGGGC
>JAEUIW010000003.1 GCA_016794925.1 Phycisphaerae bacterium
ACGGCGCCGGGCCACGTCCGGGCGGTCCTGCTCGGCCGCGTGCAGCGACTTTTTTTGAAGGACAACTTGATCTTGTCCAGCGCACCCCACACCGACGACAGGGCGCACACGACGCCCAGCCGCTCGCGCAGTTCCTTGAGGGTGGCGTCGGGCTGCTGGCGGACCAGTTCGGCCAGCAGCACCGGATCGATCTTCTGGATGCGCTTGCCGCCGGTGGGCAGCGGCCGCACGCGGCCCGTCTCGCGTCGGCACTGCTTGATGCGTCGGGCCCACGCGGGGCTCACCTGGAAGACCTGAGCGATCTGCTTGGTCTTCATCCCGCGGTCGTACGCCGCCAGAACGCGGTCCCGCAAGTCGTCCGAGTATGGTGCGGCCATGCACGTCCTTCCCGGGCCGATTCCACCGGCCCGGACGCACCATACCGACCCGGACCAAAACGCGCAATGCCTGACATGCGCCGTACCGCGCTAGAAATGAACCGAAACCGCTCTAGCGAGGAGGCGCCGGCGACGGTTGCCGGGGCTGCGCGGACTTGAACAGCGCAATCTGGCCTTGCCGGGCATAATCGGCGGCCTCGCCCAGGATGCGCAGAGCCTCGCCGGGGGCGTGGAATCCCATCGAGTTCTCGGCGTTGAGGAAGTCCGTTCGGAACTGCGCCTTGCGCTGGAAGTCGCGGGCCTCGCGGAGCTGCTCGTCGGTGGCGCCGGCGTCCTTGGCGGCCTTGATGTCCTTGATCAGATCAACCACCGCGATCTCCGCGCGGTCGAGCTGGGCCTTGGTTCGGGACTGGATGATGTCGACACGATCCTTGATTTCGCTCTCGGTGTAGTTGTGGCAGGTCTGGCAGGCGCGGGCGACGTTCAGGAGCGGGCTCCTGACCTGGTGGTCGCTGATCTTGATGGCGCCCTGGCGGGTGTAGGGCATGTGGCAGTCGGCGCAGCTCACTCCGCTGCGGGCGTGGATGCCCTGGCTCCAGAGCTCGAACTCGGGGTGCTGGGCTTTGAGGACCTTGGCGCCCGAGTCGGCATGGGTCCAGTCGGCCCAGCCGACCTCGTTGTAATACGCCTCAATCTGATCGATCTTCAGGCCCTTGTGCCAGGGAAATGTCAGGCGCTTCTGCTCACCTTTGAAGTAGTACTCGACGTGGCACTGGCCGCACGCCATCGAGCGCATCTCCTGCCGATTGGCGAGCGTGTTGGGGTCGTAGGGCGTGGCCCGGCTGGTCCTGCGCCACTGCGCGATGCTGGGAAGGTGCGGGACGGGGTCGTCGGACCCGGCCAGGGCGCGGATTCCCTCGAGGAACGCGGGCTTGGTGATCCGGAGGGCCATGCTCGCGGGATCGTGGCAGTCCAGGCACGTGACGGGGTGCGACACCAGCTGCGTGGCGTCGGAGTATTTCATCGCGTTGACGTGCTCGAAGCCCTTGAACAGCTGAGCCTGGCCCGATTCGGAGTTGAGGGGATCCTGGAGCGTGCCCGGCGCGCCCTGCTTGATTCCGGACTCGCGGAACGCGACGACGTTCGAGGCGTGACAGTTCAGGCATGCGCCGGGCTGGGGGCGTTGCTTGACGCGTTCGGTGTCGCGCTGGTCGTCGAGCATGAAGGCATGGCCGCGACGCTCGCGGTAGTCGATCGCGAATGCGTACCCGTTGAAGATGGTGCGGAGCCGGGGATCGGCTTCGAGTTTGGATTCAGCCTTGGCGCGGGGGGGCTCCCCGGCACCCCCGCCACGCACGGGCATCGCCTCGCTGCCGCCGAAGCGCGTGCTCTGGTTGTCGGCGGTGCGCATGTACCCGTCGTAGTGGCTGGGGAAGTTCTTGCCCCACTCGGCCGGGTCGATGGTGGTTTCGGTGAGGTCGGCGATCTTGAGGAAGGGGTGCTGGGCCTCGCGTTTCCGCTCGCTGATGTTCTGCAGCAGCAGGAGGCCCCCGATGGTCGCGGCGGAGGCGGCGATCGCGGTGAGCCACAGTCCCAGGGCTCGGGATCTGGCGGGCGCGGGTCTGGGTTCGTCGGGCATGGATCGCCTCCGGTGGATGTCTCGGATCGGGCAAGCTACTTCTGAAAACCGTGCCCCGCGCTGACGTGGCATCGGACGCAACTGATGCCGGTATCGCCCTGGGCCCCGCGCGACGCGTGCGCGGCTCCGCCGATGATCGCGCTCACTTTCGTCTCGTGGCAGCGGACGCAGTTGGCCTCAACGTCGGCGAGGCTGCGCGCGGTGATCTGGATGGGCTCGTGGAAATTCTGAAGCGTGAACGCCTTGCTGTGGTTCCAGCCGTGGATGCCCTTGGCGAGCAGCTTGCCCACCGGATCATGCGGCACGTGACAGTCGTTGCAGGTGGCGACGCTCTTGTGCGGGCCGTGCAGCCAGCCGTCGTGGTAGGGCTGCATGACGTGGCAGTTGGTGCAGGCCTTGGGGTCGTTGGAGAGATACGAGGTGCCCTGCGCATAGTGGAAGGTGAATGCGCCGACACCCATGGCCGTTCCGATGAGCGTGGCCGCGGCCAATCCCGCGGCGGAGCCGCGAGTCAGGTTGCCGAGTCGTTTCCGGATGGCTTTGTCCTTCGTGTTCAATTGAGTGTAGTATTATCCGATATTGATCCGCAAGCAGGCCGCCGCGTTGTGCCGATCCGGATTTGGAAGCGCGTGGCGTCGCGTCCGAAGCCGGTATAGTCACAGGCGAGCGGCATCGGGTCAGGCCGCCGTGTTCAGGAGGGCGCGGGATGCGCACGGATATCCGGTACAACAACGTGATCGACTCGGAGGAGGCGCGGATCGCGCAGGCCGCGGCGGACGCGGCACCGAGCCTGCACGCCGGTGACATCGACGCGGACCGGTTCTACATCACCCAGCACTACCACAAATACACGCGCGAGAACCACGATGTGTGGCGGGAGATGTTCACCCGACGGTGGACGGTGCTCGAGCAGCAAGTGAGCCGACAGTTCATCGAGGGGATGCGGATCCTGCGGCTGTCCGGGGATCGGATCCCCCTTCTGGACGACTGGACGGCGGATCGCGATCTTGAGATCGCTGGCGGAACGCGGGTGCCCAAGGGCACGACGCTGGACGGGATCAACAAGTTCCTGAAGGCGCAGAGCAGTTGGGCCAGCTACGGGGTGCCGGGGTACCTCCCGGCCAAGGCGTTCTTCGCCTGCCTGGCGCAGCGGGAGTTCCCAACGACCGTGCTGATCCGCCCGCGCGAGGTGATGGACTACCTTCCCGAGCCGGACATCTTCCATGACGTGTTCGGGCACGTGCCGCTGCACGCCCTGCGGGTGTTCGCGGATTTCCTCCAGACGTACGGTCGGGCGGCGCTGCTCTGCGACGATGAGCGGCACGTGAAGCGGCTCGGTCGGCTGTTCTGGTTTACGGTCGAGTTCGGGCTGATTCGAGAGGACGGGCGCATCAAGGTGTACGGCTCGGGGCTGGTGAGCAGCCACGCCGAGAGCGAGTACTCGCTCAAGGGTGAGTGGGAGAAGCGGGGGCGCGGCGCGCCCGATTGCACGCCGCGGGAGACCCCCGAATATCGCCCGTTCGACATGGACCGGGTGTGCGAGACGGACTTCGAGATCGATCACTTCCAGCCCATCTACTACGTGCTGGAGAGCTTTGAGCAGCTCCGTGACGCCATGAACCGTTACGCGGAGGAAGTCATCGGCGCGGGCGCGCTCGAGAAGGTCTGGGCGCGGTGAGGGAGCGTCGCCGTGGGGCGAACGGCTGCGGTGCGGTGGACGCGGGACCGGCTGCGTGAGGCGGCGGTGGTGGGGTTCGTCGCGACGGCAGGGATTGTGCCGTCGTGCACAAGTCGCAACGGAATACCGGACGCTGCGATCGCGCACGGGCCCGGCGGCGTGAACCCGGACGGATCCTGGACGTTGGCGCTGACCCGCGAGGTGGGGCTGACCGGCGCGGACGGATGCGCTTCGGTGGAGCTGCCCGGGGGACGACGGTTGTGGTTGTTCGCGGATTCGATCATCGGCTCCACGATGAACGGTCGGCACGGCCCCGGTTCGGTCATCGTGCGGAATGCCATCGCGGTCGAAGAGAACCGAGTCGGGGACCACGAGCGGGGCACGGCTCCGGCGGAGGGCTCCGTCTCCTTCTGGCGCGGCGATCCTCCGGCGCCCGGGGCTGATCTGGAGTTGGAACAGCCCGCTTTCTTGCAACCGACGCCCGGGGGGGCTGCGCGCTGGTGCTGGCCGGCGGGCGGCGCCGCGTTGGTGCGGGGAGGGGTGGGGGGGGAGAGTGGGCAACGGCTCGTGATGTTCTACCACGACATGGCGCGGCGCAGCGAAAAAGCCACGGACGGGATCTGGGATTTCCGGATGGTGGGGACACGGCTCGCGGTGGTGGACAACCCCGCCGCGGATCCGGGAACATGGAGCGTGGGGCAGATCGAACTGCGTCAGCAATCGCCGCCGCCGGCGCGGCAGTTGAGCTGGGGAAATTCGGTTCTGGTGGATGGCGCGGAGCTGCTGATCTACGGCCTTGATTCGACAGAGTTACGAAACAAGCGTGCGATCATCGCACGCGTCCACGCGGATCGGGTGCACGCGTACTCGGCGTGGCGTTTCTTCGCGGGCGATCGGAATGGAACGCCATCGTGGAGCGCGAACGATTCGGACGCCGTCTCGGTGGCCGAGGGAGTGAGTGACGAGTTCAGTGTTCACCGGCTGGAGCGCGTGCCGAACACGGGACGCGAACGCTGGGTGATGGTGCACATGGAGGCCAATTTGGGACGGCGGGTCATGCTTCGGGTGGGTGCGGGCGCGGTCGGGCCGTGGGGTGAGAGTGTGGCGGTGTACGAGGCCCCGGAGCCCGCATCGGATCGACGGATCTTCGTGTACGGAGCGAAGGGACACCCCGGAGCGTCACGCGAGGGGGAGCTTCTCGTGAGCTACTGCGTGAACAGCACCGACTTCTGGCACATGCTGTCGGACGTGCGCATCTACAGACCGCGGTTCCTGCGGTTGTCGACCGCGAGCCTGCTCAACGAGTGAATTTGGACGCGATCGGAAGCAGGCCCCGCGCTGCACGCACGCGAGCGAGAGCGATTCAACCGTCACCCCCTATTTGTGTTGCGTTGCCCTCAGCATGGCTGAGTCCACGCCAGTGGAGGCGTTCGTCGGCGAAGATCGCCCCTGCAACTGGTGCTCCTCCAAGCGTCGGGGACTGACGAGTTCCGGGAAGCGCGGCTCGCACGTGGTCGATTCACTCACTGCGGGGGATCCAGCTGCGGTACGCCACGCCAGAGTATCTGCATTCGATCAGGAAGGGGTTGTCGATCGAGATGAACTGCGTTTTTCAACGACCGTGTGTGTCGTTGTGTCGACGCTGTTGGGTTTGTACGATGGAGCAATCGGTCTATCGCCGTCCCATGACGCGCTCGGGGTAAGCGTTCCGCAAACCGGATTGCGGTTCTCGCGAACAGCGGATACGGGCGGTACATGGTTCCAGACCCCGGTTTTGTGGGGACCGGACGCCCGGATTCGGCTCGCGCCGTACGGCGCGTGACTCTTGGGGTGAACCTCAGGATCGTCTTGGCCATGCTCGCGGTGCGTTTGGCACCCACGGGATGGGCCCTGCGGGCGCTCACAGCCACGGTTGTGATGGGCCTACCTGGACTCGGTGTCACGTTAACGCAAATGGTTTCGATGCGGCATGACACGATGGGAATCGGCACCCGGGGCGCCCGGCGTGCTCATCGTCCTCCGCGCCGCAAGGGACCGTTGGCTGCTGCTGGTTGTGTTCGTGGTGCTGCCTCCGGTGCGGCTCTCTGGGCCGCTGATGGCCCCGGTGAGGTACTGGAACCCGCTGGATCGGGTGCGGAAGCACGTGCGGTTGATCGTGGCGCGCGGCGTGCCGGCGGAACAGCCGCGGAAGCTGGGGTGCGCGTACGCGACCGGGCGAGCGGAGCCGCGGCCGCTGCCGGTCCGCGCTCGGGTCGGCGAGTTCTCCGGCGGGCGCCCTTGCTCTCGGCGCGATTTCGGTTATTGTTTACGCACGGTCTTGAAGCGGTCGTCGTCACGGCGGGCCCCACGGGGCGTGCGGACACCGAGGCGGCGACTCAGCAGCACCGCGCCGGGAACCTGAGACCAAGCCGGCGCCGGGGTCGGGGTTGAGCGAGCAAAGCGTGCGGAGGGATCGGTCGCGGGGGGCTTGCGCCCTTTCTCGTCGCCTTTCTCTTGCGTGCCGCGCGAGCGAAATCGACTCATCCCTCGCGACGAACAGAACCAGACATGGCGACGCTCACCACCACCAAGAACACGTTTCTGCATGGTCGCTGGACCGCCGAAGAATCCGCGCGACTGTACGGCATCGCCGACTGGAGCAAGGGTTACGTCGGTGTGAACGCCCAAGGCAACTTGACCGTTCATCCGACGAAGGACCTGTCCAAGCGCGTCGACCTGCACGAGGTGGTGCAGGGGCTGAAGGCGCGGGGTATCCACACCCCGGTGCTGCTGCGGTTCAACGACATCCTGGAGCACCGCCTGCGTGAGATCCGCAAGGCGTTTGACGATGCGATGGTCGAGCAGCAGTACGGCGGCGGGTATTCGTGCGTGTACCCCATCAAGGTGAACCAGCAGCGGCATGTGTGCGAGCACCTCGCGTCGCTCGCCGTGGAATTGGGTTTCGGGCTGGAGGCGGGCTCGAAGCCGGAATTGCTGGCGGTGCTGGGTCTCTCCGCCGCGGCGGGCGGGCCGGGCGTCAACGGGATGCCGATCATCTGCAACGGCTTCAAGGACTCGGAATTCATCGAGACGGTGATCCTGGCGACCAAGCTGGGCCGGAACATCATCCCGGTGGTGGAGAAATTCAGCGAGCTCGAGCTGATCGTCAAGCACGCCAAGGCGTACAACGTGCGGCCCAAGATCGGCGTGCGGGTGAAGCTCTCCAGCCGGGGGGCGGGGCGTTGGGAATCGTCGGCAGGGGCACGCTCGAAATTCGGCCTGTTCATCTCGGAAGTGCTGCAGGCCGTGGAGTACCTGAAGAAGCACGGGATGCTCGACTGTCTGAACTTGGTGCACTGCCACGTCGGTTCGCAGCTGTACGACATCCGCGTGCTGAAGAACGCGATCAACGAGCTCACGCACATCTACACGGAGCTGGTGCGGCTGGGCGCGGGCCTGACGATGCTCGACATCGGCGGCGGGATGGGCGTTGATTATGACGGCAGCCAATCGGCCTGGAGTTCGTCGATCAACTATTCGGTGCAGGAGTACGCCGCGGACGTCGTGTACCGCATCAAGAGCGTGTGCGACGACGCCAAGGTGCCGCACCCGATGATCCTCTCGGAATCCGGCCGGGCGATGGTGGCCTACTCATCGGTGCTGGTGCTGGACGTGCTGGGCACGAGCCGGTTCGAGGCGGATCCCGGTCTCCCCGCCATCGAGGCGCTGCTGGGTTCGGAGGCGGGGCCCACGGGTGAGATCCCGCAGCCGGTGCTGGACCTGCTCGACGCGTACAAGAACCTCACCGATCGGAATCTGCTCGAAGCGTACCACGACGCGACACAGGCCCGCGACGAGGCGATGAGCCTTTTCTCGCTCGGCTACATGTCGCTGCCCATGCGCGCCGCCGCGGAAAAGCTGTTCTGGGCGATCGGGCACAAGATCCTGGAGAAGGCCGCCAAGCGGGGCGAGTTGCCCGACGAGTTCGAGAACCTCCCCGAGCTGCTCAGCGACAACTACTTCTGCAATTTTTCGCTGTTCCAATCGATGCCGGATTCGTGGGCCATCGACCAGCTCTTTCCCATTGTTCCCGTCCACCGACTCAACGAAGAGCCGACCCGGCGCGGCGTGCTGTGCGACATCACCTGTGACTCGGACGGGAAGATCGACCACTTCGTGGATAAGCGCGTGGACAAGAAAGCGCTGGAGCTCCACGAGGTCCGGGAGCTGCCGGGCGAGGCGGCCGGCGTGGAGCCGTATTACCTCGCGGTGTTCCTGCTCGGTGCGTACCAGGAGATCCTCGGTGACCTTCACAACCTGCTCGGCGACACGCACGCCGTGCACATCTCCATGGACCAGCAGGGACACTGGACGATCGATGAGGTGATCGAAGGGGACACCGTTGAGGAGGTGTTGGCGTACGTGCAGTACGACATCGCGGACATGAAGCGGGCCATGCGGCAGGATGTCGAGGCCGCGTGCCGTCAGGGACGCCTGACCCTCCCCGAGGGAAAGAGCCTGCTGAAATTCTACGACGACGGTCTCGAGGGTTACACCTACCTTGAGGAATAGGCCCGCGACCAGGTCCCCGGGCCGATGATCACGACCCGCCCGGCGCGGCATCGGGGTGTGATCCCGTTCGGTTTTCCCGCGGGAGTTCGGCGCCCATGCACGCTCGTACGACGTGCTCGTCCCGCACCGCGGTCGCCTGATAGCCCAGCCGCGCGTTCGCGTAGCGCTCGGGAGATACAAAGAGTGTGGGAGTCTGGGCTCGGGCGTGCTGGTCGTGCAGGTGCCGAAGAAACGGAACGCACCATCGGCAGCCGGTGCCCGCCCCCAGGCAGTCCGAGATCAGGCTCGCGACGGCGGGGTTCTCGCGCGCCAGAAATGTGCGGATCTTGCGGAGCGAGACGTGGAAGCACAGGCACACGTCCTCGTCCGGGTCCATGCCATCGGGTTTTCGGACGGGCTCGTTCATGCTCGTTCGCCCCCGGGCAATGGGCCCCTTCGGCATCGCGCAATCGAGCGTGGTCGGCCCGCGCGCGGCCTTGACGGTAACATCCTATCGCGTCAGGGATCCGACGCCATCGACTTCCGGGGCCGCACCGCATGGAATTGGGAGCGTTGATCGCCGGTCTTGACGCGCGCCCGCACTGGGTCGAGGGAGGAGCCGACCCGCGCCGGCTGCGGATCTGCGACCTGACGGACGATTCTCGGACCGCTCTGCCCGGCTCGCTGTTCATCGCGCGCGGCGGCGGTCGCGCCGACGGTCGCCGGTTCATCCCTGATGCGATCGCTCTGGGGGCGGTGGCGGTGTTGGCGGAGGGTGAGGAAACGGAACTTCCCGACGCGGCCCGGGCCGCGGTTTCGAGATCGGGCGCGGTGCTTGTGACCTGCGGGAACCTGCCGCTGATCACGGCCCGTCTGGCGGAGCGATTCTACGGCGCCCCGTCGTCGCGACTGAGACTCATCGGCGTCACGGGCACGAACGGCAAGACCACCACCACCTTCCTGGTTCATCAGATGCTCGATCGCGCATCGGACCGGTGCGGGCTGATCGGCACGGTCTGCGTCGATGACGGATGCGAGGTCGCGCCCGCCGCCCTCACGACGCCCCCGGCCACCGAGCTCTCCCGGACGCTCGCACGCATGATCGAGTCGGGCTGCACGGCGTGCGCGATGGAGGTGTCCAGTCACGCCCTGCACCAGGAACGCGTGGGGGGCCTGCGATTCGGGGTCGGAGTCTTCACGAACCTCACGCGCGACCATCTCGACTATCACGGCGACATGGCGCGTTACGCCCAAGCCAAGGCGATGCTCTTCGAGCGACTGGAGCCGGGCGCGTTGGCGATCGTGAACGCGGACGACCCCGCGCACACGAGGATGATCCGAGATTGCCCCGCCGAAATCTGGACGTGCTCGCTCGGCCCGGGCTCAGACGCAACGTGCCGAGCCCAAGCCGGCGCGGGCGGCGTTCAGTTTACGGGACCATGGGGGGCATTCACGGCCCCGTTTCCGCTCGTGGGCGAGTTCAATCTCATGAACGGCCTGCAGGCCGTCGCCGCGGCGCATCGCGTGGGAAGTGAGCGGCTAAACCGGGAAGCGTTGGCGGGTCTGGTTCCTTCGCTCACGGCGCCACCGGGCCGGCTCCAGCCGGTCACGGACGTGGGCGCCGCACTCTCCGTCTACGTTGACTACGCCCACACGGACGATGCGCTCCGGCGCGCGCTGTCCACGCTCCGCGCGTCGCTGCGGGGCGACTACGGTACGCGTTCGCGCGGCAGGCTCTGGTGCGTGTTCGGGTGTGGCGGCGATCGAGATCGGACCAAGCGGCCCCTCATGGGCGCGGCCGCGGTTGAACTCGCCGATCGGGTCGTGGTGACCTCCGACAACCCACGGACCGAGTCGCCCCATTCGATCATCGAGGAGATTCTCGCCGGCGTGCCCGCGGATCGGCGCGGCGGGGTGCGGATCCAGCCTGAGCGCGAGACCGCCATCCGGGATGCGATCGGCGCCGCCGGACCCGGGGACGTCGTGCTGATCGCGGGCAAGGGCCACGAGGACTACCAGATTCTGCCCGACGGCCATGGCGGCACCGTGCGGCGGCATTTCGACGACCGGGAAGTGGCGTGCCGAGTTCTCGCCGAGCGGGGCATCCAAGTCCGACCCGAAGCGACCATCCACTCGCCGCGATCGACGCGGCGCAAACCCGCAAAGTCCTGAGCCCCATGGGGCCGATTCATACAGCGTGCATGTCGGTTCCACCTTTGCCTGAAGCCCCCGAGTCCGTGTTGTGAGCCACTCGACCGATTTCTGGACGCCCGAGTCGATCCGGGCCGCATCGGGCGGCGCGTGGCTCGCGCGCGCGGTGGTCGCGACACCGCTGGTGGGCCTCGGGATCGACTCGAGGACGTTGTTGCCGGGCCAGGTCTTTCTCGCGCTCCGGGGCGCCCGATTCGATGGGCACGAATTCCTCTCTGCCGCGATGGCCGCCGGGAGCCCGCTGCTGATCGTCGAGCGGCCCGAGGCGCTCGCGGGCCTGACCGTCAGTCCCCATTTGGGGGTGTTGCAGGTTGAAGACTCCCGGCGCGCGCTCCTGAGGCTCGCGGCCGCTTACCGACGGACGCTCGAATCGACCAAGGTCGTGGCGGTGACGGGATCCAACGGCAAGACCACGACGACGCGTCTCATCGCGGGGCTGCTCGCGGCGCGCTGGCGCGGCACGTCCTCGGTCAAGTCGTACAACAACGACATCGGCGTGCCGCTCACCGTTCTGGCGGCACGCCCCTCGGATCAGTTCCTGGTCTGCGAAGTGGGCATGAACCATGCCGGTGAGATCGCCCGATTGGCGGCGGTGGTGCAGCCCGATGTCGGGGTTATCACGTCGATCGGGCGTGCGCATATCGAGAATCTCGGTTCAATCGAAGCGATCGCGCGCGAGAAGGCGAGCCTCTTCGCCGCGCTCCGCCCGGGCGGACTCGCCGTCGCGCCGGCCGATGCGTCCGCCCTTGCCGAGCACCTCCGCGGCCTCCCGCACGTGCTGACGTTCGGCCGCGCGGCGCACGCCGATCTGCGCCTCACTTCGTACCTGCCCCAGCGCTCCGCGGGCGGGTTCGGGTGCCGGTTCACGGTGAACGATCGCTCGGCGTACACGCTCCCGCTGGCGGGCGAGCACAACGCGCTCAACGCGGTCGCGGCCCTGGCCGTGGCCCGCCGACTCGGGCTCGACGACGAGACGATCTCGGCCGCGCTCGCGACCGCCACCGGGCCCGAGATGCGATTCGAGCGACGCGTCATCGGCGGCATGGACGTGGTGAACGACGCGTACAACGCCAACCCGGACAGCGCCCTGACCTCGCTCCGCGCGTTCGCGGACAGCACGCCGGACGCGTCCCGGCGCGTGCTGATCCTGGGGGACATGCTCGAGCAGGGCGAGGCGGGCCCGGACGCGCATCGGGAAGTCGCGCACGCCGTGCTCGAAATGGGTGCGTTCGAGCTGGTCATCGGTGTCGGCCCGCTGAGCGCGCACGCCTGCGCCGTGCTGGCCGGGGCGTGGCCCCCGGCCCGCGTTGTTCACGTCGGCGACACCGATCCGGCTGGGCCCGCACGCGCGGCCGCACTGCTCCGCCCCGGCGACGCCGTGCTCGTCAAGGGTTCCCGCGGTGTCCGGCTCGAACGATTCGTCGAAGCGATCGAACGGCGCGCCCGCGGCGCACCCGAGCATGGCGTCGAGACGCCGCCCGCCTTCGCCCCCACACCGTTCACGCGATAGCCCGAGCCCACGAGCCCCCGCATGCTCTACGTCTTCCTCGATCTCACCCGCGATTGGCTCAGCGCTCGCGGGTGCTACTGGGCGTTCATGGTCTTCGACCGCCTGACGTTCCGAGCGTTGGCGGCAGCCATCCTGGCGTTCTTCGCCGTCCTCCGCTTTGGCAGACCCGTGATCGCCTGGCTCGCCCGCAAGAAGATCGGGGACAGCGGGCTGACCGACGCCGAGGCGCTCCGGGTCAGGATGGCCTCCCGTGCCAACGTACCCACGATGGGCGGCCTGCTCATCGCCGCGGCGATCCTCGCGGCCTCCATCTTGCTCGCCGATGTCCGCAATTTCTACGTGATCCTGGCCCTGATCGTGCTGGTCTGGCTCGCCGCCGTGGGTTTCGCCGACGATTGGCTGAAGCTCAACGCCGCGTCACGTCCGGGGGCCTCCCGTCAGGGGTTGTTCGCGTGGGAGAAGCTCGTTTTCCAACTTGGCCTGGGGCTTCTGATCGGCTACTTCACGTACAGCCACGGACTGACGGAAGCGCCGCACGACCTGGCGCACGTGCTCAACCTCCCCTTCCAGAAAACCTACGTGCCCGGGTCCGGCGGCGCGGTCCTATCGGACGGCCTGGTCTACCTGGACCGTTGGACGTTCGTCCTTCTCTCGACCCTGATGATCACCGGGATGTCCAACGCCGTGAACATCACCGACGGGATGGACGGCCTCGCGACGGGAATATCGGGGGCCGTCGCGCTCGGCTTGCTGGTGCTCGCCGTGATCGCGGGCTGGCCCCTGGCGGCTCAGTACCTCCTGGTGCCGCACGTTCCCCAGTCCGACGAGTTGGCCGTGGTGGCCGGCGCCATGGGGGGGGCGTGCCTGGGCTTTCTTTGGTGGAACTGCGCGCCCGCGCACGTGTTCATGGGCGACACCGGCGCGCTGGCGCTCGGGGGCCTGCTGGGGTACATCGCGGTCGTCATTCGCCAGGAGATTCTGGTGCTCTTCATGTCAACCGTGTTCATCCTGGAGATCGGATCGGTCGTTCTCCAGGTTGGCTATTTCAAGGCCACGGGTGGAAAACGCATCTTCCGTGTCGCGCCATACCACCACCACCTGCACCTCTCGGGCTGGACCGAGCAGCAGGTCGTCGTCCGGTTCTGGATCATCTCCGTGCTGCTGGTGGTGACGGCGTTGGCTTCGATCAAGATCCGCTGAGGCTCGCGCCCCGGCCGCTCCGGCACCCTACCAACTCGCAAGCAATGCCCGAACCAGACGGGCCCGGTCCTGGATCGCGCCGTGCTCCCCGGCCAGCAGTGTGACGCGGATCCTCCCCGCGCTCGTGGGCAGGTCGACTTCCATGGGCTTGAGCGGATCCGATTCACGCAGCCGCGCGGCCCACAATTCCCTCCCCGGCGCGTCGGGGCTCTCGCGCGCATCCAGCCAGAACAGGCGGACTTCAAAGTCCCCCCACACGCGGCACTCCTCCGGAATCATGATCCACGCGGACAAGCGTCGTCCCTGGGCGTTCACCGCCGGGCCCAGCGTCCATTCCGCGCGCATTGGCCCGGTGAGCACGACGGCCGGACAATCCAGCAACGTCCCCGTCGGAACCGTCGCTTCGTCCTCGACAACCACACGAGCATCCGAGTCCGGCTGACCGGGTTCGGAAGACTGGGATGTCACACGAACCCGGGCGAGCGGGGTGATGGCGCCGGCACGATCGGGCTGGCCCCATGCGCCGAGACTCGCGGCCGCAATCTGCTCCGGCTTGAGCGTGACCGAGGCAGCCTCGTCCGTGGTGTTCGCACCGCCGGGCGATCCCAGTGCGGGCCCCAACCGCACGCTCACACCCCCGCCGACCGGGGACGATTCCACCGAAGCGGCGACGATCACGCTTCCGTCGGAGAGCCACACGCGAGCGGCGATCGCGGGGTCCGATGCCCGCGCGTGCGCCGGGTTGGCCAGGCGCACGAACGCAACGCGATCGACCGGGGTTCGCACGGTCGTGGCGCCCGACCGGATCGCCACCGTCGAACCCAACGATTCCACGAACCCCATGAGGCGGTCGCCGTTCGTGAGCACGACGAGGTCATCGTTTCCCGCGGCGAGACCCGGCGGGCGCGCCCCCCTCGCTCGCCACTCCGAGATCGCTTCGAGTTTCACCCTCCTTCGGCCGAGGGTTTCACTCATCCATGTGACGTCGTCCGGGCTCCCGCCGGGATCCGTGCCGACATCGAACCAACCGACCAGTCGCTGACCGTCCGTGAGGGCGAGCACGCCCAACCGAGCCGAGTCGGCGCCGCCGACGAAAGGGTCGCCGGCAGCGGGGTCATGCGGGCTCGCATTCCACCACCAGGATGGCGCGATCAGCCCGATTTCGGCCCGCGGCGCCGATCGAAGCAACCCTCGGACGTCGCGGTATTCGATGATCCCGCTCGACCACGACAGATCGGTGACCGGATCGCGTTCGATCGGCCGAAGATCGCGTCCGACGATCACCATCGCCTCCCCGCTCAGCGCCGCACCCCTTGCGGCCGCGCCGCCGAGCGAGGCCGCGATGATCAGGCACGCCAAAGTCCCGGTGCGTGTCGCGTTCATTTCTGAAAGATCGGCAGATACCGCTTGGGCATCTGAAGGACAATCAGCGCCATCGCGGTGCCGTACGACTGACCCACGCCGGGGTCGAGCCACGATCCGTCCTGCAACTGCCGCCCCAGCAGTTCCGCCCGAGCCGCGGGCCACCATGCCGCCCAGGACTGGCCGCCCGCAAGGTACATGCACTGAGCGGTGTAGTACTGACCGTAGAAATAGTGCGACTCGCTCCGCCCGGCCGAACCGGGGGTCGCGTTCTTGAGCAGGTAGTCCAACCCGCGGTCGATCGCGTCGTCCTGGTAAATCCCCGCGTAAAACAGCGACGCCACGCCCGCCGCCGAGCGCGGCCAGGCGCTCGCGCCCGACTCGAGTTGATACTTGAATCCGCCGTCTGGATTCTGGCAGCGCCGGACGTAATCCACCGCCCGGTCGATCGTCTGGCGGGGGATCTCGATCCCCGCGTTTCGCGCCGAACGCAGCGCCATGATCTGGCAGATCGTGACCGATGAATCGGCGTCATACGGCACGGGGTTGTACCGCCAGCCGCCCTCTTCGTTCTGCGTGCGCTCGATCAGCCGGCAGGCGCGCACCAGGGCCTCGTGGACGCGGTCCGATCGACCCGTCTCACCCCCGCCACGCAGCATGCCGTAGACCTCACCCAGGAAAAGCGTCGCGAACCCGTGGCCGTACATCGGGCCGTTGCTGGCGTCGGCCGCGATCAGGCCCGTCTCGGTGCTGCTCCGGAGCACGAACTCCAGCCCGCGTTCGACCGTCGGGCCGTACGCGCCGCGTCCCGGCAGGTGCCCGTCGCCCATGAACGCCAGGCAGGCGAGGGCCGTCACGGCCACGTTTTTTCCGTATCGTCCGCCGCCGAAACTCCCGTCGTCGTTCTGCTGCTTCGCCAAGTACGTCAAGGCGCGCGATACCGATTCCACCAGCTCCGGCGTCATCTCGTCCGCCAACGCCCGATTCTGAGCCGACGCCCCGGACGGGCGTCCGTCCAGGTTCCGTTTCCCGTCTCCGGCCGCGGGCGTCAGCGCGGGTGGCCGCGGCCCGTCAGGCTGGGACGCCCCGTCATCCACGGGCTGCATCGTTCGGGTAACGAAAGTCAGGGCCGCGACCGCCGACGAGGGCCAGCCCGGTTGATTGATCATCGCTCCTCCCCGCGTTCCTGCGCCAACCGCTTGTAATACTCCTCGGTCAGGCGTTCGTACAGCGCGCTGTAGCGGTCACCGGAGCCCTGCATCAGCATCGCGCGGACGCGCGACGGCAACGCCCCCCACGATGCCCGGGCCGCCTCGATCGTCGGTCGGAGCGAGCCGTCCTGACGACCGGGGAGTGACGGTTCGCCCTGCGCATCGGCCCGGCTCAGCGTCGGCGTTTGTCGATCCGACGGCGAGGGCTTTGAAGTCGTGTCCTGCGGCTGACGCTGGCGGCTGCTCGATCGGCTCGACGATGGCGAGCCTTTCCGTTCGGCCTGCGCGATGAGCGTGTCCAGAGCCCGCACGGCCTCCTCCTGCGTGCGCTGGGTTTCAAGGCTGGTGTCCCCAACGCCGGCGGGACCGCCGCCCGGTTCGAGCCTCCGGGCCGAGACCTCCATGAGTCTCGTTGCCTCGATCAGCAGCGCCGACGGTCCCTGCCCGCCGGTCCGCCCGGACAGCAGCCGGTCCAGTTCATCGGCCTGACGCGATGCGCCGCCCCGGGTCGGCGGCAGCCCCAGCAATTCGTCCAGGCTCGGCAGACCAGGATCTTCCGCCGGCGCGCCCTCGAGAGCCGGGGAAGCAACCTTCGCACCTTCCGTGGGCGGCGCGATCGCATCAGGCACTCCCGCGCCCGCGGCACCGATCGCCATGCACGCCGCCAGGAGACTCGTCATTCCGCTGCCCCCTCTTCATGCGCGCCCGGCTCGTTCGGCCCGGGGCTTACTCCACGCACGCCGGGCTCGTCCTGCTTGAGCTTCTCGAGCAGCTCTTTCGCCCGCGCGGCGATCATCGACTGAAGCTCCGCCGCCTCCCGGACAAGCTGCCCGCGTTCCGCGGCGTCCGGCTCCTCGTCCGCGGACCGGGTCAGACGCAACGCATCGAGCTGCAACTCCTTGAGCAGGCGTAGCTCGCTCGCGGGCGGGAGCAATCCCTCCGGCTGCTGACCGCCCGACTGCTCGCCCCCGCCGGACCCATCCTGGCCGTCGCGGAATTCGTCGCGTTTCCGCTGGTTCTCGCCAAGGGCCGCGACCAGGCCGCGCAGCACGCTGACGGCCGACTCCTGGCGACGACCCGTGCCCGCTCCCGGATCACCTCCGTCCAGACGCTCGCCCGCTTCCGTCATCGCTCGCTCCAGGCGCTCGTGCGCGAGCAGAAAGACGCCTGCCTCCGCAAGCCCCGCGGTCTTCTCACGCAACGCGGCGGCTTCGTCCCGGAGCGCGATCTGCTCCCGCCCCAGATCGCGAGCCGCGGACCGTTGACGGCGCCCGGGTTCCTCCCCCGCCGCGGCCCGAGTCCGATCCCGAAGCCCGGCCTGCCGTTCAAGCATCGCCGCGTACACCCGGCGCAGCTCGCTCCGCTTGGCGGCCTGCTGCCGATCCTCGGCCTCCTTCGCCTGCTTCTCGGCCCGCTCCAGCGCCGCGCGGAGGTGGCTCAGACTCTCCCGCTCGGCGGCGTCCGCCACGTCCGTGTCCGGTCCCTCGGTCCGCAGCGCCGCCAGGGCCCGGTCCTGCGCCGCCGATGCCAGAACGAGCACCGACGCGATCTCCCGCATCGGGACCGAGCCCGATCGCGCCCGCTCCGTCGCCGCCAATGTTCCTCGCGCGATCGCCGTGACGCCGGCGTCGAGCCCGCGCACGTCGCCCCCGCGTGCGGACGCCGCGAGCCGCGCGATCTCGCGCTCCTGTTGCTTCACAAGCCCCTTCAGGCTCTCGATCAGGCTGAGCAATTCACGGCGGAGCGTCTCATCTCGCGAACGGGCCGCGTTCTTGATGTCGTCCAGCATCCCCTCGAGCGATTTGGCGGCCTCCTCCTGCTGCGCCTGGGCTCGCCCCGTCTGGTTGCGCTCGACCTGCCCCGCGGCGTCGGCCATCCGCTCCTCAACACGCTCGCGCCGGGCCCGGGCCCCCGCCTCCGCCAGGGCCGACGCGGAGGCCGCGTCCGCGGACTTCATCGCCCGCTCGCGCTCGGCCAGGTCCGCCAGGGCGCGGGCCGCGCGTTCCGCCAGGCCCCGCTGCTGAGCGGCCAGGTCCGCCAGCCGAGCGCGCTCCGCATCGCTCAGCGTCGCCGCGTCGCGTCCCAGCGTGCTCGCCCCGGCTTCCTCGGTCCGGCGTTTCAGCTCACGCTGCTCGCTCGCGAGACGTTCCAAGGCTCGCTGCGTCGCCCAGGAGTCCTTGCCCGCGTCCAGCAGCGACGCCAGTCGCTGCAACGCGTCTCGGGTCTCCGCCTGCGCCGCAGCGGATTCCCGTGCCGCGATCTCGCGCCCCCGCTCATCGCCGGTCTCGGCGGCGCGGGCCGCCCCGGCCGCCCGGTCGCCCGCGCGTGAAGCGGCCGATTCCGCCTCCCGCATCAGGCTCACCCCCTCCGCGAGCATGGCGTCGAGCGTCGCGTCCTCCAGCCGGTTTCGCTCCATCCGCTGCGTCAGGCCCCGCAGGGTCTCGCGCTGGGACGCACCCTGCCTGGCGATCTCACTCTGCTGGCGCGCCACCGCCGCCGCCTCGCCCCGCCCCAGCCGCTGGGCCGCCTCGGCCTGCTCGGCATCCAGCCGCATCGCCGCCCGTCGCGCCGCCCCCAGCTCGGTCCGCACCTGCTCGAGGATGGTCTCCGCGCTGACAACGCGCAATCGGCGCGTCGCGCTCACCGCCGCCTCGTGCGTCCGGCCCGCCAGCGCAAACCCATCCGTCGCCACCGCCTGCACCCATACTTCGTCGCCCGGCCGCACCGCCAGCGCCGCGACGGCGACCGTGCCCGATGCCCGAGACTCGCGTCCAACTCCCGGAGTCGCCGCCCGATCCGCAGCGCCGGCGACCACGATCGGGACGCTTCCCTCCGCCGTCGCCGGAGCGCCCGCCGATCCGGCCGGGCGATGCGCGGCGAGCGCCCGGATGGCCAGCGTCTCCACGCCCACATCGTCCTTTGCCTCCCCGGCCGTCGCAACCATCGCGTCGGGTCCAACGTCCTCGTCGGTAACCGGGAGAGTGATCACGACGCTGGGCGGCCGGTCCTCCGTAACGTCGATCCGAAACACGGCCTCGTCCGCCGCGCGGATCGCGTCCGCGTCCGTTGGTCGAACCAGCAAGCGGACGGAGCGATCCGCGACCCACTCCATGCGCCACGCCGATCCGCTGATCGGCCCGTCTTCGACGACGCTCGTCGTGAACGACCACTCCGCCCCAGGTTCTTCCGCGAGCGCCGCGGCGTCGTCCCCGAGTTCCCTGGATATGAACGCGCGCAGTGGCCCCGGGGCATCCGGCGGCGGGGGCAAGAGCTTGTTGAAGGTCACGTCCAGGCGCACCCGCGAACCGACCAGCACGCGACCGTCGTCCCCATTCGCCGCGGACGCGCCGCGACGTGCCGCGCCCAGCACTCCCCGGTCATCCGTTCCATTTCCCAGCGCCGCGGAGGTCACGCGTTCCCCCGCGTACGCGGGCGGGCGCACCTCGGCCGCGGCGGCGGACACCTTGGGGCGCTCCACGAGCCGGATGGTCCGTGCCGGGGTGCGGTCGTCGCTCGTCCGCAGCACGTACTCCAGCCGGACCTCCTGTTCCGAAGACGATCGGGCCGACAACTCCGATCCTTCCAACAGCCGCTCGAACAGCGTCCCTCTGGACTCCTCCTGCGTTCGTTCTCGGCCCGCCACGATCTCGCGCGTCCGATCCGGAGCCTCCACGATCCGCCCCTGGTTGGTCAGCAGCGCCCGGCGCCACTCGTCCGCGCGGCCGTCCGCGACCACGCGGTACTCGGCCTCGACCCGCGTCGCCTCGGCGGGCCCGTCGGACCGCACCACCGCGGCCCGCAGCGCCAGCGCCGCGCCCCGCGGGTACGCGTCCTCGACCGTCAGGTCGACGATCAGTGTCCGGTTCGGCCACACGGCGCCGCTCCATGGCGCCAGCACCCGCAACACCCCGATGGAGGCGAGTCTCGGCTGGATCAGCCAGGCGCCCCCACCGATCGCGACCACTATCGCCAGGAACGCACCCGCGCGAACCGCGCCCCCGATCCTGATCCAACCGACCGGGTTCGCGCGCCCGAGCCGTTCCGAAACCCGGCCGAGCAGCGCCGGCTCAAGTCCCTCCGCTCCCGATCCGCGCCCGCGTCCCAGCTCGACCGCCGAAGCGAGTTCACCCCGCAGCGGCTCGGCGCCGGCCGCGTTCGAGCCCTCGAGTCGCAACGCCAACTCCGCCAGCCCGGGCCTGAAGCGGACCGCCGGCCAGACGTACCGCTTCATCCACCAGGACAGCACACCCACACCCGCGAGCAAGAACGCCCCGCGCAACCACCCGGGCGTTCGCAACAGATAGTCGCCGCACACCGCGACGATCAGCGCCGCCACCACCGCCGCCCCGGTCAGCGCCGACCGCCGGGCCACCAGCACCCCACGGGCCCGACGCCGGATCGCCCGCAGTTGATCGATCACCCGATCAACGCCATGTCCGGCGGCCGCGGCGTCCAATCCGGTCTGGCGTGGGCGTTCCTTCAACCGGAACTCCTTGTTTGCCGGCTCGACGCCGGCACGTCCCTGGGTCACGATGTCGCGGCCGCCAATGTACTATTCGACTCGAACCGGCCCCGCGATCGCGCCTCGCGCGCCCGACCCAGCGTATCGACCGGAACCGCCCCACAAAAGGGCCGATTCTCGCGAATCGGGACCATCCGACCCGTCATCCGTTCTTTGTGGCAACCCTGAGCCACATCCCCCGCGTATCGGGATCCCATGTCGTCACCCCACGGACAAGTCCCTATCATCGCGCCAATGCGCCGTTCCCTCATGCCGCCCATGCCCGTCGCCCTGGCCTCCCTTGCCGCCTTCGTGGCCTGCACCGCACCGGCCTGGGCAGTGGGAGTTCCGCCGAACGCCGCGGGCGCCGCATCCCCGGCCGCCGCAACCCCCGGGACGCTCTCCGGCTCGCTCCGGGGGCTCTTCCTCGAATCGTTCGACCTCTTCACGATTCTCTTGCTCATGGGCTCCGTGTACGCCGGCGCGATCATCGTCAAATGCATCCTCGAGATCCGGCCCCGGTTCATCTTCCCGGTGGACGGGGTCGAGAAGTTGGAGCGGCTCGCGCACGCCAAACGCTGGACCGATCTCCGCCTCGCCGCCGAAGAAGATCCCTCGATGGTCGCCCGGATCGTCCGGGTGGCCATCCGGCATCGCTCCGACGACCGCGGCTCGATCCGCGAGGCGGCGGAAGTCGCCGCGAGCGAGCAAGTCGCGTTCTGGTTCCGCAAGATCGAGCCCCTCAACGTGGTCGGGAACCTGGGCCCGCTGCTCGGGTTGGCGGGCACCGTCTGGGGGATGATCATCGCCTTCGCTTCGCTGGGGGCGTCCGGCGGACAACCCAACCCCGGCGCGCTCTCGCTGGGCATCTCCAAGGCCCTCTTCCACACCCTGCTCGGCCTCATGCTCGCCGTGCCCTCGCTGCTCTTTTTCGGCTTCTACCGCGGCATCGTCGATCGCCTCTGCACCCGCGCCATGTCCGCGGCCAGCGAGCTGGTGGACATGCTCCCGGAGTCCGCGCGCACGCGCCAGGGCGACGACGGCGAGCCCGCCCCGCGCCCCGTGAAGCGCGCCGCCCCCCCCGCCCCGGCGCCGGCTCCGCAGACCTGATCCCATCTCAACCCGTCCTCCCCGGCCCCCGCACACGACCCACCCATGCGATCCCGACGGCTCATCGCCGCGCACCCCTTCAGCGAGATCAACGTCACGCCGCTCATCGACGTGGTGATGTGCCTCATCATCTTCTATCTCATCGTGGGCAAACTCGCCTCCGACCAGCGCTCGGAGGTTCCGCTGCCGCCGTCGTCGGTGGGGACGCACGAGGACGAATCCGAGGTCTTCATCGTGAACGTCATGCCGCCGCCCGCTCCCGGGCAGCCCGCGCGGTTCATCGTTGACGCGCTCGACGCCGGCTCCGCCGCCAACCTCGAATCCATGTTGGCGCAGCGGAAAAAGCTCAAGCCCAAGGTCTCCGTGCAGGTGCGCGCCTCACGCGACCTTCCCTTCGGGGCCGTGGAGCCGATCTACCGCGCCGCCCGGAACGCGGGAATCACCACCGTGTATCTCGCCGCGGAGCCGACCGGATGAGCACGCGTCGCACGCCCGGGGGCGGTTTCCGGCGACGCGACGCCGGGCACGTCTGGTCCCTGCACTTCGGGCCCAACATGACCCCCATGGTCGATGTGGTGCTGGTCATCCTCATCTTCTTCATGGCCGGCACCGCGTTCGTCGGCAAGGAGTGGTTCCTGCGTTCCGCCATCCCCGTCCGCTCCGGGGCCGCCAGCGCCAAGCCCGCGGATCCGTACGAGATCCCCTACACCAACATCGAGGCCCGCATGACGCTCGATCCCGGCGGCCGCACCGTCGTCACCGGGCTGGACCTCAAGGACGCCCCGCTGGAGTCGTTCCTCAACCGGCTCCGCGAGTTCGCGTCGGGCACGCAGGCGTCCAAGATCACCGTCATCGCGTTCCCCGCGCCCAACATCCCCTACCGCGATGTCGTTCGCCTCCACGAGGTCTGTCACTCCATCGGCATCACGCGCACCGGCGTGTCGTCATCGTCCCGCCCCTGATCCACCCCCGCCCGGGCGCGCGAGAAAACCCCCGGGCTGAGAGAGTGCCCGGGGGTCCTGGGTGGTGTGCGCGCGTGGTTCTCGGCGCCGTCGAGATCAGTCGTTCGAGTTCTCGGGTCCCTCGTGCTCGCCGTGCTCGTGCTGCGCCCGCTGGTCTAGGAGCTTGCGCAGGCACGCGTTCTCACGGCGCGTCGCCTCGAGATCGAAGACCAGGTACTTGATGCTCAGCCGAAGGTAATCCAGAGAGTCCTGCAGGTCCGCGACGGTCTTCTTCATCCGCGAGTGCCGGTCCTTGGTCTCCGCCGCGAGTTTCTCGAGATTGGCGCGCTGGCCCGCGGGCAACTGGCCGATCTGTTCGATGAGGTCCGCGAGTTTCTGCTGAAAGTCCTTGTCGTCCATGGACGCCACCCTCCCTCTCTGCGGACATGGCCCATCGAGCCAGGTCCGGACTTGTCGCCGGACGAGGGATCCGTCACCCGTCCGACACTGGAGAGGGAACAACCGCCGCGCCGCGCCGCCGCCGGTGATCGCGTGCCAGCTCGAAGGAGCCAGTGCGTCCGATAAAAACCTTGATATCGTGCCCGAATCGAGTTCAACGCGCAGCTGTGATGATCATCCGGCCCGTCCGATTGGCGGGGCCGCGCGGTCTGTGGCCCGAACTCAACGCCCGCCGTCGACGCGACGCAGCGCCTGTTGCGCTGCGGGTGTAGCCTGGCGAGCGATCACCGGTAGCACCCCGGGGCTCTTCTTCTTGAGCTCCAGAACGACCCGCTTCAGGTGCTCGTCGCGAACTTGCGCGAACGACCGGAACACCGCTTCCAGTTCGTGCCGATTCAGGCGCGACAGCGGGTCCTTCAGCCCCGTTTGGGCCGCCGCCCAGTCAAGCAAGGATCCACCATGGTCCGAGAACCTGTATAGCGCAAGCGTGTTTTTCACGCGATCGGTCGGCGATAAAAAAGGATCGGTACAGGCTTCCGGCAGCCGTGTGAGCAATTCCTTCGCCGTCGGACCCTCAATGGAGGTGGAAAGAACGTCGTCTGAACTCTGGCGTTCCTGAGCCGAAAGAGTCGGCAGTTCCGCGGCGTCCCGCAGTTCCGCCACCGCGGTGGTGACCGTCTTGATGCCCTCGCGCTCGAACCGGATGGTCAGGCGTTGGCAGGATTGACCGTTTTCATTGGTATTCTGCGCGGCGGTGATCACGCCCACGCCCCATTCGGGCTTGGTCGCGTGGATGACGCGATCGCCGAAACTCCACTGTTTACCGGGCATCGCTTGGGGCACGAATACGTGCTCCGTCATCCGCTCCCTGGCTCGGCGACCGTGCATGGCGGCATGCCGCGGCCCCGCTTCGGGCGGCGGGGAAGAAAACTCAGCAACTGGCGTTCGGGCGGTCCCGGCCGGGCAAGCCGAGCCTGGGACTCACGGGCTAGTATATCCGCTCGGTCCGAGGCGGGGGAGGACTTGAGCCCGGCGGGCCGGTCCGCATCGGATTTCGCCCTCGTGAAGCCAGCCGATCGCGCGGCCAAGGCGGATCGATCAGTCCGGTTTTCTGCCAACTCGCGCCACGGAGATGCCTAGGCCATGATCGAAGCCCTCAAGAGCGATGAGATCGTCGACCGCGTTGGCGGCCGGTTCAAGTTGTGCGCGCTGATCCAGCGTCGGCTGTCCCAAATCGTCGTCGAGGGCGCGCGCCCCATGGTGGAGCGCGAGGGTCGCTCGGACCTCGAACTGGTCATCGAGGAAATCCTGCAGGACAAGCTCGCGGTGGAATGGGATGTCACGGACGAGGACCTGCGTCGGAGCCTCCCGCCCGGCGCGCTCAGGCAGATGACCAAGTCCGCTTGACCAAACGGGACAGGCCGACCGGTCCGGGACGGATCCACAGGTGCCACACGCGTTTGAGGGCAAGCGGATCATCGTGGGGGTCACGGGCGGTATCGCCGCGTACAAGACCGCAACGGTGGTCAGCCGTCTCGCGCAGGCCGGGGCCACGGTCACCGTGGCGATGACCGAGGCCGCGACACGGTTCGTCGCGCCGCTCACGTTCCAGGCGCTCTCGGCCCGTCCGGTCTACACCGGCGCGTGGGATCATCTTGAATCGCTTGATCCGCAACACATCGCCCTGGCTTCCGCGGCGGACGCCGTCGTGGTCGCTCCGTGCACCATGGACTGCATGGCCAGGCTCGCGCAGGGTCGGGCGGATGACGTGGTGACCCTGATCCTGTCGGCGGTCGATCGGGCCCGCGCGCCCGTGCTCCTCGCCCCGTCGATGAACGAGGTGATGTGGGAGCAGCCCGCCACGCAGCGCAATCTGCGGACGCTCGAAAATGACGGGTTCCGCTTCGTCGGGCCCGGCTCGGGCTGGCAGGCGTGCCGGCACGTCGGGACGGGCCGGATGAGCGAGCCGGACGAGATTCTCGCGGCTCTGGAGCGTGCGGTCCGTCCGGGGTCGGTCACCTGATTCGTGCGTGCCCGTCAGGGCTGCGGTTCACCGCCGGCCGCGGGTTCGATCAGGATCGGCACCGTGACACGGGATCGCCAGGTCGAGGCGGGTCCGGTCCACCAGAACACCGCCGCGGGATCGACCGACGGACGAGCCGGGATCGGCCCCGGGAGCGCGTCGAACGTTGCCGAATGGTGCGTGGACTCGCGCAGCGCCGAGAGCAACGACCGCAGGGATGATTCCGTCGGGATCAGGTCCACGGCGTAGATTGAAGGGAGCGACAGCGGCGCGGCGCCGGCTTGACGGGACACGGGCGCCGGCTGGGGCGCCGCCGGCCGTCCCGCGATTTCATCGGGCGGAGCCGAGCCCGCTCCCGTGATCGGTTCCGCCAAGAGCCCAGGCTTGACGTCGCGGATCGCCGCCCCCGCGGCCACCGTGTCGTCCGTGTGACCGGCGAGCGCTGCGATGGCCCCGAATGAAACCGGTGTCTGCTCACGGGTGAGTCGATTCCAACGGACCTGACGCGACGACTGGCGTGCCAGGCCCTCGACGCGCAGGGCCGATGAACCCGGATCCGTCGAGTGAACACGGATCACGAGCCGCCCCGCCTCCGCGAGGGCCACTGCCTGCGCGGCGTCAATCTCGGCGGGGAGCTTGTACCCGGCGTTGTCCTTGCGACGGTACTCGTTCTTCTCGCCCGCACCACCGGAGTCCTTGTCGACGCCGCGTCGATCTTCCGGATCGTTCTTCGAGAGCCGGGCGCGGAGCACGGCCGCCTCGCTCTCGGGCGCGGGAGTGGGGGCCGCGGCCGCGGGTTCGGACTCTGATTCCGCGCGGCCCGCCACGGTCTTCGCCGCGAGCTGGCCGGATGTGGAGGGGGCCGGCACGTGAGCGGCATCGGTGCCGTGACCGACGACGTCCGCGACCAAGGATCCGGGCGCGCCGGATGTGGAATTCTCGAGCGCGACGAGTTTTTTCTTGTCCGAATCACCTCCCCCGGATTCGGCGCGATCGCCCTCAATCGGTGTGCTCGAAAGGCCCGGCCCCGCCGCGCGATCGCCGGCGCGCTTCCAGCCCAGATCTTCGGCTTCGAGAGACTTGTGCGGCGGCTCCGCCATGGCAAGTTCCCGGGCCACCTTGGGGCTCGCGGCGCGGCCGTGCGGGCTCCGCACCACGAGGTACGCCCAGAACGAGCCGCCCGCGATCAACGCGAGCGACGCGGCGAGGGCCAGCATGCGCATGGGCTGAAAACCCGCACGAGCCGGGCGCGGGAAGGAGATTGTCTCGACCTCGGACAGGTCATCGCCGATGAGCTGCTCTCGCTCCGCCGCGTCCATGGCCCCGGCCACCAGGTCGCGTGGCGCGCGGATCGAGCCGAGCTCGCGCAGGGCGGCGCGATCGGCCTGCATGCCGTGGATACGGCGCTTCATGTCAGGATCGGCGTCCAATTCCGCCAGCAGGCGCGCCGCGCGCGCGATGTCCAGTTCGCCCTCGACGAGCGCCAGCAACTCGGATTCATCGAATTGGCGCGGCGTGCGGCTCATGACTGCGATCCCCGTTGACGCAGGGGCGTGCGATCCGGCGACTCCATCGACTCGATCAATGCTCTCATCGCGACCCGTGCCCTGAACAGGCGGCTCTTGACCGTACCGATCGCCACCCCCAGCACCTCAGCGATCTGCTCGTATTCGAGCCCACGCACATCTCGGAGAACCAGAATGGCCCTCTGTTCGGGATCGAGCGCGGCCAGCGCGACAAGGAGCGTTGTCCGTGCCTCATCGTCTTGGACGCCCGAGCTCTCGGAAAGTTCCCGATTGTGAAACACACCGTGTTTGGGTGGATTGCCGAAGAGAGTCGGATCTGGGACGGAGCTGTCACGTCCGATATCTATTGCATCCAGACTGACCGTCTTGCGGAGCTTCTGGGCGCGAAGATGGGAAAGGCAGAGGTTGATGGTGACGCGGGTAACCCACGTCGAGAGGCGAGCCCGGTCGTCAAAGGTATCGAGCCCCTGCATGACCTTGACCAAGGCGTCCTGAGCGAGATCCGCCGCGGTCTCACGGTTGTGCACCATCCGGAGGCAGATGCCGAAGAGGCGGTCCTGGTAGCGTCCGAGGAGCTGGGCCCAAGCGGCCTGGGTGCAGGTACCGGCCCGGATGGCGCGGACGAGGCGAAGATCCTCGATGTCGTCCGGACCGAGCGGGGACTCGGGCCGCCGGTCAGACCCGGGCTGTGGCGCGGAAGTGGGTGGCATCCGGTCGCTCGCGGGGGTACACGCGCGCGTGCGTGTGATGGTACCAGAATGGGGCGAGTTCCCGCTGGGGCGAGCGGATCGTGGCGGGGGCCGCATGGTGCGCCCGGTCCGGGCGCGCCGCGCGGCGATCTCGCCTCTGACGGCGCGTTCGAATACGATGGCTTCGGCACGCATGTCCGGGACGAGATCAGCGAGGTGGGGGCGGCCATCCCGCCGCGCGTCCCCGGATGTGAACCGCCGACCGAGCCGAGCCAGCCCGAGCCATGACGTCGAAATACGACACGTACACGAGCCCCCTCGCCGAGCGCAACGCCTCACCCGAGATGCTGCGCCTGTGGTCGGCACGCCACAAGTTCAACATGTGGCGGCGGGTCTGGCTGGCGGTGGCGGAGGCGCAGCACGAACTGGGACTGCCGGTGACCAAGGAGCAGGTCGGGGAGTTGCGGGCGGTCGTCGAGCGGAAGAACGCGGACGGAACGGTCGGGATCACCGACGAGGAGATCCAGAACGCCGAGAAGCACGAGCGCGAGCTGCGCCACGATGTGATGGCCCACGTGCACGCGCTGGGGGATTCGTGCCCGAGGGCACGGCCGATCATTCACCTTGGGATGACGAGCCAGGATGTGGTGTGCAATGCGGACTACGAGGTCATTGATGCGAGTCTCGATCTCACGTTGACAAAGCTGGCGCGCGCCGCGGCCGCGATTGCGGATTTCGCAAGCGAGCATCGGCGCACGCCCGCGCTCGGTTACACCCATTATCAGCCCGCTCAACCCACGACCGTTGGAAGGCGGGCGGCGCAATGGGCGTACGAACTCGGCCTGTGCGTGGATCGGCTCCAGATCACCTGGGCGAGCGATCGCCGCCGCGGCCTGAAGGGCGCGACCGGCACGCAGGCGTCTTATTTCGCGCTCCTGAACGGCAGCGGCGATCGCGTGGATGATCTCGAGCTGCTCTGGGAAGCCGCGAGCTACGGCCAGCGCGAAGCGGTTCGCGACGGTCTGGAGCGAGCGGACGTTCGTCGCGACTCTATGGCTGATTTGTTCCGGAGCGTCCATCGCCTTACCGGCCAGACGTATCCCCGTGTGACCGACGCCTTTGTGCTCGCGGATCTCGCGGCCACTGCCTCGGTGCTTCACAAGATCGCGACCGACATCCGTCTCCTCTGCAACCGCAAGGAGCTCGACGAGCCGTTCGAGTCAAAGCAGATCGGCTCCTCGGCCATGCCGTACAAGCGCAACCCGATGCGGTGCGAGCGGATCTGCGGGCTGGCTCGCTTTGTGATGAACCTTGTCGGCAACGCGTACGACACGGCCGCGACGCAGTGGCTGGAGCGGACGCTGGACGATTCGTCGAATCGGCGGCTGTCGCTGCCCGAGGCCTTCCTCGCGCTCGACGGGGCGCTCGACCTCATGCACAACGTGGCGTCGGGTCTCATCGTCCACGAGGCGATGGTGAAAAAGAACCTGATGGCGGAGCTCCCGTTCCTGGCCACCGAGAACATTTTGATGGAGTGCGTGAAGGCCGGCGGGGATCGTCAGACTTACCACGAGTTGATTCGCGTTCACGCGCAGGCCGCGGGGATGCGGGTGAAGCGGGAGGGCCTCGACAACGACCTCCTGGATCGTCTCAAGGGCGACCCGCGTTTCTGGTCCGGTTCGCGCGGCGGGCCGCTCCGCGCCGAGCTCAACTGGGAGGGCCTGATGGACCCCATGAGATACGTCGGGCGCAGCGTGGAGCAGACCGAGCGGTTTGTCCGCGAAGTGATCGAGCCGCGGCGGCAGCAGTTCGCCGACTCGATCGCGGCACTGGGCGATAGTGGTCCGAGGGTGTGAGGTTCGTCTCACGGGTTCGATCGATCCCATCGAAAGGAGACTCAAGCGTGGCGAAGGTCAAGCGATCGAGCGGGCGCGCACCCGGCACGCGTGGCGCACGGCGTGCCTCCGGCGCCGGGGAACCAGCGGGGTTCCGGCTGGGGGATCACACGTTTGACGACGCGGACAGCCAGGGCCCGGACCCGCGTTTCGCGGCGATCCTGAGCGGGCGGCCGATGCCCAAGCCGCGGCAGATCCTGGGGGCGCCGCCGCCGACCTACCTCGACGGGTTCGTTCGGGAATCGACACGGCGATCGCCCGCCGCCAAGGAGCTGCTGCGCGGCCGTTTCTGCGGCCACGGCGAGACGACGATGACGGTGTTCGACGTGGTGATCGATGGGCAGACGGAACTGGAGTTGGATGGGATCGGCAACGACGAAGGGGACGAGCGGAACTTCCCACTGGTGGCGGCGCGCCGGCCCGGGGGCGAATGGGTGGTTCTGTTCCGGCGAGCCTGGGAGGAGTCTCAGGAGACCCTGATGGGGATCAAGCGATCGAAGGTCTCCAAGGCTGAAATGAAGCGGCTCACGGAGCCCACGCCGGGGGTTCAGATCTCGATCGGCTTCGAGTATCCCAGCGATGCCGATTCGCGCGATTGCGTGACGTGGCTGACCATCGACGCGCTGTTCAAGGGGAAGAGCAAGCCGATCTGCATGGTCAACGCGGAATTGGCGTGACGGCCGACGCTCACACCCGGCGGTACATGTGGATCTGGTCCCACGTGGTGCCGTCGTCGTGCTTGCAGCCGTCGGGGAACATGCCGTACTGGATGAACCCGAATCGGCGGTAGAGCGCGCGTGCATGGGCGTTGGCCGCGTACACGGCGAGCGTGATGATCGAGAGCTCCGGGCGCGACTCGGCCCATCGGACGGCCTCGGTCATGAGCGCCGTGCCCACGCCGCGCGAGCGGTGCGAGGAGCGCACGCTCATGCCGAGATCGACGATGTGCCGCACCTTTCGTTTGGGGGTGGTCTGCCGCATGACGAGGGCGCCGAGCACCTCGCCGGGTTCGGGCGGGCGATGGGGGAGGTCGGCGTCGACGGCGATCAGGAACGCCTGGTCCGGGTGCGCGAGGGTGTCGGCGAGGAAGGCCCGCTCCTGGTCCAGGGTCATGGTGAACTCGTCCGCCTGGGTGAGCGTGAACATGGACGTCCGGAATGTTTCGCGCGCGCATTCCAGCACCGCCGCGGCGTCCTCGGGCGTGGCGGTACGAACGCCGCAGCATCCGGACGGTTTCATGGGGTGGACGGCGATCGGGAGGGAGGCCACGTGGGACTTTAGACGCCGCTGGGCCGGGTCCGCGCGGCCTGAAATCGCTATGGTGTGGGCATGGGACCCGCAGTTTTCATTGATCGTGACGACACGCTTGTCGATACCCGACGGGCCACGGCGGGGACGGACCATCCGGGCGACCTGCTCGATCCGGCGTTGGTCTCGCTCCTTCCGGGCGCCGGCGCGGCGTGCGCGCGCCTGGCGGACGCGGGCTATGCGCTGGTCGTGGTCTCCAACCAGGGCGCGGTCGCGCGGGACCGCTGCGCACTGGAGGACGTCGAGTCCGTGAACGACCGGTTGCGCGAGCTCCTCGCCCAGGCGGGCGCGGCGCTCGCCGCGACGTACTACTGCCCGTTCCACCCGGCCGGGGAGCCCGGCCCGTTCAGCATCGAGCACCCCTGGCGGAAGCCCGCTCCGGGCATGATCGCCGCGGCCACGCGCGAACTGGACCTGGACCTGCGCGGCTCGTGGCTGGTGGGCGACTCGTTGCGGGATATTCAAGCCGGACTGGCGGCGGGCCTGGCGCGATCGCGGACCATCCTGGTGTCGCAGTCGGCACCGATGTCGGAGGGCGCGGAGACCGAACCGGGCGCGGTGCTGCCGCACTTGTCGGCCGCGGCCGATTTCATTCTCACGCATCCGTCGTTCATGCTTCCCCGCGGCGCGCCGAACTAGGGACGTCCCCACGCGATGGCCCCCGCACGCCACCAGCCGGGTTCATCTCGTGCCGCGCCGCGGGCCGGCGCGGGTTCGGGTTCGTCCGCGCGGGCGGGCGTCGCGCCACGAGCCGGGCCGCGCGTGCTGGTGATGATGCCCACGTGGCTCGGGGACACCGTGATGGCCACGCCGGCGCTGCGGCTTCTTGGGGAAACGGTCCCGGGCGCCGAAGTCCACGCCCTTGCGACGGCGGGGCTCGACGAGGTGCTGCGCGGCAGCCCGGTGGTGACCGAGTTGCACGTGGCGCGCTCGTCGAGGTTTCACGATCGGGCCACGGCCTGCTTGGCGCTGCGACGCTACCGATTCGAGGCGGCCCTTGTCCTGCCGAATTCGTTTTCATCGGCGTTGGCAATGCGGCTGTCGGGGATCCCGATTCGGCTCGGATACGCCCGCGACGGCCGCGGCTTTCTCCTGACGCACCATCTCGAACCGGGCCGCAGAGTCGCCCCCCACAAGGGTTGGGCGTTGGTCAGCGCCGTGAACTACTACTTCGAGGCGGCGCGGGCGCTGGCGGGCGTGCTGGGGACGATGACGGCGGTTCAGCCAGGTCCGTTGGAGCTCGGTGTCACGGCCGAGCAGAAACGGCGCGCGGACGAGGCGCTCCGCCGGGCGGGCGTCGGGCCAAGAGAGGCGAGCGGTGGTGGGCGGGGGGAGGGTGGGGGGTTTGCGGTGCTCAACCCGGGGGCGAACAACCCAGCGAAACGCTGGCCGGCAGAACGATTTGCGGAACTCGCCGCCAACCTGACGAGGAACTTCGGTCTGAGCGTGTTGCTGAGCGGCGCTCCCGGTGAGGCGCGACTTGTCGCCGAGGTCGCCGGTCGGGCGCGAGGGATGCTCAAGGGAGCGGCCGGGGCCAGGGGGGCGGACAGTCCTCGGCTGGTCGAATTGCCAGGCATGGGTCTGGGCCTCGGCGTGCTTAAGGCGGTGATTGCGCGCGCGGCGTTGTTGGTGACGAACGATACCGGCCCGCGTCACCTGGCCGCGGGGTTCGGCGTGCCCCGGGTGGTGCTGTTCGGCCCCACCGATCCGCGTTGGACCACCTTGCCGGGGGATCCTGATGGCATGGAGCGCGAGGCGGCGTTGCTCGCGGAGCCCGAATTGCCCGAAACGGAAGTGGCCGACGACCATCCTGACCGCTGTCGCATCGAGCGGATCGAGTCGCGTCGGGTGCTCGAAGCCTGCGAGCGAATGCTGCGCGTCGGACCGGCGGAGGGGGAGCGGGGCGGGTCGGAGCGAGGTGCCCGGCCAGCGGCGCCTAGGCGGCCGACTTGATGCGGTTGGAGAGACGTGCGAGTCGTACGGTCGTGTCTGGCGGCGGCGGGACGATGGGAGCGCCGTCGGCGCTGACGAGCACCTGGTGGACGCACTCGCCGCGATACCCGAAGCCGAAGAGCCGCCACCGCACGCTCGCGAAGCGCTTGTCGAGGGCCCGAACAAGCCGGCTGAGCCGGTGCAGCGAGGCCGCGAGCGCGGGATCGGCGATGTGGATCGAGCCGACGTGCGCGACCAGTTCAACGCGTCCCGCGGCGAGCGTGTCCATGTCCGGGAATGTCGCTTCGTGACTCCAGTCAAGCCAGGTCATGGCGTCGGAAGAAGCCGGGCTGGGCGCCGCGTGAACGGTCCACTGTTGGTCAACCGCCCACATGAGGGCCGGGCCCGCCTTCGGGTCATGGCCGATGTGTTGGTACTCAAGACAAGTCATGTGCGGCCTCCGGTGCGTGGTCTAGGTGATCGGTCCTGGCAGGCATGGTTTGGACCGATTCGCGCGTGTTTGACGCGTGGGACGGGGTTGCGGTCGTCATACCCCGCACAGCCTGCACGAAGCGGCGGCGCGACCCGATCGGGTGCTCGTCCGGCTGTGCGGACAGGGCGGTTTGTGCGGACGGCGCGGGTGTTGGGCGGGGTTATGGGAAGTTCAGATCCGCGCCCCGAACTTCCAGCGCGTGGGAAGCCGGTGTCGGGTCCGGTTATCCAAGCCCGCGGTGAGGGGATCCGCCGACCGTCAGCCGGCCCTTGACCCGTCACCGAGATGCCCTAGCATGGTGTTCGCCCGGCACTTGGGCGGCGGGTTTCGGGCGTGTGCTGATGGCAGCCGCGCCGCGGCCGACAATCCGGGGGCGTAGCTCAGTTGGTAGAGCGCATCCATGGCATGGATGAGGTCGAGAGTTCGAGTCTCTTCGCCTCCACTTTTCCGGAACGAGCGCCGACGCGGATCCCGGGCCGATCCGGGGACGGCGCGCCGTGCGCCGATTGAGGTCGTTTGCAGTTTGCTGATGGGATGCGTTCGGGGCGCAGCGCGGAACACGCGCGCCCGGTTGTTAACCGAGCCTGCTGCGAAGGTCGCGGATCGATGCCCTCCAGGACTCGTGGTGGTCGGTCTCCGCCCAGAGGTCGTTGAGTTCCGAGGCGAGGACCCGATCCAGGGCCTCGTGCGCGACGCGCCCGAGCCTGGGCATCGATCTCACGGGTGAATCGGTCGACGCGATCCAGCGGGCGATCTCGGCGAGGGCGTCCGAATCGTCGTCCTCCTCGTCGCCGGCGCTATCCACCGCGGCGAGCAGCTCGGCGCCGGGTTTTCCGAAAAGAGCCGCGACAACCTCGGACGCGGCGACGACGTGCGCGGCGAGCTCGGCGTCGATGGGCTCGCCGGCCGGTGCGTCGTTGCAGGTGAGCAAAGGAGCGGTGAGGAGGTCCTCCTTTGAGAGGTCCTCGTCGCCGTCCTCTTCGTCGTCCAAGCCGGCGCCGGGCCCATCGGGATCGTCGGAATTGAAACCGGACTCCTCGGCCTGAGCGAACATGTCCGCCCAATCGAGCGAGTCGTCATTCTCGAATGCACCGGTTCCCCACGCGGCCATGCGGGTGCTCCGTTGGATGGTCCGTTCAGCCCTTCGGGCCGGCGTTGCGGACGGCGTCGGTCATGTCGAATTTCTTGTCATTGGCTCGGAACTTGGCGGCCAGCTCGCGTGCCTTGGCGTCGTACTCGGCGCCGCTCTTCCAGGTGTTGCGGGGGTTGAGCACCTCGCCCGGGACGCCCTCGACGCGATCGGGGAGGGGCAGACCGAAGATCGGGTCCGGGCTGAAGCGGGCGTTGCGGAGGGTGCCGTTGAGGATCGCGCTGACGAACGCCCGGGTGTACGTGAGGCTGAAGCGCTGGCCGACGCCGTACGGCCCGCCGGTCCAGCCGGTGTTGAGCAGCCAGACGTCGGCGTTGTGCCGCGCGACCCTGGACGCGAGCATCTCGGCGTACACCATGGCGGGCCGGGGCAAGAAGGGCCCGCCGAAGCACGCGGAGAAGTTCGGCTGCGGCTCCTTGACGCCCAGCTCGGTGCCCGCGAGCTTGCTCGTGTAGCCGTTGATGAAGAAGTACATGGCCTGCTCGCGGGTGAGCTTGGAGACCGGCGGCATCACGCCGTACGCGTCGGCGGTCAGGAATACCACGTTCTTGGGATGACCCGCGACGCTGGGGATGATCGCGCCATCGATGAAATCAAGCGGGTACGTGGCGCGGCTGTTCTCGGCGATGGCATCGCTGTCGTAATCAGGGACGCGGGTCCGGTCGTCGATCACGACATTCTCGAGGACGCTGCCGAAGCGGATGGCGTTCCAGATCTGCGGCTCGCCCTCGCGGCTGAGCTTGATGCACTTGGCGTAGCAGCCGCCCTCGAAATTGAAGACGCCGGAATCGGACCAGCCGTGCTCGTCGTCGCCGATGAGGGCGCGGTTGGGGTCCGCCGAGAGGGTGGTCTTGCCGGTGCCGGAGAGGCCGAAGAAGAGCGCGACGTTCGACGGGTCGCGCTTGTCCACGTTGCACGAGCAGTGCATGGGGAAGACGCCGGCCTCGGGCATGTCGAAGTTCATCGCGTAGAAGAGCGATTTTTTCATCTCGCCGGCGTACTCGCTGCCCACGATGACCACGAGCTTGCGTTCCAGGCTCTGCACGATGATCACGGGCGACTTGACTCCCAGACGAGCCTGCTCGTCGGCGGTGAGGCGGCGCTTGCCCGCGTTCAGGATGGTCCAGTCGTGGTTCCATTTCGCGTTCGGCCCGGCCGCGCGCGAGCCGGTGGGGATGAAGAGCGTGCGGATGAAGAGGCTGTGCCAGGCCTGCTCGGTGACGACGCGGGCGCCCAGCCGATGCGCGGGGTCCGCGCCAACGAAGCCCTCGAAAACGAAGACACTCTTCTGGGCGTTGAGGTGATCGGTGGCGATCTTCAGCACGGCGTCGAAGTTCGCCGGCGTGATCGGCAGGTTAAACCCTCCCCACCCGATCTTGGCATGGATGCCGGGCGAGTCTTCGAGGTACTTGTCCTTGGGGGAGCGACCGGTGCGGTCGCCGGTCCGGCAGACGAGGCCGCCGTTGGACGCCAGCACGCCCTCGCCGCGGGACACGGCCATTTCGATGAGGCGTGCCGGGGCGATGTTCGCGAGCACGCGGGACGGCGAAAGATCAAGACCGGGGATGGTGCTGGCCATGCGGCGATTCACCTCGAAATTGTGTGCGGCGGAGCGGTCCATCGGGGTGCGCGAGCCCGACCGAATCCTGTCTTCAACAGCCCGAAGAACCTTTCGAATCGGGTACGACAATAGCGCTTTCATGTTACCATCGGGGGCGGATCAAGCGCCGAATTTGTCAGCGTTTGGTTCGGTCGGCGTTGACCGGTACCGCAGTGCGGAAGTACGCTTGTTTGTTCGGTCCGGTGCCCAAGGGCACGGGTTCCGCGGACGGTGGCCATAGCTCAGTTGGTAGAGCACCGGGTTGTGGTCCCGGTTGTCGCGGGTTCGAGCCCCGTTGGCCACCCTTGGCGCGCATTCTCTGGAAGAGGCTCGTTCGTCGGGCGCATGTGCTGCAAATCTGACCGGGAGTGGCAATGTCCTACGCCACCGGCATGTCCGTGTTCCGGGTCGCGTCGATCGCTGGAATCTTCACTTCGTCGATGCTGCCGAGCCCGGTGCCGGCCGCGGTGTTTCCGACCGCCGCTCGCGCCGACCACCCGTGGGCGGCCCCGCCGCTGGACGCGAAGAGTGTTCGTGAAGGGACATACGCATCCATCGATCGGCTCGTGGCGGCGGCATCGGAGGGTGAGCTGTCGGCCTGCATGGGCCGGCTGCAGGCCGAATTCGACGAGCTCGCGGCGGTTCCGGACGATGCCGCGCGCGCGGACCTCATCCGGCTGGCCGTGACGATTCGGCTGGGGCTGGTGCTGAAGGCCCTGCCGACGTCCGCGAGGGCCGAGGCCGCCGCGCTCCTCTCTGGCCGGCCGCGGCTCGGTCGCGAGCTGGCGCTGCTGATGAGGCCGCAGGCGGATCAGCCGTCGGCCTGCTTCCAGGTGCTGCGCGCGCTCGCGGCGTCCGATCCGCGGGGTCGAGAATCCAAGGACGGTGGTCTGCTGGAGCGGTTCGCGCCGCTCGCCGCGGCGATCGCCGTTGTGCATGATCGGCCGGTGCATATACGCGCCGAGCGGGCAGCATCGACGCGCGGCCCCAATCGGGCGGTCGCCCGGGAAGCGGTCGATCCTGCCGCGCTGTTCACATGGTTGACCGGCGCGGACGGCGCGCTGGCCTTCGGCGCGGACGGATTGCCGTCGGACCTGTACGTGTACGTGGTCGACGCGCCGCTGACCGACCAGGAGCGGGCCTGGGCGTTGGCGCGCTACAAGGGTGATCGGCAAGTGGGGCGGCACTTCTTCGACGTGGTGTACGACACCGAGGCGTTCTTCAGCGGGAAGGACAAGCGCATCGAGGACCAGTCCTACACGCTGCAGAATCTCCTGAAGTTTGGCGGGGTCTGCGTCGACCAGGCGTACTTCGCGTCGAACGTCGGCAAGTCGATCGGGGTGCCGTCGGTGATCTTGTCGGCGCAGGGCGCCGGGCCCGGCCACGCGTGGGTCGGGTTCCTTGAGCTCCGCGGTAATTTCCCTTCGTGGAATTTTGAGAGCGGGAGGTACACGGAATACAAGAACCTGACGGGCACGGCGACCGATCCGCAGAGCGGCGAGCGGCTGACCGACGGCGAGCTTGTGCTCCTGACCGAGTTCGCGCGCCGACCCGAGGTCGACCGTTGGACGGCCATCGCGTTGACCGACGCGGCGACTCGGCTCGCCGATGCGGATCGTGCGTCGGGACGTGCTTCCGGGCCCGCCGGGCTCGCGCCGGGGACTCCGGGTGAGCCCGAGACGGGTCGGCGCGCGGCTCGGGTTGAGGCGGCCCAATCGTGGCTGCGACGCGCGGTGGACGCGGCGCCAACCTACGCGCGGGCCTGGCGGGAAGCGGCGCGGTTGAGCGCGGAGTTCAGTCTCGCCCGGCGCGCGGAATGGCAGGAAGCGGCGGTCGCGCTCGCGGGCGTGACGGCTCCGGCGTTCGTGGTCGAGATCCTGGACCCCATGATCGCGGCGGCCGCGACGCCGGCGGAGCGTGCCGCGCAGTGGGAGTTTGTCGCGCGGAAGCTGTCGGAGCGCGGCGGGATCGACGGCACCAAGCGATACGATCTCGCGGCACGCGTTCGCATCGCCCAGGGCGACATGTACGCCCGCGCGGGCGACGAGGACAACGCGCTGCGGGCGTACGACTTCGTGCTGGCGAAGCTCGTCAACGACACGGCCGAGGCGAGGGTCGCGTTGGAACGCGCAGAGTCCTTGTTCCAAGCACGGAAGGTCGCCCCGGACGTGGTGGCCTCGCACATGAAGGCCTGGTGGCAGAAAGCCCGGCGGCCGTCGGAGTCCGCGGCACGGTTCATGTCGTCGAGCAATTGGTTCATCCTCGGCCAGCGGGCGGCGTCGTGGCTTGTCCGTGCGGGCAAGAGCCGCGAGGCCGACGCGATACTCGCGCAGCTGCCCAAGCCCCCGCGATGACCGTCCGTGCTGTCGGGGCACGCGCGGCGGCGGGCGTACCCTGCGCCATGGTCACCATATCGGTCGTGTACGCGGGCCAGAAGAAATGCGACCTGACGCACCCCGAGGGCGCGGTGCTGCGCACGGACGCGCCCAAGGACATCGGCGGCGACGCCACGGCGTTCAGCCCCACCGACCTGGTCGCCGCGGGTCTCGCGTCGTGCATCCTGACCACCATGGCGATGTTCGGTGAGCGGCACGGCTTGGACTTGAGTGGAGCGCGGGCCGCCGTCGAGAAGCACATGACGCAGCCGCCCCTGCCGCGACGCCTGGGCCGGTTGCCCGTGGTGGTCACGATCCCCGCGTCGAAGGTGCCGCCCGAGATGCGGGAGCGTCTGGAGAAGGTCGGTCACGCGTGCCCCGTCCACGCCAGCCTGCACCCCGAGGTGGATGCGCCCATCGCGTTCCGCTACGTCTGAATCGAAGCGCGCGCGTCCGAGCGCGGGGCGGCTGCCCTCGGGGCCCGCGGCGCCACCTACGCTTGCGTCCGGATGCCCCCCTTCAAGATCGCCATCGTGGGACGCCCCAACGTGGGCAAGAGCTCGCTCATCAACATGATGGCGCGGAGCCGCGTGTCCATCGTTGATCCGACGCCCGGGGTGACACGCGATCGGGTCGCGGCCACGATTCGGCTCGAGCCCCCCGACGGGGTGAGCCAGGCTTCCGACGTGCGGGTGCTGGAGGTGATCGACACCGGCGGGTACGGCGTGTACACCGCCGAGGGGCGGCGCGTGGACGACGCGGGTGTCGATCTCAAGGCCCTCACCGACCCCATCGAACGTCAGATCGCACGCGCGATCGGCGAAGCGGACCTCGTGCTGTTCGTGGTGGACGCGCAGGCGGGCGTGACCGCGAACGATCAGGCCGTCGCGGAGCTGCTTCGCCAGCGCCGCAGCGTTGGCAAGGAGCGGCGCGCGGACACGCCGGTGGTGGTCGTGGCCAACAAGGTCGACGCGATCCGGTGGGAGTCCGACGCGGCCGAGGCCAACGGGCTCGGATTCGGCGAGCCGCTGATGGTGTCGGCGAAGAACAACTACCGTCGGCGCGAGTTCCTCGACGCGCTGTACGGCAAGGTGCTCGAACTGGAGCGCGCGCGAGCCGGGGTCGGGGCGGCGCGGCGTGGAAAGAAAATGAGCCCGGCGCCCGAGCCCGACGCTGGGCCGGGTCCCGCTCCCGGCGCGTCGGCCTTCCCGGACATGAGGCTGGCGATCATCGGCAAGCGCAACGCCGGCAAGAGCTCGCTCATCAACACGCTCGCGGGCGAGGAACGCGTGATCGTCTCCGAGATCGCCGGCACCACGCGCGACGCGATCGACGTCCGCTTCGAGATGGACGGTCGCGCGCTGCTCGCCATCGACACCGCGGGCCTGCGGCGGCGCAAGAGCTTCGCCGACCGCGTGGAGCACTTCGCCGCGGAGCGCGCCCAGGCCGCCATCGCCCGGGCCGACGTCGTGCTGCTGCTGGTCGATGCCACCGAGCCCATCTCGCAGGTCGACCAGCATCTGGCGAAGCTGGTCGAGAAGGCCTCCAAACCCGTGGTGATCGTCGTCAACAAGTGGGACCTGGTCGAGGGGCGGAAGATCACCATCACCTTCCGCGGCAAGCGCCGGCGCGTGACCATCGACCCCGAGCACTACGAGGGTTACCTGCGCGAGGAATTCAAGGGCCTGCTGTTCGCGCCCATCTCGTTCATCTCGGCCCTGGCGGGCACGAACATCAGGGAGACCATGCACCTGGCGTTCGAGCTCTTCGAGCAATCCCGCACGCGTGCCACCACCGGGCAGCTCAACCGCATCGTCCGGCGTGTGCTCGAGGAGCGCGGCCCGGCGTCCAAGCTCGGCACGTTCGCGAAGGTCCTGTACGTCGCCCAGGTCAGCGTGCAGCCCCCGAAGATCGTTTGCGTCGTCAACAAGCCGCAGCTCTTCACCGCCAACTACAAGCGCTTCCTGCTCAACCGCTTGCGCGAAGAGCTGCCCTTCGGCGAGGTCCCGATCGAGCTGGTCATCAAGGCCCGGTCCGGTCGCGACGCGGTCGAGCACGACCACCCCGACGCCCCCGTGCGGGTCCGCGCCAAGCCCGGGCGCGCCGGCATGGAAGTGGACGGCGAGGAGGTGTCCGTGTCGGACCTCTTCGAGGACGACTGATCCGCGCCCGCTCAGGCGGCCAGGCCGCCCGAATCCTCGTCGTCGCGTTCGACCGGATCGCCGGGCATTCCCCATTTGTCCTTCGGCAGATGGCGGTGGTGCACCTGGATCACCCTTGCCAACTGCGCCGCGAAGAGATCGGCCAGCGCCGGCAGTGCCTGCACGAGCGCGGGCGGGAACGGTGTCCCGCGGTCGCGGAACAGCAGGGCGATCGCCAGGCACTCGCCCGCGTGGCGGCAGGGAATCGCCAGGAGCGAGGACCCCTGGAGCCACTGCCCCGAGTCGCCCACCATGTCCTCCAGTTCCGCCGGATCCGTGTACAGCACCGGACGCTCGTGACGCTCGAATCGCGGGGCGACCGCGTTGGCGAGGTGATCGAGCAGGACCTCGGCCGTGTCCTTCGGACAGTCGTAGTTGACGTACGCGCCCAGCGAGAAATCGCCGCTGGCGCCCGGCAGGAACACCGCGCCGTTGGTCGGGCCGGTTCGCGCCAGGATGAACTCGAGCTTCTTCCGCAGCAGCGACTCGATGTCCAGCTCATTGCGGATGAGCCGCTGAAACTCCGCCGCGGGACCGGTCAGCTTCGGCCCGGCGCGCCGCCCGCCCTTGCTCGTCGGCCGCGCGTCGCTCGGCTCGGCCGGCGCCCCCGCCGGCTCGCGGACACAGTCGGGCTCGGGCTCGAACTGCCGCAACGCCGCCGCCACACGCTCCAGCAACGCGTTGCCCTCGATCGGCCCGGCGAGCAGGTCCGAGGCGCCCGAGCGGATCGCCGCCACCGCTTCGTCCAGCGTGGCGCTGGGCGAGACCAGCAGCGTCGCGACGTGCGCCTCGCGCAGCGCCGGCATCAGGTCGAGGCCGGAACCGTCAGGGAGTTCCATGTCCACCAGCACCAGCCGGTACGGCTCCGCTCCCGCTTGCGGTCCCTGGATCACCGCCCGGGCCGCCGACAGCGAGCCCGCCTGCACGCACGCCAGGTCGATCCGCGCGAGCAGCGGGGAGAGCGAGGCCGCCCGCGAAGCGTCCGACGATACGATCAGGGCTCGGCCGCCGCGTACCGGGCAGTGACCCCCACCGCCCGCGTTCGTGTCGGCCCGCTGCCGCCGCGGCAGCGGGTTCGGCGGCGTCGATGGCGAGGGTTGCGGAGATGAAGGTGGGGGTGGGGGGGGTGGGGTCGGGGGCATGGTCGCTCCTCTCGCTCTTCCGCGGCTCACGCGGCCTTCGCGTTCACGCTCGGCAGGTGCCACCGCCAGTCGCTCAGCACCACGGTCCACGGGCCCGGCTCGGGCGGTTCCTGCGGCGCTCGGGCGCCGGAGTACTCCCGGTCAGAGTCCGCGGGACCTGGTCCCGAGTCCGATCCCGACGGCTCGCCCGCGAATCCGATCGAGCCGGTATGCTCGCCGGGCGGGCCGTCGTCCCGAACCACGATCAACAGTCGGTCATTCGGGTCCCGACTTTCAACGCTCAGGTCAACTCGCGCGAATGCGGAGTCGAGCAGGGCCCGGCTCACGAGTTCTGAGACCGCCAGGGTGAGCGGTTCTCGGTCCGCGCGCACCAGGTTGATCCCCTCCGGAACATGCACGCGCACGGGCTTCGACCACGCGAGCTCGGCGTCCCCGCGGCTCTCGAGCTCGCGTCGGGTCCGTGCCACCGCCAGCGCCAGCAGCTCGGGCAGGCTGACGCCCGAGAACGGAACGGTCCGGTGCGGCGCGGCATCGGGGCCCGGGCGCTCTCGCAGTTCGCGGGACGCCAGCGCCAGCCGCTCGGCCAGCCGCCGCGCGCCCTGCTGGCGAAGGCCGCAACGCAACCCGCACGCCCAGGCCGCGACCAGCGCCGCCGTCCAGGGGTCCTCTCGATCAATGGTCCCCGCGTGCAGGAGCGCGGCGCTCATTCCGGCCTGAGAGACCGATGCGCGGCGCGCGTCCCCCGCGACGACGGTCAGCATCCCCCAGGCCTCCGTCACGTGCCCGCCTGCTCCCGCACGCACGCGGGAGGTCACCGCGCGTGCATCTTCGCGCGCCAGGGATTCCACGAGGGAAGCACCGGTCGTCGATGCGATCTCGTGGGCATCGGTCGCGTTCGCAGGGCACCACAACAGGGGCCCGCCCGATGAAACCTGCATCACCACCCCGCAGTCCGCGCCCACCACCGCACGGGCCGATCGTGCCACCGCCAGCGCCGCTTCGGATGGGGAGGCCAGTTCCGTCGCGATCCGCAGGAACGAGGCCGTCGCGCGTCCCAGCGCTTCGGCGCGCCTGGTCCGTTCGGAACGATCGCCGAGCCGTCGGTTCAGCGTCCCCAGCCGCGCGTTCGCCAGCGCGATCGAATCGAGCATCGCTTCGACGCTCGTGCGTTCCTCGATCCCGAGGTCCGCGCACCGGCGGGCGAACATCTCGTGCACGCGGGCCGAGCAGGCCTCGGCGTCGTCCCATCCCAGGCCGCTGCCGGCCAGGAGGCGCGCGGCCTGATCCGCTTCGGTCCCGTCGCCCGGACGCCCGAGGTGCAGGTGATGGGACAGGAGGTTCGCCCCGCCGACCACCGCGACCAGCCCGCGCGCCGGCGAGTCCGGCAGATGCGACCACGGCGTCGCGTGCAGCGACATCGCGCCGATGAGCGATCCCGGCAGGCCCCAATGATCCCCCAGCCGGGCCCCCGCCTCGTGATGATCCAGGCCCAGCAGGCGCCGTTCCGCGGCGGCGCTCCCGCCCGCGGCCGCAACCCGCTCATAGGCCTTGGGCAGAAGCAGGTGGAGAACCAACTTGCCCAGGTCATGAACGAGCCCCGCCGTGAACGCCTCCTCGGGCAAGACCTTCGAGCCGGTGTGCTCGCGCGCCAGGAGCTCCGCGGCGCACGCCGTGGCGAGCGAGTGTTTCCAGAACCCGACCCGGTCGAATCCGCTCGGGCTCTCGCCCGTGCAGCGGTTCATCAACTCGTAGATGCTCACGCTGAGCACGGCCGACCGAACGGCCTCAAGTCCCAGCAGCACAACCGCGCGCTTGACCGTCGTGACTCCCGGGCTCACACCCCGGTCGGCGCGCCGGCAGAGCGAGAGGATCCGACCGGTAAGAGCCGGATCGGCCTCCAGCAGCCGGATGATCTCGCCAAGGTCCGCCTCGTCGTCGGCGCTGGCCGACAACAGCCGCATCGCCACCGGCGAGAGGGTCGGGAGCGTCTCGAGTTCCCGCAGGATCAGCGCAACGTGGGCGGGCGACTTCGGGTCGGGGCGGGTCGGCGTCCCCCGCGCGTCGTGCTCCGCTTCGGCTCGCCCCATTTCAGCCTCCCCCGCCCTTGAGCGCCGTCCGGATCCGCTCGGCCAGACCATCCGTGTCCGGCAGGGCGGCCCTTGAAGCGTCGCTCTCGCCCCGTCCCGGCGCCGGGCTCGGCCGTTGGTTGCCGAGCACCAGCAGCCGCATGCCCGCGAGGCTCTCGTCATCGCGCAGCCGCGTTCGCAGCTGCTCGGCGTCCAGCCCCGGCACGCTCGGATCGAGCGCCAGCACATGCGGCCGGAACGTCTCGACGCTCCGGCCCGCCTCGAAGGCGTCGCCGACGACCTGGCTCTCGATCGATCCGCGCGCATCCAGCGCGGTTTTCACACGCAGCGCGAGCGGGCGATTCCGGACGCCCGGGCTCACCACGAGCACGCGCGTGCACGCACCCTCCGCTGTCGTGCCACGATCGGGCACGGTGCCCGACGTCGGGATTCCGTTCTCATGCATGAACCGGATCAGTTCGGCCCGCGGGATCCGCCTGAAACGGGAGCCCGGCACGCGGAACCCACCCAGCCGTCCCGCATCGAAGCACCGGATGATGGTCTGCTGCGAGACCTTGCACAGCCGGGCAACCTCGCCCGTGGTGAACGTTTTCTTTTCACCCAAGCTGTTCGCGGCGGTGGCTCCCCCCTCGTCAGGCGTCTCGATGGGCCGGTCGGGCAACGGCATAGGGGAGGTCCGCGCGAGCGCACACCGAACCCCGGTCGCGCCACAAACGCGCCCGAAGGGTCCGAGGGGATCAGACGGTCATTCTTCGGCCCGAAAAACCGCCCACTTCATCACATGGCGAAGCTGCGACGGATATGCCGGTCGGACGGGAGTTTCCGTCGGCCGGCCCGAATCGGGGCCGGAGGTCGCCGGCGTGAGCCACTCAACGGCGCGGATGCCGAGCCTTCCAGAGCGTGACCGCTTCGGGGGGCCGAGGGTAGAGTGGTTCGAGCTCATCCGTTGGAATTGGGTCGGACGCGGCCGCCGCCTCCAGCACCGCGACCGGGTCGAAGCGGGGCTCGGCAAGTCGGATGCCGAGTCGGGATACCTCCTCACGCATGGCAAGCGGAAGGAAACGGTCCGCGATGAACGCCGCCGGACAGTCGAGGTCGGGTCGGAGAAACGCGCGCAGACCAGCAGCATCCACCAGTCCCGCGCGCGCGGTCGCGCGGCCCCGCAGGATCGAGATCCACGCGGAGTCTTCCTTTCCGGCTAACGCGACCGCGACACACGGTTCGTCATTCCCTTGAACAGGGGTATCTTGGCGTTCCGCGATTCGCCGCGCCAAGGCCACGGCCGTGTCGACGCTCACGCATTCCGCGCCCGCGGCAAAGCAGATCATCTTGGCGGTCGCCACCGCGATTCGGAGCGATGTGTACCCCCCCGGTCCGCGTGAGATCGCGACGCGGCGTAGCTCCGAGGCGCGGTGGCCGCAGCGGCGCAGGACCCGGTCGATGGCGCCGGCCAGGTCGTCGTGGTGCCGTGACGTGGGCCTCAGAGGCTCGATCCCAAGCACCTCCGGAGGGCTGCTCGGGCCGTGCAGCACGCCCAACGCCACGCCCGGTGCGGGCGAGGTGCTTGACGATGGGTTGCTGGTCTCGATGGCAAGCGTGAGCGTCGGCATGAGTTCGCTGGGTCAGTCCTGGTCCTCTCGCCGAAGGCGCTTGACGCGCGCGCGGACACGTTTTCCCTCGAGACGTCGCTCGACGCTGGAGCGCGTCGGCCTTGACTTCCGACGTGGCTTGGGCGGCGGCAGGCTGGCCAGCGTCAGTTCGCGGAGCCGGCGGATGCAGGCGTCCCGGTTCCTGCTCTGCGATCGGTGTTCATCGCACTCGATGATCAGCGTCGATCCGCCGACAACGAGGTGGCCCGCCGCGCGCGCGAGACGGTCACGGGCCGCGCGCGGGATCGGGAGGTCCGCCAGATCGACGCGAAGTTCGGCCTTCGTGGAGCGTTTGTTGACGTTCTGCCCGCCCGGTCCCGATGCGCGCGCGAACGCGAATCGCAGCAGGTGCGACGGGATCACGAGCCCGTGCCCGAGCGCGACACTGTTTGCGGGCTCCGAGTCGTTGGCCATGTCACTCCCGATCGGTTGGGGACAATCCGCGGGGACATTGTTGGCAATCTGTCAACGGCGCCGTTCCGACCGGTATGGGTCGCCTCGAGATGCCCGAGTTCGGGGTGTTGGTCGCCCCGAAATCGGGCATCCCACAGGGTGGATACGCTCCGCAAGGTCGCCACAGCTGGCCATGGAGTGGCGACGAGGAGCAAAGATGTCTCGCCACATGCCATTGGTTTTCCCGGTTGGGCTGGCCGCGTGCGCGATTTTCGGATCCGTGCCGGCGTTAGCACAATCCGGTGATGGGAGCGGAATTCCGCCGTCAGACTCGGGCGTTATCAAGGCTCCGACTCCCTCGGTATCGGTTTCGCACGATTCCGTTTCGGTTCCTCGTGAGCCCGCGACGGACCAGTGGTCGATCGAACTGCGGCCGAGCGCGTGGTACGTGGCCCCTTCCGGCAAGGTCCGTCTCCCCGCATCGTCGAGCCCGACGCGCGGCGACAAGGTGCCGATCGAGCGACTGAATCTCGATTCCACGCGGTTCGCGCCGCAGGGGGATTTCACCATCCGATCGGGGGGCTGGTCGTTCCGCTTTGACGGCGCGGCCTATTCGCTCGAGCGTGACACGACCGCCGACGCTTCGTTCCGTCTTGGGGACACGGGCGTCCGCGCGGGTGACCCCACGCGGGTGACGTTCGATTTCGCGGGATTCGATGTGCTGGCGGGCTACCGTGTTCTCGATCACGAATTCACCGGTACGGGGATCGAGCCCGGCAGCTTCCGGGCACGGGTGGACGTGCTCGGCGGGCTCGGGTTGTACGATCTGGACATCGGGATTCGGAGTCTCGCCGCGGGCGGTCAGGAGAGTCGGACGGACCAGTTCTTTGCGCAGCCGGTTCTGGGCGCGAGACTGGAGCTGGTGGTCGTTCGCGACGTCGTGATCGATCTGACCGGCATGGGCGGGTACATGGCGGACTCCGACCGGTCCAGCGCATCGTTCGACTTGGCGGTGTCCTTCGAATGGCGTCCGGCGCCCAACTTCGGGGCGCGGCTTGGTTGGCGGCAGATCGCGTACGCCTTCGATGATGGGAGCGGGCGAGGGGAATTCAGCTACGACGGCACCATGGCGGGGCTTTTTTTCGGTGTGACGGTCCGGTTTTGAGTTTGATGGAGTCGGTTGGTGGGATGGTCGGGTGTATTTTCACATCCGCGTGCGGGAAGAGCCACAACCCGTTGACTGGGGGCGGACCCGGGGGCATACTGGGAGGCATCCACGGGGGCTTCCCCGGCGGGGGGAGAACATCGTGCGGGTCTCGCGGCGATGTGTGATCGATGCCGCACCTGGCGGGAGAGAGGAAGGCGTCGATGCAGACGATCACGAAGCGGGACCTGATCGACCGTTTGTGCGCGGAGACGGGTTTGAAGCGAGTGGACGTCAAGCGCGTGATTCAGGATTTCCTGGACGAGGTGGTGCTCGAATTGGGCAAGGGCAACCGTCTTGAGTTCCGTGATTTCGGTGTCTTTGAGGTTCGGACGCGGGCGGCGCGGAAGGCCCAGAACCCCAAGACGCTGGCCCCGGTGCAGGTGCCGGCCAGGCGGGCCGTGAAATTCAAAGTCGGCCGGCTGATGAAGCAGTCGCTGGACGACCCATCGGCGGCTCAGATTGAGATCGTGCGGATGCGCGCGGCGGAAGCCGCGGTCGAGCACAACGGCGTGCATGTTCGGAAGTAGCAACGAGCGTGCTCGCTCGTTCGCAGCGCCGGGCTGTGATCCGTGTGTCGGCGCTGCGCGCGATGGTCGTTGATCCGGCCGACGGCGGGCCCGTCGATGGCCCCTCCCGCCCCGTGCGCACCGGGGATGTTTCTCTTGTCTGATGCCACCGGTCAACGCTCGCGTGGACGCACCGTCCTACGCCCTGAAGGCCTTGCTGCGTCTGCGTGTTTCGAACGCGGCGATGTCCGCGACGGTGGTCTTCTTGAGAAAAGCGATCGAGTCGTCCCGGTGTTGGGTCCAGAACTTGTGGGCCGGGCACGCGCGCTCGTCCGAGCATTCCGCGACACCGAGCATGCACCTGCGGTGGCAGATGGGGTCGCCGAGCAGCTCGGCGATGGAGAGGAGGGAGATCTGCTGGGGCGGCTTGGCGAGCGTGACGCCGCCGCCGACGCCGCGCTGGGTTTCCACCAGCCCGACCCTTCGGAGTGTGTTGATGATCTTGGCAAGGTATGCCGCGGGTATGTCGCAGGCCTGGGCGATTTCTTTGACGAGCAACGGGGACCCACCGGCGGTCGCCAGGAAGCCAAGCGCGGTTGCTGCGTAGCCGGTCGCTTGGCCGAGCACGAGGGGCCTCCGGGTGCGGACGGCGTCAGCATATCACACGACATTATGGTCGTCTAGTCCTTTGTGTTCGTTCCCCCAATTTTTTGGCAGGCACGCGAATCGTTCGTTGTACGCATTTTTTGACGATGTTGGCTTGACAATTGACGGGCAACCGGAAAAATGGTCGAACAACTAAAGGACTAGTGCATCCGTTAATCGATTTATCGCCACCCAATCATCGTGGAGCTGCAGCCGCTCATGTCGCCATCTCTTACCGCGGAATCGGGCGTGCGGACACCGGCGGACGTGCCCTTGGGCCCGACGCTGCGCGTGGTCATGGAGACCTTTGTCTACGACGATGCCATCGTGCGCAAGTTCGTGTGCGCGACGGTGGTGTGGGGCCTGGTGGCGTTTCTGGTCGGGCTGATCGTGGCGCTCGAGTTGGTCGTGCCGAGCATCGTGAACTACACGACCGCCGCGGGGACGCGGCCGTTCGGGTTCCTGTCGTTCCTGGTCGGTACGGAGTTCCTGACGTTCGGCCGCCTGAGGCCGCTGCACACCAACGCGGCGATCTTCGCGTTCGCGGGCAACAGCGTGTTCGCGGCGGTGTACTACTCGACGCAGCGTCTGTGCAAGGCGCGGATGTGGTCGGACGTGCTCAGTCGGCTGCACTTCTGGGGCTGGCAGCTGATCATCGTGTGCGCGGCGGTGACGCTGCCGCTGGGATTCACGCAGGGGAAGGAGTACGCGGAACTGGAGTGGCCGATCGATCTTCTGATCGCGGTGGTGTGGCTGGGGTTCTTCGGGACCAACTTCTTCATGACCCTGGCCCGGCGTCGCGAGCGGCACATGTACGTGGCGCTATGGTTCTACATCGCGACCATCGTGACGGTGACCCTGCTGCACGTGTTCAATTCGATGGCGATCCCGGCGGGGTGGCTGAAGAGCTACAGCGTGTACGCGGGCGTGCAGGACGCGATGATGCAGTGGTGGTACGGGCATAACGCGGTGGCGTTCTTCCTGACGACGCCGTTCCTGGGCATGATGTACTACTTCATGCCCAAGGCGGCGGAACGGCCGGTGTACTCGTACCGGCTCTCGATCGTCCATTTCTGGTCGCTGATCTTCGTCTACATCTGGGCGGGGCCGCACCACCTCCATTACACGGCGTTGCCGGCGTGGGCGTCGACGCTCGGCATGCTGTTCTCGATCATGCTCTGGATGCCGTCGTGGGGAGGGGGCATCAACGGCCTGCTGACCCTGCGGGGGGCGTGGCACAAGGTGACGGACGATCCGGTGCTCAAGTTCTTCGTCGCGGGGGTCACGTTCTACATGATGTCGACGTTCGAGGGGCCGATGCTCTCGATCAAGAGCGTGAACATGCTCAGCCACTACACCGACTGGACGATCGCGCACGTCCACAGCGGCGCGCTGGGCTGGAACGGGCTGATGACGTTCGGCATGATTTACTGGCTGAGTCCGCGCCTGTTCCAGGCGAGGCTGCACTCCCGGAAGCTCGCGGAATGGCACTTCTGGCTGGGCACGCTGGGGATCCTGCTGTACGTCGTGCCGATCTACGTGGCGGGGATCACCCAGGGCCTCATGTGGCGGGCGTTCGACCAGACCGGCAACCTGCAGTTTCCCGATTTCGTGGAGACGGTTGTTCGGCTGATGCCGTTCTACTGGAGCCGGATCGTCGGCGGCACGCTCTTCCTCGCGGGCGCCGTTCTGATGACGTACAACGTGGCGCGGACGTGGATGGCGCGTCCGGGGACGTACGAGGAGCCCGTGCAGAGCGCCCCGGCGCTCACGCCGGCGAAGTTCGAACGGCCGAAGTTCGTCTCGCGGCTCACCGCCAACGTCGAGGTCGGCCATCGCGGGGACGTCTGGCTGCAGAGCTTCTTCGACGGCTGGTGGCATCGCGCGTGGGAGCGCACGCCGTCGAAGTTCATCCTGTGGGCGATCGTCGCGGTCGTCAGCGGCTCGGTCCTCGAGGTCGTCCCGATGTTCGTGATCCGCTCGAACGTGCCGTCGATCGCGAGCGTGCAGCCGTACACGCCGCTGGAATTGGCGGGCCGCGACATCTACGTCGCGGAGGGCTGCTACAACTGTCACTCGCAGATGATCCGCCCGATCTGGGCCGAGACCAAGCGATACGGCGAGTACTCCAAGCCGGGCGAGTTCGTGTACGACCATCCGTTCCAGTGGGGCTCGCGTCGGATCGGGCCGGACCTGGCGCGCGAGGGAGGCCAGAAGAGCAACCTCTGGCATGTGCTTCACCTGCAGGACCCTCGGCAGTCGGTCGAGCAGTCGATCATGCCCGCGTACGCGCACCTGCTGGAGCAGCCGCTCGATTTCGATGCGATCCAGCGGCACGTTCGGGCTCAAGCGATGATCGGCGTGCCGTACGGTGAGGCGGTGAAGGAGGGCAAGGCCGCGGCCATGGCGCGCGAGCAGGCGGAAACGATCGCCGCGGATATCGCCAAGGCGGACGGCCCCAAGGGCTTGGAAGGCAAGAAGGTCGTGGCGCTGATCGCGTACCTGCAACGTCTGGGAACGGACATCTCGCGGCCTCCTCCGCCGTCGCCGTCCCCGTCGCCGCCGGCCGCCCTCGCGCCCTCCTCGGGGTCGCGCCGTCCCTCATGAGGAGTCGATCATGCGACTATCGGACATCGTGAGCAGCCTTGGTTTGGCGGTGTACCCGATCATCGGGATGCTGCTCATGCTGAGCGTGTACATCGGCGCCTTGCTGCGCGTGACCGGGCGGAACGCGGAGCGGGATTTGGAGCCCGCCGCGCTGCTGCCGTTGGCGGACGACGCGCCGCGCGGGCGCGGGGCGAGTTCGGAGGGGGCCGGGCTGTCAAGAGGGTGTGCCGCGGCGAATCGACTCGGGGCCATGGGCGCCCCTCCATCGGAGTTGCAACCATGAGCGTCCAGTCGCCGGGTCCTCTCTCCAGCCACGAGTACGACGGCATCCGCGAGTACGACAACCCGACTCCGGGATGGTGGTACGCGATCCTCACCGCGACGGTTGTGTTCTCCGCGGTTTACTTCGTGTTCTGGCACGCGAGCGTGGCGGGGTGGTCGATCCACGACTCGTGGGAAGACGACCAGCGTGCCGAGTACGCCAGGATCTTCGGTGCGGTTGGTCAGCTCAAGCCCGACGAGGCGTCCATCCTCGCGCAGATGGGCAACCCGAAGTTCATGAACATCGCCCGCGCCACGTTCATCGGCAACTGCGCATCGTGCCATGCGCGCGACGGCGGCGGGGACGTGGGCGTCAACCTGTGCGACGAGTCGTACAAGAACGTGGTGAAGATCGAGGATCTGTTTCGCGTCATCACCGACGGCGCCAACGGCGGTGCCATGCCGTCCTGGAAGAACCGCCTGTCGGACAACGAGCGTGTCATCCTGGCCTCCTACGTCGCGTCGCTCCGCGGCACCACTCCGGCGCGGGCCAAGGCTCCCGAGGGTCAGCCGATCCCGCCCTGGCCGCGTCCCGCCGCGCCGGTCGCGACCCCGCCCGCTCCGAAGTAACGGCCGGCGCCGCCGAGATCCCGTGGTCCTACTCATGAGTTCGGAAGCAACCAGCACGCTCGCCTCCCGTCGCGGGGCCGATCCTCACGAGGGGCGATCGGTGCTGTCCACGCTGAACGACGACGGCTCGCGGCGGTGGCTCCGGCCGCGGCTCTCGAAGGGGCGGTTCCTGACGCGGCGTCGATTCGTCGGGTACGCGCTCATCGCGCTCTTCATGGTGCTGCCGCTGTTGAGGGTTCATGGGAACCCCGTGATCCTGCTGGACATCGTCGCGCGTCGATTCCACGTGTTCGGGATGACGTTCTATCCGACGGACACGCTGCTGCTGGCGTTGCTGACGGTGGGCGTGTTCCTGACGATCTTCTGGGTGACCGCGCTACTCGGGCGTGTCTGGTGCGGTTGGGCGTGCCCGCAAACGGTGTACATGGAGTTGGTGTTCCGGCCCATCGAGCGGTTCTTTGAGGGCGCTCCGGGGCGGGCTCCCAAGGGCCGATTGCAGGCGACGGGCCTGGGGCGGGCGCTGAAGTTCGTCGCGTACTTCGCGTGCGCGTTCGTGCTGGCGCACGTGTTCCTGGCGTACTTCGTGCCCTGGGAGGAACTGCGGACGTGGGTGTTCGGCTCGCCCGGGGACCACGCGATCGGGTTCGGAGTGGTGGTGTTCGTCACGGTCGCGATGCTGTTCGATTTCGGGTACTTCCGCGAGCAGGTGTGCCTGGTCGCTTGCCCGTACGGTCGGTTGCAGTCCGTCATGCTTGACCGTCACTCGATGATCATCCGGTACGACGCGGTCCGCGGCGAGCCGCGCGGTCCCAAGCCGTCCGCGCGGCCAAGCACCGAGCTGCCGATTCTGGCGGGCGCTCCGGGCGACGCGGCGCGGAGCGGCAGCGGCGGCGACTGCATCGATTGCAAGATGTGCGTCACGACCTGTCCGACAGGGATCGACATTCGCAACGGCCTTCAGATGGAATGCGTCGGCTGCGCGCAGTGCATCGACGCGTGCGACACGGTGATGGACAAGGTGCGCCGCCCGAGGGGTTTGATCCGATATTCATCCCAGGAGGCGATGGAGGGAGGCGTGTTCAGGCTCTTCCGGGCGCGGGCCGTGCTCTACCCGGTTGTGATGTCGCTGCTCGCCGCGGTGTTCGCGATCGTGCTGGCGAACACCGGCATCGCCGACGTGACCGTGCTGCGGGGCCTGGGGCAACCGTTCTCCCCCGCGCCCGACGGCGAGGTCGACAACACCGTGCGCGTGAAGATCGTCAATCGGCTCGATCGGCCGGCGGAATTCACCATTGCGATCACCGGCGTTCCCGGCGCACGGGTGCGGTCCGATCCCGCCACGATCACCATCGGGCCCGGCCAGATGGTCACGACGCCGGCGCAGATTCTCGCGCCGCGGGACGCGTTCCACGACGGGCGGGCGCGCGCCGTGCTCGTCTTGAGCGGCCCCGACGAGTTCCGCCGACTCATCCCGTTCACGCTCCTCGGACCGCGGGGCGATGACCGACGTGAGAATCAGAACGGGTCGACGCGAAAGGTGGGTGACGAATGAGAGGGCGCGACATGAACGCGGACGGTGAATGGGGGGCGGCCGCGATCGGCGCGCCGTCTTCGGGGCGGCTGTGGCCGGTGCTGATCCTCATGCTCATTGGCATGAACGCGTCGATCGTCGGTGCGACCGTCTACTTCGCCCTGAGCGACGGATCGGTGGCGACCGAGCCCGAGTACTACGCGAAGGCGCTCCGGTTCGAGGAGACGATCCGTCAGCGCGAGCGGAGTGCGGAACTTGGGTGGATCGCCCGCCCCACGGTTCGGTGGCTCGACAATGGTCGCGCGGCGCGGCTGGTCGTCACGCTCTCGGACCGTGAAGGGCGCGCGATCAACGGCGCCCGGGTGACCGCTGTGGCGTTCGCGAACGTGCGGTCGGGCGAGCGGCAGCCGCTCAACCTCGGGCCGACCGATCTCGGTGCGGGCGAGTACGAGGCGCCTATACGGATCGATCGCCCCGGGCTGTGGCACATCCGCATCGGCGCCGAACATGAAGGGAGCTCGTTTGTCCGCGAGACGGACCTGCTGGTGCCCGACCCGGCTCGATGAGCGAACACATGCTCCCACTCCTCACCGCAATTCTGATTGCCAGCATCCTCGGGTCCACCCATTGTGCCGGCATGTGCGGCGCGTTCGTGGCGTTCGCGGTTGGGGCAGGAGGTGGAGAAGATGGTCCGGCTCCCGTCTCCAGGCTGGGCCTTGGGGTCGCGTACAACGCGGGACGATTGGTGACCTACATGACGCTGGGCGCCGTCGCTGGCGGGGTGGGCGCGGCGTTGGACCTCGGGGCGTCGATGGTGGGCATCCAGCGCGCCGCCGCGTGCGTCGCGGGCGCCTCCATGGCAGGGTTTGGACTGGTCGCGGTGCTTCGACACGCGGGGGCGCGTGTTCCGCGCCTGCCCGCGCCCCGCGCCCTCGTGAGGTTCGTGTCCGCGGCGCATGGGCGAGCGATGGGGCTGTCCCCGTTCGCTCGCGCCGCGGGCGTCGGACTGCTCACGACGTTGCTGCCCTGCGGCTGGTTGTACGCATTCGTCGTATCGAGCGCGGGCACGGCCAATCCCGTTCTCGGCGCCGCGGCGATGTCGGTGTTCTGGCTTGGGACGCTCCCCATGATGGCGGCAGTCGGGCTGGGCGTGCACGCCGTCGCGGGCCCGTTCCGGCGACACATGCCGCTGGCAACCAGCCTGCTGCTTGTGGCCGTCGGCCTGGCGACGGTGCTGGGTCGAATGACGCTGCCGCCCGTGCGTGCGAGCGCCAGCCCCCCGGCGAGTTCGATGCGAGAGGCCGTCGAAGCGGTGGATCGAGCGGGCGACGCGTGCCCGCTGTGCACACCGAGGAGCGAATAGCCCGTGACGTTCGCCCCGGCACAACCCAAGCTCAGGTCAGGCGTGAGCGCGACGGAATCGTGGCGTCAAGGCGACTCGGGCATGGCCGCTGTCTGCTCGCATTGCACGCTTCCGGTCGCGCCGGGGCTGATCCGGCCCGGCTCTGGCGTGCAGTTCTGCTGCCAGGGATGCGAGGCGGCGTTCACGGTTATTCACTCCTGCGGGCTCGATCGCTACTACCACCTGCTCGACCGCGCCCAGGGTCCCCGCCCCGCGGCGGCGGGCTCTGGGCGCGCCTACGCGGAGTTTGACGACGCGATGTTCCGCACGCTGCACTGCCGCACCCGGCACGATGGGCTGGTCGAGACCGAGTTGATTCTGGAGGGGATCCACTGTGCCGCGTGCGTCTGGCTTGTCGAGCGGCTGCCCCGCATCCTGACGGGCGTGTCCAGCGCAACCCTGGACATCCGGCGTGCGACTGTGCGCGTCACGTTCGATCCCGGGGCCGTCGCCCTGAGTCGGATCGGGCGCACGCTGAGGTCGCTCGGGTATCCGCCGCACCCGGTCCGCGGCCACGGCGCCGCGGATGCGCGTCGCATCGCGGATCGCCGAGCGCTGGTGCACATGGGCGTCGCGGGTGCGTGCGCCGGCAACATCATGCTGCTCTTCTTCGCGCTCTACGCCGGGATGTTCGAGGGCATGGAGCGGGGGCACGAGCAGTTGCTCCGCTGGACCGCGATGGTGCTGAACACGGTGTGCCTGGCATGGCCGGGCATGGTCTTCGGGCGCGGCGCGATCGCGGCCCTTCGCGCGCGGGCGGTTCAGTTGGACGTGCCGATCGCCCTGGGCCTGTACCTGGGCGGCGCGTGGGGCATCTGGAAGACCGTCGCGGGCGACGGAGATCTGTACTTCGATTCGATCTCGGCCCTGGTGTTCTTCTTGCTGATCGGCCGGTACGTCCAGCAGCGCCAGCAGCGATCCGCCGCGGATGCGGTGGAACTGCTGTTCTCCATCACGCCGAGCGTCGCGCGGCGGGTCGAAGCGGACGGGAGCGTGACGGACGTACCCACGGAGGCGCTCGTCCCCGGCGACCGCGTGGAGATCCGACCGGGCGACAGCGTGCCCGCGGACGGTCACGTGGAATCGGGCGCCTCCCGACTGGACCTGTCCGTGCTCACCGGTGAGTCGCGACCGGTGACGGTCGTCGCGGGAGACCCCATCGCCGCGGGGTCGGTGAACCTGGTGTCGGTGCTGCGCGCGCGAGTGGAGCGCACCGGTGAGGCCACGCGCGTCGGGAAGCTCATGCGGCTCGTCGAGGAATCCACGCAGCGCCGGGCGCCGATCGTTCGGCTGGCGGATCGCTGGGGACGTTGGCTGCTCTGGGTGCTGCTCGGCCTCGCGGCGGTGACGCTCGTGCTGTGGTGGCCCCTCGGCCCGGCGGTGGCGATCGATCACGCGGTCGCGTTGCTCATCGCGACCTGCCCGTGCGGGCTGGGTCTGGCCACGCCGCTGGCGATGTCGCTCGCCATTGGCCGGGCCGCGCGGCGTGGCATCTTCGTCAAGGGCGGCGACGCTCTGCAATCCCTCGCCGTGCCGAGCGGCGGGAGCATCGTGCTGGACAAGACGGGCACGATCACGTTCGGTCGCCTCGCGCTCGCCCGCTGGCACGGGGACGACGAGGGCCGTGTGCTGGTTGCGGCCCTGGAAGCGCACTCGGCTCACCCCGCCGCGCAGGCGCTCTGCCGCGATCTGGCATCGTCCGATGCGCCCAACACTGTGGTTGAGCAGGTATGCCAGCACGCCGGCATGGGAATCGAAGGTCGTGTGAACGGGCGTCAGGTGGTGGTTGGGACGCATCGCTTTCTCGCGACACGCGGCGTCGCGGCGGATCCCGCCTTGGACCGCCTCGCCGCGGACGCGATCCGAGACGGTCTGTCTCCTGTCTACGTTGGGATCGAAGGGCGCTGCCGGGCGATGGCCGAATTGGGGGATCCCATCCGTCCCGGCGCGGCCGCGGTGATCGAAGGCCTCCGAGGCCTGGGCTGGCGCGTGTCCGTGCTGTCCGGCGATCACCCGGATGTCGTGGCCGCGATCGGCGGAGCGTTGCGCATCGACCCGAGCGAGTGCCGTGGCGGCGCGACTCCGGAGAACAAGCTCGATGCGATCCGCGAGATGGCCGCGCGGGGCACGGTCGTGATGGTCGGAGATGGGATCAACGACGCCGCCGCGCTCGCCGCGGCCACGGTCGGGATCGCCGTTCGTGGTGGCGCGGAGGCCAGCCTCGCCGCCGCGGACATTTCGCTCGCGCAAGAGGGCCTCGCGCCGCTGTTGGAGGTGTTCGCCGGCGCGCGGAGCACAATGCGAACGATTCACTGGACAATCGCCTCCTCGCTGGCGTACAACGCGCTGGCGGCGTCCCTCTCCGTGGCCGGGCTGATCAGCCCGCTCCTTGCCGCGTTCATCATGCCGGCCAGTTCGTTCACGGTCGTCGCGATATGCCTGCGTGGCGGGGGATTTCGCTGGACACGAACGGCAGCGCGAGGAGCGAATGACACCGGTGGATACGCCGTTCGGGCGCCCATCGGCGCCGCCCGCGAGCCTGATCGCGAGCCGATCGCGGGAGGTTCGTTCGCATGACGGTCCTCTATATCATGCTGCCAGTCGCGCTCGCGGTCGCTGCCGCGGCGGTCCTGGCCTTCGTGTGCGCCGCACGATCCGGCCAATACGACGATCTCGACACTCCGGCATTCCGCATGCTCGGCGATGACGATCCGGCCATCGGCGGCGACTCGCCCAAGCCCGCGCCCGGCATGGGAGACGCCGATCACCCCCGCACCGATGCCGCACAAGGAGGAGTGGTCGAGAGACAGGACGAAAACTACGCGCGGCGTCGAGGCCCTTGGCGCGGCAGAGGAACTCGAGACGAAGCCGGGCGGTTCGGCGCCGAATTGAACGATGACCCCGAGGGGAATCGAACCCCTACCTCGACCTTGAAAGGGTCGCGTCCTAGCCGCTAGACGACGGGGCCGCTTTCGGACACGGATCATAGCGCGGTTCCATTCAATTCAGGATTGCGGGCTCGATTTGGCCCACGCCGGAGGCAGAAAGCCGGCGCCGCGGGAGTCGGCCTCTCCGAACAGCGCTGAAGCGCCGAGCGGCAAGTGCCGATATCTCAATGATGGACACTCCATTCCCGTCACCGCCGCCTCCCGCCCGAGGCGGAGCCGGCCTGCTCGCGGCGTTCATCGTGGGCGCCACCGTACTCGGAGCCGCCAGCATGATGGACCCGACCCGCTCACGGGCAGGAGTTGAGGTCACGCCCGGACGCGAGACCCGGCCGACATCTGCGGGCGCGCCCGCGGTCGTCGAGACCCGAGTTGTGCTGGGCCAACTCGTCGGGCGTGAGCACCTCGTCAAGATTTACGCCGGGGCCGCCGGCCCGCGGTACACCGTATCGACGCCCGATGGTCAGATCCTGCGCGAGGACCTGTCGGCCACGGACGCAATCCGGTTGTTTCCAGCCCTGAAGCTCGAAGGGTTGATCTCCGATCCGACGGACGCTCCGGCGGGCACGCCGCTGATGTCGGCGGAGCCCCTCGGAGGGTGACGGGAAGCGGTCCGCGGCTGTTGCTGAGTCGGAGCGCGGCGCCGTGCCAGCCCCGACCAACCTAGCCTGAACCGTGCCCGCGCCATGCGACCATCCGGCCGTGGTCCTGTGCCCGATGCGCATCGAGGCCGCCGCGGTGCGTACGTCGCTTCGGCGTGCGCCGGCGATCGACGCCGAGGTCATCCAGACGGGGATCGGGAAGGAGGCGATCGCGCGGGCCGTGCACGGGTTGGCGGCGCGAGCACGCCGACCCCGACTGGTGGTGCTCGCGGGCGCGTGCGGCGCCCTCGTGGCCTGTCCCGACGTCCCGCCCATCTCGCGCCTGATCGACAGGCGGGGACGAGAATGGAGCCCGAGGACGGCCACCGGCGCGGGTCCGTCACTCGTTGTCGGTTTCGCGCCCGGGCCCATCGCGGGGTCGCCCCATGCCGGACGCGCTGGCGCGACCGGGACCGACGCCGTCACGCTCATCGGCGTGGACGAGGTCGTGCCGGGACCCACGGAAAAAGCAGCGCTGCGCGCCCAGACCGGCGCCGCCATCGTGGACATGGAGTCGCACGCCTTCGCGGAGTGCTGCGAGCGCCACCGGCTGCGGTGGTCCATCGTCCGCGGCGTGTCGGACGCCCCCGACGAGACCCTGCCGGTCGAGGTGCTGCGGTGGGTTTCTGCTTCCGGGAACACGCGGGCCGGGCGTGCGGCGATCGATTTGCTCCTTCGACCACGCCTCATCCCGCACATCTTCCGCGTGCTCCGGCGCTCCCGCCGCGTGCTCCCCGCCGTGGGGGCTCGTGTCGCCGAGTTGATCGCGCTCGACCAACACGGCGTTGCGTCATCGCCGGTCACGCCCTTGCGGCGCGATGCGATCGGGCCCGATGCCGGAGGAATCGGAGGAGACGCGAGCACCGCCCGCACGCTCATCCTGTTCGGCGGCTCGTTCGATCCTCCGCATCGAGGCCACGAAGCGTGCGCGAAGGACGTGCTGGCTTGGCTTGAGGCTTCGGGGAATCGGGGGAGAATCGCGTTCGTGCCCGCCGCGGCATCGCCCCTCAAGGAACGTGGGCCGGTAGCGTCCGGACCCGAACGGATTTCCATGCTGCAAGCCGCCACCGAAGCGCAACCGGGCTTCCACGTGTGGACCGATGAAATCGACCGCTCCGACGGTGCCACGCCCAGTTACACGATCGAGACCGTCACCCGCGCCCGGGTCCATCTCGACCGTCACGGCCGATCGGCGACCCGGCTGCGCTTGCTGATCGGGGGCGACCAGGCGGCGGGATTCCATCGGTGGCGGTCCCCGCGCGAGATCATCGCGATCGCCGAGCCGATCGTGGCACTGCGCACGCACGAACGCGGCCCGCGCGGCGATGCGGACGAGCTTCTCTCCACGATGCGCTCGGTCGGATTCTGGTCCGCGGAAGAAATCGAAGCGTGGCGTACCCGGATCGTCGTCACGGCGCTGAGAGATGTCTCCGCCAGCCGCATCAGAGACCTGCTCCATCACTCGGCAACGGATCACATCGAGCTCGAGTCGATGCTCCACCCGCGCGTGCTGGATCACATACGAGCCGCCGGACTTTACGGCACGCAACCGGTCCACCACGCCGCGCCCGATGCGCGAATCAGCGGCACGCGGCCTTGAGAGCCTCGGCCTTGTCGGTCCGCTCCCATGTAAAGGTGTCGTACTTCTTGCCGTTGAACGTGAGCGATCCCGGGGCGCGACCGAAATGTCCGTGACGAGCCGTGGGGCTGAAGATGGGATTGCGCAGGTTCAACGCCTCGATGATCCGGCGCGGTGTCAACCCGAATACCTCACGGATCCCCTTCGAGATCTTCGGCTCGTCGATCTTGTGTGTGCCGAACGTGTCGACGTAGACGCTCGTCGGCTCCGCGACCCCGATGGCGTACGAGAGTTGGATCTCGCAACGCTCCGCCAACCCCGCCGCGACCACGTTCTTGGCGATGTACCGGGCCATGTACGCGGCCGACCGGTCCACCTTCGTGGGGTCCTTGCCCGAGAACGCCCCCCCGCCGTGCCGACCCATGCCGCCGTAGGTATCGACGATGATCTTCCGCCCCGTCAGACCCGTGTCGCCGTGCGGACCCCCGATCTCGAAGCGCCCCGTCGGGTTGACATGGACCGTGATCCCCGGGTTCCACCACTCCTTCACCACGGGCTTGAGCACGTGCTCGACGATCTGCTTCTTCAGTTCGGCCTGCCGGTCGTTCCAGGCCGGATCGTGCTGTGTGGAGAGCACCAGCGTGTCCACGCGGACCGGACGCCCGTCCTGATACTCCACCGTGACCTGGCTCTTGGCGTCCGGACGCAGCCCCGGGATGATGCCCTCGCGCCGTACGTGGGCCTGCTGCTCGACGAGCTGGTGCGCCAACTGGATCGGCAGCGGCATCAACTCCGGCGTCTCGCGGCAGGCGTACCCGAACATCATCCCCTGGTCACCCGCGCCCTCGCGGTCCACGCCCATCGCGATGTCCGCCGACTGCTTGTTCAGCGCCACCAGCACGGCGCACGATTCCGCGTCAAACCGCATGTCGCCCGACGTGTAGCCGATGTCCCGCACCGTCCGCCGGACCAGCTCGGGAATGTCCACGTACGTACGCGTCGTTACCTCGCCGGCCACGACCACCAGGCCGGTCGCGCACAGCGTCTCGCACGCAACCCGAGAGTACGGGTCATCAACGATCATGCTGTCGAGCACGGCATCGGAGATCTGGTCCGCGACCTTGTCGGGGTGGCCCATCGAGACGGACTCGGACGTGAAGAGACGCGACATGCCCATGAAATGCTCCCATGCACGCAGACGCGCGCGTTGCCGGACCGCCCGACGACGGCCCACCCAGTCCCTTCGGCACGCCGCGTGCGCCCTCCGTGTATCCGGATAGACGGATCGATGGCGGTCCCCCGGGGACACGATCGTACGTCGCGGCGCACGGCCGGACCACGGCTCCCCGACGCCGCTACGCTCCGACGATGGCCAAACGCAAAGGAAGCGCAAGGGGCCGGGGGGACAAGGGGCTGAGCTACGCCGACGCGGGCGTCGATCTCCAATCCAAGGACGCGTTCACCGAGTCGCTCGATTCGGTCATGCGGCGCACGTTCTCCTCGCGCGTGATCCCCAACCCGGGTGGGTTCGCCGGTCTCTTCCGGCTCGATTTCAACGAGAAGCTCTTTCGCCGCAACTACAAGGACCCCGTGCTCGTCGCCTGCGCCGACGGTGTCGGCACCAAGGTCCGCCTGGCGGTGGACCTCCAGAGGTACGACACCGTCGGCATCGACCTCGTCGCGATGAACATCAACGACATGATCGTGCAGGGCGCCGAGCCGCTCTTCTTCCTCGACTACATCGCCGTCGGCAAGGTCGATCCGCACATGCTCGGTGCCATCGTTCGGGGTGTGGCCGAGGGATGCCGACGCGCCGGCTGCGCCCTGCTGGGCGGTGAGACCGCCGAGATGGCCGGCATGTACCAGGGTCGCGATTTCGATCTGGCCGGATTCGCGGTCGGCGTGGTCGAACTCGACCGCGCGGTCCGTCCCTTGCGCGTCGAGGTTGGTGACGTCGTGCTCGGGCTGGCCAGCGACGGCGTGCATTCCAACGGGTACTCACTGGTGCGGAAGATCGTTGCCGCCGCCGACCTCGACCTTTCCCGTGCCCACACCGAACTCGGCCCGTCCGCTCCCGCTTCGCGCCGAGGTCGTCGATCCCGGAGCGCGACCGGCGCTCCCACGCTGGGCGATGTCCTGCTCACCCCCACACGGATCTACGCGTCCCCGATCATGCGGCTCATGCGCGGCTACCGGGTCAAGAAGGTCATCTCCGGCATGGCCCACATCACGGGCTCGGGCCTGGCGGGAAATCTCTGCCGCGCGCTCAATCCCAGGGTGGACGCCCTGGTGCGGCGCTCCTCCTGGAGCGTCCCGCCGATCTTCAGATTCCTCCAGGAACGCGGCGGCGTCGATGACGAGGAGATGCGTCGCGTGTTCAACATGGGCATCGGGTATTGCGTCATCGTGAAGCCCGCGTTCGCGAAGGCCGCCGCCCAGACCCTGGCCCGGTTCGGAGAACGCGTGTCGGTCATCGGCGAGATCGTCAAGGGCCGCGGTGAAGTGCGCGAGATCGAGTAGCGGTTACGCGGCCCGTCCCCCGGGTCCCGGCTCCACCGGAATCTCGAATCGCACGGTCGTTCCCTCGCCGAGCACCGATTCGAGCGACACCGTGCCGCCCATCGCCGTGACCGCGTGCTTCACGATCGCGAGGCCCAGCCCCGTGCCGCGCGGCGTGGTTCCCGCCGATCCTCCCGGCCCGGCCCGTGATGAATCGCCCTGAAAGAACCGCTCGAACACGCGGTGCTGCTGGTGCAACGGGATGCCTTGCCCGCGATCCGTCACCTCGAACCGCACCCCGACCGAGCCGCCACCGCTCGCCTCGAACCGCGCCGCACGCACCACGATCTCCGTTCCCTCGTGCGCGAACCTGATCGCGTTCTCGAGCAGGTTGCGCAGCACCAGGCTCAGCAGGCGCGCATCGCACACGAGACCCGCGGCCGACGGGTCCCATTCAAACCGCACGCGCAGCTTCCGCTCAGCCCAGGACGACCCCAGCAACTCCGTCAAGCCCGCGCCCAACTCCGAGAAGTCGATCGTGGCGCCATCCGACGCGCGGTCCGAAGCCTCCAGCCGCGAAAGGTCCATCAGGTCGCGGATCAGGTTCTCCAGTCTCGCGGCGTTCGACGCCACCATGCGGACCAGCCGATCCCGCATCGGCGGGTCGTCCATCGCGCCGTCCAGCAGCGTCTCCGCCGCGCCGCGAATGGTCGCCACAGGGGTGCGCAATTCGTGCGAGGCATTCGCGGCAAAGTCGCTCTTCACCTGCACCGCCTCGGCCAGCTCGGTCACGTCCCGCAGCACCAGCACCGCTCCGAACACGCCCTCGCCCCACGCCGCGGGCACCGGCGACGCGGTCACCTGGTACACGCGGCTCCCCCGCGGAGTGGTCAGCCGCGCCCGCGCGTCTCCCCCGCGGCCCACCCGCGCATCGGCGTGCAGCGTCAGGATCTCACGCCGCGTGAAGAGCTCGGCGATCGGCCGCCCCGTGAGTTCGCCCACCCCCCGCCCCAGCATCCGCTCCGCCGCGCCGTTGTTGAACAGCACCCGGTCGCGGCTGTCGGTCGCGATCACGGGCTCGGGCAGGGCCTCGATCAACGATTCGAGATTGCGGCCGCGCTTCGCCGCCTCCTTCACCTGCGCCGCGAAACGATCGCCGACCCGATCGATCGCGCCTCGCAGTTCATCAAGCCCGTCCGCTCCGCTCGCCCCGCGAACCTCGTCCGTCCGGCGATCCGAGCCCGCCGGGCTCGATGCCAGCAGGTCCTGCGTCGTCCGAACCACCCGCCGAACCGCCGCTCCGCGGGCCGCCGCGGCGCCAACAGCCCAGCCCGCCGCCCCCGTCAACCCGGCCCAGCCCGTCCACCACCGCCATCCCGGCCCCGCGCTCGATCCGAGCGCCAGCACATATCCCGACGCCGCGGCCAAAGCCACGGGGCACAGCACGCGAGCCATCGAGATCAACCGTTCCCGTCCGCGCGCCACGTCGCGACCCCATGCCCCGTTCCCTCGACCACGCCCGAGCGATGCTCGCCACTCCGCGCCTCGTTCCCTCAGCTCGCGGGCGTCGGGGGCGGTTCAGAGAGTATGTACCCCACCCCGCGCTCGGTCTGGATCGCCGCGCCGATGTCCCCCAGCTTCTTCCGCAACGAGGCGATGTGGACATCGATCGTGCGTCGCGTGACGATGACGCTCGGGCCCATCACCTGCTGGATCAGGTCGGCGCGGCTCACCACCCGGCCTCGGAACCGCATCAACGCCACCAGGAGGTTGAACTCGGTCAGCGTCAGCTTGATCGCGTCACCCCCCACCGTCACGCGATGCGTCGCCAGGTCAACCGCGAGCGGGCCGTGGGACAGTTGGTCCGCGCCCGACTCCGCGTGCCCCGGTGCCGACGATCTCCGCAGCAGGGATTCCAGCCGCGCCAACACGACTTTCAGAGAAAACGGCTTGGTGACGTAGTCGTCAGCGCCCAGGTTGAAGCCCGTCAACTGATCGGCCTCGCTGGACTTGGCCGTCAGCATCAGCACCGGGATCGAGTTCGTCCGCGGATCAGCCCGGACGCGTCGCGCGATCTCATCTCCCGTCAGCCCGGGGAGCATCCGATCGAGGATCACCGCGTCCGGGCGAGATTCTCTGATCTTCACCCACGCGCTCGGACCGTCCCGGAACGCTCGGGCCAGATACCCCGCCCGCGAGAGGTTATAGACCAGCACCTCCGCCAGATCAGCTTCGTCCTCGGCCACGATGATGTACGGAGGCTGGTTCACGGCGGCGTCCGAGGTGGTTCGGATCTGCAGGTCCCGAGCAAGGATGCTAGCGAGCCCCTTCATCCGCTCCGTGCTCCACTGTGTGAAGGGTTGGTTTGACTTGCCGAACCCAAAATCCAACTCCCGATCGTACCGAAATACCGATCAAATTACTAAAATTTGGATTTTGAACGGTAAATCGAGGCAGAAACGCCCAAGAATAAGTGGCAATTCCGCGGGAGAAAGTCGATGAAGGTGCTGTACGAGTTTGCGTTTGCTAATCTGGGGCACTACCATCCGCCCCTCCCGGAGGTTCGATTCCGGGACCGAGAAGCATCACACACTGTCCGGGAGCGACGCCTTGTGGGCTGCTCAGTGTTCGGACGGGTTGAACGGGGCGGCGGAGCGTTAGTCCCCGGCAGTAGTTCAAGGGTCTTATTGAAGGAGTCAAAGACATGAGTCAGACCAAGCGTCTCTTTGTGCTCGCGGGTGCCGTGGTCAGCGCGACCAGCTTCGCGATGGCGTCCGAGCCGGCGACCACGGATGAGGTGCGGGCGATCGTCGCGGAGATGATCAACGATGCCGAGTCCCGTTCCAGCCTCCTCCAGGGCGGCGGCAACGCGGGCTATGACAAGCACTTCTTCCTCGCCAGCAGCGACAACAACTTCCGCCTCAACATCGGCGGCATCGTGCAGTTCCGGTACAACCTGAACTTCCGCGACAAGGCCGACAACACCGCCGGCGACGATTTCGAGTCCGGTTTCCAGAACCGCCGCACCAAGGTGGACTTCTGGGGCAACGTGGTCAACCCCGATTGGACCTACCGCGTCCGCCTCGAGGCCAGCCGCTCCACCGGCGCCGTCAGCATCGACTACGCCTACATCGGCTACGCCTTCGGCAACGGCTGGAAGGCCACCATGGGCCAGTTCAAGCTCCCCTTCCTCCGCGAGGAGCTGATGAGCGACAGCAAGCAGCTCGCCGCTGACCGCTCCATCACCAACAACGCCTTCACCCAGACGTATTCCCAGGGCGTCAACCTCGGCTACAGCGCCGAGGACTGGAAGTTCGACACGGCCTTCTCCGACGGCCTCCGCACCCTGAACACCGACTACACCAGCGCCGCCGAGAGCGACTGGGGTCTCACCGGCCGCTTCGAGTACAAGTTCGCCGGCACCTGGAAGCAGTTCGAGGACTTCACCGCTGAGCAGGACGAGAAGTTCGGCGCGCTCTGGGGCGCGGCCGTCCACTTCCAGCAGAGCCGCAACACCGGCAATCCCGCCGACGTTGACAACGACTACCTCACCTACACCACCGACCTGTCCTTCGAGGGCTCGGGCTGGAACATCTACGCCGCGTTCGTCGGCAGCCACAACGAGGCCCGCCTCGCCGGTCCGGACCCCTCCGACACCGACGACTTCGGCGCCATCGTCCAGGCCGGCTGGCGCTTCCTGCCCAACTCGGAGCTCTTCGCCCGCTGGGACGCCATCTTCACCGATGACAACCGCGTCCTCGGTGGTGGCGGCAGCACCTTCCACTTCATCACCTTCGGCTGGAACCAGTACATCGCCGGGCACGCCGCGAAGTTCACGCTCGACTGCGTGGTCTCCGCCAACAAGACCGGCAGCCTCACCGGCCTGTCCCTGGTCCCCGGCGCGGGCTCCATCCTGCCCGATACCGGCTCCTCCGTGCTGAGCAGCACGCGCGACACCGAGGTCGCCCTCCGGGCTCAGTTCCAGCTCCTGTTCTGAGAACCCCGAGGTTCTCGACGCTTGAGATCATGTCACCGCCCGGCCCGCAAGGCCGGGCGGTTTTTTTTCGCCGCTCCCGCGCTGGTCGCTACCCGCTCCTTGCACGCGGAGCGGTCGCGCCGAAACGCGTGTCGCGGCCGCGGCGGCTCCTACATCCGATCCAGCGTCGGGATCCCCAGCGAACCCAGCCCGTCGGACAGCACCCGCTCCGTCAATCGGCACAGCCGCAGCCGCGCCCGCCGGGTGACCTCGTCCTCGGCCTGAAGCACCGGGCACGCATCAAAGAACGTCGCGAACGCGCCCGCCAGATCGAAGAGGTACTGGCACATCCGGTGCGGCTCCAGCCACCGCCCCACCGCCGCCAGCACCCCCGGGAAGCGCAGCAGCGTCAGCGCCAGCCACTTCTCAGCCGGCGTCGCGATCCCGAACGCGCCCCCCGCATCGGCTCCCCCCTCCCCGAACCGCTCCGCCGCCTTGCGGAAGATGCTCCGGATCCGGACCAGCGCGTACAGCAGGTACGGCCCCGTGTTCCCCTCGAATGCCAGCATGCGCTCGAACGAGAACACGTAGTCCTTGGACCGCTCCGTTGAAAGGTCCGCGTACTTGAGCGCCGCCACCGCGACCACCTCGGCGATCGTTCGACGCTCGTCCTCGCCCAGTCCAGGGTTCTTCTCGCGCACCGTGCGCAGAGCTCGCTCCGTCGCCTCGTCGATCAGGTCCGTCAGCTTGACGTTCTCACCCGAGCGCGTCTTGAAGGGCCGACCATCCTCGCCCAGCATCATCCCGAACGCGGCGTGCTCCAGCACCGCGTCCCCGCCCCCCCTCCGCCGCGCGTACCCCGCCCGGACCGATGCCGCGAACACCTGCTTGAAATGCAACGACTGGCGCACGTCCACGGCGTACACGATCCGGTCCGCGCCCAGTGTCCCCACCCGCCGCCGGATCGCGGCCAGATCCGTCGTCGCGTACAGGTACCCGCCATCGCTCTTCCGCACCAGCAGCGGCTCGGGGATGCCCTCGCACCGCACCACCAGCGCGCCCTCCGAAACCTCGGCGATGCAGCGCGCGGACAGGTCCTCGACAATCCCCGCCAGCTCCGCGGCGAACGACGACTCGCTCGCCGAATCCTCCGTCCGGACCTTGGCGTGAAGTCGCTCGCACGTCCGGACGACCTCCGCCATGGTCACATCCGCCACCCGCTTCCACACCCGCCCCGCCTCGGGCTCGCCGCGCTGCAGCCGAACCAGCGTCTCCTTTGCGCGCGCATAAGCCACCTCGGCGCCCGCCACGTGCTCCTCGAGCTCCGCTAGGACCTTGGGCCCCATGCCCCAACGCCGCGCTGCGGCCAGCCCCGCCGCGTCGCGCGCGCACTCCGCTTGCGCGGCCTTGTACGCCCGGTCGAGCTCGTCCAGGCTGACCCGCGTCAGATCGATCACCCCAGCGGCCTCCTGCGCCGTGAGCCGCGCCACCACCATCGCGATCGGCAAGCCCCAATCGCCCACGTGGTTCTGACGGATCACCCGATGCCCGATCCGCTCGAGCGTGCGGGCCAACGCATCGCCGATCACCGTCGCGCGCAAATGCCCCACGTGCATCTGCTTGGAAATGTTGACCCCGCACAGGTCCACCACCACGGTCTGGCGCGGCGAGGGCTCGGGCACCCCCAGCGATGGCGAGTCCAGGGCCGATAGCAACCCCGAGAGCGCCGCGGGCCGCAGGGTCACGTTGATGAACCCCGGACCCGCGATCGCCCCCTCACCCATCGGCTCGGCCAGATCAGCCAGGTCCAACCTGCCGAGGATGTCCTTCGCCACTTCGCGCGGGGGCCGCCCCGTCGCCTTGGCGAGGCTCATCGCCGCGTTGCACTGGAAATCGCCGAACCTGGGGTTGCGTCCGGGAGTGATGAGCGGGTCCGTTCCCGCGCGATCGGGAAACGCCGCCGCGATCGCTTCCGTGAAGCGCGCGTGCAGGATCACCAGCGGGTCGAATTCGGCGCCGGACATGGGACCGAGTCTAGGAGCCCCCCGGCGATCCCTGTCCCGCCGGCCCGAGCCAGCCCCTCAGCTGATCCGCGATCCCGATCAGGGCCGTGCAGGGCAGCAGGCCGGTCGGCTCGTCGATCAGGAACACGTGCCCATCCCGGACCGCGGGCAGTTCCAGCGTCGCCAGGCGGCCGAGGACCTCACCCATCGCCTCGCGCCGCACACGCCCGCTCCGGGATTCGGACGCGATACGGGCGGGCCGCGGCCGGATCACCACGATGGTGTCGGGCGCCAGCCGCAGCACATCCTCGGCATCCATGGAGACGAAGGCGGACCCGGATTCGAGGGCCGGGGCGAGCCCGAGCCGGTCCAGGATGCCCGCGTGGCAGGATCCCGGTCCCAGCACGCCCGCCGCTTCCGAGCCACCCCCGATGATGAGCAGCACCCGCCCCGAGGTCGGGCTCCCCGGTGTTCGGGAGAGCGCCGAATCGATCCGCGCGCGCAACGCACGCTCGATCGCCGCATCCGGCCGGAGCAACGCCGCCAGCTCGTCCACGCTCGAGAGCACGTCCTCCAGGCTCAGGAGCCGGAACGATCGGACCGTCCACCCATGCTGAACGGCCAGCACGCCCAGCCGTTCCGGCAGCGGGCGGCTCCCCCATTCGACCAGCACGTGCGTCGGGCGCGCGCGAAGCAGCGCCTCATAGTCGATGCCTCCCTGGTCGCCGCACGCGGGGATCGCCTGATCCGTCCACGCATCGAAGCCATGCCTGCCGACGATGCGACCCCCCAGGCCGAGGTCCCGAAGCGTCTGCGCCAACGCCGGCGAGAGCACAACCAGCCGGGGTTCGGAGGCCGCGCCGCCCCCGGTCCCGTCGCGGGTGCTCCCGATCGGGCTTCCCCAGCGAGCCGCGAGCACAAAGAGGACAGCGAGCAGCCCCGCGCCCGCGAGCAGGAGTGCCGTCCGACGCGCAGCGTTCGGCGGGTTGCTCACGGGCCGGCACCGGGACCGGCCGACGTGCGGAATTGCGCGCGCACGCGGTCCGCGAGCCGCTCCAGCTCGGCCGGATCAAGGAACGGGAAGGGCCAGGTTCGGTCGGACCGCACCGTGGCGCTGCGGGACTCATCGCCGGCGATCCGCGCCCGCGTGTCCAGCGTATCGATTTGGGCACTCCTTGAGGTGCGCACGCGTTCGAGCAACTGGTGCAGTTCCTTGAATGCAGGAGCCGCGCTTCGTCCGCTCAACCTCGAATCCCGGATTGCCGAGAGGAGTTCGTGCTTGAGGTTATCGGCCGCGATATCACCGAGATATCTGGGATTGTGGCGTGCGTGATGGGCCTCCCACATGGCCCGATGAACGGCTTCCGGGCTCGGAAGGGGCCGGGACGAGGGCCAGCGGGAGATCGATGCGGTCACGACGGCCGCGGGCGCCAACTCGACCCCCAGCCAACGCCTGAACCAAGATTCGGTGATCCGGTCATAGCCGCTCGCGCCGCTCTCTCCTCCCCCAAGCCCGTGGATGAACAGCTCGCACCCTGCCCACCGGAGCAGGCCGGTCATCAGGAGCGCACGCGGGGCCAGGCTGGCGCGCTCGACTGACGCAACCTGCGAAGAGGTCACGCGGCTCCGGGACTTCACGGCTCCGCGGCCCAGCGCCCACAGCGGCAACTCGGATCCGGTGGCGGCGCTCTCCGAGAGCGGGGGGATCGTCGGATCGGGGAATTCGGTCAGGGCCGCGTTGTACGCGTCGCGGCAGGCGCGGGGGTCGCGGGTCATGCGTTCCACGATCTCGGCGAACAGGCCCGTGCGTGAGATCGCGGAGGCGAAGAAAAGGAACGGCGCGGGCGCGAGCGGCGCCAGCAGGTCCGACGCGGCCCGGGCGAACTGTTCGGCGGCGGAGGTGGCGCCGGCGTGCGCGGCGAGCCCCGCGATGATCCGCGCGCACGAATCGTCGACCCCGGGCTCGGGCGCGCGCCCGGGGGGGGGGACAAAGGGCCCGGGTGAACACGCGGGGATCAGCCCGGTCGGCGCGCCGTCGTGCGCGGCGACGAACGGCCCGGGCACGAGATTCCACGTTGCGCGTGCGGCCTGGCCGGTCGCCATGTCCCGCACGGGCACGGGCAGCCGGAACAGGTCGTTGGTGTCCTGGTCCACCACGACCCAGGCGGCGGATGCGCCCCGCGCGGCGGCCGCGGCGCCCACGGCGAACCACTTGGCGGCGATACCGGCGTGCCAAAGCCCGGCCTGGTGCCCGCTCATGATGATGGGACGGTCGGGGGGCAGGCCCAGCTCGGAGCGGAACCGTGATTGGCTCGGCCCCGGGTGCGCGATGCGGCGGTCCGGGCTGCGCCAGGGGTTGTCGGGATCGGCGTCATCAGGCCGCGGGCTGATGAGGCATTCCCCGTGGGGCGGCGGGGATGGGTGTCGGACGGTGCGGCCGGCGTGTGGTTCGTGCGGCGCGGGGCTCACGGAGTGCCGCACCCGCAGCCGGCGCTGACGCCGCTGAGCGCGGCGGCGGGAAGGCGGCTGGCGCACCGTTCGAGTTCGCAATGCAGCACGTTGCGGTAGTGGGCGAGACGCTGGCCGGCGTCGTTGAGGGGCCCACCGAAGGTCCGGGTGGGATCGTTGTAGATGAGCGTGACGGGGATCTCGGTGATGCGCAGCTCCGCCGCGGCCGCCTGCACCCAGAATTGCATCGGGAATGCGTAGCCGTCCTCGGAGAGGCGGAGCCGGGCGAGCGCGGATACCCGGAAGGCCTTGAAGCCGCAGAAGGAGTCGGTGAGGTTCAGCGCGAGGCGCTCGTTGATCTCACGGGTGATCTCGGCGTTGATGGCGCGCCGGTCGGGGGGCGGGTTGTCGCGTGCGTCGGCCTCCCGCAGGTACCGTGAGCCCGAGATGACGTCGTAGCGGTCGGACCGGGCCTCGGCGAGGAAGGTGGGGATCAGGCGCGGCTCGTGCTGCTCGTCGCAGTCCATGGTGATGACCCAATCGAACCCGCGGCACGCGGCGATCGAGAAGGCGTCGCGGAGCGAGCGCCCGTAGCCGCGGTTGACGCCGTGTCTGATCGCGTCGACGGGGTAGTGGGCGATGAGCTGGGGCGTGCGGTCGGACGACCCGTCGTCGACGACGAGGATGTCATCGGCGTACTGGAGCGCGAGCGCGATGACGCGGGGGACGTACTTTTCCTCGTTGTAGACGGGGATGGCAAGGAGCGTGCGCATCGGCGGTCAGTGTAGGTGCGGGGCGCACGGGGCCACGTTGCCGCACGCCGCGTCGGGTGTCATCACGAGCCCTTGGGGGGCTCCGGGGTGGCGGCAGGCGCGCCGGGTGAAGCGGGCGTCTTCGCCTTTTCGGCGTCTTTCTGCTTGGCGCTTTCGCGGTAGAGTTTCTCGACGTCGGGCTGGTCGGCGTTGGGGAGGGTGACGCCCTCGGGCAACTTGTCCCGGCCGGCCGCGCCGGATCCGGCGGGCGAGACCAGCCCGGGCGACCCTTCCACACCGAAGGCGCGTTCCATGAACGGCAGCGCGTAGGAACCCGCGAACAGCCCTCCGATGAGCCCGATGACCAAACCGGGCAGGAACAACCTGAGGAAGCCGGAGGAGACGGCGGGACGGGTGGGTTGGGGGTGGGAATTTTCGGTCATCGGTGGACTCCCGCGCGGCCCTCGGCCGCGGCATGTATGGCTGTTGACAATAGGAATCGTCCCCTTGGCGCGACCAACATGAACCTGCGATCCTGGCGGGGTGCGGGGTTCATTGGTGTGTGGCCGGGTTGCGGGCGGGTCAGTTCATGCCGCGGGGCTCGAACAGGTAGTGCGACACCAGCCATTCGCGACCAGACCGGAACCCCCACAGCTCGGAGCAGGCCATGAAAAACACGCGCCATCGGTTCCACCAGGTCGGGGCCTCGGGGCCGTACGCACGTTCGAGGACGGGCATGATCCGGTCGCGGTTGGCGTCCATCTTGGCGAGCCACGCGTCGGCGGTGCGCCGGTAGTGGTGGCCGTCCACGCGCCAGTGGTCGATGAGCCGGAGGTGGCGCTGAAAGTACAGCAACAGGTGATCGGAGGGCATGGTGCCGGCGGTGAAAAAATGTCGGGCGATCCAGTCGTCGCCCTCGAAGTGATACGCCGCGGAGCGGTGGGTGAAGATGTGCGCGAAGAGCAGCCCCTCCGGCTTCAGCCACGACGCGAGGTGCTCGAACAGGGCTTCGAAGTTCTTCATGTGCTCGAGCATCTCGACGCTCATCACACGATCGAAGCGCCGATCGGTGTCGAAGTGATTCGCGTCGGCGGTCACGACCTCCACGTTGCGCAGGCCCAGTTCGGCGGCGCGGCTGACGATGAACGCGCGCTGCGGGGCCGAGTTGCTCACCGCGAGCACGCGGCAGGCCGGGTAGCGTTCGGCCACGTAGAGGCTCAGGCTTCCCCATCCGCAGCCGAGGTCGAGCAGGTCCATTCCATCGGCCAGCCGCGCCCGTTGGCAGGAAAGCGCGAGCATGTCGTCCTCGCTCCGAGCGAGCGTGGTCACGCCGGGGTTCCAGTATCCCGAGCTGTATTTCAGCCGGGGCCCGAGCACGAGGCGAAAGAACTCGGCGGGCAATTCGTAGTGTTGCTCGTTGGCCTTTTCGGGTTGGAGGGCGATCGCGGAGCGGGAGAGATCGGACACGAAGGCCCTGATCCGATCCTGTCTCTCTTCCTGCGTGCCGCGGCTTTCGTGGCGCGATTGGGCGGCGAGGCGGCGGCGGATGCCCCATCGGACCGCGGCGTCGGGAAGCACGCCGCGATCGAGCCATCGTTCGTACCAATGGGGCATGGCGGCTCTCGCGGAGGGGCAGCGTGTGGTCGTGCGGTGGGTGGGGCGTGGATCAGGGTTGGGCCGTGGTCGTGCGCTGAGGAAACCAGGGAATGAATGCGCTGACCTCGCGCTGGTAGCGTGCGTACGCCTCGGGGCGGGAGCGGAGCGCCCGGGCCTCGGTGGGTGGGATGCCCGTGACCCTCAGCACGAGCAGCAGCATGACCGCGGGCGCGAGGAAGCCGAGGTAGGCCTCGGGGTTGCTCGGGCCCGCCGCGGCGAGGACCGCGAGGGCGTACGCAACCCAGACGAGCCACTCGAAGAAGTAGTTCGGGTGTCGCGAGCAGGCCCAGAGCCCGTCGCGGCAGACGCGGCCCTTGTTCGCGGCGATTGCCTTGAATGCCTTGAGTTGACGATCGGCGAGCGATTCGCCGAAGAGCGCGATGAGCCAGAGCGCGGCCGCCGCGTAATCCCATGGTCCCAGGGGCCCGCTGTTCCAGGCGCACGCGGCCACGAACGGCAACGCGAGAACCACGACCGTCACGGCCTGTGCCTGAAAGAACCAAAAGTGGAAGAAATTGACGCGGGGTCCGAGCCGATCGCGAAGGTCCTTGTACCGACCGTCCTCCTCATGGGCGCCCCACACGCGGTCGGTGAGCAGGTGGGCGGCGAGACGGAGCCCCCACATGCCGCCCATGATACCGACGAGCGCACGTCGCCCCGGATCCCCCTCGCCGGTCAGTCCGACGAGCAGCGCGCTCAAGCCGAGCAGCCCGGCCCAGCCCACATCGACGACTCCGGCATCGCGCCGGCGGACCTGCACGTACCAGAGGACGAGCATCGTGAGGCTTGACGCGGCGGCGATGATCAGCAATTGAATCCAAGGTTGGAGAATCACGCGCGGACTCCGCCCGGTCGGATCGTGTCATTGACCGCCGGGAGGGTGCGAGCGAAACGGGATCCTGAATCGTGGGGTGGGCGGTCGGCGGGGGTGTTCGTGCTCATCGCGGGGATTATCGCCGCCGGAAAGGCATTGTCGCCGGCCCGGCGTTGACAAAGCCGCGCGGGACACGATGAGTGAATCTCCGGTTCAGATGTGCCCATGTCTGATCCGGCCGAGGAGCCGAATCGACGAGTGGGGAGGCGGAGACCGCCGCGCACAATCGTCTGGGGCATGGCGTTGGTCGGGCCGGGCAGCCACGCGCAGTCGTGGGGGCGCCCGGGCGGGCCCGGGAAAAGACGAACGGCGAATCGCGTTCAACGAGCGTGGGAGGCGCCGGGCGGGCGGTGCGGTCAGCCGGCCTTGGCCATGGGCGCGGCGGCGAGGTCGGAAGTGGAGACGCGGTTGCGTCCGCTCTTTTTCGACGAGTAGAGGTTCTTGTCCGCTGCTTCGAGCCAGGCTTCGGCGCTCAGCGGGCACGGCGTCTGCGCGACGCCCGCGACGCCGAAGGACGCGGTGACGTGGTGCTCGGGGTGGCGGGGCCAGGTGACGCCCGCGACGGCCACGCGGATGCGTTCGGCGACCTGCGCGGCATCCGCGGGCGAGGTGCTGGGCATGATGAGCGCGAACTCCTCCCCGCCGTAGCGGCAGGGGATGTCGGTCTCGCGGCACTCCTTCTGGAGGAGTTTCGCGAAGCCGATGAGCACCTCGTCGCCGGCGGGGTGCCCGTAGGTGTCGTTGATCTTCTTGAAATGGTCGATGTCCACGATCAGGAGCGACAGGGGCGTTCCGTAGCGCCGGTTGCCGCTCGTTTCCTGGGCCCATCGCTTGTTGAACGCGGCGCGATTGCCCAGCCCGGTCAGACCGTCGAGGTCGGCCCGGTCCGAGAGCAGCCCGAGGAGGTGATGGAGGCGGAGACTGGCGCGCAGGCGAGCGCGGAGCTCCGCGAGATCGAAGGGCTTGGTGACGTAGTCGTTGGCGCCGAGCTCAAATGCCGTGACCTTATCCTGGGACGATTGCAGGCCCGAGAGCACGATGATCGGGATGGTGCGCGTGGACGGCTCGTCCTTGAGCGCGCGCAGGACGCTCAGGCCGTCCATCTGGGGCATGTCGAGGTCGAGGAGGATGGTGGCCGGCAGGCGCTGCTTGGCGAGCTGGACGGCCTGAACCCCGTTGGTCGCGGAGACGAGCTCGATCGGCTCGTGCTTGAGCCGCGCGGTCAGCAGGCGATGCACGTCGACCGAATCATCGACGATGAGCACGATCGGTTTGGCGTCTGGGCTGGGCACGAGCGGCGTGTTCCTTGACGGGCCTGCGGGAGGAGTGCGTGGGACGAGCGGCGCGGCGTGGTGGTGTCGGGGGCTCAGGACGAGCGGACGCGCTCGCAGAGCGACAGCAGTTCCGCGAACTGCGCGCGGAGCGACGCCAGTTGGGGTCCGAGCACGCCGTCGCTGACGGCGCTGAGCGTGGATTCGAGCCCGCCCGCGGCCGACCCGAGGTCCGGAAAGCCGTACCCGCCGCCGGCGCCCTTGAGTTGGTGGGCGAGCCGGCGCAGCTCTTCGAGGCGCTGTCCCTCCCACGCGGATCGCATCGCCGCGATCCGTGTGGGCATCTCGTTGATGAAGAGACCAACGATCTCCCGCATTTCAGGGTCTTGGGCGAACTGACTGAAAATGGGATCGGCGCCCGATTTCGGCGTGGACATGATGGCGAACCTCCGTCGAGATTGGATCGGTCGATTGCCGTGCGGAGTTCATCCATTCACCTTGCCGTGGGAGACATTCGATCGGGCCGCGATCGAGTCATCCGGCGCTGGTATAGTCGCGCCCGCGCGGACGGGTTCTCGGTCCGGCGGAGCAGTTATCAGGGCGCGCGAGGTTGCGGACACCACCATGCACGATTCACTACAGGGGCCCGAGTCGGGCGCGCGTGAAACGGGAACGTGCGTGCGGGACGAGGGGATGTCCGGCGCAACCCGGCCGATGTGGGTGACCGCGCAGGGGCTCGAGCATCCAGAACGCATTCGCGTGTGGAACGCGTTGCCGATCATCGTGATCCACCTTCTCGTGGTGGCCGTGGTGTGGGTTGGCTTTTCGTGGGTGGCACTCGCGGTGGCCGCGAGTCTGTACGTGGTGCGCATGTTCGTGATCACGGCGTTCTACCACCGGTATTTTTCACACCGGACGTTTTCGACCTCTCGAGCGATGCAGGCCATCGCGGGCGTGCTGGGCACGATGACGGCCCAGCGCGGGCCGCTGTGGTGGGCGGCTCACCATCGCGATCACCATCGCCACTCCGACCACGACCCGGATATCCACTCTCCGCTTCGGCAGCCGCTGGGCTGGAGTCATATCGGCTGGTTCTTATCGGACGCTGGTGTCGTGGCGAACCGGAGAGCGGTGCCCGACCTAACGCGGTACCCCGAACTGAGGGTCATCGATGACTGGCACATGATCGGGCCGTTCGCGTTGGTCGGGATGATGTTCGCGCTGGGCTGGTGCTTGGACCGGCTGTGGCCCGGTCTGGGGACAAGCGGGCCGCAGATGGTGGTGTGGGGGTTCGCGATCTCGACGGTGGTGCTCTATCACGCCACCTTCACGATCAACTCGCTGGCCCACACGTGGGGTCGGCGCCGGTTCCGCACGGACGACGACTCTCGGAACAACTTCTGGCTGGCGCTGCTGACGTTCGGCGAAGGGTGGCACAACAACCACCACTACTTCCCGGGCACGGTTCGGCAGGGGTTCTATTGGTGGGAGATCGATCTGACGTACTACGTCCTCGTGGCCATGTCAAAGGTGGGGCTCGTGTGGGACCTTCGGCGCGTGCCCGCGCACGTGTACGACGTCGCGGCCCGGCGGGCAGCGGTCTGACCGGCGGCCGGGGTCGATTGTCGTTTCGCGACGAGCGAGGGTCGGATGCGGATCGCCATCGTCGGGAGCGGAGTCTCGGGTCTGGTTGCGGCGTATCGGCTGCGCGCGGCGCACGACGTGGTCGTGTTCGAGGCTGCTCCCCGTGCCGGAGGCCACGCGCACACGGTGCGGGTCGAGCACGAGGGGCGCGTCGTCGATGTCGACACCGGATTCATCGTGTTCAATCGGGAGAACTACCCGCGTTTCAGCGGCCTGCTCGACGAGCTCGGCGTCGCGTCGCACCCCGCGCCGATGTCATTTTCGGTGCGGAACGAACGAACGGGGCTCGAGTACGCGGGCGGTTCCTTCGCGGCGCTGTTCGCGCAGCGGCGGAACCTGTTCCGGCCGTCATTTCACGCCATGATCCGCGGCGTTCTGCGTTTCAACCGCGAGGCGCCCGCGGACGCCGAGCGTCTGCCTCCCGAGATGACGATCGGGCAGTACCTGGGCACGCGTGCCTACCCGTCGCGTTTCGCGGAGGACTTCCTGTTGCCGATGGGGGGCGCGATCTGGTCGGCGTCCGCGGCGCGTGCCGCGGAGATCCCGCTCCGGTTCTTCGTGCGTTTCTTCGACCAGCACGGGATGCTCCGCGTGCGGGGGCAGCCGCAGTGGTACACGATCACCGGCGGTTCGCGCCGGTATGTGGAGGCGATCGTCGCCCGGCTGGGGGGCCGCGTGCAACTGGGCCGAGCCGTCCGGCAGATCGTGCGCGATGACCGGGGCGTCACGGTCTGGCACGGCCCGGCCGCCGGAGCCACGGTGGAGCGATTCGACTGGGTTGTGCTGGCGTGCCACAGCGATCAGGCCCTGGCGCTGCTCGCGGATCCGAGCCCCTACGAGCGCGACGTGCTTTCGGCTATCCGGTACCGCGCGAACGACTGCGCGCTCCATTGGGATCGCACGCTCCTGCCGCGCCGAGCCCGCGCCTGGGCGGCGTGGAACTACCGCGTTCCCCGGGGCGACGCGGCGGCGGTGACGGTCACGTACAACCTCAGCATCCTGCAATCGTTGGGGACGCGCGAGCCGCTCTGTGTCTCCGTCAATCTGACTGACCGTATCGACCCGGGCAAGGTCTACGCGCGCATGACGTACCACCACCCGGTCTACGACCAGCGGGCCATCGCGGCCCAGCGGCGGTGGGAGGAGATTTCCGGCTGGAATCGCACGTGCTACTGCGGCGCGTACTGGCGGCACGGCTTTCACGAGGACGGGGTCTGGTCGGCGCACCGCGTCACCGAGCGTTTCATGACCTAACCGCGCCCGCACGCGCTGGGAAAACGCCCGCGTACGATTCTCGTGCATGGCGTGGCGATCGGCGATCTACGTCGGACGGGTTCGGCACCGGCGGCTGACGCCCGTGCCGCACGCGTTCACGTTTCCGCTGTTCATGGCGTACCTCGATCTGTCGGAGGTCCCGCGGGTGCTCGACGGTCGGTGGCTCTGGTCCGCGCGTCGTGCCGCGCTGGTGCGGTTCCGACGTGAGGACTACCTCGGCCCGCCCGATGTGCCGCTCGATGAGGCGGTGCGGTCGCTGGTTGCGCTCCGGACCGGGGAGCGTCCCGCCGGGCCGATCCGGATGCTGACCCACCTGCGGTGGCTGGGGTATGTGTTCAATCCGGTGACGTTCTATTACTGCTTTGATCCCGGCGGCGCGCGCGTCCGGACGATTGTCGCGGAGATCACCAACACGCCGTGGAAGGAGCGGCACGCCTATGTGCTCGACGCGCGCGGGGGCGGCGCCGTCGAGCGGCGCCGGTTCCGGTTCGAGAAGGTCTTTCACGTTTCGCCGTTCATGCCCATGGACCTTGGGTACGATTGGACGTTCACGGAGCCGGGTGATCGGCTCGCGGTTCACATGAAACTCGTCGGGCGGACCGGCAGGGTGTTCGACGCCACCTTGGGGATGGCGCGCCGGCCGATTTCCGGCCGCACGCTCGCCGCGGCGGTCGTGCGATACCCTTTGATGACGGCGCGGGTCACCGGCGCGATCCACTGGCACGCGCTACGGCTGTGGCTCAAAGGGGTACCGGTGCAACCGCATCCGAGCCCCTCGTGCAGCCCGAGCGATGCGGTCACGCCCGCGACCGGCGACGGCGCCGGGGTGCGGGGAACCAGGGGGTGAGGCGAGCATGAGCACGACAATCGTTCCCGCCGGAGAGGTCAGCGTCTCGGTGCGCGCCGGGCCGGTCGAGGCGCTGGGTCGCTGGATCGTCCGTCGGGCCCTGTCCGCGCTGCGGCACGGCCGGGTGGAGCTGCTCGACGGCGACGATCGACTCGTGAGCCCGGACGGGGGCGGGCCTCGCGCCGAGCTTCGCGTGCTCCATCCCGGGTTCTACTCGGCCGTGGCATTCCGCGGCACGCTGGGGGCTGGGGAGTCGTACATGGACGGGCACTGGGTGTGCGACGATATCCCGGCGCTCGTCGAGGTGATGGCCACGAACTACGAGGCGATGGAGCGGATGGAATCACCCCTCGCGCGGGTGCCGCAGGGTCTCGCGCGCATCGCGGCCTGGCTGAAGCGGAACACGCCGGGCGGGTCTCGTCGGAACATCGCGGCCCACTACGACCTTTCCAACGATTTCTTCGAGTTGTTCCTGGATCCCACGATGACGTATTCGTGCGCGGTTTTCGATCCTCCCGGGATCTCGCTGGAAGAGGCCCAACGCGAGAAACTCGACCGCGCGTGCCGGAAACTCGCGCTGAGGCCCACGGACCACCTGCTGGAGATCGGAACGGGGTGGGGCTCCCTGGCCGTGCACGCGGCGCGGCGGTACGGCTGCCGCGTGACAACGACGACAATCTCGGAACGCCAGTTTGGTCTGGCTTCGCGGCGGGTGCGTGAGGCGGGGCTCGCCGATCGCGTGACCGTGATCCGGTCCGACTACCGGGACCTGCGGCCCCCGGCGCGATCGCGAGGGTTCGACAAGCTGATCTCGATCGAGATGATCGAGGCGGTCGGACACGGGTTCATGTCCCGCTACATGGGCGCGTGCGCAGACCTGCTGGCGCCGCATGGCATGGCCCTGATCCAGGCCATCACCATCCGCGACCGCTACTACGAGGACGCGCGGCGGTACGTTGATTTCCTGAAGAAGCACATTTTTCCGGGCTCGTGCCTTCCCTCGCTCGGACGCATCATCGCCGCGATGGCCGAGGTGACCGATCTGCGCCTGGTTGGCGTGGAGGACATCGGGCCGCATTACATCCGCACCCTGCGGCTCTGGCGCGAGGCGTTCTTCGCTCGCCTCGACCGCGTGCGCGCCATGGGCTACGACGATCGGTTCATCCGCATGTGGGAGTTCTACCTGACCTACTGCGAGGGTGTTTTCCGGTCGCGGCACACGACCGACCTGCAACTGCTCTTCGCCAAGCCCTTCTGCCGCGAGGAGCCGCTCCGCTCGTCATGACCCTCCACGACTCTCGCGGCATGGTGCACGGACCGGGCGCTTCGTGTCCCTCGGTTGTCGCGGCGCGTTGATCGGGTTCATTGACGGGATGTTGATGAATCGGAAGGCCACTCGGCCTTGGCGTGGGCACGCCGGCCGGCACGCATTCGACGTCCGGCTCCGGCTCACTCCACCGTCACGCTCTTGGCGAGGTTGCGCGGCTTGTCCACGTCGTGGCCGCGGAGCACGGCCGCGTGATACGCCATGAGTTGCAGCGGCACGACCGTGAGCATGGGCGAGAGCGGCTCGGCGATATCGGGGACGAAGAGCACCTCGTCAGCGAGGCGTTTGATCTGCTCGTCCCCCTCCGTGGCGACGGCGATGATCCGCCCGCCTCGGGCTTTCACTTCCTGGATGTTGCTCATCACCTTGTCGTACTGTCGGCCGCGGTTGGCGATGAAGACCGCGGGCATGCCGTCGTTGATGAGGGCGATGGGGCCGTGCTTCATCTCGGCGGCGGGCATGCCCTCGGCGTGGATGTACGAGATTTCCTTGAGTTTGAGCGCACCCTCGAGCGCGGTCGGGTAGTTGTACCCACGCCCCAGGAAGAGCCAGTTCTCGCGGTCGATGTACCGCTCCGTGACCTTCCGGATGCGGGCGTCGCTCTCGAGGATGCGCTCCATTTTCTCCGGGATCAGCTCCATCTCGCGCATCAGGTCGGCGCACTGATCGGCGGAGAGGTAGCGCTTGCGTCCCAGGTAGATCGTCAGCATCGACAGCACGGCGACCTGCCCGACGAAGGCCTTGGTCGACGCCACGCCGATCTCGGGGCCGACGCGCAGGTACACGCCCGCGTCCGTCTCGCGGGCGATCGAAGAACCCACCACGTTCACCACGCCCATCGCCAGCGCGCCGCGCTCCTTGGCCTCGCGCAGCGCCGCGAGCGTGTCGGCGGTCTCGCCGGACTGGCTCACCGCGATCACCACCGTGTTGTCCTCGACGATGGGGTTGCGGTAGCGGAACTCGCTGGCGTACTCCGCGACGGCGGGGATCTTGGCCAGGTCCTCGAGCAGGTACTCGCCGATCATGGCCGCGTGCAGGGCCGTGCCCTGGCCGGTGAGCGTCACGCGCCGGGTCTTGGTCAGCTCCTTGTCGAATTTCGACACCCCGCCGAGCACGACCCGACCTTCGCGCGTATCGAGCCGGCCGCGCATCGTGTTTCGCAGGGCCTTGGGCTGCTCAAAGATCTCCTTCTGCATGAAGTGGCCGAAGCTGCCCAGCTCGATCTGTTCGAGGTCCATCTCGAGCTGCATGACCTTGGGGGTGACCGGCACGTCGTGGATGTCGCTGGTGCGGAAGCCCGAGCGCGTGACCTTGGCGACCGTGTAGTCCTCCAGGGGAACGGCCTGGGTGGTGTGGGCGATGATCGCGGAAGGGTCCGACCCGACGATGAACTCGCCGTTGCCGATCCCGAGCATCAGCGGCGAACCCTTGCGGGCCACCACCAGCGTGTCGGGCTCTTTTTCGCAGATCACGGCGATCGAGTACGCGCCGGTCACCTCCCGCAGGGCCGCCTGAACGGCCTTCTCGAGATCGCCCTCGTAGAGCTCGCCGATGAGCATGGCGAGCACCTCGGTGTCGGTCTGGCTCTTGAAGACGTGCCCTTTCTCTTCGAGGTATGTCTTGAGAGAGGCGTAGTTCTCGATGATGCCGTTGTGGATCAACGCGATCCCGACCCGGTCGTCCGTGTGCGGGTGAGCGTTGGCCTCGGTCACGCCGCCGTGCGTGGCCCAGCGGGTGTGGGCCAGCCCGAGCGTGCCGCGCATGCCGCCGGTTTCTTCGAGCTTGTCCTCCAGATTGGACACTTTTCCGACGGCGCGCGCGAGCGTGATCTTCGAGCCGTCGAGCACGGCCATTCCCGCCGAGTCGTACCCGCGGTACTCGAGCCGCTTGAGGCCCTCAAGTAGGAGCTGTTGGCACTGCTTGCTTCCGATATAGGCGACGATTCCGCACATGCAAACATTCTCCAAACATTGAGCTGATTGGCGAGCCCGCAGACAAGAGTAGACGATGCCGGGCATGGCGCGTCGCCGTTGACCAACTCCAACGGTACTGGATCGGTCTTGCTGAGAGTTCGTGTTGGTGAGAATTTGACCAGCATCCTGAACCAATTCGATAGAGGACGGATAATTAGTTATAGGACTATATGTCGAAACTTGCGCATGACGGTGGTGTCGCGTACTTCTGTCGCTGGCGGGTTCTCACGCGCGTCGTTGGTTGATCGATCCCGGATGGGTTGGGGACCGATCCCATTGCTCAACTTGGCGAGTTGGATTTCTCTGCGTGCCACGAAGGCATCGAAGACCACTTCGCGGCACAAGTGAGCGAGAAGGGAAAGATCGAGCCCGTTGCCATGCGGGTTCGGGGTCAATTCCGGGGTGCGCCCGGGGCAGAAATCGGGAAGACCGGGCGAGCCCGGTGGCTCGCCCCGTCGTGTGGAATTGGCGCTCGATTCCGTGTCCGGCTCTGCGGATCGATCGCTGGAGCGACGGCGCTCGCGGCCGAGCAGGGAGGAAGAGGACGCTGCGCGCGGCCGGGCCGCGTGACACGGCGGAAGTCGGGCGCCGCCCGCGGGGAATTGCGCGCCGGGATTGAAGTGGCGCGGGAAGGGGCTATCCTCTGCGAGTTTGCGCCGTCCGCGCGCCGCTCGCATTCGCCATGCCCAAACGCACCGACATCAAGACGATCCTGATCCCGGGCTCAGGGCCCATCGTGATCGGGCAGGGCTGCGAGTTCGATTACTCGGGGACGCAGGCGTGCAAGGCCCTCCGCGCGGAGGGGTACCGGATCGTGCTGGTGAACTCCAACCCGGCCACGATCATGACCGATCCCGAGTTCAGCGACCGGACGTACATCGAGCCGATCACGCCGGATTCGGTGCGGAAGATCCTGGAACGGCAACGCGAGCTGGGCGACCCGATCCAGGCCCTGCTCCCGACACTGGGCGGCCAGACGGCGTTGAACTGCGCCTGCGCGTTGTACGACAACGGCACGCTGCGGGAGTTTGGCATCGCGATGATCGGCGCCAGCCGGGAGGTCATCCACCGGGCGGAGGATCGGGAGCTGTTCCGCCGCATCGTTGAGGACGTGGGCCTGAAGATGGCGCCCGCGCGGACCGTCACGACGCTCCAGGACGCGGAAGAGTTCCTCGAGGTCATCGGCCTGCCGGCGATCATCCGTCCGGCGTTCACCCTCGGCGGCAGCGGCGGGGGCATCGCGTACAACCGCGAGGAATTCGTTGACATCGTCACGCGCGGCCTGCGCGCCAGCATGATCGGTCAGGTGCAGATCGACAAGAGCCTGCTCGGCTGGAAGGAATACGAGCTCGAGGTCGTCCGGGACAAGAAGGACAACTGCGTGATCGTCTGCGGGATCGAGAACATCGACCCCATGGGCGTCCACACCGGCGATTCCATCACGGTGGCGCCCATCCTGACGCTGACGGACAAGGAATACCAGGCGATGCGCGACGCGGCCATCGCCATCATGCGCGCGGTGGGCGTCGAGACGGGCGGCTCGAACGTGCAGTTCGCGGTCAACCCCGCTCCGCGGCCGGGCCCGGACGGCAACCGTCCGTTCGAGATGGTGGTGGTCGAGATGAACCCGCGGGTGTCGCGGTCCAGCGCGCTGGCGAGCAAGGCGACCGGGTTCCCGATCGCGAAGATCGCCGCGAAGCTCGCGGTCGGGTACACGCTCGACGAACTGCGCAACGACATCACCGGCACGACCAGCGCCTGCTTCGAGCCGAGCATCGACTACGTGGTGACCAAGGTTCCCCGCTGGGCGTTCGAGAAGTTCCCCGAGGCGGATCAGACGCTGACCACGCAGATGAAGAGCGTCGGCGAGGCGATGGCGATCGGTCGCACGTTCCTGGAGAGCCTGCAGAAGGCCATCCGTTCGATGGAGGTCAAGCGGTTCGGCCTGGGCCTGGACCGGAATGACAAGTGGCTCGCGGCGGCGCGAGCCCTCGAGGGTGCGCGGCCGGCGCTCGATGCGAACCGTTCGCGCGCCGGGGCTTCTCCGGATGGTCAGCCGAGCTTCGCGGGCCTGAAGACCGCGGACGGCCAGGCGCTGGAGTGGCCCATCCCCGATGACAAGCTGCGCCGCAAGCTCTCCGTGCCCTCGCAGGGCCGCCTGTATTACGTGCGCTACGCGCTCAAGATGGGCTGGAGCGTCGCGCGGGTGAGCGAGATCAGCCGGATCGACCCGTTCTTCGTCGATCAGATCGCGCGGCTGGTGGACTTTGAGGAGACGCTCCAGCGCCACGCGACGCTGGCGGAGGTGCCCCGCGAGGTGCTCCGGCACGCCAAGCAGTTCGGATATTCCGACGCGCAGCTGGCGAACTTCTATCTCGGTTCGATCAGCACCGAGACCATCCTCGAGGTCCGGGCGCACCGCAAGCGCCTGGGGATCGACCCGGTCTACAAGCTCGTCGATACCTGCGCGGCGGAGTTCGAAGCGGCCACCCCGTATTACTACTCGTCGTACGAATCCCCGTCGCGCCGCGTCGAGGCGGACGGCCGGGTCGTCGAAACTCCGGCCGAAGACGAAGTGCGCCTCGGGCCGCGAAAGAAAATCGTCATCATCGGGGGCGGGCCGAACCGCATCGGGCAGGGGATCGAGTTCGACTACTGCTGCGTGCACGCGAGTTTCGCGGCCCGCGAACTCGGTTTCGAGTCGGTGATGATCAACTCCAACCCGGAGACGGTCAGCACCGACTACGACACCAGCGACCTGCTGTTCTTTGAGCCGCTGACGCTCGAGGACGTGCTGAACGTCGTGGAGCGGCTCAACGGCCAGCCCCTCAAGGCCCAGGGCGAGTCGGCCGCGCCCGCGGCCCGACCGCCGTTCTCCGCGGACGATTACGAGCCCCAGGCGGGCGGCGACGAGCGGGCCGTCCCGCGCGCGGAGGAGGGGGCCCGGCACTCGGGGCTGGTGCACGGGCTCGTGGTTCAGTTCGGCGGACAGACGCCGCTGAACCTGGCGCACGGGTTGGCGCGGGGCGGCGCGCCGATCATCGGCACCAGCCTGGATTCCATCGACCTTGCCGAGGACCGGAACCGGTTCGACGCGCTGCTGGAGCGCCTCGGGCTCATGCGACCCGCCAGCGGCATCGCCCGCACGCTCGAGGAGGCCGTCGCCATCGCCGGGCGGGTGGGGTACCCGGTGCTCGTGCGTCCCAGCTACGTCCTCGGGGGTCGTGGGATGGAGATCTGCCCGGACGAGCGTGCCCTGCGTCATTTCATGGCGAACGCGGTGGACATCTCCGAGCTCGACAACGCCCCCGTGCTCATCGACCACTTCCTCGACCGCGCCACGGAGATCGATGTCGACGTGGTCGCGGATTTCATTCCCGGCAAGAGCGGGACCACCGAGCGAGAGGGGAACGACGGCACCCGCCAGCCGGTCGTGTGCGGCGTCATGGAGCACGTCGAGCACGCGGGCATCCACTCCGGCGACTCGTCTTGCGCCGTCCCTCCCTGGTCGCTCGCCCCCAGGCTCGTCGAGCGCATCCGCCAGACGGCGCGCGTGCTCGCTGCGGAGCTCCGCGTCAACGGGCTGATGAACGTGCAGATGGCCATCAAGGACGACGACATCTACATCCTGGAGGTCAACCCCCGGGCCTCACGGACGGCGCCGTTCGTCGGGAAGGCCACGCACGTCTCGTGGCCGCGGCTCGCCGCCAAGGTCATGATGGGGAAGACCCTCAAGGAGTTGGGAGCCAAGGAGGTTCACGAGACAGGGGCTTTCGCCGTCAAGGTCTCCGTGTTCCCCTTCGCGAAGTTCCCAGGGGTGGACGTCGTGCTCGGGCCCGAGATGCGATCCACCGGGGAGGTGATGGGGATCGACGTCTCATTCCCGTTGGCGTACGCCAAGGCGCTCCTCGCGTCCGGGATCGATCTGCCCCGCGAGGGGGGCGTGTTCCTGTCGGTGCGGGACGGCGATCAGGAGGCCATCGTGCCGGTCGCGCGATCGCTGATGGCAATGGGCTTCCAGGTTTACGCCACGGACGGGTCCGGCGCGCACCTGTCGCGTCACGGCTTGAGGCCCAGGATCCTGCAGAAGATCGCATCCGGGGCTCGTCCGAACGTTCTCGATCTGATGTCCAGCGATCAGATTGCACTGGTGATCAACACACCCACCAAGACGGGGTGGCAGACCGACGAGGGCAAGATCCGAGCCACCGCCGTCCGGCTGGGCATCCCCATGCTCACCACGGTAACGGCCGCGGCCGCGGCGGTGGGGGCCATTGAGGCACTGCGTGCCGGCGATTGGGGCGTTGCGGCGATCCAGGACTACAAGGAAATGGCCAAGGGCCGCTCCGCAATGCTGCCGACTCCGCAAACTGTCCGCTGAGTCGAGTTGGACGGCTCGGTGGTCCTACACTCGGGGTCCATCCGGAACCGGGCGGACCTGATCGCCAGTGCCATTCGGACTGAGGTGGGTGGGGCGTCGGAGTCGATATCCCCGGTTCCCGGCGCGGCGGTCGTGCCGGGGCAGTCCGGGGCGTGACGCCCCATGCTGAATTTCCCCAAAAGCAGAGCGATCACCCATGTCTCGACTGGTTCTCGGACTGAATTCGCATCACCCGGACGCCTCGGCGGTGCTGATGAACGAAAAGGGCGTCGTCGCCGCGATCGCGGAGGAGCGGATCAACCGCAAGAAGCACTGTTCCGGATTCCCGGGACTGGCGATCCAGGAAGTGCTGCGGATCGCGGGGGCATCGTTGAGCGACGTGACCGACGTGTCGATCGCGCGTGACCCGCGCGCCAATCTCGGCGCCAAGCTGCGGTTCATTGCGCGGAATCCGTCAATCGGGCTGGCCTTGGCGAAGGTCCGCTTCAGCAAGCACAAGAAAGCGATGTCCGAGGCGGAGAACCTCGCGGAGACAATGGGCGTGAAGGAGGCGCTGGTCAAGGCCCGCTTCCACAAGGTCGAGCACCATCTGGCGCACGTTGCGAGTTCGTTCTTCTGGTCAGGCTTCGATCGTGCGACCGCGGTCACCGTGGACGGCTCGGGCGACTTCGCGACGGCCATGATCGCCGAATGCCGCGGCACCACGATCAACATCCTCAAGCGCTGCTATCTGCCCGAATCGCTGGGCCTCTATTACTCGGCGGTGTGCAACTTCCTTGGCTTCAACAAGTACGGGGAGGAATACAAGGTGATGGGATTGTCCGCCTATGGGCAGGACAAGTTCCGCGATCAGATGAGGGTGCTGGTCGGGTACGACCCGGCGCACGGCATCCGGCTCAACCAGGACTACTTCCTGTACTACTCGTCGAAGTTCGGCGCCGGCGGGCACGAGAACGTGCACGCGATGATCAAGGACGGCGAGATTCTGCTGCCCAAGATGTGGAGCGATCGGTTCATCGAGCTGTTCGGGCCGCCCCGCAAGCGGGGCGAGCCGCTCACGCAGCGCGACAAGGACATGTCGTGCTCCATGCAGAAGGCGTTCGAGGACGCGTACGCGGCACTCATGACCGACGCGGTCCGGCGCGCGGGCGGGTGCAAGGACGCGGTGCTCGCGGGCGGGTGCGCCCTCAACGGCGTCGCCAACGGCAAGGTGCTGCAGGAAAAGATCTTCGACCGCGTGTACATCCAGCCCGCGGCCGGTGACGACGGCACCGCGGCCGGGGCGGCTTCTTACGTGCTGCACAGCGTGCTGGGCGTGCCCCGTGTGCCCGAGGTTCAGCACGCGTACTGGGGCACCAGCTGGACGGATGAGCAGATCGAGCCCGACACCAAGGGCATCCCCGCGGGGTACACGGTGCGGAAGCTGGACCGGGCGACGCTCATGCGCACAGCGGCGGATTCGCTGGCCAAGGGAAAAATCCTCGGCTGGTTCCAGGGCCGGGAGGAGTGGGGCCCGAGAGCCCTGGGCAACCGCTCAATCCTCTGCAACCCGGGCTGGCCGGACATGAAGGCGATCCTCAACGCCCGCGTGAAGAACCGCGAGCCGTTCCGCCCCTTTGCGCCCGCGATTCTCGAGGAGCGGTTGAACGACTGCTTCGACGGCGCCCATCCCGTGCCGTTCATGAACATCATCTTCAAGGTGCGTCCGCAGTGGCGGCAGCAGCTCAGCGCCACCACCCACGAGGACGCGACGGGGCGGGTGCAGACTGTGCGCCGCGATCAGAACGACATGTACTACGACCTCATCAGCGCGTTCTGCGAGCGCACGGGCACGCCGGTGCTGCTGAACACGAGCTTCAACGAGAACGAGCCGATCGTCCACACGCCGCGCCAGGCGGTGGACTGTTTCGTGCGCACCCGCATGGACGCGCTCGCGGTGGGCTCGTACTGGATCGAGAAGCCCGCCGATGTCGCCGACAAGGGCGAGGCGGTCTGAGAGGCGATCGTGTCGGTGCGGTGAGCATTTTTCGCGGGCGCCAGGCTCGACGGGGACGATCGTTCCTCATGAACAGTGAGGGGCGACATTTTGTTCTCGATGTTACTTGCCCCCCCCTGTGACCGGGTATATTCGTTCATCATGAGATAAGCCGGGTTGTGCCGCGGCGAGGCGCGGAGTGCGAGGCATGGGCTCTTGGACTCGACGATTCCGATGCGTGCCGGTGACCGCGGCCCTCTGGGCGGCGCCCGTCACGTGCGTGGCACAGCACGCGGCTGAGGTCGAGGCGTGGATCCGGAAAACCGCCGCCGAGAGCGAGTCGTTCGTGCCCCGCGGCCCGGTGCTGGTTTCCTGGAAATCGGCGGGGCATGCGGTTGCCCGCGAGGAAGTGGAAGGCTGGAAACGCGAAATTGAGAACCACCCCGAGCATCCCCGGCGGATGGATATTGAGGTTCACGAGCGGCGGGCGCGCGATGGCCCGGACGTGGCGACGCTGCGGCTGCTGATCGAAGATGCTGACAGGTGGCGCGTGGTCGGCGACCATCCGTATCTCTCCGAGAAGTACCTGGATTGCGGGTTCGAGGGCCGGACGCTCTGGCACCTCACGGCCGACGTCCTGGGGCTGCGTTCGTCCCGCGCGGGGGACCCGGGCTCGATCGCCGGGGAGGAGCTCCGCAAGATGCTCCAGAATCCGCGGATCTTTGTCAGCCAGGGGCTCTACTTGATCGCCGCGCTGAATGACGCCAAAGTCGTGCTGGACGTGACGATCGCCGGCGCGGACTGGACCGCGTCCGTGGCGTGGCCCGATGGATTCACCGGCCGCGCCGAAGGGTCGTGGGCCGCGGCCGCCGGGGAGGGTCGCGTGCGGCTCGTGGAGTGCGCGCCGGGGGCGAACCAGCTCCCGACGATCTGGGCCCGGATGATCGCGTGGACCCGGGACGAGGTCCTGGCGCGCCCGTGCGCATCGGTCATCGAGCTTCGGCTGGGGGAGTCCGAGTCCACGCTGACGTACCTCGGGTCACGGCCGATCAGCGTGGAGGAGGTGCGGGCCGCGGCCAGGCCGCCCGACCCGCTCAAGGGCGGCAACACCGATCCTGTTCGCGGCGAGCTCGCGCTCAAGCGATTGAACGACCTGCGCGACGGGGGCACGGTCCTGTCGGTGCGCGAGGGCGCGGCCTGGAGCACGAAGGACTTTGGCGTGCTGGGCGCGGACCCCGTTCGCTGGCTGCAACCGATCGGGTGGGTGGTCGCCGCGTCGATCGTGACCATGCTGATCGTGCTGCGTGTCCGCGCGCGATCGAGTGTCTAACCGCCGGGCGGGCGTGTGGCCCGGCCCGGATCAGCATCATCGGAAGGAGTAATTCATGGTCGGCACCAGGAACGCGAATCGCGGAATGATCACGTTGATCGTGCTCAGCGCTCTCGGCGCATCGAGCGGGATTGCCATCGCTATCACTCACTGCTAGGGGGCACCGGGAACCCCGTACTCGACGCAGAGTTGGGGGGCTCCCGTGATCCACACCATTGATGGAATTCGAGGCAGGGATATTCCGTAGGGCCGCGCGTGACGCCCCATGCCCGATGCCGGGCCTGCCGGGGGTTGCTCCCTCGGGTGAAGGCCGGTGGTTCATCCGAGCGTCCTATGACGCGGCGGTCTTCGCACCGCACTCCGGACAGGTGCCGCCGATGTTCCCGGTGAGCGGGTAGCCGCACCCGGCGCAGCGCGGGCCGGTGTCGGGGATACCCACGCGCCGCCAGGGACCGACGGCCATGGATGCGACCACGGCCAGGCCGGAGCATCCGATCGCCGCGGCGAGGAGCACAGGGTGCGAGACCTGAATCAGCAGCGCAACGCTCCAGTTCCAGAAGCGCGGCTCTTTGAACAGCATCCGCGTGCCCAGGAACCCCAGGACCGTCAGCGGACCGAGCACGAGCGACGTCCACACGCGGGGATACCACACCGCAACGAAGATCGAAGCCAGCGGCAACCCGATGTTCACCATCAGCGCGATTCCCCACCCGGGTCGGAGCCCGGCGCGGGCGAACATCTCCTGCAGCGGCAGCAGGCCGACGAGGGCGCCGCCGAGCAGGCTCATGGCCAGGGCGAGCGGCCAGCGCGGGGGAGGGACGAGGGTCATGTCGAGGGTTTCCTTCGCTGCAATTTGCGGGAACCACCCGGGAGTTGGGACGCGGTGAACGTGGCCCCGGTGGTCTCTCGCTCCCAGGTCCAGGCCGCGCCGCGCAGGCGCTCGTAATGACGCCACATTTCGAACCAGTAGGAGCGGAAGCGGTGGGCGCCGAAGGGCTCGAAGTGGGCCGCGACGCGCTTCATCACGCGCCGCTCGCTGCCGGTGAACCCCAGCACGGCGCGCCCGTGCCGCACGCTCTCGCTGTCGAGCGGCAACCTGGAGTATCGCCCCAGCAACTGCATGATGTTCGCGGCGGCGTAGGGACCGATCCCCGGCAGTTCGACCAGGGCGTCGTGGAGGTCGTCATCCGCGGTCGCGGGATCCTCGAACCACGCGGCTCGGATTGTCCCGCTCGCGAACATCCGGGCCAGCTCGACAATCCGGGCATCGCGGTAGCCCACGCGGCACCGGCCCCGCACCGCGCCGGGGCGCTGACGTGCCATCGTCTGGGGCGACGGGAACGCGGCGAGCTCGCCGTCACGCGCGCCGTACACCTCGCACAACCGGCGGTTCATGACGATCGTGCTTGGCCAGGACACGTTGCAACTCGTGACGGTCTTGATGACGTCCTCGAACAGGGTCGGTGATCGGAACAACCGCCCTCGGCCGGACCGGGCCCACCGTCGATCGGCACGATGGAACGCGCGGATGTCCTCGTGCGGCTCGTCGAGGCGGAGCATGCGCGCGACCTGGCGAAGTGCCGCCGCACGCTCCGCGGCGCTGAGCGCGCGCGAGACGGCCGCTCGCAGCGGCGTCCCGACGCCGCGCGGTTGCGTCAGGGTCAGCGTTACCGCACGCCCGTCCAGATCGAGCACGCGTCGGAGCGCCGACGTCGCCGGGTCCCATCGGTTCGGCTCAAGTAGAAAATACCCGTACGAACAGCAATCTCGAGTCAGCAGGTAGTCGCTCGGCGTCGGGATGGTGAGAGCGGTGCGCACCGGTCAGCGCCGGTGAACGAGCTTCATGGTGAGAAACAGGAAGGACGCAAGGTTGTCCGCCAGTCGGTCCGCGTGCCGCGCGTACTCCGCGTAGTGCTCCTCGGCCTGGCGGGACACCGTCGCGGGCGAGAGCCCGGCCCGCGCGATGGACGCCCCGCTCGTGCGCACCAACGCATCGATCATCAGCCGGTCGCACTCCGGGTGGAACTGGAAGCCGTAGGTGCGCAGGCCGGACCGAAAGGCCTGGACCTTGCACAGCGCGGACGAAGCGAGCAACGTCGCGCCCTGCGGGATCGCCTTGACCTCGCAACCGTGCGCCTGCAGCACCCGCATCCGCCAGGGGATCCCCGCCAGAATCGTCTCGGTCTGGCCCGGGGGCAGGATGTCCACGGTCGTGAATCCCCACTCCGAGCCGGGCGCGGCCAGCGGCCCCACCTCCGACCCGAGCGCGTGCGCGATGAGCTGGTGACCGAGGCAGATCCCCACCAGGGGGATCTGTCTCGCATGGGTCTCCCGCAGAAAGTCGAGCTCGGCCTTCATCCAGGGGTGGTCCTCCCCGACATTCTGTTCGCCGCCCAGGGCGATCACCCCATCCACGCCGTCGAAATCGACCGGGATGCCCTTTGGTCCGAGGAGATCAACGCGACGGATATCGAGCTTGAACGCCTGGTCGCGGAGCGTCAGGCCCAGCCGGCCGGGCCCCCCGATGTCCATGTGCTGGAGAACGATGATGGCCATAGTTCGGCAGGATAGGAGGCGGCGAGCCGCGTCGACCGGGCGCCGGCGTTCCCGGTTACGCGCGGTTCTTCCGCATCACGATGGTCGCGTCGTTGCCTTCCAGATAGTCAGTGCGCAACGAGACCAGGCGGGTGCGGTCCAGGGCCCATTCCGTCAGCGACGCCACGCGCACGGCCCGTGCCGGTCCGGATGCAAACCGCCCCGCGTCCGGCCCGATATCGGAGAGAACATTGAAGCACAGGGCCCGCTCGCACGAGGCCCACGCCCCGTCGAGCGCCGACAGCATCTGCGCGAACGCCAGCGTGTTGAGCGAGCCGGAGAACACCACGATCTCAGCCTTGGCAGGCGGGCAAAGCCGTCCGTACAGGCCAGGGTCAACCAGGAAGTCCCCTCTCAGGAACGAGGTTCGGGGCAGGTTCCGCTCCGCCGCGGCAGCGACCAGCGCCCCCAGCGCATCCACGCCCGTGTAATGGCCATATGCGACGCCCCTCGCACCGAGCCAGGCAGCGAAGTCCCCCATCCCGCAGCCCGCGTCGACGACCGCGGCGCCACGAAGGTCGATCATGTCGCTCAGCGCCGCGAAGCGTGCTTCCTGTGAGGCTCGTGACGTCCACAGGAGGGCGTCAAACGTGGCGCCCTCGCGGTCGATCACACGTTGATACGGGCGGAGATAGCTCGCCGGAGCGGGCTCCTGGGGCCCCGCATCGAATCGTCGCTCGCGCAGTGGTTGGGCGGCTGGCTCGGCCACGCTTCATGGTAGATCGCGCCCGCGCAGGCCGTTCACCGTGTAGAAGTATGGCCAGGAACGGTTGCCGACCGCGGGCAGGCCGTCCGCCTGCTTGCGGCGCGCCGCGGATCCGTCGAAGCAGAGCACCGATGTGTCGAGGTACGGCGTCTGGCCGATCTGGTAGATCCAGACCTCCGCTTCAGGTCCGCTCGCGCAGAATCCGGGAAATTCGAAGAGGTACGCCTTCTTGGACGGGAACAGCACGTCGCTCACCATGTTCGCTCGGTCCGGGAACGCTCCCTCGTGCTCGGGCGTCATGGTGGACGCGTCCAGCCACACCGCGTCGGACATCTCGAACAGCGACGGCAGCACGTCCCAGCGGCTCCGATACGTATCGAGCTCGCGCGCCCTGCGATGCATCGAGCACGAGTAGCCCGGGTTCCAATCCCGCCCCGACCACTCGCCCGGGAACAACGCCGACCACACGCCGCTGCCGAACCCGCGATCGCCCCCAACGATGAGCGCATCCCCCGACGGCAATTCGATCGTTCTTCTTTCGTATCCACCGAAGGGGAGCGCATCGCGCGAATCGGTCGAGTACCCGGCCAGCAACACGCCGGTACAGCGGATGTTGACCAGGCACGCCAATCCAACCGCGTGAGCCCGTACCTGACCGAGCGCGGGCAACATCAGCGTCATGATGATCGCGGTCACCAGGAAGCACACCAGAAGTTCGGTAAGCGTAAACCCTTGACGGTGCATTGATAGCGCCCCGGATTGTCTGCCCCTTGTTTACAGTCTGACACAAATGTCTGAGCTTGTCAATCGGCGAGTGACTTGACACACACACACACACACACACTATTTTAGTTGTACGTCAAGGTCTGCGTGCTCGGCATATTCTTCATAAGGAGCTCGCCATGGCCGGTTCAACGCGCATCGCAACCATGCTCACGGTGTTGATCACGACGCCGCTCGTTGTGGCGGGAGTTGTCGCGGCATGGCCCGGCTCCTCCGGCCCCACGTGCTGGGAGCAGAAGTGGCTCAACACCACCGTGGTCTGCGACGGAGCTTGCTCCGCGGGTTACAGCGTCTGTCCCGGGCGCGTGCTGTGCATGGCGGGCAACGTCAACAAGAAGGCGGACCCTGTTATCACAGGGCCGTTCCCATGCCAATGGTGGACGGGACCGGGCATCACCGGCACGTGCCCGAATTGCGTGGGCGGGTCGTTGACGCAGCCCGCGACGGAGACCGTCAACATCCCGCATCAGGAATGCGTCGATGCCTGCCCGTAGCGCCCATGCGGGCGTGCTTGCGCTGCTCACCTTCGCGTCCGCCGCGCCGCGTCTCCACGCGCAATCGATCTCCGATGCGCACCGCGCGGCGTTGGACCGCATCGAGGCCATGTACGCGGCGGTCGGTCGCGTCAGCATTCGGGCGACGCGCGTGCATGACTCACGAACAGAGGCGGTTTACGAACTCGATGTCGCGGCAGACGGCACCTTCATCGAACTGTACCCGGCAGCGACCGCACCCGAAAAAAAGAGAAGCGAACACGCGGGTTCGCTGCGGGCGATCATCGCCTTCGACGGTACGACGCTGCGGCAGGGGACGCTCACCGTCTACGACGAATATCCGATGGCGGACTACTTGGTACAAGTGAAGTCATGTGCGCAGTGGGCCAAGTGCCCCTGGCCCGTCGTTCCGCTCCTCTGCCGCCGCGCCGCCGCCGCACCGGATGCCTCGATCCGTGCCGAGGGCGACGCGAGCGTGCTCGAGAGCCGGGCCGCCGGAATCATGCTCGGGTGGCGTGACGATGGGGCCATGACCCGGTTGCGGCTGGGTGATCCCGCCGTCTCGTTCCTGGATGTCACCTTCCGCGACTTTGCGCCGGGCGCTTCATCCGTGCCGCCGCTTCCCCGGCTCGCCAGAGTTGAAACGTCGCACCGCTCGCGCGACGGAACGATGCTGACCACGACCGAGGAATACGCCATCGAGCACCTGGCCCTGCTCGGGCCCGAGGGCGCCGGCCCGGTGATGTTCGACGCGAAGGCGCTGAACCTGAATCGTCGCGACCGTGCGACCGGGGATGTCGTCTCGCCCGACGGCACGAAACTCTACAACGAAAAAGAAGTGTCCGCGGTCCTCGACGCCGCCGAGGGGCGAGGGCGCGAGCGTCCCTGGCTCCTGGCTCTGGTCGTGGCGACCGCGATCGCCGCGGCGTGGGCTGGATGGCGGCGCCTCAGGCAGGGTGCCTGATGAGGTCTGGCCGCCTGCTGCAAACGGTTGCCCTCTTCGGTCGGATTCTCGTCGGCGCCGGGTTCCTCACCGCCGCGGTGATGAAGTTGACCGAACCTCACCCGATCCCTCCCGCTCGCGACGGGATTGAAACGTTCGCGAGGCTACTGGAAGTCCAGGGAATCGTGCCCGAACAACTGACGCTGCCGGTAGCTTGGTCAGTGCTGTCCAGCGAAGTCGTGCTGGGTTTCGCGCTCCTGTGGCCCGGGGGAAGCAGGTTCGTGCTTTGGTGCGCGGCGTTCGTGTTGTGTGGATTTTCTGCGTATGCGGTGACGGTTTTCATTCACCAAGGGCAAGTTCAATGCGGGTGCTTCGGCAGAATCCTGCCCGATGGGCTTGCCACCGTGCTGGCTCGCAACACAATCCTCACCGCCGCCTTGGGCCCGGCCCTGCTCGTTGGGTCTTCTCGACGCTCACCCCACCGACAGCATACCGGTGAACTCGCGGAAGCGTGATTCAAGCTCCGCGCGGGTCAGCGTGACCAGGCGGTCGAGCGAGAAGCTCTCGATGTTGAACGACGCGACCACGGTGCCGTGGGCGAGCGCGCTCTGGATGGAGCGGAACGAGCCCGGCTCGGCCCAGGCCTGGCCCGCGAGATACCCCATCATCCCACCGGCGAAGGAGTCACCCGCCCCGGTGGGGTCAATGACACGCTCCGATGGGAACGCGGGGAGCGCCGCCATGCCATCCCGGTGAACGAACAGGCATCCGTGCTCCCCTTTCTTGACCACCACGAACTTGGGTCCCATGGTGAGGACGTGACGCGCGGCGGCGACGGCGTTTGCCTTGCCGGTGAGCAACTCCGCCTCGTCGTAATTGAGCACCAACCCGTCGATCCGCCTAAGAAGCGCATCCAATTCCGGCCGGGCCGAGTTGATCCACAGGTCCATGGTGTCGGCGACCGCCAGGCGCCGATGCGGGAACCGGGCGAGCAGACCGGCCTGCACCGCGGGGTGCGAGTTGGCCAGAAACACGAACTCAGAATCAGCGAACGCATCGGGCACGCTGGGGGGAGCCTCGGCCAGCACGCCGAGTTCAGTGAACAGCGTCTCGCGGCTGTTCATGTTCGCGTGGTACCTTCCTCCCCATGCAAAGGTCTTGGAGCCCTTGCGGATCTCCAGCCCGCGCGTGTCGATGGACTTGAATCTCGCGATCAGGTCGCGGTGCGGTTGCGGGAGGTCCTCCCCCGCGACGGCGACCACGCGGACGGAGCCGTAGAACGACGCCGCGGCGGCAAAGTACGTGCAGGACCCGCCCAGCACCCGTTCGCGGTGGCCGTGGGGGGTGTAGACGGTGTCGATGCCGATGGTCCCGGTGCAGATGAGTGACATGGGGCCAAGGGTAGGACCTCAGCCAATCCCGCGCGAGGCGCGAGGATCAACGTGAGATCACGAAGACGTCAAGGAGCTTGTCGCCGATCCCGGTGAGGGCCGCGCCGGCAATGAGCCCGGCGCAGATCGGTTCGAGCGAGCGCACCCAGAGCGTGTGCCCGAGAGTCCCCGCGCGTTTCTCGTTCCGACTGTGCAGGAAGTGGAACAGCAGCGCCCCCAGCCACATGCAGAAGGTGGCGTCGGGCGGCAGCACGACGCCCAGCCCGATGCTCACCGGTGAGATCCAGAACCTGCCCCTTGAGGCCATCCGGGCCAGTTCAAAGGTCAGCGCGACCGCGGCCGCGATGCCCAGCGACCACAGGATGGAGGGACTCAGGCCGCTGAAACCTCGTTCGATGATGTCGGCGACGCCCTTCCATTGGACGGCCGACGGCATCGGGAACTGGTCCGACACCATGGAGGCTTCGACGGAGACCGAGGGGTCGCGCGAGCTGAGGAACATCACATAGAAAAGGGGCGTGCTCACGATCGCGCCGGCGAAGATGCCGATCACGTGCCCGACGGCCTGCTGGCGCGGTTTGGCGCCGAGCATGTAGCCCGGCTTGATGTCGCTCAGCAGGTTCGCCGCGTTGCTCGCGACCGACGCGGTGATCCCGGCGGTCATGAGGTTCACGCCCGGGTTGGTGCGGTCGATCATGCCGAACGTGAACTGCGGGATCTTGGCGAGCGCGCCCGTGGGCGTCCAGCTCGTGAGGGCCATGGCGTTGGTGCAGATGAGGGACAGGGCGAAGACCAGGGGCAGCGCCACGAACGTCATCCAGTACGGAACGCCGTACCAGGCGTGGGCCATCCACGCCACGGCCACGGCGCAGATCGGCAGTCCGACGAACGAGACGATGAGCGGGAGTTCGATGTGCCCGACGGGGTCGTCGATCCGTTCCCCGCGCTTGGTGAAGAGTCCGCCGAACGCATCAACGATGACCTTTGGTTTGGCGAAGAGCGCCACGAGCGATCCGACCACCATGATGCCCACGCCCCACCAGATCGCCCACTGATTCACGATCTCGGTTCGGCCGAAGGCGATCTGTTTCATGGTCATCGCGCCGGTGGCGACCCGGTCGGTGGCCTGTTCCCAGGTCAGGAGGCTCCCCTTGGTCTTGATGTCGCCGTTGCGGATCATCCAGGGCGCGAGTATGACGAAATTGATGATCGTGCCGAGGAGCATGCTGGAAGCGGTCCTGAGCCCCATCAGCCCGCCGGTGCCGATCATGGCCAGGTCGAGCGTCGGGCGGAGCGCCAGATCGCGGATGTCGATGTCGGCGATCCGGGGGATCCACAGGTTCTGCTTCTCCGCGAGCCGGTAGTACCACGCGTCGAGCTGCTCGTTGAAGTAGAAGTAACTCTCGCGACCGAGGACCCGCACCCACAGGAGTTCCATGTACGCCTTGCCGGCCGCGAGCTGAACCAGGGCCGTCAGCCCCGCGGCGACGAGCAGAGCCTTGGCCTGGATCATCCCGATCGCGCCCTTTCCCGTGTACAGCGTGTCCAGCACCACCCCGCAGGCCCGCCCCTCGGGGAAGGGCTGTTGCTCGTCGTTGATGAAGCGGCGCTTCATCGGGAACGCCACCAGCACGCCCATCACCGCCGTGGCGATGTTGAAGATGAACAGCTGGTGCCAGGCCAGCACGGTGTTGGTCTTCCAGAAGTACGCGGTGAAGCTCGACATCAGCGGCACCGTCATGTACCCCGCGCTGGTCGCGATCGACTGCATCGCGTTGTTCTCGAGGATCGTGAAGTCCTTGGCCAGCCGCATCGCCGAGAGGACCTTGAACGCCGCGAAGGCCAGGATCACGGACGTGAGCCCTACGCCGAGCGTGATGCCGGTCTTGGCGCTGACGTACAGGTTGGTCGCGGAGAGCACGCCACCGAGCAGGAAACCGGTCAGTGCCGAACGGAACGTGAGCTGGGCCATGTCGCCGCGGAACACGTTGTCCAGCCACCATCGGTCTTTCTGCTCGCGCGTCCAGGTGCGGATCTGCTCTTCGGTCAGTTGAGGAATTGGCATGCGCAACGGGCTCCCCGCGGACGGGTTCGTCCGACCCGGAGAATACCGACTTGTCGTTCGCGATTCCCGTGAACGCGGCGGCGGGACGCCGGCGCGACCGGAGCGCGGGTCGCCGGCGCGACCGGAGCGCGGGTCGCCGGCGCGACCGGAGCGCGGGTCGCCGGTGCTTGGCCCGGCCGCGCCTCGCCGCGCGTCGGCGGGTCGATCATCCTCGCTTCTGTTCCTTCACCCAGAGGTCCTTGAGCGTCACGATCCGGTTGAAGATCGGGGCGCCCGGTCTCGAATCCGGGTCGGTCGCGAAATAGCCCAGCCGCTCGAACTGCACGCGCGCCGGCTCATCGGAGCGTGCCGTGTTCACGGCCTCGGCCAGCGCCGGCTCCACCCTTGCCCGCAGCACTTCGAGCGAGCTGGGGTTCAGGTCGTCGAACTGGTCGCCGGTGCGAGCACCGGGCTGCTCGGCGTTGAAGAGCCGGTCGAACAGCCGCACCTCCACCTCGCGGGCGTGATCCGCGCTCACCCAGTGAATCGTCGCCTTGACCTTCCTGCCGTCGGGAGGGTCGTTGCCGCCCCGTGTTGCCGGGTCGTACGTGCAGCGCAACCGAACCGGGTTTCCCGCCCCGTCCTTCTCCACGCTGACGCACCGGATCCAGTACGCGTACCGGAGCCGCACCTCGGCTCCCGGCGCGAGCCGGAAGAACTTCTTAGGAGGCGATTCCATGAAGTCGTCACGCTCGATCAGCAGTTTCCCGCTGAACGGAACGTCGCGCGTGCCGGCGCCCGGATCCTCCGGGTTGTTCACGCACGCGATCTGCTCGACGGTCCCGGCGGGCCAATTGTCGATGACCACCTCGAGGGGGCGGAGCACCCCCATGTATCGCGGGGCGATCCGATTGAGGTGCTCACGGCAGGCGTTCTCTAGCCGGCCCACGTCGATCACGCTGTTCTGCCGCGTGACGCCGACGTCCTCGCAGAACGCGCGGATCGATTCGGGCGTGTACCCGCGCCGACGGAAGCCCGAGATGGTGGGCATGCGCGGGTCGTCCCAGCCCTTCACCCTGGCCTCACGGACCAGCCGGAGCAGGAAGCGTTTGCTCATCACGGTGTACGTCAGGTTCAGACGCGCGAACTCGATCTGGCGCGGATGATGGATCCGCGGGCCCCACTCGCTGTCCGGGCCGCGCCCCTCGTTGATGGCATCGATGAACCAGTCATAGAGCGGGCGGTGGTTCTCGAATTCCAGCGTGCAGATCGAGTGCGTGATCCCCTCGATGGAGTCCTCAAGCCCGTGGGCCCAGTCGTACATCGGGTACAGGCACCAATCCCCGCCCGTGTTGTGGTGGTGCTCATGGACGATGCGGTACATCACGGGATCGCGCAGATTGAAATTGGGGCTCGCCAGGTCGATCCGCGCGCGCAGGGTCATCGACCCGTTGGGGTGCGCGCCGGCGCGCATCGCGCGGAGAAGACGCAGGCTCTCGTCGGGCGGCCGATCCCGGAACGGGCTGATCGCGGGCGTCTGCGGCGTGCCCCGCTTGGCGCTCACCTCCTCCGCGGACAGTTCGCAGACGTACGCCTTGCCCTTCCGCACCAGTTCCTCGGCCCAGCGGTACATCTGCTCGAAGTAATTGCTCGCGAAGAACAGCCCGCCAGCCTGCGGTCCCTCGTCATAGTCGCACCCCAACCACTTCACGTCGCGGCAGATCGAATCGACGTACTCTTGTTCTTCTTTGGCGGGGTTGGTATCGTCGAATCGCAGGTTGAACCGGCCGCCATACGTGCGCGCCAGACCGAAATTGAGACAGATGCTCTTGGCGTGTCCGATGTGCAGGTAGCCGTTGGGCTCGGGCGGGAACCGCGTGTGCACCCGCCCTCCCCACCTACCCGCCTGTAGGTCCGCCTCGATGATCTGTTCGAGGAAGTGGGGCGGTCGCGCGGCTGCGGGGCTCGGTTCGGCGGTGTCGGCGCTCATTGTCCGTGATCGTAACCCGTTGCCCCGCCGAATCCCCGAACGCGTTCATCCATTGACGAGCGCACGTCACGAAGAGTGGCGAAGCAGATTCCCGGTACCAGATGCGGCGAAAACCCCCTATGCAGGGGATACTCACGATGCGATTGCTCCGTGGGCTGGTCGCTGATCAGGAATTTCTCAGCCTGTCATGCGTTAATGCGGGACGCATCGAAATCATCGATCACCCGACGCAATGCGCGCACCTCGCCGATATCCATCGACCGACCACCGGTCGCGCGGCAGGCACTGTGGATTGCGCGCACGCCCAGCTCCAGGAACCCGATGACGGTGGCGGCCCGGATGCCGCCCCCGGGCATCACCTCAACCCGGCCCGCCGCGGCGGAGACCACCGCGCGCAATCGCTCCAAACGTGCCGGGAGCGCCGCGTCCCGCACCACCCTGTCGTTGGGTGGGGTGGGCAGCCCGAGCGCCGTCGCGGTGGAGCGTACATCGAGCCCGCTGCTGAGCACCCGAGATACTCCCCGATCGGCCAGCGCGTCGATCGTGCTCAGGGGATCCGGCGTGAGGTCGAACGCGCGGTGGAACACCGTCTCGCGCGTCCCGGCCATCCTCACGAGCATCGCGGTGGCGTCGCGGTCAATGTCCCCGGCCTTCCGGAGCACCCCGAAGACAATCCCGTCCGCTCCCGCCGCCAGCAGGTTCTCGCCCTGGTTGAGCATCATCGCGACCGAGCGCAACGTGCACACGAACGACCCATGGACGGGCCGGAGCATCACCATCACCGGGACCGTGACGGCGGTCTTCACCTTTCGGAGCAGTTCGACCGGCGGCGTGAGGCCATGACGGTCCAGCGACGCCACCAGCTCCAGCCTGTCCGCCCCGGCCCCGGCCGCGGCGACGGCGTCCGCGAACGAATCGACCGCGATTTCGAGGATTGTCCGGGCCGGCACGGCGCGTGAGCTCCTCTGCTTGCGAGCCCGGCCGGACTGCGGCGAACTCAAGGTGCGTACGTCCGCTCACACCGCGTCAGACGAGCCAGCACGCTGACCCGTCCCAAGACCGCCAGCGTCTCACCCAGGCCGGGGCTCACGGTCGAGCCAGTCACCGCCACGCGGACCGGCTGCGCCACGGCACCCATGCCCAACCCTCGCGACTTCGCGAACGCCTCGATCGCCGCGTTGATCGTGGCGGGCTCGAAAGGCTCGATCCCTGCGAGCACGGCGCGCAGTTCGCCGATGAGGTTCAGGCCGGCGCGATCCGACGCCAGCAGGTGCCTGTCCGCCGCGGCGCGGTCGAACGTGAGTGAATCATCCGCGGACAGGGCGAAGGCGGCCGCGCGGAGCGCGTCGCGGAACGTCTTGCATCTGGGCTTGACCGCGCGCGCGAGCACCTCCAGGCGTGCGTCATCGAAGCGATCGAGCGCCCCGGCTTCGTGCTCGCGGGCCCATTCTCGCCAGCGCCGACCGAACTCGGCGTCGCTCAACGCGGCCAGGTAATCACCGTTGAATGAGGCCAGCTTCACCCGGTCGAACCTCGCGTTGGTCTTGCCGATCCGCTCGATGCCGAAGTTGGCGGCCAGGAACCCCAAATCGAATTTCTCCACGTCCCTTCCCTGCGCGTCCTTGGTGCCGGGCGACCAACCCAGCAGCGAAACGAAGTTCGTGATCGCCTCCGGGACGTACCCGTTGCGGCGAAAATCCCACACCTCGATCTCGGGCAGCGCCACGCGCAGCGCCTCGGCCAGCGCCTCGGCGATCGATACGTCGTCGGTGTCCGCGGCAAGAAAACGTCCCAGCGCGGACTCGTCGAGTGACGCGCGGCGGGCGAGGGCCGCGGCGGTCAGCGTCGCGTCCTTCGCCATCGCCTCTTTCGCCGATTTGCGGGCCGCCTTGGCCTTGTCGCGCTTGCTCATCTTGCTGCCGTCGACATTGAAGATCAGCGGCATGTGGGCGTACGCGGGCGTGCGGAACGGCGCGCCCGCGGCGCTGCCTTCCACCCGCCGCAGCGCGCCCTGCAGGGCGACGTGCCGGGGCGTGTTGATGAGGTGCTCCTGGGCCCGCAGCACGTGCGTCACGCCCATCAGCTCGTCGTCGATGACCACCGCGAAGTGGTAGGTCGGCAACCCGTCCGCCTTGCGGATCACGAAGTCGTCGACCTCTCCCGCCGCGAACCGCACCTCGCCGAGCACCTCGTCGCGCACCACGATCGGTTCGTCGGGCATCACGAACCGCACGACGTGCCGCTCGCCGGTCCTCGCGCGTCCGATCCGCTCCGCCGGGGCGACCCCCGGCCGCACGTCCGCGGGACGAGCGTACTTGTACGTCGCCTTGCGCGCCACCGCGTCCTTGCGCCGCAGCTCCAGCTCCTCGGGCGTTTCGAACGCGGGGTACGCCCGCCCGATGCTCATCAGGAAGTCCAGGTGGGCGTCGTAGATCGGCACGCGCTGGGCCTGGAAGTACGGCCCGACGGGTCGCGCGGCGTCGCCGAGCGTGCGCCCGTCGCGCAGCCGCAGACGCGGGCCGTCGTCCCATTCGATCCCCAGCCATGCCAGGTCCTCGAGGATCCCTCGCGCCGACTCCTCGCTCGACCGAGCCGCGTCCGTGTCCTCGATTCGGATCATGAAGCGCCCGCCCGATCGGCGGGCGAACGCCCAGCAGAACAGGGCCGTGCGGGCCCCGCCGATGTGCAGGTGACCCGTCGGGGACGGCGCAAACCTCGTCACGACCTCCGGCATGGGACGTGACGGTAGCCCCGCCGCGCGGCGACGTGCCGGATCGCGCGCGCACCACTGGTCCCGGCCGGTCTCCCCCCCGACAATGCGCCCCATGGCCCCGTCACGCAATCGCGCCCCGCGCAGCCCACGCAAGCCCGCGCTGCCGCAAACGGCCTCGGCTGCCGTCCGAGCGCCGGGCCAGGCCCAGGGAGCGTCGGCGCCGACCGGCCCAGGGCGCGCCGGATCTTGGGGCGGCTCCCGAGCGCCGCCGCAGGCCGCGGAGCTCGATCACGTGATGCTCACGCGTCAGCTCTTCTGGCAGAACGTGGTGCGCGAAACGCTGACTTCGCTTTCGATCCTCGCGCAGCAGCAGCCCGAGCTCTTCGACGGGAGGCTCTCGCTGCTCACGCACAGCGGCGACCAGATTCCCATCGCCGAGGTCGTGCCCCTGTTCGCGTGCGGCCTCTCCGGCACGTCCGCCGAGAAGGCCCTCTCCATGGCCGTTGAGTGCACCGTCTTCCGCGTTCGGACGCCCGACGGCGAGGTCTACACGCTCCCGTTGCACGAGATCCGCGCGCTCCACGCCCTCACCGAGGACTTGGCCAAGAAGGTGGAGGCGGCAGGAAAAGAAGCCGAGGAGGCCAGCAGCCGCCCCTTCGGGTTCGCCGCGTTCGCCTCGCTCGTGGAAGAGGAGCGCAACCGCGCCAAGAACGCGGCCGATGAGGCCGCGGCCTGGAATCACGATCACGAGTAGCGGGCGCCGGGCGTGGGTTCCCGTGGCGCAAAACACACACCCGGCTCCCGTTTCGTCACGCACGTTCTGCGCGGCCGATGCGCGGGAACCGCGCCCCGCGCGCCCGGGCCCGTTTTCCCCGATCCAAACGCGCGGTCCTTTTCACGATTCCACGCACGCGCGGCCGATGGTCCGGTCCGGAGCGGAGATACGAACGGAGACGAACGCATGAACGATCACACCACGCTCGACGCCGCCACCTTCGCATCGATCAACGCCGAGCCATCCGGCGCCTTGGGCGGCACGCACGCCCAGAAACTCCGCTACACCGTTCACCTCACCTCCGAGCTCGTCGAGCGGCTCCGCGACGCGGTGTACTGGACGCCGGGCCTGACGCTCGCCGAGCTCGCCGAGGACGCCCTCCGCGGCGCCATCGATCGGCTCGAGAAGACGCGCGGGCAACCCTTCCCGCGCCGCGCCGGCAAACTCAAGGGCGGACGTCCGATCGGTTCCTGATCCGCCTCACCGCTGACACATCTCTCGCTCGCACGACCCGCACGCACGACCCGCGAGGTTCCCACATGAAGACCGCCGACGAGAAGCTCGAACACCTCGAAAAGACCGTCCGCACGTACCGCGTCCTGGCCATCAGCATGGGCCTCCTGATTTTCGTCATGCAGCGCGACAAGATCGTCAAGTGGGTCGACTCCGTCGAACGCTGGGTCGGATCGGCAAACGCCCGCTGAGCGGGAACGGCACGCCCCGGCCGCACGCGCCCCGCCATCGATCCCCGCGCACGCGGCGCGCTAGCCTCTCGCATGACTCGCGTCTGCCCCGTCGGAAGCGTCGCGATCGGTCCTGGACGTCCCCCGGCCGTCATCGCCGGGCCGTGCGTCCTTGAATCGCTCGAACTCGGGCTGACCGTCGGACGCGCGGTGCGGGACGCGTGCGCCGCGGCGGGCCTGCCGTACATCTTCAAGGCCTCCTACGACAAGGCGAACCGCTCCAGCATCGCCTCCCCGCGCGGCCCCGGCCTCGAACGCGGCCTCGGCTGGCTCGCCGAGATCCGCGACAACCTCGGCGTCCCCGTCACCACCGATGTCCACGAGCCCGGCCACGCCGAGTCCGCCGCTCGGATCGTGGACCTGCTCCAGATTCCCGCATTCCTCTGCCGTCAAACGGATCTTCTCGCCGCGACGGGCGCAGCCGCCGCGTCGCACCGCCGCGCCGTCAACGTCAAGAAGGGGCAGTTCCTCTCCCCATCCGAAATGCGCGGCCCGGTCCGCAAGCTCGCAGAGGCCGGTTGCGGACAAGTCCTCCTCACCGAGCGGGGCACCACGTTCGGATACGGGCGGCTCGTGAATGATTTTCTGGGCCTGGGCGATCTCATGGAACTGGACGTCCCCGGGGGGTCCCCCCCGGTGTGTTTCGACGTCACCCACAGCACGCAGTTGCCCGGCGCCGGCGAGCAGACCGGCGGTCGCCCCGATCGCGCGCCCATGCTGGCGCGGGCCGCGATCGCGGCGGGCGTGCACGCGCTGTTCATCGAGACCCATCCGGACCCTCATTCGGCCCTGAGCGATGCTGCGACCATGCTCCCGCTGGCGAGCATCCCCGGGTTGCTCCGTGACATCGCTCGCGTGGCCGCGGCACGGGACCGCGCATGAGCGCCGCCGATCATCCGGGTGCGAGAGTCTCCCCGCCCGCCCGCTCGGCCGAAGCCGCGCGAGCGCCGGGCCCCGTGCCCGTCGTGGTGGCCCTGTGCGTCGTCGCCGTCATCGGCGGCACGTTCCTGGCCACTTCCGGCACGCCGCTTCTCCGGGGACTCGGGGTACTCGCGCTGATCGCCGTCGGGGTCCTGGGGGTCGGGACGCTCATCGTGGCGCAGTCCCGGGCCGAACGTGCCCGTCGCGCCGCGCTCGCCGAAACCCTTGACGCCGCGGGGTTTGTGCCGGTGTTCGAGCCCTCTCAGGAGCAGCGTGCCCAGCTCTTCGCCCATCTCGCCCACCTTCCCAATTTCCAGAACGCCGGCAGGAGCGTCCGCTGGTTCGCGCGCGGCGAGGTTGATGGTTCCCCGGTGACCCTGCTCGAGTACACCCATGTTGTGAGCACCGGGAAGCACACCCACACGGTCGTGTTGAGCGTCGCCGCCGCGCCCTGTCCGGAGTCCTGGCCGCTGCTGACGCTCAAGCCGGAGGGGTTCCTGCACCGCGTCGGCGAGATCTTCGGCGTGCATGACCTTCGGCTCGACAGCGACGCGTTCAACCGGCGCTGGCGCGTGTCGTGCGAGCGTGAGGACTTCGCGCTCCTCGCGCTGTCTCCCGAGGCGCAGCAGTGGCTGCTCGCGGCCCCGCGCGCCGAGCAGTGGACGCTCGGCGGGCCGACGCACGCGATCGCCGCCGTGCGCATTGGCATGCTGGGGCCCGCCGACGCCCTCGAATTTCTCCGCCGCCCCGTCGAATTCATGGAGCACATGCCCGACGAACTCTGGAACTGGTAACGCGGCCTCAGCCGAACGGCCGGCCCGCCGCCGATCGCTCCAGACCCGCAAGTTGAGTCCGCAGTTCCCGGTCCCGAGCGTGCGCACCCTTCGACGGTAATGGTGGAATCAGCGCCCGCATCCTCCCAAGGATCCCTCATCCCAGTGAAGGGAGACCCCGTGCCACGATCCGCCTTGACCGTTCTGTTCCTGCTCTCGGGCGGCCTGCTTGCCGCTCCGCCGGGCGCTCCGACGCCCACCGCGACCCTACTCCAACCCCCCACTCCACCGGCCCTCTCCGGCCCCCGCGTGATCGAGTCCCCTCGCTCCACCCTGGTCGAGCGGGATTTCTCCGGTCGGGTGGTTCGCCTCAGTGATCCGCCCGAGCAGGTTGCCGCCGCGGCCCTCGAGTTGTCTCAGGACGTACGCGTGCGCGTCGACGCGATCATCGCGCGCCGGGTCCGGCTGCTCGATGCGTTCATCGCGGAGAATCTCGACCTCGTCAGCTCCTTCGGCGCCGCCGTCGCCGCGGGGGACCCCGCCGACGTGGCTCAGCTCGGGGTCGAAGCGTTCAAGAAGCTCGCGCCGCTCCGCGAGGGTGGGACGTTCGAGCAGCAGATTCAGCGCGAGATTCCCCCGGAGCAATCCGGCCGATTCAACGCGCTCGTCCGCGAATACTGGGACGCCATCGTGGCGGAGCGGCGCGCGGCCGAAAAGGAGGCGGAGCGTGCCGCCCGGGCCGTGGCCCGGCAGGCCGCGCGCAACGGCCAGCGCGTCGAACCCAAGAACGTCGAGAAGAAACCGGAATGGGCCATCGTTCTGGAGGAAAAACTCCAGAGCCTCGGCCGCGAGATCGAGACCGGTGTGCAGCGGCTCGTCTACTCCGGTGAGCTGATCTACCGGTACCTCACGCTCGGGATGACGCTCCGCCCCGAGCAGCAGGAGGACATCCGCTCCGTCTGCATCGACTACGCCCAGGCCGCCGGCGACCAGCCCACGAAATGGCAGCAGATCCAGTTCGTCCTCGTGATCCTCAGTCACCTGGATCGGGAGCAGCAGGCCCAGTTCATCAAGCGCCTCCGCGAAATGAGCTGAGCGTCAAGATCCCCGCACGGTCGGCGGTTTACACTGCGCTCGATGGACAACCAGCCCGAGGCGCCCGCCGTCACGATCCTGCTCAACGATCGCCGTCCCGCCTCCGAGCGAATTCAGGACCTCTTGCCGCAGGTGTACCGCCAGCTCCGAGCCTGCGCTCAGAACTGCCTCGCCGCGGAACGACCGGGCCACACCCTTCAGGCCACGGCGCTCGTCCACGAAGCCTATCTCAAGCTCATCGGACCCCGCGAGATCCCCTGGCGTAACCGGGCCCATTTCTACGCCGCCGCGGCGGAGGCCATGCGCCGCATCCTGATCGACCACGCTCGGGCCCGGGCCGCCACGATTCGGGGTGGAGGACGTGGGAGCGGTGAGGGGGGGCCGGGGGGTGAACGGGTTGCGGAGGGAAACCAGTGCGGCCTGGCCGCTCGCCTGGCCGCCGTCAGCCTGAGCGGCCTCCCTGATCCCTCGTCCGGTGCCCAATGCGCCGGATTCCTGATCCTCGACGAGGCCGTGTCCCGCTTGGAGAGCGTGGACCAGGAGGCCGCAACCGTCGTCCGGTTCCGCTATTTCGCCGGCCTGAGCATCGACCAGACCGCCTCGGCACTGGGCGCCTCGCCGGCGACCGTCAAACGATCGTGGGCGTTTGCCCGGGGCTGGCTGAAGGAAGCAATCGAGGCGGGCCGGGTCGAGGCACGCATGGTGGAGTTGTCATGACGGAACACAATCACGAGGAATTGCGCCGGCTCTTTGATCTCGCGATCGCGGCGCCGGCGGCGCAACGCTCCGCGCTCCTGGCTCGCGAGTGCCGCGGCGACGCCGGGCTGAAGCTGCGCATCGAGGCCATGATCGCCGCGGCCGAGGATGAACGGTTCCTCGCCTCCCCGACCGCGGACCTTCACGCGGTGACCCCCCTAGACCGCGCGACCGTGGAAGCTTCGCCGTCCGTGCCCGCGCCGCCGTTCGAGGCCTCGGGCGGCCTGCGCGAGGGGCCCGGCACGCGGATCGGTCCGTACAAGCTCCTCCAGCTCATCGGCGAAGGCGGGTTCGGCTCCGTGTTCATGGCCGAGCAGGAGAAGCCCGTCGCGCGCAAGGTCGCGCTCAAGATCATCAAGCTGGGCATGGACACGCGCCAGGTAATCGCCCGCTTCGAGGCCGAGCGTCAGGCGCTGGCGATGATGGACCACCCCAACATCGCCAAGGTGTTCGACGCCGGCGCCACCGAGACGGGCCGCCCGTACTTCGCGATGGAACTGTGCGCCGGCCAGCCCATCTCAGAGTACTGCGACAGGAACAACCAGAGCATCAGCGAGCGGCTGGAGCTCTTCGCGCAGGTCTGCACCGCCGTTCAGCACGCGCACACCAAGGGCATCATCCACCGCGACATCAAGCCCAGCAACGTGCTGGTCTCAACCCAGGACGGGCGGCCCCACGCCAAGGTGATCGATTTCGGCATCGCCAAGGCCACCGCCAGCAAGCTCACCGAGAAAACGCTCTTCACTGAGCTCAAGCAGCTCATCGGCACACCCGAGTACATGAGCCCCGAGCAGGCCGAGGGATCGCTCGACATCGACACGCGGACCGACGTGTACTCCCTCGGCGTGCTCCTCTACGAGCTCCTCACCGGCAGCACACCCTTCAGCAGCAAGGAGCTCCGCTCCGCCGCCTTTGGGGAGATCCAACGCATCATCCGCGAGGTCGATCCCCCCAAGCCCAGCACCCGGCTCTCCCAGCACGCCGACACCCTTGCCGCCGTCGCCGCCCGCAGACAGACCGAGCCACGCAAGCTCGGCATCGCCGTGCGCGGCGAACTGGACTGGATCGTCATGAAGGCGCTGGAGAAGGACCGCGCGCGCCGCTACGAGTCCGCCAACGGGCTCGGCATGGACGTCCGCCGTTATCTCGCCGGGGAGAACGTGCTGGCCGCGCCCCCGAGCGTCGTGTACCGGGCGCGCAAGTTCGTCCGACGCCATCGCGTGGGCGTGGCGGCCGGAGGCGTCGCGGCGGCCGCGCTCGTCATCGGCTGCGCGGTGGCGATGACGGGGTTTTACTCGGCCGTCCGTTCCAGGGACGCCGAGGCCCAGGCCCGGATCGCCGAGAACGCCGCGCGAACGGCGGCCGAGCAAGCCAGCCAGCGCGAGGCCGCGCAGCGCCGCATGGCGGAGAATCGCCTCCGGGAATCCGAGGCGACCGTCCGCTTCCTCGACGACATGCTCGGCGCCGTCGATCCCCTCGCCCAGGGCAAGGACGTGACCGTCCGGCAGGTCCTGGACCGGGCGGCCGCCACGGTCTCCAAGCAGTTCCAGGATCGTCCGCTGATCGCGGCCCGCTTGCACGGCACCATCGGGCGCACCCTCATTGGCCTGGGCGCGTACGACGCCGCGGACGTCCACGTGCGCGAGAACCTGGCCATCCGGCGCCGCGTGCTGGGAGCGGAGCACGAGGACACCTGCCGGGCCGTGAACGAGCTCGGTGTGCTCCTGGTCAAGAGCGGCGCGCACGCCGATGCCGAATCGCTGTACAGGCAGGCGATCACGGATCACGAGCGGCTCTTCGGCCGGCGGAACGAGATCACGCTCGAGAGCATCGACGGCCTGGCCACGCTCTACGCCATGCAGATGCGCCCCGAGCTGGCCGCTCCGCTCGTGAACGAAGTGCTCGAGGGTCGCACGACGCTGCTCGGGAAGGACCATCAGGAGACCGTCAGCTGCATGAACACGCTCGCGACCATGTACGCCGACCTGTGCAGGTTCGACGAATCGCGGGCCCTCTTCGAGAACGCCATCGCGATCCAGGACCGGATCTCCAGCCCCGAGCACCCCTACGCGCTGGAAATCCGTGCGAACTATTCGTGGATGCAGTACTGGGCCGCGATGCAGCAACCGGGACTAGATCCCGCGGAAAAGCGGAAGATGCTCCAGTCGGCCCGGGCCCTGGGCGAGCAGACGCTCCAGGCGAGAATCCGCGTGATGGGCGAGGAGCACCAGGGGACCATCACCTCGATGAACAACCTGGCGAACATCTACAGCGAGTTGGGAATGCCCGTCGAGGCCGAGGTGCTCCGGAAGAAGGACGTCGAGGTGTCGCTCCGCACGCTGGGAGAGGAGCACCCCGACACGATCACGTCGCTGTCCAACTTCGGGAGCTTCCTGTTCAAGCAGAAACGATTCCAGGACGCGCTGCCGTACCTGGAGCGGGCGCTCCGCAATTCGCGCAAGGCGCTCCCGCCGGACAACCCCGGCACCGCCTTCACGCTCGCACGTTACGGCGACTGCCTCCGCGAACTGGGACGGTTCGCGGACGCCGAGCTCCCGCTCCTCGAAGCCCGCGGCATCGTCGTGCGCACCATGGGCGAGCAGCATCCCATCGCCAGGCAGATGGCCCTCTCGACCGTCACCCTCTACGAAGCGTGGGACAGGGCCGAGCCCGGAAAAGGCCACGACGTCAAGGCCGCGCAATGGAAAGCCACGGTCGGCACCGACGCGAACGCGAACGCCGAGCAGCCCCCACCCAAGTGACCGCGCACACACGCCGCCCTGATGCCGTTCGTGGGCTCCGCGCCATCATGCTCGCTCAGGGTTGTGACGCGCTCAGTTGGTCGACGCGAGCTTCGCCAAATAGGACGGGCGCGGCGTCTTCGGGTCGATCGGCTCGACGTGGACCTTGTTCCCGTGGTACAGCACCTTCCCGTGACCCACGGAGAACAGCGTGTCGTCTTTCCCACGACGGACCATGAAGCCCGGCTTGAACGGCGTGCCCACCTGACGCACGATAATCGAGCCAGGCTGCGCCACTTCGCCGCCGTAGAGCTTGATGCCGCGGAACTGCGGGTTCGAATCGCGCCCGTTCTTCGTCGAACCCTGGCCCTTTTTGTGTGCCATAGCGAATTCCTCGTGCGTTCCCGATCCTGCTCCCTTGAATGAAGGGTCGCGCGAGTCGTGGAAGGGGAGGACTTTATCCTCCCGTTACCGCATGATCCACCGCTTCTCCGCCAGTTGAATCGGTTCGTCGCGCCGCCCGCCCAACTCCCCGGGCGCGGCGAACCGCAGCATCAACGTCTTGCGCAGGGTCACTTTTTCCTTCGCGCCGGGAGGGATGATCGTGGCGGTCTCGCCCGAGAAACCCGCCGCGAACACGGAAAGCTCCGCCGGATTCACGTCCACGACCGGCCAGATCACCACGCCGTCGCGAGCATTCTCCTCGCCTTGCAGCAAGGTGCCCGAACTGATCGCGATCTGGTCCTGGGCCATGGGATTGCCCGCGTGCCGCAGAATCGTCCTGGTCACTTCCGCGGGAACGTCGCGACCGGATCGCTGCACGTCCCCCTCGCCGTTGGCCAGATCGAACGAGGGTGAGAAGAGCAAGTCCTGCTTCGAATTGTTCACCACTGTGTACGTCAAATACAGGTACTGCCGCGGCCCATCGGGCGTTTCCACCACCAGGTGCCGCAGGCCCCCGGGCTTCACGTCCAGTTGCCAGCGCTTCGGTACCGCGTCCGGTTCGGGAGCCCAGCCGCCCAGCAGGACCGTTGCGGCGGCCGTCACCAGCCCCGCCAGCCACGCGCGCGGCGCACGGCGCCTTCTACCATCAACCCGACCTCTGGTGTTTGCCATGGACCGCCTTTCGGTGCTGAGCGCGTAGTCTAGTGTCCGGCCTGAAGCCGTCAACGCGGACCTTCGGCCGATCTCCGACCGGAGCCGAGATTCGCATGAAGCCGGGAACGGTTGCACAGTCTGATGCCGGGGGATTCCCAGACCGCGGCAAGCCCACTGGCCCCGGATCGGAACCCGACCTCTCATGGAATTCGGCGCGTACCTCTGGACCGACCCCTATTCCGATGCCCTCACGCTTGCTGGGTCAGGCGCTCCGCCGGCTCTTTGGCGGCCGTGCCGCTCAATTCGAATCGGATTCCCCGGAGCACCTGTGGTGTACCGTCGATCCGCCCATTTCCAATCGGATTCCGCATCCCACGGATGAGGGTCAATCAGGGAGAATTCGTGAAGTTGCCATGGGCAACTTTGGTCCCGGCCGAACCGCGATGATGGTCTGCGCGGAGCCGTCGAGCCCAGACACGGAGGCCGAGGCCGCGGAGGTCGTTCGTGCCGTGTGCGCGGACCTCAAGTCTCAACTCATTGGGCCTGCAGGATTATCGGGCCAAATTCTGGCTCAGGTACTCCTCGACGTCGAACCATCATCACTGAGTCGGGTGTTCGGGGTCGCGGGGTTCTCGCGGCTCGCGAATCTGGCGTATTTGCGCCGGTCCCTGCCCGTGCGCGTCACGCGCCCCGCTGGATTCAAGATCGGGACGTCGCTCGGACCGGGGATCGATGCGATCACGCTGGCGGAACTTGGCGCCCGGGGCGGCGCCGGCCCTTCCGCGGACGCCATCGCGGCGGAAGCAATGGAACGGTCGTACGAGGCCACGCTCGATTGTCCGGAGTTGTGCGGCATGCGTCGGACCTCGGACGTGCTCGCGTTACATAAGTCCGTGGGCGAGTTCGACCCCAACCTGTGGTGGATCATCTTCGACAGGGGCGAGGCGTCGGGCTGCATGTTCCTCAACCGGTGCGCGGGGATGCGGGCGGTGGAGCTGGTCTACCTGGGTCTCGCGCCCGCGCTGCGCGGGCGGGGCCTCGCGCGGAAGCTGCTCGAAGCCGGCGTGGAAGCGCTCGCCGGAGGGCGCGAGGTCACGCTGGCGTGCGCCGTGGACACCCGCAACACGCCCGCGCGGCGCCTGTACGAATCGGTCGGGTTCCGCGGCTACGCGACGCGGGCGGCGTACATCCGCACGATTTCTGCGGGATCCGGCCTGGCCTGACGCACGGGGCGCGCGGATTCCCACAGACTTTGCACGTCGGGCGCGCGGCGGCGCGCCGGAACGTGGAGAAGTTTTTTTTCGGCGCGCAAGTCCCGCTCGATTCGCGTTCAATGCGCGCGTTGTGTGAAGAAATGATGATGGTGAGGTTGAGTCACGACGCGTCGCGTGGTATCTTCCTGTCGGTCACGGATGCGGACCGGCGAACCGCCGGCGCCAGCTTCGACCCACGACGCCAACGCACAACGACGGCCTGGGGCCTGTCCCAGGTTTCGCGCTGCGGGTGCGCCCTGTGTCGGGGAGCGCCCGGCTCGGCTGTGAACGGACTCGGGGTGTTCGAGAGAGTTCAGCGGGTCCCATTGACCGTTCCCGACGCCGCTCGTGGGTCCGGGGCGGATGAGTCGACATCGCGAAGCCCGGGAGAGGTGTGACCGGTGGAGCTACGTCACGCTGAGGTGGTGTCGTGCGCGCACGGCGAGCGTTCCGACTTCCCGAACGAGAGCATCGGGCGGGAGCGGGAGGCGGTCGGCGGGCGCGGCGGGTCCGCGCTGGAATCGCCCGATGAACTCGTCGTGCGGGTACGCGGCGCGGTCGGGGTCCAGAGCTTCGACCGGTACTTTGCGAGTGGCAGCGATGCCGCGTCCGGCGGGTCGCCCGGGTCAGCGGGCTCGCGGGCCGCGATCCGCGGGCGGAACGAGACCGGCGAGCTCGTGGTTGCCGTCTCCAGCCGGTTTCTCGCCGACTGGTACGACCGTCGCTTCGGCGACGCGCTCCGTCGCGCGATCGGGCGGGGTGAGGCGGGCGTGCGCTTCGAGGTTCGCGAGCCGGCGGCCCTTCCCCCTCGGGTCCCGGCCCGCCAGCCGCCCCGCGACGGGGCGGCCGACGGGCGGCGGGACACGACACGCCCGACCGGGCGCGCGCGGGTCATGCGCGTGGGGCCGGGCCTGTCGGCGTTTGAGGTCGGCCCGAGCAATCACCTGGCGCACGCCGCCGCCGTGCGGGTGTTGGAAAACGCGACATCCGCGGCGGCGGCGCCCGACACCGAACTGCTGTACCTCCACGGTCCGCACGGGTGCGGCAAGTCGCACCTGGCGGAGGGTGTCGCGGACGGGGTTCGGCGGGCGCGCCCGGGATCGTCGGTCGTGGTGATGTGCGGGGAGCAGTTCGTCAACGAGTTTGTCTCGTCGGTCGTGGCCAAGCGCGTGGACGAATTTCGTCGGCGCGTGCGACGCGCCGACGTGCTTGTGATCGACGATCTGGAGGCGTTGGCGGGGAAACGTGCGACGCAGGTCGAGCTGCTGCACGCGATGGACGCGGTGCGCGGTCGCGGCGGCCGGGTGGTCCTGACCGCCGCGGACGACCCTCGGGCGGCGTTGACGCGGGGGTGGATCAGCGCGGGGCTGGCGTCGCGCTGCGGGGCGGGGATGGTGGCTCGCATCGGCGAGCCGGACGGGGAGCTGCGGGTGCGCCTGGCGTCGGCCCTGGCGGCGCGGCGCGGGCTGGTGCTGGAGGAGCCCGCCGCGCGGGCCCTGGCGTCGTCGGTGGTCGGCGGCGCGCGTGAGCTGGAGGGGGCGGTGACGCGACTCGACGCGGTCGTGCGCCTCGTGCCGGGCGTGCTCCCGGCGGGCACGGCGATGGGCGTGCTGGCCCTGGAGCGTGCGCTCCGCGAGTGCGATCCGCGGGGCGCGACGGGCGCGCGGGGCGGCCCCGCGCCGGGCCGCTTCGGAAGCGGGCCGCGTCGGGCCGTGCGGTTGGAGGAGATCATCGCGCTGGTGACGTCCGAGCTGTCGGTGTCGGTCGAGGAGCTGACCGGCCGGGGTCGGCACGAGCGGATCGTGCTGGCGCGCGCGTCCATCGCGGTGCTGGCGCGCCGTCTCACGACCCTGTCGTACCCCGATCTCGCGCGCGGCCTGGGCCGGCCGAGTCACTCCACGTTCGTGACGGCGGTGCAGCGCCTGGAGCGCAGCGAGCGCGAGGGCGCGGCGCCCCCGCGTTGCCTGGGTTTGCCGGACGCGACGCTGGGCGCGATGCTCAACCGCCTGCGGGCGCAGTTGTCGGGGGCCTAGCGGTCCGCGCCGCCGCGTCGGGCGCGGCCGAGGCCCGCGGGAGTGGTCCGGGGCCTGCGTCGGCGGGACAATGCGCGGACCGATGCGCGCGCCCGCCTGGATATTCCGCTCGCTCCTGCTGACGCTGGCGTTCGCGGCCCGGCCCGCCGTCGCTTCCGACGAGGGGGCGCGTCTCGTGCAGACGCTGCGCGAGGCCGTCCAGGCGGGGCCGGATGCGTCCGCCGCCAACGGCCCGGGCACGACGCGGGCCGAAGGGCGCGACGAGGCGCTCCTGGCCGGGCTGCGTCGGCTGCGCGATCCCGCGCTCCGGCCGCTGTTCGCCGCCCTCGCGACGGGGCGGAGCGAATCGCAGCGCCGGCACGGCATCCTCGGCCTGGCCGAGCTGGGGACCTCGAGCCCGGATCCGAACGATGGGGGTGTGCGTCGGGGCGGTCCCGCCGCGGGCGAAATCCCGGGGGGCGTCGATCTGCTGCTGGTCCGGCGGCTGCCGAACGTGCGCGAGCAGGCTCGTGTGCTCTCCGAGGCGATCGGGCTGGGTCTGATCGGCGCGTCGGACCTGGAGGACCTCGCGCGCTGGCCGGACATCGACGATGCGCTCGCGATGCTCGTGCAGGGGCGGTTGCGACGCGAGGGCAACGCCGCGGCGGTCGACCTCGCGCTGCTCCGCCGGAAAGCGGACGCCGAGCGCCCGCTGATCGCGGTGCTCGCGAACTTGCAACTGGCTCAGCTCGGGCTTCCGGCGCGGACCCCCGAGGAAACGATGCGGACGCTGGAGATGGTCGGCGAAGCGGACCGCCCCGCCAACCTCGTGCAGGCGCTCCGGTACATCCGTGAGGAGCGGCTCTCCGCCGTGATCGAGTCGGTGCGATGGGCGTTGGACGCTCCGCTGGGCTCCCCGCTCGTGCGCCTGGAGGCGCTGGGGGTGCTGCTTTCGGTCTGGCCCGGCCGGCCCGATGCGCGGGCGGCGTGGGCCGCGGAATTCCGCCAGGCGCCCGATCTGGGAGCGCGCACGCAGGCGGCCCTGGTGCTGCTGCACGCGGTCATCGATGCCGAGGATCCCGCTCCGCTCGCGGAGGCGGCGGCCGAGATCGAGCGCTCCGGCGAGTCGTCGCTCGTGCCCTTGGCGCGGGCGGGTCGGGCGCTCATTTCGTGGCGCGTGTCGCCGGCCGCCGCGGCGGTCGAGGCGTGGCGCGTCCCGGCGGCCGAGCTGCTGCGATCCGGGAACGTTCCCCGCATCGAGTGGGTGCTCCGAGCCGCTTCGGCCGCGCCGCGAGACGGTTCGGCCGCCTCTTCGGAATTGCTCCATCGCGCGCTCGACACGGCGGCCGGGGCGGCGGAGGACACCCGACGGGAGACGTTCGACGCCATGACCATGGCCGTGGCCCGCGTCCTGGATGCCCGCGACGTGCCCGCGCTCGCGGTGCTGGGCCGGGTGGTCGCCGCCGCGCGGTCCGATTCCAAGGAGCGCACGCTTGTGAGCCTGCTCGAAGGGCTGAGCCGCAGCCATTGGCGCGAGGGCGCCCGGGCGGTCCTGCGATTCGCCCGAATCGATATCGCGAGCGGGGAGGGGCCGCTCGGGCCGGGCGGGGCGCGGATCGCGGACCTCGTGACGCTGATCTACGGCGCCGAACCAGGGGCTCCAGCCGAGGGCGAGCCCGCGATCGAGGCGGCGACGGCCGCTCAGACCCACCTGGGTCGGTTGGAGCGGATCGGGATCGGCTTGGGCTCCGGGGACCTCGCTCCCTGGCAACGGGTGCAGGCCGCGTGGGAAGCGATCCGGGCGCGGGGGGAACATGCGGGCGCGCTGGCGGACCTCTGCGCCGCGGTGGGTTCACCCTGAACGCTCAGGAAAGACCAGTGTCGGGCCGATAATCAGGCCAGCGCCCCGCGCGGGGCCGAGTTTCGGATCGGAGCGACATGTCAAGCCACGAGATCCCCCTCAGCCGCCCGGATGTGACGCAGGCGGAGATCGACCTGGTGGTGACCACGTTGCGTTCGGGGCGGTTGTCGATCGGTCCGGTGCTGGAGCAGTTCGAGCAGTCGGTCGCGGCGCGATGCGGGCGGACGTACGGGGTGGGGTGCTCGTCGGGCACGATGGGCCTGCACATGGCCCTGCTGGCGCTGGGGGTCGGGCCGGGCGACGAGGTCATCACGACGCCGTTCTCGTTCGTGGCCAGCGCCAACTGCATCCTCTACGTGGGGGCCAGACCGGTGTTCGTGGACATCGATCCGCGCACGCTGAACATGGATCCCGCCGGCCTGGAGCGGGCCATCACGCCGCGCACGAAGGCCATCATCGCGGTGGAGACGTTCGGGAACCCGGCCCACATGGACGCGTACGAGTCGATCGCGGCGCGGCACGAGGTGGTGCTCGTCGAGGACTGCTGCGAGGCGCTGGGTTGCTCGTACAAGGGCCGGCCGGCGGGCTCGTTCGGTCGCATCGGGGTTTTCGGGTTCTATCCCAACAAGCAGATCACGACCGGCGAGGGCGGGATGATCGTCACGGACGATCGGCACCTGGCGGAGCTGTGCCGCTCGCTGCGGAACCAGGGTCGGCCCCTGCCGGAGATGCTGCGCGATCCGGGTCACCCCGGCGCGGGTGTTTCTTCGGTGGGTTCCTGGCTCACGCACGAGCGTCTCGGGTTCAACTACCGCCTGAGCGAGATCAACGCGGCCCTGGGCCTCGGGCAGATGCGGCGCTTCGACCAGATCGTTGAGAAGCGGCAGCGTGTGGCCCGGATGTACATGGACCGCCTGCTGGACCACAAGGACCTGATCCTGCCCACCATCGCGCCCGAGACGGTCATGTCGTGGTTCGTCTTCGTTGTGCGGCTGGCCACCAGCTACACGCGCGAGGAGCGTGACCGGATCATCCAGGGCATGCGTCGGCATGACGTGGGCTGCTCGGACTATTTCCCGTGCATCCACCTGCAGCCGTTCTACCGGGAGCGGTTCGGGCACGGGCCCTCCGATTACCCGGTGGCCGAGAGCGTCAGCCACCGCACGCTCGCGCTGCCGTTCCACAACGACCTGACCGAGCGCGACATCGGGTACGTGGCCCAGACGCTGGACCTGATGGTCGGCCGCGAGAATCTGAAGCGGTCGTGACCCGTCGCGTCCGCGTTGGCCGGTCGCGGCGAGGTTGGCTTCCCGCGGGCACGCGGCCTAAGGTTCAGGCCCTCCGGCGAGCGCCGGGGTACGGAGACCGAACCATGCCTCGCGTGTGCCCCCTGACCGGCAAGAAAACCAGCTTCGGCAAGCAGCGGACCTACCGCGGTCAGAAGATCGTCAAGGGCGGGTTCGGCCTCAAGCCCACGGGCATCACGCGCCGCATGTTCAAGCCCAACCTCCAGAAGATCAACGTCATCCTGGAAGGCAAGCCCGTCCGCGCGGCGGTCTCCACCAAGGCCATCCGGACCGGGATGGTGGTCAAGCCGCTGAAGCGGAAGTACGGCTACACGCGGGCCCGCAAGCAGGCCGGAACGGCCTGATCGGTGCCCGGCTTCGCGCGGCCCCGGGTCGTGGCGCGCGTCCGCCCCGGCCGCGACATCGTGTAGAATCGACCGCATGGACGTGCGGTGCGATCTCTGCGGGCAGCCGGCGACCGTCCGCGAGGTCACCATCAAGAACGGTGTGCAGGTCGAGAAGCACCTGTGCGAGGCGTGCGCGAAGAAGCAGGGCTTCGTCGTCCACAGTTCGCTGCCCCAGGTCATCACGCAGATCATCGCCGGGGCGCCGGACGCGGGCGCCGGGCCGGCCCAGGTCTGTGTCTCGTGCGGTGTCACGTTCGCGCAGTTCCGCCAGTCGGGACTGCTGGGGTGCCCGTCCTGCTACGAGGCGTTCGAGTCGCAACTGACGCCGCTGCTGGCGCGGGCCCAGGAGGGCGGGACGCACCACGTCGGCAAGATCCCCAAGCGTCTCTCGTCGCGCCCGCTCGGGGCGGGATCACCCGGCGGCGCGGCTATCGGCGGGGACGAGGACCGGCGTGCGCGGATCGATGCGCTCCGCAAGCAGCTCAGCGAGGCGATCCAGGCCGAGCAGTACGAGCGCGCCGCCAAGCTCCGCGACGAACTCCAGCGTCTGGGCGAGCGCCCGTCGGGCCGCGCGCCGGCGCTCACCAACGACCCGGCCCCCCCGCGCGGGGCCGACGTCGGTCGTCGCAAGGGGCCGGAAGCCGGCGGCTCGGGCCGGGGGGATGCCGAGAACGACGAGCCCGGAGCCCGCGCGTGAACCCCTCCCCCAACCCCCATCCCGAGTCGCTCTCCGGAGCGTCCATCCGGGGCGGGGCCGATTGGCTCCGCGGCAAGGGCGCGCACGGCGACGTGGTGATCTCCTCGCGGGCCCGCCTGGCGCGGAACCTGACCGGGTACCCGTTCCTCTGCCGCGCCACCACCGAGCAGCGCCTGCGCGTGCTCGAGCGGGTGCGCGCCGCCGCGGCCGACGCGGAGCTCGCCGAACGGACCGCGTGGATGGACGTGCATCGGCTGGCGACGGTTGACCGCACGCTGCTGGTCGAGCGGCACCTGATCTCGAAGGAGCACGCCAAGGGAGAGGAGCCCCGGGCGGCGATCATCTCGCTGCCCGACGAGCGGGTGAGCGTGATGGTCAACGAGGAGGACCACCTGCGTGTGCAGGTGCTGCGTTCCGGGTTGGCCCTGGACGAGGCGTGGGCGCAGATCGACGATCTGGACGACCGGCTCGAATCGCGACTGGACTACGCCTATTCCGCCCGCTTCGGCTACCTGACGGCGTGCCCGACCAACGTGGGCACCGGCCTGCGCATGAGCGTCATGCTCCACCTGCCCGGGCTCCGGCTTACCGGTGAAATGGAAAAAGTGAAGCGCGCCACCAAGGACATGTCCCTGGCGGTTCGGGGTTATTACGGCGAAGGGTCCGAGGCCACGGGTGATTTCTACCAGATCTCCAACCAGACCACACTGGGCAAGACCGAGAGCGTCATCCTGCACGAACTGGCAGCCGAGATCCTCCCGCAGGTCATCGAGTACGAGCGCACCGCGCGCCGGCTGCTGATCGAACGCCGACGCCGCCACCTGGAGGACCAGGTCTTCCGCGCCCTGGGCGTGCTGCGCTCGGCCCGCATGATCACGCCGGAGGAGACGCTGGGCCACCTCAGCATGGTCCGCTTGGGAGTCCTCACGGGCCTCATCGCCGACGTCGCCGAATCGACCGTCAACCAGCTCGTGATCCTGATCCAGCCCGCGCACCTGCAGCGTGTGCTCGGCCGGGAGTTGGACCAGCAGGAACGTCGGGAGGCCCGGGCCGACCTGCTCCGCCAGCGGCTGGGACCGTGCTGAGGTTCCCGGACGGGGCACCGCGGGCCGGGATCGAATAGACTCCGCGTACCCACCGTGGATACCGCCGGATGCCCCTGCTCTCGGTGATCGCACCCTTCGGTTTCAGCTTTGACCCAGCGCGGTTTCTCTCGGCGTACCACACCGTGGGTGTCCGCAGCGCTTCGTACTATCGAAACGAGTCGAATCAGCCGGCCCTGAAGGACGTGCTCGCCGCGGCCCGGGCCGCGGGCATGTCGTTCGATTCCATGCACGGCGTCTTCGGCTTCCACCTCGATCCGTGCTCGCCCGACCCCGAGCACCGGCGCCATTGCCTTCTGGTTTACGAGCGCGAGGGCCTGCTCGCCCGGGACCTGGGCGGCCCCGCCGTGGTCGTCCACCCCAGCGCCTGGAACCCGGACCGCAAGCTGATCCCGGCCCTGGAGGCCGAGACGCTCAGCGAACCCCGCTGGGCCCCGCTCGACGACTTCATGCGCCGCCTTGCGGAGATCGGCCAGCGCCTCGGCGTGACCTACCTGATGGAAAATCAACCGCTCAACTGCCCCCTCGGGCACGACTGGGCACGCCTGGCCGAGGCGGTGCGGGCCGTGGGTCACCCCCGCATCCGCGTCTGCCTGGACACCGGCCACGCGCACATGTGCGGCGACGTGGTCCGGGCCGTGCGCGACACCGCCGACGTGGTCGAGCTCTTCCACGTCCACGACAACAACGGCAGCATCGACGATCATCGCATGCCCGGCGAGGGCACCATCGACTGGCCCGCGTTCGCCCGCACGCTCGTCGAACTCAACATCAACGCCACCCGCATGGTCGAGGTCTTCTATGACGAGGCCCGCGTGGAGCGCCTGGCCCGGAAGGGGCTCAAGGACACGCTCAAGTCAGCCTGCGCCGTCTGAGCGGCGGCCCGATCATCGCACCGGAGCGGGTCGGAGGGGGTTCCGCGCCCCGCGCCGCGCGGGCTCCAACTCGGCAGCGGATCCGGGAGCCCCGCGATGAGCCCGGCCGTCGGGCCTCCCGCTGGCGGCGAGTTCAAGTGGCCGCCTCGCGCCGCCCCACCCGTCTCGGGTCCGGACGTTCCCCAGAGTGGCCTCGCGGCGACGCCTTCGGAGTTGCGGCGCGAGCGGGCCGCCGCACGACTCGGCCCCGCGTCGAGCCTTGATATCCCACATCCGGCCTCCTCACAAGCCGCATCATGGTGGCGCCACATCGAGAGGGTCTGGCTGGGCATGACCGCCGAACCGCTCGCGGAGCGGTTCCGGTCCGCGTCCTTCTGCCCCGATCCTGCCACCCTCGAACCGGCGCACGCCGCGTACTGCCCGCGCTGCGGCCAGAGCGTGGGGGACTTCGGCATCGATGCGTCGGGTTGCGCCGCGTGCCGCGCCCGCGCCGCGCGTTCCGTCCCCTGGTCGCGGGTCGTGCGGCTCGGTGCGTACGAACACGTGCTGCGCGAAGCGGTCCACGATCTCAAGTACACCGGTTTTCGGAGCGTGGGATCGGAACTGGGCCGGCTGCTGGGCGCGCGCCTTCTGGAAGCGATGGCGGAGCAACGCCCGCCATCCGGGCGACGCATCGAGGTCGTTCCGGTGCCCACCAATATCTGGCGGCGCTTCCGCCGCGGCGTCGATCACCCGCTCGTGCTCGCCCGCGGCGTCGTCCGGGCCCTGCGCGCCGGGGGCATCAGCGCGAGCCTGCGTCCCGTGCTTCGCCGCGCCCGCGTCCCGACCCAGGTCTCGCTGAACCGCGCGGCCCGGTGGCGGAATGTCCGCGGCAGCATGTGGACGGCCCGCTGGTGCGTGGCTCCGGGTACCGGCGGCGCGGCACCGCTCGTGGTGCTCGTGGACGATGTGATGACAACCGGCGCGACCATGCGCGAGGCCTGCCGCGCCCTCGCGACGAAGTGGGGAAACGAGGGGATCGAAAAAGGAAAATATCCCAATATTTGGGTGGTTGTGGCCGCGGTAACTCCGAACGACGGATCAGACCGAACGTAGAATGAAAATACACGGAGCCATCGCGTAAGCATCTGCAGACACTGGGTTTGCAATCGAGATACCGGGTGATTTCGGCCTTGGGTCGTGCTTGACGTGCGGGTCGCATCCGGTCGAGATCAGGAGCGGTCGCACGGGGGTGGTTAGTGGGCGGGTCGTGGAAAAGGCGGAACCAGCCGCATGATCGCTTGACAGGTCTTGGAGAGGGCCTATAGTTCCCTCCCGCCAATCTCGGCGAGCAGCCGGGGTGGTGGCGCACCGTCTCATGGCGGTGCGAAAATTCTTTGAAAAGTGAACAGTTGGGACCCTACGAGAATGTACGGTCGGTGACCGGCGCACGCCGGAGCCTGCGCGAACGGGCTGTTTCACCGATTGCAAAAGTTTGTTCGGCCACACAGGGCTGATGCTCGGGGCCGTCGTGCGAAACCTCAGCCGCAAGGCCGGGGTCAAGCGGACCCGGGAACCGTTGCCAAAGCCAGGCGATGGGCGTCCGAGACGGGAGACCGTCAGAGGCGTAGACCGACTCAACCGAACGGTTGAGTTGCTAGGTCAAAGTTATTCTCTGGTATTTGATCCCTTGGTCGCAAGGCCCGGGGTCACCGGATATCAAGTGAAGAGTTTGATTCTGGCTCAGATTGAACGCTGGCGGCATGGCTAAAGCATGCAAGTCGAACGTGTCCGCAAGGACAAGTGGCGAAAGGGTGAGTAATACGATCCAACGTACCCCTTGGTGGGGGATAGGTCGCCGAAAGGCGGCGTAATACCCCATGATCTCTTCGGAGCAAAGCCTTGTGCGCCGAGGGAGCGGGGATCGTCCTATCAGGTAGTTGGCGGGGTAACAGCCCACCAAGCCTAAGACGGGTAGCAGGTGTGAGAGCACGGCCTGCCACATCGGGACTGAGACACTGCCCGGACTCCTACGGGAGGCTGCAGCGACGAATCTTCCGCAATGGGCGCAAGCCTGACGGAGCGATGCCGCGTGCGGGATGAAGCGCCTTTGGCGTGTAAACCGCTGTCAGGGGATCGAAACACTGATCATCCCCAGAGGAAGGGGCGACTAACTCTGTGCCAGCAGTCGCGGTAATACAGAGGCCCCGAGCGTTAATCGGAATCACTGGGCTTAAAGGGTGCGTAGGCGGGCTTGTAAGTGCTGCGTGAAATCCCACCGCTCAACGGTGGAACTGCACGGCATACTGCAAGTCTCGAGGCGGGTAGAGGCCGGCGGAACGATTGGTGGAGCGGTGGAATGCGTAGATATCAATCGGAACGCCAAAGGTGAAGACAGCCGGCTGGGCCTTGCCTGACGCTGAGGCACGAAAGCGTGGGGAGCAAACAGGATTAGATACCCTGGTAGTCCACGCCCTAAACGATGCGTACTGAATCGGGGCCGCTCTGACGCGGTCCTGATTGTAGAGAAATTGGTAAGTACGCCGCCTGGGGAGTACGGTCGCAAGGCTAAAACTCAAAGAAATTGACGGGGGCTCACACAAGCGGTGGAGCATGTGGCTCAATTCGAAGCAACGCGAAGAACCTTACCTGGGTTTGACATGCACGGATTAGTTCTTGGAAACAGGAGCAACACCCGCAAGGGCGGAACGTGCACAGGTGCTGCATGGCTGTCGTCAGCTCGTGCTGTGAAGCGTCGGGTTAAGTCCCTTAACGAGCGCAACCCTTGTCGTTAGTTACCAGCGGGTAATGCCGGGTACTCTAGCGAGACTGCCGGTGTCAAACCGGAGGAAGGCGGGGATGACGTCAAGTCCTCATGGCCCTTATGTCCAGGGATGCACACGTGCTACAATGGCGCGTACAAAGCGATGCGAGGCCGCGAGGCGGAGCAAATCGCAAAAAACGCGCCCCAGTTCGGATTGCAGGCTGCAACTCGCCTGCATGAAGCCGGAATCGCTAGTAATCGCGGATCAGCTACGCCGCGGTGAATGTGTTCCTGAGCCTTGTACACACCGCCCGTCAAGTCATGGGAGCCGGTAGCGCCCGAAGTCGCCACGATACTGTGGCGCCCACGGCAAGATCGGTGACTGGGACTAAGTCGTAACAAGGTAGCCGTAGGAGAACCTGCGGCTGGATCACCTCCTTTCTAAGGGATTCCTTAGACCGGACCTTCGGAGCGATCCGAAACCGGCCTGTCAGTACTCCTCTCGCCCGCGTCGCAAGACGCGGATAGTCGGCCCGCAAGGGTCGGCAAAACTCCCAACTGTTTGCGATATACACCCAACGCCCGTCGGCTCATACCCGGCGGGCGTTGGTGCTTTTGCGCGCCCGGCCGTGCCAATTCGCAGCGCGGCTTCAACACGTTGATAAGGTCCGTGCCTTGACTCGGGTGGGCCCCCTCAACTAGGCTGTCTCATTGCCGCCGCGATCTCAAGGAAAGCCGCTTGCAATTTTCTGCACCTTCCGGTGCCGGGTCCCATCCCTCCAGCGAAAGTCCAAGAGCGGAGCCAACCCCATGCCAACACGCCCACCCTTACGCCGCCGGTCGAAGCCGCAATCCGGGCTCGCGCTCGCCCTCGCGTCCGCAGATGCGGCGCTCCTGGCGCTCACCGATGAGCATAACCGAGAGCGGGACGAGGTCCGGGCCCAACGTGCCGAAGCCAGAACCGGCGTTGCTGAGCGCCGCGCCCTTCGCGACCGATTGTTGGAAGTTCTTGGCCTTACGAGAGTTAGCCTCGAACGCGACCATGGCCGCAGCGTTCGCGCCGCCGACCGTGCCGCCAACGCACGGGAATCCGCGGACCGGAAGGCTCTCGCACGCGCGGTCAAGCTCCGCAGCGCCGCACTCGTAGGCTTGGTGCGCGACACCGTTATGAGGGAAAACGCCAGCGAGGCAGAGAAAGGGGAGCCCTGAACATGCCAGTCAGTTTCGAGCCCATCGCCTCGCTGAGCCAGCTCCACCTGGTCGATGCGCACGGCGGCAGTTCCGCCGCCTCCTTCTCCGCCGACATCACGCAGGACCCCGCCTCGCCCGCGTTCAACAATTTCCGTTTCGCCTGCTCCGTCCGATCGGACAACGGCGGCTGGGACACCGGCCACATCAACTTCTCGACCCGCAGCGTCTTCGAATTCGTTACGCCGCGTCGCTGCAGGCTCCGCGCCTTCGCTCATTTTCTCCCGTTGGGCACGTCGAGCGTTCGCGGCAACAAGCCTTGGGCTCCCATCATCGATGGCCCGGGCATGGGTTCCTTCACGCTCACCGGCTTGGCCGTCCTCCTCGCGTATCCCGCCAAGTCCACATGGCAGGGGGGCAGCTTTCCACCGCCCCTCGTTGACAGCGGCTTGCAATCGCACGTCATCACCTCGAATGTCCGCCGGGGCACCAACGACGCCACCCGCACGCGCACCCGCGTCACCGCCCCGCAGATCCTCGAGCACAAAATCCTCCTCGAATCGCCGGTGGTCGTTCCCGCCCTCTCCGTCGTCCACATCGTTGCGCTGTGCGTGGTGGACTGTCTCTCCATCGGGGGTGGCCGCGCCAGCGCCGATTTCTCACGACCCGGCGCCGGGCTCAATATCCCCATGGCCGTCTGCCACTTCCTCGACCCCTGATTTGCTGATGGTTGGGACGAGCCCACTCGTTCCGTTGGTTCCGATCCCAGCCGATTACGTCGCGGCGCCCACCGGAACGATCAACGTGGTCGGTTCGGACGCGGAGGGGCGCGCCATCCGATTCGCCTTCAACACGGGCAGCCTGAAATGGACCTCCGAGGACCTCACGGTCGTGGCCGTGCCCATGTGAACCGCGCCCGATCATCCATCCGCGCCGTGCTCAGCATGGCGTGCCGAACGCGTTGAGGAAGTCGAAGTAATCGGAGTCATCGACGATGGTGTCGCCGTTGACGTCCGCCGCGGCATCGTTGGCAAAGAAGGCGTTCATGAAGTCGAAGTAATCGAAATCATCGGCGCTGGTGTCGGCGTTGAAATCGGACGCGCAGCAGGATGCAACCACGAGCGACGCGGCGTCACTGGCGACGCTGCCGTACGAGTTGGAGACGACGCAGTCGTAGCGAGCGTTGTCGGCGCCGGCGGCGCGCGTGATGACGAGCAGGGGCGTGCGCGTGCCGGAGACGTGCGCGTCATCGATCAGCGGCGCGGCGTCCTTGCGCCACTGGTAATTCAGCGGCGTTCCGCCGAGCGCGTAGACGCGAAACTGCGCGGTCTGATTGGTGCACACGGCGGCGGGGGCCGGGGCGTCCTGGATGGTGGGGGGAAAGGTCCCGTATTGCCACTCGTACCCGTCGTACCCGCTGAGCAAACCGCTGTACGTGGCGAGGCGCTGCGAGGACGGGTCGAACGCGAGGGGGCCCGGGGCAGCCCGCACCCCAGCCGGCAAGTAGGGGGCCCACGACGATCCATCCCACTCCCACGTCTCGGGTTGCGACGATGAGTACGAGCTGGATCGGATAATCCGGTTGCGCACGCGATCGAAGGCCAAGCCGCCTCCGGCGCGGTCGGGCGGACCCGACTCTGACCGCTTGGTCCACGTCGAGCCGTCCCACGTCCACGTGTCCGGGAAGTCGTAGGAGTAGATTGACCCTCCGAACAGCACCACCACGTTGCGGGCCTCGTCGAAGGCGAGGCACGAGTCATAGCGAGCGGAAGGGCCGTTCATCGTGACCAGCGACCACGCGGCGCCGTCCCATTGCCATGTTCCGCCCAGCGCGAACGGCCCGCCTGATTTGGTCCGGCCGCCCGGCGTTCCGCCGAAGAGCATCGTTCGCTTGCGGATCGGGTCGTACGTCATGGCGCCGCGGGACCGTGCCGATGGCCCGCCGGGTTGGCGGAGCGTCCACGTTGAACCCGCGCGCTCCCATGTGTCGCCGTTGAAGTCGGTGTTGATGCCGCCGAATAGAAGGACGGAGGAGCGGGACGCCTGGTACACACTGGCATGACCGGACCGGCCCGAGGGCGAGCCGACGGACCTGAGTTGCCAGCTTGCTCCGTCCCATTCCCACGTTTCGTTGCTGACGGCGTTCGACGCGAGGGTGCCCCCGAACAAGACCACGCGAGCGAGTGAGGCGTCGTACGTCATGGAGCCACCGCCGCGGGGGCTCGGCCCGCCGGTTGCCACCTGCGTCCAGGCGTTGCCGTCGTATTCCCACGTGTCCCCCAGCATCGAGGTGGGACCGATGCGGCCGCCGAACATGATGATTCGATGGCGGATCGAGTCGTACGCCATCGCGGGAGCGCGGCGTGGGGGCGGGCACGGGATCGCCCGCAGCGTCCACGCGGAGCCGTCCCACTCCCAGGTTTCGGATGGGTACGTGCCGCCAAACAGCACAATCCTGGCACGAGCCTCGTCGTACGCCATAGCGTGTTCCGAGAGCCTAGGCCCGGAAGTGGACTTCAATGTCCAGTTCGTCCCGTCCCAAGCCCATGTTTCGTTGACCGGGGTCGGCGGGTAGTTTGAATCGCCCCCGTACTGGCCGCCGTGCAGGATCGTAACGCCGCGCGCACGATCGAACGCCATCGCGGCGGACTCGGACGCTCTCGTGCCGTTGCTCGCGCGCTGCAGCCACAGCGCGCCGTCCCACTCCCACGTCTGTCCTCCCGTCACCCCGTAATCTCTGGACCGGCCGCCGAACATCACCACGCGGTCGCGCACGCTGTCGTACGCCATGGCGTGATACGCGCTCGCGGTCGGGGGCCCGACGCGCATCCACTGCGCGCCGTCCCACTCCCACGTTTCGCCCCCGGAGGCATCCTCGCCGCCGCCGAACAGGACCGTTCGTCCGCGCGACGGGTCGTACGCCATGGCGTGCCGGTATCGCGGCGACGGGCCGGTTGTCGCGACCCGAGTCCATCCCGCGGCCGTTCGTTCCCACGTATCGCCGAGCGCCGCGTATGAGCCCATTCTTCCGCCGAAGAGCACAAGCCGATGGCGTCCGAGATCGCCGACGATCGCTCCTTCCCGCGCGCCGGGATTCACCAGCAGCGGTTGCCACGCATCGCCGTCATAGACCCAGGTGTCGCTCGTGAGTTCACTGGAGTTTGCTGCAGCTCCGTCGTACAGAAAAACCCGTCCCATCGAGGCGTCGTACGCCATCAAGGGGTCGCTGCGAATGAGCGGGCCGGCGATTGTTCGACGGGTCCAGGTTGTTCCGTTCCATTCCCACGTGTCCGTGTCGCCATATCTGCCCCCGAAGAGCACGACGAGCCGGCGCCTGGAGTCGTACGCCATCCCCGCTCCGTACCTCGGCCCGGGTGGTCCGCTCGTCGCCGCGAGTCTCCACGCCGAGCCGTCCCACGTCCATGTCTCCGCGGCTTGGCTGGACGACGACCCGCCGAAGAGCACCACGCGCGAATGCGCGGCGTCGTACACCATCGTGTGTCCGGAACGATAACCGGGGCCGGAAACCCCGCGCGGGGTCCAGGCGGCCCCGTCCCACAGCCACGTTTCGTTGTGGTTCGATCCGGCGCCGTACAGAACGGTCTGTTGACGGGCGCGGTCGTAAGCCATGGCGAGGCGGCCAAGGCAGATCGGTCCGAGGGCTGCGACCTGCGACCATGCGGCCCCGTCCCATTCCCACGTGTCGCGGAGCGAGTAGCCGTCGCCGAACAGAATCACACGCTTGCGCACGCTGTCGTACGCCATCGCGTGGCCGGAACGGGGTGAGGGGCCGGTGGTCGATCGAAGGCTCCACGATCGCTGATTCCATTCCCAGGTGCCGCAGCGCTGGCCGGCGCCGCTGGGACCACCGAAGCACACGAGGCGTTCGCGGTCGTGATCCCAGACCATCGCCCCGCCGGCAAGCGAGGTCGGCAACACCAGCCGCCACTCCGTCTGTCCGAGGCAGACGGGCGCCGTGCCGAGCGCGACCCCCAGCACCGCCGTCCACCACCGCGTGAGTCGAGCCCGTCCCATCGTCTTCCCTTTCGGAACCAGCTCCGTGCGAAGATCTCGCCACGGTCGTCGGGATTCGCACCCCCTCGCGGAGTCAGCGTCAGCACGGCGTGCCGAACGCGTTGAGGAAATCGAAGAAATCGAAGTCGTCCACCGAGGTGTCGCCGTTGACGTCCGCGGCGGAGTTGTTGGCGTTGAAGTCGTTGAGGAAATCGAAGAAGTCGAAGTCGTCTACGCTGGTATCGGCGTTGTAGTCGCCCGCGCAGCCGGCGGCGGGCTGGAACTCCGCCGCGCCGATGTCGAGGATCGGCGCGGCACCGGCGCCGGTGTCGGGGGTGGCGGGGTCGTCGGTGCGCCGCGGCGATCCGAGCCCGTCGAGTGTGAAGAAGAGCGGGAGGGCGGCGTTGTCGCCGGCGTCGATGCAGGCCGAGCCGGGCAGGAGCGAGAAATCGCCCGCGCCGGGCGCGGCGAGCATCGGGTTCGCGCCCGAGTTTCCCGGCCCGCCCAGCGCGCCGGTCCAACCCTGCACGCGCGCGTACCGGACCGAGCCGCCCGCGGCGAAGTAGTACACCTGCCGGTCCTGTGGCTGGGCGTATCCGCCGGTGTTGCCCCAGAGCACCGTGTTCGCCAGGTTCGCCGTGGCGTAGTACCCGACCACGCCGCCGGTGTACGTCCCCGCGTTGCCGTGGATCGTGCAGTTGGCGAGGTTGGCGACCGTGGAGTTGGCGACCCAGAGCCCGCCGGCGTCGCCCGCGGCGGTGTTGCCCGCGACGATCGAGTTCGCCAGCGAGAGCTGGACGTTGTTCATGTCGATGGCGCCGCCGTTGTACGGCGCGGCGTGGTTGCCGGTGATGCGGCAGGAGCGCAGGTCGAGGATCGAATCGTTGGACGCGATCGCGCCGCCCCAGGCGGCGGTGTTCCCGTCGAACACGCAGCGGTCGGCCACGACGGTCGCGCCCCCGTACACGCCCATGCCGCCGCCCCCGTACAGCGCCGTGTTGGACCGCAGCACGCAGGAGATGAACGTGGGGGAGGAGAGGCCGTCAACGAGCACGCCCCCGCCCGAGCCGGAGCGGTTGTCGGTGAACAGGCAATTCTCGATGACGGGGGATCCGCCGTTCAGGTAAAGCCCGCCGCCGCTCCAATCTGAATCGCCGCGGCTGACGGTGAAACCGTCCAGCCGGGCGTGCGTCCCGAGGTCGGCGCCGGTGACGACGGAGTAACTGTTGTCGGCGGGGTCGAGGGGGTTGCCGATCTCGCCGGTCAGCACGGACGGGTAGGCGCCGAGCGCGCGCTGAGCCGGGCTGGTCTCGCCGCCGCCGGGGCGGGATCGACCCTGGAAGCCGCCGTAGATGCTCAGGCCGGGGCGGAGCGCGAAGCTGCGGAAACGCTGTCCGGAGCCGGCGTCGGGGGTGTACGAGCCGTCGGCGACCCAGATGGATCGGACGTGCGAGCACCGCAGCTCGGCGACGGAGAAGAGTTCCGCGAGGTCGCCGCCGGCGGTGCTCCAGCTCAGGCCTTCACCGGGGCCGGGCACGGCCGCGTCGGCATAGCGGACCTCCTCGCACTCGTCGGGGATGCAGTTCCCGTTGGTGTCCTGGCTGACCTGGCCGGCGATGTCGAGGGCGTCGTCCACGCCGTTGCCGTTGCAGTCGCGCAGGAGCGAGTTATCGCGGTAATTGGCGATCACGGCCCGCGTCTGGCGGATCACCAGCGCGTTGTACGCGGCGCGGGGCTGGCCGGCGGGAACGCCCAGCGGCTGGCCGGTGCCGGCGTGGGTGAGGCCGGGGTTGGAGAAGTACTGCAGGCGCACGTTGCCGGGATAGGCCATGATCGTGCCGTAGGTGTTGGCGCCGACGGTGAAGAAATGGCCCCAGGCGTACGAGAAGGGCGCGGACGAGTCGTTGTCGTGGTCGTGGGCGCAGCCGAAGGTGTGCCCGGTCTCGTGGGCCAGCAGCAGGCTGCCCCCGCCCAGGCCGCGCCAGTTGCAGCAGGAGAACGCCAGCGCCTGATCCCAGATCGCCCACCACGCCGCGCCGCCGGTGAATCGCGTGTCGTCGACGACGAGCAGGACGGTGTCGGCGCGGTGCTGGTCGCGCAGGGCGTGGACGTTGTCCATGTACCCGTCGGCGGTCTCGGTGACGCGCGAGAGGTGGTCGAGCCACTGGGGCGACTGCTCGTTGTAGCTGACCTCTTCATAGCCCACGATGCGGAGACGGAGGCGGTTGACGCCGCCGGTGTTGATCCCGCTGTTGGTGTACGCGTCGTTGGCCGCGTCCGCGGCGTTCTGCACCCGCGTCTGCAACGCGGCGAGCCCGCCCGCGGCGTTCCTGGCGAGCGTGGTGTACACGCAGAGCACGTCGACGGTGGCCGGGTCGTCGGCGCACGGGCAGGGTGTGTCGCGCGAGGATCCGCCGCGGTTGTCCCGGTTTGCGTTCCGGGCGATCCCGGGGGCGTCCGCGCGCGCGGGCTCGATCCGGCCGGCTGGGCCCGACCAGCCCTCGGGCAGCCCCCGCACGCTCCGGCCCATCAGGCACCTGGCGGTGGCGTCGGGCTGGAGTTCCTCGGCGATGACAGGGGCGCGACCGTCGATGGGCGGGTCGCCGGTGGGCGTGAGCCCGAAGCTGCCACGCTCGGACCACACGCCGGCGCAGACGAGGCCGCCCCGCACGGTGACCGTGCAGGTGCCGAGGGACTCGCCCTCGAGCGTCCCCCGCCACGAGACGCCGTCGGGTCGGCGGACCACGTCCGCGACGCGGGCGTTGAAGACCGTGTCGGTGAAGATCTCCAGGCGGACCATATCGCCCGTGGATGCGCGCGCAAGCCGCGATACGTCCACGCCGGTCAGCCGCCGCCGCGCGGCGTCGTCGGGCGACAGGCGGTCCGCGATACCGCCGGGCTCGGGCGGGGTCGGACGCGGGATCCGCGCGTGGAGCACGGAGGTGAGGAGCACCGCACACGACGCAACGCAAGCCGCCGACCGCAGGCCTCCCATGAGATACCTCCGCCTCACCGAGGCTCCATCGTGACTCCCGATCCATCACGCCCGCGCAACGGCGCGGGCCGCATCGGTCAGCAGGGCGTGTTGAAGGCGTTCATGAAGTCGAAGAAATCGAAGTCGTCCACCGAGGTGTCGCCGTTGACGTCCGCGGCGGAGTTGTTGGCGTTGAAGTCGTTGAGGAAGTCGAAGAAATCGAAATCGTCCACGCTGGTGTCGGCGTTGTAGTCGCCGGGGCAGAGGCCGCCGGTGACGTCCATGAACCTGCCCTCGCTCTCGGTGGAGCGGCCGCACGCGCCCTCCACGATGACGGTGTAGGTTCCCTCGCTGGCCGGCGTCACCGGGTTGATGTCGTAGGGGTTCGCGATCGCGCCTGGGATGTCCACACCGTTCTTCTTCCACTGGTAATTGAAGGGTCCGGTGCCGCTGGGAAAGACCGAGAGGGACGCGGAGCCGCCCGCCGCGGCGGTGGGGGGGACGTTGAACTGGATGATGCCGGGCGGGAGCGCGAGGAGGTTGCAGGGCGCGCCGAAGTCGAGGTAGGGGAGGATGTCCTCGTTGATGATGCGGGGGTGCAGGTTCAACGAGATGTTGCTCACGCCGCCGGGGCAGGTGTGGCAGTACGACATGATGGTGCCGGAGTAGGCGTCGGAGCAATCGCCGAAGGCGCAGTTGTCGATGGGGGGGCTCTTGTCGTGGGTGTGGGGGGCGCCGAAGTTGTGCCCGATTTCATGGGTGGTGACGAGCATGTCCCAGTTCTGGGAAAGGTGATTGCCGAGCGGGTAAGGGAAATAGCCGTTGAGGTACGCCGAGAGGCCGTAGCCATAGGGGATGTCGCACAGACCCGGGTAGTACGCGACGCCGCCGATCTGGCCGTCCCGCAGGGCCGACAGCAGGTGGACCGCGTTGCGGGTGATGTGGCCCATATTCGCGTTCCACCAGTCCTGGAACTGGAACAACCGGTCGTAGGAATACGGGCCGGAATAGGGATCGGTGTCGGTGCTCCACACGCGCAGGTAGCCGACCACGATGTCCGTGTTCACCTCGCGCACGTACACCTCGGAGATCCCCGCGAAGAGCGTCAGGGCGTACGCGGCCGAGGCGTTGATGTCGCCGCCGAAGATCTGGGCGGTGTACTCGTAGTCGGAATCGACGGCGAAGGTGGCGCGCCGGCAAGGCACGTCGCGGGTGGACCCCCCGCCGGCACGGTCGGTTTCGGGCGAACGGTGCGTCGGGGGCGGCAGCATGTCGGCGCCGCAGCGGAAGGGCACCCAGTCGATGTCCGCCTCGGGCACGTCGGCGAGGTTGTACACCACGGTCGCGCGTTGCCCGCCGTGCGGGCCGGGCGAGATGATGTACTTCACGCCGTCGGAGGTCTGGATGTACCCGTTGGTGCCCAGCGGAGAGAAGCCGATGATCGCGAGCGAACCCGGGTCATCGAGCAGGCGCCCGGTCATGATAAGCACGTCGGGGCGGGGCATCGGCACGTCTCCGGCGGCGCTGCCGACGACCAGTTGTCCGTCTTCGGCCAGGGGATCACGCGGGCTGAGCACCAGCGAAGCGGTGCGATCCGGTCCGAGGACGAAGTCGGTCATCACCGTTTGCGCCGGCGCCGACTTGAGACTCGCGTACCGAGCCGCGTCCAGGGCCACGGCGGCGGCGTACGGGGCCACCGCGGCGTTCGTGCGGACGAGTGGAGAGGCAACGTCCGCTGCGGCGGACCCGCCCAACGCGAACAAGGTCGAGAGCATGAGGGAGCCGGTGCCGAGGACGTGCCGCTTCGTCGCCATGATTCAATCTCCTGAGCCGCCGGAATGCACGGCCCGTGGGCAAGTCGGAGGGAGCACCTGCCGCGCCCAGCTTGACCGAGACCTGTGTATCGAGACCCGCCCCTCCAGACATGCAGCGTACCGCATGGCACGGAGACAAACCAGAAAAATCGCCATAAAGTTAGTATAATTTTTGGTATTTATATCCCTATTTCAGGTTATTTTGCGTATCGTCGATTTCCACCAATTATGGGTGGACAAAACGCTTCAATCCCGCATTTTTCGCGCGGCGGACGGGTTTGCATGCACGCCATCGGATTCAGCTCGTGCCGGCCATCTTCAGGATGGTGCCGGGGGACTCGCTCTCTCCGGTGCGGGCCGACAGGAGCGCCGCTTCCGCGGTGGCCAGCGTTCGGGCATGGGTCGAGGACGACTCCGGCGGCACGGTTCCGTCCAGCAATCGAGCCAGTTGCTCGGCGATGATCAGGGCCGAGAGCGGGGTCTCGGGATCCATGGCCGGGCCGCGACGGGGGCGACGGTGGCGGGCTTCGTCGAGCTTGTCACCCTTGGGGGAGATCCACTCGAACCCGTCGTTGTAGATGCGCATCCGCCCGGCGGGGCCGATCGCCGTCAGCACGCACTCCCAGCGCCCGGCCTGGTCGGACGCGAGCGTGCACGCGGCCCGTCCGTCGGCGAAGCGGAGGTTGGCGGAGATTTCACCGTTCAGGCCGCGCAACGAATCTCCGGGCAGCGCGTGCAGGCCCTTGGCGGCGTCGCGCGCGACGTACGCCGCGTCGATGAGCGCGGCGTCGCCCATCAGCGTCAGCACCAGGTCCAGGGCGTCAAAGAGCCGCGCGCCCAGCGAGCCCTCCGCCGGTCCGCACAAGCACGACACGGAGACGGCCCGTACCTCGCCGAAGGCGGTGAGCGCCTCCATCGCCTCGCGCACCGGTCGGGTGTGGCGAGCGAGCGGCACGGTGCGAGCCCAGGCCGCGGCGGGGTCCGCTACGGCCGCGGGAGAGAGCACCGCCGAGGGCGCGAGGGTTTGAAGGACCGAGGCGGGCATGGGCTCGGTGGTCGCGACGGTGACGCCGCGCTGGCGCGCGTCCGCGAGCACGCGGGCCTCGGAGCCCTCGGGGTCCGCCCCGAACTGGGCGGGGGCCATCAGGTACACCAGCGTCGAGGATGCGGAGGCGAGACAGGCGCGCAGGTCGTCGAAGCTCTCGGCGTTCAGGGCCGCGCCCAGCTCCGACGCGCGTCCGGCGTCGGGCGTGCCCACCCCCAGCACGGGAATCTGCGCGGCACGGCTGACGGCGCGCAGCAGATCGACCTGATCGGGCGTGATCCACGCCACCATGCCCCGAATGTCCAGCGGGTGCATGGGGTCATGGTACCGTCCCGGCGCGGGGCCCGTGTGCGCCGACCTAGCATGGCGGGCGTGAGCAGACGGTCGCCGTCGGGGCGCACGCCCCGGCGGAGGAAAGTCCGGGCACGGCAGGACACGGCGGTGGGTAACGCCCACCCGCCCGTTCGGACGCGGGCGCGGGACAGTGCCACAGAAATCACACCGCCGATGGCCCCGCGAGGGGATCAGGCAAGGGTGAAATGGTGCGGTAAGAGCGCACCGCCTTCCCGGTGACGGGAGGGGCACGGCAAACCCCGCCGCGTGCAAGGTCCAGCAGCCTCCGCGGGCGTGAGCCCGACGCTCGGTCCGGGCGGCAGGGGGCGGGTAGACCGCTGGGCCCGAGAGGGCCCGATCGCGACGGCAACGTCGCGGCGAGAGAAATGACCGTCGGGGCCGGGCATCAGGCCCGGCCGGACAGAACCCGGCTTACCGCTCACGCCCTCCGAATCGCGGGCCCTGGGGAGACCCGGGGCCCGCGGCCGTTTTGACGGGCGAGGCGCGAGCGAGCCGTAGCGTGCCCGTGGCGTCTGTACGAGCGGTGGTGGGGTTGGGGAGTCGAAAGGCCAGCCGTGTGCCGGGCTCGGGGTCATCGACGCAGTGAGGATGACCCACTCGGCCGCTTGAACCCGTCGATCGAAAGACGGCGTCCGCCGTGCGTCAAGGCGATCCGATCGCGCGGCAGGCCGAAGTTCGGCCCACCACGAAGACCGACCAGGCGCGGCCGAGGTCTGCGGCGGAGCGAACGCGCGCGCAGTGCGGGTCGCCGTGTTCGTCGATGGCCCCGGCCGCGCGGAGGTGGATGTCCGTGCGCACGAAGTCGGCCTCGAGCATGGCCTCGCGCAGTTCGGGGATGGACCACAGCCGCCAGTCGTACACGAACGCGTCGCGCATCTGCCGCGCGCCCCGCGCCCCGACGCGGGGGCGTCGGTCCGGCTGAACATTGAAGTGGATGGCGTTGCGGACCAGCCCGGACAGCTCGTCGATCGAGCGTTGCTCCCAGGTGTAACGGATGCGTTCGCCCGCCGGGCCGTGGTGGGCGCGCGTCCAGGCGCCGGGTCGGACCCCGACCTGACCGCCGTAGAGATCGGCGACGAGGATGCCGCCGGGGCGGAGGCTCCGGCGCGCCGCCCGCAGGTACGCGAGCAGTTCCGTGCGCGCGTGGAATTCGCACACGGCGTAGTTCAGCGCGGCGATGACATCCGCCCGGGCGCGCGTCCGGCGTACGTCCGTCACGATCGCGCGCACGCGGGACGCCGCGTCGCACGCGCGGAGCGGACGCGGGTCTCGGTCGACGGCGACGGCGCGATGGCTCGGCGCGAGCGCGGCCCAGGCGCGGGCGACGGCCCCGGGCCCCGCGAAGTCGTCGCGCAGGATCGTCGGCCGGCCGCCGTGCAGGGCCCGGCAGACGCGGGCGTCACGCTCGGGCGACTGCACGCAGATCTCGTAGAGGTCGAAACGGTCGAGGGGGCGAGTGGGCGGCGCGTGCGGGGCGGCGGCGAGAGCGACGGGCGCGCGGGGGAGCGGCATGGAGGGGGAGGTGGGGGGCAAGGATCGTTCAGGCCATGCGGATCCAGCGGGCCAGCGTGCGGATGTTCGGCGGCTTGCCGTACATGAGCACCCCGATGCGGAAGATCTTGGCCGCGGCCCAGATCGAGAACAGGGCGAACAGGGCGCCCACCAGGATGGACACGGGCGCCTGCCATGCCGGGATCTGCTGCGAGCCGCCCAGGCGCAGGACCATGACAAAGGAATTGATGGGGGGCACGAACGAGCAGACCTGCGCGAACAACGAATTGGGGTTGCGGCTCAGCGGCAGCCAGAGCATCATGGGAATGACGAGCACGATCATGACCGGGCCGAGGAGCGCCTGGGCCTCCTTGACGTCGTTCACCGCGGCGCCGATGGCGGCCATCATGGAGGCGAGCGTGGTGAAGGCGATGACGAAGAAGATCGCCAGGTAGAGGAACGAGAGCGGATCGATCAGGTGCTCCTGCTGAAAGAAGAACAGGCTCCCGGTCCCGAGGCCGGCGTACGCCGCGAGGATCACCCCCGCGACGAGCATCTGTCCGAGGATCTTGCCGGTCATCAGCTGCATGGGCGACACGGCGCTGAGCAGGACCTCGATGACGCGGTTGCTCTTCTCCTCGATCGTCGAGCTGAGCAGGTACTGCCCGCCCGTGAAGACCGCGATCCAGAGCAGCACCATGAAGCCCATGGGGATGAGGATCTGCGCGACCTCGCTGGACTTGCGGTCGCCCTTGTCGGTGGTGGACTTGGTCTCGGCGACGGGCGAGGCCATCAGGGCGCGCACGTTGGCCGGATCCAGGCCCGAGCCGGCCAGGCGGGCATCGACAACGGCGCGGCCGATCTGCTCGCGCATGTCGTCCTGCACCTCGACGTCGAGGCGCGGAACGGTGAACAGCTCGTACCGGCCGTAGTTCCCGTCGGCGGATTTGGCGACGGCGTCCCTGGGGATCACGGCCAGCGCCAGGCGGGAATCGGCCGACGAGCCCGAGCCCGTCTTGCTCTCGGCGGCCTCGATCGGCTTTTTCGCCTCGGCCGGGTCGGTCTCGGGCGGCAGGATCTTGAGCGTGAGGTTCGTCCGGTTCTGGGCCGAGGCGGCCTGCCGGGCCGCCTGCTTGGACGTGTCGTCCATCGGCACCGGCGACCGTTCCATGCGGCGGGCGATCTTCTCGTCACGGCGGGCCTGCATCGCGCCCGGATCGAAGGCCTTCTCGAGCCGCGGCCCGACCTCGCCGGTCTGATCGATGACGGCCAGGTGCCCGGTCACCGGGGGCGAGGCGAGGTTCATCAGCAGCGGCATGAGCGTGAGGGCGCCGGTCATGAGCACGGGCGGCAGCACCACACCCAGGATGAAGCCCTTGGTCGAGACCGTCGCCAGAAACTCGCGCCATGCCACGATCAGCGTCTTGAACAAGTCGAACCTCCCGTCCCCCCACGCCCCACCCCTACCCGCTTGCTTTCATGCACGCCGGCTCACCGGGCCGCGGCGCCGGTCACGGCCGGCGGGTTCGTTGCTTCGTCCTTTGCGCGCGGGCCGGCCTGGAGCTCCTCGCGCAGCGTGGCCTGATCGCCGCCGACCAGCTGGATGAAAATGTCCTCGAGCGAGACGCGTTTGACCTCGATCCGACGGACCGGCTCCGCGGCCGCGAGCGCCGCGATGGCGCGGGAGGGATCCGCCCCTTCGCGCAGCGTGACCTCAACCTGCCTCCCCTGGGCCTCGGCCGCGTCGACGCCTTCCACGCGTCGCCACGGGGTGGGGTCGGCGGTGGCGGCCCCCGTCCGCGACGCGAGGGGCTCGAGCACGATCGTGCGCGTGTCGTGCCGGCTCAGGAGCGAGGCCATGTCCGAGTCGATGACCTTGCGGCCGCGGTGGATCATGAACAGGTGGTCGCAGAGCTGCTCGGCCTCGGGCATGGCGTGGGTGGAGAAGACGATGGTGCAGCCGCGCGTGTGCTGCTCGTCGATCAGGTCGCGCATGAGCCGGCGGTTCACGGGGTCGAGGCCGCTGAATACCTCGTCGAGGATGAGCAGGTCGGGCTCGTGGATCACCGAAGCGATGAACTGGACTTTCTGCTGCATGCCCTTGGAGAGCTCCTCGCACTTCTTGCGGAGGACGTCGGCGAGATCCACGCGGACGAGCCACTCCTTGACGCGGCGGTCGGCGGTCGCGCCGTCCACCCCCTTCAGCCGCGCCATGTAGCCGAGGAACGCGCCCACCTTCATCTTGCGGTACAGGCCCCGTTCCTCGGGCAGGTAGCCGATGCGGTCCTTGCTCTCGATCGCGGAGGCCTTGCCCAGAACACGCAGGTCGCCCCGATCGGGAAAGATGATGGACATCACCATGCGGATGGTGGTGGTCTTGCCGGCGCCGTTGGGCCCGATGAAACCGCAGAGCGAGCCGACCGGCACCCGGAGGCTGAGGTCGCTCACGGCCAGCTTGGGGCCGAAGGTCTTGGTGACGCCTTCGATGACGATCGCGTGTTCCACAAGGGACTCCTGGGCGCGTCCGGTTCGGACGCGGATCGTAGCGGGCGGCGACATGGTCCGGGCCGCGCGCTCGGCCCGCGGGGCCACGCGCCGACCCCGTTACAATTGGGCGTTGATCCCACGGAGTTTCGATGCCGCCGGCCCCTGAAGAAATCCCCGCGCCGCTGCTGGCCAAGCTCGAGTCCCTGGACGGCGAGCTCGTCGGTGTGGACCGTTCGCTGGCCGATCCGGACGTGCTGATCGATCACCGCAAGGTGCGGGATCTCGCGATCCGGAAATCGGCGTTGGAGGCGACGGCTGTCCCGTTCCGCCGCTGGCAAGCCTTGCGCCGCGAGGCGGATGCGTTGCGCGCCGCGTGCACGGGGACGGATCGTGAATTCGCCGAGCTCGCCCGCGAGGAACTCCCGCGCGTCCAGGGCGAGGCGGCCGCGCTCCTCGACCGCATCAAGGCCTCGCTCGTCGCGGCGGAGGATCAGAGGGTCGGTTCGGTGATCGTCGAGATCCGCGCCGGCACGGGCGGAGACGAGGCCTGCCTGTGGGCCGCCGACCTGCTGGGCGTGTACCAGAAGTACGCCGCGTCCCGCGGATGGACGCTGGAGACGCTCGACACCGTGCCCGAGAGCGACGCGGGAGGGTTGCGTGCCGCCACGCTGAACGTCCGGGGGACCGGGGTGTGGAGCGAGCTGGCGTTCGAGGCGGGGGTTCATTCCGTCAAGCGGGTTCCCGCGACCGAGGCGCAGGGGCGTGTCCACACCAGCACCGCGACCGTGGCCGTGCTGCCCGAGCCCGAGGAGGTCGGCGTCAAGATCGACTGGGCGAACGATGTCGAGGAATCGGCCACCCGCTCCCAGGGACCGGGCGGGCAGAACGTCAACAAGGTCGAGTCGGCCTGGCAGATCTTCCACAAGCCCACCGGGATGGTCATCAAGATGATGGAGGCCAAGAGCCAGCAGCAGAATCGCGAGCGGGCCCGCCGCCTCCTGCTCACCCGCCTGCACGAGTTCGAGCGGCAGAAGCAGCACGCCGAGCGCTCCGCGGCCCGCAAGAGCCAGATCCGCGGCGGCGACCGCAGCGAGAAGATCCGAACCTACCGCTGGAAGGAGGGCATCGTGGCCGACGAGCGCCTCCCCGGCGAGTACCCGCTGCGTGACATCATGGCCGGTGACCTGTCGAGGCTGATGAAGGACCTGCTCGCGCAGGAGACCGAGCGCAGGCTGGCGGAACTGTGAACGATCGGGCGGCGGGTGAGCACACGTGCGACCTGGCCGTGATCGGGGCCGGCGCGGCGGGCCTGTTCGCCGCGATCTGGGCGGGTCGCACGCTGGCCGGTCGTACGGTCCGGGGCGGGGCGCGGCGTCCGAATGTGGTTGCCCTTGACGGCGCCCGGGTGCTCGGCGCGAAGATCCTCGTGGCCGGGGGCGGGCGGTGCAACGTCACGCACCACGCCGTGGACGAATCGGCGTACGCGGGATCCTCCCGCCACGCCATCAAGAAAGTCCTGCGTTCGTTCGGAGTCGAGCGCACGATTGGCTTCTTTCGCGAACGGGGCGTGGAGCTCAAGCGTGAGGACACCGGCAAGCTCTTCCCGGTCTCGGACGATGCCCGGACCATTCTCGATGCGCTCCTCGGCGCGGCCCGTGATGCGGGCGTCAAGATCACGTTCCCGTGGCGGGTCTCGGGGGTTCGGCGCGAGGGCGACGGGTTCGTCATCGCGCGCGCCGCGGCGTCCGATCCCGCGATCGGCGCGCCGGCGCCGCCCGGTGACGCGCTGCGCGCCCGCCGCGTGATCCTCGCGACCGGGGGGCGCAGCCTGCCCCGGACGGGCTCCGACGGGCTCGGCTACGACGTCGCGCGCACGCTGGGGCACACGATCACGCCCCGCGTGTTCCCGGCGCTCGTCCCGCTCACGCTGGCGGAGGGATGCCCGGTCCGCGCGCTGGCGGGCGTGACCGTCCCGGCCACGATCGAGCTGCGATCCGGGACGGGACGTCGGTTGGCCGCCTTCACGAACTCCACGCTGTGCACGCATTTCGGGATCTCGGGGCCGGGCGTGCTGGACATCAGCAGGTACTACACCGACGCGCGCGGGGAGGATCCGGGCGCGCACCTCGTCATCAATTGGCTCCCCGGCGCGCGTGCGGACGCGATGGACGCGGCGCTGCGGCGGCTCGGCCGGGGCTCGGTCGGTCGATTCCTGCACGAGCGGGGGCTGCCGACCCGGTTGGCCGAGAGCCTCTGCCGGGAGGCGGGGGTTGATCCTGGCGCGGCCGGGCATGGCCTGACGCGCGAGGGCCGCCGCGCCCTCCTGGGCGTGCTCACGGAGATGCCGTTGCCGGTCACGGGTGATCGCGGTTTTCAGTACGCCGAGGTCACGGCGGGCGGCGTTCCCCTCTCGGAAATCCACCTGGACTCGATGGAGAGTCGCGTGTGCCCCCGGCTGCATGTGTGCGGAGAAATCTGCGATGTCGACGGCCGCATCGGGGGATTCAACTTCCAATGGGCGTGGTCGAGCGGTTATCTCGCCGGCGTTGGCGCCGCAAGCCGCATTGAGCTTCATGCGTGATACCGCGGGTGGACCACTTGCGCATCGCGTGATGCGCAAGTGTTTGTCAGGCATGAACTTGCTGCGAAAAACCAGAAAGTTGACGATCAAGTCCTTGATCGATGCCCAACGTGTGGCATGATTGTCGAGGCACCTGTTCCTTTGGAGGGAACGAGGTGCAGCACGATCGGGTGAGAGAGAGATTACGCGTGTGGCCCGAGTGACGGGTCCGTTCCTCCGCGCGTGAATCTCGGACCGCTCCACCTGAGGATCGTCCATGAAATCCAAGCGCATCGCAGTCGCCATCGGCGTGCTCGCCGCGTGCTCCGGTTCCGCGTTCGCACAGCTCATCGTGGGGAATGACCAGAGTGCGCCCGCAATCTGGGACGTGGATGTGACCGGTTCGCGCGCGCCGAAGTCACTGCTCTCGGGCTCGGCCGCCGTGGTGTACGGCATGGCGTACGACCCTACTTCGGCCCAGTTGTACTGGAACAACGGGGCGGGGTTGTACCGCGCCCCTGCGGGTGAGTCGAAGCTGGGTCCGTCGTTGATCGGTTCGATCCGTGACGGGGCGAGAATGCTGAATATCACGGGGCTGGCGTTCCGTCCGTCGACGGGCCGGTTGTTGGGCTTCGAGAACGGTCCCAGCCCCAGGTTGTTCGACATCGATCCGGAGACCGCGGTCGGGCAGTTCGCGGCGTCATGTTCGGGTTTCGATTTCGGCGGCCTGGATTACGACGCGACCACCGACGCGTTCTACGGGCTGAGCGACCATTCGTCGTCGCGGGGCGTGTACCGAATCGATCCCGACACGTTCGCGGCCACCCGGCTGGCCGACTACCCGGGCACGGAGACGGACATCGATGGACTGGCGGCGGGCAACGGGCGGCTGTACCTGGTCAGCGACGGCTCGCGGGCCGACGGCGGCGACCCGATCTGGATCTTCGACCTCGCCAGCGGGACGTACGTGGACACAATTCCCAGCGCGTTCACGAGCGCGACTGGGGTGTACGCCGGGGCCGCGTTCGTTCCGGGGCCCGGCGCCTGGGCTCTGCTGACTATGGCGGGGATCGTGGCGGTCGCGCGCAAGCGGTGAGCGCGATTTCCCAAGTGAGCGTTCCGAGCCTCGCGTGCGGGTCGCGGTCGCGGACCCGCGTGCGGGGTGGTAGGGTACGCCCATGCATGCCGACGCGCCGTCAATCGATCCCCTTGCGCCGCTGAACCAAGCGCGGGCGCCGCGGCCGGACGCCGCGGTCGCGCCGACGGAGGACGCGTCACGGATTGACGCGATCGACGTAGCCCGCGGCTTCGCGCTCCTGGGCATCTTCATGGTGAACATCCAGGTTTTCGCGCACCCGCTCGGTTCGATGTTCTCGGCGGGTGCGATGGAGGGATCGTCGGCGCTCGATCGCGTGGTTCATTTCCTGAAGCATGTGCTCTGCGAGGGGCGGTTCTATCCGTTCTTCTCGCTGTTGTTCGGCATGGGGCTGGTGCTGCAGACAGGCCGGCTGGCGGCGGCGCGGGGCGCGGCGTGGCCCGTGTACATCCGCCGCCTGCTGGTGCTCGCGGTGCTTGGGTTGTGCCACGGGTTCCTGCTGTGGTACGGGGACATCCTGTTCGTGTACAGCGTGGTGGGGCTCGTGCTGCTGCTGTGTTCTCGTGCGCGGCCCAAGGTGCTGCTGGGCGTCGGCCTTGGGTTGCTGGCGTGGGCGGTGCTGGTCGGCAGCGTGATGGGGCTGGCGGGTTTCCTTGCGGCGGGATCAAGGGAAGATGGCCGGGGCGCGAATCCCGCGCACGTGCACGGCGCGGACGTCGCGGGCGCCGCGCAGGCGCCGGGGGCGGACGTGCCGGCCCCGGTCTCGGAGGCCCCGGCGCATCCCCCGGGCTTCATCGACACCACCCCCGCGACTCCCGATCGGGCGGAGTTTGCCCGCTGGGCGGAACGCGGTCCCGGCAACCGCCTGATCTACGGCCTGGCGACCGACCAGGTCCGGGACGGTCCTCAGGATCCGGCCTGGCGGGCCTTGGAAACGCAGGCTCTGCGTGACGGGCCGTACATGCAGGCCCTGCTCGTGCGCGCGCTGGACTATCTCGTCTGCTTGGCGTTCGCGGTGCTCAGCTACGGCTGGCACGTCGCGGCGATGTTCTTCATCGGCGCGGCCCTCATGAAGTGGCGTTTCTTCGACGCCGATCGCGCGCCGTGGCAGCGCCGGTTCGTGTGGCTGGGCTTCGGTGTGGGGTTGCCGGTCTCGATCGGGCTCGCGGCGCTGCACGGGGTGGCGTCCGATCGCGTGTCGAGCCTCGCGGCCGGCGTGCTGACGTACGTTCCCGGCACGCTGATGCCGCTGGGATACCTGGGTGCGGTCACGCTGATCGTGCGGGGCGGGATGTTGCGAGCGGTGACGCGCCCCGTGTCCTGCGCCGGGCGCATGGGGCTGACCAATTACCTGTCCGAGACGATCATCGCGACCGGTATTTTCTATCACTGGGGCCTCGGGAGGTTCGGCACGATGGGGCACGCCGCGCAGGCGGGCGTGGTGCTCGCGGTCTACGCGGCGCTGGTGGTGGTCAGCGTGCTGTGGCTGAGGGTCTTCCGTTTCGGCCCGATGGAGTGGCTGTGGCGGACGCTGACGTACCTGAGATGGCAGCCGATGGCCCGGGAGCGTGCGGCCGGCGGGCGGGGGCCGTGATGCTCGGTCGCGCCGGCGCGCGGACACGGATCTGCGTCCCCATCATGGTGCGCGACGAGGCCTCCGCGCTCGACGCCGCGGCACGGGCCCGAGCGTCGGGCGCCGATCTCGTTGAGTTGCGGATCGACGAGTACTTCTCGGGATCCGGTGAAGCGGCCGAGAACGCGCGGGTGGCCGGGCTTGTCTCCGCCTGCCCGCTGTCGTGCATCCTCACGTGCCGGCCGACGTGGGAGGGGGGGGGCTACGACGGACCCGAGGACGCGCGGGTGTCGATGTTCGAGCGGGTGTGCGCGGCGTCCGAGCCCGGGGAGCACCCGCCGAGCTATCTGGACGTTGAATGGGTCGCGTACGCGAGCTCGGCGAACCTGCGGCGGAAGATCAACCTTGCGGTGCGCGTCCCGGGTCGGGTGCGCGACCCCGGCACGTCCTTGCTCCTTTCGACGCACGACCACTCGGGGCGTCCGCCCGATCTGGCGCGCCGCGTCGCCGCGATGCAGTGCGAGCCGGGCGCCGCGGCGGTCAAGGTCGCGTTCCGCGCGCGCTCGTTGCGCGACAACATCGAACTCTTCGACCTGATCGCCGATGCGTCGAAACCGATGATCGCTCTGGGGATGGGCGCGTACGGGATGATGTCCCGCGTGCTCGCGCCAAAGTTCGGCGGGCTGCTGACGTTCGCGTCGCTCGAGGAGGGCGCCGCGACGGCACCCGGGCAGCCGACGCTCGATGAACTGATCGAGCGGTACCGGTTCCGGTCGATCGGGGCGTGCACGAAGGTGTTCGGCGTGATCGGCTGGCCGGTCGAGCATTCGAAGTCCCCCCTGGTCCACAACGCCGGGTTCGGGGCGATCGGCTTCGACGGCGTCTACGTGCCGTTGCCCGTCGAGGGGAGCTACGAGAGCTTCAAGGCCACGGTCCTGGAGTTGATGCACCACCCGCGCCTGGATTTTTCGGGCGCGTCGGTCACCATTCCGCACAAGACCCACCTGGCGCGGTTGGCGCGCGAGGAGGGTTGGTCGCTCGACGACGACGCCGATGCGACCGGATCCGCGAACACCCTCGTGGTGGATCGTCTCGGTCCCGATGCGCCGATCGTGCGCGTGGCGAGCACGGATGGTCCCGCGCTGGTGGGACCCTTAAGGGAGCTGCTGGGGCCCCTGGACGGCGGGAGCGGGGGAACAGAGGGAGGGGGAGGTCGTCGCGTCGCCGTGATCGGCGCCGGGGGCGTGGGGAGGGCCGCCGCATGGGCGCTCGCGCGGGCGGGCGCGACGGTCGAGCTGTACAACCGGACGCCCGAGCGGGCGGAGCGAGCGGCCGGGGAGCTGGGCGCGGCGTTGCCGTCGGGGTCTGGGACGATCGCGCCCGCCGCGCTGGACGCTTTGCCCGAGTCGGGCTGCCACGCGATCGTCAACTGCTCGAGCGTGGGGATGCGCGGCGGCGAGGCCCCGGACGGCACGGCCGCGCCGCTGGATCGGATGGGGCGGTGCGCGCCGGACCTCGTGGTGATGGACACGGTGTATAACCCGGCGGTGACGCCGCTGCTGGCCGCGGCACGGGGGCGGGGATTGCGGACGATCGACGGGGTCACGATGTTCGTCCGGCAGGCGGAGGAGCAGTTCGCCCGCTGGACCGGGGTGCGGCCTCCGACCGATCTCTTCGAGGGTGCGGTTCGCGGCCGCGTGCCGGGGCGGTGACGTGGAGGGCGGTCGTTGAGGTGGCCTTCGTTCATCAACCAGCGGGTGCGGTTCCCGGATCACCACGCGTGGTTCGTGCTCTTCTCGTCGCTGGACATCATCCTGACGCACAGCATCCTGTTTCATTTCGCCGATTTCGGCGGGCGTGAGGTGAACACCATCGCGGACTGGGTGATCCGCCGCTTTGACATCTGGGGTGCGATCGGGTTGAATTCATCTGCGTGAGCATCGCGATCCTGGCGTGCGAGATGGTCGGGTCGCGGCGGGAGGAGACGGGGCGACGGCTGGCGTGGGTGGTGGCCGCGCTCTCGGCGCTCCCGCCCGCGTGGGCGCTGATCCAGCTCGCGTTCTTCGCGATCACGCACGCGCGCGGCGTTCCCACGGTGCCGTGAGCCCGGCGATCAGCCCGTGAACGCGACCCCGCTGGTCCGCAGCAGTGTCTTGAACGACTCGCCGAACACGAAATTGTGCGCGGGGAAGGCCTCGCCGGGGAGCCCCGCCCCGCCCATATTGTGGTCGAGGTGGCTGAACATGAGCTCGACGGAACCGGCGGGCGTGAAGCCCTCCGATGGGCGCCCGTGGTCGAGGATCTCGATGACGCCCAGCGTCGAGGCCCCGGCTTCGTCGATGCGGGCGATCGTGGCCGTGTAGCGGAGCGTGACGCCGGGGGTCGCGTCACGGGTCAACTCCGCCCGCGAGACCTTGGCGAGAATGACCTTGTGCCGGAAGCCCTCGGCGTGTCCGACCAGGATGCCGGCGCTCTGGGCCATGCCCTCGAGGATCAGGCTGCCGGGCATGACCGGGCACGCGGGGCGGCCGCGTTCCGTCTCGGCCGGGAAATGATCGTGCAGATGGTCCTCGGCCAAGGAGACGTTCTTGACCGCCACCAGGCGCCGGCGTGGCGTCAGCTCGACGACGCGATCGATCCACATCCAGCGCATCAGGCTGCTCCGGGACGGGCCCGCGCGGTCACTTCTTGAGCTTGCCCTCGACGAACCGCACCAGCGCATCGACGGTGAAGAGCGCGCCGAGCTTGCCCACCTCGGGGTTGGCGGAAAAGTTCGTGAGGTCGATGTGGGGGAGGCGGCTCTTGAGCGTGGCCAGGCCGTCTGCCGTCACCTTGCCGTCCTTGATGTACTTGGGGTCCTGCATGACGTTCTCGGGGAAGAGCTCGCCCTGCTGGATCTTGAAGCCGAAGGCCTGCTCGAGCTTGAAGACGATGTCAAGGAAGTCGATCGACTCGGCCCCGAGGTCCTTGACCAGCGACGCGCCGCCCGTCACCTCGTCCTCGTCCACCGCGAGCGCATCGACCAGCACGTTCCGAACCTTGCCGAAGATCTCATCGCGTGTCATGGCCGCTTCCTTGACCCGGTCCCGATTCAATCCGAGTCGCGGGGTCGCAGCCTCCCCCGAGGCTCGCCCCGCGAAATTCGCGTCCGACCGAGACCCGGATGGTACGCCGACGCCGCGACTGGATCAGGTGGGCATCAGGGTCGCATCGGTCGAAGGGAGAAGCGGCCCGCGACCGCGGTCGCGCCCTCGACGGTCGCCTCGCCCTTGAACTCGAATGTTGCCTCGGGTCCTGCGTCGGCCGGTCGTTTGACCAGCGCGACCTCGACCCGGAGGGTCTCCCCCGGCCGCACGAACCTGCCGTACTTCAGGGCCCGGACTGAGCCCAGCACGAGCGGGCCGGCAGGGCGAGCTTCGTCTTCGAGCAGGCGGCGAGCGGCCTGCACCATCGACTCGATCATGAGCACGCCGGGAAGCACCGGGAAAGAGGGGAAATGGTCCTGCAGGTACTCCTCCGCGTTCGTGACCATCTTGACGGTCACGATGCGGTCGGGGGACCTTTCCAGCACGCGGTCGACCAACTCGAAACGCATGCCGGAGAGTAGGCGTGGCCGCGTCGAACCCGAACGACGCAGGATGCGTGGTGCCAGGCGGGGGTTAGGATCCGGCGTGGCTCAGACCTCGGATCAAGCCGTGTGCCTGCGCGTCTGGGATTGGTCGGAGACCAGCCAGACGGTGTCGCTGTTCGGTCGTTCAGCGGGCGTCGTCCGAGCCTTGGCGAAAGGATCGAAACGCCCCGCCGCGCCGTTCTCCGGAGGGATCGAGCCCCTGCAGCGGGCGGACGTGGGGCTGATCGTCAAGCCCTCCACCGACCTGGCCACGTTGACCCGCTGGGACCTGGCGGAGGTATTCCCCGCGTTGCGTCGGAACCTGCGGGCACTTCACGCCGGGCTGTGCGCGGCGGAGTTGGTCATCGAGACGTGCGCGCAGCGCGACGCGGACGCGGCGATCTTTGACGGCCTGCTGGAGCTCCTGCGAACCCTGAAGGAAGAACCGAAGACTCCGGCTGCGTTGGTCGCCTTTCAATGGCTCGTGCTGGTTCGGACGGGATATGCGCCGAATCTGCGCGAGCCGCCCGATTCAGTTTCCGGTGCGGTGGGGGGGGGCAAGGTTCCCGCGCTGTTCGCGCCCATGCGGGGTGGTTTGGTCGAAGCGGAGCAGGTGGAGTCAACCGAGGTCGTGTGGAGGGTCCGGTTGGAGACAGTCTCGGCGTTGCGTCGGCTGGAAGCGGGTGAGCAGTTGGAAGGGTGCGAATCGGAGTCCATCCGCCGAGCGGGTTTGTTGCTGGGCGCGTATCAATCGAGCATTATCGGACATGAATTGCGGACGATTGGATTGGTCTTCGGCGGCGCACATCCCCCCGAACAGGCGGATCGATCGACACGCTCGGAGCAATCAGCGTGAAGTGAAAGGCGGGTTGGGTCGATGAGACGCGGGGCGGCGGTCCGTGCCCATGGACGGGAACGGGAGCCGCGCACCAACGCGCCGAGATGACATGAACCCAGAAGTGCTCGACAAGGTGCTCTCGTGTCAGAAGCTCCCCAGCCTGCCGGCGGTGGCGGTGAAGGTGATCGAGCTGACGCAGGATCGCAACTCCTCGATCAAGGAGTTGGCGGCGACGATCCGCAACGATCAGGGTCTGTCGGCGAAGATCCTGAAGACGGTTAATTCGAGTTTCTACGCGTTGCGGAAGCCGTGCTCGACGATCGATCAGGCGATCGTGATGCTGGGCCTGTCGGCGGTGAAGACGCTGGCGCTGGGTTTCTCCCTGGTCTCGACGATCGCGGGCGAGAAGGAAGGGAACTTCGACTACGACGGGTACTGGCGGCGTTCGTTGTTCACGGGCGTGGCGGCCAAGTGCATCGCGAGCGAGTCGGGCTCGGGCAGCGCGGAGGAGTGCTTCCTGGGCGGGCTGCTGCAGGACGTGGGGATGATCGCGTTGCATCAGGCCATGCCGGCGGAGTACGCGCCGGTGCTGGCGCAGGCGGGGGAGGATCACCGCCAGCTGGCGAAGCATGAGTTCGCCGAGTTCGAGGTGTCGCACGCCGACATCGGCGCATTGCTGGCGCACCGGTGGAAGCTGCCGGACGAGCTGGTGATGCCGATCAAGTACCACGAACGGCCGAGCGCGGCGCCGCCCTCGTGCGTGAAGATCGTGCAGGCCGTGGCGCTGGGCAACATCGCCGCCGAGGTGATGAGCAGCCCCGAGCCCGCGGGCCCGCTCAAGCGGTTCTACGAGAAGGCCGAGCAGTGGTTCAACCTGACCACCGACAAGTCGGACGACATCCTGCGGGCGATCGGCGCGGGGACAAAGCAGATCGCGAATCTCCTGAGCGTGAAGACCGGTCACATCAACGACGCCGACGAGATCCTCGGACGCGCCAACACGCAGCTGCTGTCGATGTCGGTGCCGATCAGCGAGCAGGAGCAGTCGGCGGCGGGTTCGCCCGACGCGACCGATCCGCTGACCGCGTTGCCGGGCCGGATCGGGTTCAACCGCAATCTGGTGTCCGCGTTCGAGCGGGCCCGGGCCGGCGGCCCGCCGATCACGCTGGTGCTGATCGACATCGATGCGCTGGGCGCGTTCAACCTCCAGCACGGGCAGGAGGCCGGCGACGCGGCACTGAAGCGTGCGTCATCGGTGCTGGCAGAGACGGCGCGGGGTCACGGCGGGCTGTGCGCCCGGTACGACGCCGGGCGGTTGGCGATGCTGCTGGTGGGGCTGGATCGCCTGGCCGGGGCGCGTGCCGCGGAAGAGACGCGCAAGCGGGTGCTGGCCCAGGATGTTCCGTCCAGGAGTGGTGAGCCGCTCCGATTCACCGCGAGCGCCGGGGTGGTGACGGTGGACGTCGGATCGATCGGGAAGTTCGCCGACGCGGACGCGATGGTGACGACCGCCGAGCGGGCGCTCGACGCCGCAAAGGCGGCGGGCCGGAACACGATCAAGGTGTACGCACCCAAGGCCGCGTGATCGGGCTACGCGGCGTCCGGCCGCAGCACGCCGCGCGTGCATGGTCGCATGGGGAACTCCGCCAGCAGCCCGCGCAGGTCGGCCACGGACACGGCGCGGAGCCGTTCCAATTCCTGCTCGAGCGTCGCGTGCCGGCCGAGATAGGTCCACTGACGCCCCAGCCGCTGCATGCGCCCGTCGGGGCGCTCGCCCGCGAGCGTTACGCCCGTGGCCACCCGCGCGCGGATCCGATCCAGGTCGGCCTCCTCCAGCGAATCGCGGAGCGCGGCGACCTGTTCGCTGGCGATCGCGAGCACCTCGTCCAGTCGCTCGGGCTCGCACGAGAGATAGACCATGTAGTCGCCGGTCCCGTCGCGCGGGTCGTATCCCGCTTCGGCGGTGTCCGCCAGCCCGGTCTCGACCAGGCTCCAGTGGAGGCGGGAGTTGTCCGGGCCGCCGAGGATGGCCGCGAGCAGGGACGCGGCGTACCGCCGCTCGTCGTCCATGGCGGGCGCCTCGGCGAGCAGCACGGCGTACCCGCGGTTCACCTTGGGGTCGCGCATCTCGAAGGAGCGGGGCGCCAGCGCGGGTCGGCGCGCACGGGGCGCGGGCCCCCGGCCGGGGCCCCAGGAGCCGCAGCGGTCGTCGAGCTGTCGCGCCGCGCGGTCGAAGTCGATCGATCCCGAGAGGGCCACGACGGTCGAGCGGCTGCCGTACCGATCATCGAAGTACGCCCGCATCTGCTCCGCGCGCAAAGCGGAGATGGACTCGTTGGTGCCGAGCACGCGGTACCCGAGCGGGTGCGCGGGGTAATGCTCCTCCATCGCCCGTTCATAGAGGACCCAGAACGGGTTGTCCTTGTACATCGCGATCTCTTCGAGAATGACGCCCTTCTCCGAATCGAAGTCCGATTGGCGGAGGGCCGGTCGCATCATCCCCGCGAGCAGATCGATCGCCTCGGGCACGAATTCCGGCAGCACCGCCGTGTGGAAGCACGTCAGCTCGGAACTCGTGTAGGCGTTGGTGCGTGAACCGATGCGGTCGAAGGCGCGGTTGAGCTCCTCGGCGGTGGTGCTCGCTCCGCCCTTGAACATCATGTGCTCGAGGAAATGCGAGACCCCCATCAGGGGCAGGGGCTCGTCCCGGGTCCCGGCGCGAACGAAAAAGCCGACCGCGGCCGTCAACGCGCTCGGCTCGATCTCGCCGACCACCGTCAGGCCGTTGGCCAGTCGCGCCTCCCGGAACGTGTACGCCATGCCCGAGTCTACGCACCCGCGTCGCCCCCGCGTCGCACCGCCGGGGCGGGGCGGGTTGGAATACGCGGCGCGCGCCGTGCGTTTGCCGGGGCGTGATCGCGGCGATGTCGTCGCGGCTCACACTCGGGGCGGCCGCGCCATCCCCTCCGGCGCGACCGCCCTTTTCAATTCCGCGACGGCTCTTCCCGGGTCCGCCGCGGCGCACACGTACGAGCTGGCCGCCACGCCTCGACAGCCCATCGCGGCGAGTTCCCGGGCGCGGTCGGGGTCGATCCCGCCGATGGCAAGGTGCGGCACCCGCGATGTTCTGGAATCCGCGAGGTACGCCCTCAGATAGGCGGGTCCCGCTCGTTCCGTTTGCGGTTTGGTTGCGGTTTCGAACATGGGGCCGACGCCGCAATAGTCCACGCCGCCGGCGGGGTCGCCCGCGGCGGCGAGAGCCTCTTCGAGCGTGTGCGTCGAGACGCCGATGAGCAACGATTGACCTGAGCTCTGCGCGAGCCGGCGCGCGTCCGCGACGTGGATGTCCGATTGCCCGAGGTGCACGCCGGCGGCGCCCGCGAGCAGTGCGATATCGGGGCGGTCGTTGATGACCACGGCGGCGCTGCCGGCGGAGCGGGCCGCATCGACCAGCCACCGCGCCCGGGCGAGCAACTCCCCGCCGTCCATTGACTTCTCACGGAGCTGCACGCAGTCCGCGCCGCCCGCGAGCGCGGCGGTCGCGACCTCGCGCCAGGGTCTGCGGCACAACCGCTCGGACAGCAGCACGCACACGGACCATTGCGGGGCCGCGTCGCGGCGGCCGGTCAGACGCCCGATGAGCGCCGGCTCGCACGCGTACGCGCGATAGCGGAGCCGCTCGAACGCCCGCGCCGAGGAGGGTCCGCGCTCGTCGCCGGATGGGTCGGCAAGAGCCTTGCAGCATTCCTCAATGGACCGAAGGGCCTCCGTGAGCCGTTTTCCGGCGGCGACGACCACGCCGCGCAGCCCGTCGCGGGTGTACTCCCCTTCCGCGGTGAGTCGGGTGCCCACGTCGCCGGGCGTGTCGCGGGATGCGAGCCGGGCCGCCTCATCTGCATGGGGAAACGCATTCCCGATGGCCTCCAGCTCGCGGGCCAGATCGTGCCGCATGGACTTGAGTTCGGCGCTCAACGCGGGATCGTCCAGCCCGAAGCGAGCGGCGTCCTCCATGACGCGGAGAGCCTCGCGGGCGCGGTTGGCGTTGGCGTCCAGAATGCGTGCGAGCGCGGGCACGGGCGCATCGTAATGCGCCGGATGCTCCGGTCGCGTCGGGAATATTCGGTCGGCGGCCGGGCGTTGCTCTCCGGTCGCACGCGGTGCGGCGGGCGCGCGCGACGGTTTCGAGTAGGATGTCCCGATGCAGATCCACACCCACCTTCCCGAGCCGTGCGTTCTCGTCATCTTCGGCGCGTCGGGCGATCTGACCAAGCGCAAGCTCATCCCCGCTCTGTACGACCTCGACCGCCAGGGGAGGCTCCCCGAAGGGCTGTGCGTGCTGGGCAACGGCCGCACGGAGATGAACGATGACACGTTCCGTGTCAAGATGCTGGAGGAGGGGGTGCGTACGTTCGCCGCCGCGTGGGACGAGGCGGTCTGGGTCCGATTCGCGAGGCGGCTGCATTACCAGGCGTGCGACCCGACCCAGCCCGAGGGCTTCTCGAAGCTGACGGCCCGCATCGGCGAGGTTGGCGGCGGGCACGGTCTGATCCGCTGCACGGGCGCGCCCAACGTTCTGTTCTACCTCTCCGTGAGCCCGCAGTACTTCGAGCCGATCATCGAGTGCATCGGGCAGTCCGGGCTGGTGGCCGAGAATCGCCGGTGGTGCTCGATCAACCCCGAGGGCTCGAGCTGGCAGCGCATCGTGGTGGAAAAGCCGTTCGGCGTCGACCTGGCCAGCGCCGAGTCGCTGAACCGCGCCCTGGGTCGCGTGTTCGAGGAGGAGGCGATCTTCCGGATCGACCACTACCTGGGCAAGGAGCTGGTCCAGAACATCTTGGCGATGCGGTTCGCCAACACGATCTTCGAGCCGCTGTGGAACCGCACCTACGTCGACCACGTGCAGGTGACCGCGACCGAGACCGTCGGGGTGGGCAAGCGTGCCGGTGGGTTCTACGACGGCGCGGGCGCGCTGCGGGACATGGTCCAGTCGCACCTGTTCCAGGTTCTGGCGCTGGTGGCGATGGAGCCGCCGAGCCTGTACGACGCCGGCGCCATCATGCGGGAGAAGATCAAGCTGTTCAAGTGCGCCACGCCCATCCCGTCCGCGCGCGTCGGGGAGTGGGCGGTCTTCGGCCGATACGGGCCCAGCGGCAACCCGAAGGACGAGGACGAGGGCCGGGGCTACACGCAGCTCGAGGGCGTCGAGACCGCCCGGGCCACGGAGACCTACGCGGCCATGCGGGTCCAGTTCGAGAATTGGCGCTGGGCTGGGGTCCCCTTCTACGTCCGATCCGGCAAGAAGCTCGCGTCCAAGCTGACCGAGGTGGTCGTGCAGTTCCGCTCGCCGCCCACCAACATGTTCCGGCACCTCGGCGCCGACGCGGCGGCCCGTCCCGCCAACCGCCTCATCATCAACATCGCGCCGCGCGAGGGCGTCTCGCTCCGCATCGAGGGCAAGGTGCCGGGCGCCGGCCTGAAGCTCGACTCGGCCAAGCTCGACCTCGACTATCTCGAACGCTTCGGGGGCGAGGTGATCGAGGCGTACGGTCCGCTGCTGCTCGACGCGATGCGCGGCGACCGCATCCTCTACAAGCACCGCGACGAGGTCGAGGCGGGCTGGAGCATCTGCGAGCCCATTCTCACTTCGGCGGCACTGCGGTCGGGCATCCACACCTACGCGCCCGCCTCCTGGGGACCCGCCGCGGCGGACGAGATGCTCGCGCGCGACGGTCGCGCGTGGCATAACCCAAGGCGCGACGAGGTTCGATGATTCAGCCCGCGTTGGGAGCGACCGCGGCGACGGCGGCCTCCACGGTGCCGCGGCACTCGCCCAGGCCGATGCGGCGGAACCCGTCGCGTTCGCACCAGCCCCGCATGATCACCTCGTCGCCGTCCTGAAGGAACGAGCGTGTTTCCCCCGTGGGCAGTTCGACGGGCCGGCGCGGCAGCGGCTTCTTGTCGGGCCCGTTTCCGCTCCACGTCAGCTCCAGCAGACATCCGCGTGAGTCGTCCGTCGGACCGGACACGGTTCCCGACGCGAGCAGGTCGCCGGGCTGGAGATTGCAGCCGTTGCTGGTGTGATGCGTGAGCATCTGCGTGAAGGTCCAGTACATGTCTCGGAACGAGCCGCGGGACAATCGCACCGGGGCGGCGCCGCGTTCGCGCATGGCCACGGAGGACAAGGATGCTTCCACGGTGATGTCGAGGCCCCAGGGCTCCGCGTCCCGCAGATAGGGCAGCGGGGCGGGATCGGCGGCCTGTCGCGACGGGCCGGGCACGCGGAAGGGCTCCATCGCCTCCCGCGTCACGATGAACGGCGACATGGACGTGGCGAAGTTCTTCGCGAGGAACGGTCCCAGCGGCTGGTACTCCCATTTCTGCATGTCACGGGCGGACCAGTCGTTGACGATGCAGAATCCCAGGATGTGCGCACCCGCGAGCCCGATGGGCACCGGCTCTCCCAGACGGTTGCCGGGGCCGACGATCATGCCAACCTCGAGTTCGTAATCGAGCATCGTGCTCGGCCCGAACCGCGGGCCCGCGCCGGGCTCACCCTCTGGAGGCGACTGCTGCCCGTGGGGCCGACGTATTCCTTGACCGGAGAGCATGATCGACGAGGCCCGCCCGTGGTACCCGATCGGCACGTGGGCGTAGTTGGGAAGGAGCGGATGGTCGGGACGGAACATGGACCCCACGTTCGCCGCGTGGTGCTTCGAGGCGTAGAAGTCCGTGTAGTTGAGCACCGCGACCGGGGCCGTCAGCCTTGCTCCGGCCAGGGGGAGCACGACCTTCTGACGCAGACGCCGGACCTGCTGGCCCGCGAGGCCGTCGGCCCGCAGGAAGTCCTGGAGTTTCGACCGCAGCGGGCTCCAGAGCGCCGGCCGGGCCGCGAACGCGTTCCAGTACGGCGTGTGCAGCACGCTCGGCAGTTCTTCAGCCTCGGGGTCCCCGAAGAAGCCGGCCATCGCGAGGGTGGAGATGTCGACGATCCGATCGCCGATCACCGTCGCCAGGTGGCCGTGCGCGTGGCCGTCGTGCTCGACCAAGAATGCCGCAAGCGGCAGGTTCTGGATCGGGAAATCGCTCGCGGGATCGTTCGCGGATTCGACCCACGATCGGAGCGTGGGATCGTGCGTGGCGTTGCTCGGCATGACGCAGAGGATAGACCACGCACGCGGGCACTCAGAGCACGCCCAGCGAGCGAAGATCGGCCAGCGGCTCGTCGAACGAGCACGATCCGTACGAGAGCGCGAACCGGTGGCGGCTCCGCGCCAGCCGGTCAGTGGGGATGGACAGGCGCCGCCAGCTCGCCGCCGAGTCGTCGAACGAGAAGACCCGCGGGTCCGTCTCGGCGAGGATCGCCGTCAGGTCCGTGACGTCCGCTCGATCGTCGTGCACCAACGCCGCGCCCACGAACACATTCAGGAAGCCGTGCATGACCGCCCTCGGGCAGCCGGGCTCGTACGTGAGGTCGTGCTCGGCGCGGATGGGGTGGTGGAGCCCCGCGGTTGCCTTGAACGGGACGTCGGCCGCCGCCAGGGCCATGATGGCCGCAGCCAGGCGTTCCGGCGCCGGAAACGCGTCCGCCGTCACCCCTCCCGTTCGCAGCTTCGCCGCCGCGTCGCTCCCCGCGAGTGCCGCGGCGTAGCCGCGCGGGTCGTCCGTTTCTCCCGCGTACGGGATCTCAAAGACGGGATAGATGTTCTCGGGCACCATCTCCAGGGCGCGATCGATGCTCTCCAGCCCGGCGGCCTTGATCTCGAGCATGTCCACGACCGCCCGGCGCCCGTGGTCCTGGTTGAACCGCGCCACCGTGTCCAGGTCGAGACGCGGCTGCCCGTCCGCCAGAGCGGAGACCCGCCACGGCTCGCCGGGGCGGTCCGCAACGTGACCGAGCGCGGCCGCGAATTCGGCCAACCGAGACACGGGGCAGATGAACGCGCCGAGCTTGGGCGCATCGGGCCCGGTCAGGTACGCGGCGTGCCGGCCGACCGCCGTTGTCATGTCGAGCTTGGCGGGCGGGAACAGGCCCGCGTAGTCGATCAACGATTCGAGCAGGGCGTCCAACGCGAGCGTGGCCATGCGGGAACGTAGCCCGTTGGACGCGCACCGGGTTTCCCCCGGCGGTGACTTACAATCCCGCATGCTCGCGCTCGGGCCCGTGCGGCTGGCCACCAATCTGCTCTTGGCGCCGATCGCCGGCTATTGCGACCTGGCCTTCCGCACCATCTGCCGTGAGCAGGGGGGCGTCGGCCTGGCGTGCACCGATCTCTTGTCTCCCCAGGGCCTGCTGCGCGGCAGCGCAACCAGCCTTGACCTTGCCAAGACCAACGACTTCGACAAGCCGATCGGGATGCAGCTGTACGGCGCCGACCCCGCGATCATGGCCGACGGCGCGCGCTGGGCCCGCGATCATGGCGCCACCGTCGTCGATATCAACATGGGGTGCCCGGTCGATAAGGTGACCAAGAAGGACGGCGGCAGCAAGCTCCTCTGCGATCCGGATCGGGCGGTACGGCTCGCCGCCGCTGTTGTGGAGGCGCTCGCACCCAGCGGCATCCCCGTCACCACGAAGATGCGATTGGGATGGTCCGAGGGGCAGCCCGTCGCCGAGACACTCGCCCCGCGCCTTGCGGAGGTCGGCGTCGTCGCGGTGACCATCCACGGCCGCACCACCGAGCAGCGCTTCAGCGGCGTGGTCAGCCACGAGGGAATCCGGCGCGTCGTCCAGGCGGTCGCCGGTCGTATCCCGGTCATCGGCAACGGGGACATCCGGGAGCCGGACGACGTGCCCGCGATGCTGCGGGCCACCGGTTGCCAGGGCGTGATGATCGGGCGCGGCGCGCTCAGCGCGCCGTGGCTCTTCAGTCGGGCCTGGTCGTTGCTCACCACGGGCGTCGCCCCGCCCCCACCCGGCGAGACCGAGCAAATCGAGATCATGCGGCGCTACCTGCGAATGATGGTGCACAATCAGTCCGAGCGCTACGCACTGCACCAGATCCGTTCGCGCATCAGCTGGATGGCGAAGCGGTTCCCGCCGTGCAAGCCGTTCAAGGAAGCCGTCCGGCTCGCCCCGGACGTGGCCAGCGTCGAATCCGCATTCGATCAGTTTCTGGCGGGCGGTCTTCGAGGCGGCACAGAGCCCGGCGTTCCGAACGCGGTCATTGCTCAATCTCTATTGTCATAGTCCTATAACACTATTCGGTGAACAGTTCATGATTGAGTTGGCGTTTGTCCGGAGTCAGGCAACACAAAATGTCCAACAAATCCCCAAAACAGGTTATGTTGCAAGATCGGCCGAGTCGAGAACATGAGTTATAGTTGGCCCGTACGACTCGACTCGGGGCGCAAGCCGGAAGGGGTCTCCACCGATGAGCAACGTTACCGGTAGTCGCGTGAGTTCGGCATTCGTGCTCTTGGCGTTCACGGCCGCATGCGTTGCGGCCCCACAGCCCGGTGTCGAGTCGCCGGCTCAGCCCAAGGGCCAAACGCAACTGAAAGCCGAGCTCAAGCCCAGCGCCGCTCGCCCCGCGGCGCGGCCCCAGCCGGGCGTCGAGCACGGCACGCCCGCGGTGCTGAAGCCGGAGCCTTCCCCACTGGTTCAGGGCCCGTTCACGTTCGACCGCACCATGCACGAGTTCGGCGACGTGTTCGACGATCAGGATGTGCAGACGTCGTTCACGATGAAGAACACGTCCGGGCGTCGCGTGAAGTACACCGCCCACGCCTCGTGCGGCTGCACCAAGGCCACGGTGGACAAGACCGAGCTCGATCCCGGTGAGTCTGCCACGGTCACGGCGACGCTCATGCCTCAGGGGCGGCAGGGTCATCAGTACAAGCTCGTGATCATCGATTCGGACGACCCCGCGCAGCCGCGTGCTCAGGTCGGCATCACCGCCGAAGTCAATCCGCTCGTCCGCATGGAGCCGCAACGGATGTTCGTCGGCACGGTCATCCGGGGCGAGAAGATCGTCAAGACCGCCGTCTTCACGGGCCGCGACGCGAGTTTTAAGGTCACGAAGGTGCTCGCCCCGCGTGACCAGGAGGGCGGCACCACCGGTCTCGCCTCCGGGCTGGGCGCGCGCCTGGTGTCGAACGAGGTCGTCGAGGACAACGGCGTGAAGGTCGGGCGCGCCACGGTCGAGTTCACCCTGGACAACACCGACGTGCCGGGGAACATTGGCGCGACCGTCGTGATCGAGACCACCGACCCGCGCGCCAAGACGATCCCGTACGCCGTCGCCGGGGATGTCATCGGCCGCGTGATGGCCACGCCCGATCGCTGGCAATTGCGGACCATCGCACCGGGACAGGAATTCTCGGCCGAGAGCATCCTCAGCCCGCGCACCGACAAGCCGTTCAAGATCGTCTCCGTTGACGTGGACGGTCCCAGCGACATGAATCTCGCGGTGGACTTCCGCCAGCTCGACAACCCGAACCGGGTCGCCTACGCCGTGACCCTCACGGGCAACGCCACGGACCGCGCGGGCACCTTCCGTGGGACCGTCACCATCAAGACGGACGTCGGCGAGGACATCTCCATCCCGTTCTACGGCGCGGTCCGTGCCACGCCCCCGCGCGCGAACTGAGCCGTTCTCTGAACTCGGGAGTTCCGTGGCATGAAGCCCCAGGGCACATTGGTACGCGTGCTGGCGCTGGCCGGCATCGGCATCGTTGCCGGCGCCGTGCATTCCGCCTTTGTTCCGGTCACCCTCAGGCTGAGCGAGAACGGGACCGACGCACCCACGCCGCTGGGGCCGGATGACCATGCCGCGCCGCGGCCCGGGCCGGCTCCCGATGCGCCCAGGCCGTCCGACGGAACCATCTCCCCGTCCTCTCGCTCCGGATCCCCGTTCATCACGTCGGCCCAGGCCAAGGAGCTCATCGATGCGGGCGAGACCTTGATTGATGCCCGCACCATCGAGCAATACCGGGAAGGGCACATCGACGGCGCGTTCCATCTGTCCAGCGCGGACTTCTCGGGCGGCCGCACCCCGGAGCTGCTCCGGTTCTTCGCGAAGGACCAGCCGCTCGTCATTTACTGCGACGGGGCGGATTGCGATGCCTCGGAGAATCTGGCGATATTCCTGAAACAGTCGGGGTACCGCGATCTCCGTGTTGTCAAGGAGGGGTTCCCAGGGCTCGTCGCGCTCGGCCTGCCGGTCGCCAAGGGCGATCCTTCGTGACCGCACGCTCCGATGTGCCCTCGTCGGCATCCACCGCGGCCCACGCCCCTTCCGGCGCGGCCGGTGTTGCCGCGCTGGTTTGCCGGCTGCTGCTGGGAGGGCTGTTCGTCGTGAGCGGCCTTGCCAAGCTCACGGACCCCCAACTCTTCGCGCACGCCATCAAGGCATTCAAGATCCTCCCCGATCATCTCATCGTCCTCTCCACGTTCGCGGTCCCTTGGACCGAACTGGTGATCGCGCTGTTCCTCATCCTCGGCTGGTGGACCCGCGCCGCGGGTTGGCTCGCGTTGCTGGTCCTGGCCGCGTTCACGGTGGGGATTGCCTCCGTGCTTGCCCGGGGCATTCACGCCGAGTGCGCCTGCTTTGGTGCGATCAAGCTGCTCTGCACCGGCCCGATGGGTGTGTGCCATCTGGTGCGAAACGCCATCCTCATGGCCCTGGCTGTGTGTGTCGGCCGGATGGGCGGCGGGTCGTTCGGGCTCGATTGCTGTTGCCGTCGTGACTAGTCCGCGCCCACCACGCGACCTAGACTCCCCCCCCTCGGCTCTTTCACCCTGATGGGTGAGATGGGCCTCGGGGAAGCAGCCCCGTTGCTCGTTTCAAGGTGCCGCCCGCGTGCGTCGGTCAGGAACGAGCCCAAGTCCATGACGGAGCAAGAGTTACGATGAGCCAGTTCAATCGATTCGGCGCGACGCCCAAGATCAAGGCCGCCAAGAAGTCCGCGGACGGCACTATCTACGTCGATTACAAGGACGTTGAGAAGCTCCGCCGGATGATGACCCCAAACGGCAAGATCTATGGCCGGAAGCGCCTCCAGAGCAGCGCCGGCGAGCAGCGCATGATCGCCGCGGCGATCAAGCGGGCCCGTTTCATGGCCCTGCTGCCCTACACCTCCGCGACGCTCTGAACACACCATGAGGCCTCCCGCGACGATCGAGTCCCGGCCCGGCCGCCCGGACCGCGAGGACGCGTACGCGCGCCTGCTCGCGTCGGTGCGGCCCGACCCGGTCGCGGAGGCATCGATGCGACGATTCGTGGACGTCGCCTGGTCGCTGCTCGCGCCCCTGGGTGTGAGCTGGATCGGTTTCTACCTGCCCGCGGCGCGCGCGGGCAATGACGAGCTGGTGCTGGGACCGCGGCGCGACAAGCCCGCCTGCTCGCCCATCGGCCTGCACGGCGCGTGCGGGCGGAGCCACCTGACGCGGCGGGGATTGGTCGTGACCGACGTCGAGAACCTGGGCGCCGGGTATGTCGCCTGCGACCCGCGCGACCGCTCCGAGCTGGTGCTGCCGCTGCTGCGCGCCGATGGGAGCAGCGCCGGCGTGCTCGACCTGGACAGCTTCGAGGCCTCGGCGTTCGACGAGTCCGATGCCCGCGCGCTGCGACGGGCCCTGGTGGCCGCCGGGCTCTTTGACGGGAAGAGCGAACTCCCGATCGACGTGGTGTAACGGCCGGATCGGCGCTCAGAACGAGGGGGGGCACGAGAAGCCGACCCAGCGGCCGGTCGCCGGTTCGGCGAAGGCCAGGCGGGTCGCGTGCAGCATGAGGCGCGGCGCGTCCGTTCCGGGGCCGTAGAGCACGTCGCCCAGGATCGGATGAGGCCGGCGCGCGTCCCAACCCCCCGGCCCCGCGTACGCGGCGTGAACCCGGAGCTGGTGCGTGCGCCCGGTGCGGGGCGTGAACTCGACCCGCGTCCGGTCCGCCTCGTACGCGAGCACCCGGAACGAGGTCTGCGCGCCGTGCGGGAATGTCGGATCGACGATTTGCATCGGCCGGCGGGCGAGATCGGCCCGAACCGGCACGTCGATGACCCCGCTCTCGACCGGCACCTCCCCGTCGACCAGCGCGACATACGCCTTCTCGACCCTTCGCCGCTCGAATTGCGCCGACAGCGCCCGCTGCGTCGGGGCGTCGAGCGCGAAGACGATCAGGCCCGACGTGTCCATGTCCAGCCGATGCACCACCATCGGTCCGGTCGCGCGCGGGAACATGGCCGCGACCCGCGCGGCGGCGCAATCCGCGTTGTTCGGACCTTTGCCCGGGACCGAGAGCATCCGGTGCGGCTTGTCGACGACCGCGTATGCGTCCGTCGCGTGCACGACGCGGATCCGCGGGGCGAACGTCGGGTCGGGAGGATCTACCATGCGGCCATGAAGCATCCACTGGCGCGGGCCTCGGTTCCACTTCTACTCGGAGTGCTCGGCTCCTGCGGCCCTTCGGCCCTGACCCCGATGAGCGACTCCCGCGCCCGGCCCAGCCCGGCCGATTGGGCCGCTGCGGAGGCCCCGTATCTGACCGGGCACGTCCAGCTCACGACCCGCGACCGCTTCCTCAAGGCCGGCGAGCAGTATTTTTCGCCCGATTCGAACTGGATCATCTTCCAGGCCGTTCCCGTGCCCAAGCCCGGCGAGAAACCGGACCCGTTCTATTCCATGTATGTCGCCAGGCTGAATCGTGACGCGGGGGGGCGGGTGACGGGCCTTCAGGAGCCGGTGCGAATCTCCGCCCCCGGCTCCGCGAACACATGCGGCTGGTTCCATCCCACGCAGCCCGGCGTGGTCCTCTTCGGGTCCACGCTCGTCCCTCCCACGGCGGATCGCCCTCCCGGGTACTCGCGCGACCGGTCCCGCTACGAATGGGAGTTTCCGCCGGAGACCGAGGTGTGCGTGGCCCGCCTCGGCGCGGACGGCCGGCCCATGTCCCCCGCCGCGCCCATTTTCTCGCGTCCGGGCTACGACGCGGAAGCATCGTGGTCGAAGGACGGGCGGTTCATCCTGTACACGCACGTGGATCCGTCCGACAACGACCCCAACCTCTGGATCTACGACTCCAAGTCCGGGGCACACACGCCGCTGATCACGGCCAAGGGGTACGACGGGGGGCCGTTCTTCTCGCCGGACGGCAAGCGGATCTGCTACCGCTCCGACCGGCGCGGCGACAACCTGCTCCAGCTCTATGTCGCCGATCTGGCGTTCGATGACACGAGCGACCCGACCCGGCCGACCGGGATCAAGGCCGAGCATCAGATCACGGACAACTCCGACGTCAACTGGTGCCCGTTCTGGCACCCATCGGCGAAGTACCTGCTCTACGCGACGAGCGAGATCGGGCACTCCAATTACGAGATCTTCGCGGTCGAGGCCGACGCGACCGGCGCGCCCGAGACGCTCCGCAAGGCGCGGGTGACGTTCGCGTCCGGGTTTGACGGCCTGCCCTCGTTCAACGCGGACGGGACCATGCTGATCTGGTGCAGCCAGCGCGGCCCGAGGATCGAGGGCGAGGAGCGACCCAGCAGCCAGATCTGGCTTGCGAACCTCGCCGGGGGCACGACGCCGTGGGACCGTGCCGCGGCCGCAGGCGCGGCGACGGACGCGGGCTCGAGGTAGCGCACGCAGGGAGGGCACGGCACGGATGTACCAATCGCTCCTGAACCGCCGGTACCTGACCAGCAAGGTGATGCCGCTCCTGGCGGCGTCAGCGGTCATGCTGTGCACGGCCATGGTGCTGGTGGTGTGGAGCGTCATGGGAGGGTTCCTCTCGATGCTGCTCGTCTCCGGGCGGGCCCTCATCGGCGACGTGACCATCACCTGGCCCACATCCGGCTTCTCGTACTACGACGACCTCGCGACGCGCCTGGAGGCCGATCCGATGGTCGAGGCGGCCTCCCCGACCATCGAGACGTTCGGGCTCATCAGCCTGCCCGACGGTCGCCGCGACGGCGTCATGATCAAGGGCGTCGATGGTCCTAGCTACAACCGCGTGACCGGCTACGCCGACACCCTGTGGTGGCGCCCCCTGGATCGGCCGCTCCGCAAGGACGCGAAGCGACAGGACCCTCGCCTCGAAGCCCGCGACGCCGACCTGCTGCGTCGTCTCTACGAGGGTGGGCTGGTGCTCCGCGAGATCGAGCGCGGTTCGGATCGCGAGAAGGGCCCGCTCGGACGCCGGCCCGCGATCGTGACCGGCATCGAGGTCACCGGTTTCAATTACCGAGCTCCCGAGGGCTACTACCTGCCCGCACGCCGGCGTTTCGCCAAGGCCGATGGGAGCGACGAGTTCGTGGGCGGCTTCATGCCCACCCAGTCGCTGACCCTCACGGTCCTGCCGCTCAACCAGCGGGGCGGGGCGATCGACGTGGTGGCCCGCAAGCTGCCCGTCGCGAATGAATTCCGATCCGGGCTCTACGAGATCGATCGCAAGACGGTCCTCATCGAGCTGGGCGAGCTTCAACGCATGCTGCGCATGGATGCCGCGCGGGGGCTCGCGGGAGGGATCGATCGGTACGCCATCGAGCGTCGCGATTCCCAGCCTGCCGGGGCCGGTGAAGCAAGCGGCGGGACCGAGTTTTTTCCCGAACCGCGGACGACGGGGGACCAGCCCGCCCGGATCACGACGCTGCTGGTGAAGGCGAAGCCGGGATTCTCGCCCGATCAGCTCTCCCGGCGCTGCGAGGAGATCTACGCGACGTTCGCGGCCGCGCACGCCGGCGAGGTTCCCCCCGCGGAGGCCATGCGGACCGGTGGACAGATCGCGACGTGGGAGGCGCGGCACGCGGACATGATCGCGGCCGTCAAGAAGGAGACCGGCCTGGTGCTGTTTCTGCTGGGGTTCATCTCGCTCACCGCGGTGTTCCTGATCCTGGCGATCTTCTGGGCCATGGTGAGCGAGAAGACGCGCGACATCGGCGTGCTCCGCGCCATCGGGGCGGGGCGTGCGGGCGTGGCGTGGCTCTGGCTGCGGTACGGTCTGGCGATCGGGGTGATCGGTACGATCGGCGGCGGCGCCCTGGCCTACGCCGTGGTCCTGAATATCAATTCGATCCACGAGTGGATGGGCCGGGCGTTGGGGTTCCAGATCTGGGACCCCAAGGTGTACTACTTCACCGATATCCCCTCAAAGGTTGACCTCGACAAGGCGGTGATCGTGTTGCTCGGCGGCGTGCTCTTCAGCGTGGCCGGAGCACTCTGGCCCGCCGTTCGTGCCGCGCGCATGGATCCGGTGCGGAGCCTGCGGTTTGAATGACTCGCCCGCCCAGGTCGTGACGCCGCTCGCGGGGCCGCATCCCGCGGCCGCAGGAGGGCCGGGGTTCGTCTTGCGCGCGCAAGACGTGCACAAAACATATTGGATGGGTCGGGTGCGGGTTCCGGTGTTGCGGGGGGTATCCCTGGACGTTCAGCGGGGCGAGTTCGTCGCCATCCTGGGAGCGTCCGGATCGGGCAAGAGCACGCTGCTGCACCTGCTGGGTGGGTTGGACCGCGTGGATCGCGGGAAGGGCCGCGTCGAGTACCGGGGGCGTGATCTTTCCACATTGTCCTCGGGCGAGCAGGATGGTTATCGCAGCCGAGCGGTCGGGTTCGTGTTCCAGTTCTACCACTTGCTCCCGGAGTTGAGTGTTCTCGAGAACGTCCTCGTTGCGGCGATGGTGCGATGGGGGAGGTGGGGGTACCGGAGCCGCCGCGCCGAACTGCGCGCACGGGCGGGTGACCTCCTCGGCGCTTTCGGTCTGGGCCATCGTCTGACCCACCGACCCGGGGAACTCTCGGGCGGCGAGCGGCAACGGGTGGCGATCGCGCGCGCATTGGTGAACGGCCCCGATGTGCTTCTGGCCGACGAGCCGACCGGGAATCTGGACCGGAAGACGGGCGGGGAGATCCTGGACGTGATGCTCGGGCACCGGGCCGAGCAACGGGGGACGCTGGTCATGGTCACCCACGACCCAGAGGTGGCGGCCAAGGCGGATCGGATCGTTCGGCTGCTCGACGGGAAAGTCGTGGGAGCGGCCGGTGCGGCGTGACTCCCGACCGGGGCGAGGTCGTCGAGTGGGCGGCAGTTCGGGCAATCTGGCGCGATCGCGGAATCTTCATGAGCCGGGCTCGGTTGGCGCGGGTGGTGGGCCGCGGCTTCCGCTACCATGCCACCAGCCACCGATACCGGGCGGATGCCGCGGACCGGGAAGACGCAGCGGGAAGCGGGGGGCGGGGCCGGAGGGCGCGACCGATGGGCGCAAACACGGTCATCGAGCCCGAGCGGGGAGACTCCGTCGCGGGTGTGCTCGTTGATCGGATGATCGTTGGTTCCCGGCCGGGTGCCGACGCGGATGCCGTTCGCGTGCGCGTGGAGGAGTACGGGCGCGGCCGCACGGTGGTGTTTCTGCAGGGGCTGGTGGGTCTGAACGTGCACTGGATGCCGGTTGTGCGGCGGCTCCGCGAGCACCTGCGCTGCGTGCTCGTCGAGATACCCTTGCTGGAGCTCCGGGGTCACGCGTGCTCGCTGGAGGGAGTGGCGGGCCTGGTTCGGCCGGTGCTGGGCACGCTCGGCGTGGATCGGCTCACGCTGCTGGGCAGTTCGTTCGGCGGTCATGTTGCGGTGCGGCTGACGGAATCCGACCCCGGCCGCGTGCGCGGGTTGGTGTTGGCGGGGGCTTCCGGGCTGAGCGAGCGAGCGCTGGGTTGGGGCGGCTCGGAGTTGCAGATCAAGCCGACGCGCGAGTGGGTGCGGGGCGTGTTCGGCGCGATGTTCCATGATCCCAAGCACATCGACGAAGCGGAGCTCACCAGGGTCCACGGCGAGCTGATTAAGCGTGAGCATGCGCGGGCGATCGTGCGGCTGACGCGATCCTCCCGCCGCGACGGACTCGAGGCGCGACTGCCGGGGCTCGGGGTGCCGACGATGCTGATCTGGGGCCGCCAGGACGCGGTTACCCCGCCGGAGGCGTGCGAGCGGTTCGCGTCGCTGCTCCCGCGGGCGCGTACAGCGTGGATCGACCGGTGCGGGCACGCGCCGATGGTGGAGCATCCCGACGAATTCGCCGCGTGCGTGCTGGAATTCGTACGCGGTCTTGACCCGTCGGGGCTCTCGGAGCGGAACGGCTGACGCATGTCGTGGTTGAACGCGATCGTGACGAAAGGGATGGGTCTGACCCTGGGTCGGAGCCTGGACCGTCGGGCCGCGCTGCTCGACGATGCGGAGCATTGGCGACGCCGGACGATGGAGATCCAATCGCGGCAGCTGCGGGGGCTGCTGGCGACGGCCGCGGGGACGGAGTTCGGTCGGGGGCATGAGTTCGCGCGTCTGGGGCGGCTGACGGATGCGGACATGTTGCGTGCGTACCGGTCGGCGGTTCCGCTGTGCGACGTGGAGTCGCTGCGCGGGACCGTGGCGCGGATGCGGGAGGGCGGCGAGCCGGGCGTGCTGTGGCCCGGCCGCGTGCGGTATTTCGCCCAGACCTCGGGCACCACGGGGGGCGAGAAGTACATCCCGGTGTCGCGGGAGATGCTCCGGTCGAACTATCGTGCGTCCATCGATATCTTCGCCAACGCGCTCCGGTTCGGCGTCAGCCTGGAGCGGCTCTTCGGCGGCAAGATGCTGTTCCTGGGCGGATCGACGAGCCTGACGCGGCACGCGTGCGGCACGGAGACGGGCGACCTTTCCGGGATTGTGACCGGTCTGATCCGCTGGCCGTTCTCGATGTTCTACACGCCGGGCAAGCGCGTGGCGCTGATGTCCGACTGGCCGGCCAAGATCGAGGCGATGGCGCGCCTGTGCGTCGAGCAGGACGTGCGGATGATCAGCGGCATGCCCTCTTGGGCGCTGGTGCTGTTTGAGCGGATGCGGGCGCTGGCGCGGGAGGCGGGCCGCCGGGGCCCCGGCGGCGGCCCGGCGCGGGTGCTGCGGGATCTCTGGCCGAACCTCCAGCTCTACGTTCATGGCGGCGTGAAGTACCCTCCGTTCGATCCACGCGTGCGGCAGGCGTGGTCGGGGGACCCGACCGGTCCCGACGTGCCCGCTCGGCTGGAGGTGTATCCGGCGTCCGAGGCGTTTGTCGCGATGCAGGACACGCGCGGGGAGCCCGCGCTGCGGCTGCTGAGCGACATCGGTAATTTTTTCGAGTTCGTCCCGTTGGAGCGTGTCCATGACCCCGATCCGCCATCGTTCACGGCCGATGGCGTCGAGAAGGGAAGCCGGTACGTGGTGGTGCTGAGCACCTGTGCCGGGCTGTGGCGCTACGTGCTGGGCGACGTGGTGGAGTTCGATTCGATCCCCGCGGGCCTGGACGGTCGGGGCGGAACGGGCCCGTGCCGGCTTCGGATCGTGGGGCGGCACCGGCATTTCGTGAACGCATTCGGGGAGAACCTCATCGTCGAGGAGATCGAGCGTGCGGTCGCCGCCGCGGCGCGGGCGGTGGGCGCGCTGGTGGGGGAGTTCACGGCCGGCCCGCTCTACCCGGGTTCGTCCTCCGGCGCGGCGTTGCAGGTGGTCGTGGAGTGCGAGGAAGGGCGGTTGAGGGGGACCGAATTGCAACGGTTCGGGGTGGAACTGGATGCGGCGCTCAAGCGACAGAACGTGGATTACACAACCAAGCGGACGGCAAGCCTGGGGATGGGACCACCGGAGGTCGCGCCGGTTCCGCTGGGGACGTTCCATTCGTGGATGCGATCGCGGGGAAAGCTGGGGGGGCAGCACAAGTGTCCGCGGTGCGCGAATCACCGGGAGTACCTGGAAGGCGTGCTCGGATTCGCTCCGGGCGGCCACGCGAGAGACTCCGAAGTTGCGACCGCAGAAAGACGGGAATAGCGCCGGGACGCGGCGGGTTGGCTCCGGAGAGCGGGGTGCGGGCCCGGGGCTGCGCGGCGGCCCGCGTTCGGAAGGGAGATCGCCCGATGGTTGCGCAAGTCCTGCTGCTCGCGATGGGGGCGTACACCGGGCTGGGCCTGATCGTGGCGCTACTGTTCGTCACCTTCGGCGTGGCCAGGGTTGATCCGGGCGCGTCCGGCGCCCCCCTGTTGTTTCGAGCGTTGATCGCGCCGGGATGCGTCGCGCTCTGGCCCTTGGTGTTGTTCTGGTGGTGCAGCGCGGGGGGCGCCGCGGGCGCGAGGGTCGGCGGCCGGGGGTCCGCATGACGCGCGTGCAACGCCGAACGCATCTGCTTGTCTGGATCCTGCTGGGCCTGGGTCTGCCGCTGTTCGTGGTGGTCGCGGTGACCCTTCGCCCGGCCGAGACCACCCTTGATGACAAGGGCGTCGGTCGAGCCACGCGGGGTGACCGACCGTGAGCGCGTCGTACACCGGGATCGGCTGGAATCGCCAGAAGCGGATCTACGACGCGGTGATGATCGCGTCGATCGTGATTTTTCTCGGCGCGTTTTACGGCCTGGGCCGGGTGCTGTTCCGGCCGCCGCACGACGCCACCGACGAGACGCTGCTCATACGGGGGTTGGGCTCGTGCGCGATCATCATGCTGCACATCGTGCTCTGGATCGGTCCGCTGGCGCGGCTCCAGCCGCGGCTGGCGCCGCTCCTGTACAACCGTCGGCACCTGGGCGTGGGGACGTTCGTGCTGGGGTTGTGCCACGCGGCGTTCGCGACGGTGCAGTTCCACGGATTCGGGAACGTCAACCCGCTGGTCTCGCTGCTGACGAGCAACACGCAGTACGGTTCGCTGGCTCGGTTCCCGTTCGAGGTTCTGGGGCTGGCGGCGCTGCTGATCCTGTTCCTCATGGCGGCCACGAGTCATGATTTCTGGAACCGGAACCTGACGCCGAGATTCTGGAAATCACTGCACATGTGCGTGTACGGCGCGTACGCGCTGCTGGTCGCGCACGTTTCGCTCGGGACGTTGCAGCAGGAGCGTTCGCCGCTGATCCTGGCGACGGTGGGCGTGTCGGTCGCGGTGACGATCGGGCTGCACCTGGCGGGCGCGCGGCGCGAGGCGCGAACGGATCGGGGCTCCGAGCCCGCGGCGGGCGATTCGGGGCCGTGGATCGACGCCGGTCCCGCGGCGGATCTGCCCATGGACCGGGCGCGAATCGTCTGCGCACGCGGCGGCGAGCGCATCGCGGTCTTTCGGCACGCGGGGGGCGTGTCGGCGGTGTCGAACGTCTGTCGGCATCAGGGCGGGCCGCTCGGAGAGGGCAAGATCGTGGACGGCTGCGTCACGTGCCCGTGGCACGGCTGGCAGTATCGTCCGGGAGACGGGTGCTCGCCGCCGCCATTCAAGGAACGCGTCGAGACCTATCGCGTCCGCATCGTGGCGGGCCGCGTGAGAGTGAATCCCACGGCGCTGGCGCCGGGAACGCCCGTCGAACCCGCTGTCATCGAGGAAGGAGCCCGGGTATGAACGCGGCCGACGAGTTCTACATCGGATGGAGCGGACGAACGCCGGCCGGGTACGCGCGGTGGTCGCGGCTTGCCGCGTCGGTGTTGATCGTGTCGGCGCTGGTCGGCGGGCTGACACTGCTGGGGGCGCAGCGCGACCCGGGTCCCGGGACGTGGGATCCGAACGCGACGGTGACGCTCGTCGGTCGGGTTCGCGCCGATCCCGGGCCGATCCTGCTCATCGACGCCGTCGAGGGTGACGGGAGGGTCCCGGCTCGGGCCGCGCTGCTGGTGTCGACGGGCAAGTTCGGCGCGGCCGGGCGCGTCGCCAACATGACCGGCGATCCGGTGCGCGTTCGAGGCACATTGATCAATCGAGGTGGTTTCGTGGTGATCGAACTCGTCGACGGAGCCGAGGCGGTCACCGCCGCGTCGTCCGCTGGAAATCCGGAGTGGCCCGTCGAAGATCTCGGTATCCGCACGGTTCGCGGCGAGATCGTGGATCCGAAGTGCTATTCCGGAGCGATGAAGCCCGGAGAGGGCAAGGTCCATCGCGCGTGCGCGGTCCGGTGTTTGTCGGGGGGCATCACCCCGGTGCTGGTCGGGCGTGACGAATCGGGCCTGGTCGGCGGATTCGTGCTGGCCGGACCGCGGGGCGAAGCGATCAACCAGCGCGTGCTCGAATTCGTTGCCGATCCGATCGTCGTCGCCGGTCGCGTCGAACGTCACGGTGGGCCCGATGGTGTGCTCGTGATGAGAATCGATCCGGCGGCGATCCGCCGCCAATGAGGGACGGGTATGCTGCGGAACGTTCGGCAAGGAGCAAGGTGATGGGTCTGACGGCGCGCGATACACGTACGAGCGCGGCGGCCGCCGCCGGTGCGATTCTCGGTGCGTGCGCGGAGTTGGTGTCACGATTGACGCAGGAGCAGTACGCGGCGCCGTGCGCGCGGATGTACGGAGCGAGCGTCGGCAAGCATGTTCGGCACGTGCTGGATCACTTCCGCGCGGTGATCCGGGCGGCGCCCGCGCCGGGTCGGCTGGGGGCGGGTGCGCGGCAGCATGGGCGTGAAGAGGCGCCATGCGAGGAGATCGAATACGACAATCGGACCCGGGCCGTTCCGGAGGAAACGGACCGCGGGGTGGCGCTGCGGGCGATCACTGAGGTTCGTGCGGCCCTGGACGCGCTCCGGGGCGCCGTGGGGATGGACGAACGTGAGGTCCGGGTTCGGGTGCTGCTCTCGGACAACGGCGAGGAGGGCGTGTTCCGCTCCACCCTCGGGCGGGAGCTGGCGTTCGCGTCCCATCATGCGTTGCACCACCACGCGATGATCGGCGTGATCGCGAACGAATTGGGCCAGCCGCCCGCGGATGGGTTCGGCATGGCACCCTCCACCTTGCGGCATGCGCGCGAGCTGGCGGTTGGCGGCACGGGTGGGCGATCCTCCGAGCGGGACGCCTGATGTGCACGGTCTCCGTCATCCGACGCTCGGGCGGGAGCCGGGGCGTCGGCGCAGGAATCCGTCTGGTGGTGAATCGGGACGAGCAACGGTCCCGAGCGGAGGCGTTGCCGCCGAGGTGGTTTGCGTGCGGTGGCGATGGTCCGGAGCGGGCATTTCGAGCGATCGCCCCGATCGATCCGAACGGGGGCGGGACGTGGGTCGCGGCGAACGACCGCGGTCTGGTGCTGTGCGTGCTGAATCTCAACGGGCCGGGCCTGATACAGGGTTCAGAATCACGCGGGGGTGTCATTCCGAAGCTGATCGGAGCCGCGGACACGCGGGCGGCAATGGCGGCGTGGTCCGAACTGGATCTCACACGGATCGGTCCGTTCCGGTTGCTCATGATCGACGGCGCGGGCGAGGGAAGCGGGGGGGGAGTGATCGAGACGCGCTGGGAGGGGCCCGGTGGACGCGGAGCGGTGACGGTTGAGCAACACACGCTCCCGGGTTGCTGGGTGAGTTCCGGGCTTGGCGACGCGCTGGTGCGGGGTCCGAGGCTGGGGTTGTTTCGGCGGATGGTGATGGACGCGGGCTGCTCGGAACAGGACATCGAGTCGAGGCAGGATGCGTTCCACGCGCACACCTGGCCCGACCGCCCCCATCTGAGCGTGCGGATGACCAGGTCCGATGCACGGACGGTTTCCGTGACGACGGTCGAAGTTGAACGTGCGGTTCCTCCGGCCGTCCACATGCGCTACCAAGTGGTTCCGAGCGAATCCGAACCCGCGGTCGGGTCATTCGCGCGCGGGCATGATCGTAAGTTGTTCGGCATCACGGCGGAGGGAGCCGAAGCGGCCAATGATGATTGATTCGATTCCCACCCCAGCGGCGCGGGAATCAGTCGGCGCGGTTAGGATCTTGGCCGCCACCGGTGGTTCGCCGTTCAGCGATGGAGCAGGCCCGAGGACGACCCGAGCGTGTCATCCGCAGTTGTTCATTCCGCTCAGCCCGTCGCGCTCGCGACCCTGCTTCAACCGGCGGGGATGATCGCGAACCTATGGCGGCAGCGCGAACTGACATGGCAGTTCGTCAAGCGCGAGGTGGTGGCGCGGCACCGGGGCACGTACCTTGGGCTGGCGTGGTCGGTGGTGCTGCCCTTGTTCATGCTGGCGGTGTACACGTTCATCTTCAGCGTCGTGTTCAAGGCGAAGTGGAACTTGAGCGCGGACGAGTCGCCCGCGCGGTTCGCGGTGACCATGTTCTGCGGGACCATCTTGTTCGATGTATTCGCCGCAACGGTGGGGAACGCGCCGAGCGTGATCGTCAACAACCCGAACTACGTGAAGAAGGTGGTGTTCCCGCTCGAGGTGCTGCCTCTGGCCCTGCTGGGCTCGAGCCTTGTCTATGGAGCGATCAGCCTGGTCGTGCTTCTCGCGGGCGTTGTCCTGCTCCAGGGCTACGTCCCCGCGACGGCGTGGCTGTTCCCGCTCGTGGTGCTGCCTTTGCTGATGTTCTCCGCGGGGCTCGCCTGGTTCTTTGCCGGGCTCGGCGTGTTCCTGCGGGACATCCGGCAACTCATCAGCGGCGTGCTCATGCCGGTACTCTTCTTCATGACGCCGATTTTCTACCCGATCGACCGCGTGCCCGAGCGGTTCCGGATCGTGTTGCAGCTCAACCCTCTTTCTCCGATCGTGGACAGTGCCCGCCGTGTGTTGATGTGGGGCCAGGCCCCGGACTGGCTTGGTCTGGCCGCCACGGCGGTGATCGGCGGGGTGGTGATGCTGCTCGGGTACGCGTTCTTCATGAAGGGCAAACGGGGGTTCGCCGATGTCCTCTGATGAGAATCGAGGCCCGCGTGTCGAGCTGTCCATTGATGCGCGGGGTGTCGGCAAGTGCTACCACGTTTATCGGCGGCCCGAGGACCGGCTCAAGCAGGCTCTCTTTCGCTGGCGGCGCACTTTCTACGACGAGTTCTGGGCCCTGCGGGACGTGAGCGTTGAAGTCAAGCGCGGCGAAGCGGTCGGCATCATCGGGCGCAATGGGTCCGGCAAGAGCACGCTTCTCCAGGTGATCGCCGGCACGCTCGCCCCGACGGAGGGCGAGGTACGGGTGAACGGCCGGGTCGCCGCGCTGCTCGAGCTGGGAAGCGGGTTCAACCCGGAGTTTTCCGGCCGGGAGAACGTGTTCCTCAACGGCTCGGTGCTGGGCATGTCCCAGGAACAGGTCGCCGAGCGATTCGAGGAGATCGCGGCGTTCGCGGACATCGGCGCGTTCATCGAGCAGCCGGTGAAGACGTACTCCACCGGCATGGTGGTGCGGCTGGCCTTCGCGGTGCAGTCCGTGCTCGATCCGGACGTTCTGATCGTGGACGAGGCCCTCGCGGTCGGGGACATGGCGTTCCAGGCCAAGTGCTTTCGCCGCATCGAGCACTTGCGCGAGCGCGGCGTGAGCATCCTGATGGCGACCCACGACACCGGCACCGTCAACGCCGTGTGTGACCGAGCGTTGCTAATGCGGCACGGCCGCGTGGCCGCGTGGGGGCCCGCCAAGGAAGTGACGGCGGAGTACTACCGCTCCGTGCATGAACTCTGCCTCCGGGATGCGAGCGTGTCGGCGGTAGGGGAAGAGCGATCGTCCGAGCCCGGCTTGCCGGGGTCGGTCGAACCGAGGGGCGGTGCCGGCGCTCTGCTGCTGGGCCTTGAGCCGCCGGCCCGGGCCGCGGGTTGCACACGCATGGGCGACGGACGCGCCGAGATCGTCGCGTTCGGCATGTTCGATGACGCTGGCCGCGTGACGCGTTCGCTCGCCGCCCGTGGGAAGGCCCGGCTTGTCATGCGTATCCGCTTCGCGGCTCATGTCAAGAACCCGCACGCGGGCATGGCCCTGCGCGACCGCCAGGGCCAGGTGATTCTCGGCGCTCACACCCTGTACGAGCGGCGGCCGCTCGGGCCTTGCGACGCGGGGGATGATGTGGTGGTTGAGTTCGAGATCCCCATGAGCGTGAAGCCCGGGCGTTACCTGCTCGCGGTCGGGGTCGCGGACCACGACGCGTTCGACGCGTGGACCGACCTGGACTCGATCTTCGACGCCCGCGAGGTCGAGGTGTTCGGCGAGCGTTCCTGGGGGCTCGCCAACGTGTCGGCGGGGGTCAACATCCAACGACTGGCCGACGGCATCCCGGTCGATGGTTCTTCCGGCATCGCGCCGGGTGTGACGGGGGCCGCGCATGCCTGAGGCGTTGGAGAGGCTGGACCCCGCCGCGCAGCCCGACCATCAGGCCGCCCAGCATTATGCCCGTTACGAATGGGCGGCGGGTTTTCTTCCCGCGCATCGCGTCCTCGATTGCGCCTGCGGTTTCGGGTACGGGTCGGCCCTTCTTCGCGAGCGGGGCGCGTCGTCCGTGCTCGGGGTGGACGTCAGCGACGACGCGCTCCGGTACGCTCGCGCGCACTACGCTCGGGACGGCATCGAGTACCGCGCGCACGACGCGTTGAAGCTCCGTGACGCGGGCATCGGGCCATTCGATCTGATCGTCAGCCTGGAGACCATCGAGCACGTGGCTGACCCGAGGGCGCTGCTCGACGTGTACGCCTCGTTGCTCGCACCCGAAGGCGTGCTGGCGGTCTCCGTGCCGCACGACGCGTACCTGGGTTCCACCAACCCGTACCATCTCTGGAGGGCGGATTTCGACGAGTTTCACGGGTGGCTCCGAGATCGTTTTCCGCACGTCGGCTGCTACGTTGAATCGCACACGGTCGGCTGCGGGATCTGGCCGAGGGCGCGCGCGGCCAGGGCCGCGGTGCCCGGCGCGGCCATGCTGCGCGTGCTGGACGGGATCGACGCCGCGCGGGCCACGGGTTTCCTGTTCGCCTGCTCTCGGACCCCGGTCCGGACCGTGAACCCCGTCGCGGCGGAGCTGCTCGACGGCTTTGGCTACATGCGCGAGCTGGAAGCGGCCCGCGATCGACTCTGGTCGGAGAACCAGCGGCAAGCGGCGCACCTCCTGCGCGTCGAATCGTGGGCGCGAGACCGTGAGGCGGAGGCGGCCCGGCTCTCCGCCAGCTGGACCGACCAGCGTGCGCTGATCGATGAGCTCGAGAAGGAGCGTCTGGCATACGGCGAGGAGGCCCAGAAACTCGTTCGGGCATGGGACGAGCAGGCCGCGCGTCTCGCGGAAATCGATGCCGCACGCGCCGCGGTCTGGGAGGATCTGCAGCGCCTCAAGGCCGAGTGGGAGAGCCAGGGCAGGCAACTCGCGGACACACGCGCCGATCGGGACAAGATCTGGGCGGAATCGCAGCGACTCGTCGGGCAGGTCGCGTCCCAGGGCGTCGAAATGGCGGCGCTCCGCGAGCAGCTCGGCCGCGTGCTCCAAGAGGCCAGCGCCGCCCACGCGGAAGCGGCGAGACAGGCCGCGGCCTGGTCGGCCCAGTGTCGGGTGCGCGAGGCCATGGAGGCCGACCGCGATCGTTGGGAGGTGGAGGCCAAGCGCCTCGCCGCGGCGTGGGAGGTCGAGCGTGCCGATCGCCTGGCGGCGGAGCAGGAAGGGCGACGGATTCTCGCCGCGCTGCAGCGCGAGCAGGGCGAGGTTACGGCGCTCCGTGCCGCGGCGGCCGGTCTGGAGGACGAGCTGCGCGGGCTGAGGGATCGGACCGAGAGCGTGCAGGCATCCGGCGTCCACCGGTTCCTCAGCGCCATCAGATTGATCGATCGAATCGAACTCAACGGCCGGGCCACAAGCCCGGCCGGCCGGCAGGTCGGAGGCGGGTCACCATGAGAATCGTGTTCGTGTCCTATGAATTCCCGCCTCAGTTCGGCGGCGGCATTGGCACCTATGTCGCGGCGATGACGCGGATTCTCGCCCGCCGCGGCCACCACGTCACCGTCGTGACCACCACCGGCGCGCCGTTCCCGCAACGTGACCACGATCCGCTGCTGGAAATCGTGCGTGTGCCCGCGGTGCTCCCCGGCGCGTGCGGGGGCTGGAACGCGCAGGGCCAGGCCGGGGGCGAACCCGCCGCCACCCTCCGGTATTGGCAGGCAAGGTCGGACGCGGTTGCGGACCTGCTCGTGAAGATGACCCGCGCCGGCACAATCGACGTGATCGAGTTCGGGGATTATCGCGGCGAGGCGAACACCTTTCTGTCCGCGACCGTGCCGGGCCGACGGCCGGTCGCGGCGGTCAAGCTCCACACCCCGCTGGTCGTGCTGAACCGGTACAACACGCACCTGACCCGCCAGCCCCTGCTCGAGTCGTTCGAGAATCACGCGGTCCTGTCCGCGGATCGTCTGCTGTCCCCTTCCATGGCCCTGGCCCGCGAGATGCACGCGCTCGTTCCGGGCATCCGAGAGATCGACCTCCACCCCTACGCGGCGGACCCGGCGTTTCTGGACCATCCGGCGACCGGCGTGACCGAGGCTCCGGAGATCCTGTACGTCGGCCGCCTGGAGCAGCGGAAGGGCGTTGAGGCCCTCGTCCGCGCCGCCTCGATCGTGCTTGAGGCGTGCCCGGGCGCGACGCTGCACCTGGTCGGGGGCGACACCATGCTCGGCCCGCACGAGCCGTCCACGCGAGCGTTCCTGCAGCGTCTGATCCCCGCCGCGCTCGCGGCGCGCATCGTGTTCCATGGCGCCGTGCCGCGCGAGCGGCTCGTCGAACGCTACCTGCGGGCCCGGGTGTGCGTCTTCCCCTCGCTGTTCGAGAACTTCCCGAACACCTGCCTCGAGGCGATGTCCCTCGGACGTTGCGTGATCGGAACCGACAACTCCGGCATGGCCGAGATGATCGAGGACGGCCGCAGCGGCCGAGTGGTGCGGGCGGGCGACGTGAACCACCTGGCCTCGACGCTCGTGGAGCTGTTCCAGCTCTCCGATGCGGAGCGCCGCGCCATGGGCCGAGCCGCCCGCGATCGCATGCACTCCGCTTACCACCCCGACCGCATCGGCGAGCAGTTCGAGCGGCTCTACGGCGGGTACCTCCATGCCTCCGGCCGCCGCCCCGTCCACCAGGCGAGCCCGGCGTACCGGCTCGCCCCCGTGGCCGGGACCACGCCCGAGGTCGCGTTCGTCGTGCCCTGCTTCAACCACGGCGCGTTCGTCGGGGAGGCGATCGAGAGCATCCGAGCCCAGACGTGGCCCCGCGTCTCGACGGTTGTCATCGATGACGGATCCACCGATCCCGCCACCGCGGAGCGGCTCGACGCCCTCCGCTCCGCGGGCGTGCGGGTGATCCGCCAGGACAACCAGGGCCTCGCCGCGGCCCGCAACGCCGGCGTGCGGCACACCGACGCCCCGTTCTTCGTGCCCCTCGACGCCGACGATCGCGTCGCGCCCGAGTTCGTCGAGCGACTCATCCCGGCGTTGCTTGAGGACGCTTCCCTGGGCTACGCGTACTCGTTCGCGCAGTTTTTCGGCGCGTCCGACGGTCGCTGGGAGTGTCCCGCGTACGACCCCGTCGCGCTGCTGGTGCAGAACATGAGCACCGCGACCGCGCTGATCCGCCGCGCCGCGTTCATGCTGGCCGGCGCCGAAGGCGGGTACAGCCGGGACATGATCTACGGGTTCGAGGATTGGGATTTCTGGCTCGCCCTGCTCGCGGTCGGCTACACCGGCCGCCTCGTTCCCGAACCACTGTTCTTCTACCGCAAGCACGCGGGAGCCTCGATGCTCGCGCAGACCCAGCAACGACGCCCGGAAATGATCCGTCGCATGGCCGCGCACCACCGGGCCCTCTACGTCGCCCTCGTCGAGCCCGCCATCACCACCAAGGACGCGATGTTCTTCTCCGAGCACATGGAGGCCTGGCGCCTGCGCCAGTCGCTGTCCGGCCGGGCGAACGCTGCGTCCGCCGCCGAATCCGACCCGGCGGGCTGTCCCGAGGCCGCGCGCCGAGAACTCGACGCGATCCTCGGCTCGCGATCGTGGAAGCTCATGCGCAGGCTCAAAGGCTCGCTCCCGTACCGTGTGCTGGCCGACATCCGGTTCGGCCCCGGCTGGGATCAGGTGGTCGAGGGCCGCTCCCCCGCCGAGTCGCTCGAACGGATCAAGTCCAGCCGCTCGTACCGCCTGATCCAGGGCGTCAAGCGGACCAACGCGTACCACCTTTACGCCGCCCGCAAGTACGGGCCGGACTTCAGGTCCGGCCCCGGCGTTCCCTGACGCTCGCCCGCGTCGGCGGATACCATCCCGGCCATGTCCCTGCCGAGTTTCGTTACCGCTCAGTTCGTCATCAGCGCCCTGACCATCGTCGTGGCGATCCACGCGATCCTCATCGGGTGCGCATACCTCATCTACCTCGAGCGAAAAATCTCGGCGTACATCCAGGACCGCATCGGACCGAACCGCGTGGGATTTGATTTCGGCCTCCCGTTCATGCCCAAGTTCCACTTCTGGGGGCTCGGTCAGTCGCTCGCCGACGGCGTCAAGTTCCTCCTCAAGGAGGACTACATGCCCAAGGGCGCGGACCCGTTCCTGTTCACGCTGGCACCGGTCGCAATTCTCGTGCCCGCGCTCATCGGGTTCGCCATCGTTCCCTGGGGCGGGATCTGGATCTGCCCGGACATCACCGTTCCCATCCTGGGCTGGGTCATCCCCGGCGGCCCCGTTCACATCGCGGGCGCCGCGGTCAACATCGGGCTGGTGTACCTGCTGGCCGTCGCGGCCGTGGGGATCTACGGCGTGGTCCTCGGGGGGTGGGCCAGCAACAACAAGTACTCGTTCCTCGGCGCGCTGCGCGCGTCCTCGCAGATGCTCTCGTACGAGATCCCGATGGGGCTGTCGCTGCTGGTCGTGTTGCTCATGACCGGCTCGCTCTTGCCCATGAAGATCATCGAGCACCAGGTCGCCCACGGCTGGCTGATCGTCTCGCAGCCCTTGGCGGCGATCATCTTCTTTCTCTGCGTCCTGGCCGAGTGCAACCGAGCCCCGTTCGACAACGCCGAGTGCGAGCAGGAACTCGTCGGCGGGTACCACACCGAATACTCGTCGATGCGATTCGCGCTGTTCTTCCTCGCCGAGTACGCGCACATGGTCACGAACTCCGCCATGTTCGCCGTGCTCTTCCTTGGCGGGTTTCACCTGCCGTTCATCGGCGCGCTCTCGCCCCACGAGACCGGTCTTTTCGCGGTGGTCGCCAAGATCGCCGTGCTGACCCTGAAGATCATCCTCCTGATCTCGTTCATGATGCTCATCCGCTGGTCCTTGCCGCGCCTGCGGTTCGACCAGGTGATGCAGTCCGCGTGGCAGGGCGTCATCCCGCTGTCCATGATCCTGCTGGTCATGAACGCGGTGCTGGTGCAGCAGCGGGCGACCTCGCTGCCCTCGCTGCTCGTGGCGAATCTCGCCCTCGCCGCCCTCGTCCTGCTGATCCAGCGTCTGCTGCCGCGCCCCGACATGAACCGCAAGGTCCGGCTGCCCGGCTCACGCTTCCACCCGCCGCTCCACGAGGACGTGCGCACCCGCCCCACCCTCGCTCTCGCCCTTGAGGATCGACCCGTTGAAGGGTCCTCGCCCATGGCCGGTGCGCGATTCTGAGCGTTCAGCCCGGTGAGACGTCCGCGCGCCGGTTCAACGCGTACATCGTTGGCAGCAGGTAGTTCCGGTCGTGGTACACCAGCACCTGCCCGCTGATGGTGAACGTCGCCTCTTCGCCCATCCGCTCGGCCAGCCGCTCGATGCCCATCAGGTTCTGGCACGGAACGATCGACATCGGCGCGTCCGTGCGCCCGTCCGCGCCGGCATCGAACACGAACGTCCATTCCCCGCCCGAGGACCTCACCACGCGCCCCCGCCGCGAGACCAGGAACGCGCCCTCGCGCAACAACCGCGCCGGGGTGAATGACCGCTCCCGGTTCCCGGGGACGCCGCCCTCCACGGGAGGCGCCGCCCCCGGAATCGTGGCGGGCGCCGGATCACGACGTGGAACCGAACCCGGGGCCCGCTTCTCCAGGTCGCGGATCGCCTCTTCAGGGCTCTGTGGTTTCGAGGGTGGCGCGGGCGGAGTGGGTCTGGCATTCTCGTTCGAATTCGGCGGCGGCTCGATTCTGGGGAGCTCGCTTGAGGCACCCGTCCACGCCGCCACCAACGACATCCCATCGTCGGCGCGTGCCGCGGCGGCCACCGGACTCGGGGTACGCGAGTCCGTCGCATCGGAATTCCGCGGGAGTGCTCCCCCGACCATCCACCACCCGATGACGCCGACGGCGACGAACTTGGTCCACATCTTGCGTACTCCCGGCGCCGCGTCGCTCGGCATTCGCACCGCCGGACGCGCGCTCGAACACCCATGTTATCGACGCCTCGGGACGTGCGCGTGACCCCGAATCGGGTTCCACCGCGCGTCCGTATTCCCTCTGACGGGTTGTCCGCGTCGCTGGGGTCAACAGCCGAAAGCGGTCAACGGGTTTCGGGCAGGCTTCGGGCCCACCGGATCAGCACATCCGCGACCTCGGGGTGCGTGAATTCGACCGGCGGACGCTCGCCGCGCGCCAACATGTCACGCACGGCCGTGCCCGACAGGTTGATCAGATCTCCCTCGATTTTGGGATAACTCTTCCCCGACACCATCCCGCCATAGGACTTGCTGTAGCCCGTGTGCTCGAACTTCAGGGGCGCGATCGCGAGATCGGCGGCGTCGATGGTGTCGAAGATCTTCTGCGCGTCGTAGGTGCCGTAGTACGTGCCCACCCCCGCGTGGTCGCGTCCGACGATGAAGTGCGTGCAGCCGTAGTTCTTTCTCATGATGGCGTGATGGACCGCTTCCTTTGGCCCGGCGTACCGCATCGCCGCGGGGAGCACCGAGACCATCGTCGTCTGCGGGTTGAAATACTTCGCGGCGAGCACCCCGATCGCCTCCATGCGCACGTCGGCGGGTATGTCTCCCTTCTTGGTCTCGCCGACCAGAGGATGGATGAGCAGCCCGTCGCAGATCTCCTGTGCGCACTTGCACACGTACTCGTGGGCGCGATGGATCGGGTTCCGCGTCTGGAACGCGACCACGGTCTTCCAACCGCGCCGGTCAAACTCGGCCCGCGTCTGAGCGGGGGTCAACCTCTGGCTGACGAACGCCTCCGGGCCGCCGGGATCGACACAGACGGTCAGGCTCTGCACCGGACCGGCCAGGCAGACCTCCCCCTCGGCCTGCACCTGAGCCACGCCCGGATGGGCGGGGTCTTCGGTTCGGAACACACTGGGAATCTCCAGGGCCTTGTCGTGCGGGAAGACCTCGTTCACCGTCATCACGGCCTGGAGCGTCCCGTTGGGTGCGTGCAACGCCACCCGCGCGCCCACGCCCGGGGCGCTGTCGCGTGGCACGGCGAGCAGGATCGGGATTGACCAGGTCCGGCCGTCCGCCAGCCGTGCGCGGCGGCACACGCTCTCAAAATCGGCGCGTCCCATGAATCCCGTCAGGGGGCTGTACCCCCCGATGGTGATCAGCTCCAAGTCGCACGATTGCTTCGCGGACAGCGTGACTCTCGCGAGCCCCGCGGCCTCTCGTCGGAGGGCATCGGGCTGGGGCAACCCCGGGGCGCTGCCCGCGAGTGTGTTCACGAGCGTTCCGCCGTGCGGGGCGATCAGACCTTGCATGCGAGCCTCCTTCAGAGTGGCGATCAGGGTAGCGCGGTTCTTCCCGTCCGATCGCCCGCTCCGACGGTTCTCGGAACCCGCGAGTGGAGCGCCGGAAGCCCCGCCGCGCCCCCGCGGCGCTACGCTCCGGACACCCATTCAGGAGCCCCCCGTGGCCGAGCAGAAAGCAACGAACATCCACTGGCACGCCGGGAACCTCTCACGCGAGGACCGCTGGCGCGATCTCAAGGCCCGGGGCGCCACCCTCTGGTTCACGGGCCTGTCCGCGTCGGGCAAATCGACCATCGCCAGCGCCCTGGAGCAGCACCTGGTGCACCTGGGCATCCACTGCTACCGCCTCGACGGTGACAACATCCGGCACGGCCTGAACAAGAACCTCGGGTTCTCCGCAGAGGACCGCGCCGAGAACATCCGCCGCATCGGCGAGGTCGCCAAGCTCTTCGCGGACTCGGGCAGCGTGGCGCTCACCAGCTTCATCAGCCCCTATCGCAAGGACCGCGACCTGTGCCGCGCCCTGCATGACAAGGACGCCATTCCTTTCATCGAGGTGTTCGTTGACACGCCCATCGAGGTCTGCGAGCAGCGCGACCCGAAGGGACTCTACAAGAAGGCCCGCGCCGGCGAGATCAAGGGATTCACGGGCATCGACGACCCCTACGAGGCCCCGCTCAAGCCCGAACTCGTGCTCAAGCCGGGTGTCATGAGCGTCGAGCAATCGGTCGCGGCGTGCCTCGACCTGCTCCGCTCCCGACGCATCATCGCCTGACGACGCGGCTCTTCGCGGGTGTGGGCCCGCGCCCCGGCCCGCCTCAGATCAGCCCGTCGAGCCCGGCGATCAGTTCGCCCAAGTGCCTCTCGAACCTCTTCCATCGTCCCACCGACGAGTTGTACACCGGCCGTCGCACCTGGTCGATGCTGGCCGTGGGCACCACCCGCGCGTGCTCGTGGAAGCGGAGGCAGCGCTCGTCCCACCCGAGCCCCGTGAACTCGATCAGCGTGCGCGCCCACGGGCCCGGATCCGCCACCACCCGCTCGTACGGAAATTCCAGCACCGGCACCCGCACGATCGGCGTCAGGTGCCGCATCATCTTCACGTTCACCCTGTACGCCGCGGCGAGGTCCGCCAGGCTGTTGCTGTACGAGTGCATCTGGTTGAAGGGCGTCGTGTAGCAGGACAGCAGCGTGTCGCGCGGGTCGCGCGTGCAGTGGATCACCCGCGCCCCCGGGAAGAGCAGGTCGATCAGGCCCAGGTGCATGAAATTGTGCGGCATCTTGTCCGTCACGCGCGCGGCCGATCCCCCGAGGCGCCGCAGCCGCTCCAACTGCGCGCCGGCGTGTCGCTCCAGCACCTCGGGCGTGAGCGTCCGCACGCACCCGGGATACCGTCGCTCGGGCGGCGGCGGCTTGCCGGCCGCCGCTCGCTCGCCAAGGCTGGCCGCGATCGCGTGCATGTCCCCCAGCTCCCCCGCCCCGAACGCCCGCGGGTGGCTCGCGATGATCTGCTCCGCCAGGCTCGTGCCCGAGCGCGGCATGCCCACGATGAACACCGGGAGCTGGTCCCGGTTCGTCGCCCGCGGCAGCGCGGGCAGCGCCGCCGCGTGGAACACGCTCAGGATCTCGTCCATCGCCCGCTCGTACAGGGCCGCGTTGAACGCTCGCGGGTACTCCTCGTTGGCCGCGCGGAATTCCGCGAACGCGCCATCGAAATCACCTTCCGCCTCGCGCAGTCCCCCCAGCGCGAATCGGACCGACGAACGGTGGCCCGGGCTCGGCGCCGCCTCGGCCAACGCCCGCGCGCACGCCCCGATGGCGCGGGCCCGCTGTTCCGGGGACTTCGCGACCCGCGCGTAGGTCACCGCGACCGCCGCGTTCGCCGGCCCCCGGTCCAGCGCCCCTTCGAGCTGCGCCGTGGCCTCCTCGACGCGTCGAACCGAAATGAGAACATCCGCGCGCCCCGCCAGCGCGATCACGTTCCCGGGGCCCAGTTCCAACGCCCGGGCGTAGTGCCGCTCCGCCTCATCCAGACGGCCGCACGTGCGGCACGCGCCGGCCAGGTCCGTGTACCCGGCCGCGTCCGGACGCAGCGCGACCACCTCTTCCAGCCTCCGGATCGCCTCATCGTGTTTCCCCAGGATCATCAGCGCCTGCCCGAGCACGGCCCGCAGCGTCGCGTCCCGTGGATGGCGGCCCAGCATCGGCGTCAGCAGGGCGATCGCCTCTTCCGGCCGGTGCGACAGCGACCGGCACTTGGCCAGCCACGTCCGTGCCGTCAGGCTTGATGCGTCCTGTGCCAACGCCGCGGTCAGCGCCGAGGCGGCCTCGTTGATTCGGCCCATCGCCACCAGGCACCGGCCCAGCAGCGCCCGGGTCTCCGCGTCGGCGGTCGGGCGTGAGGCCGCCGCGCCCAGCACCTCCGCCGCATCCGCGAACCGCTTCGCGTCGATCAGGAGCCCGCCCAGCGCCCGGGCCACGCCAGCGCTCGTGGGCTCCGCCGCCAGCGCTTGGCGGTACAGCCGCTCCGCCTCGGGGAGCTCCCCGGCCTCGTGCTTCCGCTTCGCCGCCGCCGCGATCTGCATCGACTTGCCCAACGCTCCTCCGATCCCGGCGACCCGCACGCCGCGCCCGGTCAAGGTCCCACCTCGGATCGTACCTCCCGTGATCGTTCCGCTCACTCGTATACTCGCGGCCATGAACCGGTGGAACGTTCTGCAGTATCTGGCCGCGGCCAGGCGCGCCGAAGCCGCCGCGGACTGGTCCACGGCGGAACGGCACTACGCGCTCGCGGCCGCCGCGGCGCCAACCAACTCCGCCGCCCTCGCCGGGCGCGCCCGTGCGCTGAACAAACTGGGCAGACCGCGCGAGGTTGTCGCACTGCTGGAGCGGCCGGCCGCGGACCCCGCCGCGGGTGCGCCCGTGCGTGCCGAGTTCGGTCTCGCCTGCGGCGCCCTGGGCAACATGCCTTCCGCGGCGCGTGCCCTCGCGGGCGCCCTCGCCAAGGATCCCTCCCGGCACGACCTGCGCGTGCCGCTCGGCGACGCGTGGGTGGCGCTCGGCCGCGCCGCCGACGCGATCCGCGTGTTCGCGGAGGCCTCCCGACATCTGCCGGCGAGCTTCGAGATCGAGCGCGGCCTCGCCTTTGCGCACGCCATGATCGCCGCCTCCGAACCGGCCGTGGCGCACTTTCGTGCGGCGCTCCGCCTCCGCCCCGACGCGCTCTGCGCCGAGAGCCTCGGCACGCTCCTCCGCACCCTGGGACGGTTCGACGAGGCCACCCGGGCGTACGAGCAGGCGCTCGCCCTCAACCCGGCTTCCGCGGAGGCGATCGCCGGGGTCGCCGACATCATGGAATCTCGCGGGGCCAAGGCCGAGGCCCGCGACCAGCTCGACGTCGCCATTCGCGCCGGGCGCTCCGGCCCGCCCATCAGCCTTGTCTTCGCTCGGCTCCACGCCCGCTCCGACCGTCGGTCCGAGGCCGTGGCCATGCTCCGGCGCGACCTCGCGGCCCCGCTGCCGCCCCTGCAGCGGGCCACGCTGCTCTTCTCGCTGGGCGCGCTGCTCGAGGAAGACGGCAATCACGACGAGGCCTTCGCTGCGTATTCCGCCGCCAACGACCTCTACCCGAAGACCTTCGATGCCCGGGCGCACGTCAGACTTGCCGACGACCTCATCGGCACGTTCACGCCCGCGCGCGTGGCGTCCCTGTCCAACGCCGGCTCGCCGTCCGACAGGCCCGTCTTCATCCTCGGCATGATGCGGTCGGGCACCTCGCTGGTCGAGCAGATGCTCGCCGCACACCCCCGCGTGACCGCCCTGGGCGAGCTCGACGACATCAACACCCTCGCGCACGCGCTGCCCCAGCGCCTCCGAACACCCGCTCGGTACCCGTCCGCCGCGGCCGGCCTCACGCCCGACCTCGTCGGCGTGCTCGCCGCCGAGCACCTCCGCGCCCTCGAATCACGGGCCGATCCGGCCCGGGCCGATCGCATCACCGACAAGATGCCCGCGAACTACCTGCACGTCGGGCTCATCGCCTGCCTCTTCCCCAGGGCCACGATCATCCACTGCACCCGCGATCCCATGGACACCTGCTTCTCCTGCTACGCCACCCAGTTCAGCGCCGCGCACCCCTACACCAACTCGCTCGCGCTCATGGCGATCGCGTACCGCCAGTATGTTCGCCTCATGGAGCATTGGCGCACCATCCTCGGAGTGCGGATGCTCGATGTCTCCTATGAGAAGCTGGTGGCCGACCCGGAAGCCGGCGCCCGCGCCGTCGTGGAATTCTGCGGGTTGCCCTGGGATCCGGTCTGCCTCAGGTTCCACGAGTCACGCCGCGTGGTCACCACCGCCAGCATCGACCAGGTCCGTCGGCCCGTGTACGACTCCTCCATCGGCCGCGCCGCGCGCTTCGAGCGCCACCTCGGGGCCCTCCGTGCGGGGCTCGAGAGCACCTGACCGCCGTCCGCGCGCCCCCGCTCCCGGGCCGACCACCTATACTCTTTGCCCACCCCCGCGGCCGCGTGGCAGAGTGGACAAATGCAACGGATTGCAAATCCGTTGGGGAAACCCTTCGTCGGTTCGAATCCGACCGCGGCCTTTCCGTTCGCTCTCGGGCGCTCCCGTCCGGGGAAGCCGGACGCACGAAGGAACCACGTGCCCGACGCGCGCTCCCCCTCGAACCCCGACGAGATCCTCGCCGCCGCCGCGAATTTCCGGCGCGATTACGAGGCGCTCCGCGCCATGATCGGCCGCGCCATCGTCGGCCAGCGGCAGGTGCTCGACGCCGTGCTCACCTGCCTCTTCTGCTCCGGGCACGCGCTGCTCGAAGGCGTCCCCGGCCTCGGCAAGACCCTTCTCGTCCGCTCCCTGTCCCGGGCGCTCTCGCTCCAGTTCTCGCGCGTCCAGTTCACGCCCGACCTCATGCCCGCCGACATCCTCGGCACCACCATCGTGGTCGAATCCGACTCCGCCGGCGGTGCCCGCCAGCGCGAATTCCGCTTCCAGCGCGGCCCCATCTTCGCGCAGATCGTGCTCGCCGATGAGATCAACCGCGCCACCCCCAAGACCCAGTCCGCGCTCCTGGAGGCCATGCAGGAGCGCTCCGTAACCGTGGCCGGCGTCACCCACCCCCTCGGTCCGCCCTTCTTCGTCATGGCCACGCAGAACCCCATCGAGCAGGAGGGGACGTATCCGCTGCCCGAGGCCCAGCTGGACCGCTTTTTCATGAAAATCCTTGTCGGGTACTCCGACCGCGCCGACCTCGCGGAGATCCTCAACCGCACCACCGCGACCCTCGAAGCCGAGCTCACGCCGGTGCTCGACGGGCCCCGCCTGCTCGCCCATCAGGACCTGATCCGGCGCGTGGCCGTCGCCCCACACGTCCAGGACTACGCCGTCCGGGTCGTCCTCTCCACCCACGCAAAGGGCGCGCTGTCGGAGGGCGAGTTCGCGACCCCGATGGTCAACCGGTTCGTACGCTTCGGCGCCTCGCCCCGAGCCGCCCAGGCCCTTATTCTCGGCGCCAAGTGCCGCGCCCTGCTCGACAGCCGCGCCGCGGCGAGCATCGACGACATCCACGACGTGGCCGTTCCCGCTCTGCGCCACCGGCTCGTGCTGAATTTCGAGGCCCAGGCCGAGGGCGTCACGCCCGACGCCGTGGTCCGAAACATCCTCGACACGCTCCCCACCCTCGCCGATGCCGTCGCCTGATCGAACCGCGATCATCGTGCGGCAAGAAACGACCGGTCCAGTTCACCGGACGCGTTCGAAAGCCCGACGCCCCTCGCGGCACCGTGGTTGGAACGTCGATCCATCGATGTTGGACCGCGACGTCCCGGCCATCTGCCCCACCACGATCACCCACGCCCCCAGCCTCCCTACGGCGCTCCGCCCTGCCCCGTTCGTGAGGCTCGGATCGAACCGTCTTTCGGCCGCGGGATGAGGTTTTTTCACTCCACACGCGGTCGTTGGTTCGCTCGGTTCGCGGCATTTTGGCTTCCCCAGGCTCTTTCCTTTGACCCCCGCTGCTCGCACGTCCGATACACCGGGGATGAACGTCACGCTCGACGACCGTCCGCTCGGCATTCTTCAGCCAACCCTGGCGCACGCGCTCGAAGCCGCGCGCCGGGACGCGGGCGGCCGCGGCCGTGTCATCGTCGAGGCTCTCCTCGACGGCCGACCGCTCGCGGATCGGCAACTGTCAGCGCCAGACTCCGAGCCCCGCCCGGCGTCCGAGCTCCGCTTCACCTCGGCCGATCCCCGCGCCCTGGTCCGCGACGGCCTGCGTGACGCAGCCGAGGCGCTCGACCGCGTCCGGGACACCCAGCGCCGCGCCGCCGAGCTGCTCCAGTGCGGCCGCGTCACCGAGGCGATCCGCGAGCTCCCCGAAGTTCTCTCCGCGTGGGAAGCGGCCCGCACCATGCTCGCCGACGGTTGTTCGCTGCTCTCCCTGGACGTCGATGCGATTCCCTCCTCCGATGGCGCCGGCCGCCCTGGCGCGCGAGCCTCGTCGCTCGGCGCGCACCTGAGGGCCGCGACCAGCGCCGTGGGCGCGCAGGACTGGGCCCGTCTGGCCGACCTCCTGGCGTACGATCTCGATCAGGAAGCGGAACGCTGGCGGTCGCTGCTCGAGTCCTTCGCTCGCTCCCTCGCCGCCTGAACCGTCCGTCACGCCGGAGATCGTCGCCGTGCCGATCCCCTCGATGCCGATCGTTCCGAATCCCGCTCCGCGGCCCGGAGAGATCGACGCCCTGATGGAACGCGCCAGCAACGAGCTCGTCGGTCGCCGGTACGCCGAGGCCGAGGAACTGGCTCTCGAAGCCCTCCGGATGGCCCACGCCGACAGCGATTTCGAGCGCATGGCCCGGATCTTGCTCCCGCTTCAGGAAGCGCGCCGTCAGCTCCGGGACCTGGCGTTCGATTCCGGAGCCGTACGCTCCGTCAACGGCGAGCTCCCCCTCCAGGAGGACCTCCGTACCGGGTGCTACCTCATTGAGCCGCCCCGGGTCGGAGTCGACGGCCGCGTCCTTCGTGAGCGCGCCGCCCGGGCCCGGGTGCCCGTCATCGTGGTGGTGCGGGAGCCCGTAACACGCGATGGTCTCTGGCCGCTCGTCGCTGTCGGACCCGCCACCGTCCGCGTCAAGGTGCCGCTCCCCCCCACCCCCGCCCCCAAGCGCGCGTCCCCGAGCAAGTCTCGCGCAACCGTCAGAAGAGTTGCGGTCGCGCCCAAACGGACGCCCGATGCCGCGCCGCTCCCGGTGCCGGCTTGGTTTCTACTCGCCAACGAAGCGCTCGGCGATGCCGCCATCGCCCAGGTCAACCCGGCTCTCGAGCCCCGTGCTCGGGTGGAGGCTTTCTACGCCCGTCTCGCCGCCCACCCCGACCACGAGAAGCTGCACCAACGGCTCGCCGAGGCGTGCCGCGAAGCCGCCCTTCGGCCTCGACCGGCGTTGCTACTGGGAGCCACCAACGGCGACCGGTTGGCGACCGACGACGACTGAAGCACAATCGGTCTTGTCGCGCTACGGCCGGCGCGCATTCCGCTCGTTCTGATCCCCGATGACCGCCCCGCCCAGGGCCCCGCCGATCGCCCCGATCGCGGCCCCCTTCCCGGCTTTCCCGAAGAACGACCCGATCGCGGCCCCTGCCCCCGCTCCCAGCGCGCCCCCGGAGAGTGCCCCTTGCCCCGCGTTGTTGCAGCCGGCGCCCATCAGGGCACCCGATCCAAGCAGCGCGGCGGCCGAAGCTCGCAAAGCCAGACGGTTCCTCAACGACGCGATACGCATGTTCCGCTCCCAGAATGCCGGGACCCTGATGACGGCGCATTCGAACGCCTCACGCCCGGCGTCTGAACCCCACGTTGTACGTCGGGGGCTCCCGGTGGGTCGTCCTTGGTTCAATCGGTTGCTCAATTCCAGCAACACCCCTTTGGTGTTTCAACCTGACGTTGGGGGATCGCTCGTACCAGAAGATCCCTTAAACGGGTGAATTCTCCCTCGATGATCCTCACCCGTCGCATCGCATCGGCTTCCGACAGAAGCCGGTACTTCAACTCGGGTTCGCCCGGGAACCACGAGGAAAAAAGTTCGATCAGCGCGGCGGTGGGGATGTCCTCGTTGCGGATGTGCTCGAGCAGGCCCGCCGAGTCGCGCAGGTCGGTCATCGGCGCCTGGGTCAGCAGCCGCTCCAGCCGGGTCCGCGCCGGTTGCAATTCGGTCTCGTCGGGCATGTCCAAGCCCAGGGGCTCGAGTTCCGCCGTGCGATAGGGCCGGCCCTCCTCGGGTGGATGCTCCTCGACGATCCGGGCCCGACAGATCCCGTGCAACTGCAGGTTGTACCGTCCATCGGGCAGCCGCTGGTGCTCGATGATCTGGCCCACGCACACCGCCGGACGCAGCGGGGGATTGGCGTGATACTCGCGTCGCCAGGTCGTTCCGGCGAACACCGCCATCGCGATCTGCCCCGGCCCGTCGAGCGCCTCGGACACCAGTTGCTTGTACCGATCCTCGAACGCGTGCAATCCCAAACGCGCGTGCGGCATGAGCGTCACGACGTGCAGCGGGAACAGCGGCACGGGCCGCCCGAAATCAACGCGGATGGTTTGCCCCCGGGCGCTCATCGCGGAATCGTAGGGGCCCTTCCGGGCCCTCACTCGGCCAACGGATCGGGCCGGAACAGTTTGGTGTTCTCCAGGGCCCACAGCCGGTCGGTGAAGTTCCCGCCCAGGTCAAAGGTCGCGCTCCGGTCCGGGCGGGCCGCGCTCAGCGCGATCGCCATTTTCGCGTCGAGGTTGTCGAGCATCGCGACCATGATGGCCTCGGGCGTCGCGGGCAGCTTCGCGGCCCCGTACTCCGCCTGGCCGTGGTGCGAGATGATGATGTGCTGCAGCACCGTCACCGCGTGCATCGGGGGGCGCAGGCCGGTGGATCGCATGACCAGCTGCGCCCGATCATGCAGCATGATGGCCCCGTCCACGATGTGCCCGATCAGCTCGCCCCGGTCCGTGTACCCGAACGTCCGGTCGTACACCAGCTCCCGGGTCTTGGCCAGGTCGTGCAGGAACAACCCCATCAGCACGATGTCGCGGTTGATCTTCGGGTAGTGCGCGCACACCCGGTCCCCCAGGATCAGCAGGCTCAGTGTGTGCTCCAGCAGCCCGCCCAGGTAGGCGTGGTGCATGCTCTTGGCGGCGGGCGCCTCGCGGAAGGCCTTCATGAGCGGCGCGTCATCGAGGTACACCCGTGCCAGCGCCTTCATCCACGGGTGACGCAGCGTCTCCAGCACGCCCGTCACCTCCGCGAACATCTCGGCCGGCTCGCGCGACGAGCAGGGCAGCAGCTCGCGCAGCTGCTCGATCGTCGGCTCCACCGGCTCGATCGATTGGATGATCAGCTGCATCTCGCCCTGGTACGCCTGCGTCTCGCCCTCCAGGTACACGAACCCGTCCGTCGCCAGCCGCCGGAACGATTCCGGGTCGACCGACCACATGCGGCCGGGCATGTCGCCCGTCTTGTCGCCCAGCAGGCAGCGCAGGTACGGCTTGTCGTTCCGCGTGCGGCCCAGCTGCGCGTTCGAGATCGAGAACAGCCCCCGGACGAACTCGGACGGGCCCAGCTCGGCCACGAACTTGCGCGGGGGGGCTTCCGAATGATCGGTGCTGTTCCGGGGCATCAAGGTCTCCGTGTGCGAAGCACGGATGTTACGCAGCCCGCTCCCATGACCCCGCGCCGCGGGGGAGCACGCCCCGCCGCGTGGTTAGGATCTGCCGTGGCCCAGCCCCGCAAGCTCCACGACCGCTTCTTCAAGCTCGCCAAGGCCGAGGGCTACCTCGCCCGATCCGCCTACAAACTCAAGCAGATCCAGGAGCGCCGAGCCCTCCTCCGCTCGGCCGACTGGGTCCTCGACCTCGGCTGCGCCCCGGGATCCTGGCTCCAGGTCGCCTCCCAGCTCGTCGGCTCGCGCGGCCGCGTCGTCGGCCTCGACCTCAAGGCCGTCACCCATCCCATGCCCCCCAACGTCCGCGCCGTCGTCGGCGACGCCGTCGCCACGCCTCCCGCCGAGCTGCTCGCACGGGTCCGCCCCGACGGGCCGGATTCCACCGCACGGCCCGACCGTCGATTCGACGTCCTCCTCAGCGACATGGCCCCCGACACCACCGGCTACGGCGACGACCTCCTCTCCGCGCGCCTCTGCGACCGCGTCCTCGACCTTGCCCCGGCACTGCTCCGCCCCGGCGGGCGGCTGGTCATGAAGATCTTCGAGGGCGAACGCTACCCGGAGTTGCTCCGCCGGGCCGCTTCGATGTTCGTCGATGCACGCGGCTACAAGCCCGAGGCGTCGCGCGATGTCTCACGCGAGATGTACATCATCGCGGAGGGCCTCCGCGCCGACGTCGCGGCCGACGGCCCCGCCCCCGACCAGCCGCCCCGTGCGCGCGCGGGCGGCCCGCCCCCGCCCGGCAGAGGCTGGTCGTGACGTTCCTTGCGCCGATGGTCGGGCTGATCGGCGCCGCGCTCGCCGCGCCCGTCCTGCTCGCCTTCTACATGCTCAAGCTGCGGCGACGCCCAGTCCGGGTCAGTTCCATCATGCTCTGGGCCGCCTCGTCCGAGGACACGCAGGCGAACGTGCCGCTCCGGCGGCCCCGTCCCACCTGGCTGCTCGCGATGCAGGCGGCCATCCTCGCGCTCCTTCTTCTGGCCCTGGCCCGCCCCGCCGTCCACGGCTCGGGGCCCGCCGGCGACCGCGCCGTCCTGCTCATCGACCGGTCCGCATCGATGTCCGCGACCGATGCGCCCGCTCCCGCGGGGGCCTCCGGGCTCGTCTCCCGCTGGGAACTCGCCCTCCGACGTGCCGACGAGACGATCCGCGAACTCACCCGCTCCGGCCGCACCCGCGTCATGCTCGCCGGGTTCGCGCGCGACGCCCGCATCATCGTCCCCTTCACGGATCGCGCCGACGATCTGCTCGCCGGCCTTCGGTCCCTCTCGCCATCCGATCAGCCCGACGATCCCGACGCCGCCGCCGCGCTCATCGAGGCCATGACCCGCGGTGGTGAGGACGTCCCATCGCTGCCGCCGCCGACGGTCGTGCTCATCACCGATTCCCAAACACCCGAGCTGGCCGCTTCCGCCCGGCGCCGGGGCAGCCCCATCGACCTTCGTGTCCTGAGCATCGGGCCGCCCCCCCGCGCCGACCGCGAGAACATCGGCATCACCGCCCTCAGCGCCAGGCGCGACCCGGTCGATCGCGGCACCGTCCGCCTCTTTGTTCGTCTCGGCAACGCCTCCAACGGGCCCCGCGATGCGCTCGTTCGCGCCGTCGCCGACGGGAGCATCGTCGCCGCGCGGGAGGTCCGGGTGCCCGGCCGACGCGAGGAGGACCGTGGCGACGCGTCCGTCAGGCTCGAATTCTCCCGCCCCGAACCCGGTCTCGTCACCGTGTCGCTCTCGGCCGCCGATGCCCTTGCTTGCGACGACACCGCCGCCGTCTGGATCAACTCCGCGCGCCGGCCCTCCATCATGCTCGTGGCTCCGTCCGGTCCCGACGGCCGCCCGCGGCCCGACCCGTTCCTCGCCCGCGCCGTCGGCGTCACCGAACCCGAGTCGCTCGCGCTCGTCACCCCCGACGGGTACGCCGCCGCGTGGGCCGATCGTGACGCCCGACGCGCCCCGCCCGCGGACGTGGTCATCTTCGACCGCGTCGAGCCGCGCGCCCCGCCCCCCGTGTCGTCGCTCAGTTTCGGGGCCGGCGTTCCCGCGCTGGGCGTCGGCATCGAGCCCGGTGACGACGGCCCCGACGCGCCGGCCGCCCGCGCCCTGGCCTGGCGTCGCGATCATCCTTTGCTCGCGCACGTCAGCCTCGATGAACTGGTCGTCTTCCCCGGAGCCACGCTCCGGCACGCGCCCCAGCCCGCTTCCGGTGCGCGGCTGCTCTCCCTTGCGGACGGCGCGAACGGTCCCCTCATCGGCCTGATCGAGGACGGAGCCGCCCGACGTGTCTTCATCGCGTTCGACCTCGAACGCACGAACTGGGGGCCCGATCTTTCGTTCCCGGTCTTCCTCATCAACGCCATCGATTATCTTTCCGCCGCGTCTCGCCCCCGCGCCGCCGGCGCCGATCCCGACGCCACCTGGAGCGCCTCCGACGGCCGCTCCTACACCACCACCGAGCCCGTGACGGTCCGCGTGCCCCCCGGCGTCACGCAGCTCCGCCTCGAAGGGCCCGAACCCCGCGTCGTCGACGCCCCCCTCCCCGACCCCGCTCCGCCCGAGGCCGGCGCGCCCGACCGTGGCGTGTCACTGGGCGTCTTCGATCGCGTCGGCGTGTGGCGCGCCGTCGGCGCCACCGACGAGGTTCTCCCCGTCAATTTGTTCAGCGTGCGTGAGTCGTGGCTCCGCGCCGGCGAGCCCGGCCCGCCCGCGGATGCACCGACGACCGCCGACCGGGTGTCGCCCGACGGCCCCTCGGGCGGCCCGGATGTCAGCGACGGGCCGCGTGTGCGCGGCGAAGTCTCGCGCGAGCTCTGGCATTGGTTCGTGGCCGCCGCGATGGCGCTGCTCGCCCTGGAGTGGCTCCTCTTCGCACGCCGAATGAGCGCGTAGCGACCTATTCTCAGCGCTCGCCCCGCCCGGCCGGACACCCGCACCGAAAGGACCCCGCATGACCCGCAGAGGCCACGGTCTGTTGCTCCTGAGCGCCGCCGCGTTGTCCCTCGTCCCCGTCGCCCGCGCCGCCGCGCAGGAGCGCGCCCGGGACGTGCCGGCGGCGCCCGGCGGCGTCACCGCCGCCGCGCCCGGAACCGAGGAGCGTGACGAGAACGGCAAACGCCTCGACGAGCTCTCCATCACCTTGCGGGGCACGGGGTCGCTCGCCTTCAAGGCGGACCTGAAGGACTCGCCCGGTCGCGTGGCCGTCTCGCGGGCGGGCGCGGGCATCGGCGTGGGCACGCCCGTCGCGCCCGAGACGCGCCTCAACGTCAACCTCGACTTCGAGTCCTCGTTCTACGACTTCTCCAACGCCTCGGCCCTCGTCCCCGGTTCCCGCGACCCCTTCGACGACGCGTACGCCGTGTCGCTCGCGCCCACCATCTTCCACCGGCTCTCGCCCGAGTGGACCGTCTTCGGCGGCGGCATCTTCCGCTGGTCCGCCGAGTCCGGCGCCGACCTCTCCAGCGCCGTCACCGCCGGCGGCATCGCCGGCGCCACCTGGACGCTCAGCGATCGACTCGCGCTCTCGTTCGGCGTCGCCGCCAGCAGCCGGCTGGACGATCACGCGCTCGTCGTTCCCATCGTCGGGGTCGATTGGAAGATCGGCGACGACCTCCGACTCGCCAGCGAGGGGCTGGGCTTCCGCCTCACCAAGACCCTCGACTCCCAATGGTCGATCTCGCTCGCCGGCCGCTGGGAGCTCCGGGACTTCCGCCTCCGGGACGACGGCCCTCTGCCCGAGGGCGTGGTCCGCGACTCCCGTGCCCCGGTCGAAGTCGCACTGGCATGGTCCCCCTCTCGCGCCGTCACCGTCAGGCTCGCCGGCGGCGCCATCGTGTGGCAGGAGTTCCGCTTCGACGACCGTGAGGGCAACCGCGTGTCCGAGGACAACACCCGCCCGACCCCGTTCGTCGGCCTCACCGCTTCCATAGCATTCTGAGCGGCGTGGTCGAGCGTCGGCCGGCTCCCGCCGGCAACCGGCTCGCGCCCGCGGAGGGCGCATGCACACCCCGAACGCACCCGATTCCACGCACACGCACGGGATCTCACGTCGCGGGCTGCTCCGGGCCGGGGCCGCCCTGGCGGGGCTCTCCGCGCTCGACGCCGCCGCGCCCGCCGTCCACGCCTCCGGCCGAATCGGCCCGCTCCGCGGCAAGAAGGCCCTCAACGCGATCTTCATGGTCGCCGACGGCATGAGCAACGGCACCCTGAGCATGGCCGACCGCTACAGCGTGCTCTCCCGGGGCACGCCCTCGCGCTGGGCCCGACTCTGGACCACCACCGGGGTCCGCCGCGCCACCCAGAGCACGCACTCGGCCGACTCGCTCGTCACCGATTCCGCTGCCGCCTCCAGCGCCTGGAGCATCGGACGCAAGGTCAACAACGGCGCGCTCAGCGTCCTGCCCGACGGTTCCGCGCCCACGCCCCTCCTGATGCGCGCCAAGGCCGCCGGCAAGGCCGTCGGCGTCGTCACCACCACCCGCGTCACGCACGCCACCCCCGCGGGCTTCTGCGCCAACGTCGCGGATCGGGACCGCGAGGACGAGATCGCGCGCCAGATGCTGGAGCGCCGCCTCGACGTCGCCTTCGGCGGCGGCGCCAAGCACTTCCGCACCGACGATGCCAGGGCGAGCGAGACGCTCCGTATCGTCCGGGACGCCGCGCAGCTCCGGACCCTCGCCGCGGATCCCTCCCGCTGGCCCGCCATCGGCAGGGGCATGACCCTCGGCGTGTTCGCCGACAGTCACGTTCCCATGGTCCTCGACCGCGCCCCGAACGTCCCGTCGCTCGCGGACATGAGCCGCGTCGCGCTCGACATGCTCGCCCGCCACCCCGGCGGATTCGTCGCGCAGATCGAGGGCGGTCGCGTCGACCACGCCGGGCACGCCAACGACGCCGCGTCGCTCCTCCGCGAGCAACTCGACTTCGACGAGGCCCTCGGCCTCGTCGCCGACTTCGCGCTCGGACGCGACGACACGCTCGTCGTGATCACCTCCGACCACGGCACCGGAAATCCCGGCCTGACCTTCTACGGACGCCGCGGCAACGACTCCTTCCTGCGCCTCTCCCGCGCGTCGCATTCCTTCGAGTGGATCTTCGACCGGGCCGCCGAACTCCCCAACGCCGACGCCGCCGCCGACGCCATGCCCGATCTCGTCAAGCAGGCCCTCGGCATCACCCTCGCCAGGGACGACCTCGATTTCCTCCGTCGCTCCGTCAAGGGCGAGCGCGTCGATCCCTTCTCCGGCGGCAACGCGCAGGTCTCCGTCCTCGGCTCCGTCGCCGCCAACACCTTCGGCGTCGCCTTCGCCAGCCACGAGCACACCAACGATTACGTCGAGACCACCGCCCTCGGACCCGGCTCCGAGCTCCTCCCCGCCTACCTCGACAACACCGACCTCACCGCGCTCCTCGCCACCGCGCTCGACCTCCCGCCCGCGCCGTAGCCCGGCACCACTCACCTCGTCCCGCGCCACGCGCGCGTGTCGATCAGCGCCCGGCCCGGCTCGCGCTGCCACGGCAGCATCGGGCGCGGCCAGCTCCCGCGCCCCACCCCCGCCACGCTCCGCTCCAGCCCCACCCGCAGCACGCCGTCGGCGTCGATCGCACCCGCCGGAACCGGGATCCACGCCGACCAGCCCCGCGCCGTGCGGCTCACGCGCACACGCCGATCCGTTTCCGCGCCGCCCGTGGACGTTGCTTCCCCCCGCGCCTCACGGATCAGCTCCCGTTCATCCCGCACCAGGCCGTCCGAAGTGACCCGCAGCACGTTCCGCGCCGCCTGGTACGGGCCCAGCCATACCCGCACCACGTCCGGCCCGTCCGAGCTCCCCCCGCCATCCACTCCCGCGCACTCGACGTAGATCAGCCACGCTCCCGGCGTGCCGTCCGACGCGGCCGGGGCGGACGCGTCCGGGTCCGCGTGCAGCAGTGCCGTCGTCGCCGGCGCGAGCAACGGCGGATCCTGCGCCGCCGATGACTCCCCCTTCCCCTGCGCGTGCAGCGATGCCAGCGACCAGTCCGCCAGCAGCGGCCCGAGCGCGACGCCCGGCGGCCGTGCCCGGATCGCGGTCGGCAGGATCTCACGCTCGTACGTCTTCCGACCCGCGCGCACCCGCACGAACACGCGCTCCCCTTCCGCGCCGCCCACCGCCGGCCCGGTCGCCGTCAGGAACGCCACCGAAGAAGGCCCGATCGACCGCGGCTCCCCGCCCTCGTGCGCCCCCGCCGGGCCCGATCCCGCCCGCGCCGCCATGCGTTCGCCCGTCAGATTGGCCACCGCCAGCGTGGTGATGCCCCCGACCCCGCCGACCACCGGGATCCCGCCGTCGTCAACCACCCACACCAGGCAGGACGGGCACGACTCCAGCCACGTCTCCGCGCGCCCCGCGAGTTCTCCGGTGTCCGTCCCCGCCGCCAGCAACGACGCCAGCAGCGCATCCGATTCCTCGCCCCGGGGATCCCAGCCCGGCGCCGTCACCCCCGGGCCGATATCGAGCATGGTCGTCAGCCGGCCCCGCACCCGCGCCAACAACTCCGGCGAGGCCGAGCCCAGACGCGCCAGCGCCGCCCGCCAGGGCCGCGCCGCCGCGTCCGCTGCCGCGTCCAGCCCGACCCCGTCCCAGTCCGTCGCCGCCACCCGCCACGCCTGCGAGGGACCCGCCGCTCGGAGCCACTCCCCCAGCGCCCCCATGCGCGCAACGGATTCCGCTCCGCCGCCCCGCGATTCGTTCCCCTCGTGCGCGCGCATCACCCGCACGCGCTCGGGACCCATCCACACCGATCGGGAATCCCCCGACCCGCGCTCCGAGCCCCAATCGAACGCTCCCGCGCCCAATTCCACGCCCCACCACGGGCGCCGCGGCGTCACCACCCCGAACCACGCCTCGAACCCGCTCGGCGGCGCGACCGTTTCACCCGCGCCGCCCAAACGCACCAGCCGCGCATCGACCTCCTCCCCATGCTCCGTCCGAACCCGGACCGTACCCCCCGGTTCACCCCACCCGCCCGCGATCACCACCGGCACCACCGTCGGCCCGGTCTCCGCCGCGCCCACGATCCGCGCCAGCGGCCGCGCCCGCACCGGCTCGGCCGGCGGGTTATCACCGGCCCCGCCCTCGCCCACGGGCGCGTCCGCCACCGGCCGCGCCGCCCCTTCACCCGCGCACCCCATCGCGCCCAGGCACAGCCCCGCCGTTGCGAGCCACGCCCATCCACGCCCTCGCCCGGACCGGAACATCCCGAAAAATCCGCGCACCCCGCACAAGTCCGCCGCGCCGTCGTCCGATACGCCTCTGTCAAAGGAGCCCAAGCCCGCGCGGCGACCGCTCGGTTGCCGGGATCCGCGCCGCGGCACGCTCGCTTGTGGACGGAGGTCCTCGGCCAATGGTCAGCCTCACGGACGACGGGAAGTACGAGTTCCGAGTGTACCTGCCCCACGCCGCCCGCGTGGAACTCGTCGGCGACTTCACCGACTGGAAACGCGGCCGCGTCCCCCTCCGACGCGAACGCGACGGCTGGTGGCGACTCACCCTCCCCATCTCCAGCGGCGAGCACCAGTTCAGCTACCTCGTCGACGACGCCCTCTACCTCCCCGACTACGCCGCCCACGGCGTCGAGCTCAACAACTACGGCGGCTGGGTCAGCCGCCTGCTCGTCCCGGAGGTCCGGGCTCGGGCGATGGCGGCCTGAGTTCCGGCGTCGTGTCCCCGACCCCGCCGCTCGCCGCCGCGCGGGCCGCGTCGCGCTCCGCCCGACGCCGCTGCTTGTGGATCAGCCGGATGTTCCGCGCATAGATCACCACGCCCGACGTCTGGCCCACCACGCCCACGATGTCCTGCCGCCACGCGAAGTACGCGAACAGCAGCACGCCCCCCGCCAGGCTCAACCACCAGAACGCCTCCGGCACCACCGACCGCTTGCTGCGCTCCGACGCCAGCCACTGGATCCACATCCGCCCGAAGAACGCGCCCTGCCCCGCGAACCCCGCCGCCACCCAGATCAGCCCCGCCCACCCCGTCACGTTCAGCGCCCGGAACAGCGTGCTCCCCGCGTTCCGCGTCACCCGCTCGTACGCCTCCTCCCCGAACCATGCCCGGAACTCCTCCGCCGACAGCACCCGCGTGCTCGCCCCGCCCGGGAACAGAAACCGGAACGTGTGCCCCCCGCCCCCCGGCCCGTTGGGCTCCGCCACCACCTCCAGCTCGCCCTTCACCGATCCCAGGTTGAACTTCGACAGCTGCGCTCCCGGCCGCGTCTCGTACCGCACGCTCGGGCCGATCACCACCCACACCCCCAGCAGCAGGAGCGCCACCATCGCCGCCAGCGGCTCCCACTTGAATTTCACGCCCGGAACTCCTCGTGCGCCGTCGGACGCCGACGCGACCCCATCCACCGCGCCGCCAGCAGGTCCAGCAGCCCCGGGATCGCGCGCTGCACGATCCCCAGGCCGTACTTCGTCTCCCCCGCCACCCGCGCCCGGTGATTCACCCGCGCCTCCACCACCGTGTACCCGAGCTGCCGCGCCGTCGCCGGGATGAACCGGTGCATCCCCCGGAACTCCAGCGGCAGCGCCAACGCGATCGCTCGCTTCATCACCCGAAGCGAGCACCCCGTGTCCCGGATCGTGTCCCCCAGCAGCACGCGACGGAACATCCGCCCCACCACCGAGCCCACCCGCCGCACCGCGTTGTCCCGCCGCGCGTGCGAGCGATCGCCCTGCGCCATGTCCGCGCCACGCTCGATCAACTCCAGCAGCCGCGGCAGGTCCGCGGGGTCGTTCTGCAGGTCCGCGTCCATGGTCGCGATCAGCGCGCCGCGCGCCGCCCGGAACCCCGCGTGGAACGCCGCCGACTGCCCGTTCCCGCGCCCCGCCGGCGTCCCCAGCATCGCCACGCCCCGCAGGTGCGCGCGCCCGGCCATCAGCGACGCGATCACCGCCCGCGTGTCGTCCGTTGAACCGTCGTCCACCAGCACGATCTCGTATCCCCCCGTCACCCCCACCAGCGCCCGCTCGATCTCCTCCACCAGACGCGCGATGTTGTCCCGCTCGTTGTGCGCCGGGCACACCACCGACACCATCGGACCCGGGCCCGTCGCCCCCGGGGGCGAGGTCACGGTCCGTGGTCCGGGCGCAGCGTCGTGAGAGTCCGCCATGGGAGAGCGACGAGTGTATCCCCCCGCGCCCCGCCCCCCGTTCCGCCCGCCCCCAACCCCGGGAGCCCGCGCACGCCCACCTATCATCCTCACGCGGCGGGCCCGCCGTCCCGTGTGTACCCAACGGTCCCGCCGCGCCCGTCCCCCCGTCCCAGGAGCCACCCATGTCCCGACCCGACCTGGCCGGACGGCCCACCTCCAAGAACACCCCCGTCACCTTCATCATCGAAGATGCCGACTCCCCCGCCGGACGCGACTCCCGCGAGCTCACCGTCCCCGCCGTTATGGGCGAGTGCCTCCTCGATCTCGCCATGAGCAACGGCATCGACATCGAGCACGCCTGCGGCGGCGTCTGCGCCTGCTCCACGTGCCACGTCTACATCGAGAAGGGCATGAACCTCCTCAGCGCCCCCGTCGAGGCCGAGGAAGACCGCGTCGAGGAGGCGCCCGGCCTCCAGCGCAACAGCCGCCTCAGTTGCCAGTGCGTCGTCCAGCGCGAGGGCCCCATCATCGTCCGCGTCCCCGCCTGGAACCGCAACGCCGTCAAGGAAGTTCCCCACCACTGACCGGCCCCGTCGCGCTCCCCCTCCCCGCCCGGCGCGCCGGGCCCCGCCCCGGGCCCCAGGAACACCAACGTGCCCCCGACCTTCGGCTGGCTCGATGTGGACCGCATCGCCGAGGAACTCGCCGAGGCCTTCCCCGCGCGCGACCCCCTCACCGTCTCCTTCCCCGAACTCCGCCGCCTCGTCGCCGCCCTCCCGCTCTTCCGCGAAGAGCCCGGACACCCCGCCAACGAGAAGATCCTCGAGACCATCCAGATGCGCTGGCACGAGGAATTCACCGACGCCCCGCGCGACGAAGAGGATTAGGGCACGTCCCGCCCCCGCACGCCGCCGATCGTGTGCATCCCGAACGGGTAGTCCACGAGATGGATCAGCCCCGGGAAGTTGCCGTCCCCTTCCTCGTACCCCGCCGCGATCTCCGCCAGCGAAGACGACGTTGCGCTCCCGTCCAACCCCGCCCACCGCAACGCGATCGAGGGATCCTGCCACGCCCGGCCGCCGGTCTGCGACTCGAGGATCGCGGCGTAGTCCATCATCAGCATCTTCTTCGAAGGATACACCGCGGATGACAGGTGCGCGGCGCCCCACTGCGCCGGCCCGACGCGCGTGGACGGATTCCAATACTCGGGCGACGCCAAGAATGCGCACCCGTAGTAATATGACGTGCCGCCGGTGCGCGCCCTGGCTGGTGAATAGAACGTCTCATGGTTGGGATTGCCCCCATACGCGCGGTCCGCCATCCCGTAGTTCCACGCCACATGAGTCGCGAAGTGCGGCCCGGAGACTTCTCCGCGCGACTGGCACATCATGCGGAACGTGCTTGATTCTGGTGGTGTGAAGTAGGGAAGCATGTCCTGATAGTCGGTCGCGTACCCCGCGAACACCTGCGCGTGCGTGCGGAGGTGAGACAGCGACGCGGCATTCCTGGCGGCGCCGCGAACGAGGACAATCGACGGCAGGACCACGGCCGCGAGAATCCCGATCACGCAGCACGTCACCAGGATTTCCTGGAGCGTAAACCCGGAGCGCCCGAGGCGCACGCCCCGGGCGCTCACGCCGGCCGATGGCATCGTCGGTTGCCGGCGGGCTCGTTCCACGGACCAGCACATCCCGACCGCAAGAAGAGCGATGAACACGCAGTTGCGCCCAATCGTATACGGAACGAGATCGTGATCGCTCCAATACCGGTCGATCAGCGCCAGGCACGAGCATGTGGGCGGCATCGCGGTCGCGAGCTGGAAGACGTACAGAGTGGTGTACGCGCTCAAGAGCCCCAGCCCTAGCAACGGGGCCGCTTTCCGCGCGACGCCCGAGAACCACAGGCAGCCCACGGCCAATTCGCACAGCGGCGCGGCGTGGGCCACGATCGGCCGCGCGACGGGTGGGATCAACGTCCAGCTGCTCAACGTCGATTCAAACGCGGGAACATCGACGCTCTTGGTCACTCCCGCGAGCAGGATGAGCCCGAGCACGAAATCGACGCAACGCCTGCCGATCCACTCCCGCCACGCGCGACGACGCGAGCGGGCGAACGTCGCCCCCGTCACGGTGGCCGCGGCGTCAGCACTCACCAGCAGAAATCCCCGTCAGGGTCCGTTGAACTGCACGACGTGGGAATCGGCGACGTCAGCGAGCACTCGCCGACCTCGCTCCCGCAGATCGGATTCTGCTTGGTGCAGGTGCCCACGAGCGATGTGGAATACGAATCAAGCCCCGGTGAACCGCCCCGGATCGAGTGAACCGCGAATGGCCCGCCGACCGTGGCGCCGTCACAACCCCAATGATCGCCCTCGGATGGCCCGCCCGGCGGGCAGATGATATGGGATGGCGTGCAGCAGTTGTACGTGGCCCCGCTCCGCCAGCACATGCCCGCGACGAGCACCGAGGGCGCGGCGAGCGACGCCGCGATGACGACGTGCACCGAAGTGCCGCGACGCGAAAAAATCAGTTTCATCATGTGGTTCCTTGTGAATGAACGCGACGAACGCCTCGGAACCGAACCGCGGCGACGATCGAAATGAACGCCATCACGGCGCCCGCCAGGCCCCAGCCCAGCCAGCGTCGAGCCGGAACCAGCGAGCCCGTGTCCGCTCGGTTCGGTGGGTTGCCGTCCGCGTTGCCGGATCCGTCCTGGCGAACCAGCGTCCGACCGTCCAGCGCGCCCCGCAGCGCATCGGGCCGATCCGCGCTGGGCATCGCGGTCACGCGTTCGAACGTGCCGGCCGCGCCGGGCTGGACATCTTCGAGCAGCCAGCGGCGATCCAACCGACCGTCCGGACGCAACTTGCTGACCGTGTGACAGAGCCAACGCCCGAGAGCCTCGTTATAGCGCCAATCATCATAAACGTATGATTCTCCCACGGCCTGACGTTGCCCCCGCTGGTGCGTGATCCGCACCCGCTCGACAAAGCCGCGTTCCGCGCCCGCGTCCCATCGCCCCTCGTACATGAGGCCGAACAGAGGCTCGCCATCCACTTCGCGCGAGAGCGCCCGAACCGTCCAACCGAGCCCGGAAACCGCGAGCGTTCGATTCGGCAGGCGCATGAACGTCTCGCAGTACATGCCCCCGAGGAGGAACCGGCGCAACTCAGGACCGAACACCCGTTCCGATGCCGGCACCCCGTCACGATCCGGATCGGGCGGCACGAGCACGGTGAGCTGAGGCTTGCTCAGCGTCCACGCCGTCGCCGGCGTGCGGACCTCATCACGGTACCCGTCGGGAATCGCGGACGGGTCGCTGCAGTAGCGCCAACGGCCGTTTCCCCGGCACCAGAGGTGAACGCGGATGAACTCCGGTGTCCCCTCGTGCGCGAGCGTCCACGAGCGCAGCGTGCCACGGTCCGGATGATCGGGCTTGCCCTCCACGGAAGCTCGCATTCGCAACAACTCATCATCGGTGGGCGCGAACGCGAACTCCATGCGCCACCGCAGCGAGCAGTCACCCAGATCCGGCAACGCTTGCGCCGCGGCCCATTCCGCTTCAAACCAGTTATGCACGACGTCGCGTGAAGGAGACGGCTGGCCTTCCGCGGCCGCACACACAGCCATCGTCGCAATCGCAACACAGGCGTGATGAATACTGCGTACCGGCATCACCGAGACTCCACATGTGCGATCGCAGACTATCCCCCCCCCCATCGTGATGTCAAGTTCCTGTCACATTATCGTAACGACTGAGAGCAGTGTCGTGTTACTTGATAATCAGCGACGTGCATGGAGCGGTATCGGTATTCGTAAACTGTTTGTGCCGCGGCCGGTTCACGCCGATCCGAAATGATGAACCAATCTGGATGATTTGCGTTGCTCACTTCCGCCATGCGTTCACGATCGCGCCACAAGAGAAGCATGTCATGAGATCGTGTCGTCACAGTTCGTCCACGGGCGTTGATGCCTCTCCACTTCTGCGGCGAGCATCGCTGCCTCATCATCGCGTTGTCCTAACCGGACGAAGGAACGCGGTCGCGGTTGGAGCGATGCTCGCCACCGCACGGGAGCGCAATACGCGTACGGCATGCGCATTCAACACACCCGCCCCGGCAGGGGCGGAGGAGTTCCTCATCCACGCGGCGGTGCCCAGCCGCGTCAGCACGAACG